>OZ241979.1:0-1130000 GCA_965204235.1 uncultured Binatia bacterium (SeqCode)
TGATTACCGGCGAGCTGTTCCTTTCCTACCGCGGTCCGGGCTCGGACCGGCTCGTGCTCGACGCGGTGAGGGAGATCACGCCGGTGAACGCTTCGACCGTGTTGACCGCGGTGGTGCGCGCGTTGAAGTCCCTGGACGTCTATCGGGTGGTCATGGCCTCGCCGTTCCCCCACGACCAGGACGAGAACCTCATCCGGTTCCTCGACCACTACAACATCGAGGTGGCCGCCAACCGCGGCCTGGGCTACCACAACACCCACGAGATCTGGGAGTTGCCGGCCGAGACCGGCTACGACCTCGCGGCCGCGGTCCTCGCCGAGTGTCCCAACGTGGACGGCATCTACATGCCCTGCAACAAGTGGCGCGTCTCTTCCGTCATCGAGCGGCTGGAGGCGGACCTGGGCAAGCCCGTCATCACCAACACCCAGGCGTGGATCTGGGAGGCGTTGAAGGGACTGGACCTGGATCCGTCGCTTCCCGGATACGGAAGACTGCTCCACCGGCCAACCGGCTAGCGGAGGCCGCGGCCGTTCCCCCGGAGGGGTCGGCCGCGCTTCCCCGGTCACCGCCGCCCGCCCTCAGAACGCCGTCAACACGACTCCCCCCAGGAAGATCGCCGCGGCCCCGGCCGCCACCTTGAGGGTCACCTTCTCGAAGGAGCGCAGGAAGACCGTGCTCAGGACCACGGTGAAGAGCGGGGTGGTGGCGATGAGCGGCGACACCAGCACCACGTTCCCCATCTCCAGCGCGGCCATGTTGCAGGACACCGCGGCGCTGTTGAGCACCCCGGACAGGCCGAACCAGCCCAGGGTCTCGCGCCGGAACACCAGTTCGCGGTGTTTTCCCGTGGCCAGCAGGTAGGTCACCAGGGCTGCGAAGGCTCCCGCCTGCACGACGCAGATGGCCAGCGGCACGGAGTCGATCATGCCGTAGCCGAGCTTGCGCATGGGGTTGGAGAAGCCGCCCAGGAACGCCGCCATCACCGGCAGCAGGAGGTAGATGCGCCGGTACGGGAAGGCCGTCTCGGAGTCCTTGATGCCCAGGAGGCTCGCGCCCAGCACGATGAGCAGCGTTCCCGCGGCGATGGGGACGGTCACGGTCTCCCCCAGGAGCGCCACCGCCACCACGCCGGCGAACAGGGGGGTGGTGTTGCGCAGTGGCGACGCCCGGGAGATGCCCACCTTGTTGGCCGAGACGAACAGCAGGATCTGCGTGCAGAAGGGCGACAACACCCCGGCGCCGGTGAACAGCAGGAGCCCCGCGGGCGGCGCGTGGTCCCAGGAAGCGAAAGGCCCCAGCACCGCCAGCAGGATGACCGTGGAGGTGAAGAGCGAGAAGGAGATGGCGCCGGTGGGGGTGCCGTGGTTCAGGCCCAGCCGGGAACAGATCTGGCCGGACGAGAAGCACAGGGCCGCGCCCAGGGCCAGCAGCGGGATGAGGGGGCTCACGGCGAGCGCGGGCGGCGCGGCCGCGCCCGCTTCCCTTTCATGGGCGCGGGAGCCCTTCGGGACCGGAATCGATGTACCGGACGCCCCCGGCCAGACGCGCCAGGGTCCGCTCCCTTCCGAGGACGTGGATGACCTCGTAGATGCCGGGGCTCACGGTGGAGCCGGTCAGCGCGACCCGTACCGGCTGGGCGACCTTGCCCAGGCCGACCCCCCGTTCCGCCACCATCTCGCCGAAGACCCCCTCGATGCCGGCTGCGCTGAAGTCCGCCAGCCCTCCCAGCCTCGCCGCGGCCTCATCGAGGATCGGGCGGGTCTCGGGCGTCAGGTGCTTCCGTGCGGCCTTCTCGTCGATGGAGACCTCCTCCGCCAGGTAGAAGCGCGCCATCTCCACCATCTCCGCCAGGGACTTGGCGCGCTCCCGGAGGGTGGCGACCATCTTCTCGAGCCAGGAGCGGTCGGCCGGGGCGTCGTGGCCCTTGGCGGTGATGTAGGGGAGCACGTCCTCGGCCAGCCGGGACAGGGGGCGCTCCCGGAGGTAGTGGGCGTTGAGCCACAGCAGCTTGTCGGGGTTGAAGACCGCGGAGGACTTTCCCACCGCGTCGATGCCGAACTTCTCCACCAGTTCCGCACGGTCGAATATCTCCTGGTCGCCGTGGGACCATCCCAACCTCGCCAGGTAGTTGTTCAGCGCCTCGGGATAGTAGCCCATGTCCCGGTAGGCGGTGACCGAGGTGGCGCCGTGGCGTTTGCTGAGACGCTTCCTGTCCACCCCGAGGATCAGCGGCACGTGGGCGAACACCGGGGGCTCGGCGCCCAGGGCCTCGTAGATCTGGATCTGCCGGGGGGTGTTGGACAGGTGGTCGTCGCCCCGGATGACGTGGGTGATGCGCATGTCGATGTCGTCGCAGACCACGCAGAAGTTGTAGGTGGGGGCGCCGTCGGAGCGGGCGATGATGAGGTCGTCCAGCTCGGCGTTGTCGAACTCCACCCGGCCCTTGACCCGGTCCTCCACCACCGTGGTCCCGCGCTCCGGCGACCGGAACCGGACGGTGAAGGGCGCGCCTTTTGGCAACGGCGCGGCCGCACGCTCCCGCGGGCGGCAGGCGCCGTCGTACATGGGCTTCCGCTTCCGCTCCAGCGCGGCCTGCCGCTTGGCTTCCAGGGTCTCGGCCGTGCACACGCACGGATAGGCGTCTCCCGCGCGCAACAGGGCGCGGATCCGCTCCTGGTAGAGGCCGCTCCGTTCCGTCTGGTGGAACGGCCCTTCGTCCCATTCGAGTTGCAGCCATTCGAGGCTGCGGAGGATGGCGTCGATGGCCTCCGGCGTGGAGCGCTTGCGGTCGGTGTCCTCGATGCGGAGGATGAACTTGCCGCGGAGGCCGCGGGCGTGGAGGTAGTTGAACAGCGCGGTGCGCGCGCCGCCGATGTGCAGGTATCCGGTGGGGCTCGGTGCGAAACGTGTTCGGACTTCGGTCATGGAACGGGCCGCTTGCGCAAGGTCGCCGAAACGCGGGTGCGGAGCCGTTCCCCGAACGGGTTTCGGCCCGCGCCTCGTGGACGTGATTGTTACTGGCGCGGTCGGGCTTTGTCAAACCGCGCGGGTCCGGCGGGCAGCGCCTTGCGCGCCGCCCCGGAGACCCGGTCTCCGCGGCCCTGCGGCGCGGAAAAGTTTGACCGTGCGGGCCGTGTGTGTCATAGTCCTTACTCCATCGCATGTCACTGGAGAGATGGCCGAGCGGTCGAAGGCGCACGCCTGCTAAGCGTGTGTACCTCAAAAGGGTACCGAGGGTTCGAATCCCTCTCTCTCCGCCATGTCTGCGCCCGTAGCTCAATTGGATAGAGCGCCAGACTACGGATCTGGAGGTTAGGGGTTCGACTCCCTTCGGGCGCGCCACTCGCTCACCAGGCCGCCGGGCGGCGGAGCGCGCAGCTACCGGGGTCTGTGGTCGGCGCGCCGCGTCGCGGCCGGAGATACGGACGAGGAGGGAAGGCAACCATGGTTTTATGGGCTTGGGGAGTTTGCCTGTTTGCGGTCATGCTGGTCGGAGTCTGGCCATCGGGGAACGAGCGGCCCCGGAAAGCCGCGGTCCGGGGCGCCGGACCGGCGGCCGGTGCGGCGTACGCGCAGGCCGGTAAGGTCACGGCCGGGGACGTGGCCTACCACAAGGGCAACGACGAGGTCAGGGGCTACCTGGCCCGTCCCGCGGACAGGAAGCCGGGTCCCGGACTGGTCCTCATCCACGAGTGGTGGGGGCTGAACGACAACATCCGCGAGAACGCGCGCAGGTTCGCGGAGTTGGGCTACGTGGCCCTGGCCGTGGACCTCTACGACGGCGAGACGGCCGCGGACCGGGACGGGGCGCGCAGGCTCGCCGGCGGCGTGCGGAAGGACCCCGAGTCGGCCTTCGCCAACCTCCGTCAGGCGGTGGACTACCTCGCCGCGCTCGAAGGGGAAGTCGATCCTGCCCGGATCGCCTCCGTGGGCTGGTGCTTCGGAGGGGGCTGGTCCTACCAGATGGCCAGGAACGACCTGGGCGTCAAGGCGTCGGTGATCTATTACGGCCGGTTCAATCCCGAGGACGACCTCAGCAGGATGCGCGCCGCCATCCTGGGGCACTTCGGGGAGAAGGACCGCGGCATCGAGGTGGACGACGTCCGTGAGTTCCAGGCGAAGCTCAAGACCCTGAAAGGGGACCACATGGTCTTCATCTATCCCAACGCGGGGCACGCCTTCGCCAACGCCGACAGCCGCAACTACGACGAGGCCGCGGCCGAGACCGCGTGGAAGCGGACGTTGGAGTTCTTCCGCCGGAACCTCTAGCGTCCCTGCTCCCACCGGCTTGGGGGCCGGCCCGAACGGGGACGGCGACCTTCCGAGCCGACCTTGGAGGCCATGGATGACCGAACAGGGACGGGTGCTCCTGCCCGCTGACGTTCGTCCCGAACGTTACCGCATCACGCTGGAGCCGGACCTCGACCGCTTCACCTTCCACGGCAGCGAGTCCGTGGACGTGGAGGTGAAGACCGCCACCCGGCGCATGGTGCTGCACGCCGCGGAGTTGGAGATCCGGCGGGCGGCCCTGGAACAGGCCGGGAGCACCGTCGAGCCCGCGCAGGTGGAGACCGACGAAGAGCGGGAGACCGTCACCCTGGTCTTCGACCGGCCGGTGGCGCCGGGCCCCGCCACGCTGCTCTTGGACTTCACCGGGCAACTCAACGACAAGATGCGCGGGTTCTACCGCAGCGAATACCGGGTGGACGGCCACAAGCGGCACATGGCGGTGACCCAGTTCGAGGCCACCGACGCCCGGCGCGCGTTCCCGTGCTGGGACGAACCCGCGGCCAAGGCCGTGTTCGAGATCACGCTGGTGGCGCCGGAGGACCGGGTGGCCCTCTCGAACATGCCGCCGAGCCGCACGGAGACCGGGGAGGACGGCCGCAGGACGGTGCGGTTTGCGGAGACGCCGGTCATGTCCACCTACCTGCTGGCGTTCATCGTGGGCGAGTTCGACTTCGTGGAGACGCGCACCCGGGAAGGCGTCGCGGTGCGGGTCCATACGCCCGCGGGAAAGGGCGAGCAGGGGCGTTTCGCGCTGGACGTGGCTTCCCGGACCCTGTCGTTCTTCCAGGAATACTTCGACATCCCGTATCCGTTGCCCAAGATGGACCTCATCGCCATCCCGGACTTTGCCGCGGGCGCCATGGAGAACTGGGGGGCGGTGACCTACCGGGAGACCGCCATCCTGGTGGACCCCGAGGAGTCCTCGGCCGCAACCCGCCAGCGGGTGGCCATCGTCATCGCCCACGAGTTGGCTCACCAGTGGTTCGGCAACTTGGTCACCATGGAGTGGTGGACGCACCTGTGGCTCAACGAGGGGTTCGCCTCGTGGGTGGAGTACCTGGCGGTGGACCACCTGTTCCCGGAGTGGGACATGTGGACCCAGTTCGTCTTCAGCGACTTCAGCCGCGCCATGGCCCTGGACGGCCTCAAGAGTTCGCACCCCATCGAGGTGGAGGTGCAGGACCCGAAGCAGATCAACGAGATCTTCGACGCCATCAGCTACAGCAAGGGCGCTTCGGTGATCCGGATGCTCGCAGCCTACCTGGGCGCGGAGACGTTCCGCCGGGGGTTGCAGCGGTACCTGCGGCGGCATCAGTACGCCAACGCCACCACCGAGGACCTGTGGCAGGCCCTGGCGGAGGAGTCCGGCCAGCCGGTGAAGCGGGTGATGGACACGTGGACCAAGCAGACGGGCTACCCGCTGCTGTCCGTGGACGCGAAGCAAGGCTCGGTGGAGGTCCGTCAGACCCGCTACCTGCTGAGCGGCCCGCCGGACCGGGACGACCCGAGCCGGTGGTCGGTCCCGGTGGGCCTTCGCAGGGAAGGGGAGCCGGACGTCTTCCGTCTCCTCGAAGACGCGGAGGCGAGCCTGGACGCGGAGCACCGGGGTTGGCTGAAGCTCAACCCGGACCAGACCGGGTTCTACCGGAGCAACTACAGCGCCGGACTGTGGGACCGGCTGGCCGCGGCGGTGGAGGCGAGCGGGCTCTCGGCCATCGACCGCCTGGGTCTCCAGAACGACGCGTTCGCCCTGGCCCGGGCCGGTTACGTGGGCGCGGACCGGGCCCTGAGCCTGGCGTCGGCCTATGCCAACGAGACCGACTACACGGTGTGGGCGGACCTGTCCCACAACCTCCGGGCCTACGACGTGCTCCTCTCCGACCGGCCCTGCCACGAATCGTTCCGCGCCTTCGCCCGGGACCTCTATCGGTCGGTCTGCGCAAGCGTCGGGTGGGACGTGCGGCCCGGGGAGGGTCATCTCACGACCATGCTCCGGGCCATGGTGGTCGGCCTCCTGGTCCGGTACGGCGACCCGCATGTGGTCGGGGAAGCCTTGCGCCGGTTCGACCGGCAGACGGACGGCGGCGGTGCTCCGGCCCCGGACCTGCGGGCCGCGGTGTATGCCGCGGTGGTGGAGAGCCGAGGCGTCGAGGGCTACGATGCGGTGCTCCGGGCGTACCGGGGGGCCGAGCTCCACGAGGAGAAGAACCGCTGCCTGCACGGGTTGGGGTGCAGCGCCGACCGGGAGCTCCTGCGGCGCACCCTGGAGTTCTCCCTGTCCGGGGAGGTGCGCGCCCAGGACACGCCGCTGGCGGTGGCCGCGGTGGCGGGCAACCGCTTCGGGCGGGAGTTGGCCTGGGACTTCCTGCGGGAGAGGTGGGCGGAGTTCGACGGTCGTTACGGCCAGGGCGGTTTCATCATCGCCCGCATCGTCTCCATCACCACCGAAGACTTCACCACCCTGGACAAGGCCCTGGAGGTGGAGTCCTTCTTCGAGGCGCATCCGGCGCCCGCGGCCGCGCGCACCATACGCCAGTCCCTGGAACGCATCCGCTCCAACGCCCTGTGGCTGGAACGCGACGGCGAGTCCATCGCAAGGTGGCTCGAAGCGTACCGGCCGCGGTCAGCGTGACGGCCGCGGCGCGGGACCGGCGCCGGGAGGCTCATTCATGGCGCGGCAAGCCGAACTGCTTTCGTTCGTGACCTCGGACCGGGAGACCTTGCACGGGCTCCTGTTCCGCGCCGACGCGCCGCGGCGCGCCGACCTGGCGCTGGTGATGGTCCACGGCGTGGCCATGAGCTTCTACACCGGCCCCTTGCCGGTGTTCGCCGAAGCCCTTGCCGGGCGCGGCCACCATGCCTTTTCCATCAACACCCGCGGCCATGACTGGATCGCCCGGGCCGGCGACCTGACCGCGTTCGGAGGCGCCACCTGCGAGAACTTCGAGGACTGCCTGCTCGACGTGGACGCGGCCATCGACCGGTTGCGGCAACGGGGATATGCGCGCTTCGTGCTCGTGGGGCACAGCCTGGGCTCGGTCAAGTCCCTCTACTACCAGGGCGTCCGCCGCCGGGACGACGTGGTGGGCGTGGTCTCGTGCTCGGCCCCCAAGCAGTTCTACGCGGCCCGGGCCGCGGAGGACCCGGAGTTCGAGGCGCGCATGGCCGCGGCCGAGGAACGGGTGGCGGGGGGCGAGGGAGAGGAGTTCCTGTGGGCGCCGGCCAGCGGCGCCACCGGACTGTTCACCTGCAGGACCTACGTCAACAAGTACGGCCGCCATGAGACCACCGACGTGCGCCCCCACGCCGCGGCCCTGGGCTGTCCCCTGCTGGTGACCGCGGGGGAGGTCGAGGCCGCCTACTTCCGCGAATACGCGCGGGAACTGACCGAGGCCGCTGGACCCGGCGTCTGCACGTGCGTCACGGTCCCCGGCGCCAACCACTTCTACGCCGGTCGGGAGTCCGCGGTGATCGACGCCATCGACCGCTGGCTCGGGGAGCGCGTTGCGTAGGGACCGGACCGTGTGAGGCGCCCGGGCGCCTCACACGCTCCCCAGGGACAACAGCGACAGGGACTTCACCTCGAAGTCCTTGACCCAGTACTCGCCCGTGTACATGTTCTCCGCGCCCTTGGCGATGTCGGCCCGGGCCTGGCTGGCGACGTACTGCTGCATGTCCTCCTTCGTCTCCCAGAAGGTGAGGGAGATGCCCTCGTCCGGGTTCTCGGAGCTCCGGAGCAGTTGGCGGCCGCGGAACCCCTGCATCTTCGCCGTGGCCGGAACCACCACCTCGTTGTAGTACCGCTCGTACTCCTCCCACTTCCCGAGTCGGAGTTTGCCCCAGAAGATTCTGCAGATCATGGTTTCCTCCTGACAGAGCCAAATGAACGGGCTGCCGGCCGTGGAACCGTGGCCGCGCCCGAACGGCCGGACGGACCCAACCTTGATGTTGCAGGTATTGTAAACGCGGAAACGCGCGGCTCGCAATCCGACGGCTCAAAGAGGCGGGACGATGCCGCCCCCGAGTATCCCGGGCGCCACCTCGGTGACGCTGCCGGGCCAGAGGTCCACGCCCAGGAGCGCCATGCCTGCGTAGAGGCAGGTGGAAGCCGCGAGGCTTGCGAGGAGCGCGTCGGCAGGACGCATCCGGGCTTCCGTGACGAGGTACGCCAGGATGAACAGGGGCGGGACCACGAACATGCCCAACAGGAAGACGGCCGCGAAGAAGCCGACGGCCCAGCCCATCATGCGCACGACGGGCCCCCACGCAATCGGGGACGGATCCGCGGCCGGGTCGGGCGTCTCCCGGCGGCCGCCCCAGAGGTCGTCGAGTGCGGAGTCGAGCCGTTGCATGACGGGGGGATGGAACTCCCCTGCCAGCAGCACGAGGGTCAAGGCGAGGGTAGGGAGGCCCACTACCAGCGGCAGCACCTGGACTTCCGGAGGATAGCCGAGCCCGACCCACAGCAGGAGGGCGATGAACCCGCCCACCGACGCGGTGAAGGCCAGGGAGCCTCTCATGGGTCTCCGGCGCCCTTCTCCGCCGCCTTTCGGCGCAGCGACTTGACCACGGGCAAGGTCACGGTGACGAGGGTCAGGACCATGAGCACGACCACGATGGGCTGGCCGTAGAAGATGTCGTAGCTTCCGTCGGAGATCATCAGCGATTGCAGGAATGCCTGTTCGGCCAGGGGTCCGAGGATGAAACCGATCACCACGGTGATGAGCGGGAAACCGAACCGGCGCATGCAGTAGCCGAAGACGCCGGCCGCCACGGCCAGGCCCACGTCGAATATGCTGCTCCGCAGCATGTACATCCCGACGAACACCAGCACGAGGACGAACGGCGCGATGGTCCGCGAAGGCAGCGTGCTGAGCCGCGCCAGCCAGGGGACCGCCAGCAGTCCCAGGCCGCTGGTGAGCACCTGGCTGATGACGATCCCCAGGAGCAGGGCATAGACCAGGTCCATGTGGTCCCGGAGCAGGAGCGGCCCCGGCTGCAACCCGTGGAGGACGAAGGCTCCGAGGAGCAGGGCCATGTCCGCACTGCCCGGGATGCCGAAGGCCACCGTGGGCAGGAGCGAACCCCCGTCCTTGGCGTCGTTGGCGGTCTCGCTGGCGATGATCCCTTCGAGGTTCCCCGACCCGAAGGTCTCGGGTTCGTCCGAGCCCTGGATGGCGACCACGTAGGAGAGGAACGAGGCGACCCCGGCTCCCACTCCCGGGATCACGCCGATGCCTGCGCCGATGGCGGTGGCCCGGGCCGCGGCCAGGGGTCTGGAGAGCGTATCGCGGATCCCCTGGAGCGTCTGGCGCCGCCAGTCGGCGCCGGTGGCGCCGGCCGCCGCGCTCGCCGTCATCCCGCCGCTCGCCGAGTAGCTGACGAGTTCGCTCACGGCCAGCATCCCCACCACGAAGGGGACCATCGGAAGGCCGTCCCACAGGTATTCGCTGTCCATGGTGTAGCGGTAAACGCCGTACATCTCGGTGTATCCGATGAGGGACAGGAGGATCCCGAGACCTCCTCCCACGAGCCCCTTGACCATGTTGCCCTTGGCCGCGAACGCGATGGTCACGAGCCCGAACACCACGAGCCAGAAGAACTCCGGCGGACCGAACGCATAAACCACCGGCTTGACTGCGGGGAGCAGGGCGAGGAGGATGGCGGCGCCGCCCAGCGAGCCCACGAAACAGGCCGTTGCGGACACGGCCAGGGCCCGGGCGCCTTCGCCCCTGCGGGTCATGGGGTAGCCGTCGAGGCACGTGGCGGCGTTGGGCGGGGTGCCGGGGGTGTTGAGGAGGATGGCGGGCACGGACCCGCCGAACGTGCCGCTGCTGATGATGCCCGAGTACAGGAACATGGCCAGCATGGGGTCCATGCCGAAGGTGAACGGGAGCACCACCGCCAGGGCCGTGATGGTTCCGAGCCCGGGAAGCGCCCCGAAGACGACGCCCAGCGTCGTCCCCATGAACAGCATGAGCAAGGCGGCCGGGTCGGTCACCCTCAGGGCGGCTTCTGCAAGCGCCGTCTGCATCGCAGGGTCGAGACGCTTGCCCGTGCGCGGGCTACTTCTTCCCGGTCAGCAGAGGCTTGATGTCGCGCATGATCCTGGCGTTGGCCTGCAACGCTTTCCACGTGGCGTCGGGGCCCCCCGGATCGAGGAAGAACCCTCCCTTCAAGGCCCAGTCCCTGAAAGCGGCGTCCGCCATGATCTCCTGCATGGCCTTGCGCACGACTTGCAGCCTGTCGTCGGGCGTTCCCGGCGGCGCGGCCATGATACGCGGGACTCCCAGGACCGACAGTTGCGGATATCCCAGTTCGGTCGTGGTGGGGACGTCCGGCAGGTTGGGGTCCTTCTTGTCGGAGATGAAGGCCAGCATACGCAGGTCGTCCAACACGTTACGGACGTGCACGTACCCGCCGGCGCCCGCCTCGGCGTCACCGCGGGCAACGGCAAGGGCGGCCTTGGGCAGGTTCTTGTAGCCGGTAACGAACTTCACAGGGAACCCCAGGGTGGCGCCCAGGGCGTTGGCCTCGATCCAGGTGACCGCGCCGACTCCGGTGGTGGCGAACTTGATGGCGCGGCCGGCCTTCTTGAAGTCCGCCAGGCTCCGGATGGTCGATCCCTTGTTCACGAACACGAACTGCTTGGCGTCCGAGATCTTCAGGATGACCTTGAAGCGGTTGTAGTCGATGGACGCCTTCTTGCCGCGCAGGATCTCGTTGGACTGGAAAGAGACGAAGTGGACGAAGCCGATGGTGTAGCCGTCGGGCTTGGACTTGAACAGGACCACCGCGCCCTTGCGTCCACCGGCGCCCGGGTTGTTCTTGACCACCACGGGTACGCCGAGCTTCTCCTCGAGGTCCGCGCCCATCTTCCGTCCCAGCCGGCCATAGGCTCCGCCGGCCCCGAACGGCACGATGATCGTGATGGGTCCGTCCGGGTAGGCGGCAGGCGTTTCGGGGGCGTTCGCCAGCGCCAGGGCGCCCGATGCCAAAGCAATGGTCAAAAGTCTTGCCAAACGCATGTTCCCTCCTTGCAGCAGTGTTTCCCTGCGGTAGCAGCAGCAGTCGGCCGGAAGCGTCGTTCCACGTCAGCCTGCGGGGTTGCGGCAGATGACGTTCAACAGGGCCTGCCGCCGCTCCTCCCTGACGGCCTTGAGGCTGCGTTCGAGCGCGCCGGGCAGGTCCGCGGGATCCTCGACCCTTTCCGCGTATGCGCCGCACGCCTGCGCGATCAGCTCGAACCGGGGCGACGGCGTCAGGTCCGTGCCCGGAAAGACCCCGGTCTGCTGGGCGACTCCGTCCGGGTAGAGTTCCCGCACCGTGCTGAGGGACGCGTTCCACGCCCCGTTGTTATAGACCACGGTGAGGAAGGGGGCATCGTATTTCCGTGCAGTGAAGTGGCAGGCGGTGGGCACGGAGAACATGTAGCAGCCATCGCCCTCCGCGGCGATGACCGTGTGGTCCGGGGCCGCGAGCTTGGCTCCGACGGCCGCGCCCAGACCCCACCCCAGATGCCCGGCCGGCGCCTGGCCGAAGTGGGAGCCGGGACGTTCCAGCCCGAGCACGGGCTCCACGGGCGAGGTCACCGCCTCCCCGATGACGATGGTCTTCTCGTCCATCACCTCGGCGATGCAGCGGGACACCCACAAGGGGTGGATGGGCCGCTCGTCCTTCACCTCGTGGATGCGGGCCGCGAGGTCCGAGCGCCGCTCGCGGTGGGCGGCCTCGACCCGGGCGCGCCGCTCCTCCACGGCCTTCCGCGTTTCCGCGTCGGCGCTTTCGAGCTTCCGCCGGACGATCCGGTTGAGCACCGGCAGGGTGACGTCGGAGGCCCCGGTCATGGCGTGGTCCACCGGGAAACCCCACACCGGGATGGAGGAGAACAGCGGGTCCACCTCCAGTTGCACCACCCTGGCCCCGGGCCGGAGCGGGTCCCGGCTGGCCGGCGTCCACGGGACGTCGGTGTCCATGAGGAACACCAGGTCCGCCCGGGACAGGTGCGCGTCCACGTCGTGGCCGCCGTGGCACGGGTGGCTCGCGGGAAAGTTCATGTACTGGGACATGAAGTGCTGGACCACCGGTATGGCCAGCAGTTCGGCCAGCTCCACCAGCGCCGCCACCGCCTCGGGGTTCCGCCCGAGGTAGCGAGTGAGGATGACCGGCTCGGCCGCGCCCATGAGCATCTCCGCGGCCTGCTCCAGGTCGGCCGCGGGGGTCTGGTGCTTGCTGGGCGGCTTGAACGCTTCCGCGGACACGCGGGTCGATTCCATGGACTCGTACAGCCACTCCCGCGGCAGCGACAGGTACACCGGACCCCGGGGCTCGGCCATGGCGATCTTGAAGGCCCGGGGGACGATGGCGCCGAGTTGCTCGTTGGCGCGGTTCTCGTAGTCCCACTTGACGAACTCGCGCACGATGCCGCCCTGGTCCCGGGACTCCTGGCGCCAGTGGATGTGGTGGCTCTTGCCCCCCGCCAACTCCCCCTCGGTGACCGGGGTGCGTCCCGCCACGAACAGCATGGGCGCCTGGCAAGACTTGGCGTTCATCAGCCCCCCCAGCCCGTTGGCGGTGCCGGGCAGGGTGTGCACGAGGACCACCTGGGGCTTGCCCGAGACGCAATAGTAGCCGTGGGCCATGGAGACCGCGGCCTGTTCATGGGGCGCCACCACGATCTCGGCGCCCCTGGACTCGCTGCGGCGCGCCTTGGCGAGGGCTTCCAGGATCGGACCGTGGTCGGTGCCGGTGTTGGCGAAGATATAGTCCACGTCCGGGTTGGCGTTGATCTGGGCCAGGAAGGCTTCCGCCCCGTTGGTTACGGCCACGTCTTCGAAAGAGGGTCCCGGCATGGATAGGTCTCCCGTGTGAGTCGGTTGTTTGCCTGCGTGCTTGGCTGCGGAGCGGTGAGCGAGAGTAGCAACGGCGTCCGTCCGGTGTCAAGCCGACCCTCGCCCGGCCGAGGTTTGACGCCGCCTCCGAATCGTCCTATGGTTGGCGGAAATCCGGTTCCCGGAGGGACGCGAGAATGGACCAGCCAGGGCAGGCCCCGCCCAGGATCGAGGGCACCTACGTGTTCGACGGAGCCCGGTCTCGCAAGGGTTACCGTCTCAACAAGTTCTTCTTTTCCCTCAATCGGGCCGAGAACCGCGCCGCCTTCGGGGAGGACCCGGAGGGGTTGATGGACCGCTTCGGCCTGTCCGACTGGGAGAAGGGGAGGATACGGGACAGGGACTGGCTCGCCCTGGCCCGGGACGGCGGCGCCAACATCTACGTCATGTACAAGATGGGCTCGGTGACGGGCGACAGCCTCCAGCACATCGGCGCGGCGTTCCGGGGCCAGACCCTGGAAGAGTTCCTGAGCACGCGAAAGGTGCAGGGGGCGCGGTAGCATGGGACGCATCGTCGCCGGTATCGGGTCGTCGCACGTGCCCTCGGTGGGCGCCGCCTTCGACCAGGGCAAGCAGGACTCCCCCGAGTGGAAGCCGCTGTTCGACGGCTACCGGCCGGCCATGGAATGGCTCCGGGAGGCTCGTATCGACGTGGCCGTCTTCATCTACAACGACCACGGCACGGACTTCTTCTTCGACAAGTACCCGACCTTCGCCATGGGCGTGGCCGACAGCTATCCGCCGGGGGACGAAGGCTGGGGGCCGCGTCCGCTGCCGCCCGTTCCCGGCGACCCGGAGTTCTCCTGGCACGTGGCCGAGTCGCTGATCCGGGAGAGCGAGTTCGACATGACCGTGTGCCAGGAGTTGGCCGTGGACCACGGGCTGCTGACGCCGCTGCCGCTGCTCTGGTCCCACCGGCCCCGCTGGGACATCAAGGTGCTGCCCGTGGTGGTCAACGTGGTGCAGCACCCGCTCCCCACCGCGCGCCGCCTGTGGAAGTTGGGCAAGGCCCTGCGCCAGGCGGTGGAGAGCTATCCGGGGGACGTCCGCGTGGCCGTCCTCGGCACCGGCGGGTTGTCGCACCAGCTCCACGGGGAGCGTTTCGGGTTCCGCAACGAGGAGTGGGACCGGTCGTTCATGGAGCGGATCGTGACCCGGCCGGAGGAACTGGCGGCGCTGCCGCACCACGAGTACATGCGGCAGGGAGGCGCCGAGGCCGTGGAGATGATCATGTGGCTGGGCATGCGCGGCGCCCTGTCGCCCCAAGTGAAGCTCGTGCACCGGAACTACTATGCGCCCATGCTCACGGGCATGGGGCTGTTGCTGCTGGAGGACGCCGCCGGGTCGTGAACGGGGACCGCGCGCAGAAAGGAACGGACGCGCTCCGGGTGACGTCGAAGTTAGAGTCCTCGGCCGATCCTGGCCGCCGCGGACAGGAGTGCAGGACGGCAGCGCGATACGAAGTCCTCGTCGAATCGGCTCAGAAGTCCGAAAACCGATAGCGAAAGCCGCATCCTGCCGGTCTTGTCACGCACCGGAACCGAAACGGCGGCGATGTCCGGCTCATTGTCGCCAAGGTTCAGTGCGACGCCATCTCTTCGGATCTTCTCCAACTCGGTGTTCAGGCTCTGCATATCCGGCGGTGTGCTTCCCAGAAGCGGTAGGGAGCGCAGGCGCTGCTCGCGTTCACTCGGTGTCATCTCCGCCAGCCAGAGTTTGCCTTGGGCCGTCAGGTGAAGCGGCAGAATGGTCCCGAGACTTATGTTGACCGAGATGGGTTGTCGAGAGCGTGCGACGCTGACGCAGACGGGACCGAGGTTCGACAGGCGACAGGCCATCACGGACTCATTGAGCTCCTGGGTCAGCGCCTCGAGCCGCGGTTTCAGGATATACGACCGTGGATTGGCCCCCTCGGCCAAGCGCCCGAGTTCCTCGATTCGCGGACCCAGTGTGTAGTGACCCCGTCGGGTGCGGCTGACCGCCCCCGACTTCTCGAGCGTTATGAGAAGGCGATGAGCCGTCGCCGTGTTCGTCCCAAGGCGCTCGACAACGATCGCCGTCGTGATCTCCGGCTCGCTCTCGGAGAACAATCCAAGGATCTCGAAGCCCTTTAGCAATGAGGAGTTCAGAGGAGTGCTCATCCTTCGGCCCTTCTTTTCCGGTCCATCCGGAGAGTCGAGCGACCTTGACAATGGCAACCCTATCTCTTATAGTTTGAGATAATTATCTCATATATTGAGATAAAGATAAAGAGGGGGAAGCCGTGAACCAATAACCGCTCCGAAGGAGGACGCCATGAAGATATCGAAACTGCTTGCCGCCGCGGCGGCATTCGCTTTCACGGGAACGGGTTTTGCCGCACAGGCCGCAGAGCTGAAGCTGGCGCATTTCGCGTCCACGAAGTACCATCTGCACAACGAGATGTTCCTGCCGCTTGCGAAGAAACTGGCCACAGCCACCAACGGAGCGACTACCATCCGCGTTTACCCCGGCGGCGAGCTCGGGAAAGGGCCGGTAAAGCAGTACGACCGGGTCATCGATGGCGTGGCGGACATGGTCTATGCGCTGCCGGGCTACACCGCCGCCCAGTTCAAGCAGACCTTGATGGTGGAACTGCCGGGCATGGTGCCGGCAGGCACGAACCGCACCAAGGTCGTCTGGCGGAACATCGGCATGCTCGACAAGGAGTTCCGTCGCACGAAACTTCTGGGCCTGTGGACTGCGCAGGAAGCCGTCCTTCTCTCGCGTGAAAAGCCGATCCGTACGCTTGCGGACCTCAAGGGCATGAAGATCCGTGTACCCTCCAAGAACACCGGCCGCGTGGCCGAAGCCTGGGGCGCGACCCCGGTCTCACAGCCCATCAGCCAGGTTTACACTTCGATGGAGACCGGCGTCATCGATGGCGTTCTCGTAGACGCGTCGGTGCTCACGAGCTTCAAGCTCGGCGAAGTCACCAGGTACGTCACGCGCGGCATGAACGCCACGAACTCGATGTTCATGCTGGTTATGAACCGTGATAGCTGGAAGTCGCTTGACAAGGAGACCCAGGCCGCCTTGACCGAACTGACCGGGGCAGGGTTGTCCGAAGGAGGTCGTGTCACCATGGACAACGCGGCCACCAAGGCTCTGAAGGCATACGTGGCCAAGGGCGGCCAGGTCATCGAGCTGACGGCCCGGACGGCGGCCGAGTTCAACCGGGCGACGGACGCGCTTGCCGACAAGGTCATCGCGGAACTCCAGGCCGAAGGAGTCGATGCCAAAGCCTGGGCCGCCGCCCTCCGAAAGTAGGCCGTGGCCGATCCGGCGCCGCACCGAACCGCTCGGGAAGGGACCCTTCCCGAGCGTGTCCTGCACTTGGGAGCGTTGCTTGGCGGGCTGGCGCTCTTCGCCATCATGCTCCTGGTTTCCGTCTCCGTTTTCTTCCGCTATGCGCTGAACCAGCCGATCCTCGGCAACCAGGAGCTCGTCGAGATCGGCATGTCCGTCGTCGTCATGCTGGCGATGCCCTATGCGGCGCTCACCGAGCAGCACATCCGTGTGGATATCCTGGATCACAGGCTTGGGAGCGCAGGGCGTTTCGCAGGCGACCTCTTGGCGCGGGTCGTCTCGATCCTGGTTCTGGGTCTGTTGGTGCGGAAGGCCTGGGGCAAGGCGCTGGATGCTCACGAGTATGGCGACGTGACCAACATGATCGAGGTCCCGGTGTGGATTGCCTACGGAGCCATCACCCTGGGGATGGGTTTCTTCCTCCTGGTGCTGGCCCTCCAATTGTTCCTCCAGTTCCGACGAGGCATCGCAGACTATGAGTGATGCCTTGATCGGCGTCCTGGGGATCACTGCCCTTTTCGTTGCGCTCGTCGCTCGCTTCCCTGTCGGGATGGCGCTGCTCGTGGTTGGATTCGGCGGCATCTGGGCCATCGACGGGCAACGCGCGGCCATCGCAACCATGTCGTCCGAGACCTACTCCTCGGTCACGGCTTATGGGTTGACGGTGATCCCTCTCTTCGTCCTGATGGGAAACATCGCCGGGGCAGCGGGCTATTCCCAGCGTCTTTACGCTGCCGCGCATGCATGGGTCGGACGCTTGCGCGGCGGGCTGGCCGCCTCGACCATCATGGGCTGTGCCGCCTTTGCCGCGGTGAGCGGCTCGTCGGTCGCCACCGCGGTCACCATCGGCAGGGTCGCGCTCCCCGAGATGAAACGGTTCGGCTATGCCGACGGACTTGCGACCGGATCCGTCGCGGCAGGCGGCACGCTCGGCATCCTGATCCCCCCCTCGACGGGTTTTGTGCTGTACGCCATCCTCACGGAGGAGAGCATCGGCAAGCTGTTCATCGCCGGAATCCTGCCCGGGCTGCTGCTGGCTCTTCTCTTCGTGTTGATCGTCGTCGCAATCACGGCGTTCAAGCCAGAAGAGGGACCGGCAGGGCCGCTCACGAGCTGGTCCGAAAAAGCCTGGACCACCGTCGGTTCGCTTCCACTGGTCGGTGTGATCGTGGTGTCCCTCGGCGGGATATACCTGGGTGTATTCACGCCCATCGAAGCGGCGGGCATCGGGGCAACGCTGGTTCTGGCGCTCGCGTTTGCCACGGGCGCATTCGGGGTCGGCAAGCTGCCGGGTATCCTCGTCGAAACGGCCGCCACGACGGCGATGCTGTATCTCATCATCATCGGCGCGCATGTGTTCGGGCCGTTCCTTGCACTGACGCATATCCCCGAAACCCTGGCTCTCGGACTGAAGGAGATGGGACTCGGACCGTATTCGACGCTCCTGATGATCCTGGCGGGTTACGTCGTCCTGGGCATGTTCTTCGACGGGCTCGCGATGCTGGTGGTGACACTGCCGGTCGTGTACCCGATCGTCACCGGACTGGGTTTCGATCCGATATGGTTCGGAGTCGTCGCGGTGGTCGTGATCGAGATGGCGCTGATCACTCCGCCTGTGGGGATCAATGTTTTCGTCGTCAAAGGCGTAGCCAGCGAAGTGCCGATGAGCACGATCTTCCGCGGCGTGTTGCCATTCTGGTTTGCCATGGCGGCGTGCCTCGGCCTGCTCGTGGTGTTCCCGCAGATCGCGCTGCTCCTGCCGTCCCGGATGAAATGATTCCGAGAAAGGGGAAGGCGCCGTAGCGAAGCGGAGTCGAAGGACGCGCTTGCAGGTCGGCCCGCCTCACGCATACCGCGACATGGTCACCGGGGTATATTCGTCCGGGGCCCGGGTGACCACGAGTCGGGGTTCGATGCCGTAGAGGCGGCGGGCGTTGCCGCCCAGCATCTTTTCCTGGGCCTGCCGGGGCACTTTCCACTTGTCCATGACATTGTCTTTAGGAAACTCTGAACAATTGCCCCGTTCGTCCTGAGCATAGCGAAGCGAAGTCGAAGGACGCGCTTTTCCATAGGGAGAACGCGCCTCAAGCCGGAATTGATCAGAGGTTCCTGTACGAAGTTCATCGGTTCCTCCCCGTCGGTGGGAGCCGTGGCGACGGCCTACTACTGAGGTTGGGGGCTTGGCGCGGCCTGGGGTTGAGGACCCGGCACGGTCTTCGTGAACCCCTCGAACAGCCCTTCGAGCCGCGCCATCCGTTCCCGCAGGTCGCCGATGTCCTGTTGCACCTTGCCGATTTCCTGTCGCATTTCCTGTCGCAGGGCACTGATTTCCTGGTGCACTTCCTGTTGCACCTTGCCGATTTCCTGGTGCATTTCCTGCCGCATGTTACCCATTTCCTGCCGCATGTCGCCGATTTCCCGTCGCATGGCCCGTTGGCTGGAAAGGATGACTGCGGCCAGAGCGATGGCGGCGCCGATGACGGCCATGAATTCGGGAGACATGGCTACATGTTACTCCGACCCCGCGGCCCTGTCAAGAAACGCGGATCGGAGACAGATCGGAGATCGAGACCCCGGGAAAGCGCCTCCTTCGACTCCGCTTCGCTACGCCCAGGATGAACGGGGGACTCGCTACGCTCAGGACGAACGGGGGCAATTATTCAGAGTTTCCTTTATAGGGCTTTCTCTTTCCCTGTTAGTCAGGCCCGCGGCGGATAGACCGCGGGGCCTTGCCCGTACAACGCCCCTGCACGCCTGTCAAGCGTGCCTCGGCCTGCTCGTGGTATTCCCGCAGACCGCGCTGCTCCTGCCGTCCCGGATGAAATGATTCCGAGAAAGGGGAAGGCGCCGTAGCGAAGCGGAGTCGAAGGACGCGCTTGCAGGTCGGCCCGCCTCACGCATACCGCGACATGGTCACCGGCGTATATTCGTCCGGGGCTTGGGTGACCACGAGTCGGGGTTCGATGCCGTAGAGGCGGCGGGCGTTGCCGCCCAGCATCTTTTCCTGGGCCTGCCGGGGCACCTTCCACTTGTCCATGTTGTCCATGGCCTCCCACACGTCCGCGGCGTCCAGGTGGGGCATGTCGGAGGACCACAGGCCGATGTCCTCGTACAGGTCCCAGAGCCGGAAGGTGACCTCCTCGTCGCCCTCGAAGGCGATGAAGCAGCTCTTGTAGAAGACCTCCTTGGGGTCGCCGATGTCCTCGTTGGTGTGCCGGTAGAGCTCCAGGTAGCCTTCGGCCTTTTCCAGCACCAGCGGCAGCCAGCTCGAGTTGGATTCCAGGATGGCCACCTTGAGGCGCGGGAACTTCTCCAGCCAGCCGGTCATCAGCACCACGCCGGTCCAGGTCATGGCCTCGGCGATGAAGCCGTAGGCGGCGTCGCCGGCCTGCCGGGACCCCATGGCCTGCATGATGTTGGCCACGAACTGGCCGGGCGAATAGACGAGGATGTCCTCGTCGCCGAAGAGCCGCTTCCGGTCGGCGCCCATGCGCTCCGCCAGCCCAGCGGACATGGCTTCGCCCCGGGACGGAAAGGTGTGCATGCCCAGCACCACGCCCAGCTCCTCGAACTCCTTCCACAGCGGGTCGAACTCGGGGAAGGTGGGGTAGCGGCCGAGGGCGATGATGGGCCGCACCAGGGCGGACTTGAAGCCTCTCCTGGCGACCCGCCGCAACTCGTCGATGGCCCGGTCCACCTCCTGCAGGGGCAGGACCGCGGCCGGGTACATCCTCTTCCGGTCGGCGCCGCAGTAGTCGTAAACCCAGTCGTTGTATGCCCGGGCGCACAGGTGGGCCGCCTCGGCGTTCTCCACCAGCGGGAGATAGACGAACGTGGAGGGGAAGATCATGACCTGGTCGATGCCCGACGCGTCCATGTCCTTGAGCCTCGCATGGGGGTCCCGGGCGCTGGCGTTGCGTCCGATCTTCTGGTCCCATTCAGGGGTTCCGGGCTTGGTGTTGCCGATCTCCCGCTTGGTCAGGCCCGGGTGCCAAGTCTCCGCGGGGTACTTCCATTCGTTGGGGCTCCGGAAGCTGATGCGGGAGTTGCGCACCAGCACGAGGCGGTCGGCGTCCCGGTAGAAGTGGGTCTTGGCGAGCTGGCGGTGGCGCTCGGGAATGTATTTGTCCCACACATCGGGGGGCTCGTAGATGTGGCTGTCGCAGTCGAACACCGGGAAATCCTTGGTGCGGCCCTTTGCGCTGTACGCCATGATGACCTCCTGCAAGGCGGGTTACGGGGTTCCGTGACAAATCCGTCCGGGGTTGTCAAACGATACCCGTGCAGCGTCTTTCGGAACCTATGAACAATTCTGGATCGAGGCGCCTCTCCCTATGGGAAAGCGCGTCCTTCGACTTCGTTGCGCTACGCTCGGGACGAACGGGGGCAATCGTCCGGGGTTTCCGGAAGCTATTTCCGGTCGGGCCAGACCGCCTGGGAAGTCAGGTCCCGCCAGGCCGCGGGCCGGCACGCGGCCTTGGCGGCTTCGTCGGGCGTCAAGTTCGTGTCCCAGTCAACGCCCACGAAGCGGCAGCCGGTGACGCCCCGGGAGGCGTCGGAGACCAGCCACCGGATGGGTGCGGCCATGACCTCGGGTTGCACCAGCCTGCTCCGGTCGAAGGGCGCGTTCCCGGGGATGAAGGAAGTGTTGGTGGGGCCGCCGGGCACCAGCACGTTGACGGTGACGCCGGCGCCTTCCAGGTCGGCGGCCCAGCTCGCGGACGCGGCCTCCAGCGCGGCCTTGGACATGCCGTAGGGGGTGTAGGCGCCGCGGAACATGGTGTCGAGGCTCGTGGTCACGTTGACGATGCGTCCGGACCCCTGCTCCACCAGATGCGGGGCCACGGCCCGGGCCATGAGGAAGGCCCCTTTCCAGTTCACGTCCATCACCGCCTGCCAGCGGTCGGGATCCACTTCCCAGAAGCGCACCGGCCGGCTCATGTAATCGGGGCTTACGGTCTGCATGCCGATGCCGGCCGCGTTGACCAGCGCGTCCACCCGCCCGAACCGGTCCAGCGCGGTGCGGACCACCCGCTCGCAGTCCTCCGCCTCGGTGATGTCCCCGGCGAGGGTGACGAGCGCCCCTTCGTCGGCCAAGCCCGCGGCGCTCCGCGCCATGGCATGGACCCGCTCCTCCTGCTTGTCCACTACCGCCACCCGGGCGCTGTCTTCCAGCAGGGCCAAGGCCATGACCGTGCCCATGCCGCCTGCGCCGCCGGTGATGATCACGACCTTGTGGTTCAACGGTCTTTCCGGCATGTTACGGCTCTCTTCCTCGAATCCTCGTGAGATCCCACGGCCGCGCGCGAGCAGGGCCGCACCGGACATGGTTTACACGTGATCCCCCGTTGACCCCACGGCTGCGCGCAAACAGGAACGCGGACCTTCGGTACAGCGGCGCGGGCGTCATCCCGCTTGCTCGTTGGCCTTGTACTGCCGGTGGTTCCGGTCCAGGGCCGCGAGGCATTCCGGGTCGAAGTCCCGTTGCGCCACGGGCTCGGGCTCCCAATGACCGTGGGTGTCCTCGCCCCGCAGCAGCGCCGCGGTGGCGTGGTCGAACAGGGTCTGGCGCACGTGCGGCGCGATGAAATGGATGGAGTAGCCCAGCCGCCGGCGGTCCGATCCGTTGGGGTTGGAGCCGTGGACCACGGTCTCGCTGTGGAACGAGATCTCGCCGGGTCCATCCGGGCGCCGGCCGGGTCCGTCTGGGGCGCCCCTAGGCGCCTCCAAGCTCCCAAGCATAGGCTACCGGCAAACGTCCATCCTGGGCGATTCTAGGCGGTCTCTCTCCGGCTGGCCAGACGTGGACCTCGCGGTGGGTGTCGATGGGCGTCCGGGCTGGCCAGCGTCCATCCTGCCCCGTGGACGCGTCCGAAGCTGCCGGTAGGGTTGAGAGAGAAACGCCGCCCCTGTCCATCCTTGGGCGTCAGGGGCGGCTTTTCGTTGGGGAGGTTGGCTAGGGACTGGCAGGGGTTCGCTTTGCGCCGAAGGCACCTCTCAAACCTATGCTTTGGATCCTTCTGTTAGCCGGGAGACTCCCGGGTTCAATGACCGCGATTTGATGAGAGTCGATTGTTCCAAGGACTCCATGCCCTTCCGTGCCGACGAACGCTCCGGAAAGCTCGAAGGTATCGTTCACAGTAGCAAGACTAGCTAGAGCTTGAGCCCGGGTTGCGTAGGGAAGGGTTCTGGTAGAGGAAAATGTACCGTCTGCATTGAGAGGGAAGTCCGAGTAGCTACGGTCCATGTCAGTAGTCGCAAAGGTTCCTAGTAGAGGAAAGACCATAACGCCGAAGGCCCCTCCCGTAGGAGTTTGAGAGTTGCCCAACACCCAATAATCGACGGTTGGACTACTGCCGGGAGTAAGGCTTACGGACATTTCCATGTCCCCGATAATCTTAGTGGCATACGGTCTTTCGGTGCCTCCCGCATCGGCCAGCGTTCCGGTATCCGCGAATCTAGCCGCTACGTCGTTAGCCGCCGTCAACCCCGTGTTGGCATAGGCGAATTGCCGGCGAAAGGCGTACCCAAGGAAGTCCCCTGTCCATGTGGCAGAACCTCCCGGCTGAATTTCCGGCTGAACGGTATCCGTGTGTCGTTCAAACCATGGTTGCATAGATCCGACGGGGCGGGACTGTAAGCCGTAGTATCCGAGAACCTCCGTACTCCGAAGCTCCCGCCACCAGCTATAGATCTCGTACTCTCCGGGGGTCTCCCGGAACTCCCGAGCGTTGGTGGCAGTATCGGTTGGGTAGGAGTGTGCCCAACCTCCAGGAGGTTCCTGTATCCAGTACGCGGAAGAAACTGGATAGAAAGGCTCTGGTTCGGGTTCCGTTACAGGTTCGGGTTCGGGGATGGGTGCGGTTGCAACGGCGGGGCTGCCACCTGTAAATGTGGCCGTGCCATCGGAGGCGACGGTGATCATGCAGGCGTCGCCGCCGGCTGGGCATGTAAGGGTAGTCCTGATACCGTCAGCCTCAAGGATCGTCCGGATCTCTCCTGCGGGGATCGTTCCTGTTTCCAGCGTATGATTCTCCGGCAGCCCCTTTACAGGTTCGGGGGGGGGGGGGGGGGGGGGGGGGGGGTCGTAGGTGTCGGAGTCGGAGTCCTACCGTCCGAAGGCATACCCGCAACAGACGCGCCCTTCGATCCGCCGCCGCACCCTGCCAGCATCAACGCGACGGGCAACACCGCCGCCAGGAACATTGTCTTTAGGAAAACGCGCCTCAAGCCGGAATTGATCAGAGGTTCCTGTACGAAATTCATCGGTTCCTCCCCGTCGGTGGGAGCCGTGGCGACGGCCTACTACTGAGGTTGGGGGCTTGGCGCGGCCTGAGGTTGAGGACCCGGCACGGTCTTCGTGAACCCCTCGAACAGCCCTTCGAGCCGCGCCATCCGTTCCCGCAGGTCGCCGATGTCCTGTTGCACCTTGCCGATTTCCTGTCGCATTTCCTGTCGCAGGGCGCTGATTTCCTGGTGCACTTCCTGTTGCACCTTGCCGATTTCCTGGTGCATTTCCTGCCGCATGTTACCCATTTCCTGCCGCATGTCGCCGATTTCCCGTCGCATGTCGCCGATTTCCCGTCGCATGGTCCGTTGGCTGGAAAGGATGACTGCGGCCAGAGCGATGGCGGCGCCGATGACGGCCATGAATTCGGGAGACATGGCTACATGTTACTCCGACCCCGCGGCCCTGTCAAGAAACGCGGATCGGAGACAGATCGGAGATCGAGACCCCGGGAAAGCGCCTCCTTCGACTCCGCTTCGCTACGCTCAGGATGAACGGGGGACTCGCTACGCTCAGGACGAACGGGGGTAATTGTTCAGAGTTTCCTTTTCGACTTCGTTGCGCGGCGCTCGGGACGAACGGGGGCAATCGTCCGGGGTTTCCGGAAGCTATTTCCGGTCGGGCCAGACCGCCTGGGAGGTCAGGTCCCGCCAGGCCGCGGGCCGGCACGCGGCCTTGGCGGCTTCGTCGGGCGCCAAGTTCGTGTCCCAGTCAACGCCCACGAAGCGGCAGCCGGTGACGCCCCGGGAGGCGTCGGAGACCAGCCACCGGATGGGTGCGGCCATGACCTCGGGTTGCACCAGCCTGCTCCGGTCGAAGGGCGCGTTCCCGGGGATGAAGGAAGTGTTGGTGGGGCCGCCGGGCACCAGCACGTTGACGGTGACGCCGGCTCCTTCCAGGTCGGCGGCCCAGCTCGCGGACGCGGCCTCCAGCGCGGCCTTGGACATGCCGTAGGGGGTGTAGGCGCCGCGGAACATGGTGTCGAGGCTCGTGGTCACGTTGACGATGCGTCCGGACCCCTGCTCCACCAGATGCGGGGCCACGGCCCGGGCCATGAGGAAGGCCCCTTTCCAGTTCACGTCCATCACCGCCTGCCAGCGGTCGGGATCCACTTCCCAGAAGCGCACCGGCCGGCTCATGTAGTC
Organism: uncultured Binatia bacterium (SeqCode); assembly: GCA_965204235.1. Lineage (GTDB taxonomy): Bacteria > Desulfobacterota > Binatia > UBA9968 > JAJDTQ01 > JAJDTQ01. Next base: position 24,942 of record OZ241979.1, read on the forward strand.
GGGGCTTACGGTCTGCATGCCGATGCCGGCCGCGTTGACCAGCGCGTCCACGCGCCCGAACCGGTCCAGCGCGGTGCGGACCACCCGCTCGCAGTCCTCCGCCTCGGTGATGTCCCCGGCGAGGGTGACGAGCGCCCCTTCGTCGGCCAAGCCTGCGGCGCTCCGCGCCATGGCATGGACCCGCTCCTCCTGCTTGTCCACCACCGCCACCCGGGCGCCGTCTTCCAGCAGGGCCAGGGCCATGACCGTGCCCATGCCGCCGGCGCCGCCGGTGATGATCACGACCTTGTGGTTCAACGGTCTTTCCGGCATGTTATGGCTCTCTTCCTCGAATCTCCGTGAGGTCTCACGGCCGCGCGCGAGCAGGGCCGCACCGGACATGGGTTTACACGTGATCCCCCGTTGACCCCATGTCTGCGCGCAAGCAGGAACGCGGACCTTCGGTACAGCGGCGCGGGCGTCATACCGCCTGCTTGTTGGCGTTGTACTGCCGGTGGTTCCGGTCCAGGGCCGCGAGACATTCCGGGTCGAAGTCCCGTTGCGCCACGGGTTCGGGCTCCCAGTGACCGTGGGTGTCCGCGCCCCGCAGCAGCGCCGCGGTGGCGTGGTCGAACAGGGTCTGGCGCACGTGCGGCGCGATGAAATGGATGGAGTAGCCCAGCCGCCGGCGGTCCGATCCGTTGGGGTTGGAGCCGTGGACCACGGTCTCGCTGTGGAACGAGATCTCGCCGGCCTCCAGCACCACGTCCACCGCTTGGGACTCGTCCACCCCCTCCACGGTCTGGCCCCGGGACAGGAGGTTGTCCTTCCCGAAGGTCTCCACGTGCTTTCGGGCGCCCCGGGCGTGGGAGCCGGGCAGCACCCGCATGCAGCCGCTCTCCACCGTGCTGTCGGTAAAGGCGAACCACGCGGTCAGGGTCTCCCGCGGCTCCAGGCCGTAGTAGGTGGTGTCCTGGTGCCAGGAGACGAAGCGGGGGTCGCGGGCGTTCTTGGTGAAGAAGCTGGATCCCCAGCACAGGATGTTCGGCCCGATGATGTCCTCCACCGCGTCGAGCATCCGGGGATGGCGGATGAGCTCGTGGAGCCAGGGGAAGGGGAGGTGGGCCTTGATGCGGTACCGCTGCTGTATCTCCCCGCCGATGGTCCGCTCCACCTCCTCGAGCTTCCGTCTCAACTCGCCCGCAGACTCCCTGTCCATCACCCGGACGGGGAACAGGAACCCCTCCCGGTGGTAGGCGTCCACCTGCTCTTGCGTCAGCACCCTGGGCATCGCAGCCTCCGTCGAAGCGCCAGTCCTACGGTCCGGGGCCAGGCGGCCCCGGACTTTCAGGCAATCTGACCCTTGGCGGCGGCGCTTGTCAACCCGCGCTCATGAAGACAACGGCATATATCGTGGCAGGCGGGGGTTGGCGAGGCCGCCCCGTGTAGAACGAGTGCGTTGACCGCGGGGACTACCGGTTCGCAGGTATCTCTACTTGCCAGCCGGGGTGTCCTTCCCGGAAACGCAGTCGGAGTGGCCACTGTCCCGTCCGGATGGCGGAGATGGGATAATCGGGGAGTGGAAGAATAGCCATACACTTCCCCTCGAACAGCACGCCAGCTTGCTGGAAGGCGCGAAGGTTCCCCAAGCGGTACCACCTGGACCCTCTGGGCAGGTCCTTCGAGTCTTCCGGAGTCACCCTCACGAAGAAGTTCCGGTTCACGAAGAAGGCCCCGTATTTCAAATCCTCCCGGACGCAGGGATCCCTGACGTGGAACAGCGTGCGGTCGCCTAGATAGACGTCGAAGTGGGAGCGCGCCGCCGGCTCTCCGGCGGACACCACCCGTTGGTATGTGGCCCGGTACAACTCCACCAGGTCGTCCATACCCGCGGAATCATACAGGAACACATGTTCGTTCCGGGGCGTGAGCAGGGCGTCGCTCTCCACACGGTCGCGAGTGACGAGGAAGTCTGCGGAGCGGGCGGCGACTTCCATGTCCGGGAAGTGCCCCAAGACGCTTCCGGCGAGATAGTACCTCAGTTCGGATCCCCGCCGTCTGTCCTCCCAGGACCATTCCGGCTCGACGGATGGAAGGACCAGGACCACCTTTCCCCGCGTGGTTTCGCGGATGCTCCCGAGTTCGGCCAGGGTCGCCTGTTGGACCTCCGCCGTCCGGGCGTCCGGGCGCCATCGGCGGTCCATCTGGAAGGCGGAGACGACGAAGGCGAGCAGCGCCGCAACGGCAAGGCCGAGCACGGGACGAGACCCCCGGCGCTTGTGGAGGTACAGCAGGAGCAGTGAGTAGAACACCAGCGGGACGCCCACGTAATACAGGGCTTCGTGGAGGTGGTGCGCCGCGTTGTGGCGCATGGGCAGGGCCCAGAAGAACCCGGACAGGGCCAGGGTGGCCAGCAGCATGCGGCGCCGCCAGTCCAACAGCGGTCCCGCAAGGCGCACCACGGTCGCGGATGCGGCCACCGCCATCAGCAACGCCAGGAGGGCAACCCACAACGCCGGCCCCGCAAGGTCCGGCGCCGAAAAGTGGAGGGAGGGAAACCACTCGAGCAGATCGACTCCCCGGTCGGTGAGCACGAAGGGAACGGACGCGACGCAGACACGGAAAAACTGCTGTCGCAGGAAGCGCAGCCACCACCCGGGGTCGAAGGATGAATCCGGGTCCTGGTCCAGTCCGGTCCGGCTGAGCATGGACTTGAAGGACGGCAGTTCGGTCACCGCGGTCCGGCCTCCGAACGCGGCGTACTCGTTGGCGAAGTTGAAGCCCAGGACGACCGCCCCGAACAGCAGCGCGAACACTCCCAGCGCCATGTAGCGGCTGCGCAACACCGCCGCAGCAGTCGAGCGCACACGCAGCCACAGCGCGGTTCCCTCCTTCCACGCCCGGACCGCCTCACCCGCCAGACCGAGGATGAGGAACGGCAGCAGGAAGGCATACACGTGCCACCCCAGCAGCAGCGCGACGCAGGTCCTGGCCAGCAACTGGCGGAACCGTCCCTCCTGTACGAACACCGCCATGCCGTGGAAGACCAGCATCACCGCGAACAGGTCCACGCTCATCTCGACGGAGACCACGTCGCCGTAGAACAGCATGTAGAAGGAGGAGAAGGACGCGAGGGTGGCTGCCAGTGCGATCCAGCGGTGGGAGGTGATCCGTGTGAGGGAGTGGAAGGCCAGGAGCGCGGCGGCGCTGAACAACAGCAGCATGAGCATGCGGGCGGCCAGGATCCTGGCCGACAGGTCGGTTCCGAAAGGGAGCATGGCGAGTTTGATGAGGGCGTATCCGCCGACGGGAAAGCGGCTGTACAGATCGTATGCGGGGTCGCCGCCCGGTCCCGGGCGCAAGCCCACGAACAACCGGAAATAGTGGTCGGGCGACAGGTTCTCGGCGATGATCAGGTTCTTCGCCGGATTCCAGTAATGGACACCAGGACGGTAGAGGTATCCCGTGTCGAGGCTGTACGGGAACAACGTGGACAGGGCGAGCAGCAGCAACAGCAGTGTGAGGCGTTCAGGCCGGAATCGGAGGAGGGCAGGATGGTGCGTCTCCATTATCATCTTCCAGAGCAGTATATTCCCATCAGAAGAATTGTCCAATTTGATGGTGGATCCGGGGGACCGGGCCGCTACAGCCGGGCCGCGGCCCGGAGGCTGGCGATCATGGAGACCCGCAGCAGGTAGTCGTAGGACTTCTGCGGGTCTGCGGCGGTCTCCCGCAGGGTTCGGCGGAACCGCTCCTGTCGTTGGGGGTCGCGGGTCTCCAGGTCCAGCTTGTTGTTGATGGAATGCAGGTTGGCGTACTCCATCGCGATGGGACGGCGCTGGCGCTCGTAGCGGTCGAGCTCCGAGTCCTGCGCGTCCCCGCGCCAGACCCACGCCAGCTTCTCCGCGAGGTTGCAGGCGTCGTGGATGCCGCCGTTCATGCCCATGCCGCCCAGGGGGTTGTTGATGTGGGCGGCGTCGCCGGCGAGGAACGCCCGCCCCTTCCGGTAGCGGGCGGCCACCCGCTGGTGCACCGGGTAGAGGGTCCGGTGCAGGACCGGGTAGGGCCGCCCGGTTTCCACCACCCGCTGTAGCCGGGCCTCCAGGCTGGCGTCGTCGAGCACCGCGGCGTCGCTCTCGTCCGGCCGGGTGGGGAACATCACCCGCCACAGTCCGGGCGCCCGCAGCAGGAAGAACCACTCCTCCGGGTCGGCGAAATAGCTCACCGGCGCCAGCTCGGGGATGTGCTCCTCGAACGGGAAGGGCGTGCTCACCACCAGGAACCGCTCGGGCCAGGTGAACCCGTCGAAGGGGATGTCCAGGGCCTTGCGCACGTTGCTCCGGGCGCCGTCGGCGCCCACCAGGAAACGGCCCCGGAAGCGCCGGCGCGCGCCCCCTTGGGTCGCTGCCGCGGTGACGCCCGCGGCGTCCTGCTCCACGTCCGTGACCTCGCAGGAGAACAGCACCTCGGCCCGGGGCAGGGTCGCGAGCTTCTCGTACAGAAGCCGGTTGAGCTTGAACTGCTCGCACTGGAACCGGTAGGGGTGCGCGGTGGCGTCGGCGATCTGCCCGAAGTCGAACTCCGCGATGCAGCCCGAGCGCTCCCGGTACTGGAGCCTGGGGGCCTTGAGGCCCAGGGCCAGGAAGTCTTCCAGCACGCCGGTCGGGGCGAGCATGTCCAGGGTCGGGGGATGGAAGGTCGAGGCGCGCAGGGTTTCCGGCAGCTCGGGCTCCGCCTCCAGCACGGTCACCGGCACGCCGTGCCGGGCCAGGTGCAGGGCCGCCACCAACCCCACGGGACCGGCCCCCGCCACCAGCACGCCCTCGGCGCTCATCTCGCCCGTTCGCCCGGTCCCCGTTACCGGAAGTGGGGCATGACGTGCTCGCTGCACACGTCCAGGTGCTGGAACTGGTCCTTGGCCGCAAAGCGGATGATGAACGTCCGGATGCCGGCGTCGGCGTATTCGTGGATGAAGTCCACCACCTCCCCGGTGCCGCCCGCCTTCACCACGAGCTGCCGGGACACCTCTTCATAGGTCTTGTGGTAGTAGGCTTCCAGGAACGCGCCGCCCTCCCGCCGCGCCTTGTCCCCGTCCGGGTCCATGTGGATGGTCAGGTACAGGCAGCGGTGGATGTCGTCCGGGTTCCGTCCCGCCTCGCTGGCGAAGTCTTCGAGTTTCCTTTGGGACTCCCTGAACACCGGGAGCGAGGGGATGTTGGTGATCCACGCGTCCCCGTAGCGCGCGGCCCGCTTGAGTCCGGTGTCCACGTCGTTGCTCGACACCCAGAGGGGGATGCCGGGCTTCTGCACCGGCTTGGGCAGCAGCGAGAGGTTCTCGATGGCGTAGTACTTGTTGGGGCAGGTGACGTCGTCCTCCGCCCACAACAGCTTGAGTATGCGCAACACCTGGCTCAGACGCCCGGCCTTCTGGTGGAACGGAACGCCGCAGGCGGTGTACTCCTCCTCGAACATCCTGTCGTTGCGAGAGACCCCGACCCCCGCCACGAGCCGTCCCCGGCACAGCACATCGACGCTGGCCAGGGCCTGGGCCAGGACCACCGGGTTGCGCATGGCCGCCAGCAGCACCGCGGTGCCGATCCGGACCCGCTCGGTCTTCACCGCCAGCGCCCCCAGGGTGCTGATGACTTCGAGCCGCGGCTTGGCGGTGACGCTGTCGCCGATCCAGACCGAGTCGTAGCCGGCCTTCTCCACCGCGTCGGCCAGGTTGAAGACCGGACTCAAGTCCGGGACCCCGGTCTTGGCCAGGATGACCCCGCGGGTCGGTAGCAGGATGCCGAAGTTGAGCTTTCCGGTGGTCATTGGGTCCCCCGATCCGGTCCCTCGACGGCGCGGCGCCCGCGGCCCGCTACAACCGCAGGAACAGGTCGCCGGCTCCTTCGCTGGTGAGCTGCGTGATGGTGGTGATCCGGTCGCTGAACTCCCCGAGGCTGCCTGCGGAGCTCGGTCCCACGTCGATGAGGATGGAGAAGAGGGAGAAGCGCAACCGCTCCTTCTCCTTCCGGAAACGCTGCGACCACTCGGCCGATACCTGGCACTCTCCGTCCGTGATGAACACCACGTCCGCTTTCTTATATCGGGATTTCCCCAGGCATTCCAGGGCGGCGTCCAGCGGTTTCTCGAAGTCGGTGCCGCCGCCGGGAAAGTGTTCCGCCAAGTCCAGGATCTTGTCCGCCTCCACGTCGCCGCCGCGCCGCGTGGCCAGGTCCAGGACGTGCAGAGCGGTCTCCCCGGAGGAGAAGCAGATGGAGCGGAAGGGCCGGCGCTGGCGGCGCGTCAACTCCAGCAGGGTGAGGGCCACCGCCTTGGACCAGAGCTCCTTGTCTCCCGCCATGGAGGAGCTGCCGTCCAGACAGACCACCACCGGCCCCTTGCGCTTCTCCTCCATCCCCCGGAGGGAGTATTGCAGCAGTTCGTTTTCCAGCAGCCGGCGTTGGAAGTCCCGGTGCAGCACGGGATGGCGCAGGGCCGTGAGCTCCTGCGGCAGCAGGCGATCCAGCGCGCCTCCCTGCTCCACCGAGTGGAGTTCCTCGTTGGCGCGCTCGAACGTGCGCTTGCGCAGGGCCAGGGCGTGGGACTTCATCCTCCCCACCATGCGGACCAGCTTCTTGAGCTTGTCGTTGCCGGCCAGCCGCCGGCCCAACTCCAGCCTCCGGTGGGCGGGGAGGCGTCCGCCCTGCCCCAGGGCGCTGCCCCACAGCTCGGCCTCCTCCACCGCCTCGTCGAGTCGTTGGGCGGCGTGGACGGCCGCGGCCTGCACCCGGGCCCGGGCCTCGTTCCCGACCCTCTCCAGGTCCTCCGCATACTGCCGCTGCCTGTGCCGGATGGACGCGGCGTCGCCCCGGAGCTTGCCGTCCAGCCGCTCCCGGACCCTCGCCAGGGCGTCCTGCCTGTAGGCGTCGGCCCCCTCGTCGCTCCCTTCGTCACTCAGCTCGCCGGCGTGCTCCAGCGTCTCGCGGGTCTCGTGGAACTCTTCCTCCTGCCGCCGCAGCTTCCACGCGTCGAGCATGTCGTGGCGGGTCCAGGGCTTCTCGGACTTGAGCATGGCGAGTATGCCTTCGCCCACGAGCAGCGTGCACAGCCCCGCCCTGGCCTCGTCGAGCACCGTGGCCTCCCGCAGGATGCGGCTCGCCTCGCCATCGCGCAACGCGGTGAGGAGGGTGCGGTTGAGGGCCGCGCTGGGGAGGACTTCCGACTCCGGGGCGAAGACGACGTTGTACTTGAACAGCAGGCAGAAGACGTCCTGCATCAGCGGGGCGAAGTGGGGGACGAGGGCCTCGCCCGCGCTCTCCATCTCCCGGAGGGACGCGGCGTCTCGCCGGAGCCGCCCGAAGGCGTGGCGGTCGTAGCGGTCGCTTTCGATCCAGCAGGCGTTGTCGGGCAGGCTCGGCGGCGGAGCCTTCCGGCTCGCTCCCGGGGCCTGCTTCCTGGGGTTGCGTCGGGCCACTACAGGACTTCCAGCATGCGCTTCTGGAGGGTGCGGATCTCGTCCCGCATCTCCTCCACCCGGGCCAGCGGGCGGTCCGCGTCGGATGCTTCATGGATGATCCGTTCGACCCGGGCGAGGATGTTGCGGAGCTTGGTATGGCCTTCGATGAGGGCCTGGGAGCGCGACTCCTCGGTCTCCCAGGGGCGCTGCGCGTAGGCTTCGATCTCCCGCGACTGGAAGAGCATCTCCCGGACCTCCTGCTCGTAGCCGAGCACGATCTCCCGGAGGGTGGAGCGGACCTCGGCCTGCTCGGACGGTTCCCGCCACAGCGCGTGCTCCAGGAACAGGATGCTCTGGTCCGTGACCTGCGGGTCGCCCGCCAGGTACGAGTGGGCCTTCAGGAGCGCCAGGGACTGGCGGTAGCGCCGGTCCGAGGCCACGACCTGCTTCTTGCCGAGCCGCCTGCGGACCTCGCCCAGGGTCCGGCGCACGTGGCCGGGGATCTCCTGCCGGTCCGCGGCCTGCTGCAGGCCGGTGAGCTCTTCGAGGGTGATGCAGACCCGGGCCTCCGGCCGCGGCGTTTCCAGCATGCGCAGGAACCGGAAGTCCTCCTCGATGTAGCCCACGGTGAACCGGAGCAGGAACCGGTCGTACAGTGCCGTGAGCTCGTCGTCCTCGGGGAGCTCGTTGCTGGCCCCGAACAGGGTGATGAGCGGCACTTGGTGGATGCGTTGGCCGTTGTGGAACCGGCGCTCGTTGATGATGGACAGGATCGAGTTGAGGATCGAGGAGTTGGCCTTGAACACCTCGTCCAGGAAGGCGACGTGGGCCTCCGGGAGCTTGTGGGTGGTCACCCGCCGGTAGTCGTCCTGCTCCAGCCCCTTGAGGCTCACCGCGCCGAACAGCTCTTCGGGCGCGGTGAAGCGGGTCAGCAGCCACTGGAAGTACCGAGCGCCTTCGATCCGGCGGCACAGCTCGTCCGCGAGCATCGACTTGGCCGTCCCCGGCGGTCCGACGATCAACAGGTTCCGGGCCGCGAGCAGGGCCGCCAGGGCGCCGTCGATGAGTTCGCCGCGTTCCAGGAACGTCTGCCGCAACTCGTCGCGAAGCGCCAGCAGTTTTTCCCTGGGAGTCATGCCGGAAGGCCCTCGGAAGCATTCCCACGACAGTCTAGCAAAAGCCGGGCGGCGAAACAACGCGCGCGGAGCGGCGAAAGGAAACTCGGAACGATTTCCCGTTCGTCCTGAGCGTAGCGAAGTGAAGATCTCCGTTCATCCTGAGCGTAGCGAAGCGAAGTCGAAGGACGCGCTTTCCCATAGGGAGAGGCGCCACGAGCCAGGATGGATCAGAGGTTCCGAAATCCGAACCAGCGATCTTGCAACATCCCACCGGACGGTTTACTGTAAAATCGCGGCGGGCGGCAGAGTGGGCCAAGGTCGATCCAGCCGAAAGGAGGGAAGCCCATGCCGATCATCACGATCATTCGCGGAGCCTTTGGCGCGGGGCCGGAGGTCGCCGAGCGGGTTGCCGGAGACCTGGGTTGCCCGTGTGTGGATCGGGAGGTGCTGATCGAGGCGAGCAACCGTTACGGCATTCCCGAGGCCAAGTACGAGGAGGTGCTGGAATCGGGGCCGCACTGGTGGGAGCGCTGGCGCGAGAGCCTGCGCCTGTACCGCATCACGCTCCAGGCGGCCATGTGCGAGATGGCCCGGGACGGCGACCTCGTCTATCACGGCCACATGGGGCAGGAGCTTCTGCCGGGGGTCGGCCACGTGCTGAAGGTCCTGTTGACGGCGCCCCTGGAATACCAGGTGGAGCAGGTGCGGGAGCGGGAAGGGCTCGACGAGGCGGGGGCCCGGCGTTTCGTCGAGGGCGTCAACAAGGCCCGTTCCCGGCGCATGGAGGCCATCTTCGGGGCGGACTGGCGCGACGCGTCGCGCTATGACCTGGTGCTGAACGTGGGCCAGATGACCATCGACACGGTGGCCCGGTTGATCGAGGACGCGGCAGGGAGGCCCGAGTACCAGAAGACCCCGGAGTCCGAGCAGGCGTTCGCCGACCTGTCGCTGACCTCCCGGGTCCAGGCGGCGCTGATCGTGTCGCCCAAGACCCGGAACCTGAACGTGCGCGTCCGGGCCGCGGACGGGGTGGTCCACGTTTCCGGCATCCTGACCCAACCCACGCTCCAGGAGGAGATCGTCGCGGTGGCGGCGCAGGTGCCCGGGACCGCTTCGGTGGAGACGGACTTCGAGTCGCCTCCGGTGGAGTACATGTTTCCGTAGCGCACCGTCCCTGCGGGCCATGATCGTCGCCGTCGTCCTGGCCGCGGGCGCTTCCACCCGCATGGGGAGGCCCAAGGCGCTCCTGCCGGTGGAGGGCGTCCCCTTCATCGAACGCATCGTGCGCTCGCTGGAGCGCACGCGCGTGGACAGGACCCTGGTGGTCCTGGGCTATGACGCGGACGCCATGCGGGAGGCCATCGCCTACCTGGGGGTGGACTCGGTGGTCAACCCGGACTATGCCCGCGGACAGCTCTCTTCGTTGCAGACCGCCATCCGCGCCCTGGACGGGGAGCCGGTGGAGGCGATCCTGGTGCACCTGGTCGATCACCCCTTCATCGAGAGCGGGCTGGTGGACCGGATGATCGAGCGCTTCCGGGAGGAGGGGAAGCTCATCGTGGTGCCGCGTTTCACCGGCCGGCGCGGCCATCCGGTGCTCTTCTCCGGCAAGCTCTTCCCCGAGTTCCTGGCGGCGCCGCCGGAGACCGGGGCCAAGCCGGTGGTGCGGGGCCACCCTGACGAGACCCTGGAGTTGGAGACCGGCGAGGGAGGGGTCCTCATCGACATCGATACCCCCGAAGAGTACCGCAAGCACGTAAGGAGCGGCGGATGGCCCGGTTGAACCTCGATTTCGCCTGCGGCGGCTACGACCTGTTGCGGCCGCTGTGGGAGAAGGTGGTGGAGCCCGCGGGCATCGACCTGAACGTGATGACCATGCCGTCTCCCGAACGCCACGGGCGCATGCTGCGCCACGAGGAGTTCGACGCGTGCGAGCTCTCCCTGGTGGCCTACCTGGTGGCCCACGACCAGGGCAGGGACTTCACCGCCATACCCGCGTTCCCGCATCGGCGTTTCCGCCACGGCTACATGGTGAAGCGCACCGGCTGCGGCGTCCGCCAGCCCTCGGACCTCAACGGCAAGCGGGTCGGCCTCGACACCCTGCAGAACTCCGCGGGCCTGTGGATGCGCGGCATACTCCAGGACTACTACGGCCTCGACCTCGGCACGGTGGAGTGGTGGTGCCAGGAAGCCGAGGACGCGCCCCTGGAGCCGGCCTCGTGGATGAAGGTCCGCCGGGTGCCCGAAGGTCGGAACATCGACGAGATGCTCTGCCGCGGGGAACTCGAAGGGGCGCTCTATCCGGAGGTCCTCCCGTCCGTCAGGGCGGGTTCCGACAAAGTGGCGCCGTTGTTCCCGGACCCCAGGCGGGAGGAAGTGGAGTATTACCGCAAGAGCGGCATCTTCCCCATCATGCACACGGTGGTCATCAAGGACGAGATCCTCCGGCGCGATCCCTGGGCCGCGGTGAGCCTCCTCCAGGCCCTCCAACGCTCCAAGGAGGTGTGCTACGAGCGCATGCGCGACCCTCGCAGCCTGGCCCTGGTGTGGGCCAGGGAGGAGACCGAGGAGCAGCGCCGGATCTTCGGACCGGACCCCTGGCCCTACAACCTGGAGGACAACCGGGCGGCCCTCGAAGCGGTGGTCCGCTACGAGTTCGAGCAGGGCATGATCAAGCGCAAGCCCGCGATCGAAGAGCTGTTCTTTCCGCCTTCCCTCCAGGAGATCGGGCGCTACGTCTGAGCTCGACGGCCTGCCGAAGGCCTGACGGACTCGGCGGTTCGTTGACACCATCCACCGAGGCTGTGGATAACCTGTTCAAGGGGCGTCCGGGGGCCGGTCGCGAGCCTTGGGAGACGCCCGTTCCAGCAACCTGCACAAAGTGTAACCAGGGTTTCCCCCGTGTTTTCGTCCGGTTGCCGATATTCCCCTGTGGAGCGGCCGTTCCGCCGGCCCCGCCCGCCCCGTCGTTGCGTCCCGGAGGATTCCGTCCCCGGGCACGAACGCCCCCAGTATCCACCACCAAAAAGGGGGGACGGGAACGACGGGGATAGCGGGACTGGGGATGTACGTGAAGATGGCGGAGGGGATGATGTTGCCCTCCACCCCAGGATTTTCTATGATGTAAAGTGACGGTTCCGGTGCGTGAAGCACGGTGCTGGACGGCGAGCCTGGATCGGGCCATGCGGGATGAAAGTCAAACACGAAGGGTTGCGGCAGCTTGCGGAAACCGGATCGCACGCCGGCGTTCCTCCGCATTTGGCGCCGCGGTTGCGACGCATCCTGTCGGCATTGCAGCACGCTCGGCGGCCGGCGCGGCGTGTGGGCGTCGCGGGCTTCCGGGAATTGGCGCGTCACGTTCCGCTTCGATGCGGGCGAGGCGGTTGACGTTGACCTTGTCGATTACCACTGAGCGGGAACGTTGATGGGCGCGACGGAAGAAGACAAGGTATGGATGGCGGATCCCGCGCATCCGGGCGAGGTGCTGCGCGACGATTTGGCGGCGCTTGGATGGACGCAATGCGAGGCGGCGCGCAACTTGGGTTGTTCGCGGCAGTCCCTGGGGGCGGTGCTCAACGGGAAGGCGCGGCTGTCGGCGAAGTTGGCGTTGGCGTTGGAGGCGGGCGGCATCGGCAAAGCGCACATGTGGATGGCCATGCAATCGGCCTACGACTTGGCGCAAGCGAGGGCGGCAGCGTGAGCGGATGGCGAGGCTCGAAGGGATGTCGGAGTCTGGGCGATGAGACCGCCTGACCTGATCGAAGCCGCCCGCGTCTTGGCCGAATCCGCCCCCGGCGACCCGACACAGGCAAGGCTGCGCCGCGCCATCAGCACCGCCTACTACGCCGTGTTCCACTGCTTGGCGGCAACGGCGGCGGACCTGTTCATCGGCCGACAGCGCACCTCGGCATGGCATCGGGTGTACCGTGCCGTGGAGCACGGCAGGGTCAGGAATGCGTGTCGGGAGGTACGTGCGATGCGGGAGTTCCCCGTGGAAATCCGCACTTCGCCAAGACGTTCGTCGAATTGCAGATAGCGCGGCAGCAGGCGGACTACGCTCTGCTCCCGGAGGCATACACGAAGTCCGACGTTCTGGTGTACATTGCTTCCGCGGAATGGGCCATCGGCGAACTCGGTCAGGCGGACGTCGGCGCGAGGCGCGGTTTCGCTGCCCATGCCTTATTCCGGCAACGGCCATGGTAGGAGGTGCGAGATGAACGAAAGGCAGGTGCGCGAGATCGCGCGGAAGGCGTTCAGCGCCAGTTTCGGCAACATCGACGTGGTCTGCGTCAACGTCAAGCGCGGCTTCGACCACTACGACGATCCGATGTTCGAGGTGACGATCATCTACGATGCCGAGTTCGAGCAGCTCAGTACCGCCGGAATCCAGCGCGTCCAGATGAAGATCTTCGAGAAGGTGTGGGAGGAAGTGGATGATTCCCCCGTCTGGCCGCACATCCACATGATCGCCAAGTCCGACATCGGGGAGCGTGACCCGGCGACGGTGTGACTCCATGCGCGACGGCAAACGATGCCGGCGTACCGTGCCATGAAGGTCCGCGAGTTGATCAAATTGCTCCAAAGCGATGGCTGGGCGCAGGTGAGAACGCGGGGCAGCCACCGCCAATTTCGACATCCGAACAAGGCCGGAACGGTCACCGTATCGGGTAAACTCGGCGTCGATGTGCCGCCGGGCACCTTGTCCAACGTGTTGAGGCAAGCCGAGCTGAAGCAATCGGGGAGGCGTTCATGAAGTACACCGTGATTCTGGAGAAGGGCGAATCCAGCTACGGGGCGTTCGTTCCGGACCTCCCCGGCTGCATCGCCATCGGCGAAGATCGCGAGGATGCGCTGCGCCTGCTCAAGGAAGCCGTCGCGTTCCACATTGAAGGGCTGGTGGCCGAAGGCCTGCCGGTGCCCAAGCCGCATTGCGACGTCGCCCAAGTGGAAGTGGAGGCCGTGTGAGGACGCGGGGTCTCGATGACGACCTCGGCTTCTCCTGCGTCCGCTTCTTCCCCGAGGCCGCGCTCGAACGTAGTCGGCGCGACCCGGCGACGGTGTGACGCCACGCGCAAGCGCCCGTGTGTTTGTGAGCCCCGGCGATGAAGCCGCCTGACATGATCCAAGCCGCCCGCGTCTTGGCCGAGTCCGCCCCCGGCGACCCCACGCAGGCAAGGCTGCGCCGGCCGTCAGCACCGCCTACTACGCCGTGTTCCACTGCTTGGCGGCAACGGCGGCGGACCTGTTCATCGGCCGGACACGCACCCCGGCATGGCATCGCGTGTACCGCGCATTGGAGCACGGCAGGGCAAGGAGCGCGTGCCGGGAGGCGCAGACGACGCCGAATTACCCGGAGGAAATCCGCTACTTCGCCAAGAGATTCGTCGCCCTGCAGAAAGCGCGGCAGCAGGCGGACTACGCTTTGGACACGGACGATTATCGACAATCCGATGTTCTGGTGTACATTGCTGCTGCGGAACTTGCCATCGGCCAGTTCGAGAAGGTAGACATCGAGGCGCGACGCGGCTTCGCTGCCCATGCCCTGTTCCGGCAACGGCAATGGTAGGAGGTGCGAGATGAACGAAGATCAGGTGCGCGAGATCGCGCAGAAGGCGTTCAATGCCAGCTTCGGCGGCATTGACGTCGTCTGCGTCAACGTCAAACACGGCTTCGACCACTGCGACGATCCGATGTTCGAGGTGACGATCATCTACGATGCCGGGTTCGAGCAGCTTGACGCCGCCGGAGTCCAGCACGTCGAATCGGAGATCGTCGACAAGGTGTGGGGAGACGGGAAGGACTCCCCCGTCTGGCCTTACATCCACCTGATCGCCAAGTCCGACATCGGTGAGCGCGACCCGGCGACGGTGTGACGCCATGCGCAGCGCCCGCGTGTTCGTGATCCCCCCCCCCCCCCCCCCCGAAGCACTGGGCGAGGCCACGCGGTAGCCGCCGCTCCCTAACTTTCGGCGGCACTGCCAGCCTTCGCGCCGCACTTGCCGCCCTCGTCCTTGCCTTGGCCGCGCTGGCGTCCGCGCCGGCCGCGGCGCAGACCGTCACCATCTCTGCCAGCGGCAACTGCGGCGGCACACCAGCGAACTGCGGCACCGCCAGCAACCGCAACGGCGACCGGGACACCACTTGGCCCGGCCTGCAGGTGGACGAAGGGGACACCGTTACGTTCATCGTCACATTGAATGATCCGCCAAGTTCAGGGCTGGTTGTTATCCAGCTGAATAGGAGTGGGGCTGCGTTCACGCTAGCGGACCTGCGGAGCCCTACTGGAGCGACGCTGGTTGCTTTACCGACCATTGGGAATGTCTTTGTCTTGGAAAGTGGGAGTCCAACTGGCAGCGAGGCGTTCCTGATAGCCGCCGACGGGAGTGCAGAAGGCGACGAGGACCTGAGCTATAGCCTCTCTATCAGCAGCGGTGTCAACCATAACTCTGCCGGTGCCTCGGTCGGCACCCCCTCCTCTGCCACCATCGTTGTCCGAGGCACCGACGCCGCCCCGTCCTTCGGCATGGGCGTCGTCTCCGCCAAGACCTTCACCGCCGGCGCCGCCATCACCGAGTTCACCGTGCCCGCCGCCAGCGGCGGCAACGGAACCATCACCTACGCCGCCTCCAACCTGCCGGACGGCCTCATCTTCGACGCCACCGGCACGGACACGAACGGCTGCCCGGGCACCGAGGCCCGAGAGATATGCGGCACGCCCACCACGGCCGCCGCCGCCCAGACCGTCACCATCACGGCGACGGACGCCGACTCCAACGCCATGAACACGGACCGCGCCAGCCTCACCTTCTCCGCCACCGTGAACGCCGGCGCGACCATCGCATCCAGCCCCGCGTCCCTCACCGAGGACAACCTCGACGGCGCGACCCTCACCGTCACCCTGCCCAGCGGCTT
Source organism: uncultured Binatia bacterium (SeqCode) (assembly GCA_965204235.1). GTDB lineage: Bacteria > Desulfobacterota > Binatia > UBA9968 > JAJDTQ01 > JAJDTQ01. The sequence goes on from OZ241979.1 coordinate 40,398, forward strand.
CACCTACGCCGCCGGCGTCACCGCGGCGAGCTTCGAGCTCGTCACCGCCCCGACCATCGCCGGCCTCTCCATCGGCACCGTCACCGGCGGCGCGCCGGGAACCACCACGGCCACCCTGACGCTGGCCGCCGGCACGGGCTACGGCTTCGACGCCGCTTCCACCCTGGCAGTGAAGGTGCTGGCCGCGGCGCACTCCGGTTCCGGCGACCTCACCACCGGAACGCTGCCGGTGGCGCCGAGCGCGCCGCCGGGCGTGACCGTCTCCCGCGCAGGCCTGTCGCTCGACGAGGATCCGGGCACGGCCAACGCCAACCAAGGGACGTACACGGTGGTTCTGAACAGCGCCCCCGTCGGCTGCGCCGGCGGCGTGGGCGTCTCCGTGACGAGCGGCAATCCGGACGTGGAGGCGGACCCGACCGCGCTGGCCTTCACGGCCACCACCTGGAACACGCCGCAGACCGTGACCGTCACCGCCGGGCAGGACGACGACGGCGAGAACGACCGCGCCACCCTGCGCCACGCGGTCACGACCGCCTGCGACGCCGCCGGCTACCCAACCACCCTCGCCATCCCCAGCGTCTCCGTGACGGTAGCGGACGACGACGCCCCCGCGGTGACCGACACGCAGCCCACCTTCGGGGAGGCGCGTGCACCGTCGCAGCGCTACGTGCAGGGCAAGGAGATTGAACCCCTCACCCTGCCCGGGGCGACGGGAGGCAACCCGCCGTTGACCTATGCGCTCTCCCCGGCCCTGCCCGAAGGCTTGGTCTGGATCCCACCCGGGGAGGAAACGACCGGCGGGACCATAGCGGGCACGCCTGCGGTGGCCACGCCTGCTGCGGTCCATACCCTGACGGTGACGGATGCGGACGGGGACACCGCCACGCTGGCGTTCACCCTGGAAGTGGCAGCCGACGCGCGGCCCACCTTCGGCCCGGCCCGGGTGCCGGCGCAGCGCTACGTGCAGGGCGTGGAGACGGCGCCGCTCACGCTGCCAGCGGCGACCGGGGGCAACCCGCCGCTGGCCTACACGCTCTCTCCGGCCCTGCCCGAGGGCCTGGTCTGGACCCCGCCCGGGGATGAAACGACAGGGGGGACCATAGCGGGCACGCCTGCGGCGGTGCAGGGGCCGGTGCGTTACACGCTGAAGGCGCGGGATGCGGACGGGGACACTGCGGAGTTGCGCTTCACCCTGGAGGTGGTGGACCGGTTGGTGGCGCGCATGGAGGGGGTGCACGAGGCCATACTGCCGGAACTGTCCCGGGCCATGACCGCAGGGACGGTGGAGGCAGTGTCCGGGCGCATCGGACGGGCGCTGGACGGGTCTGCGCCTTCGGAGGGGTCGACGTTGTGGGCCGAGGCGCTGACGGCCATGGCCGCAAGAGGGTGGAAGGAGGGACTCGGGGGTCGGAGCTTCGCCCTGGGGCTTGCGGGGGATGAGGCCCCAGTGGGGTCGGAGGTGACGGTGTGGGGTGCGGGAGAGTACTGGAGCCTGTCAGGAGGCGACGCAGTGTCGTGGGACGGGGACCTGTTCGGCGCGCACCTGGGGGTGGACACGCGGTTCGGGACCGTGGGTGTGGCCGGGCTTGCCCTGTCGGTGAGTTCCGTACGGTTCGACTACACAGACCGCAGCCTCCTGGTCCGGGGCGGGGCGGTGGAGGGGGTGTACGAGAGCCGGATGACGGGAGCGCATCCCTACCTGGGGTGGGCCTGGGGGGAGGGACGGCAGGCCTGGGCGTCGTTGGGTGTGGGGCGTGGGAGGGTGGTGGTGTCCGACGGGGAGGCGGGTCGGCGGAAGAGCGCGAGCACCATGGGCAGCACAGCGGTGGGTGGCCGGGGGCGGGTGTGGGAGAGCGAGGGGCGGCTGCGGGTGGACGTGTCGGGGGAGGCGTGGACCGCGCGTCTGGCAGTGGCCGGGGGCGGGAAGGCGAGCACGCACCGGCTGCGGGTGGGTGCGGAGGGTGCGCGGGAGTTCTCGTTGGGCGGAGGGTCGCTTACGCCGTCGGTGGAGTTGGGGATGCGGTTCGACGGGGGCGATGGGGAGAAGGCCGCGGGGATGGAGTTGGGGGGTGGTGTGGCATATGCGCACCCGGGGCTGGACTTGGGGGCGGAGGTGGCGAGCCGGGTGCTGGTGGCCCGCGGGGGTGGGTCGCAGGAGTGGAGCGTGGGCGGTGCGCTGCGGCTCGCCCCGGCTTCGGGCCTGGGGCTGTCGTTGCGGGTGGCGCCCTCGTATGGGGAGGCCGGCCGCGGGTCCCGGCAGTGGACTCCCGGATCGGACCGCCCGTTGCCGGGCCCGCGGCTGGAGACCGAGATGGGCTACGGCTTGGCGGCGCTGGCAGGGGTGGTGACGCCCTACGGAGGTGTCGGGCTGTCCGGGGACGGGACCCACGGCCTGCGCCTGGGGGCGCGCTGGCGCGTGGACCCTGCGTTCGAGTGGGAACTGGAAGGCGAGCGCCAAGTGGGCCGGAACGCCCGCCCCGGTCACGGCCTGATGCGCCGCGGGCGCATGCGCTGGTAGGCTTCGTCCCGCGGTTTCCGGAACCTCGGATCCATCCTGGCTCGAGGCGCCTCTCCCCATGAAAAAGCGCGTCCTAAGCAGGAATTGATCAGAGGTTCCTTTGCAGGGTCTTACAGGATTTCGTTCGCGGGCACGAACGCCCCCGGGCCGGTTGACAGGTTCGCGGCGGATTGGCTAAAGCTGGACCGGTTTCCAGCCAACGCCCGGAGGGTCCCCATGAGTGACGCGCCGACGCCGGTCAAGAGGTGCCTGGTCCGAACCATGTCGGACACCATCGAGACGGATATCCATCGGGTCCACGTCATCGCCAACGAGATCCTCCCGCGTTACCACAAGCCCAGGCTGTCCTTCGAGGAACTGCGCAAGGTGGCGGACGGGCCGTTCGACTTCTTCCTCGCGCCCATCCTGTTCCCGGAAGACTACCGGCGGGATCCGGGCATCATCTACAACGAGGGCGTGCGGCGGGAGGTCCGCGGCCACGCCCTGGAGATCGCCCGTCGTCACGGGTTCGACGTGGAGCCGCCGGACTTCATCCCCGGGGTGGAGGAATCCCTGCGGGAGGCCCGGGACGCGGGTCTGGGCAACGTGGTGCTCACCACCAGCGGCCGGCGCTACAAGCACCGGGTCATGGAAGAGCAGGGCATCAGCGGGTATTTCGAGGAGATCATCGACCGGGACGAGACCTATTTCAGGAAGGAGCAGGGCCTCTACCACCTGTTTCGGAAGCTCGACGTCCCCAGACTGGAAGTGGTCCTCCTGTCGGGAACCGCGAGCTACCTGCGGGCGGGCAACAACCTGGAGTCCGCCACCGTGGCCGGCAACCACCTATCCGTGTTCACCGTCGCCCTGGCCACCGAGTACTCCTACAACGACGAGGAGACGCTGCTGGCCGCAAAGCCCAAGATGCTGGTCCGGAGCCTGGGCGAGCTGGTCCCGAGGCTCCTATCCCAGGGACCACTTGGTCCTGGGGGTGTCGAGCCGCTCGCCGTCCACGCGGATTGAGTCCACCCGCTCGTTGAAGAAGCACATGAGGTCCTTGACGCCGGGGCATTCGGGTATGGCGTACTCGTAGCTCCAGGCCACGTCCTCGAAGAGCCTCCCGCCCACGTTGGCCGACCAGTAGCTGGCGACCCCTTTGTAGGGGCAGCGCGACTTGGTGTCGCTGGGCTCCAGCAGGTCCATGCGCACGTCTTCCCGAGGCAGGTAGTAGCGGAGCAGGTGGCCGGTCTCGACGACGAGCCTGGGGCGCGTGGAATCGGCCACCGCCTCGCCGCCCACCGTCACTTGGACGTGGCGCGAGCTTTGCAGCACATCCACCCGCTTGTAGGGGTCCCGGGCGTGGACGAAGACCTCGTCCTCTTCCTCGTACCAGGCGTCCATGCGGTTCCAGTAGAAGGAGACGTACCCGGCGATGTTCCGGGACTCCGCCTTGGGGTCGAGATAGCTCCAGGCCGCGGCCTCGCCGGTCTTGCCGCCCGCGGCCACGTCCCAGTACGAAGCCTCGCCCTTGTAGGGGCAGCGGGTGCGGCGGTCGTTGGGGGAGAGGAACTCCATTCGGACGTCGTCTCGCGGAAAGTAATAGACGGGCACGTGTCCCGCCTCCCGCACCAGCACGGCGCGTCTCGTGTCCGCCAGGGTCTCGCCGCCGAACGCGACCCGCACGCGCCGGGGACTCTCCTCGAAGTCGAGCCAGTGTTCGGTGATCTCGCCGTAGCTCCGCGGCTTGTGTACGGTTTCCATGAACGGTCCTCCGGTGCGTGTTCGGCGGCCGAGTGGTCCTGCCTCGCCGCAGCCGCGGCCCGTCCTGCGCCGACGGACCGCCTCGAAGAGGGGAGGGTCGGACGGGATCCCGTCAGGCGGCGCCCTGCAGGTTGCAGAACTCCTCGTAGTCGATGAGATCGTGGATGGTGGGCTTTTCGCCGCACATGGGGCACTCGGGGTCCTGCCGCAGGCGAAGCGTGCTGACCTCCATGGTCAACGTGTTGAAGTGGAGCAGCCGCCCGGCCAGGGAGTCGCCCTTGTCCAGTATGAGCTTGATGGTCTCCACCGCCTGGATGGTGCCGATGAGTCCGGGCAGGACTCCCAGCACTCCGGCCTCGGCGCAACTCGGCGCCATGCCCGGGGGAGGGGGCTCGGGGTAGAGGCAGCGGTAGCACGGGCCGTTGCCCGGGTGGAACACCGACACCTGCCCCTCGAACTGGAAGATGCTGCCGTGCACGTTGGGCTTGCCGGTCATCACGCACGCGTCGTTCACCAGGTAGCGCGTGGGGAAGTTGTCGCAGCCGTCCACCACGATGTCGTAATCCGCGATGATCTCCATGATGTTGTCCGAGCTCAGCCGCTCGGCGTAGGGGACCACGCGGACGTCGGGGTTCAGTCCCTGGAGGGTCTGGCGCGCCGATTCGGTCTTGGGCTCGCCAATGCGGTCGTTGGAGTGGAGGATCTGCCGCTGGAGGTTGGACAGGTCCACCACGTCGTGGTCCACGATCCCCAGGGCGCCGACCCCGGCCGCGGCCAGGTAATAGGCGGACGGCGAGCCGAGGCCGCCGGCCCCCACCATCAGCACCCTGGCGTCCAGGAGCCTGGCCTGACCCGCTTCGCCCACCTCGGGAAGCAGGAAATGGCGGCTGTACCGGGTGAGCTGCTCCTGTGTGAACTGGCGGTCCTGCACGAAGGGATGGCCTTCGTTCTTCCAGGCCGTATAGCCGCCGGACATGGAGGCCACGTCCTCGTAGCCCATCTCCTTCATCACCTTGCCGGCCAGGAGCGACCTCACGCCGCCGGCGCAGTAGGCGATGATGGGGGTGGACTTGTCGGGCACCTCGGCGTCCATCTTCATCTCGAGGAAACCCCGGGGTACCGAGACCGCGCCATCCAGGCGCCCCTCCCGGTACTCTTCCTTCTCCCGGACGTCCAGGACCACGTGCTTGCCGTCGTTCCGAAGCAACTCGCGCACCTGCTGCGGGGACAGTTCCCTGACGGCGCCGCGCGCCTCGTCCATCAACTGCTGGAACGTCTTGGCCATTGCCTCTCTCCGGCGGAGGACTCGCCGCCTGCCGTTCGGACCGGGGGCTGTCCGCCAAATGACTAAGGGAACCTCCGATCAATTCCGGCTCGATGCGTCTCTCCCTATGGGAAAGGGCGTCCTTCGACTTCGCTCCGCTACGCTCAGGACGAACGGGGCAATTGTTCAGAGGTTCCTGAATATTCAGGTTCTCAATGTAAGTTACTGTCCGGGCCGAGTCAAGGTCGCGGCCCGGCCCGGCGCCCCTCTCCTCAGTTCAGGCGGTAGAAACGGTTGGCGTTCTCCGCCAGGATCTTCCGCTTGGACGTGTCCGAGACGTCCTCGCGCGCCGAGAACTCCGGGATATCCTTGAGGTATTCCTCGCGCGGGCGCTCATGGGGGTAGTCCGACGCAAAGAAGATGTGGTCCTCGCCGAACAACTCGATCACGAAGGGCAGGGTGCGTTCCTCGGACTCGATGGAGACATAGACGCTGCCGCTCCTGATGTAGTGGCTGGGGTGGCGCTTCAGGCGGGGCGCCCACTTCTTGCCGCGGCGTTCGTAGCCCTCGTCCAGCCGGTCCATCATGAACGGCACCCAGCCGCACCCTGCCTCCAGGTAGGCCACGCGGAGGTTCGGGAAGAGCTCGAACACCCCCTGGAAGACCATGTTGGTCAGATGGATCAGCAGGGGGATGGGGTGCTCCAGGGCGTGGACCTCGGCGAAGGTGTCCAGGTAGTCGAACCCCAGGCCGCGGCTCGGGGCGCCGTGGATCGCCAGCGCCATGTCCAGACGGCACGCTTCCTCGTAGAGCGGGAAGAAGCTCTCGTGGCCGTATCCCTTGCCCAGGGAGTTGACCGAGGGCAGCACCGCCGCGGGCATGCCCAGGTCCTGCCTGGCTCTGCGCATTTCCTTGACGGCGTCTTCGACGCTGTGCACCGGGATCAGCGCGGCGCCGATGATCCTCGGGGTCTGCTTCATGTAGTAGCCGTGGAGCCAGGTGTTGTAGGCGTGGGCGATGTTGACCGCGTAGGCGGGGTCCTGGATCAGCCCGAACCCCAGCCCCGCGGTGGGATAGACCACGGTGCGGTCGATGCCGCAGTCGTCCAGGAAGGAGACCCACATGCCGCAGTCCGGGTAGTCCCTGAGCCCGGAGGAGCTCATGTTGGACAAACGGGTCCATCCGTCCAGCGACGGGAACAACGAGTACATGCGCGCCCACGCGGGCTGGCCGTCGCTGCCCACGTATTTCTCGCCCATGAACGGCATGATCTCGCTGGCGTTCTCCATGATGTGTCCGTCGCCGTCGATGACCGGAAATCTGTTGGCGCGCATGGGGTTCTCCTTTCCTTCCAATGCAGGCGCGGGGTACGGGGTCACGGGTCGCCGATGCCGTAGAACCGCTTGGCGTTGTCGCTCAGCATCTTGTCGGCCGCGCGCGCCGGCGACGGCTGCCCGCCGGCCTTGCGGCTTCCGCTAAAAAGCGTAGAGGCGTTCCGGGTTCTCGCACAGTATCTTGTCGGCGATCCGGGGCGACAGGTCCTCCCGGGACCGGATGGTATGGGCCAGCTCCGGCTCGAACGACGGGTCCGTGTGGCCGTAGTCGGAGCCGATGACGAGGTTGTCCTCTCCCATGTACCGGATCAGGTACGGGATGTCCTCGTCGGCTTCGCAGGCCACGAACAGGCGGTACTTACGGAACAACTCGACGCTGGAATCGAACCGGAACTGCTGCTTCAGCAGGCGCCGCAGTATGTGCAGCATGAACGGCACCCAACCGGCCGACGCCTCGATGAACCCGAACCGCAGCTTCGGGAACATCTCCGGGATGCGGTTGTGGATGAGGTCCCGGAAGGCGAATATGGGCAGCACCCTGCCGTGGGCGAAGGTGTGGTTGCGCTCCAGGTGGAACAGGTTGATGAGGGCGGGGCAGCCCGAGCCCGTGTGGATGCAGATGGGCAACCCCAGGGAGTTGGCCTCCTCATAGACGGGGAAGAACCAGGGGTCGTCCAGGGTCCTCTCGCCTTCCATGCCGCGGAAGAAGATCCCCACCGCGCCGTGCTCCTTGGCCAGCCGCATCTCCTTCACGGAGTCGTCGATGGACCTCAGGGGCAGGACCGCGGTCCAGCGAAGTCTCTTGCGGCCCTTCTCCTCGACCTCCCACATGTAGCGGTTGTATGCCTTGCACAAGGCCACCTCCAGGTCCACGTCGTCGGTGAGGTAGATGAGGAAGAGGGTGGGGTAGATCACCTGGGTGGCGATGCCGAGACGGTCCATATCCTTGAGCCGCACGTCCACGTCGGTGATCTCCCGGCTGGCCGCGAGGCTGTCGTCCCGTTCCGATTCCGAACTCGCGGCCGCGGGCGTCACCAGCCGGAAGCCGCCCTTGCCCGAAGGCTTGGGGAAGATGTTGCCGTCGATGAGCCAGAACCGGTTGCGGGCGCCGTAGAGGGTATCGTCGGCAATCGACGTCAGCACCGGCCGGCGAGGGTACATGTCCCCGTCGAAGAACTTCCACATGGCCTCGGGCTCGGCAATGTGGGTATCCGCATCGATCACTCCTGCCATGGTTGCCTCCTCGAAGGATCGGAACCGCGCTCGGACGAGCGGAGGGACGCACGGTTCCCTCTATTGGTTGTACTTCCCGCGGTCACCGGTTGTCAATGGGAACGCGAACCTCAAATCCACCACCTGCTCAAGTCCATCTTCCCAACAGTCCCTCCCGCATAATGCTTGCACTTCGCATCCCTGGAGCGTCGATGGCCGCGGCCGGCGGGGACTACCGGGCCGGTATCCTTGCTTCCCAGAGCACTCGACCTGCTTTCAGCACTCGGCGGCCTGCTTTCCTCTGTCCCGTCCGGATGCCGGAGACGGGATAATCGGGCAATGGAAGGATAGCCATGCACTTCCCCTCGAACAGCACGCCACTTCGTCGGAAGGCGATGGAAAGCTTATCGAGGCTGTACCTCCTGCGCCATCTGGGCAGGCGCCGTCTGGTCAGGTCTTTCGGGTCTTCCGGGGTCACCTCCACGAAGACTCTCTGGGGCACATCCTCCCGGACGCAGGGCTCCCTGACGTGGATCAGCGTGCCGTCACCGAGATAGACGTCGAAGTGGGAGCGCGCCGCAGGCTCTCCGGACACCGCCCGTTGGTACGTGGTCCGGTACAACTCCATCAGGTCGTCCATACCTGCGGAATCATACAGGAACACCTGTTCGTTCCCGGGCGTGAGCAGGGCGTCGCTCTCCACCCGGTCACGGGTGAGGAGGAAGTCCGCAGCCCGGGCGGCGGCTTCCACGTCAAGGGATTGCGTCAAGACGCTTCCGGCGAGATTATAGAGATTATATCTTCGTGTGAAGGGTGACAAAGATGTGCTCTGCCGAGACCACTCCGGCTTGACGGATTCAAGGACCAGGACCACCTTTCCCCGGGTGGTTTCGCGGATGCTCCCGAGTTCGGCCAGGGTGTCCAGTTGGATCTCGGCCGCCCGGGCGTCCGGGCGCCATCGGTGGTTCATCTGGAAGGTGGAGACGACGAAGGCGAGCAGCGCCGCAACGGCAAGGCCGACCACCGGACCATGCCCCCAGCGCCTGTGGACGTACAGCAGGAGCAGCGAGTAGAACACCAGCGGGACGCCCACGTAGAACAGGGCCGCGAAGTCCTGGGTGGGGTTTGCAGTATTGTGGCGCATGGGCAGGGCCCAGAAGAACCCGGACAGGGCAAGGGTGGCCACGAGCATGCGGCTCCGCCGGGCCAACAGCGGCCCCGCAAGGCAAACCACGGTCGTGGATGCGACCATGACCATCAGCAGCGCCGGGAGGGAAACCCACAACGGCAGCCCCGAAAAGACCGACGCCGAAAAGGGAGCGGAGGAAAACCACTCCAACAGATCGACTCCCCAGTCGGTCAGCACGAATGGAACGGAGGCCACGCAGACACGAAAGAACTGCTGTTGCAGGAAGATCAGCCAACCCACATGGTGGAAGACGGTGTTCAACTCCTGGTCCAGTCCGGTCCGCAGGAGCATGGACTGGACGGACGGCAGTTCGGTCACCCGCGTCTGGCCTCCGAACGCGGCGTACTCGTTGGCGAAGTTGAAGCCCAGGACGACCGCGCCGAAGATCAGCGCGAACAGGCCCAGCGCCATGTAGCGGCTTCGCAACACCGCCGCCCCGGTGGAGCGCACACGCGGCCACAGCGCGGTTCCCTCCTTCCACCCCCGGACCGCCTCGTGCGCCAAGCCGAGGATGAGGAACGGCAGCAGGAACGCATATACGCGCCACCCCAGCAGCAGCGCGACGCAGGTCCTGGCCAGCAACTGGCGGAACCGCCCCTCCTGCACGAACACCACCATGCCGTGGAAGACCAGCATCACCGCGAACAGGTCCACGCTCATCTCGACGGAAACCGCGTCGCCGTACAACAGCATGTAGTAGGATGAAAAGGCCGCGAGGGTGGCGGCCAGCGCGATCCAGCGGTGGGAGGTGATCCGTGCGAGGGAGTGGAAGGCCAGGAGCGCAGCGGCGCTGAACAACAGCAGCATGAGCATGCGGGCGGCCAGTATCCTGGCCGACAGGTCGTTTCCGAAAGGGAGGATGGCGAGTTTGATGAGGGCGTATCCGCCGACGGGAAAGCGGCTGTACAGATCGTATGCGGGGGCGCCGCCCGGTCCCGGGATCCACCTCAGGAACAACCGGAAACCGTGGTCGGGGGACAGGTTCTCGGCGATGGCCAAGTTCTTCGCGGTATTCCAGTCATTGGGGCCGGGACGGTAGAAGTATCCCTTGTCGAAGCTGCACAGGAACACCGTGGACAGGGCGATCAGCAGCAACCACAGGGTGCGGCGTCCAGGACCGGAACCGGAGGGGGGGCAAGATGGTCTGTCTCCATTATCATTTTCCGGAGGTATCAGTGACCGTCTGGAACGCATGGCGCGCCTCAAAGGACTGTTCCCTTCCTCACCGATTGACCCCCTTACCCACTCTCCCGCGGATTTGGTGATGGATTTGGGACTCCTGCCATGGTTGCCTCCTCGAAGGACCGGGACCGCGCTCGGACGAGTGGAGGGACGCACGGTTCCCTCTATTGGTTGTACTTCCCGCGGTCACCGGTTGTCAATGGGAACGCGAACCTCAAATCCACCACCTGCTCAAGTCCATCTTCCCAACAGTTCCTCCCGCATAATGCTTGCACTTCGCATCCCTGGAGCGTCGATGGCCGCGGCCGGCGGGGACTACCGGGCCGGTATCCTTGCTTCCCAGAGCACTCGGCCTCTTCCTCCCTCCTTTTCCGTCCTCCGGATGCCGGAGACGGGATAATCGGGAAATGGATGGATCTCCATGCACTTCCCCTCGAACAGCACGCCACTTTCCCGGAGGGAGATGTAAAGCTCCTCGACGGGCCTGTTGAGCCATCTGGGCAGGCGCCGTCTGGTCAGGTCTTTCGGGTCTTCCGGGGTCACCTCCACGAAGGCCTTGCGGGGCATATCCTCCCGGACGCAGGGCTCCCTGACGTGGATCAGCGCGCCGTCAACGAGATAGACGTCGAAGTAGGAGCGCGCCACAGGCTCTCCGGACACCACCTGCTGGTACGTGGTCCGGTACAACTTCACCAGGTCGTCCATACCTGCGGAATCATACAGGAACACCTGTTCGTTCCCGGGCGTGAGCAGGGCGTCGCTCTCCACGCGGTCGCGGGTGAGGAGGAAGTCCGCAGCCCAGGCGGCGGTTTCCACGTCAAAGTATTGTATCAAGACGCTTCCGGCGAGATTATATCTTCGTGTGAAGGGTGACAAAGATGTGCTCTGCCGGGACCACTCCGGCTTGACGGATGCAAGGACCAGGACCACCTTTCCCCGGGTGGTTTCGCGGATGCTCCCGAGTTCGGCCAGGGTGTCCAGTTGGATCTCGGCCGCCCGGGCGTCCGGGCGCCATCGGTGGTTCATCTGGAAGGTGGAGACGACGAAGGCGAGCAGCGCCGCAACGGCAAGGCCGACCACCGGACCATGCCCCCAGCGCCTGTGGACGTACAACAGGAGCAGCGAGTAGAACACCAGCGGGACGCCCACGTAATACAGGGCTTCGAAGTCGTGGGTGGGGTTTGCAGTATTGTGGCGCATGGGCAGGGCCCAGAAGAACCCGGACAGGGCAAGGGTGGCCACGAGCATGCGGCTCCGCCGGGCCAACAGCGGCCCCGCAAGGCAAACCACGGTCGTGGATGCGACCATGACCATCAGCAGCGCCGGGAGGGAAACCCACAACGGCAGCCCCGAAAAGACCGACGCCGAAAAGGGAGCGGAGGAAAACCACTCCAACAGATCGACTCCCCAGTCGGTCAGCACGAATGGAACGGAGGCCACGCAGACACGAAAGAGCTGCTGTTGCAGGAAGATCAGCCAACCCACATGGTGGAAGACGGTGTTCAATTCCTGGTCCAGTCCGGTCCGCCTGAGCATGGACTGGACTGACGGCAGTTCGCTCACCGGCCTCTCGCCTCCGAACGCGGCGTACTCGTTGGCGAAGTTGAAGCCCAGGACGACCGCGCCGAACAGCACCGAGAACACGCCCAGCGCCATGTAGCGGCTTCGCAACACCGCCGCCCCGGTGGAGCGCACACGCGGCCACAGCGCGGTCCCGTCCTTCCACTCCCGGACCGCCTCGTGCGCCAAGCCGAGGACGAGGAACGGCAGCAGGAAGGCATACACGCGCCACCCCAGCAGCAGCGCGACGCAGGTCCTGGCCAGCAACTGGCGGAACCGCCCCTCCTGCACGAACACCACCATGCCGTGGAACACCAGCATCACCGCGAACAGGTCCACGCTCATCTCGACGGAAACCGCGTCGCCGTACAACAGCATGTAGTAGGAGGAGAAGGCCGCGAGGGTGGCGGCCAGTGCGACCCAGCGGTGGGAGGTGATCCGTGCGAGGGAGTGGAAGGCCAAGAGCGCGGCGGCGCTGAACAACAGCAGCATGAGCATGCGGGCGGCCAGGATCCTGGCGGACAGGTCGTTTCCGAAGGGGAGCATGGCGAGTTTGATCAGCGCGTATCCGCCGACGGGAAAGCGGCTGTACAGATCGTATGCGGGGGCGCCGCCCGATCCCGGGCGCCGCCCCAGGAACAACCGGAAACCGTGGTCGGGGGACAGGTTCTCGGCGACGGTCAGGTGCAGTGCCGTAATCCAGTCATGGTTGCCGGGACGGTAGAAGTATCCCTTGTCGAAGCTGTACGGGAACAACGTGGACAGGGCGAGCAGCAGCAACCACAGGGGGAGGCGTTCAGGCCGGAACCGGGAGGGCAAGATGGTCTGTCTCCATTATCATCTTTTTCTCAGACTTGGGCGCACAGGCGGCCCAGTCCCGGGAGCGATGCTGATCGGCCCATCCGGCGCAGGCAGGCCCACAGGGCGGCCTGGTTGCTGGACACCACCGGGCGGGCGAGGCGGCGCTCCGCTGCTTTGATGACCTCGATCATGCGGGTGTTGGTGCAGCTCAGGAAGTAGCCGTCGGCCTCCGGCCGGCGGTTGTCGCAGGCGATCTCCAGCCAGCGGTCCGGGGTGACCTCGACGTAGGCGTCGCTGCCGGGAAGCCCCAACCCCAACTCGTGGACCACCTCGAAGCCGGCTTCCCGCATGTAGCGCAACTCCAGCCGGTTGGTGGCCTCCACGTAGGGGCTGATGAGCACGAGTTTCCTGACCGCCAGGGCGGTCAACGCCTCGGTGACCGCCTGCCCGGTGGTCATGGCCGGGCGTCCGCCGGCCTCGCGGATCCATTCGACCACGCGCTCCTCGCCGGCCAGGCCGTCTTCCATGGAGCTCGCGGTGCAATGGAACACGATGACGTCCGGCTTCGTGTCGGACAGCGCGCCCGCGGCCTCCTCGATGGCCCCCCGGAGCTCGGCCAGCGGCCTGTGCCACTCCCCGGTCATGCGCAGACGGGTCACGTGGACGCCCACGTCCCGGGGCGCGTACGCGTGGAACTGCGGCTCGGTGAGCCGGTTGCTGGAGGGGATGATGAGGCCGATGCGTCCTTGTCTGTTCATGGTTTCCCTCGCGCTCCGAACCCGAACGGACGCTTGGGCCGGCAAGTTCAATCCTCGCCAAGCCAGATAGCTATATTATCACGATTACGGCTATCACGATCATGCCGATCTTCGCCCTGGCCGTTGCCTATGCCGGCGCGCCCCCGTCGGCGCCGTCCTCCCATGCGCTCATGGCCTTTGCCAGGGCACTGGGTTCCGGCAGGTCCTTCAGGTCGAAGAACGCCGCGGCGTTTCCGGAGAGCACCTGCTCCTTCTGGGCGAAGCTCAGGTCGCCGCCCGAGACCACGTCCCGGACAGAGTAGGGGAAGTGGCAGTCCCAGTGGCAGTAGTCCGAGGCGTAGAGCACGGTGGCGGGTCCCGAGGCGTCCAGCACCCGGTCCAGTCCGGTCTCCTCGGACTCGCAGGACAGTGCGATCCGGTCGCTCCGGATGATCTCGCTCGGTCGGCGTCCGAGCGCGGGCATCTGGGGGGCGAGCTTCTCCACGTGCTCGTCCAGACGCTCCATCCAGAAGGGCAGCCAACCGGCGCCGCCTTCCATGTAGGCCACCTTGAGGCGGGGAAAGCGGTCGAACACCCCCTCGCCCAGCATGTGCATCATGGCGATCATGAGCTCGAAGGGAAACGCGGTCATGTGCACATAGACGTACTTGTAGAAGCGTCGGCTTCCGGCGCCCATCACCCCCGACACCCCGGGGACGCCGTCGTGTCCGGTCTGTGGGTGGACGGAGAGCGGCATGTCCATGTCCTGGGCCGCGGCGTAGATGGGGTCGAACATGGGGTCGCCCATGTTCCGGCCATAGACGTTGGTGGGCAGCATGGCGGTGGTTGCGCCGTGCCCGGCCAGGTAGCGGAGCTCCCGCACCGCCTCGGGCGGGTCCTGGCACGGGATGAGTCCCACCGCGCGGAGGCGCCGCGGGTCCGCGGAGCAGTATTCCAGCATCCATTCGTTGACCGCGTGGCAGATGGCCCCGGCGAGGCCCTTGTCCATGAGCCCGTTGACCGTCAGCGCGATCTGGGTGCCGAAGATGACCGCCACGTCGATGCCTTCCAAGTCCATGTCCTCGAGGCGTTCCACGGGATCGGTCATGCCGGGGCGGCCCTTCCGCGCCTCCGCGGTCATGGGGCCCGACACGCCCGGACCCGGCCCCTCGTTGGCCGGCCAGATCCGGCCTTCCAGCAGCAGCCGGTTGCCGCCCCGGTTGTCCTTGAGCCGCACCGGCGCCAGCGCCTTGTACTTCTCGGGCAGCCAGGGCCTGAAGTCGATGTCCCCCTCGTTGACGTGGCCGTCAGCGTCGATGACGAGGGTGCGGGTGAAGTCGTCCATGAACCGTGCTCCGTTCGAGCGCCCCGGCATTCGGCGGGGCGGATGCCTACTCCGTCATTCCCGCGAAAGCATGTCCTCGCGGAAGCGGGGACGGGAATCCAGAGCCGGAAGATCCCAATCCATTACCGTTACTACTGCTGTCGTTTTTGTGTCAAGATGCCCCGCGGCTCGCGCCGCAAGCGAGACCTGCGGGACCGTCGGCTTGCGCAGGACCCTCCGTTCCCATGGACGTGGACACGAACCCTCCGGCCGTGCTCGAGGTCGAGGACCTGAGGACCTGGTTCTTCACCCGCTGGGGAACGGGCAAGGCGGTGGACGGCGTCTCGTTCACGCTGCGCGAAAGGGAATCGCTGGGGCTCCTGGGCGAGTCGGGCTGCGGCAAGAGCATCACCAGCCTCTCCATCCTGCGGCTGGTCCCGGGGCCCGCGGGGCGCATCGTCTCGGGCCGGGTGCTGTTTCGGGGCCGGGACCTGCTCCGGGTCCCGGAGGAGGAGATGCGCCGGGTCCGGGGCCGGCAGATCGCCATGATCCTGCAGGACCCCCTGAGCACCCTGAACCCGGTCTTCTCCATCGGCAACCAGGTGGCGGAGCCCCTGCGCGTCCACCGGGCGGCGCCGCGTTCCGGCATCCGGGACAGGGTGGCGCAGCTACTGAGGCTCGTGCGCATACCCGCGCCGGAAACCCGGCTGAAGGACTACCCGCACCAGTTCAGCGGCGGCATGCGCCAGCGGGTCGTGGGCGCCGCGGCCATCTCGGCCGGGCCCAAGGTCCTGATCGCCGACGAGCCCACCACCTCCCTGGACGTCACCATCCAGTCCCAGTACCTGCGGTTGCTGAAGGATCTGCAAAGGGAGTCGGGCCTGTCCATACTCTACATCACCCACGACCTGGGCACACTGGCCCGCATGTGCGACCGGGTGGCGGTGATGTACGCCGGCAAGATCGTGGAAGAGCTGACCGTGGAAGCGCTCTTCGACCGCCCCATGCACCCCTACACCCAGGCGCTGTTGCAGTCCGTACCGCGCATGGACCGGAAGGTCCATCGCTTCCCGTCCATCGAGGGAAGCCCGCCGGTGGTGTACGACCTGCCTCCCGGTTGTGCGTTCGCGCCCCGGTGTCCCAGGGCAAGGGACGTCTGCCGGCGGGAGTTTCCGCCGGTGGCCCGGCCGGACCCGGAGCACAGCGTGGCCTGTTGGCTGCACGCATGAGTCCGCCCCTGCTGGAAGCCCGGCGCGTCCGCAAGTACTTTCCCGTCGCCAGGAGGCTCGTCCTGGGCGGGAACGCGGGCTGGGTCCACGCGGTGGAGGACGTGAGCTTCCGCATCGACCGCGGCGAGACCCTGGGCCTGGTGGGCGAGTCGGGCTGCGGCAAGAGCACCACCGCCAGGCTCGTGCTGTTGCTGGAGCGGCCCACCGGAGGCGAGATCCTCTACCAGGGGGTCAACCTGCAACGGATGTCGCGCAGCGGCCTGCGGCGTTACCGGAGCACGGTGCAGGCGGTGTTCCAGGACCCGCAGAGCTCGCTCAACCCCAGGATGCGGGTGGGCGACATCGTGGGCGAGCCGCTGGAGGCGAGCCGGAAACTGTCCCGGAACGCGGTGCGCGAGAGGGTTGCGGAAGTGCTGGGGGAGGTGAACCTGGACGCGGCCTTCGCCCGGCTGTATCCCCACGAGTTCAGCGGCGGACAGCGGCAGCGCATCGCTCTGGCCCGGGCCCTGGCCACCCATTCCCGGCTGATCGTGCTGGACGAGCCGGTGGCTTCCCTCGACGCCTCCATCCGAAGCCAGATCATCAACCTGCTGAAGGACCTCCAGGAGCAGCACGGCCTCGGCTACCTGCTCATCACCCACGACCTGGCCGTGTCCCGTCACCTGAGCCACAGGGTGGCGGTCATGTACCTGGGCCGGATCGTGGAGGAGGGGGAGGCGGACGCGCTCTACGCCGAGCCGCTGCACCCGTACACCAGGGCGCTCATCGCCGCGGCCCTGCCGGTCCGCGGCGCCCGGGCCCCGGACGAGGCGGCGGTGGCCGGCGAGGTCCCCGACCCCATGCACCCTCCCTCCGGCTGCGGTTTCCATCCGCGCTGTCCCTGGGCCGTGCGGCGGTGCGCCGAAGCGGATCCGGAGCTCCGGGAGTTGGCGCCGGGCCGGAAGGCGGCGTGCCACCTCCTGTGAGGACGGGGCGCCGGGACAGGCTCCTAGTGGTCCCGCAGCAGGCGGCCGTAGCCGTTGATGCGGTCGTTCACGCCGGAGCGGCGCAGGGTCTCCCACACGATGGCCTGTATGGCGGTGACCACGTTGACGCCGAGCTCCTGCTCCAGCGGCTCGATGATCTCGATGACGCCCCAGTGCGGGGCGGGGATGTAGAGGGTGTCGGCGTCGGGGTGCTCCCGGTAGAGGGCCTCCGCGATCCCCTTCACCTCGTCCTGCGAGACCGTCGCCAGGTCCGCCACGGTCTTGCCGGCGCCCTTGAACCCCAGCAGCTCGAAGCCGTAATGGGTCACGTACTCCGCGTGGAAACCCTCGGGGTCGGAGAAGGGGTGGAGGAGTACGAGTTTCCCGGCGTCCACGGCCCTCAGCGCCTTCACCTGCGCGGTGATGCTGGAGGTCACCGGAACGCCGATCTCGTCCTCGGTCTTGCGCATGGTCTCCTCGAGTCCGTCGTAGCCCAGCGACAGGTTCAGCGGAACGCCTCCGAACACGACGATGTCCACCTTGGCCCGTCCCATCTCGCGGGCGGCCTCCAGGGTCATCTCGACGCTCCGGGCCACGTCCTTTTCGGTGAGCTGCCTGACCGCGAGGGTGGTGAGGACGAGCATCACTCCTTCCGGGACCATCTTGTAGAACTCGTAGGGGAAGGTCTCCGTCAGGTAGGGCGGGGACGCATAGCCGATCCGGGCGCGGTAACCGTACATGTTGCAGCCTCCTCATGCGTGGCCGGCCGGCCACGGTTGTTCGAACACCGAACCGAGCGCTCCCGTCACGCGAGGTTCCTGGTCCTGGGGTCCAGGTAGTCCCGCAGCCAGTCCCCCAGCAGGTTGATGGAGAGCACCACCAGGACCAGGGCCAGGCCGGGGAAGAACGACAGCCACCAAGCGGTGGTGACGTGGGAGCGTCCGTCCGCGATCATGGCGCCCCAGGAAGGGGTCGGCGGGGGGATCCCGGCCCCGAGGAAGCTCAACGAAGCCTCCACGATGATGACCCAACCCACTTGCAGCGTGGCCAGCACCACCAGGGGGTTGAGGATGTTGGGAAGGATGTGGCGCCGGAGGATGCGGAACGACGAGCACCCGGCCACCCGGGCCAGGGCCACGAAGTCGCGCTCCTTCCAGGTGAGCACCTCGCCGCGCACCAACCGGGCGAACCGCGCCCACATGACCAGGCCCAGGACCAGGACGAGGTTCCGGAAGCTCGGGCCGAAGACCACCGCGAAGAGCAGCGCGATGAGGATGATGGGCAGCGACAGCATGGCGTCGGTGGCGCGCATGATGAGGGTATCGGTCCAGCGCCCGTAATAGCCGGAGACGAGGCCCAGGAGGGCGCCGACGACGCCTCCCACGGCCACGGCCGCAAGGCCCGCGGCCATGGAGACCCGGGCGCCGTGGATGATCCGGCTGGCGATGTCCCGGCCCAGCCGGTCCGTGCCCAGGGGGTGGGCCAGGGCGCCGCCGTCCTGCCAGAACGGCGGCAACAGCCGGGATCGGAGGGAGATGGCGTTGGGCGGGTAAGGCGCCACCGCGTCGGCCAGCGCCCCCAGGCCCCCGAAGGTCGCGAGGATCAGCAGGGGGAGCATCAGGAGCTTGCCGCGGTTGCCGCGGGTACGGACCCGCGCGGCTTCCCCTGCGACGGGTTCCGGGAACACGGCGCTAGGCATAGCGGATGCGGGGGTCGATGCAGGCGTACAGGACGTCCACCAGCAGGTTGGCCGCCAGTATGATGGCGGACACCAGCAGCACCACGCCCTGGATCACCGGATAGTCGCGCCACTGGACCGCCTCGAAGGCGAGCCGCCCGATGCCCGGCCAGGCGAACACGGTCTCCACCACCACGCTTCCCGCCATCAGTATGCCGAAGTAGAAGCCCACGAAGGTCACCACCGGGATCAGCGCGTTCCGGAAGGCGTGCTTCCAGGTCACCACCGGTTCGGCCAGCCCCTTGAGGCGCGCGAACTTGACGTACTCGCTGTCCAGCACGTCCAGCATGGAGCCCCGCAGCAGCCGCACCACCCCCGCCAGCATGAAGCCGAAGAGGCCCAGGGTCACCGCGGGCAGGACGTAGGACGCAAGGCCTTCCTTGCGGCCTGCGGGCAGGAGGTCCAGGTTCACGGCGAACACCGAGATCAGCACGATGCCGGCCCAGAACGTGGGCACGGACTGGCCGAAGAGGGCCGCGGTGCGCGCGCCCACGTCCCAGAGCCCGCCCTTCCGGGTCGCTGCCGCCACCCCCAGGGGCAGGGCCAGCAGCAGGGCCATGCCGGTGGAGAGGCACACCAGCTTGAGGGTGTTGGGAAGCCGTTGGCCGATGAGCAGGGCCACCGGCTTCTTCGTCCGTATGGAGGCGCCCAGGTCCGCTGCCAAAAGGCTCCGGACGAACCGGGCGTACTGGACGTACACGGGCCGGTCGAGCCCGAGCTCCCGGCTCATCTCGTTGCGGAGGTCGGCCGAAGCGTCGATGGGCAGCATCACGTCCAGGGGGTTTCCCGTGAGCCGCGCCAGCGCGAACACCAGCAGGCTGATCACCAGGAGGGTGACGAGGCACTGGACCAGCCTGCCGGCAATGTAACGCTGCATGGAACGCCCGGGGGTCGGCGCGCGCGGCCTCTCCCGCGGCTACCGGGCCGGAACCGCGGTGGCCAGGCTGGGCTCGATGTACCCCCGGTGCGGCCGCAGCCGTATGTCGGCCACCCGGTTCCCGTATGCCCAGAGGATCCCCTTCACGTCGGCGATGGGCACGCCCCGGTAGTCGCGGTGGAGGACCTCATAAGCCCTGGCCACCTGGGAGGCGATGCCGTCGATGGAGGCTTCCCCCGCGGCCGCCCTGGCGATGTCGTCCACGTTGTCCGCCAGCTTGATGATCTTGCCGCTCAGGCTCCACCATATGCGCAGGTCGTCGGAGCCGTTGAGGCGCCCGGTGGTGGCGAAGGTCCCGGCCTGGCCGATGATCCGGGGAGACTGGGGAGTGGCGATGTAGAGCGGACGGAACGCGCCGATGTCGGTGGGCACGATGCTCGTCTTCACGCCGACGGCCTCCCAGAACCCGGCCACCACTTCGGCCAGTTGCCGGTACTGGGTGAAGCCCCCCGTGGGCAGCGCGAACAGCTTGATGGAGAAGCCGTTGGGGTAACCGGCCTCGGCCAGCAGCTTCCCGGCTTGCGCCGGGTCGTAGGGGTACGGCTCCAGGTCCGCGGGGAACCCGATGGAGATGGGAGACACGGGGAACACGGCCGCGGGCCTGGCCTTGCCGTGGAACAGGGTCTGCACGATCGCTTCCCTGTCGATGGCCAGGTTCAACGCCCGGCGCACCCGGACGTCCCCGGTGGGACCGGCTTCCTTGCGGTAGGTGCCGTAGAGGTGGATGCGCACGGACGTGGGCTGGGGGTCCTCGGCGATCCCGAACCCCGCCTTGGCCATCTCCGGCACCTCGTCGAGGGAGATCCGCGCCACGTCCACCTGGCCGGTCTTCAGCATGGCCACGCGGGTGGAGACCTCGGGCACCAGCAGCACCCTCAGGCGGTCGAACCGGGGCGCCCCACGCCAGTGGCCCTCCACGGCCTCGAACTCGATGAAGTTGCCCACCTCGTGCTCGACGAACTTCCAGGCACCGGAGCCCACGGGCTTCTGCGCGAACCCGTCCCAACCCACCTTCTCCACGTAGGCCTTGGGCAGCACGATGCCCTCGATGCCGGGCTGGTTGGACACGTCGTAGGGGAACGTGGGCCAAGGTCTTGCGGTGACGACCTCGAACGTGCGGCGGTCCAACACCCGGACGTCCCGGATGCCCTTGCGGAACTGCCGCACCCGCGAGCTCTTGGCCTCGGGCCGGCGGAAACCCTCCATGAGGGTGAACCGCACGTCCTCCGCGGTCATCTCGCTGCCGTCGTGGAACCCGACCCCCGGCCTCAACCGGAAGGTCCACGAAAGCCCGTCCGCGGCCGGCTTCCAGCTCAGGGCCAGTCCCGGAGTGAGCTTACCGTCGGCGTCCACCTCGGTGAGCCAGTCCCACAGCGGACCCACCAGCCCCAGGGACGCGCTGATGGACGTGCGCGTGGGGTCCATGGACTCCTCGCCGAAGTTGCCCGCGGCGTACCGCAGGGTGCTTTCGGCCGCATGGGCCATCGGCCCCGCCAGCCAAGTCCCGGATCCGGACGGCGGTTGCCAGGACGCCGCCAGCAAGGCCAGCGGAAGAGCCTGGACCAGGAGTCGAAAGAGCCTTCTGGAAGCGTTCGAAGCGTGCAACATGGGTAGTCCCCTCCCGTACAGAGAGTTCGGAGGAACGGCCGCGCCTTCTCGCCCAAGCTCGATACGCCCGCACTCTACTCCCGATGAAGTCGCCGGTGCAACCCGGAATCCAGCGCCAAAAGGCATGTAGCTGATGGCGTAGTCCAGCTTCTCGATCAGGGTGGCGATGTGGGCCGCTCAGGGGCTAAACTGAACCGGTCCGGGAAACCCGTCCGCTCCGACCGAGGCTTCCCCACATGCACATGGAGACCCTGTTCATCATTTTCGTCGCGCTGGCCGCGGGCGCGTTCTCCAAGGGCGCCACGGGCATGGGCCTGCCGCTCATCGCGGTCCCCATCATGGCGGGTTTCCTGGGCGCACAGCAGGCGGTCATCGTCATCACCATCCCCAACATGGTGAGCAACTTCTGGGTGGCGTGGTCCTACCGGTCCGGGGTCCACGGCGTTCCCGGCCTCTTGTGGGCGCTCCTGTCCGGGGCGGTGGGCGTCGCCGCGGGCACGTGGTTCCTGGCCACCTCGGACGAGCGCATGCTGAACCTCGTGCTGGCGGCGTGCGTGGGCGCCTACCTGGCGCTCCTGGCCTTCCGGATCGAGGTCCGCTTCACCGGCAGGCTGGGGCGCGTGCTCTCGCCCCTCATCGCTGCCGCGGCAGGGGTCTCCCAGGGGGCCGCGGGCATGTCCAGCGCGGTGGTGGCGGCATGGGTGCACGCCTTCCGGCTGGAGAAGGAAGCCTACATCTTCGCGGTATCCACCATGTTCCTGGGCCTGACCGTCATGCACTTCCTCTTCGTGGCGGCCGCGGGGCTGTTCGACCCGCAGCGTCTCGGCCAGGGCGCGCTCGCGCTCGTTCCCATCGCGATCTTCCTGCCCCTGGGCATGCGGGTGACCCGCTACATCGGCAAGGAGTGGTTCAACCGCGTCATCGTGGGTCTGATCGTGGTGATGGAGGTCAAGCTCTTGTGGCAGGGGGCCGCGGCTTACTGGAAGCCTTGACGCCGCCGGTCCGCGCCGCGCGCGCTCCCGCGGGTCAGCCGCGTCACCCTGCTGCGGGACGGGCGCGTGGTCCGCGCCGTGCGCTCCCGCGGGTCAGCCGGGCAGGTGCGCGGCCTCGGGGAGTCCGAGCATCAGGTTCATGTTCTGTATGGCCGCGCCGCAGGCGCCCTTGCCCAGGTTGTCGAGGATGGCCACCAGCAGCGTGTGGCCGGAAGGGTGGGGCGCTACGTGGAGTTCCACGGCGTTGGTGTCGTTGCAGGCCCGGGGGTCGAAGCTGTGCTCGTGGACCTCCCGCGGGTCCGGGTGGTGGACCACACGCACGAAGGGTTCGCCGTCGTAGCGCTCCCGGAGGCAGTCCGGGATCGCCGCGGCGTTGCTCCCCGGGGGCGTCATCCCGAGATGGAGCGGCACCTCCACCCGCATGCCGCAGCGGAACGGTCCCACCGCGGGCACGAACAGCGGCTCCGCGGCGAGGCCGCTGTAGGCCATCATCTCGGGGACGTGCTTGTGCCGCGCGCCCAGGGAGTAGGGCGCCTCGTAGGGCAGCGAGCGCAAGCCCGCGTCCGCGCCCTCCCATTTCTCGATCAGCCCCCGCCCGCCGCCCGAGTAGCCCGAGAGGGCGTGGATGGAGACGGGGGCGTCCCGGGACAGCAGTCCCGCGTCCACCAGCGGCCGGGTCAGGAGGAGGAACGCCGACGGGTAACATCCGGGGTTGGCCACGAAGCGCGCCTCGCGGATGGCCTCGCGCCGGGCCGCATCGAGCTCCGGGAGCCCGTAGGTCCACCCGCGGGCGACCCGGTGGGCGGTGCTGGCGTCGATGAGGCGGGTCCCGCACGCCTGAGCCCACTCCGCGGCTTCCCGGGCCGCGTCGTCAGGCAGGCACAGGATGGTCAGGTCCGAGTCTTGCATGGCCCCGCGCCGGGCCGCGTCGTCCTTGCGCCGGCCCTCGTCCAGCACGGACAATTCGATGTCGCCGCGCCCCGCGAGCCATTCGCGTATGCGCAGTCCCGTGGTGCCCGCGTGGCCATCTATGTAAACTTTGGGCAGCGTCATGGCGATCCGACGGTCGTTGTCCCGTGTCGCCTTGGAACCTAACAGATTCCTTTCGATATTGGCATACGGCTTCAGGGACCTCTGATCCACTCCGGCTCGAGGCGTCTCTCCCCATGGGAAAGCGCGTCCTTCGACTCCGCTACGCTACGCTCAGGACGAACGGGGGCAATCGTTCAGGGTTTCCTTTACGGTTCATCACGGATATTGTTAGGGTGGCTCTCACACTCCTGCTCAAGGACCTGGGCGAGAAGACCTTCTACGGCGGCTGACCGCGGCGCGAAGGGATGAGGCGACGATGACGACACACACAGCAGGATGGATCCCCCCGGAGGAAGTATCGCGCGAGCAGTGCCTGGCCGAGTCCGGCGCGGTGCTGGCCATGCCGGACATCCCCCTCAGGGAGCACGAGGACCTGTTCCGCGTCCGTGCGGTGGGCATGGACTGGGACATCGGCGCGCAGATCCACGAACCCGAGGACCCCGGAAGGGTCGCCGTGGGCGCGGACGGGCGCAAGGTGGGGGTCTATCTCCTTTCCGGCGGCGACGGCGACTTCAAGACCATGGCGCCCATGGCGCGGCTTCTGGCCGGCAAGTTCGGCTTCAAGGTGGCCGTCATGACCTATCCGGGCCGGCTCTACCTGGACCATCCGTCGCGGGACTGGCCCGGGGACACCATCGGCCCGGACGGCGCCGTCCGCACCCCCATCTGGCTCAGCGGCGAGCACATCACGCCGGACCAGTACGAGGTGGTGAAGGACCACTCCATCCGTGAACGCTACGGCGCCCGCACGGTGCTCCACGCCAAACCGGACACCACCTTCTGGCACCGCATGGCGGGTTGGCCCGCGGCCTTCGAGGAGGGCGGCAAGCAGGCGATGGCGCGGAACCTCCCGGAAGGAGAGTATTCCATCTACGTCCACGGCCACTCCACCGGCGGCCCCTTCGTCTTCATGCTGTCCCAGCGGACGCCCAACGTGGCGGGCGTCGTGGCCGTCGAGAACTCCGCCTTCGGCTATGTCAACGAGGCCAAGCTGGCGGAGATCGGCTCCCTGGGGGCCATCGGCGACTACGCCCGGAGGGTGACCGAGACCCGGCGGGTGGACCCCTTCCACGAGCTCTACATCCGCACCTGGCGCGACAAGGCGCGCTACATCGGGCCGGAGAAGCTGGGCCAGGAGGGGCCGGTGGCGCTGATGCGGCTGCCGCTGGTGATCGAGGAGGTGATGGAGGCGTGGGAGGCGGCCCGGGCCCGGCCCCAGTTCAAGTGCGAGTACGTGGTCAGCACCAACATCGAGCCGTCCCTGGAAGAAGCCGCCCGGGTCTCGGCCCGGCGCATGGGCCTGGACGCGGAGGAGACCCGGGCGCTGGTGCAGCGTTACCTCGGCTACGGACGCGAGCTTCGGGGTCCCGGCGTCAAGCCGGTGCCGCCGGTCCTCTTCTGCGTCACCAAGGACAGCCGGGACCACGACGCCGCCACCTACCGGAGCCTGGTGATGCCCATGTACGCCCGCATGGACCCGCCGCCCAGGACCGCCCTGGTCCACTTCCAGGCCGGCGTCCACTCCTACTGGAAACCGGAGGCCGACCTGCCCCTGGGCGTCGCCCCGGTCGCGGCCAAGACTTGGCATGACGCGGTCATGGGCGGCTATTTCCTGCCGGGAAACGGCTGAGGGCGTGTCGGAGACCGGGCGCATGACGGTGAGAGACCAGGGACAGGACGAACCGGGGCACCGGTTCGGTATGTCGGCTCTTCCGGCTTTCGTGTGGGTAAGGTGGGAGGGAAAGGGGAGCGACAGGGGTCATGCTGTAATTGCTCCGCTTCTGCGGCACCTGCTCCGGCAGGCAGTAAGCCGGGACGCAGGCATCGCGGACACCTACCCCGTCATTCCCGCGAAAGCGGGAATCCAGTCAGTCAGCGCTTTCATGGATTCAGGAATCTCGTACCCAACCAACCAGTGGACACCGTAACGTTTTGTGAGTGCTTATTCTTGTGTTGCCAGATCCGCGGAACAGGATTCTACGTGACACCGGCATGCAGGGCGCCATAGGGTTTGGTCGGAAGGATGGATTCCCGCTTTCGCGGGAATGACGGAGGTGGGCTTTCGCGGCTTTTGTGTGGCAGGATTTTCCGGGGATGGGAATCGGACCTCATCGCGTGGGAGGGGAGCCATAACCCACACAAAAGCCGGAAGAGCCGAAACTTGCAAGTCCGGTGCAAGCCGGCTGAGGGTCGCGAGCGCCGTCGAGGAACCAGGGGCTGAAGACGGGTGAGAGAGTACGATTTTCCCAACGGCCGGGGCGCCCGCCGGAGCGGGCCGACCGTTTCCAGGTGAGTCGGCCGTCGGGAAGGGGGGTGCAGCATGGCCAGGAACGGGTATCGGGTGTTCGACAGCGACATGCACGTTTATGACGCCCAGGACCTCTACCAGAAGTACATGGACCCCAGGTGGGGCGAGCGCATCCCGGTGGGCAAGGCTCGCACCAAGCACGGGCGCATCGAGTTCGGCTTGGGCGACGGCCGGGTGCTGCGGCCGCGGGAGAAGCTGCTGGAGCACGGCGAGGACCAGGTGGCGGACCGCTATGCCTATGCCCTGGAGCACGGCTACGATGCGCCGTCGCAGGTGGTGGCCATGGACAACGAGGGGCTGGACGTGGCCGTCATGTTCCGCACCTCCCCGCTCCATTGCGACGACAGCTTCGAGCCCGAGTACGCCAACGACCTGTGCCGGGCTTGGAACGACTGGATCGCGGACTTCTGCAAGGAACGGCCCGAGCGCCTGAAGGCGTCGGGGTTGTTGACGCTGCACGACGTGGACCTGGCGGTGGACGAGGCCCGGCGGGCGGTGACGGAGTTGGGAGCGGTGGGCCTCTCCGTATGCCCGGAACCGGTCAACGGACGGCGCATCCACGACCGTTACTTCGACCCGCTGTGGGCGGAGATCGACCGGCTGAAGGCGCCGTTGTGCTTCCACCCACCGGCAAACCCCAAGCAGCGGCAGGTGGCGCGGGAGTTCCACGGCCATCCCAACTCCAGCGTCATCGCCATGGCGCTGCGCAACCCCGTCGAACTGCAACTGGCGGTGTCCGCGTTCTGCGGGGGCGGCGTGCTGGAGAAGTTCCCCACCCTGAAAGTGGCCTTCCTCGAAGGGAACTGCGCATGGCTTCCGTGGCTGCTGTACCGCCTGGACGAAAGGGCAGAGCTCCACGGCGCCCTCACCGACGTGCCCCTGTCCCGAAAGCCCAGCGAATACTTCCTGGACCAGTGCTACATATCCGTGGACGTGGACGAGTACCTGGTCACCGACGTCATCTCGCGCCTGGGGGACGACAACATCGTCCTCTCCACCGACTATCCCCACATCGACGCCCACTACCCGCACGCGGTGGAGGAGTTCATGGAGACTCCGGGGCTGGCCGAGAGCTCCCTCGGGAAGATCCTCTGGGACAACTGCGCGCGGCTCTACGGCGTGGGTTGAACCGGGCTTGCGCCGCCCGTGCCGGGACTCCCGCACGGCCGCGGTCGCCGGGACGGAGGTCCGCCGCGGCCTTCCCCGGCGTCCGCGGCCCCGACATGTTCCAAACCCTGCGGCGTCCGTGCTAGATTGCCGGCATGACGACTCTCGTCACCGGCAGCGGGCTCATCGGCGTCTCGTTCGGGGCCTTCGCCGCGGCGCGTGGCGAGCGCCTGGTGTTCTTCGACTACGCGCCCAGGCACGACTTCCTGAAGCGCAAGCTCGGTTCCGCGGACTTCGTGTCGCTCCGGGGGGACGTGCTGGACTTGCCCGCGCTCGTCGGGGCCATCCGGGCCTGCCGCGCGGATACGGTGCTCCACACCGCGGCGATCATCGCCGGGCGCGTGGCCCGGGAGGGCTACTGGGCCTTCCAGGTCAACATCCAGGGCGCCATCAACGTGGCCGAGGCGGCGCGGTTGACCGGGGTCCGGCGGGTGGTGCACGTGAGCACCCTGAGCGTGTACGACCGTGCACGGGAAGGGTCGGGGCCGGTGGCCGAGACGCTCCAGCGGGGCGACAGCACGGCCTACGGCAACTCCAAGGCGGTCCAGGAGCTGGTGCTGGAGGCGTACCAGGGGATCCACGGCTTCGAGCTCATGGTGGTGCGGCTGGCCCACGTGTTCGGCCTGGGCCATTTCCGGGGAGGGGCGGAGAGCGGCGCCGTCACCCATGAGTTGCTCGCCTGCGGCCGGGAGGGCAGGGCGGCCCGGATCGAGCGGCGCCAGACGAGGCCGCTGGAGCGCATCTACGCCAAGGACGCGGGTCGGGCGGTGGACTTGGCGGCCACCGCGCCCGCGCCCCCGGTGAACGTGTTCAACGTGGGCGTCGGCCGGGTGACGACCTTCGACGAGTTGCTGGCCGAGGCAAGGGCCATCTACCCAGGGCTGGAGGTGGAGGTCGTGCCGGACGGGTCTCCGCAGGAGGGGGCGAAGCAGCCCCTCGACATCACCCGGGCCAGGCAATGCCTGGGATGGGAGCCCCGGTTCACCCTGGGCTCGGCGCTGCGCGACTACGCAAGCGACCTGGAGGCGCTGGAGACAGAGGGAAGCTCATGAAGGACGGACTGAAGGTCATGGACTCCGACATGCACGTGCGCGAGCCCGCGGACCTGTGGGAGAAGTACATGGAGCCCGAGTGGCGCGACCGGGCGCCGAAGGTCCTGAGCGCGGCCACGCGCAGCTCGGCCATGGTCATGCTGGACGGGAAGATCCTCAAGGGCTACCCGCCGTCCTACCGCGGCGGCATATTCGACGCCACGCGCATCGACGCGGAGATCGCCGACGCCCGGGCCCGGGGCTTCGACGGCGTCTCGCAGCTCGACGCCATGGAGAAGGAGGGGTTGGACCTGGCCGTCATGTATCCGTCCATCGGCCTGGGCGTGATGATGCGCGACGACCTGGACCCCAGGCTCGGGGCCGCGGTGGCGCGGGCTTACAACAACTGGCTCCACGACTTCTGCCGGACCGAGCCCGGGCGCATGAAGGGCGCCGCCATGATCTCGCTCCACGACGTCACCGAGGCCGCCCGGGAGGCCCGGCGCGCGGTGGAGGACCTGGGCTTCGTGGCCGTGTTCGCCCGTCCGGAGCCGCTGCGCTCCATGCCCTGGCATTCGCGCTACTACGATACCCTGTGGTCCACCCTGGAGGAGTTGGGCGTCCCCATGGGCTTCCATTCCGCGGCTTCCGCGGGCGAGGTGAGGCAGATGGGCGACGTGTTCGGCGACGACCTGCTGCTGCGCCACATCTGCGAACACCCCATGTCCAACATGATGGCCATGGTCGACGTCATCGGCGGCGGGGTGCTGGAGCGTCACCCCAGGCTCAAGGTGGCGTTCCTCGAATGCTACTGCGGCTGGGTCTCGTTCCTGCTGCACCGCATGGACGGCGCCATGGAGAAGGCCCGACGCCGGAACGTCTCGGAGTTGAAGCCGAGCGAGTTCTTCAAGCGGCAATGCTGGATCTCCACCGAGTCCGAGAAGGAGCTGGCCATGGTCGCGGAGCTCATCGGCGACGACAACATCGTCTATTCCACCGACTACCCCCACGGCGACTCGGACTACCCCCACGCGGTGGAAGAGTTCCTGGAAGTCGAAGGCGTCTCCCGGGAGACCAAGAAGAAGATCCTCTGGGACAACTGCGCGCGGTTGTACGACCTCTGAGGGGGGGAGGTCGGACCGGGTCCCCTACGCTTCGATGCCGTAGAACCTGGCGCAGTTGTCCCACAGGATCTTGCGGGCGTTCTCCACCGGGAGTTCCTGTTGCAGGAAGGCGTCCACCGCGTGGGGGAACTCCGAGTCGCTGTGGGGGTAGTCGGTGGAGAAGACGATGTTGTCGTCGCCCATGAGCTGGATGACCGCGCCCACCTCCCGCTCTTCGCCCTCGCACCCGATGACGCACTGGCGCCGGAAGTACTCGCTGGGCTTCATGGTAAGCATGGGCGCGTCCGCGGCGCCCAACTGGCCCCAGTGGGTGTCCATGCGGCTCAGCCACGACGGCGCCCAGCCGCAGTTGCATTCCAGGAACGCCACTTTGAGCCGGGGAAAGCGCTCGAGCACGCCGCCGACGATGATGTCCACCATGGTCACCATCTGTCCGGTGACGTGGCTGCAGATGTGGCGCATGAGGCGGTTGTTCTGGCCGAAGCGCTCGATGTGGGGGTAGTGGCCCGAGTTGGTGCATTCGTGGAAGCCCACGGGCACGCCCAGCTCTTCGAGTTCGGCCCACAGGGGCTCCCAGTAGAGGCTGAACCAGGTGTGGCCGGGCAGGGGAGTGGCCCGCAGGAACGCGGTGACGAAGCCCAACTCCTTCACCGCGCGCCGGGCTTCGCGCACCGCCAGCGAGACGTCGTGGGGCGGCAGCAGGGCGGCCCCCTTGAGGCGCGCCGGGTCTTCCTGGCAGAAGTCGTAGAGCCAGTTGTTGTAGGCCCGGCAGATGGCCTCGGCCAGCAGCGGGTCCATGTCCGGCACGGTCATGACGTGCAGGCACGCGGTGGGGAACAGCACCGCGGCGTCCAGCCCCTCGATCTCCATGGCCTCGAGCTGGGACTTGGAGTCGAAGCCCCGGGCGCGGGCGAAGGCGATCTCGTCATGCCGCGTGGACTGGCGCCGCTTGCCGATCATGCGCGCGTCCGCGGCCAGGGCAGGGCTCTTGGCCCGGGGCTCCTTGCCGTCCAGCAGCAGCAGGTTGAAATCCCCCCGGCTCGGCACGTTGACGACCCTCGGCGCGTGCTGTTTGTAGGGCGCCTCCACGTAGTCGTCCCAGAGGTCCGGCGGCTCCATGATGTGCATGTCGGAGTCGAGAATCCTGAGTCCGTTCTTCATCGAGATCCCTCCCTGGCGCGGTTGGCTGCCCAGGTCGAATACCGTTGCCGGCGCCGGGAGTCAAACCGGGCCGCGGCTCGGCAGCGGCGAACCCGCAGTGGACGTCGTGGCCGCGGCCCATCCGGACCGCCCGCAGTCCCGCCGGAAGTCCGGGCCGCCGTCGGTTCCTTTGACTCGCCTGCCGGGAGACCCCTATAAAGGAACCTCGGAACGATTTCCTATAAAGGAACCTCGGAATAACTGCCCCTATTCGTCCTGGGCGTAGCGAAGTACCTCCGTTCATCCTGAGCGTAGCGAAGCGAAGTCGAAGGACGTGTGATCCCGGAGGAGGACGGAAGGCATGGCGCAGGCGCTCGACGGCATCAGGATACTCGACCTCAGCAACTACATCGCGGGACCGTTCGCGGCCATGCTGTTGGGCGACATGGGCGCGGGGGTGGTCAAGATCGAGAACCCCCGCGGCGGCGACCCTTTCCGCAAGTGGGGCAGGGAGCCGCGCATGTACAGTCCGCTGTTCCGCAGCTACAACCGCAACAAGCGCAGCATGACCCTGAACCTGCGCGAGCCCCGGGGCAGGGAGGTCTTCCTCCGCATGGTCGGGGACGCCGACGTGGTGCTGGAGAACTTCCGTCCCGGGGTGATGGAGCGGCTGGGCATCGGTTACGAACGGCTCGCGGAGGTCAACCCGCGGCTGGTGTACTGCGCCATATCGGCCTTCGGGCAGACCGGGCCGTACCGCGAGAGACCGGGCTTCGACACCATCGGCCAATGTCTCAGCGGCCTGTGGAGCCAGCTCATCGACCTCAAGGCGCCCGCGGGGCCGGGACTGGCCTTCTCGGACCACCTGGGGGGCATGTTCGCGTGCTACGGAGTCCTGACGGCGTTGATGGCCCGGGAACGGACCGGCAGGGGCCAGAAGGTGGAGACGTCCCTGTTGGAGGCGTCCATGGCGTTCATCGGTCGGAGCATCGTCCAGTACCTCGCCACCGGAGTGGTCCCGGACGTGGAGAGCCGGCCCCGCCAGGCCGGGGTCTTCGCGCTCCTGGCGGGGGACGGACTGCCGTTCGTCATCCATCTCTCCCACCTCGACAAGTTCTTCGTGAGCCTGACCGAGGCCGTCGAGTGCCCGGAGATGGCGGAAGACCCCCGGTTCCGTGACCGCGAGGACCGCCTGGCCAACTACGACGCGCTCAAGGCCGCGCTGCAGGAGATCGTCGAGACCCGGCCCAGGGAGCACTGGCTGGAGGCGCTGGGCCGCCACGACGTGGCCGCGGCCCCCATCAACCGCCTGGACGAGGTGTTCGACGACCCCCAGGTGAGACACCTGGACCCGGTCATGGAACTGGACCATCCGGAGCACGGCACGATCCACACGGTCAAGAGCGGCGTCAACCTGAGCGACACCCCGTTCCGGGTGTCGGCGCTTCCCCCCGAATTGGGAGAGCACACCGTGGAGATCCTCCGGGAACTGGGCTTCAGCGAGCAGCAGATCGAAGCGCTCGAAGAAGGCGGAGCGGTCTGACCCGCGAGGAAGCGGGCCAAATTGGATCCCGCTACCCTGCCTGCCAGGCTTGTGGGCAATGAGTCAATCGGAGGTTCCTTTGGAAGACGGAGATAGACCACCCGTGCAGCTCTCCCCGGGGGGGAGGGGAGCTGAACGCCTCACCCTGCCGTTGCTGCTGCTCGCGCTGTCCATGTTGTTCCTGTGCAACATCGACAAGGGATACTTATACCGTTCCGGCAAACACGCCGGGCAGACCGCGAAGAACCTGGTGATCGCCGAGAACCTGTCGCCCGATCACAATTTCCGGTTGTTCCAGAAGGCGCCTCCGGGACCGGGCGGCGCCCCGATGTACCAGATGTACAGCCGCTTTCCCGTCGGCGGATACGCACTGATCAAACTCGCCATCCTCCCTTTCGGAAACGACCTGTCGGCGAGTATTCTGGCCGCACGCATGCTCATGCTGCTGTTGTTCAGCGCCGCTGCGCTCCTGGCGTTCCACGCGCTCGCACGGATCACCTCCCGCCGATGGATTGCACTGGCCGCCACCCTCGCGGCGTTCTCCTCCTGGTACATGCTGTTCTACGGCGACGCGGTTTCCGTCGAGTACAGTGTGGACCTGTTCGCGGTGATGCTGGCCTTCCACGGCATGGTGGTGTTCGTGCAGGAGGGACGGTTCCGGCAGTTGCTGGCCAAGACCTGCGTCGCGCTGCTGCTGGGGTGGCACGTATATGCGTTCCTGCTGCCGTTCCTCATCCTCGGCTTGGCGGGTGAGGCGACCCGGGCGCGGAAGGACGGGACCGCTGTGTGGCCGCGGGTATGCTCGGCTGCTGTGGCGGTGTTGCGCAGTCGCTACATGGCGCTGGGCGTGTTCGCGGTGCTGTTCGGGGCGGCCGTCCTGGGCTTCAACTTCGCCAACGAGTACGCCGCGCTGGGAGGCGAGACGCCGGTGACCGAACTGCCGTCGGTCCAGTCCATGCTCCTGCGCACCGGACTGGACCGGGATTTCGACACACCCTTCGACCGCGTGGGGTGGCTGCGCTTCTTTCGGCAGCAGTTCCTCCGTGTCTGCGTGGCGTCCGTTCCATCCGTGCTGAAGGACTGGGGAGTCGATTTACTGGAGTCGTTTCCCTCCGTTCGTCTTTCGGCGCCAAGCCTTTCGGGGCCGGCGTTGTCGGTTTACATCCTGTTGTTGCTGATGGTCGTGGTCGCATCCACGGCCGTGGTTTGCCTTGCGAGGCGGCTGTTGGCCCGGCGACACCGCATGCTGCTGGCCACCCTTGCCCTGTCGGGGTTCTTCTGGGCCCTGCCCATACGCCACAATACTGGAGACCCCTCGCACGCCCACGAGGCCCTGTACTACGTGGGCGTCCCGCTGGTGCTCTACTCACTGCTCCTGTTGTGGGTCCACAAGCGCTGGGGGCATCGTCCAGTGGCCGGCCTTGCAGTGGCGGCGCTGCTCGCCTTCGTGGTCTCCACCTTCCAGATGGAGCGACGATTCCGCCTTGACGCCCGGGCGGCCGAGATCCAACAGACCGGGGCTGCCGAATTCGGGACGATTCGCGAAACCACGCGGGGAAAGGTGGTCCTGTTTCCCGGCTCCGTCGAGCCGGGAGAATGGTCCATGCAGGTCGCACAGACACACTACCTATGGGACCCCGGACGGAGATACTATCTCGCCGGAAGCGTCTGGACACGCTCCCGGGACGTGGAGGTTGCCGCCCGCGCCGCAGACTTCATCGTCAGCCCCGACCGCGTGGAGAGCGACGCCCTGCTCACACCCGGGAACCAACTGGTGTTCCTGTATGATTCCGCGGGTATCGACGACCTGTTGGAGTTCTACCGAGCCGCGTACCAGCGGGTGGTGTCCGGAGAGCCTGCGGCGCGCTCCTACTTCGATGTCTATCTCCGTGACGATGCGCTGGTCCACGTCAGGGAGCCCTGCGTCGAGGAGGATATGAGAGGGGGGATTTTCGTGAACATGATTCCGGAAGACCGGAAGGACCTGCCCGGAGGGCACGGCTCCTTCATAAGGGGGCCCATGCTGTTCGAGGGCAAGTGCATCGTTGCCTTCCCACTCCCCGATTATCCTATCTCCGGCATCAGGACGGGACAGGCCATACGCGGCGGCTGGGTGGTAGACTGGATACCGGCGAGCCGGTAGCCCCCGTCTGCCATGGATCCGGTGGCGGATTGGGTCTCATCGGGACCCTTGACCATATTTTCGACCGTGTGCTATGCGCGAAGCAGCCCATGCGAGGGAAGGGAACTCCGAACAATTGCCCCCGTTCGTCCTGAGCGTAGTGAAGCGAAGTCGAAGGACGCGCTTTTCCATAGGGAAAGGCGCCTCGATCCAGGATTGATCAGAGGTTCCGGAACCGGGTCGTGACCGCAAGGCGGTGCGAGAGATTCTCGTGGGCTGCGGACGTCTCTCCGGGTCTGCGGCGCCGGAACGGGTTGCAACCAACGATGGAGGAGTCCACCACATGGCGCGGAACGGCTTCCGTATCTTCGATAGCGACATGCACGTGTTCGAGCCCCATGACCTCTACCTGAGGTACATGGACCCCAAGTGGGGCGAGCGCATCCCCAGGGGGGAGCCGAGGACGCGCCACGGACAGGTCAAGTTCCGGTTCGGCGATGGCGCCCCGGTGCGGGAATCAGGGCTGTCCACGCACCCCAATGTGACTCCGGGCGAGGACAAGGTGGCCCACCGTTACGCCCGGCCCCTGGCGCGGGACTACGACGCGGTGTCCCAGGTGGAGGCCATGGACGCCGAAGGCCTGGACGTGGCGGTGCTGTTCCGCACCTTTCCGCTGCACTGCGACGACCGTCTGGAGCCGGAATACGCCAACGCCCTCTGCCGCGCCTGGAACGACTGGGTGGCGGACTTCTGCAAGGAGAACACCGAGCGGCTGAAGCCTTCGGCGCTGATCACGCTCCACGACGTGGACATGGCGGTGGACGAGGCCCGCCGCGCGGTCACCGGGCTCGGTGCCGTCGGGCTATGCCTGGTGCCCGAGCCGGCCAACGGTCGCCACATCCACGAGCAGTGCTTCGACCCCCTGTGGCGCGAGGCCGAGCGGCTGAACGTGCCCGTCTGCTTCCATCCCGCGGCCAACCCCCGGATGGACCAGGTGGCGCAGCGGTTCAAGGGGCTCCCCAACGAAGGCGTCCTGCTCAACGCCTACCGCAACCCGGTGGAGCTCATGCTCGCGGTGGGGAGCTTCTGCGCCGGAGGGGTGCTGGAGCGGTTCCCGAACTTGAGGGTGGCCTTCCTGGAGGGCAATTGCAGTTGGCTGCCGTGGGCGCTGTACCGCCTGGACGAGCGCTGGGATCTGCGCAAGGACCTTTGCGACACCCCGCTCTCCATGAACCCCAGCGAGTATTTCCTGCGCCAGTGCTACGTCGCCACGGACGTGGAGGAGGACCTGGTGGCGGACGTGGTGCGCAGGCTCGGGGACGACAACATCGTGGTCTCCACGGACTACCCCCACGCGGACTCCCGCTGGCCGGAAGCGGTGGACAGCTTCCTCGAGATCGACGGGATCGACGACTCCTCCCGCCGCAAGATCTTCTGGGACAACAGCGCGCGGCTGTACGACCTGCCCACGGATTGACAGGATGGAGACGTCCGGATTCATCCGGCGCCGGTTGCATCGATCACTGCACGTTGGAGGACCTGCGTTGTGGCTCTGATCGAGTTGGACGATCTTGCGGCGGGACACATGCCCGGCGTCGAACCGTACGTGGGCGCGTACATGGCGCAGGCTGCGGTCATCTGCTTCGAGGACAGTAATCACGTGAGCGGTGTGGCTCTCGAGGTGGAAGGCACATTCCGTGAACAAGTGGAAGTCCAGTGGCGACCTCTGCAGAATCCACAACAGGCTCGGCGGTCATGGGACCCTGACGAGGCCACGGAACAGGGAGCCTGTGGCGTTGCGGCATTGTTGATCGACGGACTCACGGAATATACGATCGTCGAGCGGGCGGTGCGATTGATTGGGACTCCACGCCGTAGCATGGGCTTCGATTACTGGCTGGACAGGAAGGGAACGAGCCGGGACGACCCTCGTCGGCTGGGTGGAGCCCGTTTGGAGGTATCGGGAATCAGGAGAGGCAGCCGGAAGGACGTCGCGGAAAGAGTGCGCCGGAAGACGCGCCAGACGACACAATCCGACTCGTTGCAGATTCCTGCATATGTGGCTGTCGTCGAGTTCGGCCTGCCGCACGCCACGGTCTCAAGACGATGGACGACTTGAAAAGCAAACACCGCGAGGCCATGCGCCATGCCGAACGGGCAAGGATCGCCCGTTTGGAGGGCAACGAAGCCGAGATGGTGGAGTTGATGCGCCGCGCCCTGGAATTGGAGCGTGAAGCGGCGTACGGTCTCCTTCAGGAATTTCAAACGGAACCGACGCGTTCCGTCCTGTTCCGAAGCGCCGCTACCCTGGCCCTGGAGTGTGGTGAAACGGAAGAGGCAAGACGGCTGGCCTTTCAGGGTTTGGCAGGATCCCCTCCGCAAGAAATCGCCGACGAACTCCACGACATAGTGGAAGAGGAGCAATTCCGGAGGCACTTCGCCACGCGAGGCGTCGAACTCCAACCCGATGAGGTTCAGATGTCCCTGGCCGGACCTGCGATAGCCGCGGGCATTGCGCCGAGCAGTGCGATCATCTCGCGTCTGGAAGGGTTGCAGAACCTGGTATTCCGTACGGTCGAGCGTCAGGCCGGTATCGAGTATCGTAAGTGGGGCAGGCGACAGCAGAAGATCGGACAGGGTTACGAGATGTTCGTGAGTGCGCCCAGAGCCGGCAGTTTCGCATTTTCCATCTGCATAGGGGAACCGAAACAGTTGGGTCTGCCAGGCATGGGCAAGTCCGAATCCGTGATGAGGGAAGTATTCGAGTGTTTCGATTTGCTGGCATCGGCCGGCGAGGAAGGACTCTCCGAACACATTGGCGATCCTGCCTATGCCGCCAACTTCATCGCTCTGGCTCGAAAGATCGCGCCTGACGGCGACTCCGTGCGTTGGGTCGGCCTCTCGTCTTTCTTCGGAAGAACCTCTCGCCATGTCGAGGTCGAGTCGGTATCGAAGGCGCCCGAGGCGAGCGGTGAAAAGCCCATGCCGGATTCGGAAGACCTGGTTCGGATTCAAGGAAGTCTTCGGTGGGCGGACGCCACCGGAAAGATGGAACTGGTTCGCATTGTGGACTCCGAAAGACGGTCCCACAAAGTGCGCGTGCCGCTTGGGATGGACGACATCGTGAAGCCTTACTGGCTTGATGAAGTCGTGGTAACCGCGTTTGGTAAGCGAGGTTCCCTGGTATTGAAAAATATCGAGCCCGTCCGTGGTCCTGCTTAGAAACTTCCCTTGGTTCGGCAGTGGTCGCACCGCATATCGATCTCCCTCTGCGAATGGGGGAAACCGTGACCGAACCGGCGCGACCCGGGCACGGCGCCATGCCCGGGTCGCGGCCGGTGCCCTCAGACCGCGGCCTTGAGGGGTTTCCGTCCGAAGTGTTCCCGGACTTCGGCCAGTTTCATCACGTCCGCGTACTTGTGGTGCAGGTCGAACAGGTTGACCTTGTGGGAAACGACGCTCCGGTCGAAGACGCATTCCTCCACCACCGAGACGTGGTAGCCGTTGGAGTAGGCGTCCACCACGCTCGCCCGGACGCAGCCGCTGGTGCTTTCGCCGCACACGATGAGCGAATGGACGCCGAGTCTCGTCAGGTGGGCCATCAGCGGGGTGCCGTAGAAGCCGCTGGCCCGCTCCTTGTAGATGATGATGTCTCCGGGCTCCGGCGCGAACGCCTCGTAGATCTCGTAGTCGTCCGCGGCCAGTTCCGAGACCTGCCGGTTGGTGGCGTGGACCGCGGCGGGCTGGACCTCCTTGCGCGTCTCCGTGGTGGTGTAGATGACCTGGAGCCCCTGGGAACGGGCCAGCTCGAACAACTCCCGGGTGGGCTCGATGGCGTCGTAGGCGTGCACGCCGCAGGCGCTCCGGTGCTCCCGGACCACTTCGTGGACCGGCTTCGGACCGCCCCGATAGACCAGGTTGTAGAGGTCGATGGCCAACAGGGCCGGCCGCTCGCCCACGTAGATCTCCCTCCGATAGGGCCTGTAGATGTCCATGATCTCCTGGCTGATGACGTCCTGCCAGCAGTGGTCTTCGAATTTGTCAACCATCGGTTTCCCTTTCGAGTTGAACTTGCCTCCGTGATAGCGCTTTACGCGCAGGCGTGTCAACCGTGCCGCTTCCTTTCCGGGGCATCTCGGGAGTTCCGTCAGGACACGACTCCGCAGCGCGCAGCGTCAACATGAGCGGCCCGCGGCCGCGTTCGCTTTCCTGTCCTCCGGGCGGTAGCCTGTCCTGCCCATGTGGTTCGTGCTCGCGCTTCTGTCGGCGCTGTTTCAGGTGCTTCGGAACATCTCCATGAAGCATCTGGGGCACGAGCTCGACGACGTGATCAACGTGTGGGGGCGGTTCACCTTCCTGCTGCCGTTCGTGGCCCTGGCCGCGGCCTGGCGCGGGGCGCCCGAGGTGGAGGACGGCTTCTGGCTCTACGCGGTCGGCTTCGGCGCCACCCAGTCCGTTGCCACGCTGAGCCTCTCCAAGGCCCTCAAGCTGTCCGGCATCGCCGTCGTCACGTCGCTGTGGAAGCTCAGCCTGCTGTTCCTGGTGTTCTTCGCCTACGTGACCCTGGACGAGACCCCGTCGGCCGCGGGCCTGGCCGGCGTGCTGCTGAGCGGCGTCGGGGTCTATCTCGTCAACGTGCACAAGAGCCGCATCTCGGTATGGGCGCCGCTGCGCGAGCTGCTGGTGGACCGGGGCTTGCGCTACACCCTGGCCGCGGCCTTCTTCTATGCCCCGTCCGTGGTGCTCATCAAGCTGTTGATCCTCCGTTCGGACGTCTATTTCGCCAACCTCGCGGGCTACCTGGCGGCCTCCCTCATGGTGCTCCCGCTGGCGCTGTACCGGTCCGCCGGCCACTTCCGGGCCATCCCGCGCCACGGCTCCGCGTTCATGGCCATGGGGCTGTGCGCCTCGCTCACGAGCATCTGCCACAGCCTGGCCTACGAGTTGACCCTCACCTCCTACGTGGAGGCGGTCAAGCAGACCGAGATCCTCTTCGCCCTGGCCGCGGGCTACCTGCTGTTCGACGAACGCGCCCGGGTGCGCGCGATCCTGCCCGGCAGCCTGACCATCATGGCCGGCATGGTGCTGCTGCGGTTGGGCTAGGATCCCTCCGCCGCGGAGACCGCGTTCCAGGTCCACAGGGACCTCTCCCGGTACAGTCTTTCGACGTCGGCGGGGACCTCCACGCCCAGGCTCCGGAGACACGCTGCGACGGGGCGCAGCGGCAGCCCCACCGCGGCCAGGTAGTCGCCCCGCAGGCTCTCGACGAGCCGGTGGCCCTGGCCCTGGATCGAATACGCCCCGGCCTTGTCCATGGATTCGCCCAAGGCCAGGTAGTCGGCGATGTCGGCGTCGGTGGCGCGGCGCATGCGCACGTCCACCCGTTCGAGGTGGGTGAGTTCGCGGCCGGTCCTGCAGTCCACCAAGGCCACCCCGGTGAGGATCCGGTGGCTTCTTCCGGAGAGCTTGCGGAGGATGGCCGCGGCGTGGCCCGCGTTTTCGGGCTTGCCGATCTTCTCGGCGTCCAGGGCGATGAGCGTATCGCCCGCGGCCACCAGGGCGCCGGGTTCGTGACGGGCCACGGAGCGGGCCTTGCCCGCGGCCAGGGCCAGCGCTTCGGCCTCCGGGGTGAGGTCCTCGCGGGGGGTTTCGTCGAAGTCCGGCGGAAGCACCTCGAAGGGGATGCCGAGC
Source organism: uncultured Binatia bacterium (SeqCode) (assembly GCA_965204235.1). Lineage (GTDB taxonomy): Bacteria > Desulfobacterota > Binatia > UBA9968 > JAJDTQ01 > JAJDTQ01. Next base: position 79,946 of record OZ241979.1, read on the forward strand.
AGGGCTAGGATGTCGCGCCGCCGGGGCGAGGTGGACGCCAGCACGAGACGCATGCGGGATCAGCCCAACCCGCGCTCGACGAGCCCCCGGGCCGGGGCTTCGGGCCGCGGCGGAGGGACGTGCGGGGTCGGCGCCCCGGCCGGTTGCGGCTCGGACGCTTCGGGCTCCGCTTCGACGATGCGCGCGACCTCTTCGGCGTTCCTGGCCCGTACCATCTGCGCGCGCCACCGGGAAGCGCCGCGAAAGCCCTTGCAGTACCAGGCCAGGTGCTTGCGCATGGCGGGGAACCGGCGTTCGCCCCATAGTCCCTCGAAGTGCCGGCTGTGCTCCAGCAAGACCCGCGTCCGTTCGTTCCGCGAGACGGAGGTCTCGTCCGGCGCCGCCGCGGCAGGCGAGACCCCGGCCAGCGTGTCCTTGGCCCACTGCTTGTGGCGAAAGACCCAGGGGTTGCCCAGGGCGCCCCGTCCCAGGAGGACGCCGTCCACGCCGGTCTGCCGGACCCGCTCCACCACTTCCGGCATGGACTTGATGTCGCCGTTGCCGAGGATCAGGGTCGGCGACTCCCGGGCGAGCTCCACAGCCCGGCCGATGGCGTCCCAGTCCGCGGCCCCCCGGTACATCTGCTTCAGAGTGCGGCCATGGAGGGAGATGGCCGCGGGACCCTCGCCCAGAAGCACGGGGATCCACCCATCCACTTCCACTTCGTCGTATCCCACCCGGGTCTTGACCGACAGCGGGATCGAGGGACGGCCCGCGGGCGCCGCCCGCCCGCGCTTCATGCGTCGGACCCTTTCCACCACCTCCGGCGCCAGGCCGACTTCCTCCAGCCGTTGCCCCGCGGCCCAGTCCGCGAGCCCTTGGCGCGCCGAACGGATGAGGGCGACGGCCAGTTCCGGGTTGCGTATGAGGCCCGCGCCGCATCCCCTGGCGGCCACGTTCCTGGCCGGGCACCCCATGTTGATGTCCAGTCCGTCGAACCCGAGCTCCCCGACCACGTGCGCCACCTGGTAGAACGCGTGCGGCGTGCGGCCGTAGATCTGGGCGAGCACCGGGCGTTCGCACTCGCCGTAGGAGAGGTCCCGCACGAACCCTTCGGCGCCGCAGCAGATGGCCTCCACGCTGGTGAACTCGGTCATGCACAGGTCCGGCGGGCCGTGCCGGGCGGCCACCAGCCGGAAGGAGGCGTCGGTGACGCCGTCCATGGGCGAAAGGCCGATGATGGGCTTGGGGATGCGGTCCCAGAAGTGCATGGGAGGGAAGGGGAGGGGCGGCCCCGCGGCCTCAGCCGGCCGGGCTCTCGGCGGCCCGCCGGGCGATCATGGCGTCGAGCTCGCCCCTGAGGCGCGGCAGGATCTCGTCGTAGCCGAACGCGCCCAGCGGCTCGCTGCCGCGCTTGAGGTTGACGAACCTCGGGCCGCACCACAGGCCCAGGTCGGCGTCGTCGGTCTCGCCGGGTCCGTTGACCCGGCAGCCCATGACCGCGATGGTGACGGCGTGTTCGGCCGCGTACGAGGTCATCTCCTTGACCTGTTGCGCCAACTCCACGAAGTTCTCGTTCTCCACCCGGGAGCAGCTCGGGCAGCTTATGATGTTCAGGCCGCCGCCGTAGTCCACCACGCTGCGGACCCGGCCTTGGGCGATGTCTTCCAGGATCTCGCGTCCCGCGGCGACCTCCTCGGGCTTGCGCGGGTTGGGCACGGTCAGGGAAACCCGGATGGTGTCGCCGATGCCCCGGCTGATGAGCTGCTCCAGGGCGATGCGGGTCTTGATGATCCCGTCCGGCGGCAGCCCCGCTTCGGTGACCCCCAGGTGGAGCGGCACGTCCGGCCGCTGGGCGGCGAAACGCCGGTTGACCTCGATGACCTTGGCCGGGTCCGAGTCCTTGAGCGAGACGCAGTAGCGCGTGAAGCCCAGGCCGTCCAGCAGTTCGCAGTGTTCCCAGGCGCTGGCGAGCATGGGCGAGACCGAGTCGTCGTCGGGGAACTTGTCCTGCTGGGCCGGGTCCACCGAGCCGCAGTTGACCCCCACGCGCATGGCGCAGTCGTGGGCCGCGGCTGCCTCCGCCAGGAACCGGACCTTGTCCCGCCAGGACTTCCGCCGCTCGTGGTGGTAGAGATGGCCGGGGTTGTAGCGGACCTTGTCCACATGGGGCGCCACCAGGGCCGCGAGCCGGTAGTTCTCCTGCAGGTCCACGGACAGGTTGGCATCGGTGGTGTCCCGGACCCGGGCCAAGGCTTCGGCGTCCTTCCTGCTGTCCACCGCGATGCGGACCACGTCGGCCCCGGCCCGGGCCAGGTCGTTGACCTGGGCCGCGGTAGCCCGGACGTCCTGGGTATGGGTCGCGCACATGCTCTGGACCGCGATGGGATGGCCCCCTCCGATCACTGTAGAGCCGATGCGTACGGCGCGAGTGGGGTTGCGCGGCAGTTTCACGGGTTCCGTTCCTTGGCGGGCGCTTCGGACTTGCCCCAAGGCTAACGCGAACCGCCCCCGGAAGCAAGGCGGCGGGGGCGGGCGGAGCCCGCGGGCAATGCTTGATGGAGTGGGAAGGTTGGATTAGATTAGACGCGGCTCGCACGTTTTCGGGACCATCGCCGGAACGATGCCCTGCGGGTCCCGGTCCGTACGTCGGACGGGGAAGGAACACGAATGGATCACGCTCGCTCGCGCTCGAGGCTCTGTCTGGCGGTCGCCGCAGCCGCGGTCTGGTTGCTGGCGGGCCCGGCGTGGGCCCGGGATCCGGTTCTCAGGGAGCTTGCGCCGGAGTCCCACCACTCGGCCGTCAGCGCCGAGATCCTCGCAAACCTCACCAAGGGACACTACAAGACCATCACTCTGGACGACCGGGTCTCGAGCCGGGTCTTCGACTCCTACCTCAAGGCCCTGGACCCCTCGCGGAGCTATTTCCATGCCGCGGACGTCCGGGAGTTCGAACCGCTGAGGACCCGGTTCGACGACCTGCTCGAGGCCGGGGACCTGGAGCCTGCCTTCGAGGTGTTCAACCGCTACCTGGAGCGGTTGACGCAGCGCCTCGGTTTCCTGGTCGAAACCATCGACCACGAGTTCGACGCCCTGGACTTCGAGAAGGACGAGAGCCTCGCCCGGAAGAACACGGAGTGGGCCGGATCCATGGCCGATCTCAGGGCGCTGTGGCGCAGGCAACTCAAGGGCGAAGTGTTGAACGGCCTGCTGGCCGGAACCGAACGCGGAGAAGTCCGCGAGGAGCTCCGGCAGCGTTACGCCAACCAGCGGGTGCGGGTGGGTCAGGCCAACGGCGCCGACGCGTTCCGCGTCTACACCAACGCCTTCCTCCGGGCAGTGGATCCTCATTCCGCCTATTTTCCGCCTCATCAGAGCGAGAACTTCAACATCCACATGAGCCTGTCGCTGGAGGGGATCGGCGCCGTGCTGCAGGCCGACGGCGAGAGCGTCAAGGTCTTGCGGCTGGTTGCCGGAGGACCGGCCGACAAGGCCGGCGACCTGAAGCCCGGGGACCGCATCGTCGGCGTGGCCCAGGGCGAGCAGGGGGAGATGGTGGACGTCCTCGGCATGCGCCTGGACGACGTGGTGTCCCTGATCCGCGGCCCCAAGCACACCACCGTGCGCCTGGAGATCGTTCCCCAGGTCAGCGCCGCGAAGCAGCGAAGGGTCATCCGCATCGTTCGCAACAAGGTGGATCTCGACGACCAGCAGGCCAGCAGCAGGGTGACGGAGGTGGAGGTCGAGGGGCGCGCCGAGAAGGTCGGCGTCATCCGGATACCGACGTTCTACGTGGACTTTCGCGCGCTGGAAGCCGGGGACCCCGACTACAAGAGCACGGTCAGGGACGTGAAGCGCTTGCTCGGGGAGTTGCGCGAGGCCGACGTGTCGGGGCTGGTCATCGACCTGCGGGACAACGGCGGAGGGTCCCTTCGGGAAGCCATCGACCTCGTGGGCCTGTTCATCGACCGGGGTCCGGTAGTGCAGGTCCGCGACGGCCAGGGGCTGGTTCGGATCCATTCGGACGAGGAGGAGGGAACCGTCCACGAAGGACCGCTGGCCGTGCTGGTGAACCGGCTCAGCGCGTCGGCTTCGGAGATCTTCGCCGGCGCCGTCCAGGACTACCGCAGGGGGCTGGTGCTGGGCGGACAGACTTTCGGAAAGGGCACCGTCCAGACGCTCATCCGCGTCGGCCAGGGGCGATTGAAACTCACCCAGGCCAAGTTCTACAGGATTTCCGGGGCAAGCGTGCAACACCGCGGCGTCCTGCCCGACGTCGATCTCCCGGACTCCATCGACAAGACGGAGGTGGGCGAGAGCTCGCTGGACCACGCCCTGCCTTGGGACTCCATCGAGCGGGCCAGGTATTCACGGGTCGGGGAGACCGAGCCCTACTTCGAGACCCTGGCGCGGCGGCACCGGCGGCGAGTGGTCGCGGACCCGGACTTCGCCCATCTGGTGGAGCGCATCCACCGTCTCGTGGAGGAGCGTGCGGAGACCTCGGTCTCGCTGAGGGAGAAGGCCCGGCGGGCCAAGCGGGAACGCAACGAGGTCCTCGCTCTCGAGAGCGAGAACGCCCGGCGTCGGGCCAAGGGCGAGAAGCCGTTCGCGAACTTCGCAGAGTTGACTGCCCACAACGAGAAGAAGGCGGAATCCGGGACGGGTTCCGCGGACCGTCCCCCGGGTGAAGACCCGATCCTCGACGAGGCGGTCCACATCCTCGCGGACTTCATGTCCCTCACGAGGAGTCCCGCGGTCCCCGAATCGAGCCTGGCGGTGGGGTCGAAGGACGGCCCGTGACCCGGTGGGGCTATTCGCCGCCGTTCACGTCCACCACCGACCCGTTGACGAACGACGCCGCGTCCGAAGCCAGGAACAGCGCGACGCCGGCCACCTCGTCGGCCCTTCCGTGGCGCCCCAGCGCGATGTTCTCCAGGCCGCCGGGTTCGAGGCGCGCGAGGCTGGCGCCGCCGGGCCGGGGGGTGTCGATGATCCCCGGCGCCACCGCGTTCACCCGTATCTCCGGCCCCCACTGGTTCGCCATGTGGAAGGTGAGGTTCATGACCGCGGCCTTGGCCGTGCCGTAGGCGGCCATGTTCGGGCGCTCGTGCTTGGTGGAGCGCCCGGAGATGGAGCCGACGTTGACGATGGCGCCCTTGCCGCGTTCCTTCATGTGCGGCGCCACCGCCTTGGCGCAGAGGAAAGCCGTCTTCACGTTGACGTCGTAAACGCCCATGAAGTCCTCCGGCGAGAGATCCAGCAGCGGCGCCCGCCGGAACGCCGGCATCGCCGGGTTCCGGCTGTAGGAGCCGCCGGCCACGTTCAGGAGGGCGTCGATGCGCCCGAACCGATCCAGAGTGGCCGCGACCATGGCCTCGACCTGGTCCTCCCGGGAGACGTCCACCGCTCTGCCCAGGGCGCTCACGCCCAGGGCTTCGACCTCCTCCACCACCGGCGGTATGGACTCCGGGGGGAGGGAGGCGACCACCACATGGGAGCCGGCCTGGGCGAAGGCCAGTGCGCAGGCCCGACCGATGCCGCCGCTGCCGCCGGTGATGAGCGTGGTGCGTCCTTCGAGAGAAAAGCGTGACAGGTCCATGAGTCTCCCTTCCGCGGTCTAGAAAGCCCGTGACCCTCACCCTGTGGCCGGCGTCACCGCACTGGTCCGGGTCCGTCGCCGGGCGCTAGCCGTCCCACAGATGGCGGAACCGGACCGCGACCACGTCTTCGTAGGGAACGGGGGCGGAGAGCAGCCCCACGTCCTGGGCGAACCGGTTCATGCTGGCCACTGCGTCCTCCGGGATCCTGGGGTCGTAGTAGGGGGCGTCGCGCTCGATGAGCCCGGCGATGAGTTGCGCCTCTTCCGCGGGATAGAGGGCCTTGCCCACGGCCGCGGCCCGCTGGGGGTCCTCCACCAGGGCGCGTTGCGTCCGGATCAGGGCGCGGACCGCGGCCGCGGCCGCATCCGGGCGGTCGGCGATCAACCGCTCCGACGTGACCAGGGCGGGAAAGGTATAGCCCCGGGCCTCCGCGGGTCCCTCGCCGCGCCGTATGTCGAGCACGACGGCGCCGGTCCCGCGGCGCACCGCCACTTCCGCTCCCATTCCGTTGGCCCAGAAGCCGTCGATGAGGCCGTCGGCCAGGGCCTTGGCCGCGGTCACGCCGAAGGAGACGCCGGCTTCGGCGGCGCCGGGCACCGGCCCGATCCGGACGCGGTGGGCCTGGGGGTCGATGCCCGCGGCCGCGAGCAGCCGCTTGAGCCCCAGATCGACGCCCGGGGCGGCGCCGATGCGAAGCCCCTTGACGGCCTCCACGTCGCCGCGCCTGGCGCCCAGGTCCGAGCGCAGCACCAGGAACCAGTACATGTGGGAAGCCAGCGCCGCCAGCAGCCTGGCCCCTTTCCATTCCGGGAACGCGCTCAGGGTCGCGTGGGCCGACGCCGCCACGAAGTCGAGGTCCTGGTCCCGCAACGCCTCGAAGGTCCTGGGCACCGGGAAGATGAGCTCCAGCTCCATGTCCAGCCCTTCGGCCTCGAAGAAGCCGAGTTCCACCGCGGCGATGGCCGGAAAGTACGAGTTCGACACGAAGTCGGGCAGGCCGATGCGCATGTGCGGGTCCTTCCGTTCCTCGGGGCGGCCCTGGCGGACGGTCAGCCCAGCCGGGAGAAGGCCTGGGCCGCGGCCCGGCGCACCAGGACCGCGGCGAGCTCGCGCTTGTACTCGGAAGAGCCGCGCACGTCCTCGATGGGGTCGGCTGCGGCTGCGGCCGCGGCCCCGGCCTCGTCCAGCCGGGCAGGGGTGACTTCCCGGCCCCGCAGGACCGCTTCCGCGGCCCGGGCGCGGAAGATGGCGGGACCTGCGGAGTTGAGGGCGATGCGCACGTCGTCACAGCGGTCGCCCTCGCCGGTCATGGCCACGGCCACGCCCACGGTAGCGAAGTCTTCCTCGCTCCGGGGCGTGAACTTGACGTGGGACCATCCCGGGGCCGCGGGCGGAGGCACGCGCACGCACGTCAGGACCTCGTCGGGCTCCAGCGCGGTCTCGTAGTAATCGACGAAGAACTCCTCCACCGGCAGGACGCGCTCGCCGCGGCTGCTCCGCAGCGTGACCTCCGCGTCCAGCGCCATGAAGCTCGCCCCCGGGTCCGTCATGGGGTCGCCGTGGCTCAGGTTGCCGCCCACCGTGGCCATCAGGCGGATCCTCGGTTGCGCCACCTTGCGGAAGGTCTCCCGGAGCAGGGGATAGCGCTCCCGGACCTCCGGGCACAACTCCAGGTCCCGGTGCTTGACCCCGGCGCCGATGCGCAGGCCGTCCGAAGGGTCGAAGGCGATGCCGTCCAGGCCGGGCACGCGGTCGAGGCTGACGACGACCCCGGGGTCCAGCAGGCCCATGCGCAGCCACATGACCAGCGCGGTGCCGCCGGCCAGCAGCTTGGCGTCGCTGCCGTGCTCCCGGAGCAGACCGCAGGTCTCGTCGAGGCTCGTGGGCTCCAGGTAGTCGAAATCGGCCCGCATGGCTCAGATCCCTTTCTTTTGGCGGATGGCCCGCAGCACCTTCTCCGCGGTGATGGGCAGGGTCTTGATGCGGACCCCCACCGCGTCGTGGACGGCGTTGCTGATGATGGCCGCCACCGGGTCCATGCCGAGCTCCCCCAGGCCCTTGGCGCCGAAGGGGCCGGTGGGCTCGTAGGAGTCCGCGAACTCGTGCGCCAGCTCGGGCATGTCGCGCATGGAGGCCAGCCGGTAGTCGCTGAAGTTGGGGTTGACGGGGCGGCCTTCCTCCATGCGTATGCCTTCGATGAGGGCGTAGCCGAGACCCTGGGCGATGGAGCCCTCCACCTGGCCCTCGGCGCCCACCGGGAAGATGACCGTGCCGCAGTCCGACGCCACCGCATACCGGAGCACGGTCACCCGGCCGGTCTCCGGGTCCACCTCCACCTCCGCGGCCTGGCAGCCGAAGTTGTAGGCCCCGGACTCGTTGCCGTAGCGCAGGCTGTCCTGGCTCACGGAGTCGGCGTCGAAGCTGCCGGACGCCACCACGGGAGCGCCGCCGCGGCGGAACTGCCGCGCCCGCACCACGTCCGCCACGCTGATGGAGCGCTGCTCGGCCCCCTGCACGAAGACGAAGCCGTCCCGGGACACCAAGTCCGACGGGTCCGCTTCCAGCATCTCCGAGGCGGTCTCGAACAGTATCTCCCTGACCTTGGCGGCCGCGTTCTTCACCGCGTTGCCGCCCACGTAGGTCAGGCGGCTGGCGTAGTTGCCGAGGCAGAAGGTGGTGAGGTCGGTGTCGGCTTCGGAGATGGCCACGTCGGAGAAGGGGACGCCCAACTCCTCCGCGGCGATCTGGCACATGGCGGTCCAGTGCCCCTGGCCGGTCTCCCCCTCGCCGCTCAGGATGAACGCCTTGCCGTCCTCGTTCATCTTGATGGTGGCCGAGCTGCCGTCGTAGTCGCCGAAGTGGCGCTTGCCGCTCACGTGCACGGTGCATCCCATGCCGAGCCCCCGGTTGGGTTGCCGGTTGGCGCGTTTCTCCTTCCAGCCGATCATCCGCTCGGTGCGGTCGATGCACTGCTTGAGTTCGCAACTGATGACGCGGTTGCCGTGGGGCGAGACGTAGTCCGGCTCCGCGGCGTTGCGGCGCGCGAGCTCGAACGGGTCCATGCCCAGCTCGTCCGCGGCCATGTCCATCATCTGCTCCACCGAGAACTCCGCGGAGGGGTTGCCGAAGCCCCGGAAGGCTCCGGTGGGGATCTTGTTGGTATAGACCAGGTAGGCCTGGGAGCGGACGTCGGAGTACTTGTAGCAGGTGTCGTGGCGCAGGGCCGCGACCCCGGTGATGGCCGGGGCCTTGCCGCTGTAGGCGCCGTTGTCCGCGATGATCTTCATGTGCTTGGCGCGGATCCGGCCGTCGCGCTGGAAGCCCATGCGCACCCACACCTTCATGTTGACCCGGGGTCGGCTGCCGGCCAGGAACTCCTCCTCCCGGGTGTTGATGATCTTCACCGGGCGGCGGGCCTTGCGGGCCAGGACCGCGCTCACCACCGCGTTGTTGTCGTCGCAGGACTTGCCGCCGAAACCCCCGCCCACCGCGGTCTGGATGATGCGCACGTCGGCTTCCCGCACGCCCAGGGCCACGGCGATGCGGTGCCGGGCCATGAACAGCGTCTGGGTGTTCATATGGACGGTGTACTTGCCGTTGGCCGAGTAGTCGGCCACGCTGCCGATGGTCTCGATGGCCGAGTGCCACTGGGGCACGCTCTCGAAGGTCTCCTCCAGCACCAGGTCGGAGTCCCGGAAGGCCGCGTCCACGTCGCCCCGCTCCACGTCGATGGTGAGGGCCACGTTGCTGTCCTTGTCCTCGTGGATGAGCGGCGCGTCGTCCCGCATGGCCTCTTCCGCGTCGAAGACCGCGGGCAACTCTTCCCATTCCACCTCGATCCGCTCCAGCGCCTCCTCCGCGGTGTCGCGGTCGATGGCGGCCACCGCGGCCACCTCCTCGCCCACGTACCGGACCTTGCCCACGGACAGGGGGTACTGGTCGGGGAAGAAGGCGCCCCATCCCTGCTTGACGGTGTCGTCCGCGGTCACCACTGCCTTGACCCCGCGGACCTTCTCCGCCCGGCTGGCGTCGATGCTGCGGATGCGGGCGTGGGGCAGGGGGCTCCTCAGGATCCGACCCGTCAACATTCCGGGGAGGAAGACGTCGGCCACGTAGGCGGCGCCGCCGGTGACCTTGTCACGCCCCTCGAACCGATCGACCTTGCGGCCCAAAACCGCGAAGTTCTCCGCCTTGCTCATGTCCTCCCCCGGCCGGCTCCGTCCTCAGTCGGAGGAACCGCTCTTGTAGGTGTCCGATTGGTAGAGGCTCTGGATCCGGGCCTTGTGCGCGGTGTCGCCGCGCCGCTCCGCCGTCACCTTGCCTTCCACCACCGCCATGACCGATTCGAGTATCTTGTAGTAGCCTGTGCAGCGGCACAGGTTGGCGGACATCCATTCCTTCACCTGCTCCGTGTCGGGATTCGGGTCCCGGTCCAGCAGCGCCTTGGCGGCCATGATCTGTCCCGGGGTGCAGACGCCGCACTGGAGCCCGCCGTACTGCACGAACGCCTGCTGGAGCGGATGGAGGACGCCGTCCTGCGCAAGGCCCTCGATGGTCTCGATCTTCTTGCCGCGGCAACTGACGGCCAGGGTCAGGCACGAGCTCACGAGCCGGCCGTCCACGATGACGCTGCACGCGCCGCACACGCCGATGCTGCACCCTTCCTTGGTGCCGGTAAGGCCGATGTCCTCGCGCAGCGCCTCCAGCAGCAGGCGGTTCGGTCGCACCTCCACGTCGTGCTCCTCGCCGTTGACGTTCAGCACCAGTTCCCTCTTCATGGGCCTCTCCGCCTTCATGGGTTCTCCGCTCTCTTCATGGCTTCTCCGTTCCGGAACGCGCCCTTCGACTTCGCTGCGCTACGCTCAGGACGAACGGATGATCGTCCATCACCCTGCCAAGGAGGTGCGCCGCTTCGACTTCGCTACGCTCATGACGAACGGGGCAATCGTTCAGAGGTTCCTTTCCGTGGTTGACTTCGCCTCGCAACGCTCGACGCCCGCGGGGCATTGCCGACCGCCGCGGCCGCCCGACCGTCATACCGACCGTCCGGCGTGGGTCTTGCCCCACTCCTGACGGATGGACTTGAGGGTCTGTCCCTCGCCCACGCTCAGGCGAGTTCCCTTGAGCTTCTCTCCCACCTTCTCATAGTCGCCCGCGGCCGCGAGGCGGGCCTCTTCGTCCAGCTCCTCGGGCCACAGCCCCATGAGGTAGCCGTGCCACGGCTCCTTGAGCCGGAGCTCGGGCAGTCCGAGCTCCCGCCACAACTCCACCGCCCGGTCCATGTAGGGCTTCCTGGGCAGCGACAGGGGAGGGAGGTCGGCCTTGCGGGTGGCGTCGATGAGCAGCGCCGAGTCGGCGCCGTCGTACCGGCTGGAAGGGTGGCTCACGACCATGCCGATAGGGGTGGCCCCGAAGGGACGGTTGGGCACGATGGTCACGTCCCGGTGGGGCTGGCACCGGTGAGTGATGGCCCAGGTCACGGCCACGGGATCGCTCACGTTGATGTCCTCGTCCACCGTCACGATGAACTTGCCCACCCGGTCGCCGTACTGCAGCACGCTCTCCATGACCCGCCGGGGCTCGTCGTCGTCCTCTTTCTCCATGCGCACGGCGACGTAGGGCCGCAGGTTCACGAGCTCTTCCATCATATAGACTTCGCGCACGGACTCGAAGCCCTTGCCGTTGAGGTAGCGGCGCACCAGGGTGCTCATCCCCATGGCCTTGATCTTGGAGCTCTCGCTGGGGGTGACCTGGCTGATGATGGAGACCCAGACGGGGTCCTTGCGGTGCATGACGCACGTGAGCTCCATGACCGGGCCGATGGTGCGCGGGTCCACGTAACCCATGGACTCGCCGAACGGGCCTTCCTCCTCCAGGTAGTGGGTGGGGATGATCCCCTCGAACACCACCTCGGACGTGGCCGGCACTTCCAGGTCCACGGTCTGGCACTTGACGAGCGGGATGGGGCTGCGCGCCAAGCCGCCGGCCAGGGCGATCTCGTCCATGTCCGGCGGCACCTTCTGGGTCGCGGTGTACGAGACCGCGGGCACCGTGCCCACGGCGATGGCCACCTCCAGGGGGATGCCCCGCTCCCGGCACTTCTCCCAGTGGGCGGAGAGGTCCTGGGGCGTGCCCGAGTTGGCGCCGCAGACCAGCGGGGACTTGACCAGCCCCCGGTAGTTGCCCACGTTGCGCGCGCCCGTCTCCGGGTCCCTGGTGATCCAGTGCCCTGCGGTAATGTAGGGGCCGTTGTCGAACCCCGGGGTGGAGATGGGGATGGGGAACCGGGCGAAGCCGCGGCTGGCGGGCAGGTCGTCGCCCTTGTGGACCACCTCCATGACCGGGCCGCGGGACACGGTCTCCGGCGGGATGGGGTTCTCCATGGCCTCGAACCACCGGTCCGGGACCTCGTCCGGACGGCACTGGAGGCCCATGCAATAGATGGCTGTGGACCCGGACAGCCCCCCCACGAGCACCGAGCCTTCGTAGCGCCGGCCCTTGGAGTCGGTGACGTTCTCGAACAGGAACGCCTTGCGGTCCTCGTCCTCGAGGCCCCGGAACTGCAACCGCACCAGCGGCTGCAACTCCGTGTCCTTGTTGATCTCCCGTGTGATGCGGACGAGCTTCCCGGCGTCTTCGAGCACCGCCAGGAACTCGCGGAGGTCCTCATAGGGGCGTTGGTTCGTCATGGGGTTCACGGTGTATGCGGTTTCTCGGGCTTTGGCAAGCGCGAAGCTGGCGCAAAGCGCCGTCACCGGAGCGGACCGGCGCCATCCTGTCCCCGTTCGTCCTGAGCTTGGCCAAGCCCGTTCATTCGAGCGTAGCCGGGATATCGATCTCCCCAAGAAAGGAGTGTGTGAATCATGGTGAAGTACAGGGGTTGCGAGAAATCGCTCTCCCCGAGGGAGATAGGCTCCTGTCTCCGTTCTCTCCGTTCGTCCTGAGCGTAGCGAAGCGAAGTCGAAGGACGCGCTCTCCCTCTGGAAGAGGGTCGGGGTGATGGCACGGGTAGGCGCAGTGCTTGCATGTCAGGCCGCTCTCGACAACAAAGGAGTCCATGACGGCAGCGAACCACACGAACCTGACGGCCGCGGCCGAAACGTACTTCGCCGACCTGGGGCGGGTGCGCGCCTCGGGCGGGGCCACCGGGGAGCGGTCCAGCTACGGACCGCTGGCGCAACTGCTGAACGCGGTGGGCGGGATGCTGAGGCCCAAGGTGTTCTGCGTCCAGGAGCTTGCTGACCAGGGCGCGGGCCATCCCGACTTCGGCCTCTACGCGGCAAAGCAGGTTCAGAAGGGCCAACCACGAGAGGGCCAGACGCCGGAGCGCGGGGTAGTGGAAGTGAAGGCCGCGGGAGACGACGCTTGGCTCACCGCGGCAGGGGATCAGGTAAGCCGCTATTGGGGCCGCTACCGGCTGGTGCTGGTGACCAACACCCGCGATTTCGTGCTGGTGGGAGAGGACGCCGCAGGGCGTCCGGCGAAGCTCGAAACCTTCCGGCTGGCGGATGGTGCGGGCAACTTCCGGCGAAAGCTGGAGAAACCGCGCGCCTTTGCCCGGGAGGTGGGCGCGGGGTTGGGCGAGTACCTGTGCCGTGCGCTGACGCACCGGGCGGCATTGGCCGAACCCAGGGACTTGGCTTGGCTGCTTGCCTCCTATGCCCGGGACGGGCTTGCGCGGGTGGAGGCCGCGGGCGATGCGCTGTCGTTGGAGGCGGTGCGCAAGGCGCTGGAAGAGGCGCTTGGGGTGCGCTTCGAGGGAGAGAAAGGCGCACGCTTTTTCCGTTCGACCCTGGTGCAGACGCTGTTCTACGGCGTCTTCTCCGCCTGGGTGTTGTGGGCGCGGGCCGGTGTGGGAGGTGCTGTCGGTGATGGCGGGCCGCCGCTCTCCGGTGGCGCTGGCGTTGCGCGCTTCGACTGGCGCACCGCGGTCTGGCACCTGCGCGCGCCGGTGCTGGCGGCGTTGTTCCAGCAACTGTCGCAGCCCGGCCGGCTGCAACCCTTGGGCTTGGTGGAAGTGCTGGACTGGACCGCGGCGGCGCTGGACCGAGTGGACCACGCGGCCTTCTTCGCCCGCTTCCACGAGGGCGAGGCCGTGCCCTATTTCTACGAGCCCTTCCTCGAAGCCTTCGACCCCGACCTGCGCAAGCAATTGGGCGTCTGGTACACGCCGGTGGAAGTAGTGCGCTACATGGTGGCGCGGGTGGACCGGGCGCTGAAGGACGACCTGGGCATCCCCGAGGGGCTGGCTGCGGAGAACGTCTATGTGCTGGACCCGTGCTGCGGCACCGGGGCCTACCTGGCAGAGGTCTTGCGCCGCATCGCCGCCAACCTGGAAGGGCAGGGATTGGGAGCGTTGGCCGGGACGCGGGTGAAGAAGGCTGCGACCGAGCGGGTGTTCGGCTTCGAGATCATGCCCGCGCCCTTCGTGGTGGCTCATCTGCAAGTGGGCTTGACCATGCAGGGTCTCGACGCGCCGTTGAGGGACGACGGAGAGGAGCGGCCCGGCGTCTTCCTCACCAACGCCCTCACCGGCTGGGAGCCGCACACCATCAAGCCCTTGCCCTTCCCGGAGTTGGAGGAGGAACGCGACCGGGCGGGACGGGTGAAGCAGGACACGCCCATCCTGGTGATCCTGGGCAACCCGCCCTACAACGGCTTCGCGGGCATGGCGGTGGACGAGGAGCGGGAACTGTCGGACGCTTATCGGACGACGAAGAAGGTACGAAGGCCGGAGGGGCAGGGATTGAACGACCTGTACGTACGCTTCTTCCGCATGGCGGAACGGCGCATTGCGGAGAAGACCGGACAGGGTATCGTCTGTTTCATCTCCAACTACTCCTGGCTCGACGGCCTGTCGTTCACGGGGATGAGGGAACGGTATCTTGAAGCGTTCGATGCGGTGCGCATCGACTGCCTGAACGGGGACAAGTACAAGACCGGGAAGGTAGCGCCGGACGGTTCACCGGACCCGAGCATTTTCTCGACAGAGGGCGACCCTGTGGGCATCCAGGTAGGGACGGCGATTGCGACGCTGGTGCGCAAGGCCGAGCACATGCCAGCGGAAGCGGTCGGCTTCCGCCATCTGTGGGGGCAGGCGAAGCTGGCGGCGCTGCTGGAAACTGCGGAAGCGGAGCCGGACACGCTGTATGCCGACGTGTCGCCGCTCTTGCCACTGGGTTTGCCGTTCATGCGAACGTCGGTCAGCGAGGACTGGTTCGACTGGCCGGCGCTGCCTGACCTGTTCCCTGTGTCGTTTCCGGGGATCAAGACCAGCCGAGACCCGTTCCTCGTCGATGTGGACCTCGACCGGCTGAAGGAGCGCATCGCGGACTACTTCGACCCCGCCCTGAGCCACGAGGAGATCGCACGGCGCTACCCCGCGGCGATGAAGACGACAGCGAGCTTCGACGCCCGTGCGGTGCGCGAGGCGCTACTCGCTCGCGGCGGACCGAAAGAGGATGGCTTCGTTCGCTTCGCCTACCGCCCGTTCGATAACCGATGGCTCTATTGGGAGGGGGACGGCGGCTTGCTCGACCGTCCGCGTCCCGACTACAGGCCCCATGTGTTCGAGGGGAACCTGTGGCTCTCCACCGCTCAGCATCTACGAAAGGATGCGTCGGAACCTCAGGCCTGCTTCACGGAACACCTCACATCCCTGCATTTGATCGAGCGAGGGACCAACATGTTCCCCGCATGGCTCGGCGACGACAGCACCGGGAACGATGACGACGGCCTCCATAGCCCGGGAGCGTGGCTGCCCGTTCATGCCGTGCGCCTTACCGAAAGCGATGACGCCGACCCGCGAAACCCCGAAGTGCAGTCACCCTCTCCCGCCGCGCGCGGTATCGGAAGCGACGCTGGCAGTCCGCGGCGCCGTCCCAACCTGTCAGCCGCCGCGCAACGCTATCTGGAACGCCTCGGACTGGGCGTCGATGACTTGTTCCACCATGTACTCGCCGTGCTGCATGACCCGGCCTACCGCGAGGCCAACGCCGGGGCGCTGCGCATGGAGTGGCCGCGCATCCCGCTTCCAGGCTGGCCCGCTCCCGGGACCGTGGGCGTCCCGCCGGCTTCGATTCGCTCTGCCTTGCCCCCGTCTGCATCCGAACAAGGCTCCGCATCCCCGGACAAGGAGACCCATGAGGCGGCGGAAGCCCTCGCCAGATCGGCCGCCCGGGGCCGCCGACTCGCGGCCCTGCTCGACCCTGATACGCCGGTCCCCGTCGTCACCACGGGCGCGTTGCGCCCGGAGACCGCCGCCATCGCCGTTCCCGCCACCACGGACGGGCGCAACATGACCGGCGACGACTTCGCCCTCACCGCGGGCTGGGGCCACGTCGGAGCGGGCGGGGCGGTCATGCCCGGTCAGGGGCATGCCGCCGAACGCGCTTTTACACCGGAAGAACGCGCCGCCCTGAGCCACACTCTCCCGGCCCTCGGAGCGGCCACCTTCGACGTGTGCCTCAACGACCGCGCCTTCTGGCGCAACGTCCCCGCCGCGGTCTGGAACTACAAGCTCGGCGGCTACCAGGTCCTCAAGAAATGGCTTTCCTACCGCGAACGCGGTATCCTCGACCGCCCGCTACACCCGGAGGAAGTCCGGCGCTTTGCCGAAACCGCCCGCCGCATCGCCGCAGTCCTTGCAGCCACGGCCTGAACTGCCCGTTGGCTTTCAGCGAAGATGGACCATCCAGGGAGCCAGGTGCCGGAAGTTCTGAATGGAAGGACGACATGTGATCCCTTGACCACTGCCGGACATTGGGTTATCCAGTATCAGGATCGAGTTTGGATCCGTGACCTCCCCGCGGAGCTTTCACGAGCCGCTGCCGCCTCGCTGACATATTTTGAGAGACCGATGAGTGAGCCGTGTCTGTCAGAATCACCCTTTTGGCAGGGCGGTGGCGTTCCGGACGGTCAACCGATTTCGTGCCGTAGATGAGGTCGTCATGGTTGCAACCAGTTCCTTGACCCTTGGCAAAGTGGACGTGGATCAAGAAGATCAAGACAGCGGCGTCGAGCGTGAACGGGAAGATACCGACGGCGAGATCAGACGGCCTTTCGATCCGGAGAAGATCAAGGTCCGTACGGTCAACGTGGTCGTGGACCAGCTCGTTTCACGCATCGATCACGACGAAGTCGATCTGGCGCCGGATTTTCAACGCATGATGGGTATTTGGAACGACGAACGCAAGAGTCGTCTTCTCGAATCGCTCCTGCTGCGCATTCCAATACCCGTTTTCTATGTAGCCGCGGATAAAGACGACAAATGGTCCGTCGTCGATGGAATCCAGAGAACGTCCACCATCCACGCCTATGTGAAAGGCCGCTTTCCACTGACTCGGCTCGAATACCTGACAAGGCTGGATGGATTTCGCTATACGGATCTTCCGCGGCCCTTGCAAAGACGGATCAGCGAGACCCAGCTCGTCGTGAACGTCATCGAACCCGGAACACCGGAGGAAGTGATGTTCAATATCTTTCGGCGTATCAATACGGGTGGAGAGATGCTCAACGGGCAGGAAATCCGCCATGCGCTGCATCGGGGACCGATCAGGGATTACCTCAAGGAGCTGGCTGCCGCCACGGAGTTTCTGGAAGCCACCGATGGATCGATCAGGATAAGCCGCATGGCTGACAGGGAGTGTGTCCTTCGATTTCTGGCCTTTCACATCAACCCGTGGGAAGAGTACTCAGCCAATGATCTGGACGGCTACCTTGGTCGTACCATGGAGAAGGTCAATGCAATGGGTTCGGCTGAACGAACCCGTATTTCGGAAGACTTCAGGAAGGCCATGAAAGCGGCTTCCCGTATTTTCGGAAACGATGCCTTCAGGAAGCGTTACGACCGCACCGACTACCGTTATCAGATCAGCAAGCCGTTGTTCGAAGCATGGAGTGTCGGATTGGCGCGCCGCTCGGGCAACGAGATCGACGTCCTTGTGGATAAACGAACACAGGTCAAGGATCGGTTCATTTCGTTGATGAACGAAGATCAGGGGTTCGATACAGCGATTTCCTATTCCACCGGCAATCCCGTTCGAGTCAAAAAGCGCTTTCAGGCCATCGACGCATTGATAGAGGAATGCCTCCGATGTTCAGGCGACTCAAATTGACGAACTTCAAGTGCTTCAGGAGCGTGGAGTTACGCTTTGTCCCGCTGACTCTGCTATGCGGTCTGAACGGGATGGGCAAGAGCAGCGTCATCCAGGCACTGTTGGTGCTCAGACAGTCGGTTACCTCCGGCGAGCTTCGCGAAGGGCGCCTGGTGTTGGGCGGTGATCTCACGGACCTCGGTACGGGACAGGATGTTCTTTGCGAAGAAGCCGAACTCGATGGGGTGGAGTTCGAGCTTCATGATGACGGCGGCCTGACGCCTTGCAGGTTGTCCTTCGATTATTCGAGAACTGCCAACGAACTGCGAGCCAAAGATCTTTTTCCCACCGCGGAGTCGCGATCGGATGCACTGGAGCAGTGGCGCGAAGTTCCGCCGTTGGGAGGCCACCTGATCTACGTCAACGCGGAACGGATCGGCCCACGCAAGTTCTACCATCACTCCGAGGTATCGGCCCGCCAAGGCAACCTCGGCGCTCGCGGCGAGTACACGTTGAACTACCTGAGCGCCCGACAGGACGAGCCCCTGTCATCGACGGACCCGCGCTGCCCCGGCCTGACCAGCCGGCGCCTGGGTGAGGTCGTTGACCACTGGTTGCAGGAAGTGACTCCGGGCGCGCATCTTCAGTTGCAGACGATTCCTGACGCGGACGCCATACTTGCCGGCTTTTCCTTCGACCGTCCCGGCGACGTGATGACCAGACGCTATCGTGCGACGAACGTCGGTTTCGGACTTACCTATACCTTGCCGGTGCTTGCGGCGCTGCTGGCGCCGCCCGGAACACTGTGCCTGATAGAGAATCCGGAAGCCCATCTTCATCCGCGTGGGCAGACCAGGTTGGCCGAGTTGGCGGCTCGCGCGTCTCTCGCAGGCGTTCAGGTGGTTGTCGAAACGCACAGCGATCACTTCATGGACGGCATCCGCATTGCCGTTCGAAATGGTCTGATTCGACCGGAGGACACGGCGTTCCACTACTTTTCGAGGGAAGGCGGCAGAACCGCGGTGTCTTCTCCGCAAGTCGATGCCGACGGTCGTCTTTCATCGTGGCCGGAGGGGTTCTTCGACCAACACGAGGACAACTTGGCCAAGCTGCTGGCGCCGAAGTCTCGAACATGAGAGAGATGATTCTCAATCACGCGAGCCTCCTCGCACCGGACGGAGATAGGGGCAAGGTCGCTGATTGGCTCAGGCAGCTCGCCGCAGGCATGAGTCAACTTTTCAACGATCGAGTCGTTCGGTTTTTGCGGACCCATAAACCTCCTGAGGAACTATTGTGCCTGGCCAATTATTCGTTGGCCGACGCTTATCAGGATCTCCGCAGGTCTGGATACCACGAGGAGTACCGCTTTCTCGTCACTTTGCACCTGAAGACGCCGCTTTTGCACGAAATTGGGGAACAGGTCAAAGATCGGTTTCTTGCCTGTGAAGAGAAAATGCTGCCGCCGGGCGATGGAGATCCTCTCGTTCTGTGCGCCATAGACGACGGGATAGCCGTCGGCTTTCCATCGGCCCCGACTTGGGACCGTGACCGTATCACGGTTCGCTTCAACCAGATGCTCGCCGACCAAACCATTGTGGAGGAATCCGAGGAGATCGACCAGCTCACCCGCCTGGCCCATGCCGACCCCATCTGCGAACGTCACCGCGAACGTCTTCTTGCAGGCAGCGACCCTTCGACGCTATGGGAAAACCGTGAAACGGTATTTCCTCATCTCGTCTTCGGCCCAGACGTGGAAAACAACCTCCGGGAAAGAGCGAATCTGTTGCCAACCATCGTCGGGAAGCTCAAGGATCTCGACCGATCTGCCCAAGAGTGGCGGAACAATCCCGGGCTTCACAGACCGCTGTGGAGAACGAGAGTGACGCCTGAGAGCGACTCGGTGATGAACAACCGCCGTCTCCAGGAGAGACGCAAGTTTCGATCCCATCTCGGTAGCCAAGAGCTTTTCGAGTGGCACGCCCGCTTCGGTGCTAGCGGCCGCATCCATCTTCGTTTCGACCTACGCTCCAAGGAGGTCGAAATCGGGTACATCGGACCCCATCTGCCCCTGTGAACGCCCGTTTGGGCGGAGGATCCGGGGCGCGTCGGTGTGTTGACAATTCGGATTCTTTAGGTCTATATTCAGTTGCTGTCCGATTCGGAGACTTGGTAATCGAGTGGGCGCGCCATCAGTGGCCCCGATAGAGGCGGGGCCACCAGGGGATACGGCATGCAGGAATCCGCGCTGGGCGCCGTCCGGGCCACGGCGGACCGAAGCTCGCTGATGAACGTGGGCAGGAGGGTCGATTACGCGGTGCGCGCCCTGTCCTACCTGGCGGCCCGGCCCCGGCAGTGGGTCGTGGGCAGCAAGGAGATCGCCGGGCGGCAGGACATCCCGACGCACTTCATGTCGAAGATCATGAAGGACCTCGCCGCGGCGGGTCTGGTGCGTTCCCACGTGGGCCGCAAGGGCGGCTTCAGCCTAGCGAGACATCCGGACGCCATCAACCTGAAGGAAGTTTACGAAGCGGTGGAAAAGCCGCTGAGCCTGATGGAGTGCCTGGACAGGGAGTACCGTTGCTGTCCCTACGACGCCGTGTGCAACCAGATCTCCGTATGGGAACGGGCCCAGGGACTGTTGGCGGAGTATCTGGCGGGGATCTCCATCGGCAGCATTGCCGACCGGGAAGGCCTCAAGGGGCGGTTGACCGGCCTCGACAGTTGACCTCGACGGTTGATTTTCCCGTCGGCGCACGCGCGGAGGAACTGCGGAACATGGGACTCGACAGCGGCCTGATCAGCAGCGAGTACAAGTACGGCTTCGTCACCGACATCGAGGCGGACCACGCGCCTCCCGGCCTGAGCGAGGATGTGGTCCGACTCATATCCGGGAAGAAGGGCGAGCCCCAATGGCTGCTGGACTGGCGTCTCAAGGCCTACCGCCACTGGGCGCGGCTGGAGAAGTCCGAGGCCGAACCCAAGTGGGCGAACGTGCATTACCCGCCCATCGACTACCAGAACATCATCTACTACTCGGCGCCCAAGGTGAAGAAGGATGCGCCCAAGAGCCTGGACGAGGTGGACCCGGAGCTGCTCGCCACCTACGAGAAGCTGGGGATCCCCCTGGACGAACGCGAGAAGCTCGCCGGCGTGGCCGTGGACGCGGTGTTCGACAGCGTATCGGTGGCGACCACCTTCAAGGACAAGCTCGCCGAGCTCGGCATCGTCTTCTGCTCGTTCTCGGAAGCGGTGCGGGAACATCCGGACCTGGTGCGGCAGTACCTGGGCTCGGTGGTGCCCTACAGCGACAACTTCTTCGCGTCGTTGAACTCCGCGGTCTTCAGCGACGGGTCGTTCTGCTACGTCCCCAAGGGGGTCCGGTGCCCCATGGAACTGTCCACCTACTTCCGCATCAACGCGGCCCAGACGGGGCAGTTCGAGCGCACGCTGATCGTGGCCGACGCGGGCAGCCACGTGAGCTACCTCGAAGGCTGCACCGCGCCCATGCGCGACGAGAACCAGCTCCACGCCGCGGTGGTGGAGCTCGTGGCCCTGGACGACGCCCGGATCAAGTACTCCACGGTCCAGAACTGGTACCCCGGCGACAAGGACGGCAAGGGCGGCATCTACAACTTCGTCACCAAGCGGGGCAAGTGCGCGGGCCGGAACTCCAGGATTTCCTGGACCCAGGTGGAGACCGGGTCGGCCATCACCTGGAAGTATCCGAGCTGCATCCTGCAAGGGGACGACTCGGTGGGAGAGTTCTATTCCGTTGCCGTGACCAACAACCGCCAGCAGGCCGATACCGGCACCAAGATGATCCACGCGGGCAGGAACACCCGCAGCACCATCGTCTCCAAGGGGATCTCCGCGGGCCGGGGCCAGAACAGCTACCGGGGCCTGGTAAAGGTGCTCAAGGGCGCCGCCAACGCGCGCAACTACTCCCAGTGCGATTCCCTCCTGATGGGCAGCGAGTGCGGGGCGCACACGTTCCCCTACCTGGAAGTGAAGAACGACTCGGCCCACATCGAGCACGAGGCCTCCACCTCGAAGATCGGCGAGGACCAGATCTTCTATTGCCGGCAGCGCGGCATCAGCGAAGAAGACGCCGTGGCCCTGATCGTCAACGGCTTCTGTCGGGAAGTCTTCCGCGAACTGCCCATGGAGTTCGCCGTGGAGGCCCAGAAGCTGCTGGGCGTCAGCCTGGAAGGCAGCGTCGGCTGAAGGGTGAACGTGCTCGAAGTCCGAAACCTGCACGCGCGCGTGGACGCCAAGGAGATCCTGCGCGGCATCGACCTGACTGTGAAGGCCGGCGAGGTCCACGCCGTCATGGGCCCCAACGGCTCGGGCAAGAGCACCCTGGCCCAGGTCCTGGCCGGTCGCGACACGTATCGGGTGACGAAGGGCGAGGTCCGGTACAAGGGCAGGGACCTGCTCGACATGGCTCCCGAGACCAGGGCGGTCGAAGGCGTGTTCCTCGGCTTCCAGTACCCGGTGGAGATCCCCGGCCTGAACGGCCTCTACTTCCTGCGGGCCGCGGTCAACGCGGTGAGGAGCCATCGCGGCGAAGAGGAGTTGGACGCCATGGAGTTCATGGCCCTGGCCAGGGAGAAGATGAAGGCGGTGGAGATGGGGGAGGACCTGCTTCGACGCCCGGTCAACGCGGGGTTCTCGGGCGGGGAGAAGAAGCGCGCGGAGATATTCCAGATGACCGTGCTGGAGCCGAGCCTCGCGATCCTGGACGAGACCGATTCCGGCCTGGACATCGACGCCCTCAAGGTCGTGGCCCACGGCATCAACCTCTTCCGCAGCCCGGAAAGGGCCATCGTCCTCGTCACCCATTACCAACGGCTGCTCGACTACGTGGTCCCGGACGTGGTCCACGTGATCCACAACGGGCGGCTGGTGAAGTCCGGCGGCAAGGACCTGGCCCGGGAGCTCGAGGACAGCGGTTATTCGTGGGCGGAGCAGGACAGCGCGGAAGGCGCGCCGGACAGGGGTTCCGCGGCATGACGGACACGGAGCAGCAGGGTTACGTGGAGGACTTCGAGAAGCTCGCCGCGCGGGTCGAGTCCACCCGCGGCGCGTGGGTTTCGGACTTGCGCAGCCGCGCCATGGAACGTTTCCGCTCCCTGGGCTTCCCGTCCACCCGGGAGGAGGAGTGGAAGTACACGAACCTGGATTCGCTTCGGAACGCCCGTCTGCGGACCGCGGACCCTCCGACGCCGGGCCAGGCGCCGGACCCGGACCCTTTCGGTCTCCGCGGCTGGGAACGCTACGAGTTGACGTTCCCCCGGGCCGAGGGGGGCGCGGGGCCCCCGGTGGCGTGCGGCGACGACGTCTTCGTGGGACGTCTGGCCGACGCCATCCACAGCCGTCCGGGTTGGCTCGTGTCGCACCTGGGACGCCACGCCGACTACGCCGGCCACGCATTCCGGGCCCTCAACACGGCCTTCCTGGAAGACGGCGGCGCCGTCAGGCTGGGCCCCGGCAAGACCCTGGACAAGGCCGTCGCGTTGACATTCGTGGCCGTTCCGGGACGCTCCCGAAGCCGGATCGTCCACCCGCGGACGCTGGTGGTGGTGGGTCCCCACAGCCGGCTCACGCTGGTGGAAGCCTACGCCGGGTCCGGCGACGAGGTGTATTGCACCAACGCCGTGACCGAGGTCGTGCTGGAGGAGAACGCGGCCCTGGACCACTACCGGGTGCAGCGGGAGGGCAGGGCGGCGTTCCACATGGGTACGGTCCAGGTGCGTCAGGCGCGGAACAGCCGTTACCGCTCGTGCTCCATCTCTTCGGGCGGCGCCATGGCGCGGATCGAGATCAACGCGCTGCTCGACGGCGAGGGCGCGGACTGCCAGCTTCAGGGCCTCTACGTGGCGGGGCGCCGACAGCACGTGGACAACCGCACGGCCATCGAGCACGCAAAGCCTCACGGGACCAGCCGCGAACTCTACAAGGGGTTGCTGCACGATGGGGCAAGGGCGGTGTTCAACGGCAAGATCGTGGTGCGCAAGGAGGCGCAGAAGACCGACGCCCGGCAGTCCAACAGGAACCTGATGCTGTCACGGGACGCGGAGATCGACACCAAGCCGCAGTTGGAGATACTCGCCGACGACGTGCGCTGCTCCCATGGCGCCACCATCGCGCAACTCGAAGAGGACGAGCTGTTCTACCTGCGTTCGCGGGGCCTGGACCGGACCCGGGCGAGGAAGCTCCTGGTCCACGGCTTCGCCGGCGAGGTGCTCGAAGGCATCGCCATCGAGCCTTTGAGGGAAGGGTTGACCGCGGAGGTATTCTCCGACCTGCGCGTCTGACGACACCGGAAACCGGGTATCCCATGCAGCAACTCCAGACCACCGAGCGCGGCCGCTCGGACGAGTCCTTCGACGTGGCGCGGGTGCGCGAGGACTTCCCCGTTCTCGCGGAGAGGGTCCACGGGAAGCCCCTGGCGTACCTGGACAACGCGGCTACGGCCCAGAAGCCCCAGGCCGTCCTCCACCGTCTCGCGAGGTACTACGAGACCGAGAACTCCAACATCCATCGCGGGGTGCACCGGTTGAGCGAGAAGGCGACGCAGGCCTACGAGGACGCCCGCGGGACCCTGCGGCGGTTCGTCAACGCCGCGGAAGACCGGGAGATCGTCTTCGTCCGGGGCGCCACCGAGGCCATCAACCTGGTGGCGCGCTGCTACGGCGGGGCGCGCCTGCAACCCGGGGACGAAGTCGTCGTCTCGGCCATGGAGCACCACTCCAACATCGTTCCCTGGCAGATCGTCTGCCGGGAGAAGGGCGCCAGGCTGCGGGTCGTCCCCATCGACGACCGGGGCGACATGATCCTGGAGGAATACCATCGTCTGCTCGGCCCCAGGACCCGCATGGTGGCCTTGCCCCACGTCTCCAACGCCCTGGGCACGGTGAACCCCGTCAGGGAGTTGGTCCGGGCCGCGCACGGAGTCGGCGCCCCGGTGCTCATCGACGGCGCCCAGGGGGCGCCCCACGCCGTCGTGGACGTACAGGACCTGGACTGCGACTTCTACGCGTTCTCCGGCCACAAGCTCTACGGCCCCACCGGCGTCGGCGTGCTGTACGGGAAAGCCGACCTGCTGGAGGCCATGCCGCCCTATCAGGGCGGCGGGGACATGATCCTCTCGGTCAGCTTCGAGAGGACGGAATACAACGTGCTGCCTTACAAGTTCGAGGCCGGCACCCCCCACATCGCGGGGGTCGTCGGGCTGGGGGCCGCGGTGGACTACCTGGAAGCCCTGGGACTGGACGCGGTGGCGGCCCATGAGGACAGGTTGCTCACCTATGCGGTGGAACGGCTGACCCGGACGCCGGGCGTGAGGTTCATCGGCACGCCGAAACGGAGGGCGTCCCTGGTCTCGTTCGTGCTCGACGGCGTCCACGCCCACGACGTGGGCACCATACTCGACCGGGAAGGGGTCGCGGTGAGGACGGGACACCACTGCGCCATGCCGGTCATGGAACGGTATGGCGTGCCCGCCACCGTGCGCGCCTCCTTCGGGTGCTACAACACCGAGACGGAGGTGGATGCGCTGGCCGATGGCCTGGAGAAGGCAGGGAGGATATTCGGCGGTGTCTGACCTCAGGGAACTCTACCAGGAGCTGATCCTCGACCGTAACCGCAAGCCTCGGAACTTCGGCCCCCTGTCCGAAGCCAACCGGAGCGCCAGGGGAGTCAACCCCCTCTGCGGCGACAGGATCACGGTCCACCTGCGGATGGACGACGACCGGGTGGAGGACGTTCGTTTCGAGGGCTCGGGTTGCGCCATCTCCATCGCGTCCGCCTCGGTCATGACGGAAAGCCTCAAGGGGCAGACCGCGAGCGGCGCCATGACCCTGTTCGAACGGTTCCACCGGATGGTGGCGGCGGACGGCGATGGCGCAGGCGGCGACCCGGACATGGGCAAGTTGGCCGCGTTCGCGGGGGTCCGGGACTACCCCGCGCGGGTGAAGTGCGCTACCCTGGCGTGGCACGCCTTGCGTGCGGCCCTGGAGGGCGGCGCACGGGCCGTCAGCACCGAGTAGCGGGCAGGGGCGTCGGGAGGAAGCATCTCGTGGAAACCGTTTCGGACCGGAAGGAGATGGAGGGCCGGGTGATCGAGGCGTTGCAGACGTGCTATGACCCGGAGGTCCCGGTGAACATCCACGAAATGGGGTTGATCTACGGGGTGGAGGTGGACCCCCTCGGCAACGTGTCCATCGCCATGACCCTTACGGCGCCCAACTGCCCTGCGGCCCAGTCGCTTCCCGCAGAGGTGGAGGAAAAGGTGAGGGCGGTGCCCGGGGTCAACGACGTGGACGTCGAGATCGTGTGGGAGCCTCCCTGGGATCCCGGTCGCATGTCGGACGCCGCCAAGCTCCAGCTCGGCATGTTGTAAAGGAACATCGGAACAGTTCCGCCTCGAGGCGCCTCTCCCTATGGGAAAGCGCGTCCTTCGAATTCGCTTCGCTACGCTCGGGACGAACGGGGCAATTGTTCGGGGTTTCCTGAGAACGAACGAGAGCCTTCGCACCGTGAAGGCAAGGGGCCGCTCTCCCGGCCGGTCATCCAGAGCCGAACGTGGACGAAATCAACGAGCAGGACCAGATCAAGGCGCGCCGCCACGAGGTGGCGAAACTCAAGGCGGCGGGCCTCCCCGCCTATCCCAACGACTTCCGTCCCGGCCACACCGCCCAGGACGTCCGCGACCGCTACGGCGGCCTCGACCAAACCGGGTTGGAGGCGTTGCAGCAGGAATTCTCCCTGGGAGGCCGCATCCGCGCGCTCCGGACCCACGGCAAGGCCGCGTTCTTCGACCTCCGGGACCGTACCGGGAGACTGCAAATCTACGCACGCAAGGACGGGCTGGGAGAGGATGCCTATGAACGGGTCCGTTCCCTGCACGTGGGCGACATCGCGGGCGTGCGCGGCCGCCTGTTCCGCACCCGCACCGACGAGTTGACCGTCGAGGCCCGGGAAGTGAGGCTGCTGAGCAAGTGCATCCGGCCCTTGCCGGAGAAGTGGCACGGCCTGAAGGACGTGGAGACGCGGTACCGGCAGCGTTACGTGGACCTGATGGTCAATCCCGAGGTCGGGGAGGTGTTCCGGAACCGTTCGCGGATCATCGGGCTGATCCGCGGCTTCCTGGACCGGCGGGGTTTCCTCGAAGTCGAGACCCCGATGATGCAGCCCATGGCGGGGGGCGCCGCGGCCAAGCCCTTCGTGACCCACCACAACGCCCTGGACCGGGACCTCTATCTTCGGGTGGCGCCGGAGTTGTTCCTCAAGCGGCTGCTGGTGGGAGGCTTCGACCGGGTGTTCGAACTGAACCGCAACTTCCGCAACGAAGGTCTCTCCACGCGCCACAACCCCGAGTTCACCATGCTGGAGTTCTACCAGGCGTACGCCGACTACCGGGACATGATGGATCTCACCGAAGAGTTGTTCGTGACGCTCGCGGAAGAGATCCGCGGGAGCCTGCGCATCCCCTGGGACGGCCGCGAAGTGAACCTGGAAAGGCCCTGGGAGCGGCTTTCCCTGACCGAATGCGTGGCCCGGCACGCCGGGGTGGAGGAAACGGAGCTGGCCACGACCAAGGGGTTGCGAAAGGTCGCGGACGAGCACGACCTCGAACTCGACCCCGGGCTCGACTACGGCAAGCTGCTGGTGGAGTTGTTCGAGCGCCTGGTGGAACCGCGGCTGGTCCAGCCCACCTTCGTGACGGACTATCCCCTGGAAGTCTCGCCCCTGGCGCGCCGGAACGACTCGTCCCCCCGGTTCGTCGATCGCTTCGAGCTCTTCATCGGCGGAAGGGAGCTGGCCAACGCGTTTTCCGAGTTGAACGATCCGGACGACCAGCGGCGGCGGTTCGAGCAACAGGCCGCGGCCCGGCGGGCCGGGGACCATACGGCCTGCGAGGTGGACGAGGATTACCTGCGCGCGTTGGAGTACGCCATGCCCCCGGCCGCGGGAGAAGGCGTCGGCATCGACCGGCTGGTGATGCTGCTCACCGATTCACCCTCGATCCGGGACGTGATCCTGTTCCCGCTCTTGCGTTCCTGACCATGCGGTACGAGTTCTTCGTGGGGTTGCGCTACCTCCGGGCCCGGCGCAGCGAACGCTTCATCTCCCTGCTCACCGTCATCGCCGTCCTCGGAGTGATGATCTCGGTGGTGACGCTCAACGTGGTGATCTCGGTGATGACCGGGTTCGAGGAGGTGTTGCGGGATCGGCTCCTGGGCCTCAATTCGCATATCCTGCTGGTCAAACCGGCGAGCTACCTGACCGGATACGACGAGCTCGCACGGCGGCTGGAAAAGAGGGAAGGCGTGGCCGCGGCCGCTCCGTCCCTCAACGGGCAGATCATCCTCACCTCCGGGAACCGGGTGTCCGGCGCAGTGGTGCGCGGCATCGACCCGGACCGCTCCCACGTGGAGATCGACGAATACCTGAAGCAGGGAGCGTTGCGGGACCTCGAGCTGCGGACGCAGGTCCGGGTGGACGGCCGGGACCTGGAGTTGCCCGGCATCATCATCGGCGACAGGCTCGCGGAGCAACTCCGGGTGGGCAGGGGCGATCCGGTGCAGGCGGTGTCCCCGGTGGGGAGCCCCACCGCGGTGGGGATCATCCCGCGCATCAGGCGGTTCGCCGTGGCCGGGACCTTCGATTCGGGCATGCGCGAGTACGACAGCGGCCTGGTCTTCATGGGCATCGCCGACGCGCAAGGGTTCTTCGGCGTTGCCGACGTGGCCACCAGCATCGAGATCACGGTGGCCGACGTGGATGACGCGCGGAGCATCGCCGACGACATCCAGGAGGCCGTAGGCTCCGGGTACCGGGTGGAGGACTGGTCGCGCCTCTGGCCCAACCTGTTCGCCGCCCTGCGTCTGGAGAAGACCGTCTATTTCCTGGTGCTGCTGCTGATGGTGCTGATCGCCGCGTTCAACATCGTATCGACCCTGATCATGGTGGTGATGGAGAAACGCAAGGACATCGCGGTGCTGCGCTCCCTGGGCGCGTCCCGCGGCGGCGTCCGATGGATATTCCTCCTGAACGGATGGATCATCGGCGCGGTGGGCACCCTGTTCGGGGTGGTCCTGGGCTACGTCCTGGCCCGGTTGATCGAACGCTACCAGTTCATCGAGCTCCCCGACGACGTGTTCCTGGTCTCCACCGTTCCGGTGAGCATCTCGCCCCTGTACTTCGCCCTGGTGGGGCTGGCGTCGCTCGCCATCTGCGGCCTCGCCAGCATCTACCCCGCGCGGCAGGCGGCGAAGCTGCATCCCGTGGACGTGATCCGTTACGAGTAGCGGCGCATGTCGTTCCTGGTGGAAATACGAGGACTCGGGAAGTCCTACGTCGGCGGCGACAAGAGGGTGGACGTGTTGACGGACCTGGACCTGACCCTGGGCCAGGGGGAGCGGCTGGCCATCATCGGCGAGTCCGGCGTCGGCAAGAGCACCCTGCTGTACATCATCGGCACCCTCGACCGGCCGGACCGGGGCGCCCTGCGCTACGAAGGAGTCGATGTGGCCACCTGGAGCGACGACGAAGTCTCCCGGTTCCGCAACCGGTCCATCGGCTTCGTGTTCCAGTTCCACCACCTGCTGCCGGACTTCACCGCCCTCGAGAACGTCATGATGCCCGCCCTCATCGCCCGGCGGGACCGCGCCAGGGCCCGGGAGTCCGCCCGGGAACTGCTGGAGACCGTGGGGCTCGCGCGGCGGTTGACGCACCGACCGGGCGAGTTGTCCGGGGGAGAGCAACAGCGGGTCGCCATCGCCCGTTCCCTCGTCCTCGAGCCGCGGCTCATGCTGGCCGACGAGCCCACGGGCAACCTCGACCCCGCGGCCGCGGGCGAGGTGGAGGACCTCCTCTGCGACCTCAACGAGACCCGCGGGCTGGCTCTCGTCACCACCACCCACAACCGGCAGTTGGCGAAGCGGATGGGCCGGCAGTTGGAGTTGCGCGACGGCCGGCTCTTCCCCGCGGCGGGTGAGGCGGGGAGGGGCGCAGGCCGCCAGGAACCACGCCCCGGGAGCGGCGCCGCTCCCGGCCGCACGCTTTACAAGGGCGCCGTAACTTGTTAGCAGAACACGAGGAAATCAGTTCTTTTCCGTGTACCGACCGGTGTGGACCACTGACATGAGAATCGTGGCGGCCGTAATGGCCGGGGTGTGCTGGTTGGCGGGATGGCAAGGCCGCGCCCTGCCTGCCTCCCTCGTCAACGAAGTCCGTGTGCAGGGCAGCCTGAGGGTCGAAGAGGACGCGATCCGGTTGAACATCGAAGCCCGGCAGGGCCAACCCTTCGACCGGGAGACCGTGGACCGGGACGTCAAGGCCATCTACCGGATGGGTTTCTTCGACGACGTGACGGTGGATTTCTCGGACGACGGGGTGCTCACCTATACGGTCGAGGAACGTCCGTACGTCAAGCAGGTGGAGATCTTCGGCAACGAGAACGTGGCGACGGATGACATCGAGGCGGCCCTCGGCGTCAGGCCCCGGACGGCGCTGGACGGAGCTCGACTCCAGGAAGGGCTGCAACGGGTCCTGAGGCTCTACAGCGAAGCCGGGCACGTCAACACCCGGCTGGACTATGCGCTGTCTCCCCTGGAGAACAACCAGACCATCGTCACCCTGACCGTGGTCGAGGGCGAGACCCTGCGGATCAAGACCATCTCCTTCGAGGGGAACGAGGCTTTCCCCGACGACGAACTCAAGGACGTCATGGCCACCACGGAAGATTGGACCTTCCCGTTCTTCGGCCAGGGCCGGCTCGACCCGGACGTGCTCGCCAACGACGTCGCCAAGCTGTCGTTCTTCTACAGCGACAACGGTTTCGTGGACAACAGGATCGACGAGCCCATCGTGCTGACGCGGCGCAACGGGCTGGAGGTCGTCATCCGCATCCAGGAAGGCGAGCGTTACCGCATCGGCGCGGTGCAGCTCGGCGGCGACCTCGGGCCCAGGCCGGAGCGGCTGCTGGAGCAGGTGTCGGTGACCTCGGGCCAGATCTTTCGCAGCAGCCGCCTGCTGAACGACCAGGCCGCCCTCGAGCGGCGGTACGCCGACCGCGGGTTCGCTTTCGCGGAGGTCGAGCCCCTGACCCGGACCAATCGTCGAGACCGCCTAGTGGACGTGACCTTCATGGTCAGGCGCGGGCCGGTGGTGTACGTGGACCAGGTGAAGATCGCCGGGAACGTCAAGACCGTGGACAAGGTGATCCGCCGCGAGCTGGAGGTGGCCGAGAAGGAACGGTTCTCTTCGGGCAAGGTCCGCGAGAGTCGAAACGCCCTGCTGCGCACCGGCTTCTTCAAGGACGTGACCGTGACCACGGAGAAGGCCGACGAGGAGGACCGGATCGACGTCCTGGTCAACGTGGAGGAAGCTCCCACCGGAGTCTTCAGCATCGGGGTCGGTTACAGCACCGCAAGCGACTTCTCGTTCCAGACGTCCCTGGAGGAGAGGAACCTGTTCGGAACCGGCAGACAGGTGTCCGCGGAGTTCAAGATCAGCAACGTGGACCAGGACATCGTCCTCGGTCTGGTCGAGCCGCGGGTCTTCGGCAGCCGCGCCGACCTGGGCTTCGACCTCTTCCACACCACCTCCGAGTTCCGGACCTGGACCAACCGGAGGAGCGGGATGGCCACCCGCCTGAGCATACCGTTGCGGTACGTCCACCTGCCGTTCATCGGCCGTCACGTGGACCGCAGGCGCCAAGAGGACCTGGACTTCGACGACGAACCGCGCTTCTCCATCCTGGACCATCTCCACGGCGGCCTCGGTTATACGTTGTTCCGCAGCAAGATCACGGACGTGGACGCGGACGCTCCGTCGGGCATCCGGGCCGGCAAGTCCGTCACCAGCGCGGTGACGCCGAGACTGTGGTACGATACCCGCAACCACTTCTTCACGCCCACCGAAGGGACCTACTCGGCCTTGTCCGTCAAGTTGGCCGGAGTGGGTGGGGACAACCGTTTCATGCGGGCCGACGCGTCCGCAACGCGGTACTTCCCCGTGTTCGAGAACGTCACCGACTTCGAGTGGGCCCGGAAGATCGCGTTGATGGTGGGCGGGCGCATCGGCTACGGGGAGAGTTGGACGCGCGACGAGTTGCCGCTGTTCGAGCGTTACTTCCTCGGCGGCATCGGTTCGGTGCGCGGTTTCGAGTACCGCACCCTGGGTCCGCGCAGGTGCCCCGAAGCCCAGCCGGATTGCAGTGATCCGGAGGTGGTGGGGGGCAACAAGCAACTCATCCTGAAAACGGAGCTCCACTTCCCGATCCTGGATCAATGGGGACTCAGGGGATCCTTCTTCCTCGACCAGGGACAGGCGTTCGGGCCGTCGGAGAACATCGCCATCGAGGACCTGAAACGGTCCGCGGGGGTGGCGGCCCAGTGGCTGTCGCCCATAGGCCCGGTCAAGCTGAGTTGGGGGTTCCCCCTCAACGCCGATCCTTCCGACCGCAAGGAGTTGCTGGGGTTCACCATCGGCAGGATCGGCGAGTTCTAACCGGGCCGCAGGTCCCAGGGAGGTTACGGTGGTTCGAGCATTCATGGCCGTGTTGTCGTTGACGTTGCTGGCGCCCCTTGCCTGGGGCCAGGAGCTCAAGGTCGGCTTCGTCAACCTCCAGAAAGCCATCAGCGAGTCCAAGCGCGGGCAAAGCGCCCGCGAGAACTTCCAGACGGCCATCGAGGACAGGCAGGAGGCGCTGCTGAAGGAGAAACAGGCCATCGAGCGCAGGCGGAAGGACCTGGAAAAGCAGGCCGTCCTGATGAAGGAGAGCGAGCGCGCCAAAGCGCAGCGGGAGTTCCAGCTTCGCGTGCGCGATTACGAACGCAAGATGAGGGACGTGCGCGAGGAGCTGGGCCTCCGGGAACAGGAAGTGACCAACGAGATCCTCAAGGACCTCCAGAAGGTCATCGGGGAGGTGGGGAAGAGCGGAGGGTTCACCATGATCCTCGAACGGGGCCAGCTACTCTATACGGACAAGGGCATCGACATTACCGACGACGTGATCCAGCTCTACAACGAGCGCTTCCAGAACGACAAGGAGAGGTGACGGGCTCAGGCAGATCACTTGCCGACCTGGCCGAGGCGGTCGGCGGACGGGTCGTCGGCGATCCCCGCGTGGTCATCGAAGGGGTGTCTGCCATCGACGAAGCCGGTCCGGGAGAGATCACCTTCCTCGGCCACCCGCGATACCGGAAGCACTTGGCGTCGTGCACGGCGAGCGCGGTGATCGTGGGCCGGGGGTCGTGGAGCGGGACCCGCTTGAACCTCCTCCGGGTGGACGACCCGTACCGCGCCTTCGCCCAGGTCCACGGGCTGTTCCATCCCCCTGCCATACACGACCCCGGCGTCAGCCCCCTGGCCTTCGTGGATCCCACCGCGGTGGTGGGACCGGACGCAGCCATCTACCCGCACTGCCACGTGGGAAGGAGGGCCTTGGTCGGGGAAGCCACCGTGCTCATGCCGGGGGTGGTCGTCGGGGCCGACGCGCGAATCGGCAAACGCTGCGTGCTGCATCCCAACGTGACGGTGGAGGAGCGGTGCCGCATCGGCGACGGCGTGGTGCTCCACGCGGGGGTCGTCATCGGCAGCGACGGGTTCGGCTATGCCGGCCAGGGTCCGCAACGGGTCAAGGTTCCCCAGGCCGGCGTCGTGGAACTGGCGGACCACGTGGAGGTGGGCGCCAACACGACCGTGGACCGGGCCACCATCGGGAGCACCCGGATCGGCGCCGGCACGAAGATCGACAACCTCGTGCAGATCGGGCACAACGTCGTCATCGGCGAACGCTGCCTGATCCTTGCCCAGACGGGCATCGCGGGCAGCGCGGTGGTGGGGGACGACGTGGTCCTGGCCGGGCAGGCGGGAGTCAAGGACCACGTGGAGGTGGGGAGCCGGTCGGTCATCGGACCCAGGAGCGGCGTGGTGCGCTCGGCGCCGCCGGGGTCGGTGCTGTCCGGGTTGACCCTGGCGGCCCCTCACAAACAGTGGCTCCGGGTAATGCAGTTGCTGCCGAAGCTGCCGGCGTTGTGGCAGCGGGTCCGGCGGCTCGAGCGGACGGTCCGCACGCCCGCATCCCGGGGAGACGAGGGAGGCTCGTAGCGAGATGATGGACGCAATCGAGATACGCAAGCGCATCCCGCACAGGTATCCGCTCCTCCTGGTGGACCGGATCCTGGAGGTCGAACCGCACCGGCGCATCGTGGGCGTCAAGAACGTGACCGTCAACGAAGGCTTCTTCCAGGGCCACTTCCCCGACAAGCCCATCATGCCGGGGGTCCTGATCTGCGAGGCCATGGCCCAGGTGGGCGCCATCCTCGCAGGGTGCAGCGACGGCGAGGCCGACAAGGTCTTCGTCCTCACCGGCCTCGACCGGGTGAAGTTCAAGCACCCGGTGGAGCCCGGCGACCGGCTGCGGATCGAGATGGAAGTGTCGAGACGGCGCAAGAACTACTGGCGCATGAAGGGTTTCGCGGAAGTGGAGGGGAAGCGGGTGGCGGAAGCGGAGATCTCGGCCATGGAGATGCCCGCGTAGCGGCGGGGCGCGAAGCACCGCGGGGGGAGGAAGTGGACCGGAACATCGCCTTCGTGGAAAACTCCCGCCGGGGGGTCTGTCGCTGATGGGGACGGACCGCATGCCCGTGGACAAGGTCGGCCTCATCGCCGGCAGCGGCCGTTTCCCGTTGATATTCGCCCAGAACGCGCGGGAGTCCGGGGTCCGCGTGGTCGCGGTGGCGCATCGCGGCGAGACCGCCGAAGAGATCGAACGGTTCGCGGAGGAGGTGACCTGGGTCCACGTGGGACAGCTCGGAAAGATCATCCGCACCTTCCGGAACGCCGACGTCCGCAACGCCGTGATGGCGGGGGGGATCCGCAAGGCGCGTCTCCTGTCCCGCTTCAGGCCCGATCCCAGGGGCTTGGCCCTCCTGGCGCGGATGAAGCGCCGGGACGACGACTACCTGTTGCGGGGCGTGGCCGCGGAGCTCGAGCGCGAAGGGATCCGGGTGCTGGAGTCCACCCTGTTCCTGGAGCGGATCATCCCCGCGGAGTCGGGGGTGCTGACCCGAACCGGGCCCGGCCCGGAGCAGTGGAAGGACGTGCGCATGGGAGTCCCCGCGGCCAAGACCCTGGGCGGCCTGGGGATCGGTCAGACCCTCGTGCTGAAGGCGGGCGTCATCCTCGCGGTGGAGGCCGTCGAGGGCACGGACGCAGCCATTCGGCGCGGCGGGGGGATGGTGGACGGCCCGGTGGTGGTGGTCAAGATGAGCAAGCCGCAGCAGGACCTGCGGTTCGACGTGCCGGCCGTGGGTCCGGGGACCATCGAGGCCCTGAAGGAGGCGGGCGGGGGCGTGCTGGCGGTGGAGCGGCGGCGCTCCATCCTGCTGGACAGGGAGAAGCTGCTCGCCGCCGCGGACGAGGCGGGGGTCGCCGTGGTGGCGGTGGCGCCGGAGGCCGGATGAGCGGCCCGCGGACCAACGGCCGCGTCGCCGCGGGAGTGGTCGGCGTGGGCCACGTGGGGAGCCTGCACGCGGCCAAGTACGCCGCTTCGTCCTCGGCCGAGCTGGTGGGCCTCGCCGACATCGACCAGCGGCGAGCCCGGGAGATGGGCCGCCGCTACCGGACGCCGGCCGTGACCGACTACCGCGAACTGTTCGGCAAGGTCCGCTGCGTCAGCGTCGCGGTCCCGACCCGGCAACACTACCGTGTGGCCCGCGACTTCCTGGCCGCGGGGGTCGACGTCCTGGTGGAGAAACCCATTACCTCCGCGGTGCCCGACGGTCGCGAGCTGGTGGACCTCGCCCGACGGAACGGCTGCATCCTCCAGGTGGGGCACCTGGAACGGTTCAACCCGGTGGTGCGCGAACTGGAGGGGGTCGTGTCGGCGCCCAGGTTCGTCGAATGCCACCGGCTGGCGCCGTTCGTCACCCGAGGCACCGACGTGGACGTGGTGCTGGACCTGATGATCCACGACATCGACGTGATATCGAGCCTCGTCCACGCGCCCGTGGCCGGCATCGACGCCACCGGCGTCGCCGTGCTCACGGACAAGCCGGACATCGCCAACGCGCGCATCCGCTTCGACGACGGCTGTGTGGCCAACGTCACCGCGAGCCGCGTGTCCATGAAACGGGAGCGCAAGATCCGGTTCTTCCAGCACGACGCCTATATCTCACTGGACTACGAGGCCAGGAAGGCCCAGGTCTATCGGATGGAAGACCGCAGCCGGGGGTGGGAGGGGATCCGGAGCGAGACCGTCTCCACGGAGGACGGCGACGCCCTCCGGGACCAGATCGAATCCTTCCTGGAGTCGGTGGCCACCCGCAAGAGGCCCCTGGTGAGCGGTGAGGAGGGGTTGCACGCGCTGGAGATCGCATCGGCCATCAGCGAGCGGTTGTGAATGGCTCGCCGCGCTTCCGCAGATCCGCCGCACAGGGTCATGCTGGTGGCGGGGGAAGCCTCGGGAGACGCCCGGGGAGCCGAGTTGGTGCGCGTCCTGCGGCAGCGCAGTCCGTCGGTGGAGCTGTTCGGAATGGGCGGAGTCCACCTCCGCGAAGCCGGCATGGGAGTGGCGTACGACATTGCCAAGGTGGCGGGAGTCGGGTTCTGGGAGGTCATCGGGAGCCTCCGGCGCCTCTGGCTGGCGTATCGGCTGATGCGGCGCATGCTGTCGGAGCGCAGACCGGACCTGTTGATCCTCATCGACTTCCCGGAGTTCAACATGCGGCTGGCGCGAGTCGCGCGGCGGTGCGGCGTCGCGGTCCTCTACTACGTCAGCCCGCAGGTGTGGGCGTGGCGGCGCTACCGCATCCGCAAGATCGCGTCGAGGGTGGACGCCATGGCCGTGGTGTTCCCCTTCGAGGCGGACCTCTACCGGTCCTTCGGCATGAGGGACGTGGCCTTCGTCGGGCACCCGCTGGTGGACGCCGTAAGCCCCGGCAAGGACCGGGCCGCGAGCCTGCGGGCCATGGGGTTGGACGACGGGAAGCTGACCGTGGCCATGATGCCCGGCAGCCGCACGAAGGAGGTGGCCTCCCTGACCGGTCCCATGGTCGAAGCGGCCGGACGCCTGGCGGAGGAACGGGACGTCCAGTTCATCCTGATCCGGGCGAGCACCATCGAGCGCGGCGACCTGGAACGGGCGGCGGCGGGGGTGTTGGGAACGGTCCGCGTGGCCGACGGGGACGGCTACGACGCCCTGGCCGCGGCCGACCTGGTGTGGGTGGCTTCGGGAACGGCGACGCTGGAGGCGGGCCTGTTGCAGAAGCCCATGGTCATCATCTACCGGTTGTCGCCGTTGAGCTACTGGCTGGGACGCCTGCTCGTCCGGGTGGACCACATCGGCATGGTCAACATCATCGCCGGGGAGCGCGTGGTCCCGGAGCTCATCCAGAACGAGGTCACCGCGGACCGGATCGTGGCCGAGACCCGGCGCATGCTCCGACCGGAAGTCAACCGGTCGGTGGTCCGGAAACTCGCCGCGGTGCGCCATCGACTGGGTCCGTCGGGAGCGCCCGGACGGGTGGCGGACATGGCCCTGTCGCTGTTGGCGCGGACCGGACCGGGGGCTTCGCGGTGAACGTGTATCTGCGTCTGCTCCGGTACCTGCGGCCCTACGTGTGGCCCTGGTTCTGCGGCGCGGTCTTCTGCATGCTGTCGTTCAGCGCCACCACCGCAACCGGCCCTTTCGTGGTCCGGGACATCATGGACCAGATATTCGTCAGCCGGAACCAGGACCTGCTGGCCTACGTCCCCCTGGCGGTGGTGGCCTTCTTCACCCTTCGCGGCGTCTTCAACTTCGGCCAGGAGTACCTCATGGACTACGTGGCCGAACGGATCATTTGCGACCTCCGGTCCGCGCTGTGCGAAAA
The DNA here is from genome assembly GCA_965204235.1 of uncultured Binatia bacterium (SeqCode). Lineage (GTDB taxonomy): Bacteria > Desulfobacterota > Binatia > UBA9968 > JAJDTQ01 > JAJDTQ01. The sequence goes on from OZ241979.1 coordinate 117,509, forward strand.
GCTCCAGCAGCTCTCCCTGGCCTACGTCCATCGGCACCCCACCGGCACGCTGCTTTCCCGGGTCACCAGCGACGTGGAGCTGGTGCGGGGCGCGCTCACCAGCTCGGTGGCCTCGGTGGCCCGGGACAGCGCTTCGGTGGCGGCGTTGACCCTGGTGGCGTTCTACATGGACTGGTTCCTGGCGGCCATCGCCTTCGTGGCGTTCCCTGCCGCGGTGCTCCCCGTCAGGCGGCTCACCAACCGGGTCCGAAGGGCCACCAGGAGGAGCCAGGCGAGTACGGGCATGCTGACCACGATCCTCCAGGAGAGCCTCCAGGGCAGCTCCATCGTCAAGGCGTTCGGCATGGAGCGCTACGAGGTGGCCCGGTTCGACCGGGAGAACCGGGAGATACTGCGACACGCGCTGAAGGCCAGCCGCGCCAAGGCCGTCATGCCCTCGGCCACCGAGTTCCTGGCGTCGCTGGGCATCGCGGGAGTGTTGTGGTACGGCGGCGCCGCGGTCATGGAAGGCGGTCGCACGGCCGGAGAATTCTTCGCCTTCATCACCGCCGTGTACCTGATGTACGAGCCTTTCAAGCGTCTGACCCGGACCTTCCCCGCGATCTACCAGGGCATCGCCGGCGGGGAGCGGATCTTCGAGGTGCTGGATGCGCCGCTGGACGTAACCGACGCGCCCGACGCCGTGCCCGCGGCAGGCTTCGCCGACCGGATCGTCTTCCGGGACGTGGCGTTCGGTTACGGGAAGGAGCCGGTGTTGACCGGCATCGACATGGAGGTCCGGCGCGGCGAGATGGTGGCCCTGGTGGGCATGAGCGGGGCCGGCAAGACGACCCTCTCGGCGTTGCTCCCGCGGTTCTACGACGTATCCTCGGGCAGCATCACCCTGGACGGCGTGGACGTCCGCAAGCTGACCCTCGAGTCCCTCCGACGCCAGATCGGCATCGTCACCCAGCACACCTTCCTGTTCAACGACACCGTGAAGAACAACATCTCCTACGGGGACCCGTCCAGGGGCATGGAGGACGTCATCGCCGCGGCCAGGGCGGCCCACGCCCACGACTTCGTCATGGAGTTGCCCGCGGGGTACGACACGGTGGTCGGCGAGCTGGGGCTGAGGCTCTCCGGCGGCCAACGGCAGCGCATCGCCATCGCCCGCGCGGTGCTGAAGAACGCGCCCATCCTGATACTCGACGAAGCCACATCCTCCCTCGACTCGGAGTCGGAGCGGCTCGTACAGGACGCCCTCGACCGCCTCATGAAGGACCGGACCAGCCTGGTGATCGCCCATCGGTTGTCCACCATATGCAACGCCACCCGCATCGTGGTCCTTGCCCGGGGCGCCGTCCTGGAAGAAGGAACGCACCGGGACCTGCTCGCGCGGAAAGGGGAGTACCGTCGTCTCCATGCCCTCCAGGCCGTGGACGAGGGCGTGGAAAGCAGGCGGGCGGGGAGCCTCTAGTCGGAGCCACCGGCCGGTGTCCAGCCTCTACAACGCGCTCCTGCACGCAGGGTTGATCCTGGGACTGTTGTTGTGGCCCCTGGGCCTGCTGGCGCCGCGGCGCTTCTACGGGGGCCTGGGGGAGCGCTTCACCTGGTACGCCCCGGAGCTCGTGGCCGCCCTCGCGGGCTCCCGCCCCATCTGGCTCCACGCCGCCTCCGTCGGCGAAGTGCGGTCCGCGGCGCCGCTGGTGCGGCGCATGAGGATCCAGTGGCCGGACCGCAAGCTGCTGGTGTCCACGGTGACCGTCACCGGGAACCGGACGGTGCGGGACGCGCTCCCGGACGTGGACGGCGTGACCTACCTGCCCCTGGACCTGCCGTGGCTCGTCTCCCGGAGCTTGCGGCGGCTCCGTCCCGAGCTCATCGTCCTGCTGGAAACGGAGTTCTGGCCCAACTTCATCCGTGCGGCCCACCGGCTGCGGATCCCCGTCGTGGTCCTCAGCGGACGCCTGTCGCCGCGCTGCGCGCGGACCTATGAGCGTTTCCGCGCCCTGTTCGGACCGGTGCTGGAGCGGGTTTCCGGGTTCGGCATGCAGGACCGCGAGAACGCCAGCCGCGTTCTGGGGCTCGGCGTGGACCCGGACAGGGTCGCGGTGACCGGAAGCCTGAAGCAGGCGGAAACCCGGACCGGCCCGCTCCCGGACCTGTTCGGCCCGCACGGCCGGCAAGGACCTGTGGTGGTGGCGGGGAGCGTCCACAAGGGCGAGGAAGAGGCGCTGCTGGACGTCCTGCCCGAGTTGCGCCGACGGTTCCCGGCGCTCCTGATGGTCCTCGCCCCCCGGCGTCCCGAACGGTTCGGCGAGGTCGAGCGCCTGCTCCGGCGGCGGAACCTCCGCTACTCGAAGCGCAGCCGAACGGACGGCGCGCCGACCGAGGACCGCAGCGTGCTGCTGCTGGACACCCTGGGCGAGTTGCCGCAGATCTACGGCTGCGCCGACGTGGCGTTCGTGGGCGGCAGCCTGGTTCCGGTGGGGGGGCACAACCTCATGGAGCCCGCCCGCTGGGGCAAGCCGGTGCTCTTCGGACCGTACCGCTCCAACGTCTCCGAGACCGCGCGGGAGCTGATCGAGCAGGGCGGCGGCGTCGAGGTCCACGACCGCGACGAACTGCTCGGGGAGATCCTGGACCTGCTGTCGGACCGGACCCGGGCCTCCGCCATGGGGCGCCGGGCCCGGCAGGTGGCCGATGCGGACCGGGACGTGGTGTCCCGGAGCATGCGGCTGGTGTGCAGGCAACTGGAGCGCGCCTCCCGCCTTGACTAGTACATGGACACGACTGACGCTTCGCGCCTGGAGCCGCCGGGGTGTGGCCGGAGGGGTCCTGTGGGGGCTGCTGTGGCCGTGGAGCTTGGGGTTTCGCCTGGTCACCGGGGTGCGAAACCTGCTGTACGACGTCAAGTGCCTGGGAACGCGGAGACTGGCGCACCCGGTGGTGAGCGTCGGCAACCTGACCGTCGGGGGCACCGGAAAGACCCCCACCAGCCTGTGGCTCGCCCGGAGCCTGGAGCGCGACGGTCTCCGGACGGCGATCCTGACCCGCGGCTACCGCAGCCGCCGCAAGGATGGCCGGCCGGCCAGGATCGACCCGGAAAAAGCCCGCGGGTGGCTGGACAGGCCGGGGCGGGAGGCCTTGGACTACGGTGACGAGGCGGTCATGTTGAGCGCCCTGCACGGGCAGACCGTGGGGACCGGCGCGGACCGTTACCGGGCAGGGGTCGAGTTGGAACGAGAGGCCGGCGGCGTCCACGTGTTCGTGCTGGACGACGGCTTCCAGCACCGTCGAGTGGCTCGGGACCTGGACGTGGTCCTGCTGGGCTCGGATTACCGCGGCTCGATGCTGCCCGCGGGGCCGTTCCGGGAACCGCTGCGCGCACTGCGGCGGGCGGACGTCCTGATCGTCACCGGGGCCCACGACCGATGGAGGTCGCGGCTGCGCGGACGCTGCGACCTCTCCAGGGTGTTCTTCGCCTCCCTCCGGCCCGCGGGGGTGCTCGCGCGCACGGACCACGGCCTGGAGGAGCTCTCCCTCGGCGTGCTGACGGGCGCCGGGGTCCTGGCGGTCTCGGCCGTGGCCAAACCGGAACCGTTCCATGAAATGATCCTCGAATGCGGAGCGAACATCGTGGATACGCTGGAGTTCCCCGACCACCATCCTTACGGGGAAGGGGACTGGCGCAGGATCAACCGCCACCGGAACGACGTCGAGAAGATCGTGACCACGGAAAAGGATTTCGTGAAGCTGGCGCGGTTTCCGTTCTTCACCGGCAGGCTGCTGGCCCTGAGGGTGGAGATGGACATGGACCGGCCCGAAGCCCTGTTGGACCGTGTGCGGGAAGCGGTGCGGCGGGCCCGCCCCGGGGGAAGCGGCTGACCGGTGCGCTCCGACAGGGCGGCACGGATGACGACCGCGGCAAAGCCAGGCGAGGAGGTCCCCGATGGGTTCGAGAAGGTGGTCCCGGGACCCGGACTGACCATGCTGGTGGCCCGGGGCCTGACCGACCACGCCGGTCTCGCGTCGCGGATCCTGGCGCCGGGCGGCGACGCCCCGGCCCCACACGTGGGGCGCGCCGAGCTCCGTTCCCTGACCCTGCCGGACGGAGGCAACGCCCTGGTCCGTCCCTACCTGCACGGCGGCGTGTTGCGCCGGCTGACGCGCGACCGGTTCGCCAGCCGTCCGCCCAGGCCCTTCGTGGAACTGGCCGTCACCGCCGCGGCCCGGGACCGGGGAGTGGCGACCGTGGAAGTGCTGGCCGCGCTGGTGGCCCGGGGCGCGGGTCCGTGGTATCGGGGTTGGCTGGTCACCCGGGAGTTGCAGGGGGCGCGCAACCTCTGGGCCGCGCTGCAAGGGGGACCCTCCGGCGAGGCGAAGCAGTCGATGCTCCGGCGCGCCGGGCGCGCGCTGCGCCTCATGCACCTGTGCGGCCTCGACCACGGCGACCTCAACCTCCGCAACCTCCTGGTCCTCGACCGCGCCCCGGACCCGGAGGTTTACGTCATCGACTTCGACAAGGCCCGCCTGTTCCCGGGCCCGGTGCCGGCCCCTCGGGCGCGGCGGAACTTGCGCCGCCTGCGGCGCTCGGTCCGCAAGCTCGACCCCGACGGCGTGCGGCTGGGGCGCGCCGACTGGGACTGTCTGCTGGACGCGTACGGCGCCGACCGGTGACCCGGCACCCGTTCCGGTCTGCATGGATTCGTGGAAACTGGATATGGGGGCGAGAGTCCCGGGGCAGGCATACACCCCGGCGCCGACCGGTCTGCATGGATTCGGAAAACCCTGGACGACGGTCCCCGTTCGTCCTGAGCGTAGCGTAGCGAAGTCGAAGGACGCGCTTTCCACCACACGTTCCTTGCATTGGAGGGTGCATGGGGATAAGATGCTTCGGCATTGCGCAGCGCGGACGGGACGTCGTACCGGACCTCGACCTCGGACCTCAACCTCGGACGGAGTTTCCCATGGGTGACAGACTATATGTGAGCGGGCTGCCCTACGCCGTAACGGAAGAGCAGTTGCAAGACCTCTTTGCCGAGCACGGGACCGTGGCTTCGGCCAGGATCGTCACCGACCGGTTCACGGGCCGTTCCCGCGGCTTCGGGTTCGTCGAGATGGGCTCCGACGCCGAAGCCCAAACGGCCATGGAAGCCTTGAACGGAACCGAACTCCAGGGGCGCGTGCTCAAGGTCAACGAGGCCCACGAACGACGGACCCGGGACACGTAGCGCGCCGCCGGGTCCGCGGGTCCGGCAGCCCCCGCGCGGTCGACCGCGTCGTTCCTCCCACCGCTCCCTCTTCCGCACCCGTTTCCGTCCCGACCCGGAGTCGGCAATGAACGCACAGGCCATCACCTTCACCGACTGCACGATCCTTCCCATGACCGGCCCCGGCGCGGTCATCGAGTCCGGTTACGTGACCGCGGTGGACGGCGCGATCACCGCTGTGCAGGCGGGCGAGGCGCCGGTCAGGGAAGGGGATACGGTCATCGACGGGCGGGGGAAGGTCCTGCTGCCCGGCCTGGTCAACGCCCATACCCATCTCTACCAGGTGCTGTTGCGGGCGGTGTGGGAGGACCTGCCGCTGCTGGGGTGGTTGCAGCGCATCTACGGAGTGGCGGAGGTCTTGCACCCCGAGCACGTGTTCGCCGGCACGTCGCTGGGGTGCCTGGAGTCACTGAAAGGCGGCGTCACCACCGTCTGCGAGCACAACTTCCTCCACCCGGGGCCCGAGTGCGCGGCAGCCGCGGTGGACGCCATCTCGGAGTCGGGCCTGCGAGGCGTGTTCGCCCGCACGATCATGGACACCGGGGAGATGGCGCCGGACTGCGCCCGGGAGACCCCGGACACGGCGTTCGCGCGGGTCGAGGAGTTGATGGCGCGTCACCGGAAGAACGCCGCGCCGGACGCCCACCGCCGGATCACGTTCCGCACCGGACCCAACACCCCGCCCATCAACACCTCCCCGGACCTCCTCCGGGAGATACGACGGTTTGCGGACCACCACTCCATCGGCATCAGCGCCCACGTGGCGGAGTCCGCGTCGGTGGTGGAGGCCACCCGCAGGGAGTTCGGACGGGCGGGGGTGGTGGCCCATCTGAAGGACTTCGACATACCCGGAGAGGACTCGATATTCGCCCACTGCGTGCACCTGTCGCCCGAAGAGATCCGGTGCTTGGCGGACACCGGGACGGCCGTGTCGCACAACCCGGTGAGCAACATGATGCTGGGCGACGGGATCGCCTCGGTGGTGGAGATGCTGGCCGCGGGAGTCAGGGTCGCGCTCGGCTCGGACGGCGCCGCGAGCAACCACGGCCAGGACCTGTTCGAGACCATGAAGACCGCGTCGCTGCTGCAGAAGGTGAAGCATCTGGACGCGGGCGTCATCGACCCCTACACCGTGCTCCGCATGGCCACGGTCGATGGCGCCCACGCCCTGGGACTGGCCTCGGTCTGCGGCACGGTGGAGGTGGGCAAGCGCGCGGACCTGATCCTGGTGGACATCCGGAAGCCCCACTTCCAGCCCGTCAACGACTTGGTGAGCCAACTCGTCCACTGCGCCAAGGCCGCGGACGTGGACACGGTGGTGGCGGACGGACGGGTGCTCATGCGCGAACGCGAGTGCGCCTTCCTGGACGAAGAGGAGATCCTGCTGCGCGCCCGGGCCGCGCAACGGGACCTCATGCATCGCCTGTCCGCGGCGTGACCGACGCGGGCAGCCCGACGGGGCTCCCGTGGAACGGGGTCAGTTTCTGTGCCGGTAGGTAATCCGGCCGCGGTTCAGGTCGTAGGGAGACAACTCGAGGGTAACCCGGTCTCCGGGCAGGATCTTGATGTAGAATTTCCGCATCTTCCCCGCGGTGTACGCGAGGATGTTGTGCTTGTTGTCCAGCTCGACTTTGAACATGGCGTTGGGAAGGCTCTCCCTCACGGTGCCGGTGACTTCGATGTTGTCCTGCTTGCTCATATGCGGTGCTGCTTGCCCATGACCTCCTGTCTGGAGCCTCGTCGGCTCCGTTCCATGACGCATAGATAGCCCAAGCGCGGCGGTTTGTCCATCCCCGCCCGACCCCCCGATCCATCACCTGATCAAGTCCATCTTCCCGACAGTCCCTGCCTCATAATGTTTGCACTTCGTATCCGTAGAGCGTCGATGGCCGCGGCCGGCGGGGACTACCGGGCGGGTATCCTTGCTTCCCAGAACACTCGGCCTGCTTTTTCCTGTCCCGTCCGGATGCCGGAGACGGGATAATCGGGCAATGGAAGGATAGCCATGCACTTCCCATCGAACAGCACGCCATGTCGTCGGAAGACGATGAAAAGCTTCTCGATGCCGTCCCTCCTGCGCCATCTGGTCAGGTCTCCTCCGGGCAGGTCTTTCGGGTCTTCCGGGGTCACCTCCACGAAGACCCCGCGGGGCACATCCTCCCGGACGCAGGGATCCCTGACGTGGATCAGCGCGCGGTCACCGAGATAGACGTCGAAGTGGGAGCGCGCCGCAGGCTCTCCGGACACCGCCCGCTGGTAAGTGGTCCGGTACGACTCCATCAGATCGTCCATACCTGCGGAATCATACAGGAACACATGTTCGTTCCGGGGCGTGAGCAGGGCGTCGCTCTCCACCCGGTCACGGGTGAGGAGGAAGTCCGCGGCGCGGGCCGCGGCTTCCTTGTCAAGGGGTTGCGTCAAGACGCTTCCGGCGAGATAGTACCTCCATACGTAGTCCCTCTGTGTGACCTGCCAGGACCATTCCGGCTCGACGGACCCGAGGACCAGGACCACCTTTCCCCGGGTGGTTTCGCGTATGGTCCCGAGTTCGTCCATGGTCGCCTGTTGGAGCTCGGCCGCCTGGGCGTCCAATCCCCATCGTCGATCCATCTGGAAGGCGGAGACAACGAAGGCGAGCAGCGCCGCAACGGCAAGGCCGACCACCGGACCACACCCCCAGCGCTTGCGGAGGTACAGCAGGAGCAGCGAGTAGAACACCAGCGGGACGCCCACGTAGTACAGGGCCTCATGGTCGTGGTGGGGGTGTGCAGCATTGTGGCGCATGAGCAGGGCCCAGAAGAACCCGGACAGGGCAAGGGTGGCCACGAGCATGCGATGCCGCCGGGCCAACAGCCGCCCCGCAAGGCGCACCACGGTCGTGGATGCGACCATGACCATCAGCAACACCGGGAGGGCAACCCACAACGGCAGCCCCGAAAAGACCGACGCCGAAAGGGGAGCGGAGGAAAACCACTCCAACAGATCGACTCCCCAGTCGGTCAGCACGAATGGAACGGAGGCCACGCAGACACGAAAGAGCTGCTGTTGCAGGAAGCGCAGCCAACCCACACGGTCGAAGACGGTGTTCAACTCCTGGTCCAGTCCGGTCCGCCTGAGCATGGACTGGACGGAAGGCAGTTCGCTCACCTGCGTCTCGCCTCCGAACGCGGCGTACTCGTTGGCGAAGTTGAAGCCCAGGACGGCCGCGCCGAACAGCAGCGCGAACACGCCGAGCGCCATGTAGCGGCTGCGCAGCACCGCCGCCCCGGCGGAGCGCAGACGCGGCCACAGCGCGGTCCCGTCCTTCCACGCCCGGGTCGCCTCGTGCGCCAAGCCCAGGATAAGGAACGGCAGCAGGAAGGCATACACGCGCCACCCCAGCAGCAGCGCGACACAGGTCCTGGCGAGCAGTTGGCGGAACCGTCCCTCCTGCACGAACACCGCCATGCCGTGGAACACCAGCATCACCGCGAACAGGTCCACGCTGTATTCCACGGAAATCGCACTGCTGTACAACAGCATGTAGTAGGAGGAGAACGCCGGGAGGGTGGCGGCCAGTGCGGTCCATCGGTGGGAGGTGATCCGTGCGAGGGAGTGGAAGGCCAGGAGAGCGGCGGCGCCGAACAACAGCAGCATGAGCATGCGGGCGGCCAGGATCCTGGCCGACAGGTCGTTTCCGAAGGGGAGGATGGCGAGTTTGATCAGTGCGTATCCGCCGACGGGAAAGCGGCTGTACATCTCGTATGCGGGAGCGCCGTCCGATCCCGGGCGCAAGCCCCGGAACAACCGGAAATGGTGATCGGGCGACAGGGTCTCGGCGGTGGCCAAGTGCACCACGGAATTCCAGTCATAGGTGGTGCCGGGGCGGTAGAAGTAACCCTTGTCGAAGCTGTACAGGAACAACGTGGACAGGGCGAGCAGCAGCAACCACAGGGCGAGGCGTTCAGACCGGGGACCGGGGGGGGGGGGGGGCTTCACGGGTGGTCTGTCTCCATCTCCCGGAGGTTGACGTTTGCGGCATGGCCTACCATTCTCTCCGTGTGGCTCCGTCTCCGTACGCTTGGCCGGATCCGGTTGACGGACGGGGTCATACTACCATCATGCAGCGCATTTTCTTCTCTTGCAACTCCATCTTGGCCCGCTCCCTCGCGGGCGCCAACGAGGTACTCCCTCATTTGGTGGTGGAGCCGGGGACCCGCGGCGGGGCGTGGAATTCGGCATCCCCTGGACCGTTGCAATCCGGGCCGCTGCATGGAAGACTACGCCGTGCCGTCCAGGGGTCGAGGACGGACTCCGACGCCGCTGAGGTCAAGTTGAGCGCCGATCGCTTATTCCTGTTGCTGGGATCCCTGTCCGGGTTCACCGGGGTCGTGCTGGGAGCGTTTGCGGCCCACGGTCTTCGGGGAAGACTGGCCGCCCCCATGCTGGACGTCTTCGAGGTGGGCGTCCGCTACCAGCTATACCACGCGTTGGCGCTGCTCTTCCTGGGTCTCGCCCTGGCCCGGTGGCCCCGCGCGGAGTTCTCCGCGGCAGGGTGGTTGTTCGTGTTCGGGACCGTGGTGTTCTCGGGCAGCCTCTACGCATTGAGCCTTTCGGGCATGCGGTGGCTGGGGGCCGTCACTCCCATCGGCGGGTTGGCGTTCCTCCTGGGATGGCTCGGCATCGCCTGGGGGGCCTGGAAGGGTTAGGATCGCGCACGCCGCCGCGTTTCCCATGCCTCGGAACGGAGCTCCGCTGACTCGGACAGGCTCCCGGGCGGACGGGCGGGAGGGAACATGGCCAGGAACGGGTTCAGGATCCTCGACAGCGACATGCACATCATGGAGCCGCCGGACCTGTGGGAGCGGTATCTGGAGCCGGAGTTCCGGTCTCTGGCGCCCCGCGGAGTCACCAGCGAGAACGTGCGGGACCTGCGCATGCGGCACCCCGACGGAAGGCTCTGGGGGTTGCCCCCGGTCCATGCCGGCAACGTCACCCAAGGCCGCAACTTCGACCGGAACCAGGGCATCTACGGCAGCCACGCGGATCGCGGCTGGGCGCCGGAAGTGCAACTCGAAGCCATGGACGTCGAAGGCATCGACGTGGCCGTGCTCTATCCCACCCGGGGGCTCCAGGCGCTGAGCGAGGGAGACATGGAGCCCCGTTTCGCCGGGGCGTTGGCGCGAGCCTACAACAACTGGCTCCACGACTTCTGCAGGGCGGACCCCGACCGCCTGCTGGGGGCCGGCATGGTATCGCCCTTCGACGTGGACGAGGCCGTGGCCGAAGCCGGGAGATGCGCCCGCGAGCTCGGCTTCCGGGGCATCTTCATGAGGTCGAACCCCGTCAACGGCCGCAACTTCCACGACGACTACTACGAGCCCCTGTGGAGCACGCTGGAAGAGCTCGGGATGCCGCTGGGGCTCCACGAATCCTCTTCCTCCGGCGTGCGCCAGGTGGGCGACCGGTTCGAGCCCAACTTCATGCTGCGACGGGTCTTCGCGCAGCCCGTGGAGCAGATGCTGGCCCTGGGCAGCATCTGCGCAGGGGGCGTGCTGGCCCGTCATCCCCACCTGAGGGTGGCGTTCCTGGAGGCCAACTGCGGGTGGCTGCCGTGGCTCCTGTGGCGCATGGACGAAGGATACGAAAGGGAAGCCGACGTCTGGTCGCCGGACCTGGCCATGCCGCCCAGCGAATACTTCAAGCGTCAGTGCTTCGTCTCGGTGGAGCCGGACGAGGCTCCGGTAAAGTACGTCATCGACTACCTGGGGAACGAGCGCATCGTCTTCTCCACCGACTACCCGCACGGCGACTCCAAGTTCCCCCATGCGGTGGAGAGCTTCCTGGAGCTCGCCGCCCTCGGCGAGGAAGACAAGCACAGGATCCTGTGGGACAACTGCGCCGCCTACTATTCGCTCCACCGGGACCCATGACCCACCCGCCCCGCGGGGCGCTGTTCGCCAGCGCCCTGCTGTGGAACCTGTGCAACGGCATGTTGTTCGTGCTGACGCCGCTCCTCGGCGTCACGCTGGGGCTGTCCGTGCTGGACATCGGGTCCCTCGTGGGCCTCCCCTACCTGGTGACCATCGTCATGCGGTTCGTGGGCGGCGCCTTCGCCGACCGCTACGGCGAGCACCGGATGCTCCAGGCGTGTTATTCCCTCAACCTCCTGGCCGCGGTGGCCCTCTCCGCGGCCGGTGGTTTCTTCTCCCTCATGCTGTCCAGCTTCCTGGCCAACCTCTCTCGCAGCATGTTCTGGGTCCCCGCCCAGTCCATGGCCAGTCAGCTCTCCGACCGGAACCCCGGGAAGATGCTCGGCCAGCTCTCCGCGGCCAACTACACAGGTCAGGTGCTGGGACTCTCCATGGGCGGGGTGCTGGCGGGTTGGCTCGGGTACGGACACGCTTTCGTCGTGGTCATAATGGGTTCCGTCATCGGCATGTTGATCGGGTTCGCGCTGCCGCCCATCCGGCTGAAGCCCGGTGACCGCACCGTGTGGCAGATTACCGCGGGCATGGGCCGGCGGCTGTTGCAGAGACGGACCTGGCTGCTCATCTCCAGCTCCTGCGCCGCGGCCGTGCCGTTCGGCATCACCCAGTCCGTCTATCCGGTGTACATGAGCGGCCTGGACTTCTCCGAAGGATGGATCAGCGTCATCATTTCGGTGCGTTCCATCGGTCCGGTGGCCATCGGGCTCGCATTGGGCTCGATGATCGTCATCGAGCGGGAGAAACTCTTCTATGCCGTCAGCATGGGCGGCCTCGGCGTGTGCATCCTCGGCAGCGCGTGGACCGGAGGATGGCCGGTGGCCCTGTGCATCGCCGGCCTGGGAATGGCCGGGGCGGTGGCGGACCTGCTCAACCAGGTCCAGGCCGTGGACCTCAGTCGAGCCAGCGACCGGTCCGCGGTGATGGCCAGCACCGGACTCGGCTGGAACATGTCGCCCATGGCTCTTCCCCTGGCGCTCGGCTGGGTGGCGGAGACCTGGGGCTTCGGGACCATGTTCGCCGCTACCGGCGGTTTCTTCCTGCTCGTCTCCCTGGGAACCCCGCTGGTGTATCGGGTCCTGGACGCTCCGGATCCACCTCTCGACGAGAGGGGACCTCGTCGGAGCCTGGGGGAAAGCGGGCCAGGACGGTAACGTGAGGGAAAAGGGCCGTCCCCAACGAGGCGCAAGCAGGTTGCCATAAACGTTCGCCATGCTACGTTTGGCCGCATGCACGGAGCCGCTTCGGCATCGTGGAGAAGGACCCCGGTGCTGTCGTTCATGGGGGCGCTCATGCTGGCGACCTTCGCCGGCGGGCTGTACGTCGCGCACTACAGGGTCTTTCCCTACGCCCTCCTGTCTTCCGCGGGGAAAACCTTCGCTTCGCTGCTGGAGATCCACCTCCACGATCCCTACTGGGACCGATGGGAGTTCGTGGACGTCCCTCCCGACCAGGCGGCCGCCCGGCGCTTCGAGTTCATAGGCAGCGACCGCTTGACCGACCCGATACTGGTTCCGGGAGGGCGGGGGCGCTTCCGGGAGTACTGTCCGGGTCACGCGGGCTGTCTTGCGGTGGAGTACGCCGGCCGCGGCGAAGTCCGGTATGCGTGGCCGTACCGCCCCGACGAGTTGGAGAAATGGCTGGAGAAAGACGAGTTCACTGCGGATTTCCCGTACGAGCACGCGCCCGGGTTCTCCTTCCTCGACCATGCCTGGATCATGGGAGTATCGAAATACCCCAATGGCGATCTCCTGGCGGTCTTCCACTTCAGTCATACCCACCCTTACGGCGGCGGGGTGGCGCGCATCGACCGGAGCGGCAAGCCGGTGTGGTACCGCCCGGACTACAGCCACCATCGACCACAACTGACCGATGGCGAAGTGGCCCTGGTTCCGGGCCGGCGGCGCGGCAGGCCCATCGATACCGGGCTGGCGGGACGGAGGGGACCTCGAATCGTGATGTCCTGTCCGCAATGGCATGACGATCTCGTGAACGTAATCGACGCCGAGGGAAGGGAGCTGCGGAAGGAGGTTTCCATCTTCGACGCCCTGATCGAGTCCCCTTATGCCCCGCTTTTGTTCCATGCGGACCCTTGCAACCCGACGCACGTCAATTCCGTCCACCTGCTGGGAGAAGACGCCGCGGGCGCGGGCCTCGAACCCGGAGACCTGGTCGTGTCCATGAGGAACCTGAGCGCATTCGCCCTGTTGGACCGCAGCACCCATCGGTTGAAGCGCATGGTGCGCGGCGGGTTCATGGGTCAGCACTCCGTCCTGCATTTCGAGGGATCCCGGTTCCTCATGCTGGACAACCTGGGCGGCAGGAATGCGGACGGCGCACGAACGGTGTCACGGCTGCTGATGGTGGACGCGGCGAACGGCGAGGAGACCACGGTCTTCCCGAACCGCCGGACTCCCGGCCATTTACGAGAACTGTACACCGGCCGGGGCGGCGGCCTTGCCGTCTCTCCGGACCGCAGCAGGGCCATGGTGACGTTCAGCGAACGGGGCAAGGCAATGGAGGTTCGGGTCGCCGACGGCGCGGTGCTGGTCGTGTTCGACTTTCTCCACGACGTGTCGCATCTGGAGGAGTTTCCGGAGGAACGAGCCGCCCGGGCGGTGCGGAACCGGCTCAAGGAGATCCGTTACGGCGGTGACGGATGATGATTGGCGCCCATGTCCCCTCCGGTCCTGGACGCCGCACCCTGTGGTTGCTGCTGCTCGCCCTGTCCACGGTGTTCCTGTGCAGCTTCGACAAGGGCTACTTCTACCGTCCCGGCCCCAATGACTGGAATACCGCGAAGAACCTGGCCATCGCCGAGAACCTGTCCCCCGACCACGGTTTCCGGTTGTTCCTGAGGTGGATCCCGGGATCGGGCGACGCCCCCACATACGGGATGTACAGCCGCTTTCCCGTCGGCGGATACGCGCTGATCAAACTCGCCATCCTCCCTTTCGGAAACGACCTGTCGGCCAGGATCCTGGCCGCCCGCATGCTCATGCTGCTGTTGTTCAGCGCCGCTGCGCTGCTGGCCTTCCACTCCCTCGCACGGATCACCTCCCACCGCTGGATCGCGCTGGCCGCCACCCTCGCGGCCTTTTCCTCCTATTACATGCTGCTTTACAACGACACGGTCTCCAACGAGATGAGCATGGACCTGTTCGCGGTGACGCTGGTGTTCCACGGCATGGTGGTGTTCGTGCAGGAGGGACGGTTCCGTCAGTTGCTGGCCAGGACCTGCGTCGCGCTGCTGCTGGGGTGGCACGTGTATGCCTTCCTGCTGCCGTTCCTCATCCTCGGCTTGGCAGGTGAGGCGATCCGGGCGTGGAAGGAAGGAACCTCGGTGTGGCCGCGTGTGCGTTCCACCGGGGCGGCGGTGTTGCGCAGCCGCTACATGGCGCTGGGCGTGTTCGCGGTGCTGTTCGGCGCGGCCGTCCTGGGCTTCAACTTCGCCAACGAGTACGCCGCGTTCGGAGGCGAGAGGCCGGTGAGCGAACTGCCGTCAGTCCAGTCCATGCTCCTGCGGACCGGACTGGACCCGGAGCCGAACACCGTCTTCGAGCGTGTGGGTTGGCTGATCTTCCTGCAACAGCAGTTCTTTCGTGTCTGCATGGCGTCCGTTCCATTCGTGCTGACCGACTGGGGAGTCGATCTGCTGGAGTGGTTTTCCCCCGCTCCCTTTTCCGTGTCCGTCTTTTCGGCGCCGCCGTTGTGGGTTTCCCTCCCGGCGTTGCTGATGGTCATGGTCGCATCCACGACCGTCGTGCGCCTTGCGGGGCCGCTGTTGGCATGGCGACACCGCATGCTCGTGGCCACCCTTGCCCTGTCCGGGTTCTTCTGGGCCCTGCCCATGCGCCACAATACTGCATACTCCTCGCACAACCACGAAGCCCTGTATTACGTGGGCGTCCCGCTGGTGTTCTACTCACTGCTCCTGCTGTACGTCCACAAGCGCTGGGGGCATGGTCCGGTGGTTGGCCTTGCCGTTGCGGGGCTGCTCGCCTTCGTCGTCTCCACCTTCCAGATGAACCACCGATGGCGCCCGGACGCCCGGGCGGCCGAGCCTCAACTGGCCACTCTGGCCGAACTCGGAAGCATCCGAGAAACCACGCGGGGAAAGGTGGTCCTGGTCCTCGAGTCCGTCGAGCCGGACTGGTCCCGGCAGGTCGAACCTTGGAGCCACGAACGAAGCTACCAACTCGCCGGAAGCGTCTTGACGCAACCCCTTGACAAGGAAGCCGCCGCCCGCGCCGCGGACTTCATCCTCGCCCGCGACCGGGTGGAGAGCGACGCCCTGCTCACGCCCGGGAACGAACGGATGTTCCTGTATGATTCCGCAGGTATGGACGACCTGATGGAGTTGTACCGGACCACGTACCAACGGGTGGTGTCCGGAGAGCCTGCGGCGCGCTCCCATTTCGACGTCTATCTCGGTGACGGCGCGCTGTTCCACGTCAGGGATCCCTGCGTCCGGGAGGATGTGCCCCGCGGGGTCTTCGTGGAGGCGACCCCGGAAGACCCGGAAGACCTGCCCGGAGAGGGCCTGCCCGGATGGCGCAGGAGGAACCGCCTCAAGGAGTTTTTCATCACCTTCCGACGAATTGGCGTGCTGTTCGAGGGGAAGTGCATGGCGATCCTTCCATTTCCCGATTATCCCGTCTCCGGCATCCGGACGGGGCAGACGAAAGCAGGCCGAGTGCTCTGGGAAGCAAGGATACCGGCCCGGTAGTCCCCGCCGACCGCGGCCATCGACGCTCCAGGGATACGAGGTGCAAGCATTATGCGGCAGGGACTGTTGGGAAGATGTACTTGAGCAGGTGGTGGATTGGGGCGCCGGAGCCTATTGACAGGCGCACCGTGGGCCAATATAACGCTCCTTTCGCCGTGCCCGTCTCAGGGTCGAGCAGAAGGATGGAGGAAAGCATGAACGAGAAGCTGTACGTGGGCGGTTTGCCGTATTCGACGACGGAGGATCAGCTCCAGGATATCTTCGCCCCCCACGGAACGGTGGTTTCCGCCAGGGTGATCACCGACAAGTTTACCGGCCGCTCGAGAGGGTTCGGGTTCGTCGAAATGGGTTCCGGAGAAGAGGCCCAACGGGCCATCGACGCCCTCCACGACTCCGATCTGGGAGGCCGCAAGCTGACCGTCAGCGAGGCGCGTCCCCAGGAACGCCGCGGGGGGTTCGGGGAAAGCCGCGGCGGAGGCAGGAACCGCTGGTAGCCGGCCCCCCCTGTCAGCGCGGCTCGGTTCGTTCTTCCAGGGTCCCGTCGGACTTCCCGATGATGATCCGGGTGGCGAGCCGGGTGAAGAGGCCGCACTCCACCACGCCGCAGGCGCCGACGATCTCGCGCTCCAGCCCGGGCGGGTCTGCGATCTCCCCGAACGAGCAGTCCACGATGTAGTTGCCGTTGTCGGTCACGAAAGGGCCCCGGTCGGAGGAACGGAACCTGGCGTCGCACCCGAGGCTTTGCAGACGCCGCTGCGTGAGCTGCCAACCGAACGGAACCACCTCCACCGGCAGGGGAAACGCGCCCAGGCGGTCCTTGAGCTTTCCTTCATCGACGATGATCACCTCGGCTTCGCTGGCCGAAGCCACGAACTTCTCGCGCAGCAGCGCGCCGCCGCCTCCCTTGACGAGGTTGAAGGCGGGATCGACCTCATCGGCCCCGTCGATGGTCACGTCCACGTGCAGCACTTCGGCGAAGCTCGTCAACGGGATGCCCAGTTCCCGCGCCAGGGCGGCCGAACGCTCCGAAGTGGGGATGCAGCGAATGCGGAGACCTTCCCCGCGGATCCTCTCCGCCAGTCGTGCGATGGCGAAACGGGCGGTGGATCCCGTGCCGAGCCCCACGATCATGTCATGGGCCACACGGTCCGCGGCGTACTCGCCCGCGATCTTCTTCGGGTTCGGAGCCATGCCTTCCCCTCGGTCCTGTTTACGGGTCAGCGGCAATTGTAGCGCACCCGTTCCTCTTGAGAAACCGCCGAGAGGCTTGAAAGGGCGCCTGCCTGCGGTTAACCTTACGCATGTTCTTGGCCCGCGCGATCCGGACGATGGCCGGCGCGCTCCTGGCCGCGGCGCTGGCCGCCTGCGGACCCTTGAGCGTGCAGGAGGAACGGGAGCTCGGCGTTGATTTCTCGCGCAACTTCGAGCGCCGGGCGGACCTGGTCCGAGACCCCGCGGTCACCCGGTACGTATCGGCCATCGGCAAGAGGCTGCTGATACCCCTCGGGCCGCAACCTTTCCGGTACACCTTCCACGTGGTGGCAAAACGGGAGGTCAACGCTTTCGCCGCGCCCGCGGGCCACATCTACCTGTACACCGGCACGATACTCGCGGCCCGCAACGTCAGCGAGTTGGCCGGGGTCATCGCCCACGAGATCGGACACGTGGCCCAACGCCACATCGCCGCAAACTTCAACCGCGCCATCGCCGCCAACATCCTGCACGGGGTCGGCGTGGTGGCCGCGCAGGCCGCGGGCGGACCCGACGCGGCCAGGGTCGCACACGACCTGGGCGGGCTGGCCGCCATGGGCTACCTCAACACCTTCAGCCGGGAAGCCGAACACGAAGCCGATGCGTTCGCCGTGCGCATGTTGTTCCAGGCCGGTTACGACCCCCGGGGACTGGCGGCTTTCTTCGAGACCCTGCAGGAGAAGAAAGGGGACCGGCCCGGGCCGGACTTCCTGTCGAGTCATCCGGCCACGTCCGACCGCATCGCCAACACCCGGGAAATGATCCGGCGCCTGCCCGGACAGGCCCGTTTGCAGGTCCGCGACCACGGGGAACTGGAGCGGGTCCAGCGCATCCTCGGCCGGACCGGGGGCCGGCGCCGACGGTAGGGGTGGGCGCGGGAGCGTTGGGAGGCATACCGCTGATGGAGTTCCTCTACCTTGCGCTGGGGCTTGCCGCGGGCGTGGTCCTGACCTGGATGGCCGCCAAGTCGCGGCATGCCGCAGTGGCCCGCGAGTTGGCGGCGCGGCAGGACGAGGTCCGCGGGGAACGGGAACGGGTCGAGTCCGCACAGGCCCAGGTCCGCGAGCTCTCGGAGGCCAGGGCCCGGGCCGAGCAACGGGCGGACCGGGTCCAGGGTCTGGAGGAAGAGCTTCGGGACGCCCGGGCGGCGCATCAACGCATGGAGGTCCAGGTCGCGGAGACCGCCAAGGAGCGGGAGGCGGAAGCGGAGAAGCTCCGCTGGGTGGAGACGGCCGAGCAGAAGTTGAGGGAAGTGTTCCAGGCGCTGGCCTCCCGGTCGCTCCAGGACAACTCCGACGGGTTCCTGAAGCAGACGCGGGAACAGATGGGGCGCCTGCTCACCGAGGTGCGGGGCGACTGGGGCACTCACAAGGAAGAGTTGCGCAGCCTTGTGGACCCCCTCGGCAAGAGCGTGCGCCAACTGGACCTCCAGGTGCAACAGATGGAGCAGAAACGCGAGGGCGCCTACCAGGGACTCCAGGAAGGGTTGCGCCAACTGGCGCCGTTGGCCCACGCCCTGCGGGCGGCGCCCGCGGCGCGGGGCCGCTGGGGCGAGTTGCAGCTCCGCCGGGTGGTGGAGATGGCCGACATGGTCTCCCACGTCGATTTCGAGGAACAACAGGCGGCCGCGGACGGCGGTCGCCCCGACATGATCGTCCGTCTCCCGAACCGGGGGATCCTGCCGGTGGACTCCAAGACCCCCATGCAGCACTACCTGGACGCCATGGAGGGCGCCGAGGGCGAGGGGCGCGAGCTCAAGCTCAGGGAACACGCCAAGGCCGTTCGCAACCGCATACGCGAGCTGAGCGACAAACGGTACTGGGAGAAACTCGACCGCGCCCCGGACCGCGCCCCGGAAGTGGTGGTGATGTTCGTTCCCAACGACGCCTGCCTGAGCGCGGCCTTCGAAAGGGACGCGGACCTGTTGGAGTACGCCATGCAGCAGCGCGTGCTGCCCACCACCCCGGTGACCCTGCTGGCCCTGTTGAAGACCGTGGCCTACGGCTGGCAGCAGCACACGGCGGCGGAGAACGCCAGGGCCATCGCGGAGCAGGGGAAAGCGCTGCACGACCGTCTGGCCAAGTTCGTGGAGCACTTCCAGCGCGCTGGAAACGGACTGGAGGGCGCGGTCAAGGCTTACAACGACGCGGTGGGCTCGCTGGAGAGCCGCCTGTTTCCCGCGGCCAGACGACTCAAGGAAATGGGCGCGGCCAGCGACGATCTCTCCCTGCCGCCCACCGTCGATCGCGCGGTGCGCGCCCCCGGACAACTCGGCTTGATGGGCACGGACGACGGAGAACCTTGAGGAAATCCGGAACCACGACCCTCGTTTCCGGACGACGATCCCGTTCGTCCCGAGCGCAGCGAAGCGAAGTCGAAGGACGCGCTTTCGCATGGGCAGAGGAGACTCGAGCCTGAAGGGAGCCGAAATGAAGTCACGCGCGGCCATTGCGTTCGAAGCGGGCAAGCCGCTGGAGATCGACGAGGTGGAGGTGGCGGGGCCGAAGGAGGGCGAGGTCTTGTTGCGGGTGGTCGCCACCGGCGTCTGCCACACCGACGAGTTCACGCTTTCGGGAAGCGATCCCGAGGGCCTGTTCCCCGCCATACTCGGGCACGAGGGCGGAGCGGTAGTGGAGGACGTGGGGCCGGGCGTCACCAGCGTGCGGGCCGGCGACCACGTGATCCCCCTCTACGTCCCGGAATGCGGCGCGTGCAAGTTCTGCCGCTCGGGCAAGACGAACCTGTGCCAGGCCATACGCGAGACCCAGGGTCGGGGCGTGATGCCGGACGGCACCGGACGGTTCACCCTGCGGGGGAAGTCCATCCACCATTACATGGGGACCTCGACCTTCAGCGAATATACCGTGCTGCCGGAGATCTCGGTGGCGAAGATCGACCCGCGGGCGCCCCTGGACAAGGTGTGCCTGCTGGCCTGCGGGGTCACCACCGGGATCGGCGCCGTCCTCAACACGGCGAAGGTGGAAGCGGGTTCGACGGTGGCGGTGTTCGGCCTCGGCGGCATCGGGCTCAGCGTGATCCAGGGGTCGGTCATGGCCGGGGTCGGGCGGATCATCGGCATCGACGCCAACCCCGCAAAGTTCCCCATGGCCCGGTGCCTGGGCGCCACTGACTTGGTGGACCCCCGGGACTCCGACCGGCCCGTACAGGAAGCGGTGGTGGACATGACCGACGGCGGCGTGGACTATTCCTTCGAGTGCATCGGCAACGTCGAGACCATGCGCGCCGCCCTGGAGTGCTGCCACAAGGGCTGGGGCCAATCCACCATCATCGGCGTGGCCGGCGCGGGACAGGAGATCCGCACGCGGCCGTTCCAACTGGTCACCGGCCGGGTCTGGCGCGGCACCGCCTTCGGCGGCGTGAAGGGGCGGTCCCAGCTTCCGGGTTACGTGGACCGCTACACCGCGGGCGAGATCAACCTGGACGACATGATCACCCACACCATGCCGCTGGAGGAGGTCAACCGGGCCTTCGACCTCATGCGCGAGGGCAAGAGCATCCGCTCGGTGGTCCTCTACGGCTGAGGGGGTCGGCCGCCATGAAGATCGTCGGCACGCCCCGGAACCGCATCGAGGGCATGGAGAAAGTCACCGGCGCCGCCAGGTTCTCCGGCGACCTGGACATCCCCGGCGTCCTCGACGCCCGGGTCCTGCGCAGCCCCTTTCCCCACGCCCGCATCGCCTCCATCGACGTGGCTCCCGCCCTGGCGGCGCCGGGCGTGGTCGCCGTGCTCTCCCGGGAGGACCTGGACGGCATGGACCCCTACTACGGCCACTGCCTCCGGGACCGGCCCATCGTGGCCATGGACCGGGTGCGCTACGTGGGCGAGCCCGTGGCCGCGGTGGCGGCCCGGGACAGGCTCGCCGCGGAGGAAGCCGTGTCCCTCATCCGGGTGGACTACGAGGAGCTCCCGTGCGTCGCCTCCATGGACGAAGCCCTGGCCCCGGGAGCGCCGATCCTGCACGAGAACCCGGCGGGGTCCGGGGACTTCCACGACGTCCGGCTCTCGGACACCCGGGAACACCCCAACGTCTGCCACCACGAGCACATGGAGTTCGGCGACGTGGATCGGGGTTTCGCGGAGGCCCACGAGGTCTTCGAGGACGTGTTCCGTTTCCCCATGGTGTGCCACTACTCCCTGGAGCCCCACACCGCCACAGCGCAGTTCCGGGGGAGGCAGGTGACGTTGTGGTCCGCGTCCGCGCACCCGTTCCTCATCCGCTCGGAGCTCGCCCGGCTGTTCGGCCTTTCCATGACCGACGTGCAGGTGGTGGTGCCGTACGTGGGCGGGGCCTTCGGCGGCAAGTCGTACCTCAAGATCGAGCCCCTGGCGGTGGCGTTGGCGCGCAAGACCCGGGGACTTCCGGTGCGCCTGGAACATTCGGCCGCCGAGTCCATGTTGACCGCCCGGCGCCACTCGGCCCGTTGCCGGATCAAGACCGGCGTCAAGCGCGATGGCGCCATCGTCGCCCGCGAGGTGGAGATGCGCCTGGACACGGGCGCGTACGCCGACAACGGCCCGCGGGTGGTGGCCCGGGCGGTGCTGCGGGTGCACGGGGCCTACCGGTGCGCGAACTTCCGTTCCGACAGTTACGGCGTCTATACGAACTCCGTGCCTGCGGGGTCCATGCGCTCCATCGGCGGCCCGCAGTCGGTGTGGCCGGTGGAAGCCCAGATGGACCGAATTGCCGAAAGCCTGGGCCTCGATCCCGTGGAGTACCGTCTCGCCCAGTTGCTCGGCCGCGGCGAGCGGATCCGGCCGGGGTCCCGGGGCATGGACGGCGACCTGCGCCAGGGCCTCGCCGCGGTGGCCCGCATGGTCCGACGGTCCGGCGCGCCGGACCGCAGCGCCGGCGTCGGCTTCGCCGTCGGCGTCACCGACAGCGAAGCCAACCCCGTGTCCACCGCCATCGTCAGGCTGTTGAGCGACGGCAGCGCGGTGGTCATGGCCGGCAGCACCGAGGTAGGGCAGGGGGCCCGCACGGTGCTGAGCCAGATCGCCGCGGAAGAACTGTGCGTCCCGTTCGATCGCGTGACCCTGCGGGGCACGGACACCCATACGACCCCCTTCGACCGCTCCACCGGGGCCAGCCGCTCCACCACGGTGATGGGCACCGCGGTCAAGTTCGCCGCGGCCGACGTCCACGACCAGCTCAAGGCCATTGCCGCGGAGCAGTTCGGAACCGCTCCCGAGGGCGTGGTGCTGGAAGAGGGCGCGGCCCGGTGCGGCGAGGAGCGAAGGAGTTTCGCCGAGGTGGTGGCCGCGTACTTCGGCATGCCGGGCGGCGAACTCATCGGACGCGGCTACGTGCGGGCGGGGGGAGGGATCTCGCCGGTGCTGCCGATCTTCTGGGAGGTGGGCATCGGCGGCGCGGCGGCGTCCGTGGACGCGGACACCGGCCAGGTGACGGTGGAGCGCTACGCCAGCGTGGCCGACGTGGGCAAGGCCATCAACCCCCGGCAGGCCGAGGGACAGGACGAGGGCGCCGCGGTCATGGCCATGGGGCACACCCTGTTCGAGTCCCTGCTCTATTCGGGCGGGCAGCCCCTCAACCCCAACCTGGTGGACTACCGGGTGCCGGGGTTCAGGGACGTCCCGCGGACCTTCGAGTCGCGCCTCCTGGAGAACGGCGACGGGCCCGGGCCCTACGGGGCCAAGGGCATGGGCGAAGGCGGGATCATCCCGGTGGCGCCCGCGGTCTGCAACGCGGTGGCCCGGGCCAGCGGGGTGGTCATCCGGGAACTGCCCCTGACGCCGGAACGGGTCTGGCGGGCGTTGCGCGCGGCCGCCGCCGAAGGCGCGTGACCTTTCAACCGGCCAGGAACTTCCGTATGGCGGCGTGGGCCGCGTCGGGGTTCACGAAGAAATAACCGTGCTTCTCTCCCGGCAGGCCCACGAAGACCGCTCCGGGTATCTCCGCGGCGAGCACGTCCGCGGCCTGCCGCAACGAGGTGTCGCTGGTCACGTGGTGCTCTTCCTCGCCCACGAGGATGAGGGTCGGCATGCGGATGTCCTTCAGCCGGTCCCTGACGTCGTGCTGCTGCCGCGCGATGACGTGGCGGAAATAGTGCTCCACCGGGTTGAGACGGGCCATCCGCACTTCCAGGTACCGCTCCACCTCCCGGGGACGTTGCCGGGCGAACTCGTCCGTGAAGCCCACCACCCTGCCGTGCTCCTTCACGTACCGTTCGTAGCCCCGTTCCACCATCTCCGCGGCGATGCGCAACGGAATGCCCCGGGTGTGCGGGTAGAAGGCGCGGCCCGACGCGCAGATGAGGGCCGACACCCGGTCGGCGTGGTCCAGGGCCATCACCTGGGCCACCGAGCCGCCCATGGAATGGCCGCAGACCACCGCGTCACGGGCCTCCAGGCGCTCCAGCACCGCGGCCGCATCGTCGGCGAAGTCCTTGACGCTGTAGGGTTCCGACGGCCGGTCCGAGCGCCCGGCGCCCCGGTAGTCGTACAGTATGACCTGGTGGTCCCGGGAGAACTCCGGCGCTTGGTGGAGCTTCCACACGTCGCAATGGCAGGCGGTCTCGCTCAGGAACAGCAGCGGACGCCCGGCGCCGTGGGTCTCGTAGTAGAGCCTTACGCCTTCCCTGTGGATGAAGGGCATGGCGGCGCTAGGGTTCCCGCACCGGGTAGCTCATGGGCGCCACGTCGTCGATGGTCTCCCCCAGGGCGCGCCATTCGGGGACCGAGTCCCACAGGGGCCGGGCTCCCTCCCGGATCCGGTCCAGCAGTTCGGCCTCGTCGAACCGGGTGGGATGGCCCGCTTCCAGCAGGGTCTGCCCGTCGATGACGACGGTCTCCACGTCGCTGCCGCTGCCTCCCTCCACCAGCGACTTGATGGGGTCGCGCACCGCGCCGAAGTGGGTCCGGCGCAGGTCCACCACGATCAGGTCGGCCTTGGCCCCGGGCGCGAGCCGTCCCAGGTCGTCGCGCCGCAAGGCCCTGGCGCCTCCCAGCGTGGCGGCGTCATAGACGTCGCGGGGCTTGCCCGCGCGGAAGCTCCCCTCCACGAGACGGCAGGCGAGCCCCGCCAGGCGCATCTCGTGCACCATGTCCTGCGGGAAGGTGTCCGTCCCCAGGGCCAGGTTGACGCCCCGTTCGCGGTACCGGTCGAAGGACTCCATGGCAATGCCCATCTTGGCGTACTTGTAAGGGGCGTGGGCCACGGAAGCGCCGCTGTCCGCCAAGAGCGACAGGTCCTCCGAGTAGGGGTAGTGGCACCAGGAGTGCCGGGAGTGGAAGACGCAGTGCCCCAGGATCACCTCCTCGCCCAGGAAGCCCAGGTCGTGGAGATACCGGATGGGCGTTACGCCGCGCTCCCGCAACGTGGCCTGGAACTCCACGACGTTCATGGCCGCATGGAGCTGGATGCCGATGCCGAGGTCCCGGGCGGTCCGTTTCGTGGCATCGAGGAGCTCGGGAGTGCAGGTGTCCAACTGTCCGGGATAGAGCATGGCGCGGACCCGGTCCTCGTGGGCGCCGTCGTGCTCTCTGGCGTAGGCTTCGGCCCGGGCCAGCCCCCGCTCGCCGGCCTCCTCGTCCCAGTCCCACCGGATGCGTCCCCGGTCGTCGAGCACGTAGGCGGCGCTCCGGTAGCTCACCCCGAGGTAGGCGCGCACGCCCAGGGCGCCGACCATCTCGGTGAAACCCTCGATCATGGGGCCGCGTGTGCCCACGTCCAGGATGGTGGTGGCGCCCCCGCGCACCGCGGCCCACATCCCGAACCTGCCCTCCACGTCCGCGCGCGGGGGCGGCCCCATGCCCTTGGCGCCCCGGCGCATGGCGCCGTAGGACAGGAAGTTCATGCCCAGGTAGTCCGCCTTGCTGGCGTCGTTCAGCATCACGTGGCGGGCGTTGGTGCCGGCATGGATGTGGCAGTTGATGAGGCCCGGACTGACGAGCCGGCCGCGGGCGTCGATGGTGCGGTCCACCGGCCCGTCGAAACCATGGCCCACGTGGACGATGCGGTCGTCCTCGTAAACCACCACGCCTTCGGGCAACAGTTCATGGCCGGCGCCGTCGTAGCCCACGACCCAGCCGCCTCGAACGAGAGTCTTCATGGCGTTCACCTCCACCGACGGGATGTTTCGCGGTGTCCTCCGGGAACCTCCGGTCAATCGGGACAGGGGGACATGAGCGCGTCCTTCGACTCCGCTTCGCTACGCTCGGGACGAACGGGGGTGAGGGAATCCATCGTCCGTGTCTCGATCGTTCCGACGTTCCTGTAGTCCGGGGGGCACAGGCTGTCAAACCGGAGGCTCGGCGGCCAACCGCGCCCGGAGGCCGGTCAGGCGGCTGGCGGAGCGGAGGTTCTTCACCGCCATCCCCAGGGCCCGGGGTTGTCCGATGACGACCACCAGCCGCTTCCCGCGGGTCACCGCGGTGTACAGCAGGTTGCGCTGCAGCAGCAGGTAGTGCTGCATGGCCAGCGGGATGACCACCGCTGGGTACTCGGAGCCCTGGCTCTTGTGCACCGACGTGGCGTAGGCCAGCGCGACCTCGTCCAGCTCCCCGAACTCGTAGAAGACCGTGCGGTCGTCGAAGGCCACGTGGACGCAGCCTTCGTCGGGGTCCACCCGCGACACCTGTCCGATGTCCCCGTTGAAGACGTCCTTGTCGTAGTCGTTGACCGTCTGGATGACCTTGTCACCGGGCGCGTAGGTCCAGCCGAAACGCTGGACCTGCGGCTCGGCGCCGGCGTTGAGCCGTTTCTGGAGTTCCAGGTTCAGCGAGCGGGTCCCCAGGCTGCCGCGGTTCATGGGGGTCAGCACCTGGACGTCCCGGATGGGGTTCATGCCGAACCGCCTGGGGATGCGCTCGGCCACCACCTGGAACAGCTTGTCGCAGATCTCCTCCGGAGACTCCGCGGGGATGAAGTAGAAGTCTTGCAACCCGGCGCCTTCCCGGGTTTCGAGGGGCTCGCCGGCGTTGATGCGATGGGCGTTGACCACGATGCTGGAGGACGCCGCCTGCCGGAAGATCTCCGTCAGCCGCACCGTGGGCACGCGCCCGGACTCGATGACGTCGTGCAGCACCGCGCCCGGGCCCACGGAGGGGAGCTGGTCCACGTCCCCCACCAGCAGCACCGCGGCATGGGACGGCGCCGCCTTGAGGAGGTGGTTCATCAGCAGCACGTCCACCATGGAGACTTCGTCCACGATCAACAGGTCCGCGTCGAGGGGGTCGGCGTCGTTCTTGCGGAAGCCCATCTGCCTGGGGTCGAACTCCAGCAGGCGATGGATGGTCCTGGCCTCGGCGCGGGCGGACTCCGACAGCCGCTTGGCCGCGCGCCCGGTGGGCGCGCACAGCAGCACCTTCCCGATACGGCCTTCCAGCAGCCTGAGCAGGCTGTTGACGATGGTGGTCTTGCCGACCCCGGGTCCCCCCGTCAACACAGTGACCTTGCCATGGAGCACCGTGTCGAGGGCCTGGCGCTGGGAAGGGGAGAGGGTGGCGCCGGTCAGCGCCTCCACCCGCGGCAGGGCGGCCGCGGCGTCCATGCGGCCCCAGGGGGGAACACCGGCGAGCAGGCGTCGGAGGTGGCCGGCCACCCCCGCTTCGGCGTGGTGGAGGGGCGCCAGGAAGACCGCGGGCTCGCCGTGCAGGGGTTCCGCCACCAGGTTGGCGGCCGCGGTCTCCATCTCGATGGCCCGTTCGACCGACTCGGGCGCCACCTCCAGGAGCTGCGCGGTGCGCTCCGCCAGCCCTTGCCGTTCCGCGGCGCAGTGTCCTTCCGACGACAGTTCCCAGAGCACGTGGTGCAGGGCGGCCCGCACCCGGATCATGGAATCGGGCGCGATGCCCAGCTTCCGGGCGATGACGTCCGCGGTGACGAAGCCGATGCCGCCGATGTCGAGGGCCAGGCGGTAGGGGTTGTCCCGGATGCGGCGGATGGCGTCTTCGCCGTACACCCGGTAGATGCGCGCGGCCCGGGCGCTGCCGATGCCGTGGGAGTGCAGGAAGACCATGATGTCCCGGACGGCTTTCTGCTCGCGCCACGCCTCCATGACCCGGGCCTGGCGCTTGGCCCCGATGCCCTCCAGCGTCCGAAGCCGTTCCGGCGTCCGTTCGATGACGTCGAACACCTCCGCGCCGAACGCCTCCACCAACTGGCGCGCGAAGTGCGGGCCGATGCCCTTGATGAGGCCCGAGCCCAGGTACTTCTCGACTCCTTCGAGGGTGGTCGGAGGGATGACCCGCAACGCCTCGGCGCGGAACTGGACGCCGTAGGCGGAGTCGTTCACCCAGGCGCCGCGGCAATCGATCTCTTCGCCCGGGCCGACCGCGGCGGCGCTGCCCACCACGGTCGCCAGCTCCCGGCGGCCCCGCACCTTGACCTGCAGGACGCAGAAGCCGGTGTCCTCGCTGTGGAAGGTGATACGCTCCACCAGCCCTTGCAGGCGTTCTTCCGGGTGTTCAGCCGGCTTGGCTGTCATGGGCGGGATCCGTTGAGGAACAAGCGCGTCCTTCGACTTCGCTTCGCTACGCTCAGGATGAACGGAGGTCTCCGCTCCGCTACGTTCAGGATGAACGGAGGTCTCCGCTCCGCTACGCTCAGGATGAACGGAGGTCTCCGCTTTGACAGGCTCAGGACGAACGGGGGCATTGTCCAGGGTTTCGCGATGCATCGCGGATCGAAGGTCACGAATCGGAGGAGCTTCCCCCGCGCTGGCGCATACGCGAACCCGCGGTCAGCCACGGCCTTGCAGTCATCGAGAAGGACCTCTTCGGCTGACTCCGCCCGCGGACGCGGACATCATCCGAGATGGGGCGTGACGTCTTCGGCCAGGAGCTCCAGGTGTTCCATTTCGTCGAAGGCGGGGTTGAGCAACAGGTGGCGGGCGCCGCAGCGCACCACCTCGTTCAGCCGGTCGATGACCTCCTGGCGGCCGCCCCAGATGCACACGCGCGCGCCCAGGTCGGCGTTGCGGTAGCGCACGGCGAAGAACTCGCGCAGGCGCCGTTCCGCCCGGTCCCGATGGTCGTCCACCGCAAGATAGACCCGTTTGGAGACCGCAAAGGTCGCCGGGTCCCTTCCCGCTTCGTCCAGGAGGCGGGTGATCCGGTCGTACTCCTTGACGAAACGTTGGGTGTCCGACGACCCCGCCCCCATCCAGCCGTCGCCGAGAGCCACGGCCCGCCGCAACGCCGGCTCGGCATGACCGCCGAACCACAGCGGGAAGGGCCGCTGCGCGGGCTTGGGCTCCATGGCCACGTCGGTGAAGTCCCAGAACCGTCCCCGGAAACTGGCGCTTTCGTCCTGCCACAACGCCTTCATCACCTTGACGCCTTCGACGAAGCGGGTGACCCGGCGCTCCGGGGAATAGCCGAAGACGGTCTCGTCCTCGGGCCACTGCCGTCCCCGGACCCCGCCCAGCCCCACGCCCGCGATCACCCGGCCGCCGCTCAACTGGTCCAGGCTGGCCAAGCTCTTGGCGAGTTGCAGGGGGTTGCGCAGCACCGTGAGCAGCACGGAGCTGCCGATCTTCAACCGGGAGGTGACCGCGGCCACGTAGGCCATGAGGGTCACAGGCTCCAGCATCGGGAAGGGGCTGAGGATCCTCTCCTGGGTCCAGAGGCTGTCGTACCCGAGATCTTCGGCCCTGGCCACGAACCTCCGGATGTGATCGGAGTCCACGGGCGCGTCGATGAACACCTGGGGGATCTCGATGCCGCAGGGTACGCGTTTCTCCGCCATATCATCACCCGGGGGATCCCCGGACAGCCCGGTTCATCCATTCTCCCGACGGACCGATCATGGTTCCGGCATCTGTATAGGCCATAACCGCGGGGATGCCAAGGGAGAGGGCGCGCGCGTCCCGTCGAAAGCCCCCGGGAATGTTTGACAACGTCCCGCGGGCGGGCTAATCACGGTGCAGCAACGGAAGGGAACGCTGAACGATTCTCCCGTTCCCTGAACGATTCTCCCGTTCGTCCTGAGCGTAGCGAAGCGGAGTCGAAGGACGCGCTTTCCCCATAGGGAGAGACGCCTCAAGCCGGAATGGATCAGAGGTTCCGGAAGGGAAACGGACCATGACGCTCGAGGGAAAGGTCGCCGTCGTGACCGGGGCAGGGCAGGGGTTGGGCCGGGCCATTACCCTGGCCCTGGCGCGGGCCGGGGCGAAGGTGGCGGCCGCGGACATGGACCCGGAGACGGCCGAAAGCGTCGCCGCGGAGGCCGCACAGG
This sequence comes from uncultured Binatia bacterium (SeqCode), assembly GCA_965204235.1. Taxonomy (GTDB): domain Bacteria; phylum Desulfobacterota; class Binatia; order UBA9968; family JAJDTQ01; genus JAJDTQ01. Next base: position 146,928 of record OZ241979.1, read on the forward strand.
CCGGGGGAGAGGCCCTGGCGGTGCGGGTGGACGTGGCGGACGAGGGTTCGGTCAACGCGCTGCGGGACCGCGTCCTGAGCCGCTGGGACCGGGTGGACGTACTGGTCAACAACGCCGGCCTGTATCCCCACTCCCTGGTGGTGGACATGTCCGAGGAGGACTGGGACCGGGTCCTCGACGTGAACGTCGGCGGCCAGTTCCTGTGCGCCCGGGCGTTCGTGCCGGTGATGAAGCGCCAGGGCCGCGGACGCATCATCTGCACGGCGTCGGCCATCGGCTACAAGGGCGCAGCCGGTTTCGCCCACTACGCCGGCTCCAAGGCCGCGGTGCTGGGGTTCGTGCGCGGACTGGCGCGGGAACTGGCGCCCCACGGGATCACCGTGAACTCCCTGGCTCCCGGGACCGCCAACACCGCCATGCCCCGACAGCACCGCTCGGAGGAATCGCTGCAGGAGCGGGGGGCCAAGGTCCCCCTCGGCCGCATCGCCGAGCCCCATGACATCGCCAACGCGGTGGTCTTCCTGGCCGGCGACGCCGCCTCCTACGTCACCGGGCAGTCGGTGCTGCTCACCGGCGGGGACCTGATGGTCTGAGTCAACCCAGGGAAGGAACGCCCCCATGCTGCGAAAGAAAGTCTGCCTCGTGGGCTACGGCTCCACGGAATACTCGCGCAAGTCCGACCGGCCGCTGCTGTCCTACTACGCAGAGGCCATGCAGAACGCCATGGCCCATACGGGCCTTGCCAAGAAGGAGATCCACGGCTTCTCCATGGTGACCCAGGCGAGCCCCGACTATTCCCCCTACGTGGCGGAGCAGTTGGGCCTGGAGCTGGACTGGGTGCTGAACGGCGACTGCGGCGGCGCGGGCGCGGTGTGCGCCATACGGCGGGCCGCGGACGCCATCGAGGCGGGGTATTTGGACGTGGCGTTCATCGTGGCGGGCAACGCCTTCGACAAGAACGTGTCCCACCAGCGGGTGCTGGAGTACCAGCGGGCCAACTTCATCGACGTCTATGGCTACGGCGGTCCCAACACGCTGTTCGCCCTGGTGCAGCGCCGCCACATGGAGCAGTACGGCACCACGCTGGAGCAGGTGGGCAAGATCGCCGTGAGCCAGCGGCACAACGCCGGGCCCAACCCCCAGGCGCTGCTGCGGACGCCCATGAGCATCGACGACTACCTGGACTCGCGGCTGGTCTCCGACCCCATCCGGCTCTTCGACTGCGTGATGCCGTGCTCCGGCGGCGAGTGCGTGGTGGTGGCCTCCGAGGAGCGCGCCAGGCAGATCACCGACAAGCCCGTCTATCTGGTGACGGACGCAGAGAAGATCGGCTTCCAGGCGTCCAACATGCTGCCGGACAAGACCACCACGGGCATGAGCGTGGTGGGAGAGCATCTGTTCTCGGAGATGAGCCGGGACAACATCGACCTGTTGGCCATATACGACGACTATCCCATCGCCGTCCTGATGCAACTGGAGGACCTGGGCTACTGCGCCAAGGGCCATGGCGGCCGGTTCGTGGAGGAGCGCGAACTCACCTTCGGCGGCGACTTCCCGGTGAACACCGGCGGCGGCGATCTCTCGGTGGGGCAGGCGGGGCTGGCCGGGGGCATGCTGCACGTGGTGGAAGCCCTGCGGCAGTTGCGCGGCGAGGCCGGGGAACGACAGGTCAAGGCGGCCGAGACCGCCCTGGTCACCGGCATCGGCTGGTTGTCCTACGCGCGGAACCTCAACACCACCGCCGCGATGATCCTGGAGAGGAGGTCCTGATGGCCGGCAAGAGTCTTCCCGTGGTCAACCCCATCGACCGCGGGTTCTGGGAGGGGGCCGCCGCGGGAGAGCTGCGGCTGCAGAAGTGCCGGGCCTGCGGCGTGGTCCAGTTCTTCCCCCGGGCCGTCTGCACCGGCTGCCTCGGCAGCGACCTGGAGTGGGTGGCCGCCAGCGGCAGGGGAAAGGTCCACACTTACTCACTGGTGAGGGTCCCCCGGAACCGGGCGTTCATGGACGAGGTGCCCATCTACTTCGCCGAGGTCGAACTGGAGGAAGGCGTGCGCATGGCCACGCGCATCGTGGGGGACAACCGCGACCAAGTGACCCTCGGCGCTCCGGTAACCCTCACGTTCATGGACACCGAGGACCCCCACGTGAAGCTCCCGGTGTTCGAGTTGGCCTGACCGGGTCTCCGGCCTCGCCGGCGCGCGTCCCATGGCTACCGTCGAGATCTACACCAAGGCGTGGTGTCCGTACTGCCGGATGGCCAAGCGGCTGCTGGAAGGGAAGGGGCAGGCCTTCACCGAGTTCGACGTGGAGGCGGACCCCGAGAGGCATCGGGAGATGCTGGACCGGTCGGACGGCCGGTGGACCGTGCCGGAGATCTTCATCGACGGCGACCTCATCGGAGGCTACGACGAGTTGCGGGCCATGGACTCGGACGGCCGGCTCGATCAGCGCCTCAAGTCATGAGGAACCTCGGAACGATTGCCCCCGTTCGTCCTGAGCATAGCGTAGTCGGATTGCCCCGTTCGTCTTGAGCGTAGCGTAGTCGAAGTGTTCCGTTCATCCTGAGCGTAGCGAAGCGAAGTCGAAGGACGCGCTTGACTACTCCCCCCGGTGGATGAAGTCCGCCGCCCGCTCTCCGATCATCATGCAGGTCACGTTGGTGTTGGCGTGGGTCACGGTAGGCATGACGGAGGCGTCCGCCACCCGCAGGTTGTCCATGCCGTGGACCCGCAGGCGCTCGTCCACCACGGCCATGGGGTTGGAAGCGGGTCCCATGAGGCAGGTCCCCGCGGCGTGGTGGTAGCTGTCGAACGCGGTGCGCGCGAACCGGGCCCAGTCCTCGCCCCGGCGGGGCTGGATGGGCGGTCCGTAGTATTCGGGCATGTCCCCCGTCCGGGTCAGCAGGTCCAGGAACTCCATGGCGGCCACCATGGCCGCAACGTCCCCCGGGTCCTCCAGCATGCGGGCGTCCACCCCGGGAAGTTCGTGGGGATCCGGGCTCTGCAAGAACACCCGGCCGCGGTTGCGCTGCTCCAGCAGCGCCGCGGAGATGTTCAGTATCCGCCCGACGCCCTCCAGCACGGTCGGAGGCCGCATGAAGATGTGGAAATCGCCAGTCTCCCGTGACGGGTCGCTCTTGGCCACCAGCCGGAAGGGCGGCACCACCCAATCCACCTCGAAGGCGCCGCGGCCCTCGAAGCCCATGTGCAGCATGGCGTGGTCCTGGTAGTTCTCGCCCACGCCGGGCCGGTCGTGGAGCGCCTCGATGCCGTGCCGCCGCAACTCCGCGGCCGGGCCGATGCCCGAGAGCATCAGGATGTGGGGGCTGTGGAAGGCCCCCGCGGTGAGCACCACCTCGGCCCCCGCCGCGGTCTCGCGCCGGCCGTTCCGCTCGTAGTCCACGCCGGTGACGCGCTTCCCCGACAAGGACAGGGACACCACCGGAGCTTCCGCCACTACCGTGAGGTTGGGGCGGCCTCGCGCGGCGTCGAGGTAGGCCACGGTGGTGGACTGCCGCATGCCGTCCCTGATGTTGAAGGGCGAGGTGCAGACCCCGAACGGGTTCGGGTCGTTCAGGTCGCCCTGCGGCAGTCCCAGACTCCGGGCCGCGTCCATGAAAGCCTGCACCGGCCGCACCACCTCCTCGCCGAAACGATAGGGACGTCGGAAGTATAGCGGGCCGCCGTGGCCGTGGTCCGGGCTGTCGGGATGGTCCCGGTCGTCCTCCAGTCGCTTCAGGAAAGGCAGCACGCGCCCCCACGCCCACCCGGGGTTCCCGGCCGCGGCCCACGCGTCCATGTCGGCCTCGATGGGCCGGATGACCGACATCACGTTGACCGAGGAGCCGCCCCCCATGATCTTGCCGGCCAGGGAATAGAAGACGCTCCCGTCCAACCCGCGCCTGGTGGGGTACATGTTGACGTAGGGGGTCTCCAACAGGAGCCGCTCCCGCTTGGACGCCTCCGCCACCAGATCAGGGATCGGCCGCGGGTCCGGCCCCGCTTCCAGCAGCAACACCCTGCGCTTCGGGTCCTCGGAAAGCCGCGCCGCCGCGGCGCAGCCCGCGGAGCCCCCTCCCACCAGGATCACGTCGTAACCGTTTGCCATGGCATCCCCCCGCGTCGTATCCCTTCGCGTCGCCTCGATGCTGCGTACCCATACCAAGCCCGCGGCCGCCGTTCAAGAACGCATGCGGGCCGACTGAGGGAAGGAAACTCTGAACGACTGCCCCCGTTCGTCCTGAGCGTAGCGAAGCGAAGTCGAAGGACGCGCTTTCCCATAGGGAGAGGCGCCTCAATCCAAAGTTGATCAGAGGTTCCGGGAGCGTGTGCATTTCGTTGCGTCACAGGCTACAATTTCCAGTATGAAGGTCAAGCACAAAGGACTGCGGCTGCTGGTTGAGGACGACAACCCGGGACGGGTGCCGGCGGATTTGCTGCCTCGGCTGCGGCTCGTCCTTTCGGCGCTGGCTGTTGCGACCCGGCCCAGCGACTTGCCCGCGGTTCCCGGCCTGCGGCTGCATCCGCTGAAAGGCGACCAGCGAGGCCTTTGGAGTCTGAGCGTTTCCCGCAATTGGCGGATCGTCTTTCGCTTCGAGGGGATGGAAGCGGTGGACGTGGACTTGGTCGATTACCACTAGCAAGGGGGCATGGCGTGAGCGACGAAAACACCAGCTTGACCATGAAAAGACCGTCCCATCCCGGTGAACTCGTGCGGGAATGCATGAAGGTGAGGGGATGGACGGTTACGGAAGCCGCCAAGCAGGTAGGCGTCGGCCGGCCGGCGTTTTCCCGCCTCATCAACGGGCGAGCGGGGATCTCGCCTGAAATGGCCTTGGCGCTCGAACGCATCGGCTGGAGCAACGCTGATTATTGGATGCGCTTTCAGGCGGCCTACGACCTTGCTCAAGCACGGCTGAGGCAGGCAGCGGCCTGAGCCGCCGCGACCGGGAAGGCCGAGCGCGTTTTACTTGACACGGGCTGACGGCGGAACTAAACTATCCCTGCTCGTTCCCGAACGAGCAGGAGTCTGGGACCACAGGCGGGCTCGTTCCGGGCTCGGTCATCAAAGCATCAGGAGGTGTCAGATGACGCAATCCACTCCACCCTTCGAACAGCGCCCGTGAACGCCACGGGCAGGCCGGCTTCAGGGGGTCCTGCTCAACGCGGTTTCCCGGCTGACCGTCCCAACTCGCGTGTTGGATAACACGGCGTAACTCGCCAAAGTCCGGGGGCAGGCAGCAGAGGACCAACGATCCCGGAACACCGCTCACGGCAGAGCCGATACCCGGAAGCTGCACGAGCATGAAAAGCGGTTCGACGACGTTGATGAACGTCGGGAGCGGGCTCTCCTTCCGGAAGGGAGCCCGCTTTTCTTTGACGAATCCCACCAAGGCAGGCCCATGTCGAAACCACCTTCGGAGATCATTTCCGGCTACCACGCCCACGTCTATTACGACCCGGACACGAAACCCATGGCGGAGCGCGTGCGCGAAGGGCTGGACGCGCGTTTCGACGTGGTGCTGGGGCGCTGGCACGACGAACCCGTGGGACCGCACCCCCAGGCCATGTACCAGGTCACCTTCGCGCCCGAGGAGTTCGCCCGGGTCGTCCCGTGGTTGATGCTCAACCGTGAGGGTCTCGACGTGCTGGTCCACCCCAACACGGGAGAGCACGTGGGCGACCACCGGGACCGTTCCCTGTGGCTGGGCGCCAAGCTGCCGCTCAAGCTGAGCTCGCTGGACTAGCGTCATGGCCAAGCTGGACCGCCTCACCGTTCAGGGCTTCAAGTCGATCCAATTGCTCGAGGACTTCGAGTTGCGAGGCTTGAACGTCCTGATAGGTCCCAACGGCGCGGGCAAGAGCAACTTTCTGAGTCTCTTCCGGATGTTGGACCACCTTTCGAGGCAGCGGCTTCAACTCTTCATCAGGCAAGAGGGCGGTCCTGACGCATTGCTGTTCGGCGGACGGCGACGCTCATCAAGCCTATCCGTGGAACTGTCCTTCGATGGCGGCCGTTGGCGATGTCTATTCTCCCTCGAGCCCGCTGCCAGCAGACTGGTCTTCGCCGACGAATGGATCTTCCCTGGCCTCACTGAGTCTTCCATGAATGCCGGGGAGGCTTTTCGCACCGTAAAGGGCGGCACGCAATGGGCTGGCGGACACGAAGAAGTGCGTTTGGCGGGGTTTAGCCAAGGCGCCTTCGCCACCGCTGTGGTTCCCGGGATGCAACACTGGCGTGTGTTCCATTTTTCGGACATGAGCACGGGCCGCACATCCAGAGTACGTTTGTCGCATCCCGTACGCGACAACCTCAGACTCCAGCAGGACGCGGCGAATCTCGCACCCTTCCTGCGACGCCTTTGCGAACACCACCCCGATCATTATCGACGAATCGTCGAGACCGTAAGGCTTGCGGCTCCGTTCTTCGGGGATTTCATCCACCGCCGTGAGGACGAAGACACAGACGAAAAGATGATGGAACTGGAATGGTCTCATGCGGATGACCCAGACAGCGTGCTCGGGCCGTTTCAGCTTTCGGATGGAACCTTGCGCTTTGTCTGCCTCGCCACCCTGTTGCTCCAACCGACCGACCTGCAGCCGGGAGTGATCTTGATCGACGAACCGGAACTCGGTCTGCATCCCTACGCGCTCACGCTGCTGGCCGAGATGCTGCAGCACGCAAGCGACGAGCGGCAGATCATCGTCTCCACCCAGTCGGCAGACCTCGTGAACGAGCTTGATCCCAAGGACGTGGTAGTGGTGGACCGCAAAGACGGCGCATCCACTTTCACCAGGCTCGACCGGAGCGATCTTATGGATTGGTTGGAGGACTATGCCCTAGGCGATCTATGGAAGATGAACGTACTCGGCGGCAGACCACGGCCATGAGGGAGGTAGTCGTCGTCGGCGAAGGTCAGACAGAGGAAACCTTTGTCAGGGATTTCCTCGGTCCCGCCCTCGCAAATGGAAACCTGTTCGTCTGCCCACGGCTTATCCACACGTCCCCGCGTTCGAGAGGCGGAGCCCTCACACCTCAACGAGTACTGGGTTTTCTTCGGAATACTCTCCGAGAGAGAAAGGATACCTATGTGACCACGTTCTTCGATCTGTACGGGCTGCACCCCGATTTTCCCGGTGTTTCCCGGGCGGCCCGGCAGCCAGACCCCTTGAAGCGGGCCACGGCGGTCGAAGCCGGATTCCATGAGACGGTGATCCAGGAAGCCGGTTGCCGCTCGGACCGGTTTTTGCCCCACATTCAACCATACGAGTTCGAGGCCCTGCTGTTCTCCGACACCGGGCGGTTTGCGGAAACGGAGCCTGCCTGGGGGGAATTCGTCGGCGAGCTGGAACACGCCCGCCGATCAGTGCAAAGCCCGGAGCACATCAACGACGGCCGAGACACGCATCCGTCGGCCCGCCTGAAGCGTCTCAGTGGTCCACGGTACGGCAAGGTGCGCCACGGCATAGCGGTATCCAGACGCATCGGCCTCAGTCAAATACGCGCCGAAGTGCCGCCATTTCGACCAATGGCTGAAACGATTGGAGGCCCTTCCACCGTTGCAACAGACGGAGTAATCCCACAGGCCGCGCAATGAAGTGTTCTACTCTTCAGGACTCCTATTGAGGACTTTAGAGTAGCTGCCATCGCAAGGTCGTATGATAGCGCGGTCGCCGTCCCTGTGCCGCTTCACCCGGCACGGCCGCCCCCGTCCCGCGCCCGCAGCTTGGCGGCGATGAAGTCCTTGTGCGATACGCCGATGAGGTTGGCGACCTTTCGGACCAGGTATTCTTCGTGCTCGTCCGCGTTGTCGTCGGCAAAGGCCACGGCCCAGAGGTATTCCACCACCTTCTCCTTCTGTTCAGGGGAGAAGCCGGTCTTGATGAGCGAGGTGAACTGGTAGTGGTCGATGGAGTCGTCGGCCTCCGCTTCGGCCAGTTCCACCAGTTCGCGGGTCTCGTCTTCGGTCAGCTCGAACTTGCTTCGCAGGGCGGCCAGCACCACCGTGCGCTCGTTCTCGGTGGACTCCGCGTCGGACCGCATCATCTCGATGAGCAACGCGCCCGTGGCCACTTGCAGCCGGTGGCCGTCCGACTGCCGGACGTCGCGGTGGCCGGGGTCGATGCGGCTGTCGAAGAACCGTTGGATGGCTCGCAGCATTACCGGCCCGAACCGTTGAGGAACCGCACCTGGTAGTCCTTCCACTTGTCCGCGGGACGGGTGATGTCGCCGGTGTAGGTGCCGAAGCGGCCCCGGCGCCGGTCCCGGAAGTAGAGCTTCAGGGTCTGCTCCACCACGGGGAAGGCGATGCGGTCCCAGGGGACGTCTTCTTCGCGGCACAGCCGGACGTCCAGGCTTTCCTGGCCGGGGCCGAACTCGCCGTCCCGCATGGCGCCCCGGAACATGACATAGACCTGGTTGATCTGCGGCAGGTTGATGAGGGTGTAGAGCTCCGAGATGTCCACCGCGGCCAGGGCTTCCTCCCGGGTCTCCCGGGCGGCGCCTTCGATGGTGGTCTCGAAGTCCTCCAGGAACCCCGCGGGCAGGGTCCAGAACCCGTAGCGCGGCTCGATGGCGCGGCGGCACAGGAGGACCGCGTCGCCCCACTCCGGTATGCAGCCCACCACGACCTTGGGGTTGGTGTAGTGGATGGTGTGGCACGACCCGCACACGTGCCGGGGCATGTTGTCCCCCTCCGGGATGCGGAGCTCCACCGGGGCGGCGCAGGCGCTACAGTAGTTCATGGCCCAACCTTCCAGTCGGTTCCGTCGGTGGCCGGTGCGGCAGGCGTCGGCTCTCGACACTATAGGGGGATCACCCTGTGGGGTCAATCCGTCCGGCCCGCCGCAGGCGTGCGTCACCGGATCCCGGCTCGAGAAACCTCTGACCAATTCCTGCTCGAGGCGCCTCTCTCCATGGGAAAACGCGTCCTTCGACTTCGCTACGCTCAGGACGAACGGGGGCAATCGTACAGGGTTTGCTTGATTCGACTCCGCCCGCCGGATATGACTTGGGGGGTGTCGTAACCGCGGCTGCGTCCCCTGCGGCCGCATCCCGCGACACGGAGACACGCGCCTTGTTGCCCGAACGCCTCGAAGCATGGTTCCGCGAAGCCGCGCCCGGCGTCCGTTTCTGCTCGCTCCGGTACGTCAGGGAGCGGTCCGAGCGCGTTTCCGTCCGGCGCGGCGTGGTGGAGCCCGCGGCGTCGGGAGACGACGCCGGCGCCATGGTCACCGTGCTCGACCGCGGCGGCCTGGGCTACGCCGGGACTTGCGACCTGACCCCGCAGGGCCTCGCCCGGGCCCTGGGCCGGGCCCGGGAATGGGCGAGGCGGACCGGGGGCCGCGGCGTCGCGGACTTCTCCGCGGTCCCGCTTCCGGAGCCCCTCCAGGGCGACTACGCAACGCCGGTGGCGATCCCGTGGGACTCGGCGCCGTTGCGCGACAAGATCGACCTCCTGCGCGCCCAGAACGAACGGTTGCGCGCGGACCCCCGCATCGTCGATTGGGACGCCTCGCTGTGGCGCACGGAGACCGAGACCCTCTACCTGACCGGCGACGGCGCCCGCGTGCGCCAGACCCTGGACCATCTCGTGCCGACCATGGGCTGCACCGCCAACCGGGGTCCGGTGACGGTGACGCGGACCTTCGGCGGACAGGGCGTCTGCCGCCAGGGCGGACTCGAAGTGCTGGAGCAGACCGGGTTCTCCGACGCGGCGCCGGGTCTGGCGCAGGAAGCGCTGGAGTTGCTTGCAGCGCCCAACTGCCCCACCGGGACCATGGACCTGTTGCTGGCCCCGGACCAGCTCATCCTCCAGGTCCACGAGTCCATCGGCCACCCGCTGGAACTGGACCGCATCCTGGGGGACGAACGCAACTACGCAGGCACGAGCTTCGTGACCCCCGACATGTTCGGCCGCTACCGCTACGGCTCGGACCTGTTGAACGTCACCTTCGACCCCACCGACCCCGGACAGTTCGCCAGCTACGGTTTCGACGACGAGGGGCTTCCCGCCCGTCGGCAGCACCTCATCAGGGACGGCCTGCTGCTGCGCGGCCTGGGCGGACATCTCTCCCAACATCGGACGGGGCTTCCCGGAGTGGCCAACTCGCGCGCATCGAACTGGAACCGTCCGCCCATCGACCGCATGGCCAACCTGAACCTGGAGCCGGGGAGCTCCGGGTTCGACGACATGGTCCGGGCCGTCGGGTACGGCGTCTTCATGCAGACCAACTCTTCGTGGTCCATCGACGACTCGCGCAACAAGTTCCAGTTCGGCTGCGAACGCGGCACGGTGGTAAGGGATGGCGCGATGCGGGAGGTGGTCCGGAAGCCCAACTACCGGGGGCTGTCGGCCACTTTCTGGCGCAGCCTGACCCACGTGGGCAGCCCCGACACCCGCCAGGTCCTGGGCACGCCGACCTGCGGCAAGGGCGAACCCAACCAGGCGGTCCGCGTGGGGCACGCCGCGCCCGCGTGCCTGTTCTCCGGCGTACAGGTCTTCGGCGGCGAGTCCTGAACCCGCGTCATGCAGACCTATTTCCACGAGTTGGCCGGTTACGCGGAATCCTCGCTCCGGGGCCGTGAAGTCCTGCTCCTGACCTTCTCCGGCGAGGAGTCGAGCTTCGTGCGCTTCAACCGCAGCGCGGTGCGTCAGGCGGGCGCGGTGGAACAGCGCCATCTGGGTCTCCAGCTCATCGACGGCAAGCGCCGGGTCACCGCCCACCTCACCGTTTCCGGCGACGTGTCCATGGACCGGGGCCGCGTCCGGGAGGCGGTCCGGGCCGGGCGCGAGAGGCTCGACGCCGTGCCCGAAGACCCCTACCTGCTGTACTCCACGGAGGTCCGCTCCACCGAGTCCGGGCACCCCAACCGGCTGCCCGAGGACGAGGGCCAAGTGGTGGAGTCCATCGCGGCGGCAGGGGAGGGACGCGACCTGGTGGGCCTGTACATGGCCGGCGGCCTCCATCGGGGTTTCGCCAACTCCCTGGGACAACGGAACTGGTTCTCCACCTTCACCCATCACTTCGACTGGAGCTTCCACCTGGACGGCGACAAGGCGGTGAAGTGCGCGTACGCGGGCTTCGTGTGGGACCCGTCCGAGTTCCGGGAGAGGGTCGAGCGGGCGACCGCGGAGATGGACGTCATGCGGCGACCGCCTCGGACCCTCCGGCCCGGACGCTACCGTGTCTATCTGGCGCCCCAGGCCCTTGCCGAGGTGGTGGACCTGCTCCGCTGGGGCGGGTTCGGGGTCACCGCCCGCCGCACGCGCCGGACGCCGCTGCTGCGGATGGTCGCGGACCACGCCGCCCTGGACCCCTCGGTGAGCATGATCGAGGACACCGGGGCCGGCCTGACCGCCAACTTCGACGAAGCCGGTTTCCTCAAGCCGGACCGCATCACCCTCATGGACCGGGGAAGGTTGGGAGAGCCGCTGGTGTCGCCGCGAGCGGCGCAGGAGTACGGCCTCCCCGTCAACGGCGCGAGCGCGCGCGAGTCTCCCGAGTCCCTGGCCATGGCCGCGGGCGCACTGCCGCAACGGGAGGTCCTCGCCATCCTGGGCGCCGGCATCTTCATCAACAACCTCTGGTACCTCAACTACTCCGACCGGGACGCTTGCCGCATGACCGGCATGACCCGCTTCGCCGCCCTGTGGGTGGAGAACGGGGAGGCGCAGGTGCCGGTGAACGTCATGCGGTTCGACGAGACCCTCTACCGGATGCTGGGCGACAACCTCGTGGGCCTGACCCGGGAACGGGAACTGCTGCCGGACGCCAACACCTACGGAGGCCGCTCCACCCGGAGCGTGCGCCTGCCCGGCGCCATCGTGGAGGACTTCGCCCTGACCCTGTGAGAGAGCGAGGGGCTTGCCCGGCGCGTCTCCACGTAATGGGTCTTGTAACCGTCCGCGGTCACCTTGACTGTGAGGGAGCAAGGGGTTCTGCTGCTGCTTCCAGAGGGCGTCCCGCGCGCCCAACTCGATGAACCTCTGATCCATATGCGTCCTTCGACTTCGCTACGCTACGCTCAGGACGAACGGGACAGGAGAGTCAGGGTGTGGGAATACCCCGTCCTGGCTCCATTGATTCGAGAAGCCTCAAGTGGTTTATTGTCGAGGCTCTTCCGGCTTTCGAGTGGGCAGGGTTCCACGGGTGAGCGTACCCTCCCCCCTTGAGGGGGAGGGACAGGGGGGGTACGGCGGGGCTGAGGGGAGGGGATCGGAGTTCCCCGCCATGCTCGATCGATGGCAGCAAGGCGGGGAGCGGCCGCGGCGCCGCGGAGCAAGCCACGGGGAGGCAGGGATGAAGACCAACGGTTACGATCGCAAGGCCGACGACCTCGGCAACGTGGTGGCCCTGGAGCACGTCAACATCACCATCCCGGACCAGGCCAAGGCCGTCACGTTCTACGTCCTGGGGCTCGGACTGACCCGCGACCCCTACATGAACGTGGGCCTGAACAACATGTGGATCAACGTCGGCGACCAGCAGTTCCACTTGCCCACCCGGGGCGCCCAGACCGTCCCCGGCCATATCGGCCTGGTGCTCTCGGACCCGGAAGCCCTGAAGGGACGTCTGGCCGCGGTGCAGCCCGAGCTCAGGCGCACCCGGTTCGAATGGAGCGACGCCGGCGACCATGTGGCGGTCACGTGCCCCTGGGGCAACCGCTTCCGGTGCCATGCGCCCGGGCCGGAGTTCGGCGACATGACCATCGGCATGCCCTACGTGGAGTTCTCGACCAGGCCCGGCACGGCCCGGACCATCGGCAAGTTCTACAAGTCGGTCCTGCAGGCGCCCGTGTCCTACCGGGATGGCGGCGTCCGGGTGAGGGTGGGGCGCAACCAGAGCCTGGTCTTCACCGAGACCGACCGGCCGCTCCCCGATTACGACGGACACCACATCGCGGTGTACATCGCCAACTTCTCGCGCGCCCACCGCTTCCTGCTGCGCCGGGGCCTCGTCATGGAAGAGAGCAACGCGCACCAGTACCGCTTCAAGGACATCGTGGACCCCACCACGGGCGAGAAGGTTTTCGAGGTGGAACACGAAGTCCGCAGCCTGTACCATCCCATGCTCGGACGCACCATGGTCAACCGCAACGCCGGCCAGACCCAGCGCGGCTACACCCCCGGACACGACGCCTACCATCCTCCGGGGCGCGAAGGTCGGGAAGGGCGGCCATGAAGGCAATGGAGGGTATCGACCTCCGGGCGCTGACGGGGAGGATTTCCATTGAACACTGACGCCATGCCGGTCATCGACGTGGACTCGCACGTGGAGGAGCCGCAGGAAGCCTGGGAGCATCTCGACCCCGCGTACGCCCACCGAAGGCCGTTCCCGGTGGTGGCCAGGGACGTGCCGGCCCTGGGGGGGATCAACGCCTTCTGGTACATCGACGGGACCGTCTATCCCAAGCCCGTGGGCCGGGGCAACCTGGTCTATGGCACCCCCACGGAGATGCGCTTCGCCAGGCAGAAGAGCTTCAGCATCGGCTCCCAGACCATGACCGACGTGGACGCCCGCCTGAAGGACATGGACTCGGTGGGCATCGACGTCCAGGTGGTGTTCTCCACGGTGTTCCTCCAGCCGGTGTCGGACGACGTCCTGTTCGAGGCCGCGCTCATGCGCAGCTACAACACCTGGATGGCGTCGGCTTGCGCCCGGCGCCCGGACCGCCTGAAGTGGGGGGCCATCCTGCCGCTGCGGGACCCGCGGTTGGCCGTCGAGGAGCTGGAACGATGCCTGAAGCTCGGCGCCTCGGTGGCCGGGATCTACGGCACCGTGGGCGAGACCATGCTGCACGACCGGTACTACGACCCGTTCTTCGCCGAAGTGGAACGGCTCGGCGCGCCCTTGGCCATCCACGCGGGCTGGAGCCATCCGGGCATCACCCGCAGCATGGACGACGTCTCGGGCTCCCGCGCCCTGAGCTTCACGCTGCCGGTGATGATGGGGTTCTACAGCTTCCTGGCCGGGGGCATCCTGGAGCGGCACCCGCGCATCCGGGTGGCGTTCATGGAGATCGGCGCCCAGTGGGTCCCCTACCTGGTGCAGCGGTTCGACCACTACCACCACGCGGACGCCGCCCTGGGCATGCCTTTGCCCATCGAGCGACCGGTGTCCGAGACCCTCGCGCAGAGCGACGTCTATTTCACCCCGGAAGCCGACGAGATCTTCCTGCCCCAGGTGGCCGAGTACCTCGGCGAGGACCGGCTCCTGTTCGAGGGGGACATGCCCCACGCGGAGGCCCGTGAGGGCGCGAAACGGGAGTTGCTGGAGCGGGACGACCTGTCCGAAGACCTGAAGTGGAAGATCCTGAGCGTCAACGGGCGGCGGTTCCTCGACCTGTGACGGAAGCCCCATGAGCCCGGAAGCGCTGGCGGACAGGATTTTCGAACGGCTCAAGGAGGGGCCGCTCCACTTCGAGGACGTCTTGCGGCAGTTCGAGGAAGAGCCCTACCGGGTGGTGCTCCAGGCATGGGGCCGTCTGCGGGAAGCCGGCCGGCTCGGACGGGAGCTGGAGACCGGCAAGTACGTAGCCAACGAGGACTGATCCATGACGCCAGGTTTCGACGGCAAGGTCATCATCGTCACGGGCGGCGCCCGGGGCATCGGCCGGGTCTATTCCAACGAACTGGCCAAGGCCGGAGCCAAGGTCGTGGTGTCGGACGTACTGGACGGGGAGCCGTGCGCTTCGGAGATACGGGAACGGGGGCAGGAGGCCGTGTTCGTCAAGGCCGACGTGACCAGCGAGGACAGCGTGACCGCGCTGGCCGCGGCCGCCCGCGACCGCTTCGGGCGCATCGACGGCCTGGTGAACAACGCCGCGATCTTCGCCGACCTCCGCCATGCGCCGTTCGACGAGGTCACCGTGGCCGAGTGGGACGCGGTCATGGACGTGAACGTCAAGGGCGTATGGCTGGCCTCCCGCGCGGTCTATCCCTACATGAAGGAGCAGGGCGCCGGCAAGATCCTGAACATCGCCTCCGGCGTGCCCTTCAAGGGCGTCCCCGTCTATGTCCACTACACCGTGTCCAAGGGCGCGGTGGTGGCGCTGACCCGGGCCCTCGCCCGGGCCGCGGGCAAGCACGGCGTCTGCGTCAACGCGGTGGCGCCCGGCCTCACCCGCAGCGAGAGCCTGCTGGAAGTCCGCGGCGCCCTGGTGGACGAGGACGACGCGCCCCAGATCCAGAGCCGCGCCATCCCCCGCAGCCAGTACCCCGAAGACATCGTGGGCGCAGTCCTGTTCTTCCTGTCGGACGCCTCGAACTTCATCACCGGCCAGACCCTGCTGGTGGACGGCGGCTCGTACATGCACTGAGAGGGAGCGAAGCAGGGTTTCCGCGGTTTTTTTCGATCTCGATGGCCTCTACCCCGAAAGTTGTTGGCGTTCCTGCCGATGGTTCCTTTCATGGAAGCATGACGGGAGGATCCTCATGACCGATTTCGAGATTGCGTCGCTGGCCACCCGATTGGTGATCGGGGTGGGCCAGATCCTCGCAGTGTTGCATGGAATCAGGGTCATGCTGCGGGTTACGACCGACCGGGAAACCCAAGGCAAAGAGCAGGCCGAAGCGTCCGAACGCCAGCACGTGCAGGTGATGACGGCCGCGGAGCGGCGGCACGCCGAGAACATGAAGGCCGCGGACCGACGGCATACTGAAGCCATGCAAGCCGCGGACCGGCAGCACACCGAGACCATGCAGGCGGCCGAACAGCAGCACATCGAGGGCTTGAAGGCCGCGGATCGGCGACACTCCGAGGCTATGCAGGCGGCTGAGCAGCAGCATACCGAGGCCATGCAGACGGCGGATCGACAGCATGCCGAGACCATGTCTGTCCTGGATGCGCAACGCCGGGCCCTGGAGGCTCTCATCGAGCGCACGGCGCCGCCAAGGGAAAGCCGCGCGTAACGAAAGCCCAACAAAGACAGAAAGCGGTCTTTCCATCTGCCCCGCCTTGCGAAACGGGATACGGCTACTTGGGGCCGACGGTCACCACGCTTTCCGTGTCTCCCGCGGCCAAGGCGTTCATGTAGGCGAGGATGAGGTCGCGGGTGCGGTAGTGGCCGAACCCGGCTTCGTCTTCGCGGCGGACGATGGGGAAGGTGCTCAGGATGTATTCCGCGTCGTCCCGGTTGATTCCGTAGAGGTGGAAGTAGAGGGCGTCGAGCCGTGCCCGCAGATGGCGGCGTTCTTCATCGTCCCAGATGAAGGGCGAGCCGTCGTAGCCGAGGTCACGGGCGAAGGGAACCATGTCGTGGGCCGTGTAGGTGAGGCGGAGCACGTGGTCGCGGACGAGGTCGCGTGCGCTTGTCCTGCCGAACGCTACATCGTAATCGCCAGCCGCCAGTACGGGGATCTGTTCGATCAGATACGTGTTCAGGTGTTGCCCATGAACTTTCTGCCGCGCCACGAAATCAAACACAAAGGAATTGAGACACGCCATCAGGAGCCAGGAATTTCCTACGTAGAAGTCGATTGCAACGGTATCCGGCATCAGCAGGGGCAACGTGTTGCCGCAGGCCGAGCGGGGTATGATGGCGGCAATCATGGTACGGCTATTGATGGAGGCCGTCGCGTCCTTGAAGGCTACTGCCCATTCCAATTCGTCGGGCCACTTCGAACCGTCCGCCTGAACCCAGAACTGCGGACTGGGTAGCCAATTCGGGTCGGCATGCTCTTCGCGAGTCGCATACCTTGGCTGGGCGGGTCGGTTCAAGTTGTCCGGGTTGACCATCACGCTGGCAGCGCGGTGATCGAAGGCCTGCACCATCTTGCCTTCATATAGCGGCCAGCAGAGTTCTTCTCCGCGTTTCCAAAGGTTCCCCTGGACGGGGTAGAAGCCATCGGCTTCGAGCGCTGTCCGGCTTCGGAACAGGCCGGAGTCGATGGTCATATCGAACATGCGCACGTATCGGATCGGCCAAGTGCGCCGTTCTCCACCCGTCGAACGGTCCACCAGCACCGGATGTCGCTCGTAAATTCCGCTGGTGACCTCCGCGTCCCGGCGGGTGCGGAAAACCGGAGCGGTGCCGGTGTTTGGGTTAATCCGGGCGAAGTCTGCCGGCGTCAGAGAGAAGCGCCTGTGTGGGTCCCGAATGGTTTGGGCACTGTCCAGGAAGAAGGCGCAGTCGGCACGGTGAAACCTTCGCTCCTCCCCACCGAAAACGATGGCGCAGAATTTCAGACCCGGGTGTACGGCCGGGAAGAACCGCGGCTTGCCCGTATGGGAGGGAGGTTGATTCTGGAAGTCGAACAATGCGGCTACCCGTCCGCAAGTGGAGACCATTCTGAAAAATGGCGCTGCGGTCTTGTCCCCACAGATACCGGACGGCGTGAGCAGGCCCACGAACCCGTCCGGTTTGACCAGATGCATCGCCCGCTCCACGAACAACGAATAGAGGTTGATGTCGCCGCGGCCGAGCAGTGGATAGTTGCCGTGTGAACGAACCATCCGCTTCAGGCTCTCGGCTTCCGCCTTGGCGTCGTCGAAATCGGACGCGAGGGGCGCCCCCTGTTGACGCAGCCGCTGGACGCGCTTTTGCCGCTCCGCCGCGGTCTGGGCGTGAGCGATGGCCGGGTCGCGAGTCGCAAGCCACTCCACCTCTTGCAGCTTGATGCGGTCCCACGGCGGGTTGCCGATGACCGCGTCGAAGCCTCCCGCGGGGCGCGGATCATGCCACTGGCGCCATACCCCGGGAAAGGCCAAGTCCCAGTGGAGGAAACGCTCACGTCGGGCGATGGAGCGGGCTTCCTCCCACGTCGCCTTGAAGGCCGCCCGGGATCCGTTGTCGTCGGCGGCCGCTTCGGCGGCAAGGCTGTCCGGCCCCTCCACCAGCAGCTTCCAGGCGTCCGCCAAGTGTTGACCCAGGATCTCCACCAGAGGGGTCTCGAAGGCGGCGCGATCCTTCTTCTTCTTTCCCGCGGTCAACCACCGGAAGCCGCAGAGGAAGTCGAGCAGGCCGCGCAGCCCCGCAGTGCTCTTATCGACTTCCGCGAACAGGTTCGCCGACTCCTGCACCTCCGAGATGTCGGCGTCGGACAACCCCTCGATGCGCTCCATCCCTCGACTGGCGGCCTCGGTTGCGGCGATGGCGCTGGAGAAGAACAGGACGGCGAACTTGCGCAGATCCTCCGTAGCCTCCGCCACACGCATACCCACCAGGGAGTCGCCGCAACGCAGGTGGTGGTCCAGGAAAGAGAGCGGCGCGCCCACCGTGAAGCTGTGGAGCCACAGCGACACCTTGGCCAACTCCACCGTCAGGGGGTTCTTGTCCACGCCGTAGATGCAGCGCTTGAGCACCATGCGGCGGATGATGGCCGAGTCGGTGAGTTGCGCCTCGTCCAGTACCCAGCCCGATTCCCGCGCCCGTTGCAGGAGGTCTCCGCGGATGGCCGCCACGCGCTCCATCAACGGCGACACGTAATCGCCGTCGAGCCATTCCGGAACGGCCGACGCATGCTCGACCAGATCAGCCACGGCGTCGGCGATGAAGTCCACCGCGGTAACCAGGAAATGGCCGCTGCCCATGGACGGATCGAGCACCTTCAGGTTCAGCACCGCCTCCGCGGGGTCCAGCTCGAGCAACTCGGCCTTGCGCCGGGCCTTGGGACGACGGTCGCTTCGCAGTTCCACGGCCTTTCGTTCGAATGCTTCGCGCCGCTCTTCGACCAGCGGTTTCAGGGTCCGGTCCACGATCATGTCCACCAACTCCTGAAGGGTGAAGAAGCTGCCGCTGTCCTTGCGGGCGTAGGGGTTGGGACGGATCACGATGACGCCATCCTCGTCGCGGACCGGTTCCTGCTCCAACAGCCGCTCGTAGATCGAACCGAGTTGCTGCACGGACATGTCCCGGTAGTTGACGAAGCGCGGACCCTTCCCGTCCACGTCCCCGACGTGACTGAGGTCATGGATGATGGGAGCGACCGAGGCGTCGGGCAGGCGGACCTCGTCCAGCAGCGGCGCGGCTTCCGAACCGAACAGGCCGCCGTCGTAAGGTGGAAGTCCGATGGACTCATCGCCCTTGTCCACGAGCCTGAAGAGCGTGGTCAGGCGGTCATGGTAGTCGGTGGCCACGGCAGAGAAGGCGTCCCCGTCGGCCGTCCTGCGGGCCACGTCGTCCCGCACTCGCTTGCGTGCCCCGTAGTCGTCGTAACGCGAATCGTTGACCGGCAGCAGCCCTCTGTCCTCCGCGTAGAAGACGAACAGCAGTCGGTAGAGGAAGATCAGCGCCGCCTGACGGATTTCGGAAAGAGCTTCCGTCGCACGGTCCGCCAACGCCCTGACGAGACCGGGAAAGACACGGTGGAACACCACGCCGGACAGATCCCGCGCCACCTGCTCCTCGTAGCGCCGTCCTTCCGCGAGGGCGGTTTCCAGGAAAGTGGTCCTGGCGCCACCCCGGAGCGTGAAGGCTTCCCGGCCGAACAACAGATGGAAGGCGCGGAGATGGTCGTCGTTGCCCGACCGGAGGGATACCCCCAGATCGGCCTCGAAGTAGCCGTTGTCCCGCGGCCGGGCGCGCCCGTCGTAGAGACGCCACACGTCACCGTTGGTCAGGATGCCCCAGCGCACGCGGCCATCCGAAACGTTCTCCGCGGTGGAGAGGTAACGAAGGATCTGCCGATGAGGCGTCTCCGCCCGTGTCCTGCCTTCCGGGTTCCGGGCGTCCAGTGACAGACCGAAGCACTTGCTCTCCTGGACCACCGCGGCGTACCGGATACGCTCCCCGGGGTTGCGTTCGGTCTCGGCCTGCGCCCTGGATTCGGCGTCTGCAAAGAGTAGATGGTCGGGAACGTCCTCCGTACCCTGTTGCGGCAGGTAGTCGGTCCATCCCAACAACTCCAGGACGGGACGGACCAGATCCTGTTCGGTCTGGGCTTCGTTGGGCTCGTGGGACCGGCCGAGGGCGTCATGGCACCGTGCAACGCCGTCCCGAAAAGCGGCAAACGCCTCCGGCCGGGACATGGACGCCTTCCACTCGGGCGTGTCCTTTATGCCGTGGGTGAGGAAGTAATCGGTGAACATGTCCGCTCAACGACCACCCGCCGGAGGCCACGCGGCGCGCAACACGGCATGTGTCGCAGGAGCGGCGTCAAGGGGAGGCGAGGATCCCATCATGGTGGCAGGGAACATGGCAAATCCCGCATGGGGTTTCAAGACGGAACCAGGAAGATGCGGGCGGGACGCCCACGCTCCCGGGAGCGATTCCGCCTTTTGCGTCCGCTTCCCGTCATGGTAGGTGTATGGGAGAGCCATGCCCGGAACGCCAGCAAAACCGAGACGTTATACGACATGGTGCGAAGGAGCCGACATGCTGATCATCAAGCCATACGGCCGCAGCCACACGGAGTTCGAGTCCGAAGGGAAGCTCAGGCGGAAAATCCGTCTGGACAGGGATATCGGCACTGCCCACGACGAACCTGTTGTATAAGCGCTTTGCGGGCGAAGCGGAACCCGCGGACGCCAACGCAGCCGCCATCGCAGGGAAGATCCGGGAGCACCTGCATGAACGGGAATACCGGATCCATCCGGGCAGGCCGGACAAGGGCCGGGGCCGGATAACCGCCAGGGCTGCAAGCATCGTCCAAAGCGCGCCGCCGCACTTGCCGGACGAGGGCCGTTGCTGGTCGCCACAAGACGAGAAGGATTACGAAAAGGCCGGCAACGTCGCCGCCGACATACGTGCAAGGGCCGAGAAACTGGAGAAAGAGGCGAGGGGTCGAAACCGGTTTTCGGTGCGGGATGCCGCGCCGATCCTGTACGAGCAGTACGGCCGGCTGTTCCGCGACGGCAACGGAAAGGCCCTTCGCGTTCCCGAAGCCCGCAAGGAATACCCTGGCATGTTCGCGCTCCACTGCGCCGTCAAGGACGCCTACGCCCGCATCCTCGATAACCACCGACCGGTCGAGGAAGGCCGGAGGAAATCCGTGGCGCGGGTCCTGCCCGCGGACATGGGAACACTGTTCCGGCTGGTGGAAGCCAAAGCGAAGAACCGCGACCTCAATGCACTCGTGCGTATGGGAAAGCTCATCCACTACCAGGCTGCCCCGTCACCCGGTCAGGACGCTCCGGGCAACGTCGTTGACGACTGGCGGCCCGACGTAACCCACAGCCGATACCGAACCAGCGAGGGGCAATCGGAAATCAAGCGCACCGAAGCATTCGTCCGCGTGTGGCGCAATACCATCGCACTCGCCGCACGGACGTTGAAGCACTGGGCGGACCCGCAGAACGACAAGGACATCAGAGACGTATTGGGAAATAACGAGATCAGGAAGGCCACCGGCGAGAAATTCGACGCAAGCGCTTACGCCGCGAAGCCTCCCCTTCTGTTCGGCGACCGGAAGGACCTGTTCGAGAGCGAAGACGAAGCCTTCGGGAAATCGGTTCTGCGACTCGCCCTGAACGGGTGGGCCAAGCTGCGCCATTCGTCCTTCCACTTCAAGGGACTCGGTGAGTTCGCAAGGATCCTCGATCTCTATATCGAGATGCACGACGCCAAGTTCAAGGGCGGCGAGGGCATGGCCGGCACCCAGGCCCTGAAGGGCCTGTTCGAACCCGAAGGGACCTTTGACCGGGTTTACCCCACACAAACGGACGAGGACAGGCGTCGATACGTGCCTTGGCGCGGCTTGCGGGAGATCCTTCGTTTCGGCTGCCTTGCGCCGTTGATGCCGGTCTTCGAGAAATATTCCGTCAAGGCCGACAACGTGGACAAACTGGACGAATGGGAAAAGGCGGAGGACGGCGTCTCGCGCATTGCCGGACGGCAGGCGGAGCGCGAACGGCTGCATGATCGGTGGGCCAAGAAAAGAGGTTTTCCGGGCGGGACAAGGCCAACTATCGCGAAGCGCTCGCCCACGTGGTCGAGCATCGGCATCTCGCCGCCCATATCCGGCTCAACAACCACGCCCGCCTGCACAACCTGTTGATGGGAGTCCTCGGACGCCTCATCGATTATGCCCGGCTGTGGGAGCGCGATCTCTATTTCACGACTCTGGCACTCATGGCGCGCCAGGGAAAGGGTCCTAAAGAGGCCTTTCGGGAATCTTGTCAAGGGGAAAGTGTAGGGACTCCGGCCATCGAAGAGGCGCCGGCCGGGTCCGTCTATCCTTCCCCTGGGTGCCTCCAAGCTCTCCCCCCAAGGCATAGGCTACCGGCAAAACGTCGTTGTGGGCGCGTTCTCGGCGATTGTGGGGGGTGATCTGGGGGGTGCGTCCGGGGTCTCTCTCCGGCTGGCCATCCGTGGACCTCGCGGTGGGTGTCGATGGGTGTCCGGGGGTCCAGCGTCCGGTTCGTCCCCTAGGCGCGTCCGAAGCGAAGGCGGGTTGGGTAGGGAGAGAGAAGAAACGCCGCCCCTGTCCATCCTTGGGCGTCAGGGGCGGCGTTTCGTTGGGAACCGGCGCCGATCCTTTGATGTTCTCCAAGTTTTGTGTGGCAAGGTATAAGATGGAGGGGTTGAGAGGTCAAGGAACCGACAAGGGAGGGAAGGATGCGGATTCGTTGGGTGCTGCGCCTGCTCGGCTGGAACGCGCTTCTATTGTTCGCGGGCGTCGTGCTGATCGCAATCGCAGGAGAGGCGTATTTCCGGCTGTCCATACCGTTCATGACGTCGGACGACCTTTGGGAGTTCGTCCCGAACGTAGGCTGTCTCCGGCCGCCGAACACGGAGATACGCTCTACCAACGGACTCGACTTCTGGAACGTCTCCCGCACCAACAGCCTGGGCTTCCTCGACCGCGAACCCCCGAGCTCCGAGCGTGCGGCCGCAACCTGCCATATTTCCACGATCGGAGACTCCTTCGTGGAGGCGAAGGAAGTCCCCATCCACGACAAGTTCCACGTCCGACTCGAAGCACTCGCCGCCGATGAACTGCCCCACCTGAACATCACCACTTCGGCCTTCGGGATTGGAGGCACCGGCCAAGTCCAGCAACTGCCGTTCTACGACGAATATGCCCGGCTGCTGCATCCCAAACTGCTCCTGCTCGTCTTCGTTTCCAATGATTTCAGGAACAACGCGCCGGTTCTGAGGGCCTTGAAGTTAAAGGGGAGGATGCAGGAGTGGAAACTCCGTTCGGAGCCCACGGTGCGAAGGCGCCCGGACGGGAAATTGGAATTGGCATCCCCCCCCCCCCCCGCATCGGCTGCCCGCGCCATGAAGAAAGCGGCGACGGTTCGCGGTTTGCCTCCTGGTTGCGCAAGAAGAAGAAAGTCTTGTTTCCTCCTGACCCGGACCCCGGGTTCATCCGGAAGGTGGAGGCTCTGAGGCGACAGCCCGACCATGCCGCGCTGCTCGAAGGATGGACGCTCACCAATCAAGTCTTCAATCGAAGGGACCTGCCGCCCATTTTCGAGGACGCCCTGCAATATACCCGCTTCGCAATGGAGCAATTCAAACAACGCGCAGACCGGGATCATGTCAAACTAGTCATCCTGACTACATACAGGTTGAAGCACCGCGGAACCCCCATATTCGAGCGGCTGAGTAAAATCGCCGCAGCCCTCGACATCCCCGTCATCGACCAAGCCGACTACATCCTCCGCCAAGGCTACAAACTTACAGATGCGCGTTGGCCCCACGACAGCCATTGGAACCCCGCCGGCCACCGTTGGGCCGCAGATGCCCTGCTCGAATACATCAAAGAGCATCCGGCTATCTGCGACGGGCCGACCTGAGCCTTGCCAGACCGCTACAGAAAACAAGGGTGAACCTGTCCCGTGGGCGCCTCTGGGTAGCCCCTGTCAGTCTCCCTTCCCCTTCGCCAAGTGCGCGAAGTAGAGACCGAGGACATACCGGACCACCCTCGTGTTGCTTCCGAAGGGCGTATCGTGCCTCTGTCGGTAGGCGTTCAACACCGCGGCCATCAATTCGGGATAGACGTTGACGTTGCGGTGGGTTGGTGGAGGCGGTGGAGCCGTACTATCCGCAGCCTTCGGGAGCGGGACGGTGCCGGGTGGGGATCGAGCGGATGTTGCGGATTCACTTCTTGCAGCACTGGTTCAGGCTGTCGGACCCCGGGGTGGAGGAAGCGCTGTATGATTCGCGAGCCATGCGGGAGTTCGTGGGGGTGGCGACGGCGGCGAACGTGCATGATTCGCAGAAGCTGGGGGAGTTGTTGCACGGGGGGAGACTCGGCGTATGGGGGTCAGGGCAAGGTGATCCGGGAGCGGGCGCCGAGGGCTCAGGACTTTACCCATCGGAAGGGACAACGGAATCGACCTTTGACGGAAGAGGAGCGTAGGCGGAACCGGAGCAAGTCGCGGGTGCGAGCGAAGGTGGAACATGTGTTCGGGGTGATGAAGGGGCGATTCGGGTTCACCCGGCTCAGGTACAAGGGGCTGTGGAAGAATGAGCATTGCTTGCTCATCACTTGTGCTTTGGTCAACATGCTGATGGCGAAGAGGGAATTATTGCGTGGGACTGCGTAGAATGCAGGGAAAGCACCCCTGGAACATGCTTCCAGAGGTGCTCAAGCCCCTGATCGACGCCGGATCATCGTTTCTACATCGCCCTCCGACGCCAAATGATACTCATGACATTCCCATCAACTGCATCTGGAATGCCTCCATCTCAATTCCTGAATTGTTCAGAGGTTCCATATGCTGAAGTTGGATTTGACCCCCCAACAGGCTTCCTTCGACGTGCACGCCCTCCACGGTCATGACATGGCGGGAAGGGCGAAGGCGTTTCAGGTGCTTGTCGCGGGTGGGAAGTCGGCTGAAGAGGCTTCGAGGTTGGCCGGGTTGATGGTTCCAGACTAGGCTGCCCTCCACGTCAGGGGTTTGTCCTCGCCCGGACGTGGAGACCCCGGCGCCGTTTCTCCATCAACGGCGCCGGGGTCCTTGGGTGGGCTACTGGTTTCGGAGGCGAGCGACACAAGACTGAGAGACTGCTACTTTTCTCGCGTAGTGGGCTACCATATCCGCGCTTTGCCACCGCCCCGCGATCTGAAGCTCGACAAGTGTTGCGCCTCTGGCAGTAAGAGACTGGGCTGCGCCGACGCGGAAGGAATGACCTGTAATCCTGCCCTCGATTCCCGACTGCTTCGCGCGTGCCTTGATGATCCGAAGGATGCTGTCCTTGTTTATCCCCGTCTTCCGGATCCTGTTGTAGGTTTCGTTGATGGGCCGGAACAGGTGTCCAGAGTTGATCTTCGATCTCTCCAACCAGACATTGACAAGTTCCAGCGTCCTACCGGTGACGAACAGATGGTCACCGCGGGCGAACTGATCTGTCTTCGAATTGGGAATGTAGAGGGTGTTTGCTTGGAAGTCGAGATGGTCCATGTCCACGGCCGCAGCTTCGCCGATCCGCAACATGCCGTCCGACATGAGGGAGAACAACGAGGCGGCCCGGTCACCGTAGATTGTCTTCTCTCCGACGGCGAGAGCAACCAGTTTATCCACGTCCTCGAAGGCCAGAGGATCCGCCTGCCCGCGCCCGCGTCACTCTTCCGCCGCTTCCCGCCGGAACCTGGCTATGGCACGTCGGCAGAGCTTCCCTCGCGGGTCCGGGAGGTCTTGCGAGAGGAAACGCCACCTGACGGCTTTCAACACTCCCTCCGCAACCAACGTGGACCTCCTCTTGTCAAACAGGTATGACAGGTATGCGGACAGGGTTTCGTCGGTGATCTCTCTCCCGCGCAACCATTTGTCCAAGTTGGCAAGCGCGGATAGGTAAGTCTTGCGACTCAAGGCGGCAATGGGGATTTCCTGCAGATTCAACATGGCGTCCTCCTTCCGTTTTCGACTCTACCACAATCTAAAGTAGATTCTTGTGGCAGTGCCCCAAGTGCTTAAAAATCAGCGAGTCTTCGTGCTGGAGACCAAGGGCGTCCATCTGAAGGGTTCCGAGGACACAGCCTACAAGCGCTCCGTCTTCGACCTCTGCATCAAGCACGCCCGGAAGACGGACTGGGCGGAGTTCGTGCCGGCCATGCGCCACAAGGTGGTGCGCTTCGAGGTCGTGGACGAAGAGGAGTGGCAGCAGCGGCTGAACGCGATGCTGGCGGCGTAGCCCGCAGCCTTCACCTGGATACCCGCCCTTGATTTGCCAATGTTCGAGCCGTCTGGTTATCTATTCCCGCCGCCGCCAAGGAAACCGGACCGGACCTGGGCATGGGAGCATGATGAAATGAAAACGACCATCGAGATCCCCGATACCGCTTTGCAGCAGGCCAAGGCCGCCGCTGCCGATCGTGGCGCCACCTTGAACCAGTTCCTCACCGAAGCGCTCGAGGAAAAGCTCCGCCGCTGTGCGGACGAGGATGAAACTCGCAGTAACAAGGCCCCGCGGCTGGCCGGTTTCGGTGCGCTATCGGACCTCGCCCACGAAAACCGCCGTGTCCTCGACCTCGTTGAGGTCGAGTTCGAGACGGTGTCCCCAGAAGACCTTGCATGATCCTGGACACCAACGCCCTGTCGGCGTGGGCTGAGGGTGTCGCCGCCATCGAGACCCCGCTTCTATCCGCCCAACGGCTTGTCGTGCCCAGCGTCGTCCTGGGTGAGTACTACTTCGGCATCCGGCAATCGCGCCAGGAAGGGAGCCGATGGAAACCATGACCGGGAAACGCACACTGCCGTACCACGACATGCGCGGCCTCATGGAGTTGCTGGAGTCCGAGGGGCAGCTTCGGCGGATCGGCAAGCCGGTGGATGCGCGCCATCTCCACACGCTGCTGGCCCAGGCCGACACCGCGTTGGTCATGGAGGACGTCAAGGGCTACGACGTCCCGGTGGTGGGGGGGTTGGTGGGCTCGCGCCAACGGGTGGCGCTGGGGCTCGGCTGCGACCAGCGGACCCTGGGGCGCAGGTTCATGGAGGCCCTGGACGACCCGGTGGAGGCGGAGGTTGTGGCGGACGGTCCGTGCCAGGAAGTGGTGAAGGTGGGCGACGAGGTGGACCTCACGGAGCTGCCCATCCCCTTGCAGCACAGGAAGGACGGCGGGCCGTACCTGTCGGCCGGCGTCTCGGTGTCCAGGGACGCCGGGGGACCGCGCAACGCGGGGTGCTACCGGCTCATGTACCGGACCCCGCGGGAGACCGGCATCGACTTGGTGTCGCCGTCGGACATGCGCTTCAGCTACGAGGCGGCGCTCCGGCGGGGCGAGCCGTTGCCCATCGCCGTGGCCTTCGGCCTCGGCACGCCGGAACTCATCGCCGCGGCCTACAAGGCGCCGCCGGGGTACGACGAGTTCGCTGTGGCCGGGGCGTTGTACGGCAGGCCGGTCCCCCTGGTGAAATGCAGGACCGTGGACCTGGAGGTTCCGGCCCACGCGGAGATCGTCCTGGAAGGGGAGATCTCCACCGACGGCTGGACCATCGACGAAGGCCGTTACGGGGACTTCACCGGACACCAGTGCTCCATCCGCTGGAACCCGGTGTTCGAGGTCAAGGCGGTGACCCACCGCAAGCGCCCGATCCTCCACACCATCCTGATGCCGTGGGAGAACGACTGGCTGGAGGCTCCGCCGCTGGAGGCCGCGGGCTGGCGCGCCCTGCGCGAGGCCAGCGTCAGGACCGCGGCGGTGTACGCCACCCCGGGAAGCGCGTGCTACTGGCACCTCTACGCCGCCATCGACAAGAGGCCCGGCGAAGGGAAGAACGCGCTCCTGGCGCTCATGTCCCTGCACGCGGTGAAGCTGGTGCTGGTCACCGACGCCGACGTGGACTTGACGGACCCCATGGCGGTGGAGCGGGCCATGGCCTTCCGGGTCCGGCCGGACGAGGACGTGGTCATCGTCTCCGGCGCCCGAGGCAAACACCTGGACCCGACCCTCAACGCCTCCCGGCTCGCCAGGGGTTCGCTCCCCACCACTTCCAAGATGGGCATCGACGCCACCATCCCCGAGGACGTGGACCCTGCGGAGTACGAACGGCTGGAGTACCCGTTCATGGATGAGGTCAAGCTCGAAGACTTCCTGTAGCCCGCAATCGCCTCTCCGGTTTCGCCGCCGCCGAGTTCCCCCTTGAGGAAACTCTGAACAATTGCCCCCGTTCGTCCTGAGCGTAGCGAAGCGAAGTCGAAGGACGCGCTTTTCCATAGGGAAAGGCGCCTCGATCCAGAATTGATCAGAGGTTCCTTGAATGGACCGACGGTCTCCTGTAGGGAGGGGGCAGCGATGGCGCAGACGCAGACCGGCCCGTGGGACACAACCGGAGACCGAGGAAGACATCCATGTCACAAGATGAAGGGAAGGACGGCATCGGCAGGACGAACCATCCGGACCTGGGCGAACTGGAGCCCGTGGACGTCCGCACGGTATGGCCACATGAGGCCGCTGACTTTACGCCCTGGCTCTCGGAAAACCTCAAGCGATTGTCCGACGAGTTGGGCATCGAGTTGGAGTTGGAGGACAGGGAGGTACAGGTCGGGCCGTATCGAGCGGACATCGTGGCGCGGGCGCCGCAGAGCGGCGAGTGCGTGCTCATCGAGAACCAGTTGGGAGAGGGCGACCTCCACCACCTGGGCCAGATAATGGCGTATCTGGCCGGCTTGGAGGCGAAGATCGTCGTGTGGGTCTCCACGGAATTCAACGACACCCTGCGTTCCGCCATCCGCTGGTTCAACGAGCACACGACGGACCGGTTCGCGTTCTTCGCGGTGCGAGTGAGCGTCGTCCGTATCGGGGATTCGCCAAACGCGCCCGTCTTCCGGGTGGTCGAAGGCCCCAACGAGTGGGACCGCCAAGTCCGGGACGCCAGTCGGCAGGGGTCCGGGAGTGAACTTGGGCAATTCCGGCGCGATTTCTGGACCCACTTCGCCGAGCGGCGGCCGGATGCACCCGTGTTGAAGCCCGATTATGCCAGAAGCAACGTGTGGTCGCCCATTGAAGGAACCGGCCTCCGTGTCGTCCAGTTCCTCGCACAAGATAGTGTGGGGGTTTACCTGGCTGGAAACCGCGGAGAGGAGCCGGAGGGTTATCTCCCCAAAATGGAGCCCCATGTCGAAGCCTTGCGGAGAGCGCTCGGCGACGACAGTCTCGTGGCAGCAGGGTCATTCCCCTGCATAACGACCTTCCGGGTCGATGCGCGAGACCGGAACAACTGGGACAGGATGGCCGACTGGCTCGACGACCGCCGGCGGACCTATGGGCAGGTGTTGCAGGCCGGGGCGTCCCGGTGAGGACGGTTGCCTTCGCCATCGCCTCACGGAGCCCCGTAGCGTCCGGTTGATGCAGGGGAGTTGATTGACGAAACCCGATATGTCAACTATGATTGACAGGTGATAGATGTTCGTAAAACGGAAATATTCACCGCCTGGTTCGAGAACCTTGAAGACAAGAGGGCGAAAGCCCGGGTACAGGTACGAATCGACCGGATGCAAACAGGCAATTTCGGCGATACGAGGTCGGTCGGCAAGGGAGTTCGTGAACTTCGTATCCACTATGGTCCCGGCTACAGAGTATATTTTGCGCAGCGCGGTTCTGTCGTTGTCGTACTGCTCTGTGGCGGTGAGAAGAATTCCCAGCAAGCCGACATCGTAAAGGCGCAGGAATTGGCTGCTCGATTGGGAGGTTGACCAATGACTCTTCCTACGACTCGCTGGGACTCGGCAGAATATCTCAAGAGCGACGAAGATATACGGCTTTACCTGGAAGCCTGTCTGGAAGAGGCGGGGGACGACCCTGTATTCATCGTACACGCCTTGGGAGTCATCGCCCGCGCCCGCAACATGAGCCAACTCGCCAGAGATACCGGTCTGACCCGTGAAGGCTTGTACAAGGCGTTGTCGAGCGAGGGAAATCCCTCTTTCTCCACTGTGGCCAAGGTGGCAAGGGCGCTTGGACTCCGATTGACTCTCCAGCCCGTCGCCTAGGCCGGAGTTCCCCGGAGCGACAAGGTTCGAGTGGTCGATGGAAGTGGAGAAACGCGGTTCCGAAGACTTCCCGTAGGGAACCTCGACTAAACTTCCCGCTTTGCCTGCCGATTCCCTGTCCCATGGACGAGGCAGGCGGCGGGGCCGTCCGCGCCGCGGGGCGCGTGGCTCGACGGATACTGGCCGCGGTGCTGGACGTGGTCCTCCCGCCCTGTTGCGAGGCGTGCGAGAGTTTCCTTCCGTCCGGGTCGCGGGACTGCTTCTGCGGACCCTGCCGCGACCGGCTCCGGCTCGTCCGGCCGCCGTTCTGCCCCCGGTGCGGGCGGCCCTACCTGCACGACTGGCAGGGCGCGCACCTTTGCGGCGGCTGCCTGCTCCGGCCTCCGTACTTCTCCCTGGCGCGGAGTTGGGCCTGTTACCCCGGTGACGGGGACGCGACGCATCCGTTGCGGCAGGTGGTCCACCGGTTCAAGTACGGCAGGGCCGCGTCCCTGGGAGCGCCCCTCGGACGGATCCTGGCCCGGTCCTGCCGCCCCTGGTTCCGGGCCGCGTCCTTCGACCTCGTGGTCCCCGTGCCGCTGCATCCCCGACGGCTCCGGTGGCGCGGCTTCAACCAGTCCGTGTTGCTGGGCCGGGAAGTCGGCCGCGCCTGGGGGATACCCCTGGACCCCTTCGTCCTGACCAGGAAGGTGGAGACCGCGCCCCAGACCAACCTTGCCATGAGGGAACGGCAAGGCAACGTGCGCGGCGCCTTCGCGGTGGCGCCCCGAAGGTCCGTGGAGGGGAAACGGCTGCTGCTGGTGGACGACGTCTACACCTCCGGGGCCACGGTCAACGAATGCGCCCGGGCGCTGCTCCGGTCCGGCGCCCGCGACGTGCAGGCGCTCACGTTGGCTCGGACCGTGTCCTGAAACCTCTGATCCATTCTGCCTCGAGGAGCCTCTCCCCATGAAAAAGCGCGTCCTTCGACTTCGCTACGCTACGCTCAGGACGAACGGAGGTGATCGTTCAGAGTTTCCTCCTGACGCCGAGGGCTCGCAGGCGCGCCCGTCCATGGACCCGCGGGCGTCCCGATACGCGCCGCCCACCCTGTCCGAAACCGTCGAGGCGGCCCGCGCGCCGCCAAGCTGGATTTTCCACCCGGATTCGGACTATGATCCGCGGACGGATTCCATCGTTGGCGCAACCGTCCCTGCCGCGATCGACTTCTTCGGGAGGAAGACATCCATGGCCGAATACCTGGTCGAGCCCGTGTCCCACGCGGAGCCGGCGACGAGCCGGAAGACCTACATCAGCGCCCAGTCGCTGCTCGAGGACTCCTTCCGTCTCGGCATGCAGATCATCGAGAGCGGCTTCCGACCGAGCTTCATCGTCGGCATCTGGCGGGGGGGCACCCCGGTGGGCATCGCGGTGCAGGAACTGCTGGACTACTTCGACATCGAGACCGACCACATCGCCATCCGGACCTCCTTCTACAAGGGGATCGGAAAGACGGATTCCCGCATCCGCATCCACGGCATGCAGTACATCATCGACAACGTGAACGCGGACCAGGGACTGCTGATCGTGGACGACGTGTTCGACACCGGCCTCAGCATCGACGCGGTGCTTTCGCACCTGAAGCGCATGGCCCGCCGCAACGCTCCCGCGGACGCCCGCATCGCCACCGTTTACTACAAGCCGGACAACAACCGCACCGCCCGCGAACCCGACTTCTACGTGCACGAGACCGGCAACTGGCTGGTCTTTCCGCACGAGCTGCACGGGTTGACGCGCGAAGAGATCATCGAGCACAAGATCGGGGTCGCGTCGTTCGCGGCGTCCCTGTGACCGCCCGTCCGGGCCGTTGCATCGGAGGACCGTACATACTATATGCAGTGCGTTCCCGTCCCCGGCGGCCCTCATGTTGCGCTTTCCCGAAAACGGTCTCCGCGCCTTTCGCCGCGGTTCCCCTGCCCGGGGAAGCTCCCCGGAAGGACGGACGGACGACCCGGATCCGGTAGGATCCGGCGTGGACGGGACCCGCGGCGGCTACCTGCTCGAAGCCTTGGACATCGTCAAGCGTTTCGGCGACTTCACGGCCAACGACCGGGTGACCCTGAGGCTCCGGCCCGGGGAGATCCACGCCCTGCTGGGCGAGAACGGGGCCGGCAAATCGACCCTGGTCAAGGTCGTGTACGGCTCGTTGCAGCCCACCGGGGGACGGCTTCGCTGGCGCGGCGAGACCGTCACGGTGCCGGACCCGGGGGCCGCCCGGCGCCTCGGCATCGGCATGGTGTTCCAGCACTTCTCGCTGTTCGACTCCCTCACCGTGGTGGAGAACGTGGCCCTGGCGGCGCCCGGTCCGTTCGACCTGGGCGCGCTGGCCGAACGGGTCTCGGAAGTGTCCGCGGAGTACGGGCTGCCGCTGGACCCCGCGGCGCTGGTGGCGGACCTGCCGGTAGGGGTGCGCCAGCGCATCGAGGTGGTGCGCTGCCTGCTCCAGGAGCCGCGGCTCCTCATCATGGACGAACCCACCGCGGTGCTCACCCCCCAGGAGGCGCGCCAACTCTTCGTGACGCTGCGGCGGCTGGCCGACGACGGCTGCGCCGTCCTCTACATCTCGCATCGACTCGAAGAGGCGAGGGAGCTCTGCCACCGCGCCACCATACTGCGCCAGGGCAGGGTGGCGGCCAACGTGGACCCCCGGACCGAGACCGCGGCGTCCCTCGCCCGCCTCATGATGGGCGCTGACGTGCACTCGGTGAGCGCCGAAGCGGGCGTGCCGTCCGGCCCGCCGGGCCTCACCGTGACCGACCTGTCCCTTCCGGCCCGGGGACCCTTCGGCGTGTCCTTGCGCCGCGTCTCCCTCCGGGTCCGGAGCGGCCAGGTGACCGCGGTGGCGGGGGTGGCCGGCAACGGCCAGAACGAGTTGTTCGAGGTCCTGTCGGGCGAACGGCTGGCGCCCACGCCGGAGGCCGTCGCCATCGCCGGCCAGGCTTGCGGCCACCGGGACATCACCGAGCGGCGGCGTCTCGGCGCCGCCTTCGTGCCGGAGGAGCGGTTCGGGCACAGCGCGGTCCCCGGCTTCCGGCTGTGGGAGAACCTGCTCCTCACCCGCCACGCCACCGGCGAGGCCCTGACCCGTACCGGGTTCATCGCCCGAGGCCGCGCCCGGGCCGCCACCGCCCGCGTCACCCGGCGCTTCGACGTGCGCGCCAGCCGCCGCGACCCCCAGGCCCGGACCCTCTCCGGCGGCAACCTCCAGAAGTTCGTGGTGGGCCGGGAGCTCGACCGGGAGCCCCGCGTGCTGGTCATCAACCAGCCCACCTGGGGCGTGGACGCAGGAGCCGCGGCGCTCATTCGCCAAGCCCTCGTGGACCGGGCCCGGGCCGGGGCCGCGGTGCTGGTCATCAGCCAGGACCTGGACGAGATCTTCGAGATCGCGGACCGCATCGCAGTCATCTCCCGCGGGACGTTGTCCGACGCCTACCGGCCCGACGCCGTCGACCGGGAGCGCATCGGCATGCTCATGGCCGGCGCCCGTGGAGCCGGCCCGGCTCCGGACGGGGACGCGCGCACGTGAGGCTGGTGCTGGAGAAGCGCCCGGAGCGCAGCCGGGCCATGCAGGCGGCCTCTCCGCTCTTCGCCGTCGCCCTCACCGTCTCCTTCGGCAGCGTGCTCTTCGCCGCCCGCGGCTTCGACCCCGCCCACGCCCTCTACGTCTATTTCGTCGGACCGTTGACCACCCTGTGGTCGGTGGAGGAGGTCATCGTGAAGGCCGCGCCGCTGGCGCTCATCGGCGCCGGCCTCGCTGTCTGCTTCCGCGCGGACCTGTGGAACATCGGCGCCGAGGGCCAGTTCATCGCCGGCGCCCTGGCGGGGGCGTCCATCCCCATACTGGCCCCCGCATGGGATTCGGCGCTGGCGCTGCCCCTGATGCTGCTGCTGGGGGTGCTGGGGGGCATGGCCTGGGCCGCGGCCCCCGCCCTGCTGAAGAACCGTTTCGGGGTCAACGAGATCCTCACCAGCCTGATGCTGGTGTACGTGGCCGGATACCTCCTGGACTGGCTCGTGCGCGGTCCCTGGCGAGACCCCCAGGGGTTCAACTTCCCCAAGTCCGCGAGCTTCCACGACTGGCACCTCCTGGCCACGTTCGGCGACGGGCGCGTGCACCTGGGCGCGGCGTTCGCGGTGCTGGCCGCGGCGGTGCTGGCGGTGTTCATGGCGCGCACCCTCAAGGGTTTCGCGATCCGGGTGAGGGGAGAGGCGCCCCGGGCCGGCAGCTTCGGGGGCTTCTCGCCCCGGGGCGCCACGTGGTTCTGCTTCGGCCTCTCCGGCGCCCTTGCCGGTCTCGCCGGCATCTGCGAGGTGGCGGGCCCCATCGGACAACTCCAGCCGTCGATCTCGCCGGGGTACGGCTTTACCGCCATCATCGTGGCCTTCCTCGGACGGCTGAACCCCCTGGGAGCGCTGTTGGGAGGGTTGGTCCTGGGGGTCTGCTACCTGGGCGGCGAGGCCGCACAGGTGGAGCTCTCCATCTCCGAGAAGACGGTGCAGGTGTTCCTGGGCATGCTGCTCCTGTTCATCCTGGCCTGCGACACCCTGATCCTCTGCCGCGTGCGGCTGGAGCGGTCCCGACGGCAACCGACGCACGCACCGCGCCGGCGAACCGCTCCCCGGACCGGGGACGCCGAGGGGAGCGCGGAATGAGCGGCCTGGAGGCGGTATTGCTGACCACCGTCACCGCGGCGACGCCGTTGCTGCTGGCCGCGGTGGGGGAGCTGGTGGTGGAGCGTTCCGGCGTGCTCAACCTCGGGGTCGAAGGCATGATGATCATGGGCGCGGTCACCGGCTTCGCGGCCGGGTACGCCACTGGCTCCGCCGCGGCTGGCGCGGCCGCGGCCGCCTGCGCGGGCGTCGCCATGGCGCTTCCCTTCGCCTTCCTGACCCAGACCCTCGCCGCCAACCAGATGGCCACCGGCCTGGCCCTCACCCTGTTCGGGATCGGTCTGTCGGGGCTCGTGGGCGAGCCGTTCACCGGGCTGCCGGGCGTGAAGCTGGCGCCGGTCCACGTGCCGGTCCTGGGAGACCTGCCGCTCGTGGGCACGGTGCTGTTCCGCCAGGACCTGCTCGTCTATTCCTCCGTCGCACTCACCGCGGCCGCGGCCTGGACCCTCGCGCGCACTCGCATGGGCCTGGTGATCCGGGCCATCGGCAACGACCATCACTCGGCCGACGCCCTGGGCTACGACGTGCGCGCGGTGCGTTACGGCTGCATCGCCTTCGGCGGCGCCTGTGCGGGGCTCGCGGGCGGGTACCTGTCCCTCGCCTACACGCCCCAGTGGATCGAGAACATGACCGCGGGACGCGGCTGGATCGCACTGGCCCTGGTGGTGTTCGCCACCTGGAGGCCGGGCCGCGTCATGGCCGGGGCCTACCTGTTCGGGGCCGTCTGGATCATGGGCCTCTACGCACAGGGGGTCGGCGTCGGCGTCCCGCCCCAGCTCCTGGCGGCCCTGCCGTACCTGGTCACCATTGCCGCGTTGCTGGCCATTTCCGGCAACCGCGTCTTGATGATAGTGAATACACCTGCTTGCATCGGTCAAACGTTCGTGCCGGACCGCTGAACCCGCGGCACGCGTCACCCACACCCGGAGGAGGAAGAAACATGCGAAAGTTGATGGTATCGGCCGCCGCCCTCGCCCTGTCCCTCGCCGCTGCCGCCGTCGGCGCGGAGACCCTGAACGTCGGCTTCATCTACGTGGGACCCGTCGGCGACCACGGCTGGACCTACCAGCACGACCGGGGCCGGCTGGCCCTGGAGAAGGAGTTGGGAGACCGCGTCGAGACCGTTTACGTGGAGAACGTCGCCGAAGGCGCGGACAGCGAGCGCGCCATCACGCGCCTGGCCCGGCAGGGCGCCGGCCTCGTGTTCACCACCTCGTTCGGGTACATGGACCCCACCATCAAGGTCGCCAAGCGCTTTCCCAAGGTCCGTTTCGAGCACGCCACCGGCTACAAACGCTCCGGCAACGTGGCCACCTACTCCGCGCGTTTCTACGAGGGGCGCTACGTCATCGGCCAGATCGCCGCGAAGATGTCCAGGAGCGGGGTGGCGGGCTACATCGCATCGTTTCCGGTGCCGGAGGTGGTGCGGGGCATCAATTCCTTCATGCTCGGCGCCCAGTCGGTCAACCCCGACTTCAAGGTCAAGGTCGTGTGGGTGAGTTCCTGGTTCGACCCCGGCAAGGAAGCCGACGCCACCAAGGTGCTCATGGGGCAGGGGGCGGACGTCATCTCGCAGCACACGGACTCCACCGCGCCGCTGCAGATCGCGGGCGAGAGGGGCGCTTTCGCCTTCGGTCAGGCGTCGGACATGCTGAAGTTCGGGCCCAGGACCCAGCTCACCGCCATCATCAACAACTGGAAACCCTACTACGTCCGGCGCGCCCGAGCCGTGCTCGACGGGTCGTGGAAGTCCACGGACACCTGGGGAGGCATGTCCACCGGCATGATCCACATGGCCCCGTACACCAACATGCCCGCGGAAGTCGCCGCCATGGCCAAGGCCGCGGAGGAGAAGATCCGCTCCGGCGAGCTGCATCCCTTCACCGGCCCCATCCACAGGCAGGACGGCTCCCTGGCCGTGGCCGCGGGCGAGCGCCTGGACGACGGCGCCCTGCTGGGCATGAACTGGTACGTGCGCGGCATCGACGACAAGCTGCCGCAGTAACCGGGGCGCGGTTACCGCAGGTCCCGCCGCTCGGAGGTCAGGGCGCCGAAGGGAGCGGGGTTCCCGAGCCGCTCGCGGGCGTCCCGGTCACCTTTCAGGCGCCAGTCGAACCACGCCCGCACGTACCAGTCGCGGATGAGGTGGGGCAGATAGACCTCGCCGGCGTCCCCCACCACCGCCCAACCCAACTGGGTGTAGCGCTCCCCGGGCGCTCCCGGCGGGCCGAAGGCGCGCTTGCCGGTGGGCTTGCGGGTGCGTTCCGGGCTCTGGCCGAAGGGCAGTTCGCCGCGCTGGAACTTCGGCCAGGGGAAGAACCGCACGAAGTCCTCGAACAGCGTGCCGTGGTCGGTGTCGCGGACGATCACCAGCATCCGGTCGGAGACCGCGCGCCGATAACCGCTCAGGGCCACCGGCTGCGGGTTCTCCATGCGGTCCGGCGCGGCGCGCTCGGGGGCGAGGGGGAAGGCTTGGGCGGGGTCGCCGCCGGCCGCGGCCACCGTGGACTGCAAGAGGCCGATGAAGATCCCCTGGACGAAGTCGTCCTCGTCGCCGACCATGATGAGCACGGGCTTGCGGCTGCCCACCGGCAGGCCGTCCCGGGCCTCGCCCGCGCCGAACATCTCCTCCGGCTCCCAGGCGAAGGGCGAGGAGTTGTTGATGCTGATGGCCGCCTGCACCCCGGGCAGGTGGTTGGCCGCGAGCTGGGCGGTCATGGCGCCCAGGGAGTGGCCGGCGATGCCCACCCGTTCACCGTCGATGCGCCCTTCCAGCAGGCCGCACAGGTCCCGCGCGGCGCTGGCGGCGCCCATGGAAGCCAGGGACGTCCGACAGGTCTGCTCGTCCGCGCCCAGCAGGCGCACCGTGTGCAGCAACAGCCCCACGTCGGACACCCGCTGGCGGAACAGGTTCCGCATCATGGTGGTGGCGCGCTCCACGCCTCCGGGCAGGAGCTTCGCCGAGGCCGGGTCGAAGCCCTCCGGCGGCGCGACGCCCCGACCCTCCTGCCCGAACAGCAGGCGGTAGAAGTAGGGGACGACCTTGAACTCGCCGAGGATCGTCTCGTAGGCCTGCCGCAACTCCTGGGCCGACGCCCGTTTGGCGAAGGGGGAGTCCGGGTCGTGGAACACCAGCGGCATGACGCTGTCGGACACGAACGTGGGGGCCGCCACCACGTAGCCGTGGGAGGCCAGGAACTCGCCCAGAGTGCTCCACATGCTGTAGTTGTCGCCGAGCCCGTGGGCCAGGAGGATCAGCGGAAACCTTCCCTCCGCGGGCCGGGCGTCCCGCCACCCGCCCCGCGGCAGCTCGAGGATCTGCCGGCGGATGTCGTCCAGGGCCGCTCGCTGGGCGGCTTCGTCCGCTTCCGCCAAGCTGCCGCCGGCGCTCAGGTGGATGAACTGCGGCCCCAACGCCTGGGCTGACGCGCCGATCTGTCGCCGCGTCAGGGGACCGCCCTCCCGGAAAAAGAAGAAGTCCAGGTAGTCCGCACGCCGCCCGCTGTTGGCCGGGAACGTGGAGCGCGGCCCCGCGAGCCGCCCCCGGGCGCTGTCCGGCGTCGCCGGATACCACAGGTGGAACACCACCGTGCGGGTCTGTCCCGCGGCCTCCACCCGGCGCAGCAGGTCGCGGTATCCGGGGCTGGCGTAAGCGCTGTTCCAGGGGTCGAAGCGTTGGCGGACGTCCACCGCGAAGCCGGTGGCCACGCCTACGGCGTAGTCGCCATAGACGGTGCTTGCCGGCAACTGCTGCAACCGGGCCGCGCCGGCCTCTGCGGCGACCGCCGCCCACACGAGGGCCGCGGCGAACGCGGCCAGGGTCTTTCCTCTCTTGCGCATGGTGTACGCTCCTTGGGGTGGATGGAATCGGGGAGGACGGAGGTTGGCGCGCCCGCCAGGAATCGAACCTGGACTTAGGGTTCCGGAGACCCTCGTGATGTCCTTTTCACTACGGGCGCCCATGTTGTTCTTACCAGACCGGGGACCCCCTGCTCAAGCGTCCCGGCCATCCATCGGCTCGAGGAAACCCTGAACAATTGTCCCGTTCGTCCCGAGCGTGGCGAAGAACCCCGTTCGTCCCGAGCGTAGCGTAGCGAAGTCGAAGGACGCGCTTTCCCAAATGGATCATAGGTTCCTCGAGAGCCTCCGGGAGCGCCCGGGCGCGCTACGGGTCGGGGAACAGCTTCTTCCCCGCGTCGTCCTCCACCGTAATGGCTTTGGTGGGACAGATCCGGGCAGCCAGCACGACCTTCTCCTGGGCGTCGCCGTTGGGGTCCGCGACTTCCGCGATGAACCGCTCGTTCATCCTGAAGACCGCGGGCGCGGCCAGCACGCACTTCTCGTGGCCGTCGCACTTGGCGGCATCGACTTGGACCTTCATGTTCCCTCCCGAACGCGCATGTGGATACCCGTTCTATAGCCGACCGGACGGCGCCGTTCCAGCCCCTGACCGGGAACCGAGGTCCGCGGAAGCCGGTTCCTTCGGTATTGCAGTGCCGGAAACCCCTGGGATATAGTGGCTCCCCATGAGGGTCCACCGCTACACGCAATGGGACGGGTCCCAGGTGGTCCGGTTCCCTACCGCGAACGACCTGCTGCGGCAGTTGTCGGACTCGTTCCTCGAGGAAGAGGGGGTGCGCCGTGCGCTCCAGGGCCTCATGCGGCGGGGCTTCGAGTCCGAAGACGGGCGTCGTTCGGTGCAGGGGTTGCGGGACCTGCTGCGGCAGGCGGAGGAGAAGAAGCAGGAGATCCTGAACAAGTACTCGCCCGATTCATTCAAACTGTCCCCCGAGGAGAGCGAAGCCCTCGGCAGGAAATTGAACGAGCTGGCCGAGAAGCTGGAGGCGTACCACGAGAAGATGCGCAACTTCATGGAGCGTCTGTCCGGCCGGTACGCCCAGGACATGGACGAGCTGGCCGAGAGGATGCGCCAAGCCCAGGAACGCTACCGGAAGCTCAGGGAGCGTCTGGGCGAACAGGTCGATCAACGCTCCATGGACCGGCCCGGGAACCTCACCGGACCGGACGCCCCGGACCTCTCCCGGTTGCTGGAGGGACTGAACCGGCTGCTGGACGACGACGACTTCCTGCAGAACCTCCCGGACATGCTGGACGCCGCGGTGGAGGACCTGGACAACCTTCTGGATAGCCTCGATTCGCTGAGCCGGGAGGACCTCCAGCGCCTGAGCGACGCCATGTCCCGGATGGAGCAACTGGAGCAACTCCTCGACCAGTATCCCTTCCAGGGAAGCCAACGCATGGGCATGGGGGAGGCGGGACAGGTCCTGGGGCAGCTACGGGGCCTCGAACAGTTCCTGCGTTGGGGGCGGCGGGGGCTCGGCGACGTCTCCGAACTCGACCTGGAGGCCATGCGCGAGTTGCTCGGCGAGGAAGCCTACGAGCAGCTCAAGTACCTCCAGGGAGTCGAGCAGATGATGGTGGACTCGGGCTACCTGGTGCGCACCGGAAGCGGCGTGAGGATCAGCCCCAAGGGCATGCGCCAGCTCGGCGACAAGGCCCTGAAGGAGATCTTCCAGCTCATGAACAAGAACCGCTGGGGCCAGCATACCAGCACGAAGACCGGCAACCAGGGCATGCGCCTGGAGGACACCCGGCGCTACGAGTACGGCAACCCCCTCCACATCGACATCCGCAAGACCCTCATGCAGTCCCTGGAAGAGGGGAGGGGCGGGGTTCCGGTGCGGGTCGAGCCCGGCGACTTCCAGGTCTATCGGCACGAGTTCTCCACCGACACCGAGACCGTGCTGCTCATCGACGTGAGCTACTCCATGCTGATGAACGAAGCCCTGCAGGCCGGCAAGAAGGTGGCCCTGGCCCTGAACCGACTCATCGAGACCAGGTTCCCCCAGGACGTGCTCCACCTGGTGGCCTTCCGTTCCAACGCCAAGGTCATCCGCACCGAGGACCTGCCCTCCATCGTGGCCATCACCTACTTCATGGAGCACGGCACCGACATCAAGGAAGCCTTGAGGTTCTCACGGCAACTGCTTGGGAACAATCGATCCACGAACCGTCAGATCATCCTCATCACCGATGGGGAACCCACCGCCTGCAACGTCGATCGGGGAGGGCGTCTCCACAGCGGTTGGGGCTCGACGCTGCTCCACGAACGCATCGTCCGGGAGACCCTCAAGGAGGTGCAACGCTGCACCCGGAGCGGCATCCGCATCAACACCTTCATGCTGGGGATGGACTTCTACCGCACGGGCTTCGTCGATCGGCTCACCCGGATGAACACGGGCCGCGTCTTCTACACCTCTCCCGACGAGATCGGGAACTACATCGTGGTGGACTACCTAGCCAACAAGCGCAAACGGTTGCGGCGCTGACCCGCGCCCCGGGGGTCACCCGGCGATCAGGGCCAGCACTTCTGAACATACCCCGTTCGTCCTGAGCGTAGCGAAGCGAAGTCGAAGGACGCGCTTTCCCGGCGTCTCGATCCCCGATCCGCGTTTCTTGACAGGCCGCGGGGTCGGAGTAACATGTAGCCATGTCTCCCGAACTCATGGCCGTCATCGGCGCCGCCATCGCCCTGGCCGCGGTCATCCTTTCCAGCCAACGGGCCATGCGACGGGAAATCGGCGACATGCGGCAGGAAATGCACCAGGAAATCCGCAAGGTGCAACAGGACATCGGTGACCTGCGGGAACGGATGGCGCGGCTCGAAGGGCTGTTCGAGGGGTTCACGAAGACCGTGCCTGGTCCTCAACCGCAGGCCGCGCCAAGCCCCCAACCTCAGCAGTAGGCCGTCGCCACGGCTCCCACCGACGGGGAGGAACCGATGAACGGAACCTCTGATCAATTCCTGCTTAGGGCGCGCCCTCCTTATGGAAAAGCGCGTCCTTCGACTTCGCTACGCTACGCTCAGGACGAACGGGGCAATTGTTCAGAGTTTCCGAACTTCGCAGAGACGATCCGGCGCACCGCGGCGGGGCGGCCCTTGCCGCATGATACTTGCACCGGTTGGTGACGGTTCTCTCTTTTCCCACTCCATCCCGGCCCTTCCCGCGCGGGCTTCCACGAGGCACTCCCTGATTTGGCGGTGGATTTGGGACCCGCTGGCCTGTGGCCTGGGAGTGCCCGGTCTGCTATAAGGGGCGTCATGAAGATCGTTCCGATTCCGTTGCTCAAGGACAACTACGGCTACCTCCTGGTCTGCGAGAAGACCAAGCGGGCGGGCATCGTCGATCCTTCCGAGGGAGAGCCGGTCTGGCGCCGCGTGCAGGAGGAAGGGGTCGATCTCACCGCCATCCTCAACACCCACCACCATCGGGACCACACGGGCGGGAACGAATACCTGCTCCGGCAGGCCCCGGGCCTGGAGGTGTTCGGCGCCAAGGTGGACGAAGACCGCATCCCGGGCATCACGCGCCCGCTCGGGGAAGGGGACCAGGTCCGGGTAGGCGAGGAACGCGGCTCCGTGTTGTTCATCCCCGGCCATACCCGCGGGCACATCGCCTTCCTCTTTTCCGGCAGGCTCTTCAGCGGCGACGCGCTGTTCGCGGGCGGATGCGGCCGGGTCTTCGAGGGAACCCCGGAGCAGATGACCGCCTCCCTCGGCAAGCTCCGCGGCCTGTCCGGCGACACCCTGGTCTATTGTGGCCACGAATATACGGAGAAGAACCTCCAGTTCGCCCTGACCGTGGAGCCCAACAACGAGAAGGTCCGCAGCCGGCTGGAGCAGGTCCGGGAGCTCAGGGCCAGGGACCGCTTCACGGTACCTTCGATGCTTGCCGACGAGCTCGACACCAACCCGTTCCTCCGCTGGGAGAGCGGCGAGATCCGGGCCGGACTGTCAGAGCGCTTTCCGGGCATGAACACCGACCCGGTCTCCGTCTTCGCCAAGATCCGGGAACTCAAGGACGCCTATTAGGGGTCTGTCCGAAAGCGCGTCCTTCGACTTCGCTTCGCTACGCTCAGGACGAACGGGGACGATTGTTCAGAGTCTCCCGAAGCGTCATTCCCGATTCGCCATTGATTTCGGGAGGTATCCGATGAGGTTTGCGACCTTGAAGAGCGGCAGCGTTGCCGCGCTGATCGACGACGGGGCGGTCCTCCTCGACGACCTGCTGAAGCCGGGCGGTTCCATGGCCGATCTGGCGGTCTCGTACGCAACGGACCCGAAGGCCGTCGAGCGGGCCGTTGCCGAGGGGGCTCCGGTGAGCTTCGACGCCGGCCAACTCGCCGCTCCGGTGCCCAAACCTTCCAAGATCTGGGGCGCGGCCGGCAATTACAGGCGCGGCGGCAAGGACCTCGACAGCACCGGGGGGCGAGGGGAGGCGAAGGAAG
Organism: uncultured Binatia bacterium (SeqCode); assembly: GCA_965204235.1. Taxonomy (GTDB): domain Bacteria; phylum Desulfobacterota; class Binatia; order UBA9968; family JAJDTQ01; genus JAJDTQ01. Next base: position 189,774 of record OZ241979.1, read on the forward strand.
CCGCGCCGGACGAGCTGCTGGAGTCCATCTTCCTCAAGCCCCCGTCCGCGGTCATCGGTCCCGGCGAGAACATCGTCATCCCCTCCAACGCCGAAACCGTCTTCCCGGAGTTGGAGTTGTGCGTGGTGGTCGGCCGGGAGTGCCAGGGGCTGTCGGTGGAGGAGGCCATGGACGCGGTGTTCGGCTACAGCGTCATCCTCGACGTTACCGCCCGGGGATACGGCTCGGGCAAGAACCTCATGGGGACCCGTTGCGTGCGCAAGGGCTTCGACACGTTCGCGCCGGTGGGTCCGTGGGTCGTCACCCGCAACGAGATACCCGACCCCCAGGCGCTGGACATGCGGCTGTGGGTGAATGACGACCTGCGGCAGGCCGCGAGCACCCGCGGCATGATCAACGGGGTGGCGCGGCTGGTCAGCTACCTGTCCCAGGTGGGCACCCTGTTCCCCGGCGACCTCATCGCCAGCGGCAACCCGGACGCCCCGGCCTTCCAGAAGCAACTGGCCGCGGGTGACGAGCTCACCGCGGAAATCGAAGGCGTGGGACAGCTTCGGGTGGGAGTGGCGCGGGCCGGTTGACCGGAGAGCCCGTGTCGGTCCCCGCATCGGAGGCAAGCCGCATGAGCGAGGACCGGGCTTTCCAGGACCAGGGATCCAGCACCGTGTGCTACGGCTGCGGGCCGGCCAACCCCCAGGGTCTCCGGCTCAAGAGCCGTTGGGACGGGGAGGAAGCCGTCTGCACCTGGACGGCGCAGCCGCACCACTGCGGCGGCGCCCGCAACGTGGTGAACGGCGGCGTCATCGCAACCCTGCTGGACTGCCACAGCCTCAACCTCGCCATCGCCCGAGCCTACCGGGACGAGCAGCGGCCCATCGGCAGCGCGCCGCGGGTCTTCTTCGTCACCGCCAGCATGAACGTGAATTACCGGCGCCCGACGCCGCTGGGAAAACCCCTGGACCTGCGCGCCTCCGTCCGCAAGGTGGAAGGGCGCAAGACCTTCCTTCGATGCACCCTCAGTTGCGGGCGGGAACTGTGCGCCGACGCCGACGTCCTCGCCGTCCGCATCCACCGGGACGAATCGGTGGAGCCCACCCGGTAGCGTCGCGTCCCTCTGCGCGGCCTGTCCTCGTCGGTTTCGATGGCGGAGGTAATGGCGCCTTCCGCGCGCTTGTGGTAACCGTGGATCGGGTGGCTTCGAGTGCAGCCAGGGAGAACCGGAAGGGCATCGTCATGGGGACCATCGTCGTCAACGTTGGCTTGGAGAACGCGGAAGACCGGGCCGCCTTCAAGCGGGGGCTGTGCGACGAGGCGAGCATCCGCCGCACCGAAGTGGAGGGCGTCGTGGACACGGGCGCCGTCTCGCTCGCGCTGCCCCAGAACGTGGTGGAACGCCTTGGGTTGGACACGCGGGGAACGGCTGTGGTCACCTATGCGGACGGCCGGAAAGACGAACGCCCGGTGGTCGGTCCCCTCACCGTGTACGTCGTGGGCCGGAGCATGAACCTGGACGCCATCGTGCTGCCCCCCTTCAGCGAAGTCCTCGTGGGCCAGATCGTGCTCGAGTTCCTGGACCTCGTTGCGGACAGCCGCAACCGCACCCTCCAACCGCGAATGCCGGACTATCCCCTGCTGGACATGAAATAGTCTCGGGACCCTGACCAGGCAAGAGCCTCTCCCGGGAACGCGGGCGCTCCGGCCCAAGACGAGTCCGTAGTGCAAGCAGTAGAGGATTCTATAGCATTGGAGATCACGGATGATTGATGGTGACAGACCGGTACTTCGGGGTTTCGACACAGCCGTTGCCGACGTTGGCGATCAACTGCATCTTTGCCACCCGCTGCTCTCTTTCGAAGGCGACCCCACGCTTTACGTCGCTCGAAGGCTCGATTGGCGGAATGACCAGGATGCCTTGGCCGTCGCTGATCCGTCCGAGGCCTCCGAGCTTGGGACGCTCCTGGCAGATACGCACAGACAGCCAATAGATTCCGGCCAAGGAGTAGTCGCCGCGGGGACAGGGTTCGTTCAAGCCGCCACCACCGCGGAGATCCAACTCGACGGTTTCGGGATGGATTTCACAAGGGCCCACGATGCGGAGTGCTGGATAAGCGTCGCCGCACCGGCACACTTCGCGAGGCTTAAAACCAGATTGGCCGATGAAGCGCGAACAGTGTTTGATGAGGCTTTGGGAGATGCGGTACGTCGCAGGCGGCGCCTCTCCGAGCGTGGCGACGCAGCGCTTCTCCTCTTGCGCCGGTGTGGCCCGCATCGGCGCGACGACCTTGCCATTCGCCAGTTGGCCGGGGTGCGGCAAAACGATGTCCTGGATCTTTACCGAAGACTGCTGATTCGATTTTCACTTGAACTGGGCACGCAGGAAGACGACCTCCACCACAGGGTAGGACGGCATATGGCGTTAGCGGAAGGGCCGCAGCACACAGCACCGTCTCTGTCGCCCGAGGAGTATTGAGGATCTTGGAGTAGCTTCCACCACAAAACAGCAAAAGGGGCATCGTCATGGGGACCAACGCCGTCAATGTTGGCTTGGAGAACGTAAAAGACCGGGCCGCTTTCGAGCGGGGGCTGTGCGACGAGGCGAGCATCCGCCGCACCGAAGTGGAGGGCGTCGTGGACACGGGCGCCGTCTCGCTGGCGCTGCCCCAGAACGTGGTGGAACGCCTTGGGTTGGACACGCGGGGAACCGCCGTGGTCACCTATGCGGACGGTCGGAAAGACGAACGCCCGGTGGTCGGCCCCCTCACCGTGTACGTCGTGGGCCGGAGCATGAACCTGGACGCCATCGTGCTGCCTCCCTTCAGCGAAGTCCTCGTGGGCCAGATCGTGCTCGAGTTCCTGGACCTCGTTGCGGACAGCCGCAACCGCACCCTCCAACCGCGAATGCCGGACTATCCGCTGCTGGACATGAAATAGTCTCGGGACCCTGACCAGGCAATGTTTCCTTGACTCCGACGCCCCAAGCTCAATCGGAGGCAGCGTCAGAGGTGATTGTATCCAAAACCGCTTGGATACCTTCTCTTCCTATGTGCCCAGGACGGCGTTTTGCAGCATCGAGACAATCTCGTACGCGCCGTCGAATAATATGTTCAGGAAGATCGCCGGCCTCTTGGCGAATCCGCTCAGCTTCGAGCAACAAATCCGAGGGCAATTCGTTGAACAAACCCACATCGAGTGCAATTGGCAATGTTGATTCAACTTCCTTGGTAACCTTAGAACGGATAGGTCCAATCGAAAGATAATTGACGAGAAAATCTGCGCTCATAACAGGAGTTGGAGGTGAATCTCCTTCCAGGTTTGCTTTGATGTCTCTTTCTACCTGATCTACAGAACCATCGAGGGTTAGCCACCAGGCTGAATATCCGAGCGGCGAGACGGCATCTTGGCGGCGTTGTTCAACCACTCCGAGATAGTTCTCGACATCATGTCTCACCAAACGATCAAGCACATTGTCATCGATGGCTCTAATAGAGGTATCTCTGCGTCTTGCATGTACTGCGTACCATGCTTCCCGTACGGCTGCTCTAATATGAAGATCTGCTCTCATTTCGTCCTTGTCGAGGTCTTCGTGTTTTATATGGAAAAACACTTCAAGATACTCAATGAGATCGTCCTCCGGCCGTTCCTGTCCTTCAAAATTTTCTACCCAAGAGGCAAACGATGTAAGTGCCTGTCCCGATCGGGTATATGCATTGACCAGGAATGGCAGACGGCCGCTCCATTGCAAATAAGAGCCACGGACATAAGCCAAGGAACGATTGATATGACGCTCGATTTCCTCGACGACTCCCGAAGTAACTCTTAGCTCTAATCCGACCGCTGCTGCTACTTTCAACATTTGCGTAAAACGACGCAGTCGTTCATTGGATATGAGAGTTTCCGCCAACAAAGGAAGGATGATTGATGTATCTAGCCAAATTGTCCCGTGGGAAAACATTTTTGATACTGCCGCTTGCACGTCCGGCGTTCGTCCAAGAAAGGCAAAAAGCGTATAAGCATCCGCCCGGGATCGAAGATGGTTCTGAATGCTCATGGATGGTTCGGTAAACAATTCTAAAATGGATGCATATATTGTATTGAGGGTTTGCTCTCTATGTTCCAGGTCATGGGTCGTTAACCTGGACTCGACTATATGCTTGACTGTTTTCTGTAATTCCTCGATACCGATCCTATCTGTTCTGCCCTGAGCGATGGCGGTCGCAAATGCTTCTCCACGCTCAAATAGATAGTGATCTATTACGTTACGACATAACCCTCCCAGCAAATTGAGGTCCTCAGAATCTCGATTGAAATAACCCTGTAGTGTCGATCTTATTTCAGAATCTAGCGCTATATTGGAAACCTCAATTTCGGCCAGCCGTTCGCGTACACGTTCCGATTCAGCATGCGTAAGACAAAACTCATCCCCTTTAACCCAGTGACGGATATACTTCTTTGTCAACTTGCTTAAGGCAGAATCGACTAAACCCTGGATTCGTGCTGAATCATGGTCTGGAAACAACTTTGTTATATGATCCCAGATCTCTCTCCTCGACATTCGAGAATCACTATGGGTCCTTCGCAATACTGCTCTGACTAATGCCTGGAAGGAAAGTCGTGTGAGGCCTTTTTCTCGCGTGTCGTCCTCCCATTGTAGTTGGAGAAAAGTAAGAGCAGCTTGATATTCCGGGGTCGACAAGGTTGGAGCGGAATGTTCCAGCGGTTCGTTACTTCCCAGATATGGATCAAGAACCTTGCGGGCAAGATTTTCAGATACTATTACTCGATGTTCGTCTCCGTCAAGACGATCAAGAAACCAGGTAATATCATGTATATCGAGCAGTAATTTGTTTTTCTCCCGCAACTCACGCTTCAGTGAGTCAGCAGCAGATAGAATTGATTGATTTGTTACATAGATCATAACCTTGGCATCCGGAAAGGAGGTCACTATTCTTTTTGCTGTTTCACGTATTTTATTTGCCCAATTTTTGGCGACAGAATATTGAAAATAGGTTTCAATCGGTCCGTCATACGAAAAAAGTTCCGCATCACGACCTCTGTCGCCAGAAAGGGAAGCGACGGTTCGTAGATCAGGATACTGAGTTGCCAAGAACGACGAAGCGAATTCTTCGAAGAGTTTCCACTCCTCAGGGCGTAGCAGCTCCAGGGCAAGTCGTAGTCGTTTCCGCTCCATACTGCACCTCCACGTTTACCATTGAGAGCATCGAGAGTCTTGCGCCAATGGATGTCCTCCTTGCAGGCCCGACGGAATGCCATCAAAAAAGGAATGCCGGCTGCCAAGCCATCAGGGGCTCTCGGTGTACTGCACCGATACTCCACCAAGACCACGGATCGACGAGTGATTCTTCTCCTCCTTCCCCGGCTTCTCTACGCGAGGATCTCGTCCGCGGCATGCAGGACACGGTAGTGCGCCGGTGACTCGCCGACTTGCAGCGCCTCGAAGTGCGCCTTGCCGCATTCCACCTTGGCCCGTTCGGCGTTCCGCAGGTCGTCCAGGAAGGCGCTGCCCTTGGTCTCGACGACCAGGTACAACCGTTCGCCCTTGTCGTCCTCCATGAGTACGGCCCAGTCGGGGTTGTAGGGGCCGAGGGGTGTCGGGACCTGGAACCAGCGGGGCAGTTTCGCATAGACCTTGACCGCGGTGAATTGCTCCAGCGACGCCGCGAAGGCGGCCTCGTTGTCCGAGTCGTACACCACGTGGTCGTAAACCGACTTCCTGGCCGCCATCGTGTTCTTGAGGTAGCCGATCAACTCTTCGTTCCGGAACAGTTCCTAGGCGAAGTAGTGTTCGTCGCCGAGCCGCTGGTACTTGATGCCCTCCACCAGGGCCAAGCGCTTGCGGCGGTTGATCGTTTCCGCGGCCACCTCGATGAACTTGGTGGGATTGACGGCGAAGTCGTCCAGGCGTCCGCTGTCGATCAGGACGCGGTAAATGCTGCGCCGGGTCAGTCCCGTCCGGTCCTGCAGGTCCGTCAACAGATCCGGCAGATCCATGCCGGCGTCGGCAAGATACGCGGAGGCGGATTCGCGTACCTCTCCTTCCACTCCCCTGCGCCCCAGGCTCAGGCCGCCTTGCTGCCATATCAGGCGAGGCCGCGGTATCGGCGGCGCGTCGGCAAGCGCCTGCGAGCAGGATTCGAGCATCGCTTCGTTGTCGAAGCGTATTCGAAAGGTCGTCCTGTGCTTGATGCGGTCCCAAAGGGCCTGGAACTCGGCGCCGTCCAACACCGCCTCGCGGGGCTTCACGCGGCGGCGTTCATCCGCCTTCCTTATCCTGATGCGGGTGGTGAACCTGCGCAACGTCTGCGTCACGGCTTCGCGCAACGGCTCGAATTCGTCCGGCAAGACCACACCGTCGCCGTCCAGCGCTTCCTGCAACGCATCCAGGGCTTGCCCCTTGCCGTCCAGGTAGCCTTGCGAGACCAGATGATCCCAGAGCCGCTGCGACTGCTCGACGCCCAGAGGTCCGGCTTGGCCGTCCTCGTCCTCGACGACGACGGAGGCGAACGAATGCCGTTCCACCAAGCCGAACCGGACACCCGTTTCTTCCTCGATTTCCCGTTGCAGGTTCTCGGCGAACTCCTCGTAGCTCTCGCGGGCGATGACGGTCAAGGTGTTTACCTCGAACCCACGCTGCCGTTGCCCCTCCTGGTTGACGCAAAGGCGCAAGCCCCGGCCGATGGTCTGCCGGCGCTCCCGTTCCGTCGAAATGTCCCGCAAGGCGCAGATCTGGAACACGTTGGGATTGTCCCAGCCTTCGCGCAACGCCGAATGCGAGAAAATGAACTGCAACGGCTCCTCGAATCCGAGCAGCCTCTCCTTGTCCCGCATGATGAGACGGTACGCGCGTTCGGCGTTGTCGCGGTTGGTCTGGTTGTTCTCCTCGGTATCGGTCCAGCCGCCTCGACGGTCGATGGAAAAGTAGCCTTCGTGGGCGCTTTCCGCGGCCTCCTGCACGTCCACGCCCTCGAACAGCGCCCGGTACTCCGGCCGATTCGCGGCCCGCCGGTACTCGTCCTCGAAGATGCGCGCGTACTCGCCCTTGACGGGGTTGCCCTCGTCGTCGTAGCGCCGGTAATGCGCCACCTTGTCGATGAAGAAGAGCGTAAGCACCTTGATGCGCTGCGCCCGGAGCCGCGTCTCCTTGTCCAGATGCTCGCGGATCGTCTTGCGCATCATCTCCCGGTGAACGGCGAGCGGGTCCACGCCGCCGTGGATGTCCCCGGGCCGCAGCCAATGCTCATCTCCCGGCAGCCGCAGTTCCAGGTACTCGTTGCCTCGTTCGACGCGGATCTCGCCGATGCGGTGACCGCGATACACTGCGCGGCGCGTCTTCCGTTCCAATTCGTCGCCGTCGGTCACCTTCAGAGTGCGCCGCCGCACACCGCCGCCCGGCGTCGCCACGTCCACCTCGACTTCGGCCCAGATGATCCCCCGCTGCCGGCGCGTGGCCACCAGGCGGACGTAGGGCCGGTTGTGATCGTCCGCGACCACTCCCGCGGCCACCTCGATCTGCTTCACCAGCTTGCGCTCGTAGGCGTCCACCGCGTTGAGCCGATAGACCATGTGGTGCTCGTCCGCGTGGGTGGCCGAGTAGCGCAGGGTGCAAAGAGGGTTCATCATCGCCAGCGCCTGCCGTCCCTGTCCCTTCAAGCCGCCGTCCACGCTCTGCGGCTCGTCCACGATCAGCACCGGGTTGGTGGCCCGCACCAAGTCGATGGGCTTCTCGCCGCCGGTCTTCTCGTTGGGCTGGTAGATGTTGTTGACGTCGCGCTTGTTGATGGCGCCGACCGTCACCACCATGACCTGGACTTGCGGACTGGCGGCGAAGTTCCGAACCTGCCCCAGCTTCGTGGAGTCATATACGAAGTGTTCGAACGGCGTGCCCGAATACAGGGCGCGAAGGTGCGGTCCCATGATGTCCAGGGACTTGTTGACGCCCTCCTTGATGGCCACCGACGGCACTACGATGACGAACTTCGTGAACCCGTAGCGATGGTGGAGCTCGAAAATCGTCCGCAGATACACGTAGGTCTTGCCCGTGCCGGTCTCCATCTCCACCGTGAAGTCACGGGATCGAAGCGACTCCGCCGGAAACAGGCCGTTGCGCAATTGCACTTGCCGAAGGTTGGCCAACAGCGCCTCGTCCGGTAGCTGAAGCAGGTTCCCGACGCCGAGCTCGCCTTCCTCGAATCCCGGTAGCTGACCGTCAAGGCCGTGGGATACCGTGAACTCCGTCCGGCACGTCTCCTGGCCCTGGAACAAATCGCGGACGGCGGCGATGGCGTCCTGTTGATAGTCCAGGTCCGGTTCGAATTGCAATTTCATCACAGGCTCCGCACGTCCTTGAAGCCGTATTGCTTCAAAACCTCCGTCATGTTCGCCTTGGCGACGTCGTCCTCGAAGGCGCTGTCCCGGAAGACCACGGAGATGTCTTCCGCCTCGTTCATCTCATCCCGCCACGAGACGATGCCCAAGGCCAACTCATCGACTTCGGGGCCTTCGATCGAGTCCGCGAGGCAGGTCACCAATGCGCCGCCGGCGACGGCGTTCACGCGCTTGCCGGCGATCTCCCGTTGCTCGACCGGGGCGCAGAGGTCGTAGCCGAGTTTGAGCAGCAACTCGTAGAAGAGATCGTCCTCGCTGCGCTCCGGCTTGATATGGTCCAGATGGTCGAGAAGGGATTGGGCCATGTCGGCTCGATCCGGCTTCCATGCCTTGACGTTGGAACTGTCCAGCTTGAACACGCGGAAGCCCGTGTCCAGCGTACTGGCGGATTGGCCGACTTGCGAGGACGCTCTGCGAAGCCTTTCCTTGGTAATCTCTGCGATATGGAGTGGCTTACCAAGCCCGGTCAGGTACGCCGCGGTCGTTTTCTGTTCCCTGTTTTCGGAATCGACTGCTTCCGGAAACTGAACGAGTATGTAGCGGCGGCATCCGTCGTCCATGGCGTTCTGCTTCATTACGGCATGTCCGGTCGTGCCGGATCCGGCAAAGAAGTCCAGCACGATGCAAGGCTCGTCCGGGCCGTTTGCCGCCAGCTCGATGATCCTCTGGATCAACCGCGTCGGCTTCGGGTTGCTGAAGACGCCTTGGCCAAGCAGGTTTTTCACCTCGTTGTTGGCTTCATGGTTATGACCCACTTCCTTGTAAGGCCAAATGGTCACCGGGCTGACCCCGGATTTGGCCTCGGAAAGAAACGTCTTCCTCGAAGGTGTTGCCTGACCGTCGGATCCGAACCAGATCTCGTTGTTTTCGTCCATCCTGGCCATCGTCTGATCCGAGAAACGCCTGTACGTACCCGGTGGAGGCGTCCACGTGATCCTGTTCCTGAACGTGTACGGCGACGTATTGCCGCCACTCTTTGCATGCAGTGGGGTAGCTTTCCAGTCTCCCTTCGGGTGGTTGTCGGGATTGCCATATGCCGCTTCCTGGCCGGTGGTCCTGCGTTGAAGCGACAGTTCGGAATCCGAACGATTTTTTGCGAAGACCAGGACATGATCGTGGTTGTCCGAAAAAAACTGCGCATCGTTGGATCTGGTGTACTTCTTCTCCCAGACTACATTGGCCACGAAGTTTTCTTCTCCGAAAATTTCGTCCGCGGCTTGACGAAGATGATGTACTTCCACATCATCGACCGTCATGAACAGAAATCCATCCTGCCGCAGGAGGATGCGCGCCAGTTTCAACCGCGGGTACATCATGTTCAACCAGTTCGTATGAAACCGGCCCGATGCCTCGGTGTTCGAGCAGAGCTTGTCGCCGTTGCCGTCGAGTTGCCCGGTGATCTTGAGGTAGTTCCGTATCCCGTCCTTGTAGTTGTCCCGATATACGAAATCCTTGCCGGTGTTGTAGGGAGGGTCGATGTAGATGAGTTTCACCTTGTTGGTGTAGCTCTTTTGCAGCAGCTTGAGCACCTCCAGGTTGTCGCCTTCGATCATCAGGTTTTGCGTGGAATCCCAATCGACGCTCTCCTCGGGGCAGGGGCGCAGCGTGCCGGCGCTCGGCGTCAGCGCCAGCCGGCGGGCGTAGCGCTTGCCGTGCCAGTTCAGACCGTACTTCTCATCGGTCTCGTCCACGGCGTCGCCAAGCAGCTCGCGCAGGACGGCGAAATCCACCTTGCCTTCGGCGAACGCTTCCGGGAAGAGGCGGGCTAGCTGCGCGATGTTGTCCGATACCAGGTCGGCGGAACGACTCTCGGGGTCTTCTGCTGTGATTCGCTTCATCGGATACCTCGCTACGCTCGTGGGAACGTAAGCTGGCAGAGGGATCTTCAAGCGGACGTGCCTGACGGCTCGCCGTCGGGCGTCATGGGAACGGGTCCCGAGGCTTCAGCTTAACGGCGCCGCTCTGCAGGTGCAACCAGAACGACAGTAGCAGGTAATAGGCGGGAAAGAAGAGCGACGCCTCCGCCAGTCCGTGGGGAGGGTCCGGCAGGGAGTACACGACGGTGATGCAGAGCGCGCCCCAGACCGCCCCGAGGGTGAGGGTGAGGCGCCGCAGGACGGCGTTCCGGCTCGGATACAGGTACCGGACGGGCACGAAGACCATGACCGACAACAGGACGAGCACGAACCCGTTAAACCGGGGGCCGGTATCCAGCACGAAACAGTAGAAGGCCACCACGTTCCAGTAGGACGGGAACCCCAGGAAGAAGTGATCAGGGGTCTTGGCGTTGGCTTGCGAGAAGCCGTAGGCGCTTGCCAGCAACGGCAGGCACGCAATCCACGACCCGTAGCCCGCGGGCAGCAGGTCCGCTCGAAGCAGCAGGAAGCAGGGGACGAACACGTAGTTGAGGTAGTCCACCACGTCGTCCAACCGGGCGCCGTCCACCTCCGGCAGCACCTGCTTCACCCGCGCGGCCCGGGCGAGGGTGCCGTCGGTGGCGTCCAGGAACAGCGCTAGGCCCATGAGCGCCAGGGCCTCCCGGTAACGGCCCTCTGCCGCCATCGCCGCGGTGGACAGGGCCACTGCCGCCCCCAGGGCGGTGTAGAGATGGACCAGCCAGGCCAGCAGGCGCGTCCTTCGACTTGGCTTCGCTTCGCTCGGGACGAACGGGGGCAATGTTCAGGGTTTCCCTGACCTGACGGCGCCGGCAACCCGCTCGCCCGGACCGGCTCCTAGTGTGCTGTTCCACAGATGAGCGGTATAATCATGGCTGAAGCTGCGAAAGGAGGTGCTTCAGGATTTCGTGTGGGTTATCACACTCCCTCCCATGCGAGGAAGTCCGATTTCCACCTTACTGCCCCCGGTTCGGTATTGCAGGGAACTCCGATCCCCTCACAGCGGAGAATTCCGATCCCCTCCCCCCTTGAGGGGGAGGGTTAGGGAGGGGGGTCTCCGCGCCACCGGACCCATGGGCGCCAGCCCCAACGCACAGACGGCTGAAACGGGTTGGCCGGTCCGTGTAGAGGACTCCTCCCCGCAACCCCGCCGTACCCCCCTCCCTGTCCCTCCCCCTCAAGGGGGGAGGGTACGCTCACCCCTGACACCCTGCTTGCACGTACACCCGTGCACCCCGCCCACACGAAAGCCTGAAGAGCCCGGAAGGAGTCCAGCCATGCCCCCATTTCGTCCACTGGAGGCCATTTTCTCTTATTTCCGGGACAGCACACTAGTTCCGGGTGGCTGAGTAGCTGGCCCGGGCGCGCAGCCGTTGGATCCATGCGGCCACGTTCTCGTAGTCCGGGTCCAGGGGCACTTCGAACCGTTCCAGCAGGGCGATGTTGGGCATGAAGGAGATGTCGGCGAGGCTGAACGAGCCGGCCAGGTACTCCCTGCCTTGCAGTTGCCTCTCGACCACGGTGAAGGCGGACCCGATGCTGCCCTGGGTCTCCCGGATCAGCGCCGGGTCGCGCTCCGGTTCCGGCTTCCGGTATTCGTGGACCAGCTTGACGAAGTGCGGGTTGACCCGGTTGTCGCGGTAGTCCTCCATCAGACGGGCCCGGGCGCGGTTCTCCGAATCCGCGGGCAGCAGGGGAGGGTGCGGGTACTCGTCCTCCAGGTACTCGTTGATGACCGTGGAGTCATAGACGACGAAACCGTCGTCGTCGAGGGCGGGCACTTGACCCAGGGGATGGATCTTCAGGTACGCCGGGTCCTTCTGCTCCTTACGGGTCAGGTCGATGACGACGCTCTCGAACTCCAGGCCCTTCTCCAGCAGGGCGATGCGCACCTTCAACGAGTTCGTTGACGGTGGGAAGTGGTAGAGTTTCATGTGCCCGGACCTCCTGCCTTTCGTGTCCCCGCGTCCAGCCGCCGGACGCTCTCCACGTAGTCCCGGACGCCGGCTTCCAGGTCGTACTGCGGCTCGTAGCCCAGTTGCTCCCGGGCCTTGCCGATGTCGAAGACGCAGTAGCTCTGCTTGTAGCCGTCGCGGAAGTCCAGGCCCGGGCCGATGTCGATCCGGACGTCCGGGAACATGCGTCCCAGCACCGAGCCGAAGTCCTTGAGGGTGACGCCCCGTCCGGTCCCCACGTTGAAGGTCCACCGGGTGAGGCTTTCGGCCTCCAGGGCCAGCGCGACGGAACGGGCCACGTCCCCGACGTACACCACGTCGTTCCGCTGGTCGCCGCCCCGGGGGACCGCCACGTCCCGCCCGGCCATGGCGTCCTCGATGATCTTCCCGTACAGGGCCAGCACGCCGTGCCGGGCGAGCTTTCCCGGACCGTAGATGGAGGGGTAGCGCAGGGCCACGAACTCCACTCCGTAGCGCCTGCGGTAGTAGGCGCCCAGGGTCTCCGAGCACACCTTGGTGACGCCGTACAGGTCCGAGGGGTCCGGCGGGTGGGACTCGTCCAGGGGCGCGAAGTCCGGGTGCCCGTGGCGGCCGCGGATGTCGCCGATGAAAGCGTTGGAGCTGGTATAGACCACGCGCCGGACGTTGCAGGCCCGGGCCGCCTCCAGCACGTTCAGGGTCCCGTCCACCCCCACCGCCACGGCCAGGCGGGGGTTGGCCTCCGCGGGTCCGGGCATGAGGGCCGCCATGTGCGCGATGTGCGTGACGGCGTGGGCCGCCGCCGCTTCCCGCAGCGCCGCGCCGTCCAGCACGTCGCCGGTCACCACCTCCACCCGGTCTGCGATGTCCGCGATCAGGGAAAGGTCCGCGCGGACGTCCAGCAGCACCGGGCGCTGTCCGCGGGAGACCAGGAGACGCGCCGCGGCCGCCCCGTTCACGCCGGTCCCGCCGGTGATGAGAACCTTCATGCCGTCCCCACCTTTAGCCGCTTACGGTGCATCATGCAATCCGTTATAGTGGCCCCATGATGTACCGGACCCAACCGGCCTACGGCTCGTTCAGCTTCGGGGGGCCGGTGACCCCCGCGGTCAAGTGGCTGCTGGTGGTCAACCTCGCGGTGTTCGTCCTGCAGCTCCCCTGGCTGGCGGGCCGGCCGCTGTTCTGGATCTTCGGCCTCGTTCCCCGGTTGGTGTGGCAGGACTTCCACGTCTGGCAGCTCTTCACCTACCAGTTCCTCCACTTCGGACTGTTCCACATCCTGTTCAACATGCTCGCCCTGTGGATGTTCGGCTGCGACCTGGAGCGGGCGTGGGGGACGCGCGCCTTCCTGAAGTACTACTGGGTGTCGGTGCTGGGGGGCGGCCTGTGCGTCCTGTTCCTGGAGCCCGGCCAAGCCATACCCACCATCGGCGCCTCGGCCGGCATCTACGGGGTCCTGCTCGCGTACGGGCGGATGTATCCCGACAACGTGATCTACCTCTACCTGCTGTTCCCCATCCGGATGAAGTACTTCGTGCTCATCATCGGCGCCATCGCCTTCTTCTCGTCCATCAGCCCGGGGAACTCCGGCATCTCCCACCTGGGCCACCTCGGAGGCATGCTGTTCGGCTACGCGTACCTCCGATGGGGGTACGCGCTGCGCTGGCGGCGCTCCTGGGCCACCGTCAAGCAACAGTACTACCTCTTCCGGCTGGCCCGCCTCAAACGGCGGTTCCGGGTCATCGAAGGGAGCAGGAAAGACGACGAGCCTCCCACCCTGCACTGATCCGCCGCGGCGGGGCGGGTCACTCGGCCGGGTCGGGCCGGCGCGACTGCTTGAGCTCGCTCCGCCTGCGCTTGTGGTCGAGCCGCCGTTGCCTGGACGCCGGGGACGGCGCGGTCCTGCGGCGGGGCGCAGGCGGTTCCGCGGCTCTCCGTACCAGCTTGACGAGACGCTCCAGCGCGTCGTCCCGGTTGCGGGACTGGTCCCGGTAGCGCCGCGCCTCGATGGTCAGGACCCCGCGCTTGTCCACGCGCGCGCCCCCGAGGCGCAGGAGCCGTTGCCGCACGGCTTCGGGCAGGGAGGGGGAAGCCGCCACGTGGAACCGGAGCTGCACCGCGGTGGAGGTCTTGTTCACGTTCTGCCCGCCGGGGCCGGAGGCCCGGATGAAGCGCTCCCGGATCTCGCGCTCGTCCAGTTGGATACGGCTGGTGATTCGCAGCATGTCCCGGAGGCGGTGATGTCCCGGAGGGTAGAGGGCCACACCTGTAGCAGATCGAGCAGCGCGGTGCGAGTACTGCTCCGCGGCGGGTAACGAACCGGTCGAGGAGGGTCCATGCGTATCGTCCGAAGCTTTCTCATGGTGGTTGGCGCCGCGGCCGTCCTGGCCGCGGCCGGTGCGGTCGCAGCCGCGTGGTTCCTCTCCACGCGGACACTGCCCGTGCCGGAACGGACCGTCCTCGCCCTGGACCTCCACGGCAACGTGGTCGAGTACGCGCCGCCCGACTTCACGCGGCTGCTCCGGCGCAGGACGCCCCGCGCGAGGCTCTGGCGGGTGGTCGAGACCCTCCACAGGGCGAAGGCGGACGACCGGGTCGTGGGTCTCATGGCGCGGATCGACGCTCCCGGCATGGGCTGGGCCCAGGTCCAGGAGCTGCGCGACGCGGTCCTCGCGTTCCGTCAGTCGGGCAAGCCGGCCGTGGCCTTCGCCGAGTCCTTCGGCGAGTTCGGCCCGGGGAACGACGCCTTCTACCTCGCCGCGGCCTTCGACGAGATCTACCTGCAACCCTCCGGCAGCGTGGGCCTGACGGGTCTGCTGGCCCAGGGCTACTTCGTGAAGGGCGCGCTGGAAAAGCTGGGCGTGGAGCCCCGGCTGGACGAACGCGAGGAGTACAAGGGCATCAAGGGGGTCTTGAGCGAACGCGGGTTCACCCCCCCTCAGAGGGAAGCCCTGGTCCGGGTCCTCCAGTCCCTGTCGGAGCAGGTGACCGCGGGGATCGCGGAAGGCCGGGGACTCTCCCGGGCGGACGTCCGCGGGTTGATGGAGCAGGCGCCCCTGTCCGCGGGGGAGGCCCTGGACGCCAGGCTGGTGGACGGGCTCCGCTACCGCGACGAAGTGCGCCGTCTGGTGGAGGACCGGCTGGGGGCGGACGTGGAGTTCCTCCCCCTGTTCCGTTACACGAGAAGGCTGGAGCCGGAGGGGCCAGAGCCGGAGGGAGAGCCGGCCGCCACCGTGGCCCTGATCTACGGCGTGGGCCAGGTCCGGGGAGGGCGGAACCGGTACGACCCCATCGGGGGCGGCCTGTCCATGGGCTCGGACAGCGTGGTGCGCGCGTTCCGCCGCGCGGTGGAGGACGACGAGGTCCGGGCCGTCATCTTTCGCATCGACAGCCCCGGAGGCTCTTACGTGGCCTCGGACACCATCCGGCGCGAGGTGGCGCGGGCGAGGCGGCGCGGCAAGCCGGTGATCGTCTCCATGGGGAACGTGGCGGGCTCCGGGGGCTATTTCGTGGCGGCCCCCGCGGACCGGATCATCGCCCAACCCGGCACGCTCACGGGCTCCATCGGCGTGGCCGCGGGCAAGGTCGTGACCAGCGGCCTGTGGGAGAAGTTGGGGGTGTCCTGGGACCAGGTGGCGGCCAACCCCAACGCGACCTTCTGGAGCGCGCTCCACGACTACGACCCGGACCAGTGGAAGCGTCTGGAGCGCCTGCTCGACGTCGTCTATGACGATTTCGTGTCCAGGGTCGCCGAGGGGCGGAAGCTCTCGGAGGAAGAGGTGAGACGGGTGGCCAAGGGCCGGGTCTGGACCGGCGCGGACGCCAGGGAGCGCGGACTCGTGGACGAGCTCGGCGGCTACGCCGCGGCGCTGCGGGCGGCGCGCGAAGCCCTGGGCCTGCCTCCGGACGGCGTGGTCCGGCTGCGGGTCCTGCCGCGCAGGAAGTCCGCGGTGCGGCTGCTGGTGGAAGAGTTTGCGGGCGACTGGGACCTGGACGCCCCGGTTCCGGCCACCGAAGCCTGGAGCGAGGCGCTGGCGCCGTTGGCGCGCTGGGCCCGGCAGGCCGGCTTGACCGGCCGCCCGGGCGTGCTGGAGATGGAGCTTCCGGGTCGGCTTCGATAGCACTCCACGGACTCGCCGCGGGGGAACCGGAGACCCCGCGGACCGAGCGGGTCCGGCGTTGCTTGACACGGCGAACGGCGCTTTGCTAGGAGCCTGTCCGAGCCCCCTGGTGCGAAATGCTCGACGGAATCAGAGTCCTGGAGCTCGGCCACATCGTCGCCGGTCCCACCGCCGGCCTCGTCCTCGCCGCGCTGGGCGCGGACGTCATCAAGGTGGAGCGCCCGGGCAGCGGCGACCAGGCCCGGTTCAGCCGCGGCAACCAGGGGTATTTCCTGGCCTTCAACGGCAACAAGCGCAGCATCGCCCTGGACCTCAAGGAGCCGCGGGGCCGGGACGCGTTCGCGCGCCTCCTGCGCACGGCCCACGTGGTCATCGACAACTACGGTCCCGAGGTGCTGGAGCGCATGGGTCTCGGCTTCGAGGCCATGCAGCGGATCCGGCCGGGACTGCTCCACTGCGGCATCAAGGGGTTCCTTGCCGGACCCTACGAAAGGCGCAACCTGCTGGACGAGCCGGCCCAGATGATGGGCGGACTCGCCTACATGACCGGCCCTCCGGGCGCGCCCCTGCGCGCGGGCGCCTCGGTCGTGGACGTGACCGGCGCCCTGTTCGGCGTCATCGGCATACTCGCCGCGCTGTTCCGGCGCGACCGCGGCGGCGGGGGCGGCCCCGTGCGGGAAGGGCAGGAGAGGGACGGCGTCGAGACCGGTGACGCCGGCGGAGGCAACGCCGTCCGGGTGGGGCTGTTCGAGACCGCGGTGTTCCTGGTGTCCCAGCACATCGCCAAGGCGGGCATATCCGGGGAGGTCCCGGCCCCCATGACCGAGCGCGGCGTGGGACAGGACCTCGGGTGGGGCATCTACCGGGTGTTCGAGACCCGGGACCGGCGCCACGTGTTCATCGGCGTCACCAGCGACGCCCAGTGGGAGTCCTATTGCCGCGAGTTCGGGCTGGACGACCTCTGGGCCGAAGCGGCGCTGCGGAGCAACGCGGGCCGACGCAGGGAGTTCGCCCGGTTGACCCGGCGCACCGAGGAGCTGGCGCGCGCCTGCGACTTCCGCGGCCTGGTGGCCAGGCTCGAGGCGGCCAACGTCCCCCACGCGCCGGTCAACACCCCCATGGACCTGTTCGACCATCCCCACTTGGCGGAACGGGGGCACATGACGGAGCTGACTGCGCCGGACGGGACGTCGTCGCCGCTGCCCGGGCTGCCCATGGACTTCCGGCGCTCGGACCTGCCGCGCCGCGCGGACCCGCCGGCCCTGGGAGCCCACACGGTTCCCCTGCTGCGGGAATTGGGCTACTCGGAGGACGACATATCGGCCATCACCGGCGCCGACCCGCCCTCCCCGGAAGGGGCGGGTCCCGTTCGGAGCGGGCGGGAGGGCGCATGAAAGCGGACGAGCCAGTCGATATGGCGCAGGTGGACGCGGCCATCGACGCCTGGAAGGCGTTGACCGAGGAGATGACGGGCTCGGTGGTGGAGGAGCGCAAGCCCTGGGTGAACTCTGTGACCGAGGACGCCATCCGGCACTTCGCCTACGGCACGGACGACGACAACCCCCTCTGGACCGACGCCGAATACGCCGCCCGGACGCCCCACCGCAAGGTCCCGGCGCCGCCCGCGTTCGTCTTCGCCCACCGCTACCCGATACTCCACGGGGCGCCGGTGAAGGCCCCGCTGGCGTCCCTCATCGGCGGCGTGGAGGTGGAATGGTTCGAGCACGTGTACGCGGGCGACGTCCTCCGTTCCGAGCCGCGCCAGAAGGAAACCTTCGAGAAGCGCAACAGGGAGGGCCGGCGCCTCAACTTCGTCCTGTCGGAGATCGACTACCGCAACCAGCGGGACGCGCTGGTGGCGAGGGCCGCGGGCACCATGATCATGGCCACGCAGGTGGGTCTCCGGACCATGATGGAGCACCGGACGCCCCGCTACGGCGAGGAGGACCTGGAGCGGCTCGAGGCGGTGTGGCGCGGCGAGCGCCGCCGCGGCGCGGACACCCTGTTCTTCGAGGACGTGGAAGTGGGCCACGAGGTCCCGTCCATCGTCCGGGGACCCCTGACCATCGGCGACATGGTGGCGTGGAACGCGGCCATCGGGCCGTCCTACAAGGCCGGACGCCGGGGTTACCTGGACCTCACCCAGGCCATGCACACCGCCATGGTGAACCCGGTGACGGGTTTTCCCGTCAAGTACTCCCAGCAGCACGAAGACGCCAACCTGGCCGCGGGGCGCGGTATGCCGGCGCCGTTCGACAACGGCGTGATGCGGTTCGCCTGGGTGGCGCCCCTGGTGACCAATTGGATGGGAGACCGGGGGTTCCTGAAGCGCCTGAAGGTGCAGGTGGCCCGGCCGGGACTCTACGGCGACCTCACCACGTATGCCGCACGGGTCACCGCCAAGGACGAAGAGGCCGGGACGGTGGCCCTGGAGATCACCGGGACCCGGCAGGGCGAGGCGGTGAACACCCGCGGCGCCGCGGAGGTGGCGCTGCCCCGCCGAACCTGAAGGCGGAGGACCGGCAACGGCGAGGCGAAGGGGAGACGCAGCCCCCGGGCGTCCCGCCCGCGTCCGAAAGCATGGAACGGGGTAGGGACGGGAAGTCCGCAGTACGCGGACGCGGCGCTCCAACGGAAGGGAGAACCATGGCGAGCAACGACGGCAACGGGCTGCCGGCCCGATGGGACGTGGAGACCGACGTGGCGGTGGTGGGTTTCGGTTTCGCCGGGGGCGTGGCCTCGGTGGCGGCCGCGGACGCCGGGGCGGAAGTGACGCTGGTGGAGAAGATGCCCAACCCCGGCGGCATCTCGATCCTTGCGGGCGGCGGCATCGCCACCGCCGTGGACGAGGACAAGGCGTTCGAGTACCTCCGGCACACCAACGCCGGAAGGACGCCGGACGACGTGCTGCGCGCCCTGGCCCGGGGCATGACCGAGATGAAGGAGTTCGTGAAGGAGCTGGTGAAGGAGACGCCGTTCGAGCTGGAGGAGCAGCGCAACGGCGGCACCTACCCCTTTCCCGGCGGGGAAGGGCTGGACGGCTTCAAGATCGCGCCCATGGAAGGCTATCAGGGGTTCGAGTGGGCCAAGGGGCTGCGCGGCGGCGCCCGCCTCTTCAAGGTGCTGCTGGACAACGTGGAGGCGCGCCCGAAGATCTCGGTGCGGCTGTCCACGCCGGCCCGGCGCCTGGTGCGGCATCCGGACCACGGCATCGTCGGGCTGGTGGCGGAGGACCGGGGACGGGAGTTGGCCATCAAGGCGCGCCAGGGGGTGATACTGGCCTGCGGCGGCTTCGAGAACAACGACGAGATGAAGCGGAACTACTTCGAGGCCATGCCCGTCTATACGCTCTTCACCGGCAACACCGGCGACGGCATCACCATGGCCCAGGAGGTGGGGGCGTCCCTGTGGCACATGTGGCATTTCCACGGCAGCTACGGGTTCAAGTACCCCGAGTTCCCCCTGGCGTTCCGCCACTGCTTCCGGGGGCCGCGCAAGGAGGACTGGGTGATGCCCTGGATCGCGGTGGACAAGTACGGACGCCGGTTCATGAACGAGTACCCGCCGGCGGTGCAGGACACCGGCCATCGCGCGCTGGAGTTCTACGACGCCGACAGGCAGGAGTTCCCCCGCATACCCGCCTACCTGGTGTTCGACGAGAAGGGCCGCAAGCTGGGTCCGGTGGGGCAGCCCACGGTCCACGACGAGAACGTCTCCTACGAGTGGAGCGAGGACAACCTCGCAGAGGTGGAGAGGGGCTGGATCCGGAAGGCGGACCACCTGGAAGGCATCGCCGCGCAGATACCCGCGGACCCCGGGACGCTGGCCGCGACGGTGGAGGAGTGGAACCGCTTGTGCGCCAGCCGCGGGGAGGACCGCTACCACCGCCTGCCCGGAACCCGGCTGTCCATCGACACCCCGCCGTTCTACCTCATGGAGGTCTGGCCCATCGTCTCCAACACCCAGGGAGGCCCGGTGCACGACGCCGGGCAGCACGTGCTGGACGTGCGCAGCGAGCCCATCCGGCGGCTCTTCTCGGCCGGGGAGTGCGGCTCGTCCTTCGGCCACCTGTACCTCGAAGCCGGCAACATCACCGAGTGTTTCGTCACCGGACGCATCGCCGGCCGCAACGCGGTCGCGCTGGAGCCGTGGCCCTGAGGCCCGGACCGGCTCGCGTCCCCCCGGCATGAGCCATGTTTGACTACTTCGGGTCGCTGTTCGACGGACTCGCCGCGGTCCTGCCGTTCTCGGCCGCGGGACAGGACCCCTTCGTGTTCATGCTGGTGGGCATCGCCATCGGCTTTGCGGTGGGCATCCTGCCGGGGCTCGGCGGCGCCACCACCCTGGCCCTGATGCTGCCGTTCATCTACCGGATGGACCCCACCACCGCGTTCGCCTTCCTGCTGGGCAGCCACGCGGTCACCGCCACCACCGGGGACATCACCTCGGTGCTCTTCGGAGTCCCCGGAGAGGGCATCACCGCGGCCACCATCGTGGACGGCCACGCCATGGCCAAGCGCGGCGAAGCGGGCCGGGCCCTGGGGGCGGCGCTCATGAGCTCCCTGGTGGGGGCGGTCTTCGGCGCGTTCGCGCTGGCCCTGGCCATCCCCGTGGTCCAGCCCCTGGTGCTCTCCATCGGCGCGCCGGAGTTCCTGATGCTCAGCGTCCTGGGCATCACCTTCCTGGCGTCCCTGAGCGGCGGCAACCTGTGCAAGGGACTCACGGCCGGCGGCTTCGGCCTGGCGCTGGCCATGGTGGGACTCGACGAGATCACCAGCGTGTCCCGCTACACACTGGAGCCCCTGCTCGGCAGCCGGAACGTCCTGTTCCTGTGGGACGGCCTGTCCCTGGTGGCGGTGACCGTGGGCCTCTTCGCCATCCCGGAGATCATCGAGCTGGGGACCCGGGGAAGCAGCATCGCCCGGGACGCCCAGGGCAGGCTGGGCGGGGTCATGGAAGGGATCCGGGACACGTTCCGGCACTGGAAACTGGTGCTCCGGTGCAGCGCCATCGGGACCTACATCGGCCTCATACCGGGACTGGGCGGCGGTCCGGCCCAGTGGGTCGCCTACGCCCACGCGGTCCAGAGCGGCGGGGACCGGAGCCGCTTCGGTCGAGGCGCGGTGGAAGGAGTCCTGGGGCCCGGCGCGGCCAACAACTCCAAGGAGGGGGGATCCCTGGTCCCCACCATCGCCTTCGGCGTGCCCGGGAGCGTCGGCATGGCCATCCTGCTGGGGGCCTTCATCATCCAGGGGATCGTGCCGGGGCCGGACCTGTTGAACCCCCACAAGCACCTGACCCTCACGTTCTCCTTCGTGTGGATCATCGTCCTGTCCAACGTGGTCACCGTGGCCGTCTGCCTGCTCTTCCTCAAGCAGTTGGCCAGGGTCACCTTCGTCAAGGGGACCTACCTCATCCCCTTCCTGCTGCTGCTCGTCTATCTGGGCGGGTTCGCGGTCAAGAACAGCTTCGGCGACCTGATCGTGGTGCTGTCGTTCGGCGCCGTCGGCTGGCTGATGGTGCGCTACGACTGGCAGCGCCCGCCCCTGCTGCTGGGGCTCGTGCTGGGGGGGATCGCCGACAACAACCTGTTCCTGACCAACCGGATCTACGGCATGAGCTGGGTGACCCGGCCCGGGGTCGTCGTCATCGGGATCCTGATCGCCCTGGCCCTGCTGTACCCCCTGTGGCAGAAACGCCGGCAGCGCAGGGAAGGGGGCGGGAGCGCCGAGCCCGGGGAAGCGTACGCGGACGCCGGGCCGGAAGGGAGCGGAGCCGCGTCCGGGTGGGGCAGTCTCATCTTCGCGCTGTTCTTCGTCGCCGTCTTCTTCTACGTGCTCGACGAGGCCATCTACGGCTTCGGCGCGGTGGAGAAGACCGCCGCCCTGTTCCCCCTGGCCGTGGGGGTCCCGAGCCTGGCCCTCGCCCTGTGCGCGCTGGTCCAGGAGTGGCGCCGCCCGGCCGCGGCCGCGGAGACCGCCGCCGCGGCCGCCGAGCGCGCGGCCCTGCGCCGCCGCACCGCG
The DNA here is from genome assembly GCA_965204235.1 of uncultured Binatia bacterium (SeqCode). Taxonomy (GTDB): domain Bacteria; phylum Desulfobacterota; class Binatia; order UBA9968; family JAJDTQ01; genus JAJDTQ01. The sequence goes on from OZ241979.1 coordinate 212,147, forward strand.
GCCATCGTCGGCTGGACCGTGGGCTTCTTCCTCATGATCTGGCTGCTGGGGTTCGTTGCCGCGTCCGCGGCGGCGACCCTGCTCTACCTCAAGCTGGGCGCGGGCGAGGGATGGGGCGTCAGCGCGGTCCTGGCCGCGGTGGCGTGGCTCTTCTTCTACGGGCTCTTCGACTACGGGCTGCACCTGCCGTTCCCGCCGGGCGAGCTGTTCGTCCTGCTGGGCATGGCCTGACGCTCTCCGCGGCGGTCGCGGTCGAGGGGCGAAGCGGGGGTCGAGGGATGGACGAAGTCTGGGACCGGGAGACCGACGTGGTGGTGGTGGGTTACGGGTATTCCGGCGGCGTGGCCGGGATCGCGGCCCACGACCTCGGCGCGGAGGTGCGCATCCTGGAGAAGATGGAGCGCCCCGGGGGCAACTCCATCCTCTCCGGCGGTTTCTTCCGCATCACCGACGACGTGGACAAGGCCTTCGCCTACTTGAAGCGCATGTGCCTGAACACCGTCCCGGACCCGGTGATCCACGCTTTCGCCAGGGAGCTGCGCACCCTCCCCGGCTTCATCGAGGAGCTCGCCGACGGCGCCGGCGTGACGGTGCAGGAGCGCCGCGGCACCGGCGGCACCTACCGTTTCGCCGACGGCCCTCCCGGAGACGCACTCGGCCTGCTGGCGGTGAAGACCGACCGGGCCCAGTGCTACCCGTGGCTGCAAGTCCACGGCACCGGCTGGATCGCGTTCAAGGCGGTGGACCACAACGTGCGCAAGCGGGACATCCCCGTGTCGCTCTCCACTCCCGTGCGGGAGCTGGTCACGGACGAGCGCGGCAGGGTGGCGGGCGTGGTCGCAGAAGGGCAGGGGAGGCCCCTGCGGATCAGGGCCCGGAAGGGTGTCGTGCTCGCCGCGGGCGGGTTCGAGCACAACGAGCAGCTCAGGCTCCAGTACCTCCAGGCGCAGCCCTTCTACCCCATCTGCGCACCGGGCAACACCGGCGACGGGCTGCTGATGGGGCAGAAGGCGGGGGCGGGCCTGTGGCACATGTGGCACGTCCACGGCGGCTACGGCTTCAAGGCGCCGGAGTTCCCCGTGGCCTTCCGGCACCGCATCCAGGGGCGGCACGGCGCCAACCACATGCCCCGGCCCGGGGAGGAGTTCTCCCTCAAGAGCGGCGACGAAGGGCCGAAGATGATGCCCTGGATCGTGGTGGACCGGTTCGGCAAGCGGTTCATGGACGAGTACCCGCCCGCGCCCCAGGACAGTCCCTGGCGCGACATGAGCCTCTACGACGTGCACATCAAGGACTTCCCCCGCATACCGTCCTGGATGGTCTTCGACGAGAACGGCCGCATCACCGGCCCCATGTTCACCCCCATCAGCGACGACCCGGCCTACCGCTACGAGTGGAGCGAGGACAACACCGCGGAGTTGGCCAGGGGCTGGATCCGGCAGGCCGCCACCGTCGAGGGGCTCGCCCGGACCATCGGCGTGCCGGAGGACGCCCTGGCGGCCACGGTGGCGCGCTGGAACGAGATCTGCGAACAGGGGGAGGACACGGACTTCCATCGGTTCGCCGGAAGCCACTTCCCCATATTCAAGCCGCCGTTCTACGCGGTGGAGGTCTGGCCCGTCATCACCAACACCCAAGGGGCCCTGGCCCACGACCGGGACCAGCGGGTGCTGGACAGCCGCGGCGCGCCCATCCCCGGCCTCTACTGCGCCGGCGAGATGGGCGGCGTGTTCGGGCACCTCTACCTGAACTCGGGCAACAACTCGGAAGCGTTCATCACCGGCAGGATCGCCGGACGGACGGCCGCGGGGGAGCGAGACGGCGCATGAGCGTGCTGGTCACCGGCGGCGCCGGCTTCGTGGGCGTCCACGTGGTGGCGCAACTGGCCGAGTCGGGGGAGTCGGTGGTCTCCTACTCCGCGTCCGACGGCCCGGACGAAGCGTCGCAACGCCTCCTGGGGCCGGCCGGGAAGCGCGTGGCCTGGGTGCAGGGCGACGTCTTGGACCTGGAGCGCCTCCGGGGGGAAATGGACCGCCGCCGTGTGGACGGGGTGGTCCACGGGGCCGCGGTCACCGCCATCGGCGAGCTGGAGGCGGAGGCCGCGCGGCAGGCCGCGACGGTGAACGTGGGCGGCGCCGCCGCCGTGCTGGAAGCCGCGCGCCTTGCGGGAGTCCGGCGCTTCGTGCACCTGAGCTCGGCGAGCGTGTACGGCCCCGGGGACCCCGGGACCCACCTGGAGGAGGAGCGGCCCCTGGATCCCAGGGGCATCTACGGCGTCACCAAGCGCGCCGCGGAAGAGGTGGTCCGCCGCTGCTTCGAGCTCTTCGGCATGAGCGGCGCGGTGCTGCGCATCTCGGCGCCCTATGGCCCGCTGGAGCGCCCGACCCCCGTGCGGACGGTCATGTCGCCGGTGTTCCACTGGTGCCGCGCGGCCCTCGCGGGCCGGGAGGTGGAGCTCGCGGAAGACCTGGAGCGGGACCTCACCTATGTTTCGGACACGGCCCGATGCGTGGTGCTGGCCTTGCGCAAGCCGGGTCTGCGCCACCAAGTCTATAACGCAAGCTGCGGCGAGAACCTCCGTTTCTCCCGCATCCTTGCGGCCCTGGCGCGGGTCCGACCGGGCTTCCGCTTCCGCCTCGCGGAAGGGCAGGCCCTGCCGCGGTTCTTCCGCGACAGCCTGCGGGGACCCTTGTGCATGAAGCGGACGAGGGAAGACCTCGGCTTCGCGCCGCAGTACGACATCGAAAGCGGGCTGGGCCGCTACCTGGAATGGCTGGAACGCCATCCCGCCTAGCCCGTCCGTCCGGGAGGGAGTCCAAATGCCGAAGCTCATCGACCTGAGCCTGCCCTTGACGACCCAGGTGACCGTGGTGCCGGGCCACCCGGGCCTGTCCTTCCACCCGATCCATACCCATGAGACCCACGGGCGCTCCAACACCGAGATGCGCGCCAGCATCCACACCGGCACCCACTGCGACCCGCCGTTCCACTTCGTTCCCCGCGGCAAGACCATCGACCGGATGCCGCTGGAGCGCTTCATGGGCCCCGCGGTCAAGATCGACCTGCGCCGCAAGGCGAAGCCCGGGACCGGCATCACCATCGACCACGTGCGCGCCTCCCCGGGCTTTCGCGAGGAGGATCTCCGGGGAAGGATCGTGGTGCTCCACACCGGCTGGAACCGCAGGATGTTCGGCGACCCCGGCTACTACCTGGACAACCCCTTCCTCACCGTGGAGCTCGCCCGCTGGCTGGCGTCGAAGCGCATCAAGGCCCTGGCCCTGGACTCGCCCCAGGACCGGGTGGAAGGGCCGCCGCATCCCGGCGATTTCCCGGTGCACCGTACCTTCCTGGGCAGGGGCATCCCGTTCATCGAGCACTTGGCCAACCTGCACAAGGTCCGGACGCGGACCTTTACGCTGATCGCGTTCCCCATCCGGATCGAGGGGGGAGACGGCGCGCCGTGCCGCGCCGTTGCGGTGGTGGAGACGGGGTAGGGGGCACAGGGGCTGCGGCCGCTCCCGCAAGGAGAGGCCGCAGCCGTCCTCCGGTCAGGTCCCGGACCTATGGGAAAGCGCGTCCTTCGACTTCGCTTCGCTACGCTCAGGACGAACGGGGCAATCGTTCGGAGTTTCCCTCATTTGGGCAGCATCCACTTGAGGCGCTCCCTGGTCTCCGGAGACATGGACAGGATGGTGTCCACGTGTTTCTCGGCCTCCTCCCCGGAAACGTACACCACGTTCAGCTTGGACTTCCTGGCGTCCGCCAGGAAGGCGGGGTCCCGGAGAGTGGCCGCATACGCCTTGCGCCAGGCGGCCACCCGTTCCTTCGGAGTCCCCGGCGAGAGCGTCAACGGGCGCTGGAAGTTGTACTGGACGCCCCAGGCGTTGAGCATGGCCACGTTGTCCTCGCCTTTCACCAGGTCCCGCACCCGCGGCACGTCCCTGACTTCCGCGTCGGGAGGGTTGCCGTACACCAGGATCGGAACCAGCTTGTCGCCGCCTTGGGCGTCGAGCATGGACCGGGCGGTGACCCGCATGGACTCGAACGCCATGCACACCCCGCCCAGCTCCCTGGCCTGCATGGCCAACCGCACCTTGGACGTGCCCTTGTAACCGGGAACGACGTCGAAGAGCTCCTTGCCGGACGCGATGTTGAGGATGGTCGGCAGGGTGGTGCCGGTCCCTCCGGCCGAGCCCACCTTGAGGGGCTTCCCGGACTTCACCAGGTCGTCGTAGGTCTCGATGCCGGTGAAACCCATGACCGCGCAACTGGGCCACCCGGTGACGGGCGCCCCCACCCAGCCGAAGTTCCGTCCCTCGAAGTGGACCCGCCGCGAGCCCAGCGCCTCGTGCAGGAGGAACACGTTGTTCCACACCCCCACCGTCAGCCCCTCGGGCTTGACCTTGTTGTAGAGGTAGTTGGCGACGATGAGACCGCCCGCGCCGGTCATGTTCTGCACCACCGGGGTCGGGTTTCCGGGGAAATGCTTGCCGATGTGGCGCGCCGCGGTGCGGGTGTAGGTGTCGTAGCCCCCGCCCGGCGATGCGCCCACGATGAACCGGATGGTCTTGCCCCTGTAGAAGTCCGCGTCGCCCCACGCGGCGTTCCAGAGGCCCAGCACGAGCACGAACGCGACGCTCGTCTCCATCAACCTGGCAGGCGCTCCCTTCATGTGTCCGCTCCCTTCCTGGTGGCGTTTCCGGCCGGAGCCGAATCCACGGAGAATGCAAGAGACCGCTAGGGTTTGTCAAGGAAACCCTGAACAAGTAGGAAGGGACCTCGTTGGGTCCCGCGAGGGGACGGGCCAGGACAAGCGCACGGAGACGGAGCCATACGGACAGAATGCGGTAGGCCGTTCCGCAAACGTCAACCTCTGGAAGAAGATGGAGACAGACTGCCCGTGAAACCTTTCCCTTCTTACGGGTTCCAGCCTGAACGCCTCCCCCTGTGGTTGCTGCTGCTCGCCCTGTCCACGGTGTTCCCGTGCAGCTTCGACAAGGGATACTTCTACCGCCCCGACGTCGATAGCTGGGATTCCGCGAAGAACCTGGCCATCGCCGAGAACCTGTCCCCCGACCACAATTTCCGGTTGTTCGTGGGGCGTCGCCAGGGATCGGGCGGCGCCCCCGCATACGAGATGTACAGCCGCTTTCCCGTCGGCGGATTCGCGCTGATCCAACTCGCCATCCTCCCCTTCGGAAACGACCTGTCCGCCAGGATCCTGGCCGCCCGCATGCTCATGCTGCTGTTGTTCAGCGCCGCTGCGCTCCTGGCCTTCCACTCCCTCGCCCGGATCACCTCCCACCGCTGGATCGCGCTGGCCGCCACCCTCGCGGCCTTTTCATCCTACTACATGCTGTTGTACGGCGACGCGGTTTCCGTCGAGATGAGCGTGGACCTGTTCGCGGTGATGCTGGTATTCCACGGCATGGTGGTATTCGTGCAGGAGGGACGGTTCCGCCAGTTGCTGGCCAGGACCTGCGTCGCACTGCTGCTGGGGTGGCACGTATATGCGTTCCTGCTGCCGTTCCTCATCCTGGGTACGGCGAGCGAGGCGATCCGGGGGTGGAAGGACGGGACCGCGCCGTGGCCGCGTGTGCGCTCGGCTGCGGGGGCGGTGTTGCGCAGCCGCTACGCGGCGCTGGGCGTGTTCTCGGTGCTGTTCGGCGCGGCCGTCCTGGGCTTCAACTTCGCCAACGAGTACGCCGCGTTCGGAGGCGAGATCGCGGTGACTGAACTGCCGTCAGTCCGGTCCATGCTTCTGCGGACCGGACTGGACGAGGAGCGGAACACCTTCTTCGACCGTGTGGGTTGGCTGCGCTTCCTGCAACAGCAGCTCTTTCGTGTCTTCGTGGCGTCCGTTCCATTCGTGCTGACCGACTGGGGAGCCGAGTTGCGGGGATGGTTTCCCTCCGTTGACTTTTGGGCGCCGGGCCTTTCGGGGCCGAAGTTGTCGCTTTCTCTCCTGGCTTTGCTGATGGTCATGGTCGCATCCGCGACCGCAGTTTGCCTTGCGAAGCGGCTGTTGGCCCGGCGTCACCGCATGCTGCTGGCCGCCCTTGCCCTGTCCGGGTTCTTCTGGGCCCTGCCCATGCGCCACAATACCGTACGCTCCGCACACGACTTTGAAGCCCTGTATTACGTGGGCGTCCCGCTGGTGTTCTACTCGCTGCTCCTGCTGTACCTCCACAAGCGCTGGGGGCGTGGTCCGGTGGTCGGCCTTGCCGTCGCGGCGCTGCTCGCCTTCATCGTCTCCGCCTTCCAGATGGATCGACGATGGCGCCTGGACGTCCGTGCGGCCGAGCTCCAACAGGCGACCATGGCCGAACTCGGGACCATACGCGAAACCACCCGGGGAAAGGTGCTCCTGATTCTTGCATCCGTCGAGCCGGAATGGTTCTGGCAGGTCATGAAGAGGGGCTACGAATGGAAGTACTATCTCGCCGGAAGCGTCCTGTCGCACTCCCTCCACACGGAACAGGCCATTATACACTATCAACACTATCCCGCCGGAAGCGCCTTGACACACTTCCCGGACATGGAAGCCGCGGCCCGCGCCGCAGACTTCCTCGTCACCCGCGACCGGGTGGAGAGCGACGCCCTGCTCACGCCCGGGAACAAAGAGGTGTTCCTGTATGATTCGGCAGGTATGGACGACCTGGTGGAGTTGTACCGGGCCACGTACCAACGGGTGGTGGCCGGAGAGCCTGCGGCGCGCTCCCATTTCGACGTCTATCTCGGTGACGGCGCGCTGTTCCACGTCAGGGAGCCCTGCGTCCGGGAAGACCTGGGATACCTGGTCTTCGTGGAGGTGGTCCCGGAAGACCCGAAGGACCTGCTCAGATGGCACAGGAGATCCAGCTTCGATCGGCTTATCCTCCCGTTTCAACATCTTGGCTTGTTGTTCGAGGGGAAGTGCATGGCGATCCTTCCACTCCCCGATTATCCCATCTCCAGAATCTCCTCGACGGGACAGCGGCGACACCAGCACCCCCGCTGGAAAGGACCCCCTAACTGGAAATGGAAAGCAAGGATACCGGCGGCCATGGAACGACGCCATCCTGCGCCACCGAGCCCTTGAACACACCTGCCGGGGGTTCGAATGCGGTAGGCCGTTCCGCAAACGTCAACCTCTGGAAGAAGATGGAGACAGACTGCCCGTGAAACCTTTCCCTTCTTACGGGTTCCAGCCTGAACGCCTCCCCCTGTGGTTGCTGCTGCTCGCCCTGTCCACGGTGTTCCCGTGCAGCTTCGACAAGGGATACTTCTACCGCCCCGACGTCGATAGCTGGGATTCCGCGAAGAACCTGGCCATCGCCGAGAACCTGTCCCCCGACCACAATTTCCGGTTGTTCGTGGGGCGTCGCCAGGGATCGGGCGGCGCCCCCGCATACGAGATGTACAGCCGCTTTCCCGTCGGCGGATTCGCGCTGATCCAACTCGCCATGCTCCCCTTCGGAAACGACCTGTCCGCCAGGATCCTGGCCGCCCGCATGCTCATGCTGCTGTTGTTCAGCGCCGCTGCGCTCCTGGCCTTCCACTCCCTCGCACGGATCACCTCCCACCGCTGGATCGCGCTGGCCGCCACCCTCGCGGCCTTTTCATCCTACTACATGCTGTTGTACGGCGACGCGGTTTCCGTCGAGATGAGCGTGGACCTGTTCGCGGTGATGCTGGTCTTCCACGGCATGGTGGTGTTCGTGCAGGAGGGGCGGTTCCGCCAGTTGCTGGCCAGGACCTGCGTCGCACTGCTGCTGGGGTGGCATGTGTATGCCTTCCTGCTGCCGTTCCTCATCCTGGGTCTAGCGTGTGAGGCGGTCCGGGCGTGGAAAGGCGGGACCGCGGTGTGGCCGCGGGTGCGCTCGGCTGCGGGGGGGGTGTTGCGCAGCCGCTACATGGCTCTGGGCATGTTCGCGCTGATCTTCGGCGCGGCCGTCCTGAGTTTCAACTTCGCCAACGAATACGCCGCGTTCGGAGGCGAGATCGCGGTGACTGAACTGCCGTCAGTCCGGTCCATGCTTCTGCGGACCGGACTGGACCAGGGGATGGACAGCGCGTTCGACCGTACGGGTTGGCTGCACTTCCTGCGACAGCAGTTCTCTCGTGTCTGCGTGGCGTCCGTTCCATTCGTGCTGACCGACTGGGGAGCCGAGTTGCGGGGGTGGTTTCCCTCCGTTGACTTTTGGGCGCCGGGCCTTTCGGGGCCGAAGTTGTCGCTTTACCTCCTGGCTTTGCTGATGGTCATGGTCGCATCCGCGACCGTGGTTCGGCTTGCGAGGCGGCTGTTGGCATGGCGGCACCGCATGCTGCTGGCCACCCTTGCCCTGTCCGGGTTCTTCTGGGCCCTGCCCATGCGCCACAGTGCTGCAAACTTCAACCACGACTTCGAGGCCCTGTTCTACGTGGGCGTCCCGCTGGTGTTCTACTCGCTGCTCCTGCTGTACGTCCACAAGCGCTGGGGGCGTGGTCCGGTGGTCGGCCTTGCCGTCGCGGCGCTGCTCGCCTTCGTCGTCTCCGCCTTCCAGATGGATCGACGATGGCGCCCGGGTGGCGAACTCCAACAGGCGATCCTGGCCGAACTCGGGAGCATCCGCGAAACCACGCGGGGAAAGGTGGTCCTGATCCTTGCATCCGTCGAGCCGGAATGGTCCTGGCAGGTCATGCAGAGGGGGTACGAACGGAGATACTATCTCGCCGGAAGCATCCTGTCGCACTCCCTCCACACGGAACAGGCCAGGAGACACTATCCCGCCGGAAGCGCCTTGACGCACTTCCCGGACATGGAAGCCGCAGCCCGCGCCGCAGACTTCCTCCTTACCCGGGACCGTGTGGAGAGCGACGCCCTGCTCACACCCGGGAACGAACGGGTGTTCCTGTATGATTCCGCGGGCATGGACGACTTGGTGGAGTTGTACCGGGCCACGTACCAACGGGTGGTGGCCGGAGAGCCTGCGGCGCGTTCCGACTTCGACGTCTATCTCGGTGACGGCGCGCTGTTCCACGTCAGGGATCCCTGCGTCCGGGAAGACCTGGGATACCGGGTCTTCGTGGAGGTGGTCCCGGAAGACCCGAAGGACCTGCCCGGATGGCGCAGGCGGCCCGGCAAAGATTGGCTTGTCCTCCCCTTTCAACACCTTGGCGTGTTGTTCGAGGGGAAGTGCATGGCGATCCTTCCACTCCCCGATTATCCCATCTCCAGCATCTCCTGGACGGGACAGCGGCGACACCCGCACCCCCGCTGGAAGGCCCCCCCCAACTGGAAAGCAAGGATACCGGCGACCGTGGAACGGCGCCGTCCTGCGCCATCGAGCCCTTGAACACACCTGCCTTGCACCGATTGACCCCGCCCGCCGCGGATCAGGGGCGGGCGCTCCGGTGTTCGACAGGACGACTCTGTGGTATTGGTATAGGAGGGTGGGTGAGTGGCTGGGAGGGCAGGCGTTCCCCGGGCGGGGAAGACCCCGAAAGGCGAAACGGTTGGAAGGAAGGGCCGGAACCATGCTGAGCCAGGAAGCAATCGCGCGTACGGTTGCCGCGTCATGGAAGACCAACCAGTATGACCTGCCTGAAGACTTCAAGTCCTCCTTGAAGGAACGGTATCGCAGGGAGACCAGCGAGTTGGGCAAGGCCCACCTCAAGGCGAACCTGGACGCAGTGGCCGCCGCCTCGGCCCGGAGCCTGCCTTTCTGCGCCGATACCGGGCTGCTGACCTATTACGTGGCCCTGGGGACCGGGGTCATCCCCCGGATGGAAGGCGGCTACCGCGCCCTGGAGGAGACCCTGCGCAAGGTGAGCGCCGAGGTCACGTCGGAGATCCCGCTGCGCCCCAACGCGGTCCATCCCCTTACGCGCCACAACCCCAACACCAACCGGGGTCCGGGATGCCCGGACATCAAGGTCCGGGTGGTGCCGGACGCGGACTTCCTGGAGGTCACCAACGTGGCCGTGGGGGGCGGACCCGAGCTGGTCGGCAGCAGGTTCACGGTGCTGCCGCCCACCGCGGGCGAGAAGGGCGTACGGAAGTTCGTCGTGGAGTCCACCATCCACCTGGTCCGCCTCGGCGCCACCTGCTCCCCCAACCTGGTGGGCGTGGGCCTGGGCGGCGCCTTCGAGACCTGCGCCCGCATGGCCAAGGAGGCCGCCATCCTGCGGCCCGTGGGCGACCGCAACCCGGACCCGGAACTGGCCCGGCTGGAGGACCGGCTCATGGACGACGTCTCCAGGCTCCGGTTGGGCCCCATGGGCATGGGCGGGGCCACCTCGGCCTTCGACGTCCACGTGGAGATGGCGTTCTGCCACATGGCGACCCTGCCCGTGGCGGTGTACCTCCAGTGCGCCGCCATGCGCCGGACCACGGTACGGATGTACGCCGACGGCCGGGTCGAGAGCCGCCCGCGGTCGAGCTGGATGGAGCGGGAGACCTGACGTGAGGACGGTCCACCTGGAGAGCCCGATGCGCGAGGAAACCCTGCGGGACCTGGACGCCGGGGACTCGGTGACCCTCAGCGGACCCCTGTTCACCTGCCGGTCGCTGACCTACGACCGCCTGCTGGACCCCGAGGGAGGGGAGGGGGTCCGAAGACGCCTGAAGGAGCTCGGGGCCGAGACCGTGTTCCACAGCGGGCCGCTGGTCAGGGAGGGGCCCGGCCACGCGGAGATGATCGCCATGGTGCCCATGCCGAGCTGGCTCGCGGGGCGCGAGAAGATCGAGAAAGCGGTGGAGGTTCTGGGTCTCAAGGTCGTAATCGGCAAGGGAATGGTCGAAGGATTGGAAGGCTTCTGCAAGCGGGTCGGTTGCGTCCACCTGGTGTGCGCCGGCAACTACAACGAGTACGCCTCGCGCGTGGTCCGGGTGGTCGAATGCCGCTGGCCCGAGCTCGGCCGGCCCGAGGCCATGTGGATCGTGGAGGCGGAGGGGCTCGGGCCGTTCATCGTGGACGCGGACGCCAAGGGAAAGAGCCTCTACCGGGCCATCGACAGCGGTTTCCGGTCCGACGCCGCGGCCCTGCTGGAGGAACTCGGCATCGAGCTGGACTGACCCGCAGGACGGCTGCCCCGCCTCACGGACCTTTCACGGACCTCTCGAACGCATGAAACCCACCGTCCGAACCGCGCTCCATGCCGCGGGGGCCGTGCTCGGCATCCTCGGCGTGGTGCTGGCCGTGCTCGTCTGGCGGCTGTCGAGTGGGCCCATCTCCCTGGACTTCCTGTCGCCCTACGTCAAGGAAGCGCTCCACGGAGACGGTTCGCCCTACCGCATCGACTTCGACCACACCGTCCTGACCTGGGGCGGCTGGCGCCGGGCGCTGGACGTCCGGATAACCGGCGTGCGCATCGCCGAGGCCGACGGCCGGACCCTGGTGCAGGCGCCGCAGGTGTCCCTGGGGCTGAACCAGGCCGCCTTGCTGCGCGGGGTCATCGCGCTGTCGTCCATCGAACTGATCGGGCCGCAGGTGAAACTCCTCCGCCGCAGGGAAGGGGGGTTGGGCCTGGCCGGAGCGGGCGGCTCGGAGGCCGACGCCCCGGGCGCTTTGGCGGCCCACCTGCTCGCCCCGCCCCGCGAGGACTCGCTGCTGGCCCGGCTCGAGCGCGTGGGCGTTGCGGACGCCCGCCTCACCCTGGAGGACGAGTCCACCGGCCGGACCTTGACCATGCGCGAGGTCGGCCTCGTCCTCGCCGCGGACGGACTCGAAGTCAGGATCAACGGTACGTTGTCGTTGGGCGCGCCCGACGGCGCCCGTGTCGGGTTCCTGGTGCTCCACCACCGGAACGACGGGCGCAGCGACGTGCTGGTCACCTTCTCCCGGCTGAACCCGGCAAGCCTTGCCGCGTTCGTCCACGGGAGCGAGGAGACCCTGTCCGGGGTCTGGGCGCCGCTCTCGGGCAAGGCGTCGTTCGGTTTGACCCCGGCCGGCGCGGTGGAGGAGGTCGATTTCGAGATCACGGGCGGGGCGGGCGGCATCGAACTGCCCAAGGTCCTCCCGGCGCCGGTGCCGGTGCAGCGGCTCGCAGCCGTCGGGACCGTGGACGCCGGTCTCTCCCGGCTCAGGTTCGAGTCCTTCTCGATCGACACCCCCGGACCGAGGTTCCTGTTCAACGGCGTGGTCCGGCGGAACGCGGCCGGCGTCGGCGTCGAGGGGCGCTTCCAGGCCATCGACCTCCGGTTGGACGAGCTTTCCGGCTACTGGCCGGAAGACGCCGTCAGCCGCGGCGGTCGGCGTTGGATCCTCGGCAACGTCGATGCCGGCGTGGTCACTCGCCTGGACGCCACCCTGGCCATCGAGCCGGGGGCCTTCGGGGACCGCGGGCTCGGGGCCGCGGCGGTCTCCGGTACGCTTGCGTTCGAGGACGCCCGCGTCCACTACCTCCGTCCCATGCCGCCTGTGGAAGGGGTGGACGGGGTGGGGAGCTTCACCGCGGAGTCCCTGGAACTGGAGCTGAGCGGCGCCCGGCTGTCCGGGGTCGCGGCGCCGCGCGCCACCGCACGGTTGAGCGGCTTCCTCGGCGGGCGGCCCCGCCTGCGGGTGGCGGTGGAGGCAGAGGGACCGGCGTCGGACGTATTCGCCCTGCTGGACCATCCGCGCCTGGCGCTGGTGAGCGGGGCAGGGCTGCGGCCGGAGCGGGTCGGGGGCAGGGTGCGCGGTGATTTCACCGTCGATCTGCCGTTGCTCGCGGCCGAGGAGATGCAGGTGACCGCCGCGGCCCGGGTGGAGGACGGCCGGATGACCCTGTACGACGGACGGTTCGACGTGACCCGGGCAGCGCTGCGCCTGGACGCGGGTCCCGAGGGCATGGACGTCCATGGAACGGTTCGGGTCCAGGACGTGCCTGCGACCGTCGGGTGGCGGGAGAACTTCGGCGGCGACGCGCCGTTTGCGCGGCGTTACCACCTGTCCGCGACCCTTGCGCCCGAGGGGCAGGCGGCCTTCGGAATCGATCCGGCGCCCTACGTACAGGGGGCGCTCGGGGTCCAGGCGGTCTTCACGGACCCGGGGCAGGGACCGCTCCGCGCAGGGATCGAGATCGACGCGAAAGAGGCCAGGCTGGAGGTCCCGGAGATCGGCTGGGTCAAACCCGAAGGCGAGGCCGGGAGGGTGAGCCTCCGGGCCGAGTTCCCCGCGGGCGGCGGCGTCGAACTGGCGGCCATCGACGTCCGGACCGGGAGTTTGAGCGGCTTGGGACGAGCGACTCTGGGCCCCGGCCTGGACTCCCTCCGGGACCTCACCATCGAGCGCGTCCGGTACGGCCGGAACGACGTCTCCGGGCGCATCGAGCGGGTTGACTCCGCGGGTTGGCGCGTCTCGGTCACCGGCGCGAGCCTCGACGCCAGACCGTACCTGAAGGGCCTCATGGACGGGGAGGAGGCCGCGGAATCGACTCCGTTGACCCTGGACCTGGAGGTCGGGCTCCTGGTCACCGCGGAAGACCAGCAACTGACCGACGCCCGCGGGAGTTTCGTCACCGGCTCCGCGGGCCGCGGCGCCGGGTTCCTCCAAGGGAAGCTCCCCACCGGGAGGGCCGTGCGCCTGACCCTGGACCCCCTGGGCGCCAAGCGCCGGTTGATCGTGCGGTCCGACGACGCGGGCGCGGTGGCGCGCGCCTTCGACCTCTACGGAAACGCCGTCGGCGGCCGCCTGCTGATGGATGCGGTGGTGCACGACGACCTGCCGGACCGCCCCGTCACCGGCACGGTGACCGTTCGCGACTACCGGGTGGTCAACGCGCCGACGTTGGCCGAGATCCTCTCCGTCGCATCCCTGACCGGCGTCCTCGACCTGCTGCGCAGCGACGGCATCGCCTTCTCCACCTTCACCCTGCCGTTCTCCGTCGAGGGCGGCGTCCTCGCGGTGGATGACGCCAAGGCCGCGGGCGCGGCCCTGGGCATCAACGCCGAGGGGACGGTGGACCTGGAGACCGACGAGGTGCGCATCCGGGGCACCATCGTTCCGGCCTATGCGATCAACAGCATCGTCGGCAACATCCCGCTGCTGGGGGACCTGCTGCAGGTGGGCCGGGGAGAGGGGCTGTTCGCCGCCACCTACCGGGTCACCGGCTCCATGGAGCGGCCCTCGGTGGCCATCAACCCGCTGTCCTCCCTGGCGCCTGCGTTCGTGCGCAAGCTGTTCTCGTCCCCCGGGAAGGACGACGGGAGCGCCGGAGGGGAATAGGCCGCTAGTGTGCTGTCCCGGAAATAAGAGAAAATGACCTCCAGTGGACGAAATGGGGGCATGGCTGGACTCCTTCCGGGCTCTTCAGGCTTTCGTGTGGGCGGGGTGCACGGGTGTACGTGCAAGCAGGGTGTCAGGGGTGAGCGTACCCTCCCCCCTTGAGGGGGAGGGACAGGGAGGGGGGTACGGCGGGGTTGCGGGGAGGAGTCCTCTACACGGACCGGCCAACCCGTTTCAGCCGTCTGTGCGTTGGGGCTGGCGCCCATGGGTCCGGTGGCGCGGAGACCCCCCTCCCTAACCCTCCCCCTCAAGGGGGGAGGGGATCGGAGTTCTCCGCTGTGAGGGGATCGGAGTTCCCTGCAATACCGAACCGGGGGCAGTATGGTGGAAATCGGACTTCCTCGCATGGGAGGGAGTGTGATAACCCACACGAAATCCTGAAGCACCTCCTTTCGCAGCTTCAGCCATGATTATGCCGCTCATCTGTGGGACAGCACTCTAGAACCCCGGCGCCGCCTTCTTCCGGCGCTCCAGCCCCCGCCACGTCTCCATGACCTCCCCGGAGGACGCCACCAAGCCGAAGTGGCGGCGCGTGTTCTCGAGGGTGGCTTCGTGGAGCACGGGGTCGGAAGTGGCCATGCAGTCGTCCACCATGGTCACGTAGTAGTCCATCATGAAGGCGTCCCGGGCGGTGCTTTCCACGCACACGTTGGTGGCCACGCCGGTCATGAGCACGCTCTCGACCCCCTTGGCCTTGAGCATGGTGTCGAGGTCGGTGTTGATGAAGGCGCTGTAGCGGTGCTTGACCACCACGCGTTCATCCGCCCGGGGCTCGATGCCCTGGAAGAAATCGGCGCCCCAGGACCCTTCACGGCAGGTGTCCAAGTCGATGCCGCTGGGCTTGCGGTAGAGCCAGGACGGGGTGTCGGTCCACTCGCTGTGGATGGTCTGGATGTAGATGACGGGCAGGCCGACTTCCCGCGCTTCGTCGATGAGCCCGAGCAGCCGGGGGACCATCGCGAGCCCCGGAGCGACGTCCGCGCCGCGTTTGGCCAAGGCCCCCTCCGGACTACAGAAGTCGTTCTGCACGTCCACCACGATGAGCGACGCCAGGGAAGGGTCGCAACGTTCCTCGAGACTCTTCAATACACGCATCCTTGCCTCCTTCGTCCGCTTCGAAATGCGGACGCTCCCATCATCCGTCAACGGCGCTCATCCCGTCAACCTCTCGTATCATGTTTGCCGTGAACGTTCGCCCTGCTACACTGGCGAGATGCACGAATTGCCCCCGTTCGTCCTGAGCGTAGCGAAGTCGAAGGACGCGCTTTTTTTCATGGGGAGAGGCGCCTCGAGCCGGAATGGATCAGAGGTTCCGAAAAGGGAAGGAGGCATCATGATCGATCTGTACACCTGGAGGACTCCCAACGGTCGGAAGGTTTCCATCATGCTGGAGGAGGTGGATCTGCCCTACGCCGCCCATCCCATCGACATCGGCAAGGACGAGCAGTTCGCGCCCGACTTCCTCGCCATCAGCCCCAACAACAAGATACCGGCCATCGTGGACCGTGACGGACCCGGCGGCAGCCCCTACAGCGTGTTCGAGTCCGGGGCCATCCTGCTGTACCTGTCGGAGAAGGCCGGCGGCCGGTTCCTGCCCCGGGACGCCCGGCCGCGCTACGACGTCATGCAGTGGCTGATGTTCCAGATGGGCGGCGTGGGACCCATGTTCGGTCAGGCCCACCACTTCATTCGCGCGAGGGAGGCGGTGCCCTACGCCATCGAGCGATACAGGAACGAAGCCAAACGCCTCTACGGGGTGATGGAGAAGCGCCTGTCCGCGCACGAGTACCTGGCCGGCGAATACTCGGTGGCGGACATCGCCACCTACCCCTGGGTGGGCCGGCACGAGATGCACCAGGTGGACCTGGCCGACTTCCCGCAGGTGAAGCGGTGGTTCGACGCCATCAGCGCCCGGCCTGCGGTGCAGCGCGGCATGAAGGTGCCGGCCGACGCGTGACCTCTGCGGACGCGGGCGGTTCCGGCGCCGTTTGACAAGCCGCTTCCGGTCGTGCCAGAAAGCTCCCACGCGGCTTCCTCGCAGGTCCATGCGCGGACGGGAACGCCGCGGGACTTTCCGATACGCCCCCGTAGCTCAGCAGGATAGAGCACAGGATTCCTAATCCTGGTGTCGTGAGTTCGAGTCTCGCCGGGGGCACGTCCCTTCGAGCGTTGACGGCGCAGGTTCAGGGCGTCTCCTCGCGGCGTCCAGGAACGCCTGCCGACAATCCGCCGCCAGCGTCTCCGCGTCCTCCGGGAGCACGAAGCCGGCCTCCACCAGGGACGCGGTCTCCCGGCGCACCCGTTCGAGGTAGTCGTCCAGGCTGCGGTATCGCTCCTCCAGGGACGGACGGGGGTCGCCTTTGCCCTCGCGGTCGGCCCGGTTCCGGGGGAAGGGGACGGACGCGCCCAACAGACCCGCCAGCTCGCCTTCCGCGAGTTCTTCGGACTGGAGGTTCCATCCCGTAAGGGTGGCCAGGGGGACGGTGGTCCATGGGAGCCGGACGCCGGCCGCGTCGTTGCCGTCCGAGTCCACCGCAGGCGCGAGGATGGCGTAGCCTCTGCCATCCGGGGGCTCCTTCGGACGGGCCGCGACCCTTCCCCGGGCGACTCCGTCGCCGTAGTCCAGGAAGAGCTGCCGGTTGTGGAGTCCGGTGCAGACCACCCCGGGGATGGCCGGAAAGCCCGTTCGCTCCGGCGCCGCCAGCGTCCCGTCCGCAACCCGGGGGATGGCGCTGTCGGGCGGCGCCACGCCTTCGGTGGCCCAGCGGTCCATGGCCACCATGAGCGCGCGCAGGACCGGACCGATGCCGACGGGGTTCGTGGGGTGCTTCGTCTTCTGCCTCCCGGCCCGGCTCCCGTGCGGCGCGTTGTGCTGGGTGCTGGCGATGAGGTACATGCGCACCCCGTCGAGCAGGCGGATATCGTTCCCTCGACCGTCGGTATGGGCCAGCGACCCCCGCTTCTGCCAGTACTCGGTGGAGGTCTGGGTATGGACCACCAGCGGGTCGGTGGCGGGGCGCTTGAGTATGCCGTCGCGCCTCCCGGTTTGAGGGTCCTCCATGACGTTGTAGGCGAAGGGGAAGAGCTCCGGCTCCAACTGGTTCGTATGCTGTTGGCACGAGGTGGCGGGGCGGGCGAACTCGTAGTTCAGGAAGGTCCGCCCGCCGCCCGCGGCGTGGGGGGACACCGCGTCGAACACGCGCCGGCCGCACTCGTCCTCGTTGAAACCGTGGTACACCAGGTCCCGCAGGAACCGGCCGCTCTGGGAACGGCCCCAGGCGTATGCCTTCTCGACGCCCGCGCCCGAGACGCACAGCGGATTCGCAACGTCGACGCCGTCTTCCGTTCCATATCGCAGGAACGACACGAGGTCCCGGACTGCGGCGAACCCCAACCCCAGCACCAGCGGGTCCCGGGCCGTGTAAACCAGCTCGTAGATGGCGCCCGGGACGAACCCTCCGGCGACGTGGAGGTGGGACGCGCTCGGAACCGGCCCGTGTCGTCCGGTGGTCTCGTCCGCCGCGTACTCGGCGAACCCCCATTGCGCGGGCGGGACCGCCTGTCGGGGACCGTAGGAGCGCATGCGCACCGTCAGTTCGGCGTCCGAGGGATCCGGATCCGCCGCGGCATAGCTCCGCACCCGGGCATCGCCGCTCAACGGGCAGGAGCGGATCCCCGGACGGGTGACGCAGATCTCGGTGCGCACCCGCCGCCGGATGGGCCGCCCCCCGTTCGCGGCCACCGGCGCGGTCAGCGTCATCCGGCGGCCGCCCGGAACCAGGTCCCCCTGCCAACCCGACGTGACCCAGGTGTAGCCCCACCGCATCAGGAAACCGTTGCCGGCGTGCTCCAGGGCCACCGGGTCGTTACACTCGGGTGCGTCGTTCAGGAACGTCAGGGCGCGCTTGCCGCCCCGGTTGGGGGCCTCGTAGAGCAGCCGCCCGTTGCCCCGGTAGAGATCCTGCGGCTTCAGCAGGTGGACGTCGCAATGGTACTCCACTGCGCCGCGTCCGTTCCGAGGGGCCTTGTCCAGGTTGGTAATGCAAGCGTGCAACGGGTGGTCCGGCGACACCTCGCCGTGGACCGTCCCGGCCAGGACCTCGTAGGGCCCGACGGGACCGAACGCATGGCCGTCGGCAAAGGACTGGCGTCGAGTGGTCACGAACCGCGTCAGCATGGGGCGCCTCCCGCAGTGGAATGAGCGGACTTGCCCAAGGTCGTAGGCGAGCCGGCCCCGACGAGTCAAGGCCGCGGCGGAGACCGGGAGAGGGGACCCGGAATGATTCGGCAAGGGCCGTCAGGAGGGCAGGTTGACCGCCCCGGCGGCGTAGTCTATGTAATAACGTCGATCTCTGGAAGAGGGAGACAGACCACCCGTGAAGCCCCTCCCCGGTCTCCGGCCCGAACGCCTCACCCTGTTGTTGCTGCTGCTCGCCCTGTCCACGTTGTTCCTGTGGAGCTTCGACGAGGGGTACCTCTACCGCCCCGGCGATCACGGCTGGGATACGGCGAAGAACTTGGCGATAGCCGAGAACCTGTCGCCCGACCACGGTTTCCGGTTGTTCCGGGAGCGTCGCCAGGGACCGGGCGGCGCTCCCGCATACGATATGTACAGCCGCTTTCCCGTCGGCGGATACGTACTCATCAAACTCGCCATCCTCCCTTTCGGAAACGACCTGTCGGCCAGGATCCTGGCAGCCCGCATGCTCATGTTGCTGTTGCTCGGCGCCGCTGCTCTCCTGGCCTTCCACTCCCTCGCACGGATCACCTCCCACCGCTGGGCCGCACTGGCCGCCACCCTCCTGGCGTTCTCCTCCTGCTACATCCTGTCCTACAGCGATGTGGTTGCCAACGAGTTCAGCATGGAGCTGTTCGCGGTGATGCTGGTCTTCCACGGCATGGTGGTGTTCGTGCAGGAGGGACGGTTCCGGCAACTGCTGGCCAAGACCTGCGTCGCGCTGCTGCTGGGGTGGCGCGTGTATGCGTTCCTGTTGCCGTTCCTCATCCTCGGCCTGGCGGGTGAGACGGTCCGGGCGTGGAAGGACGGAACCGCGCTGGGGCTGCGTGTGCGCTCGGTTGCGGCGGCGGTGCTGCGCAGCCGCTACGCGGCGCTGGGCGTGTTCGCGCTGCTGTTCGGCGCGGCCGTCCTGGGCTTCAACTTCGCCAACGAGTACGCCGCGTTCGGAGGCGAGACGCGGGTGACCGAACTGCCGTCCTTCCAGTCCATGCTCAAGCGGACCGGACTCGGACTGAAGCAAGCCCAAACCCATGAGTGGTGGTGGCTGCGTTTCCTGCAACAGCAGTTCTTTCGCGTCTTCGCGGCGTCCGTTCCCTTCGTGCTGACCGAGCGGGGAATCGATCTGCTGGAGTTGTCCCCCTCCCTTCGCTTGTCGGCGTCGGGCCTTTCGGGGCCGGTGTTGTCGGTTTCCCTCCTGGTGTTGCTGGTGGTCATGGTCGCCTCCACGACCGTCGTTCGCCTTGCGAGGTCGATGTTGGCCCGGAGTCACTGCATGCTGCTGGCCACCCTTGCCCTGTCGGGGTTCTTCTGGGCACTGCCCATGCGCCACAATGCGGCACGCCACAACCACGACGCCTTGTTCTACGTGGGCGTCCCGTTGGTGTTCTACTCACTGCTCCTGCTGTACGTCCACAAACGCTGGGGGCCTCGTCCGGTGGTCGGCCTCGCCGTTGCGGCGCTGCTCGCCTTCGTCGTCTCCGCCTTCCAGATGGACCGACGATGGCGCCCGGACGCCCGTGCGGCCGAGGTCTATCGGGCTGCCCTGGCCGAACTCGGGACCATACGCGAAACCACCCGGGGAAAGGTGGTCCTGGTCCTCGGGTCCGTCGAGCCGGACTGGTCCTGGCAGGCCACACAGCCGAACCACGTATGGAGGTACTATCTCGCCGGAAGCGTCTTGACCCAATCCCTTGACCTGGAAGTCGCCGCCCGCGCCGCAGACTTCATCGTCGCCCGCGACCGCGTGGAGAGCGACGCCCTGCTCACACCCGGGAACGAACAGGTGTTCCTGTATGATTCCGCGGGCATGGACGACCTGGTCGAACTCTACCGAACCGCGTACCGACAGGCGGTGTCCGGAGACCCCGCGGCGCGCTCCTACTTCGACGTCCATCTCCGTGACGGCGCGCTGGTCCACGTCAGGGATCCCTGCTTCCGGGAGGATGCAGGATACAAGATCTCCGCGAGGGTGATCCCGGAAGACCCGAAGGACCGCCTGCGCTACGGCTTCAAGGATCTCGTCCTCCTCTTCCACCACAGTGTCGTGCGATTCGAGGGGAAGTGTATCGCCATCGTTGCACTCCCCGATTATCCCACCTCCGCCATCAGGACGGTACAGGCGCCAAGCCGACTCCTCCGCTCGAAAGGACACCGCTTCCGGAGGGTAGCGATACCGGCGAGCCGGTAATCCCCGCCGGCCGCGGCCATCGACGCTCCCGATTTTTGGAAGAGGGAGACAGACCACACGTGAAGACCTTCCTCTCCCGCGGATTCCGACCTGAACGCCTCACCCTGTGGTTGCTGCTGCTCGCCTTGTCCACGTTGTTCCTGTGCAACGTGGACAAGGGATACTTCGGCCGTTCCAGCAGCCCTAACGGGGATACGGCGAAGAACCTGGCGATAGCCGAGAACCTGTCGCCCCATCAGCATTTCCGGTTGTTCCTGGGCTTGCGCCCGGGATCGGGCGACGCCCCTGCATACGAGATGTACAGCCGCTTTCCCGTCGGCGGATTCGCGCTGATCAAACTCGCCATCCTCCCTTTCGGAAACGACCTGTCGGCCAGGATCCTGGCCGCCCGCATGCTCATGCTGCTGTTGTTCAGCGCCGCCGCGCTCCTGGCCTTCCACTCCCTCGCCCGGATCACCTCCCGCCGCTGGGTCGCGCTGGCCGCCACCCTTGCGGCCTTCTCCTCCTTCTACATGCTGTTGTACAGCAATGCGGTTTCCGTGGAGATGAGCGTGGACCTGTTCGCGGTGATGTTGGTCTTCCACGGCATGGTGGTGTTCGTGCAGGAGGGGCGGTTCCGCCAGTTGCTGGCCAGGACCTGCGTCGCGCTGCTGCTGGGGTGGCACGTATATGCGTTCCTGCTGCCGTTCCTCATCTTCGGCTTGGCGCACGATGCGGTCCGGGCGTGGAAGGACGGGACCGCGGTGTGGCCGCGTGTGCGCTCCATCGGGGCGGCGGTGCTGCGCAGCCGCTACATGGCGCTGGGCGTGTTCGCGCTGCTGTTCGGCGCGGTCGTCCTGGGCTTCAACTTCGCCAACGAGTACGCCGCGTTCGGAGGCGAGACGCGGCTGACCGAACTGTCGTCAGTCCGGTCCATGCTCATGCGGACAGGACTGGACCAGGACGCCTCCTTCGACCCCGGGTGGTGGTTGCGTTTCCTGCGAAAACAGTTCTACCATGTCCGCGTGGCGTCCGTTCCATTGGCGCTGACCGACTGGGGAGCCGAGTTGCGGGGGTGGTTTCCCTCGGTTCCCTTTTCGGCGTCAGGCCTTTCGGGGCCGGAGTTGTGGGTTTACCTCGTGTTGTTGCTGATGGGGGTGGCCGCATCCACGATCGTGGTTCGGCTTGCGAGGCGGCTGTTGGCATGGCGACACCGCATGCTGGTGGCCACCCTTGCCCTGTCAGGGTTCTTCTGGGCCCTGCCCATGCGCCACAATGCGGCACGCCACAACCACGAGGCCCTGTTCTACGTGGGCGTCCCGCTGGTGTTCTACTCGCTGCTCCTGCTGTACGTCCACAAGCGCTGGGGGCGTGGTCCGGTGGTCGGCTTTGCCGTCGCGGTGCTGCTCGCCTTCGTCGTCTCCGCCTTCCAGATGGATCGACGATGGCGCCCGAACACCCGGATGGCGGAGGTCCACCAGACGACCCTGGCCGAACTCGGGACCATTCGCGAAACCACGCGGGGAAAGGCGGTCCTGGTCCTTGGATCCGTCGAACCGGACTGGTCCTGGCAGGTCACGGAGCGGAACTTCGGATGGAGGTACTATCTCGCCGGAAGCGTGTTGGCGCACTCCCTCCACACGGAAAGCGCCAGTAGATACTATCCCGCCGGAAGCGCCTTGACACACTTCCCGGACATGGAAGCCGCGGCCCGCGCCGCAGATTTCCTCGTCAGCCGCGACCGCGTGGAGAGCGACGCCCTGCTCACACCCGGGAACGAACGGGTGTTCCTGTATGATTCCGCGGGCATGGACGACCTGGTGGAGTTGTACCGGGCCATGTACCAACGGGTGGTGTCCGCCGGAGAGCCTGCGGCGCGCTCCCACTTCGACGTTTATCTCCGTGACGGCGCGCTGGTCCACGTCAAGGAACCCTGCGTCCGGGAAGACGTGGGATACACGATCTTCGTGGAGGTGGTCCCGGAAGACCCGAAGGACCTGCCCGGAGGACGCCTGCGTTATGGCTACGAGTATCTTGTCCTCCTCTTCCAACACAGTGGCGTGCTGTTCGAGGGGAAGTGCATGGCTGTCCTTCCACTCCCCGATTATCCCGTCTCCGGCATCCGGACAGGACAGCGGCCATACCGGCACCCCCGCTGGGAAGGACACCGTAAATGGAAAGTAGAGATACCGGCAAGCCGTCAGTCCCCGCCGGCTGCGGCCATCGACCATCCAGGGAACGGCTCCCGGTCCGGTGGCGTTGCCGGATTGGAATATGCCACGCCAATCCACCCGTGAAGACCTTCCTCTCCTACGGGTTCCGGCCCGAACGCCTCACCCTGTTGCTGCTGCTGCTCGCCCTGTCCACGTTGTTCCCGTACAGCTTCGACAAGGGATACTTCTACCGTCCCGGCAACCATGACTGGAACTCCTCGATGAACCTGGCCATCGTCGAGAACCTGTCGCCCGACCACGGTTTCCGGTTGTTCCTGGGGCGGCGCCAGGGATCGGACGACGTCCCTACGTACGAGATGTACAGCCGCTTTCCGGTCGGCGGATACGCACTGATCAAACTCGCCATCCTCCCCTTCGGAAACGACCTGTCCGCCAGGATCCTGGCCGCACGCATGTTCATGTTGCTGTTGTTCAGCGTCGCTGCTCTCCTGGCCTTCCACTCCCTCGCGCGGATCACCTCCCACCGCTGGGCCGCGCTGGCCGCCACCCTCCTGGCGTTCTCCTCCTACTACATGCTGTTCTACAGCGACGCGGTCTCCAACGAGTTCAGCATGGAGCTGTTCGCGGTGATGCTGGTCTTCCACGGCATGGTGGTGTTCGTGCAGGAGGGACGGTTCCGGCAACTGCTGGCCAGGACCTGCGTCGCGCTGCTGCTGGGGTGGCGCGTGTATGCCTTCCTGCTGCCGTTCCTCATCCTGGGTACGGCGAGCGAGGCGGTACGGGCGTGGAAGGAGGGAACCGCGCCGTGGCCGCGTGTGCGCTCCACAGCGGCGGCGGTGCTGCGCAGCCGCTACATGGCGCTGGGGGTGTTCGCGCTGCTGTTCGGCGCGGCCGTCCTGGGCTTCAACTTCGCCAACGAGTACGCCGCGTTCGGAGGCGAGACGCGGGTGACAGAACTGCCGTCCTTCGAGTCCATGCTCAGGCGGACGGGGCTGGACCAAGACTACGACGCCCCCATCGATTATGGATGGTGGCTGCGCTTCCTGCCAGAGCAGTTCTATCGTGTCTGCGTGGCGTCCGTTCCATCCATGCTGACCGACCGGGAAGTCGATTTGCGTGGGTGGTTTCCCTCCATTGACTTTTCGACGCCAGGCCTTTCAGGGCCGGAGTTGCCGGTTTACCTCACGTTGTTGCTGATGTGGTTGCTGGTGGTGGTGGTCGCCTCCACGACCGTCGTTTGCCTTGCGGGGCCGCTGTTGGCCCGGCGACATCGCATGCTGCTGGCCACCCTTGCCCTGTCGGGGCCCTTCTGGATGCTGTCCATGCGCCACAACGTTGCCTACCACGACCACGACGCCCTGTTCTACGTGGGCGTCCCGCTGGTGTTCTACTCGCTGCTCCTGCTGTATGTCCGCAAGCGCTGGGGGCGTGGTCCGGTGGTCGGCCTTGCGGTTGCGGCGCTGCTCGCCTTCGTCGTCTCCGCCTTCCAGATGGATCGACGACGGGGCCCGGACGCCCGCGCGGCCGAGCTCCAACGGGCCGCCATGGCCGAACTCGGGGCCATCCGCGAAACCACCCGGGGAAAGGTGGTCCTGGTCCCTGCATCCGTCGAGCCGGAATGGTCCTGGCAGGTCGAACAGCCGCGCCACGGATGGAGATACTATCTTGCCGGAAGCGTCCTGGCGCAATCCATCCACACCAAAGACTCCAGGAGATACTATCCCGTCCGAAGCGTCTTGACACCCTTCCCGGACATGGAAGCCGCCGCCCGCGCCGCAGACTTCCTCGTCACCCGCGACCGCGTGGAGAGCGAGACCCTGCTCACGCCCGGGAACGAACAGGTGTTCCTGTATGATTCCGCGGGTATGGACGACCTGGTGGAATTGTACCGGGCCGCATACCAACGGGTGGTGTCCGGGCGCCCTGCGGCGCGTTCCTACTTCGACGTCTATCTCGGTGACGGCGCGCTGGTCCACGTCAAGGATCCCTGCGTCCGGGAGGACGTGGGATACCGGGTCCTGGTGGAGGTGGTCCCGGAAGACCTGAAGGACCTGCCCGGATGGCGCAGGCGGTACGGCTTCGAGTATCGTACTTCCGACTTCCAACTCAGTGGCGTGCTGTTCGATGGGAAGTGCATGGCTATCGTTTTACTCCCCGATTATCCCATCTCCGGCATCAGGACGGGACAGGCGCCACAGCGACGCCCGCACTGGGAAGTGGAAATACCGGCGAGCCGGTAGTCCCCGCCGGGCCGGACCCGCCACTGAAGGGGGAGGGGAGTCGCACCGCGGCAGCCCCGCAAGGCTACAAGGCCGCGGAGAAGGAGCGGCGCCAGGCAAAGGCGCGCTGCTCGAAGCGGGCGATGACGCCGTACTCGATGACCAGCATGAGCACGACGAACAGCAGGATCCACGCCAGCACCTGCTGCATGTCGAAGTTCTCGAACCAGAAGAAGAACATGTAGCCGATGCCGAACTTGATGCCGAAGGTCTCGGCCAGGGCCACGATCTTCCAGGTCATGCCGAACGAGTACCGGAACGCGGACATCAGGTAGGGCATGAGCTGGGGTATGTAAACCTTGCGGACCAGCATCCTCCGGTTGGCCTTGAACGACTTGGCCATGTCCATGAGGCTCTTGTCCATGGCCTTGGTGCCCTCCGCCATGTTCACGGTCACGAAGGGCGCCACCACCGCCATCACCGCCACCAGGCTCCCCACCTCGCTGAACCCGAACCAGAGCACCGCCAGGAACACCATCAATATGGTCGGTATGGTCAGGAACAGCGGTATCAGGCTCATGAGCGAGTGCTCGACGGTCTTGCGGAGCCCCATGGCCAGCCCGACGGCGATGCCCGCGAGCATCGCGGCCACGAACGCGATGGCGATGCGAAGGAAGGTGATGCCGATATGGAAGAACGCCGAGTTGCCTTCCGGACCCGCTTCCGTGAGGATGCGCACCATGGTCCGGGCGATCAGGAAGGGGCTCGGCAGGACCTCCGGCGGCGTGAACCGGGAAGCGATCCACCAGCACGCCACCAGCGTCACCATGGACGCCAAGCGCATATGGAACCGCATGCTCATCAGGACTGTCCCTCCAGCACCGAGAAGAACTCCCGGACCAGCTCCTTCTCCAGGTCGAACAGGCGCGGGTCCTCGGGTTGCCGGGGCCGCGGCAGGTCCACGTGGACGTGTCGGAAGATCCGCGCCGGCTTCGTGCTCATCATATAGACGTTGTCGGACAGATAGACCGCCTCCCGCAGGTCGTGGGTGACGAACAGGATCGTGGTCCTGGCCCGCTCGAGGATGTCCATCAGGTCCATGCGCATCTTCCGCGCGGTGATCTCGTCCAGATGGCTGAAGGGCTCGTCCATGAGCAGGATGTCGGGCTCGATGGCCAAGGCGCGCGCGATGGCCACCCGCTGCTGCATGCCCCCCGACAGGTTGAGAGGGTAGTTGGGTTCCTGTCCGGCCAGCCCCACCATGTCGAGGTACCGGCCCACACGGTCCCGCCATTGCTCGCGCGGCACCGCCTGGGCCTCCAGCGCGAACCGGATGTTGTCCTCCACCGTGAGCCAGTTGAGGAGACGGGCGCTCTGGAACACGTAGCCGACGTGGGCGGAGCCGTCCGGGTACTGGGCCGCGGGGTGGACCGTGACGCTTCCGCCGTTCTCCTGCTCGATGCCCGCGATGACGTTCAACAGCGTCGATTTGCCGCAACCGGACGGACCCACGAGGCTGGCGAACTCCCCCTCCTTCACGTCCAGGCTCACCGCGTCGAGCACCACGAAATCCGCGCCGCCGCCCGGAGCCGGAAACTTCTTCGTCAAACCCTGTACCTGAACGACCGTCGAAGCCATGAACGACACCTGTGTTGGAATGATACGCAACCTGCGCGGGTCCGGCGGCGGTGCGCGCCGCCGCGCATCCGCACGGCGCAGGCGGCTAGGTGGCCACCTGATGCCGCCACTGGAAGGCGCGCCTCTCCCAGAACCGGAACAACAGCACGTCCACCAGGACCATGAAGA
Organism: uncultured Binatia bacterium (SeqCode); assembly: GCA_965204235.1. Taxonomy (GTDB): domain Bacteria; phylum Desulfobacterota; class Binatia; order UBA9968; family JAJDTQ01; genus JAJDTQ01. Next base: position 238,978 of record OZ241979.1, read on the forward strand.
CCATGAAGCTCACGCCCCACGCGAGCATCATGTCCACCCTGGTGTCCTCGAAATGGTAGATCAGTTTCTGGCCGACCCCGCTGCTCACGGCGAAGGCTTCCCCCACCAGGGCGATCTTCCACGACAGCGAAAGCGCGATCCGCATGGACGAGAAGAGGTAGGGCAGAAGCTGCGGGACGATGACCTTGCGGACGATCAGGTGGCGGTTGGCCTTATAGACCTTGGCCATGTCGATGACTTCCTTGTCGATGGCCTTGGTCCCTTCCCACACGTTGAGGGCCACGAAGGGGAACACGATGAGCACGGTGGTGAACACCGGCCCGACGTCGGAAAGACCGAACCACAAGACCGCCAGGAAGGCCCAGCAGACCGCGGGGAAGGTCAACAGGACCATGATCCAGCCGTCCAGGAACGCCTCCACGTGCCGGTGGAGTCCCATGACCAGACCGGCGACGCCGCCGATGACCATGGAGCAGGTGAGCCCCAGTATGATACGGCGCAAGGTATCCCAGACCACCCCGTAGCTCGCGGGGTCCGAATACACCACGAGGAGCCGGCTGAAGAGCTCCTCCGGTCCCGGCAGGAACGCCGGCAGGAACAGCAGCGACACCGCCTTCCATACGAGGAGGAACGCCAGGAACGTGAGGACACCGGCTGCGAGACCGGGTTTGCCCTTGATCATGAGGTGAGCCTGTCGGAGTTGGAATGGACGTGGGTCCGGGCGCCCGGGCGCAGCCAGAGCCGGCTCCGGGGCCCGGACGCCGCGCCGTCGGCTAATTGAGGATCAACCCGTGCTTCTTCTTGTCCGGGACCGTGTCCAGGACGCCTCTCCGCTTGGCCATCTCGAGGAAGTCCCATTGCGCGTCCACCGTCTCCCTGTCCCACTTGGCCAGGAAGATCTTGCCTTTCTGCAGCCAGTCCCTGTAAACGCCCGCTTCGGCCTCGTTCTGGATACCCGTCACCTTGGCGAACTTGGCCTCGGCCTGGTCGAAGTTCTTCGGGTCCCTGAGCCAACGCATGGACGCCATGACCGCAGTCGTAAAGTTCTTCGCCCGTTCCCGGTCTTCGTCCACCCACTCCCGCCAGCACACCAGCGGAGCGGACCATACGATGGGTTGACCCGCCTTCTGCTTCCAGTACTCGTTGGGCACGAACACCGACCGGTACTTGTCGGGCTGGGACGCGGCCCGGACGGTGAGCGAACTGATGTTGAACATGGAGTCCACGTCGCCCCGGCCCAGCAACGCCAGCAGCGCAGGGGCCGCGGCCTGGACCAGCTCCATGTCCTTCTTGTCGATGACGTCGATGTCGTGGCCGTCCATGATGACCGCCCGGGTGGCCTTGAAAGCGCCCGCGCCGGTGGACCAGGTGCCGAACTTCTTGCCCCGCAGGTCTCCGATGGACTGCACCGGGCTGTCCTTCTTGACGAAGACTTCCTGCATCACGGTCAGCCCGCCTCCGATGATCACGAAGTCGAGCCCCTTGGTGATCCGGGCGATGGCCGCGGTGCCGGCGTAGGAGGAGCAGGGCACTTCCTTGGCGGGCAGGGCGGCCATGTGCCCCTTGAAGGGTCGCACGTCCACGTCCGCGTCGATGCCGTGCTTCTCGAAGATGCCGGCCATCTCTCCGGCCAGGTAGAGCATGGAAATGATGCTGTTCCGGCCCGCGGTGACCTTGATCTTGTGAAGGTGTCCTGCGGCGGCCGCCTCGCAGGCCATGAAGCCCACCAGGGCCATGGCCAACAGCCCCGTCCGTCTGTAGCGTTTCATGTTCTACCTCCTTTGCTTGGGCGCGTTGGTGAGCGGAGCGTTCGTCCCGCCTCTTCACGTGAGACAGGACCCTAGTTGGTGGCGTGCGCTTTGTCAATGGTTCGACGCGCCCCCGATCCACCACCGAAAACGTCAACCTCTGGACGGATCGACCTCGCCAAACCCCGCCGTCCTTCCTCCTGTCCTTCTTCCCGGTACTGGAATCCCGACAGCCCGTGCCGCATAATGCTTGGCTCTCCCGGTTGTTGCGTCGGAGGGGAGTGTCACGACCCGCACGAAATCCTGAAGCGCCGGAGAAGACGACGATGACGACCCGCTTGGCGCCGCTGTGGCGCGTCCCGTTCCCGGTGTGGGCGCTGGCGGTCTGCCTGCTGTTCGCAGCCGTGGGCGTTGCCGTCTTCGACGACTACGGCATGGGGGCGGACGAAGTGACCCAGCGCAGCATCGGACATGCGACGGTCCGGGCGTGGGGGGGAGGGGGGAGGGGAGACGCGCTGTCGATAGCCTACGACAGGTTCTATGCGAGCGCGTTCGAGGGTTTCCTCGCTTTGGCCGAGCGCCTCCTGGGGCTGGACGACAGCCGCAGCGTCTATCTCGCACGCCATCTCCTCACCCACCTGTTCTTCCTGGTCGGAGGGTTCTTCTGCTCCCTGCTCGCCTACCGTCTCTTCGACAGCCGACTGCTCGCACTCTTCGCCCTGGTCCTCTTCCTCCTCCATCCCCGGCTCTACGGCCACTCCTTCGTCAACTCCAAGGACATCCCCTTCCTCGTCATGTTCATGCTCTCCCTCCATCTCGTCCACCGGGCCTTCCGCAGGGACACGATCGGAGCCTTCCTCTTCTGCGGGGCCGCGGTGGGACTGCTCACCAACCTCCGCATCATGGGCGTGATGCTGTTCGCCGCAGTCCTGGCCATGCGGGCGTGCGACTTCTTCCAGGCCTCGGAACCCCGGGAGCGCAAGCGCCTCGGCACCACCGGGGCAGTCTTCCTGATCGCCGGCGCCCTGACCCTGTACGCCACATCCCCCTGGCTCTGGCGCAACCCGTTCGAGTTCGTCACGGGCTTGGCGGTATTGTCCCGATACCCTCTCCACATCGTTTCGCTCTTCCAGGGCGAACTGGTTCGGTGGCCGGAGATCCCGCCCCACTACATCCCCGTCTGGGTCGCCATCACCACCCCGCCCGTCACCCTCCTGCTCAGCCTCGCCGGCGCGGCTTCCGTGCTCCGCTCCCTGTGGGACCGCCCCCGCCACGCCCTCCGCAACACCGACCTGCGCTTCGCCTTGCTGCTCGTCGCGTGCGCGGCCTCGACCGTCCTTGCCGTCGTGGTCCTCGGTTCCAACATCTACGACGGGTGGCGCCACGTCTATTTCCTCTACGCGCCCCTGTGCCTGCTGGCCGTGTTCGGCCTCCGTTGGCTGGCCTCCGTTGGCGGACGGCCCTTGCTGCGGAAGGGAGTCTATGTGGCTGCCGCGGCGGGGGTGGCCGTTGCCGCGGTCGAAACGACCTCCATCCATCCCTACCAGGCGCTCTATTTCAACTTCCTGGTGGACCGCCGCACGCCCGAGCGCCTGCGCAGCCGGTACGACATGGACTACCTGGGGATCGCCTTCCGCGAAGGGCTGGAACACCTGCTCCGGCGCCATCCCTCCTCACCCGTGTACCTGGGACGCTCGAGGCTGCATCGGACTCGTATCGGGTTCGCGAACCTGAGGATCCTTCCTCCGGCGGACCGGCGAAGGATCGTCCGCGGAGCAGGGGAGGGACGGTGGCCTGACTATTACGTTTCCGGCAACTTCTCCTTCCTCCGCAAACAGGGGAGGGCCAGACCCTACGGACCGCCCTTCGCGCCCATCGTCCACGCCCGCAAGCTCTACGACAACACCATCCTCACGGTCACCGCGGCCGACCCCTCCCTGGTGGACCGGGCCGCCGCGGACGCCTATCGGGAAACATACCGCTCCCTCGTCTCCACCACACCGGTCGCACGTTCGGACTTCCACCTCTACCTCGACGGCAAGACCCTCACCTACCTGAGGGAGCCGTGCCGCCCCCGGGACGTCCGCGACCCCTTCTCCCTGCGCGTCTTCCCCGTCCGAGTCCACGACCTCGCCCACTACCACCGCCGGAAGGGCTTCGAACCACTGCCTTTCGAGTTCTCCCGATACGGCGTTCGCATCGACGACAAGTGCCTGCTGCGGCTCCGGCTGCCGGACTACCCCGTCCGCGCCATCGAAACCGGCCAGATGAAACCCGCGTCCGGCAGACTCTGGAGGGCCGCCGTCCGCCTGTCTCCCGACGGCGTGGCCTCTGCCAAGGTCCGGGAAGGGCCGTTCCCCGGGGCGTCGGCGAAGCCCGCCGCGGAATCGCACTTCGACCTCTACCTCGACGGGGATACGCTGGCCTACGTCAGGGAGCCGTGCGCCAGGGAGGACGCCACCACGCCTTTCTTCCTGCATCTGGTCCCCCGGGACGAAGCCGACCTTCCCTCCCACAGAAAGCCCTGGGGCTACGACAACCTGGACTTCAGTTTCCGTAAGGCCGGCGCGCTCCTGGACGGGAAATGTCTGGCGATGGTCGAACTCCCCGGCTATGAGATCGCCCGCATCCGCACGGGCCAGTTCCTCAGAGCCTCTGGCCGGAGGACATGGGAGGCGGAAGTTGACCTCCGGCGCCCCTGAACCACTCGCCGCGACTCGCACTCGTCACGACTCGCGGTCCCGTTTCAGGTACTCATCCAGGTCGATCTTCCGCCACAGTTCCGGGTCCGGCTCGATCCTGGTCTCGAACTCCTTCTCCACCGGTCGGGTGGCGTCGATGACCAGGTGGGTGGTCATGGGACCCCGGCCGGTCCGGGCCTCGTTGTAGGAGACCGGGTCGAGGTGGGCGCCCTTGACCCCCGGCAGGATCAGCAGGTCCCGGTCGGCCACCATCCGGGTGTTGACGGCCCAGGCCACTTCCCGTTCGTCGTAGATGTCCACGTCGTCGTCCACCACCACCGCGGTCTTGGCGTAGTTGTCGGTTGCCACCGCCACCAGGCCCGCCTGCTTGCCTTCTCCCGGAACCCTCTGCTGCAACGATACGTAGGTGCCCAGCCAACCCATGACGTTGACCGCCTCGAGGGTGGGGAACTGCGCGCGCAGCCGGTCGTAGAGGGCCATCTCGGCGCTGATGCTGGGGGCCAGGTTGTGCTCCCGGTGGGCCGAGTCCAGGTGGTGGTAGATGGCGTCCCGGCGCATGGTGACCGCGCTCACGTCGATGACGTAGCAAGGCTTGTCGCCGACGCCGTAGTACCCCAGGTACTCGGCGTAGGGGCCGTCCGAGGCCATGACCGTGGGGTCGATGGTCCCTTCGACGACGATCTCCGCTTGCGCCGGGACCGGCAGGTCCACGGTCTCGCCCCTGACCACCTCCAGGGGTTCCCCCAGATAGCCGCCCATGAGGTCGAACTCGACCACCCCCTTGCCCAGGGACGCCTGGAGCACCGCGGAATGGTGGCCGATGACCAGGGCCACCTCCATGGGCCGGCGCAACTCGGCGCAGCGCCGCGCGATGTAGGCGCCGTCGTTGCCGGGGTTGATCATGCAGCCGAGCCGGTTCCGGCCCATCACCATATGACGGTAGATGCCCGCGTTGGGAACCCCCGTGTCCGGCCATTTGGCGATCATGAAGCCCGCGCTGACGTACTTGCCCGCATCCAGCCTGGAGTTGTGGACGATGGGGAGCACGCCCAGGTCCGCGGCCTCGCCCAGGAGCTTTTCCTCCTTGACCGGCGCGTCCGCTTCGGCCACCCATCGGGGATCCTCCCGCCGGGCGAGCTTCCTGCGCAGCACGTCGTAGATCTCCACCCGGGTCATGCGCCGGGGGTCGCAGCCGAGACCCAGGGCCAGCAGCTCGAAGGAGCCGAACAGGTTGGTCACCAGCGGCAGCCGGCTGCCGCGGATCTCGGGACAATAGACCACCGGGTTGCGTCCCTGGCTCGCCAGCTTGTGCTGGACGACGCTGACTTCGAGGTAGGGGTCCAGCGGCTTCGCGACCTCCACGTAGTTGCCGGGTCCCGTATCCCGTACCAAACGAAGGAAATCCCTCAAGTTCGGGTTCATAAGTCGCCGTCCCTTCCAAGCTCGGCTCCGCCTTCGGCGGTCTGCGGCAAGATCCCCGAAACCATGAGAAGTCAGCCCTGCACCAGCGGCAGGACCTCGGCAACGAAACGGCGGATCTGGGCCAACTGGTCGTGGGCGGTGAAGCGCAGGACCGGGGTGGTGACGCCCATGTCCAGCCATTCCCGGATGAGGGCCGCGCACTCCTCGGGGGGGCCGTGGGCGAGCCAGAGCCGGATGACGTCGTCGGTGGGCCAGGAGGGGGTGTAGTACCGGCGGAAGTAGTCCTTCGACTCCTCCCAGGCCGTCCGCTTGTGGTCGTTGACGTTGACCATGGCGTGGAGACAGGTCTCGAACCGGCCCAGGTCCCGGCCTCGTTGCGCGGCCGTTTCCTGCAGGAAGTCCCATCGGCGGCGGAACTCGTCCGGCGCCACCGCGTCGGTCATGTAGCCGTCGCCCAGACGCACCACCCGCTCCAGGGCGCGCTTCACCAGGGGGCCGTCCGCCAGGGGCCGCCGCGGGTTGACCGCGATCCAGATGGGGCAGGGGCGTTGCACCGGCTTGGGTTGGACGTCGTAGTCCTCCAGTGTGTAGAAGCGCCCCCGGTGGCGGACCTTTCCGTCGCCCCACAGCGCGCGCAGCAGCGCCACCCCTTCCTCCAGCCGCGGGACCCGCTCGCCGGAGGTCTGCCCGAAGGCCCGGATCTCGGGCTCGTGGCCGCCGCCGATGCACGCCCCGAGCACCGTGCGGCCGCCGGACACGTGGTCCAGGCTGGCCCACTGGATGGCCAGCTCCACCGGATGGCGCAACGGAAAGGTCGCCATGCAGATGGTGCCCAGCCGCACCCGGCGGGTGCGCGCGGCGAGGTTCGACAGCATGACGATGGAGTCCAGGCGGGGTTCGTGGATGAAGCTGTCGCCGACCCACACGGACTCGAAGGCGCCGGACTCCTCGGCCAGGGCCGCGGCCTCGAACAGGTCGCCCACCGTGGCGAGCCCGAACAGGACCCCGCGGTTCGGAAGGCTGAGACCCCATCGTACAGGCAGGTCGCGCATGGTTCCGGTCACCCGGAGCTTGTCTAACATCAAACGGCCCCGAAGCGGAAGCCGGTTCGAGGCCCGCGGCGCATGGCCCGGGAACCTCGAAAACCCTGTTTGCATTCCAGACCGGAGGCGGGTAGGGTGCAGGTTTTCCTGGTCTGTTGGACGAGGAAGGGGAGGCGGTTCTCCCCCGCGCGGCCGTTCCAGGACCGCGCCGGACGGCTCCAACAGTCGCTTCAACCGGAGGTTGCATCCATGAATGACAAGAAGGTTCTGAACCGGGACCCGCGGCGTTACACCCTGCCGTCGGAGCGCGCCCGCGGGGCGGACACGCACGGCTACCTGCCGGAGCTCTGCGACCAACTGGAGACCGGGAAGATCACCCGGCGCGACTTCCTGCGTCAAGCAGCGCTCCTGGGGGTAGCCGCAGGAGCCGCCTACGCCGCCGCGGACAAGCTCCTGGGCGGCGCCCTGGTCAAGCCCGCGGCCGCGGCGACCCCTAAGCCCGGCGGGACCCTGAGGGTCTCCATGCGCGTGCAGCAGATGACCGATCCCGCGACTTTCGATTGGGTCGAGAAGTCCAACGTGGCGCGGTTCATCGTCGAACACCTGACCCGGACCCGGTCGGACAACGTGACGGTTCCCTACCTCGCCAGGAAGTGGGAGGCGTCGGACGACCTCAAGACCTGGGTCTTCCATCTGCGGGACGACGTCACCTGGTCCAACGGCGACAGGTTCACCAGCGCGGACGTGGCCCACACGGTCAACCGCTGGCTGGACCCGGCCACCGGCTCCTCGAACCTGGGACTCTTCGGCGCCATGGTGGAAGTGGGCGCCGACGGCAAGAAGCGCGGCATCGCCAACGCGGTGGAGGTCATCGACGACCACACCGTCAAGTTCAACCTGAAGCAGGCCACCCTGGCCATGCCGGAGAACTTCTACAACTACCCCACCGCCATCGTGCACCGGGGCTTCGGCAAGGACTACGAAGCGGACCTGTCCAGGAACCCCATCGGCACAGGCCCCATGACCCTGGCCGCTTTCGGCATCGGCGAGAGGGCGATCCTGAAGAAGGCGCGGCCCTGGTGGGCGGGACCCTTCCATCTGGACGAGATCCACTACTTCGACCACGGCGAGGACACCAACGCCTGGGTGGCGGCCCTCGCGTCCCAGCAGGTGGACATGGTCTATAGCGTGCCCAACACCGCCATCGACACCTTGAAACGGCTGCCGTTCGTGAACATCCACGAGGCCAGGACCGCGCAGACCGCGGTCATGCGCTTCCGCATCACCCACAAGCCCTTCGACGACCTCAAGGTGCGCCGGGCCATCGCCGCGTGCATGGACCACAAGGAGATCCTGGACAAGGCTTACAAGGGCCTGGGCGAGGTGGCCGAGAACCACCACGTCTGTCCCATCCACCCGGAGTACGCGCCGCTGCCCCCGCTCAAGCGGGACGTGGACCTGGCGAAGAAGCTGCTTGCGGAAGCCGGTTTCGGCAAGGGCCTGACCGTGGAGATCGCCAACGGCGACTCCGAAGGACCCTGGATGACCGACGCCCTGGCGGTCTTCAAGAACCAGTTGGCCCCCGCGGGGGTCACCCTGAACATCAACAAGATGCCCACCAACCAGTACTGGGAGGTATGGGACAAGGCGCCCTGGGGCTACACCGCGTGGACCCATCGCCCCCTCGGCACCATGGTGCTCGGCCTGGGCTACCGCTCCGGCGTGCCCTGGAACGAGACCGCCTACAACAACCCGAAGTTCGACGCCGCCCTCGACGCGGCCGAGGGCACCCTCGACGTGGACGAGCGCAAGAAGAAAATGGCCCTCTGCGAGAAGATCCTCCAGGACGACGCCATCATCCCGCAGCCCTTCTGGCGCTCGGTCTTCAAGGCATCCAACAAGCGGGTCAAGGGTTTCCAACCTCATCCCACTCGATACCACCAGTTCGACACCGTGTGGCTGGAAGGCTAGGCGGGCGGTCCGGGCACGCGTCGGCGCGGGGGTCCCGGGACCCCCGCGCCGCGGGCCGACCGCCTGCGCCGGACACGGACTGAGCACGGGAGACGGACATGCCGCAACTGATCCTGCGCCGCGTCGGCATGATGATCCTCATCATGCTGGTGGTGGCGTTGCTCCTGTTCCTGATGAACGAAGGCGACCCCCGGCTCATCGCACGCAGCGTCCTCGGGCCCTATGCCCAGGACCAGCAGTTGGACGCCTGGATCGCGCAGCACGGCTACGACCGCCCGCTCCTGGTCCGTTACGTGGACTGGATCGGCCGGGTGCTGTCCGGGGACCTGGGCGACTCCATCATCTACAAACGCCCGGTGAACGAGATCTTCTGGGGCCGGCTGGCCAACACCGGCATCCTTGCCGGGGTCACCTTCGTGGTCATGGTGGTGGTGGCCCTGACCCTGGGGGTGCTGGCCGGCATGAAGGAGGGCTCGGCCCAGGACCGGGTGATCTCGGTCTTCTCCATCACCACCACCTCCATCCCGGAGTACGCCAGCGCGGTGCTGCTCGCCTGGGTCTTCGTCTTCGGGCTCGGCTGGCTGCCCGGGACTTCGTCCATGACGTCGGGGTTCAACGTGCTGGAGCTGATCCTTCCGGTGATGGTGCTGACCCTCTACGGTTTCGGCTACGTGGCGCGCATGACCCGGGCCTCCATGGCGGAGGTGATGACCAACCACTACATCCGCACCGCCATGCTCAAGGGCCTGCCCTACCGCCACATCATCATGAAGCACGCCCTGCGGAACGCGCTCATCGCTCCGTTCACGGTCATCATGCTGCAGATCAACTGGCTCCTGTCCGGGGTGGTGGTGACGGAGTTCGCCTTCGGCTACAAGGGGTTCGGCGCGCTGCTGCTGGAAGCCGCCCTGCGCCGCGACATCTTCGTGATCGAGGCGTGCGGCATCGCCGCGGTGTTCGTGGCGGTCTTCACCCAGACCATCGGCGACGTCGGTTACACCTACCTGAACCCGAGGATCCGCTTCAAGTGAGGAGGCGCAATGGCTGAAGATCGCAACAGTTTGCCTCTCGTCAGACCGGATTCGACCATCCTGAGCGCATTCAAGTCCATGGCGCTCCTGCGGGAGAGCCCGGTGGGCATGATCGGCGCGGGCATCGTGCTCTTCTTCGTGCTGCTGGCGGTCTTCGCGCCGCTGGCGGCGCCCTACGACCCCAACGCGACGATCCTGCCCTTCGCCTTGCCGGGCACCGCGGCGCCGGACGGCGGCCTGTTCCTGCTCGGCACCGACCACCTGGGCCGCGACATCCTCTCGCGGGTCATCTGGGGCGGCCAGCGGGTGCTGTTCTACGCCACCGCGGCCACCGTTTCCGCCTATATCGTGGGCGTGGCCATGGGGCTGGCCGCGGGTTACTTCCGCGGCTACCTGGACGAGGTGATCTCGTTCTTCGCCAACGTCATCCTTTCCTTCCCCATCATGGTCCTGTACGTGCTGATCATCGCCAAGGTGGGGGCGTCGGGGCTCAACATCATCTTCGCCGTGGTCTTCGCGTCCTCGCCGGGCATCATGCGCATCGTGCGCGGCGTGACCATGGACATCGCCACCCGTGACTACATCGCCGCGTCGCAGACCCGGGGCGAGGGGCCGTGGTACATCATGCTGGTGGAGATCCTGCCCAACGCCCGCAGCCCGTTGATCGTCGATTTCTGCCTGCGCATGGGCTACACCACCATCACCATCGGGGCGCTGGGCTTCCTGGGCCTGGGGCTGCCGCCGCCGGACCCGGACTGGGGCGGCATGATTACCGAGACCCGCGTCTTCGTCACCGGCGGGTTCCCCCACATGGCGATCCTGCCCGCGTGCGCGGTCTCCCTGCTGGTGCTGGGGTTCAACCTGCTGGCGGACGGACTGCGCGAAGTGTCGCTGAAAGATTAGGAGACCCGTGATGGCCGATTACGAACACGAGGCGCCGGTCCTGGAGATCTCCGGCTTGCGGCTCAGCTACTACACCCGGGCCGGGGAGGTCCCCGCGGTCATGGACTTCGACCTCGCCATTCGGAAAGGCGAGTCCGTGGGCCTGGTGGGGGAGTCCGGTTGCGGCAAATCGACGGTGGCCAACGGCATCATGCGTTACATGGGCAAGAACGGCGGCATCGTCGGGGGCGCCATCCGGTTCCAGGGGCGGGACCTGTCCGAGCTGACGGAAGAGGAGATGCGGCGCATCCGCGGCAAGGACATCGCCATGATCTACCAGGAGCCCATGGCCGCGCTCAACCCGAGCCTGACCATTGCCGCCCAGCTCATGGAAGTGCCCATGATCCACGAGGGGGTGGGCGAGGAAGAGGCGTTCCAGCGCTCGTTCGACATGCTGTCCGCGGTGCACATCCCGGACCCGAAACGGCTGATGGACTCCTATCCGCACCAGGTGTCGGGCGGCCAGCAGCAACGGGTGGTCATCGCCATGGCGCTGCTGTCGAGACCCGCGCTGCTGCTGCTGGACGAGCCCACCACCGCGCTGGACGTGACCGTGGAGGCGGGCATCGTCGAACTCATCGCCGAGCTCAGCAAGGAGTCCGGCGCCTCGCTGCTCTACATCTCCCACAACCTCGGGCTGATGCTCGAGGTCTGCGACCGCATCTGCGTCATGTACTCGGGCGAGGTGGTGGAGGAGGGCCACATCGACTCGATCTTCTCCTGGCCCAAGCATCCCTACACCCACGGCCTGTTCGGCTGCATCCCGCTGCCCCACGCCGACAAGAACGCGCGCCCGCTCACCGCCATCAAGGGCCAGTTGCCGCTGCCGCACCAACGGCCCCGGGGTTGCTACTTCGGGCCCCGCTGCGACTTCTTCGAGGCCGGGCGCTGCGACGACCGCCACGTCGCCATGGAGGAAGTGCACACCGACGACGACCCGGCGCACCGGGTGCGCTGCGTGCGTTGGGACGAGGTCGACCACGACGAGACGGCGCACAACGGCAACAGCCGGGAACCCGTCGAGGTGGGCGAGACCGTCCTCGAAGTCGATAACATGCGCAAGTACTACGACGTCAAGGACGGGTCGCTGGCGGCCATCGTCTCCGGCAAGTCCGTGCGCCAAGTCAAGGCCAACGAGAGCATCAGCTTCCGGGCCGGGGAAGGGGAGACGGTGGCCATCGTGGGCGAGTCGGGGTGCGGCAAGTCCACCTTCGCCAAGGTCCTGATGGGCCTGGAGACCGCCACCGACGGCGAGGTGCGGCTCGACGGCGCCGACCTGGGCAGCATCGCGGTCCACAAGCGCACCCCGGAACAGTTGGCCTCGCTGCAGATGGTGTTCCAGAACCCCAACGACACCCTCAACCCCTCCCACTCCGTCGGCTACCAGATCGGTCGGGTCATCAAGCGGTTCGGCATCGAGTCCGACCCCGCCAGGATCCGGCAGCGGGTCTATCGGCTGCTCGACACGGTGAAGCTGCCCCGGGCGTTCGCCGACCGCAAGCCGCGCCAGTTGTCCGGCGGCCAGAAGCAGCGCGTGGGCATCGCGCGCGCCTTCGCCGGCAACCCCAGGACGGTCATCGCGGACGAGCCCATCTCGGCCCTGGACGTGTCGGTGGCCGCGGCGGTGACGGAGCTGCTCATGGACATCCAGCGGGAGCACCGCACCACGCTGTTGTTCATCAGCCACGACCTCTCCGCGGTGCGTTACCTCTCCGACCGGGTGGTGGTGATGTACCTGGGGCAGATCATGGAGCGGGGCTCCACCGAAGAAGTCTTCGCGCCGCCGTACCACCCCTATACCGAGGCGCTGCTCTCCGCGGCGCCCATCGCCGACCCGGAGGTGGAGAAGCGCCGGATCGTGCTGGAGGGCAACCTGCCGAGCCCCCTCGACCCTCCCAGGGGTTGCCCGTTCTCGACCCGGTGCCAGCGGAAGCTCGGCAGCGTCTGCGACGAGGAGACCCCGCCCATGCAGTTCGAGTCCGAGCACCACGGCATCGCCTGCCACATCCCGCTGGAGGAACTGCGCAAGGTCGAACCCGTGATCACGATCCCGGACCGGGACCTCGGCGCGGCGAGCCAGGCGGAGGAGCGGCCCATGGGCTGATGGTCCGCGGGGTGGGGAGGTCGTCGGCGGGGCAGGGGAAGTAAAGTAAGCAAGACGTTTGCATTCCCCGCGGAAGGTGGTAGTTTCGCAACGGATCGAGGCATCGAAATCCATCGAGGGGGAAGGACCATGGGAAGAATCGACTCGGCCGTGACCGTGGTTGACGCGGACGCCCACGCGCGGGACAACGACGACTTCATTCGGCCGTTCCTGGGCGAGGCGTTCCGGAACCGGCGGCCGCCCTTCCTTCCGCGGGAGACCTACGACCGCAACCTGGGAGGGACCCTGGGGCACGCGGGGATCAGGCACGAGGAGCGGTTGGCGGCCATGGACACCCAGGAGATCCACACCGCGGTCATGTATCCCACCAGCGGACTGGGCATCGGGCGCGTCCGGGAGCCGGCCTACCAGACCACCCTGTGCCGGGCCTACAACGATTTCATCGCCGACTACTGCCAGGCGTCGCCTCGTCTCAAGGCGGTGGCCAACCTGCCGGTGAACGACCCCGCGGCCGCGGCCCGGGAACTGCGCCGCGCGGTGGAGGGCCTGGGCCTCGTGGGAGGCATGCTGGCGGCCCAGGGACACGGCAGGAACTTCGGCGCGCCCGAGTACTACCCGCTGTACGAAGAGGCCCAGAAGATCGGGACCCCGCTCGCGGTCCACGCCTTCGGCGGCGACGAGCCGGGCAGCGAGATCTTCGACCAGTTCATCTCCATCCACACCACGGGCCATCCGTTCCCGGTGCTGCGCCAGCTTACCGGCATGGTCTATGGCGGCATCCCGGAGCTCTTTCCCGAACTGAAACTCGGGTTCCTGGAGATCGGCTGCGGCTGGATCCCGTACTGGACAGACCGCATGGACGAGGAATGGGAGAAGCGCGGCGCGGTGGAGGCGCCGGAGTGCAAGCAGGAGCCCAGCCGCTACATCACCGGCAGGAACCTGTACTACGGCTGCGAGCCCGACGAGAAGACCATCGGATACGTGGTGGGGGAGATCGGCTCCGAGACCATCATGTACGCGTCGGACTACCCCCACTGGGACATGAGCTGGCCGGAGTCCGGTTCGCTGATCTGGGGACGGACCGACCTGTCCGCGGAGGCGAAGCGGAACATCCTGGGCGACAACGCCCGGCGTTTCTACGGACTCGAATGACGGGCCGGGCGCTGCCCCCGGAATTTGCGTTCCAGGCCGTTTTGGAGTAACGAATCCAACGAATTCAATCTATTTCAGGGAGCACCTTCGATGCCGCTTTCAGGAGACGCCTTCGTTCGGGAGATCCAGGATACGGTCCGCGCCAAGCACTCCAAGGACAACCCGTTGATCGGAATGATCGAGCGGGGCGAGATCGACCGGGCCGCGCTGAAGGGCTTCGTGGGCCAGTTCTACCTCTTCTTCCCCAAACCCTTTCCCAAGCCCATCGCGGCCATGCTGGGGCGTTGTCCGGAAGACCCGGTGCTGGAGAAGATGTGGATCGAGAACGTGGTGGAGGAGGGCACCGGAGAGATCTCCGGCACCGACAGCCACCGGGGCCTCTTCGTCCGCTTCGCCATGGCCTGCGGCTACGGGTCCAAGGACGAACTCGACTCGGTGCCGCCGCTGCCGGAGACTTCCGCGTTCCTGGACTGGAGGGAGCTGCTCATGTACCAGCGCTCGTGGCTGGAGCTCTACGCATGCCAGGGTTTCTGTCTGGAGGGGACCGCCAGCGAGCGCATGAGCCGGATCGTCACCGGCCTCACGACCCACTACGGCTTCGACCGCGACAGCGAGGAGATCCGCTACTGGACCCTCCACATGGGAGTGGACGAAGAGCACATGAAGGTAGGCCCCGAAGCGGTCCGAAAGTACGCGGTGACCGACCTGCAGCAGGAGCAGGTGCGCCAGGCCGTGCGCAAGACCCTGGACCAGTTCTGGCTGGCGTTCGACGGCGTCAAGCGGGCCTTCGTGGACCGTGACCCGGTTTACGCGAGCTGGCGCAACGGCGCGGGCGCCTGACGTCGAGGGGGCACACCCATCGGGAACGAGACCATGTCCATCATCGACCTCTCACGCATCATCTACGACGGCATGCCCAAGATCCCGGTGCTCCCGGACGTGCACGTGCGGCGGTTCTTCGACCTCGGCAAGGGCCACCCGCTCAACGTCACCGAGATCCACCTGCCGTGCCACGCGGGCACCCACGTGGACGCGCCCGTCCACGTGGTCCCCAACGGCAAGTCCATCGAGGAGCTGCCCCTCGACGCGTTCGTCGGACCGGGAGCGGTGATCCCGGTGGAGAAGGGGGGCGGCGAGGAAGTCACCGCGGCCGACCTGGAAGGTTCCGGAGTCCCGGTGGACCCGGGGGACGTCCTCATGCTGCACACCGGCTGGGACGCGAAGTTCGAAAGCGATGAATACAATATGCACCCCTATCTTTCCGTGGATGCAGCGGAATGGATCGTCGAGCGCGGGGTGAAGCTGTTCGGCATCGACTGCATCACGGTGGACCTGCCCACCCCCTTGCGGCCCAAGGGCTTCGACTTCCCGGTGCATCGGACCCTGCTGGGCAACGACGTGCTCATCGCCGAGAACGTCACCAACCTGGGGGCCATCGCGGGCCGGAAGAACCGCATCATGGCGCTGCCCCTCAAGGTGCAGGGGAGTGACGCGGCCCACGCCAGGATCGTCGCCGAGCTCCGGTAGCCGAGGCCGGTCCACGTGTCCGCAACCCGCCGGGATCGCTGCTGAAACCGAACCGAGGTCCATGGATGTTGGCGAGCCCCATCAAGGGAATCATCGGAGCGGCCCTGACTCCGTTCACGGACGACGGGAAGGTGGACTACGACGCCCTCGGACGGGAGATCGAGTTCCTGGTGGCCGATTGCGACGCCGTGTCCGTGGCCGCGGTGGAAGCGTCCGAGTACACGGTCCTCTCCCTCCAGGACCGCAAGGAGGTCATGCGGCGCGCCGCCGAGATCGTCAACAAGCGCGTCCCGGTCATCCTCGGCGCCTCGAGCCATTCCATCGACACCGTCCTGGACTTGGCGGACCACGCGGCCTCGGTGGGGGGAGACCTCATCCAGGTGCTGATGCCCATCCGTCCGTGGGGGGGTCAGCCGACCATCGCCGACCTGGTGCAGTTCTTCACCGAAGTGGCGTCGGCCAGCCCGTTGCCCATCGTCGCCTACCACAACCCCGGCCCGGGCGCCGACCCTCCGCTGGACGCGTTCGTGCGCCTGAGCGAGCTCCACAAGGTGGACTACTTCAAGGAGAGCTCACGCGACATCACCAAGATCACGCGCCTCATCGAGCAGATCCAGCTCGCCGGAAAGGCCCATTACTTCACCACCATGCAGCCGTTGCTGACGACGCTGACCATGGGCGGCGCAGGCGCCACCATGCCCCCTCCGGGGACGCGCATCGGCGCACGGGTCGTGCGCGCGTTCCGGGAAGGGGACATGGACAAGGCGCGTTACTGGCAACGCTGCTTCACCCTCTTTCCGGGAAAGTGGGGCGCCTACGGGTTGCCGCCGATCATGAAGTCCGCGTTGAAACATTTCGGGGTGGATATCGGCGACCCGTCCCGTCCCTATGCTCCGGTGAGTCCCCGGGACCATGCCCAGATCGGACAGTTCCTCGGACAGATCGGCATCCTGGGCGACGGGGAACCGGACGAAACCGCCTTCGACCGGGCTGCCGTCCAGCTCTCGCAGGACGACACCTTCCTGCGCTAGGTCCCATGTCCGGCGGGCTGTTCACCTGGGTTGCGGAGCAGGTCAAGGCAGGCACCGACTTCCTGGTGCTGCTGCTGATCCGCGGCACGTCCCGTTTCGAGTCCGAGTTGACCGAGGAGGGGAGACAGGAGCAGCGCATGTGGCGGGACCGACGCATGCGCAGCCTGAAAGGCCTCGCCCTTCGCGCCGGACGGCGGCTCCGGAGGGGTTGATACCGGAAACGCCGCAGGGCGCGCCCGCCGACACGGGGTTCACGGATGCACTACCACAACGGACGGAAGCAGATCGTCGTGCTCGGCGGCGGTAGCGGGGGGGTGGTGGCCGCCACCAAGCTCGGCCGCGCCCTGGGCGCGGACCACGACGTGACGCTCATCGACCGCCGGGCGGACCACGTCTTCATGCCCGCCTTCCTCTTCCTGATGGTAGGGCAGCGCCGACCCGAGGAGATCACGCGGAAGCTGAAGCGCTTGGAGAAACGCAACATCCGGGTGCTGCAGGCGGAGATCCTCGGGATCGATCCGGGCGCCCGACAGGTCATACTCGAAAGCACCGCCATCCCCTACGATTACCTCATCGTCTCCCTGGGCCTGGAGGTGAGGCCCGACCTCCTTCCCGGCTTCGCCGAGGGCGCCCAGCACGCCTGGGAGATGGACGCGGCCCTGCGTCTCAAGGGAAACCTCGACGTCTTCCGGGAAGGCCGTGTGGCGGTGGGGATACCGCAGGGCCCGTACCGTTGTCCGCCGGCGCCTTACGAAGCCCAGTGGATGCTCGACAGCTACTTCAAGGAACGCAACGTCCGGGACTTGGTGGACCTCCACTACTTCACCCGGGAACCCGAGCCGGCCGGCGAGGAGCACATGCCCTCCGTGTGGATGGACGCCCAGAGCAGGAAGCGCCGCGTCACCATCCATTACGACTTCGTGGTCCAGTCCATCGACCCGGACAGGCGGCGCGTGCTGGGGCTCTACGGCTACGAGCTCTCCTACGACCTGTTGCTCATGGTGCCCCCGCACCGACCGGCCAGGGTGCTCTACGACTGCGGGCTGGCGGAGAACGAGACCGGCGTGCAGGTGGACTTCGACACCCTGGAGACCAAGTGGGAAAACGTCTATGCCATCGGCGACTGCGCCAACATGCCCGCCTCCAAGGCCGGCGGCGTGGCGCACCAGGAGGCGGACGTGGTGGCGGACAACCTGGTGGCGGAGATCACCGGGGAAGGGGAGTTGTCCACGCTCCACCTCCACACCATATGACTGCTGTCCTGCGGCGCGGGACGCGCCGCCGCCAACCGAACCACCTATCCCCAAGGCTGGCCGCCCTTCGGCGCGACCGATTCGCGTTCGTGGGGTCCCTCCAGGACCATCTACTGGAGCAAGGTCCTGTTCGAGAAATGGTGGCTCTGGCGTTACTTCTGATCCGCGCTTCGTCCCGATACGGCCATGATCCTGCGCGAACTCAACGGCGGAAGCTGCAAGACCTACCTGGTGGCGGACGAGGGCAGGGGGCGCGCGGTGCTCGTGGACCCGCTGTACGCCAACGTGGACCGGTACCTGGCGCTGCTGGGCTACCACCGGCTCACCCTGGACTTGGTCATCGACACCCATACCCATGCCGACCACCTGAGCGGATGCGCCCAGTTGCGGTTCCTGGTGGGAGCGCCCTTCGCCATGCAGAAATGGGCTCCCAGCCCGGCGGTGGACCGGCACCTGGAGGACGGCGACGAGGTCGCCGTAGGCGGCTTGGCGGTGCGCGTGCTCCACACCCCCGGGCATACCCCCGACGGCATGAGCCTGGTGGTGGAGGGCAACGTCCTCACCGGCGACACCCTCTTCATCGGCGGCTCCGGGCGCGCCGACTTCCCGGGCGGGGACGCCGGCGCCCAGTTCGACTCCATCACCCGCAAACTGTTCACGCTGCCGGACGAGACCGCGGTCCACCCGGGCCATGACTACCGCGGCAACACCCGCTCCACCATCGGCGAGGAAAGACGCACCAACCCCCGCCTGGCCAACCGCACCCGGGGGGACTACGTGGATCTCATGGACAACCTCCGGCTCGCGCCGCCGCAGAACATCCAGGAGGTCCTCCAGCCCAACCAGTCGGCCCTGGGAAGCGGCCAGATCCACTTCCCGGACTGGAGCGAGCTCAAGAAGGTGAGGGAAGTCCGGGTCGAAGGTCTCGACCTCATGCGGAGGTCGGACACGCCGCCGCTGGTGGTGGACGTGCGCGAGCCGGCAGAATACATGGGCGAGCTCGGCCACCTTCCGGGCAGCGTCCTGATCCCGCTCCGGGAACTGATGAACCGCCTCCGGGAGATCGAGGGGCACAAGGCCGGGCCGGTGGTGACCGTCTGCCGCGCCGGCATGCGCAGCGCCACGGCCGCGGCCATCCTCGGCAAGCTCGGTTTCACCGACGTCTCCAACTTGGCGGGGGGAATGCTCGGATGGCGCCAGGCCGGCCTGCCCGTGGAACACTTCAGGGTCAACCCGTGACCCCGGGGCTGCCTTGAGACAACCCCCGCGAACCTCCGTCATGCACAAGAAACAACATCATCCCGACTGGGAGAACACCTGCAACTACTGCCTCTACCTCCAGTACGCGCCGCGCAGCTCGCGCTCCGGCAACTGCACGCTCCACCGCCAGTGGATCCAGCGGTCCGCCTTCACCACCTGCAGCGACATGAGCGTGCAGCCCCTGGACGAAGGCATCTACACCCTCACCGCGGCCACTTACGGCGGCTGGGTCCACCAGCGCCGCCACAAGCGCGTCCGCACCCGGCTGTTCCTCCTGGAGGGCGGGGCAGTGGACCGCCGAACCGAAGACCGGAACAAGGACGGGATCACGAAACGCGCCTCATACCGAGACAAATACAAAAACAAAAGTTGACATAATATACATTATCAGACGTTTGAACGATACGGCGATTCGCGGCCCGCCGGCGGTTTCGATCAAGATCTCGGCTCACGGAGTCGCCGACGGAGCGGCGCCATCCGTCATGGCACGCGGCGCCGCCCCGCGCTACGGCGTGGTTCAAGGCCGGTTTTGGATCAGGGAGTCTCTCGGATGAAGCCGCGGACCCGACTCCGTCCGTCGTGGGGAGTATGGCGCCGCCCCTTGTGCTACGGGGCGGTTTCCTTGCCGGATTGGGCTTCCAGCTTCTGCATCCGCAGGGCGATCTCTACGGTCTCGCCTTCCGGGAATTCTTCGAGGTATGCCTTGTAAGCGGCCAATGCGTCTTGGGGTTTGCCCAGGCGCATGGCGCAGCGCGCCTTGCCGAGCATGGCTTCCTGCCGCAACGGTCCCTGGTGGTCGAGGGCGAGGTCCAGGGACCGGACGGCGTCTTGGCAGGAGCCGTTCATCTCCTGGGCGAGACCGAGGGCCACGAGCCTGACTTGGCCCAGGAACCCGCCGCCATCGTTTCGAGGGCTGGATTGCAGGGTCGCCACCGCCTCTGCGGGCCGGTCCAGGGCCATGTGAGTGTTGGCGAGGTAAAGGTCGGCGAGGGCGTCGTACGGCGGCTCGTCCCGGGCCCGGAGGCCCTCGAAGGATTCCAGGGCGGCTTCGTACCGCCCTTCGCGATATTCTCGAAGCGCCTTGTCGTAGTCTTGGGCCGCCAAGTCCCGCCGGTAGCCGCGGTAGTACTGCCAGCCCGAGACCGCGGCCCCCGCCACGACGGCGCCCACGGCGATGGCGACCAACTGGGTCCGGTAAGCCAGGATCCGGTCCAGGCACTGTCGGACCAACAGCATGAACCGGTCCGGCTGACGGAACTCCTTGCGCAGGATGCGCCTTCTCCCCGCGGCCATGTACGCAGTTTCTCCAGTACTTCCTTACATCTTGTACTTGAAGTCGTCGGGCGACATCTTGTCCAGGATCTCGCCCCACTTCTCCTTGGACACGTTGGCGAAGTCCGGGTCCTTCCCCTCTTCCGTCTGTTGCAGCACGCTCGACTGCTCCAGGACCTCCTTGGCCACGTAGATGGGGGTCTTGCTTCGCAGCGCCATGGCGATGGCGTCGCTCGGCCGTGAGTCCATGGCCACCTCCCGGTCGCCCACCTCCAGGGTGATGACCGCGTAGTAGGTGTTCTCCTTCAACTCGGTGATGGCCACGCTCTTCACCGTGCCGCCGAGTTCCGACAGCACGTTCCGGAAGAGGTCGTGGGTCATGGGGCGCGCCATCTTGATGCCTTCCAGCTCCGTGGCCATGGCCGTGGCCTCCAGCAACCCGATCCAGATGGGTAGCTGGAGCTTGTTCTCCGAGTCCTTCAGGACCACGATGGGGGTCCGGGTCACCTGGTCGAGCGTCAGTCCCGCCACGGTCATCTCAATAGCGTCAGGACCCTTCATCACATGACCTCCCTTGCGTCCATGGCCTCGCCCACCAGCGAGTTGGGCGTAGCGTCCACCACGCGCACTCGAACCATTTCCCCGGGCGCCGTGGACTCGCAGGGGGCGAAATTGACGATCCTGTTGGTCCTCGTGCGGCCCATGAGCTGACGCCTGCCCAGCCGGGACGACCCTTCCACCAGGACCTCCTGCTCCGTGCCGACCAGGCGCCGGTTCTTCCCCAGGGATATCCCCTTCTGCAACTCCTGCAACCTCCGATGGCGGCGCTCCTTGACCTCGTCCGGGACGTCGTCCTCATGGACCCTGGCCGCCACGGTGCGGGGGCGCGGGGAGTAGGTGAACAGGAACATGTCGTCGTACTCGACTTCCCTGACCGCGGCCAGGGTCTCCTCGAACTCCGCCTCGGTCTCGCCCGGGAACCCCACGATCATGTCCGTGGAGACGGCGACCTCCGGCCTGCGCTTGCGGAGCCCCTCGATCCGGTCCACGTATTCGCTCAGCCGGTAGCCCCGGCGCATGCGCGCCAGCACCGAGTCGGAGCCGGATTGCAGCGGCAGATGGAGGTGCTCGCACAGCTTCTCCAACCGGACGAAGGCGTCCACGAGTTCCTGCGACAGGTCTTGTGGATGCGAGGTGGTGAAGCGGATCCGCCGGATTCCGGGAACCTGGTCGATGCGCTCCAGCAACTCCGGGAACGACAGCTCGCCCTCCACCGTCCGGCCGTAGGAGTTGACGTTCTGGCCCAGGAGCATCACCTCCTTGACGCCCCGGGCCGCGAGCTCTTCGACGTCTCGAACGATGTTCGCGCTCGGCCGGCTCACCTCGCGCCCGCGCACCCGGGGAACGACGCAGAAGCTGCACACCTTGTCGCACCCCTGCATGATGGTGACCCAGGCCTTGGCGCCGTCGGTTTCGGGTATCCCGGAGGGGTCCTCCAGGTAGAAGGGATCCCGGTAGAAGGCGGTCTCCACCGAGCGCCGGGCGGCCTCCCGGGCCTCCTCGACCATCTGCGGCAGCTTGTGCATGTTGTGGGTGCCCAGGACCAGGTCCAGGTGCGGCGCGCGCCGCAGCAGCGCCTCCCCTTCCTGCTGTGCGACGCAGCCGCTCACCCCCAGGACGACCCCCTTCTCCTCCTTCAGCCGGCGCCACTTTCCCAAGGCGCTGTACACCTTCTGCTCGGCCTTGTCCCGCACGCTGCACGTGTTCAGGATGATGAGGTCGGCGTCCTCGGCCCGGTCGGTGGGCTCATAGTCCTCGGACTTCATGAGCTGCACGATCCTGGCCGAGTCGAGCCGGTTCATCTGGCAGCCATAGGTCTGGACGTAGAGCTTCATCAGGCGAGTCGTTCCACGAAGCGATCGGGTTGCCGCACGCTGCGGCACGATGCTTTCCCTGTAATCGCAGTATCTCACATATCAGGCCCTTTCGCTATCGCCCGCGGTCCCCTCCTTCGCGAAGTGGCGACTTTTCGTATCCCAACTGACGAAAAGTCTTGACTTTTCGTCAGTTGACCGAAAAATAGTCGGATACCTCGCCCTTCGGCGCAACAGCACCGGGAAAGAGGGTCTCACACGTGGAACGATACCTGAACGCGGCGCTCACTGCGGACTTGGACCGGAAGATCCTCTTGCTGTCCGGCCCCCGGCAATCCGGCAAGACCACCCTTTCCAGGATGCTACACCCGGACCATCAGTACATCAACCACGACCTCGCAGAGCATCGGTTGCTGCTCCGGGAAAAGGGTTGGGACCGGAGGAAGGCGCTGGTCATCCTGGACGAGCTGCACAAGATGGAGGACTGGAAGGTGTGGCTGAAAGGGGTGTACGACGTGGAAGGGCTGCCGCCGGCCCTGCTGGTCACCGGCAGCGCCAAGCTGGCGGCCTTCCGCAAGACGGGGGACTCCCTCGCGGGCCGCTACTTCCACTTTCGGCTGCATCCCATCGACATGAAGGAAGCATTGCGGCACACGGAACTCGGGCCGGACGAGGTCTTCGACCGGCTGATGGACGTGGGCGGTTTTCCGGAGCCGTTCCTGCGAGGATCGAGGTCCTGGTACAACCGATGGAAGCGCACCCACGTGGACGCCATCCTGAAAGACGACCTGCTGACCCTGTCCGCGGTCCGGGACCTCCAGTCCATCGAGACGCTGATCGAACTGCTCCGTTCCCGTGTCGGCAGTCCGGTTTCCGTCAACTCCCTTGCGCGCGACCTGCAGAAGACCCGAAACACGGTGCAACACTGGCTCGACCTGCTGGAAGACCTGTACGTGGTCTTCCGCGTCTTCCCCTACCACCGGAACGTCGCGCGTGCACTTCTGAAGGGGCCGAAGTTCTACTTCTACGACAACGCCATGGTGCAGGGAGACTCCGGCGTGCGCCTGGAAAACCTCGTCGCCTGCGCCCTCCTGAAGGAAATGCACCGCGTCCAGGACGTCCAGGGGGAGGACCTCGGCCTGCACTACGTTCGTGACAAGGACGGCCGCGAGATCGACTTCCTGGTCACGCGGGACCGACAGCCGTGGAGAATGATCGAAGTCAAATGGAAGGACGCTGCGCCAAGCGCCAACTTCAAGCGGTTCCTCGCCGCGGAAACGCTCCACCGATTGCAGGTGGTCGGCGAACTGGCGCAGAGCAAGTCGTTCCCCAACGGCCTGCGCGTCGAACCGGCAAAGGAGTTTCTCGCGAGGGTGCGCTTCGCGTCAACGGAAGGTTGAGGACCGCGTTGACGCCCGGGTCAACGGGAAGCGTATTCGGAAAGGAGGCTGCCGCAAGACGAGAAGTCGGTGAGGGTGCGCAGGCAGGCGAAGGTCTCGAAGTCCAGGGGCAGCCTCCGGTCGCGCCAGAGCAGCAGCGCCTTCTCGGGGACCTGCCAGGCGAACCCCGGGGCGCGGATGCGCTCGGGCAGGTGGACGAGGAAGAATGCCTTGGCGGCGCCGGAACCGGGGTCCAGCCACCTGGAAAAGAAGAGCAGCCTGCCCAGGTCGCAGTGCAGGTCCCGCGGGGCCGCGAAGGCCCCGAGGCCGGGAGCGTCCCCCGGCGCGCGGCGCTCCCGCGACGGCGCCGTTGGCCGGACGGGAACGCGCCGGGCGCCCTCGACCGCAAGGAGGACCCCGGTGGCGGCGAACAGGACCCTGGCTCCCGCGGCCCAGAAACCCAGGGCGTGGGCCGGGCTCATGCCGTGGCCCAGGCGCCGCTGCGCCTCGCGGCCCGTCAGCCCGCGGCAGCGCTCCAGGACCGAAGCCGATCGGTCCCCGTCCTCCACGCCGCCCTCGGGAAGGAACCCGCCGCCCTCTTCCGTGCCGGCCGCGACCGCGTCCGACCGCAGCAGCGCCTGAAGGCCGAAGCGGCGGCTGTCCCGCACGCACACCAGCACCGCCCGGTCGCCGCTCACTCCTCCCATATGGGCAGCCACAGGGGTTCGGTCAGCACGAACTCCTTCCGCACGATCCGTTCCAGGGCTTGGCGCAACTGGCCCATGCTGGCCTCTTCCAGCGTGACCACGAAGGGAAGGATCTCGTGAGGGCCGGCGTCGTTCTCCGGCGCTGCCCGGCAAAGGTCTTGCAGCTCTTCCCCGGTGTGCCGGAGTTGCCAGATCTCGGAGACGTTGATCCGTTCCTCGCCGAAGATCCGGCACAGCTCGCCGACGATGCCGCTCTCGTCCCGCACCACGAAGCGGACATAGAAACGGGCCTTCAGGTCGTCCTCCGCCCGGACGGAACGCACGCCGGAGACGATGCTTTCCACCGGCAGGAACGGCTCGGCCCCGGAGCGGGTCACGATCTCGTGGACATCGCCCAGGACGGCCACGGCCGTGGCCCCTCCCCCGGCCCCCGGGCCCGCGAAGACGTAGTCCCAATCGCCCCCATCGGGGGAGCCCCCGTCACTGACCTCGCCCTTGAAGAAGACCGCGTTGGTGACGCCGCGGACCTGCGCGAGGAAATGGCTCTCGGGCACCACCACCGGCGTCACCATGGCCTCCAGGACGCCGCCGACGCTCCGGACCAGGGCCACCGACTTGATGGTGCTGTGGCCCTTCCGCGCCGCGTAGAGGAAATCGATGGCGTGGATGCCCTCGATGCCCTTGCGGTGGACCGCGCCGACCTCCAGCCGCGCGCCGAAGGTGACGGACGACAACAGCAGCAGCTTGGCTTCGGCGTCCCGGCCGCTCACGTCCGCGGCGGGGTCGGCCTCGGCGTAACCCAGGGCCTGGGCCGAGGCCAGTGCGTCTTCGTAGGACCGGCCCCGCTGGGCCATCTCCGTCAGGATGTAGTTGCAGGTGCCGTTGACCAGGCCATAGACGGCCGCGGGCCGCTCGGCGCTGAGCCTCTGGGTCAGCGGGCCGATGACGGGGATGCCGCCGCCCACGCAGGCCTCGAAGCGAACGGCCTGGCCGCACTCCCGGGCCGCGGTCCAGATCTCCTCCCCGTGGGCCACCAGCAGCGCCTTGTTGGCGGTGACCACCGGCTTGCCGTGGCGCAGGGCTTCGACCACCCACTCCTTCTGGGCGCGCAGGTCTTCGGGACCGCCGGCCCCCAACACTTCCACCACGATGTCCGCGTCCGGGCAGCGGACCACCTCCGCGGGGTCCGCGGTGAAGATCTCCGGCGAGACCCGGCGCCTCGCCTTGCCCTCGGGCGTCCGCGTGAACACCTTGACCACCCGGGCCTCGATGCCGAAGCGCGCCAAATGGCCGTTGTCGATCAATTCGTGGACGGCGCCGCCGACGGTGCCGGCGCCGAGTATGCCGATGCGGACCGGGGACGCCATGGCGACGCTATTCCGGGAGCGCGCCCAGGGCCTTGCGGATGGTCCGCACCGCCTGCCGGGTACGGTGCTCGTTCTCGATCAGGGCGAAGCGGACGTGCCGGTCGCCGTACTGGCCGAAGCCGATGCCGGGGGAGACCGCCACCTTGGCTTCCCTGAGCAGGAACTTGGAGAACTCCACCGAGCCCATGGAGCGGTAGGGCGCCGGGATCTCGGCCCAGACGAACATGGTGGCCCGGGGCTTGCGGATCATCCAGTGGACCCGGGAGAGACCCTCCACCAGCACGTCCCGCCGGCTGCGATAGGTCTCGCAGATGTCCTGCACCGGGTCGTCCGGGCCGTTCAGGGCATGGATGGCCGCGATCTGCACCGGCTGGAAGATGCCGTAGTCCAGATAGCTCTTCATGCGCGCCAAGGCGTGGATCATGGCGGCGTTGCCCACCGCGAACCCCACCCGCCAACCCGGCATGCTGTAGCTCTTGGACATGGTGAAGAACTCCACGCCCACGTCCTTGGCCCCGGGCGCCTGGAGGAAGCTGGGAGGCCGGTAGCCGTCGAACGTCAAGTCCGCATAGGCCAGGTCATGGATCACCAGGATCTCGTGGGCCTTGGCGAAGCTCACGATGCGCTCGAAGAACTCCAGGTCCACCACCTCGGTGGTGGGGTTGTGGGGGAAGTTCAGGATCAGGAGCTTGGGCCGCGGCCAAGTCTGCTTGATGGCCTCCTCCAGGTGCGACAGGAACCCCTCGCTGGAGACCAGCGGGATGCTCCGCAGGTCGCCCCCGGCGATGACCACCGAATACTGGTGGATGGGATAGGTGGGGCTCGGACACAGGACCACGTCCCCCGCATCGATCATGGCCAGCACCAAGTGCGCCAGCCCCTCCTTGGAGCCGATGGTGACGATGGCCTCGTCGTCCGGGTCGATGGCCACCCCGTACCGCCGCCGGTACCAGTCCGCGATGGCCACCCGCAGCTTGTAGATGCCCCGGGAGACCGAGTACCGATGGTTCTGGGGCTTCTGCACCGCCTCCAGCAGCTTGTCGACGACAGGCGCCGGCGTCGGCATGTCGGGGTTGCCCATGCCGAAATCGACGATGTCCTCTCCCCTTCTCCGGGCTTCCTGCTTGAGGTCGTTGATGATGTTGAAGAC
This sequence comes from uncultured Binatia bacterium (SeqCode), assembly GCA_965204235.1. Taxonomy (GTDB): domain Bacteria; phylum Desulfobacterota; class Binatia; order UBA9968; family JAJDTQ01; genus JAJDTQ01. The sequence goes on from OZ241979.1 coordinate 265,913, forward strand.
GTAGGGAGGAAGTCTCTTGATCCGGTTGAACTCCACTGTGGACACCTCTCGTCCCTTCCGGCCCGGCGTGTCCGCGGAGGTCGTCGGTCCCGGGCTTGCGGGCCGAGACGTTCCCCCGTGGCCGTCAGCGACCGAACCCTGACCGAACGGGACGCTAGGGAAAGAAGACCAGCTTGACCAGCAACCCCAGAAGGACCGGCACCGAACTGAATACCGCCGTCTTCAGGACAGCCAGACCGTGCCTTATCACGGCCATGTCGTCCTTGAGCACGACGATGTCGTCCCTGGTGGCGAGCCTCTCGACCACCGGAATCGCGCCGGCCGCGGCCCTGGCCTTCTCCTCGGAAGTTCCGGCCTCGATCAGCGCATCATAGACTTCCGAAACGATCATGCTCATTACGCCCTCTCCAAAGCTCTTCCAGCCGAAGGCCGTATCCTGGAACATGGCACCAGAAAACGATGCGTTTGTCAAACTCGACCCGACGGGTCCGACTCCCGCAGAACCGGCGAGCCTCATGGACCCCCTTCATGGATACCCATCGGCCGCAGGAACGGAATCCATAGCCCCGACGCCGCGGAATGGTCCGGATACGCGGCCTGCACCCGGGACGACTCGCTCAATCCGCCCATGCTCCCAATTCCACCCGGATGATGGTCACGTCCTCGTGTGGTCGCGCTGGTACTCCTGGAGCGGCTGCACGGTGAGTTCGCCGCCCTTGAGGAACCTGATGGCCTCCAGTGCGGCTTCGGCTCCGGCGAGGGTGGTGCAGTACGGGATCTGATGGTCCAGGGCGCCGCGCCGAAGCTGGTAGAGGTCGTTCCGGTAGCTCTCGTTGGCATGGGTGTTGACCACCATGGCGACGGCCTTCGTCCGTAGCGTCTCCTCCACGTCGTGCACCAACTCCACCGGAACGCCCGCGCGTTGGAACGAAGCCGCGGTGCCGTCCGTGGCCGCGATCCGGAAGCCCAGGGACGCCATGGATCCCGCGATGCCCGCGGCCCCTTCACGGTGGCCTTCGGGCAGGCTGAAGAACACCGTGCCGTCCTCCGGCAGCCGCATGCCGCCGGCCATCTGCGCCTTGGCGAAGGCCTTGCCGAAGGACCGGTCGATGCCCATGACCTCGCCCGTGGACTTCATCTCGGGCCCCAGGAGCGTGTCCACCCCGGTGAACTTGTCGAACGGCAGCACCGACTCCTTCACCGACACGTGCCGCGGCGCCATCTCCTCGGTGAAGCCCATCTCCCCGAGCTTGCGCCCCACCATCACCCGGGCCGCCAGCTTGGCCAGGGACACGCCGATGTGCTTGCTGACGAAGGGCACGGTCCGCGACGCCCGGGGGTTGACCTCCAGGATATGGACCCGGCCCTCCTTCACCGCGAACTGGATGTTGATGAGCCCGCGCACCTCCAGGGCGACGGCCAGGGCCGCGGCCTGCCGCCGGATCTCGGCCTGCACCTCCGAAGACAGGGTCCTGGGGGGTATCGAGCAGGCGCTGTCGCCGGAGTGGACCCCCGCCCTTTCGATGTGCTCCATGACGCCGCCGATGAGCACCCGCTCGCCGTCGGCGATGGCGTCCACGTCCACCTCGGTGGCGTCGTCCAGGAACTCGTCGATGAGCACCGGGTGCTCCGCAGAGTTGCGGAACGCCGTCTCCAGGTAGTCCCGGAGCTTCCCTTCCTCGTACACGATCTCCATGGCCCTGCCGCCCAGCACGTAGGAAGGCCGCACCAGCACCGGATAACCGATGCTCGCGGCCACCCCCAGGGCCTCTTCCGCGGACCGGGCGGCGCCGTTCCGCGGCTGCCTCAGGTCCAGCCGCTCCAGCAGCGCCTTGAAGCGCTCCCGGTCTTCGGCCAAGTCGATGCTGTCCGGGGACGTCCCGATGATGGGGACGCCGGCCCGTTCCAGCTCCAGGGCGAGCTTCAGCGGGGTCTGTCCGCCGAACTGGACGATGACCCCGTCGGGCCGTTCCCGCGCCGTGACGTTGAGCACGTCCTCCAGCGTCAGGGGTTCGAAGTAGAGCTTGTCGGAGGTGTCGTAGTCGGTGCTCACGGTCTCCGGGTTGCAGTTGACCATCAGGGTCTCGAAACCGTCCTCCTTCAGGGCGAAGGCGGCGTGGACGCAGCAGTAGTCGAACTCGATGCCCTGGCCGATGCGGTTGGGGCCGCCGCCGAGGATCATGACCTTGTTCCGCGGGCTGGGCCGGGACTCCTGGGTCCCCTCGTAAGTGGAGTAGTAGTAGGGAGTGAACGCCTCGAACTCGGCGCCGCAGGTATCGACGGTGCGGAAACCGGCCAGCACCCCCAACCTCGTCCGCAGCGCCCGCACCTCTTCCTCCGACCGGTCCGAAAGCTCCGCCAGCCGCCGGTCGGAGAAACCCATGCCCTTGACCTCCGCCCAGAACTCCCGGTCCGCGGCGCCGTCTTCCTCCAGGCGGCGCCGGATCTCATCCTCTTTCTCGATAATGGCCTGCACCTGTCGGAGGAACCAGGGATCGATGCGGGTCAGATCGTACAACCGGGACACCCGGAAGCCCATGCGGAACGCCTCGCCGATGGTCCACAACCGGTCCGACCCGGGCCACCGGAGGCGCTCCTCCAGCCGCGCCTCGGCGTCCGCGTCCCGGGGAAACGGCCGGTCGAAGCCGTAGCTGTTGGTCTCCAGCGAGCGCATGGCCTTCTGCAGCGCCTCCTTGAAGGTGCGGCCCATGGCCATGGCCTCCCCCACCGACTTCATCTGCGTGGTCAGGACGTCCCGGGTCTGGGGAAACTTCTCGAAGGTGAACCGAGGCGCCTTCACCACCACGTAGTCGATGGTGGGCTCGAAACAGGCCGGGGTCTCCCGGGTCACGTCGTTGGGGATCTCGTCGAGGGTGTAACCCACGGCGAGCTTGGCGGCGATCTTGGCGATGGGGAACCCGGTGGCCTTGCTGGCCAGGGCCGAGCTCCGGGACACCCGCGGGTTCATCTCGATGACCACCAGGCGTCCGTCTTCCGGGTTGACCGCGAACTGGATGTTGGACCCCCCTGTGTCCACGCCGATCTCACGGATGATGCGCAGGGCCGCGTCGCGCATCACCTGGTATTCCTTGTCCGTCAGGGTCTGGGCCGGGGCCACGGTGATGGAGTCGCCGGTGTGCACGCCCATGGGGTCGAAGTTCTCGATGGGGCACACGATCACCACGTTGTCCTTGTGGTCGCGCATGACCTCCAGCTCGAACTCCTTCCAGCCCAGCACCGACTCCTCCACCAGCACCTCGTGCACCGGGGACGACTGCAACCCCCGGCGCGCCACCTCCAGGAACTCATCGTGGTCGTAGGCCACGTTGGCGCCGCTGCCGCCCAGGGTCCGGGACGGCCGGACGATCAGCGGCAGGCTGTCCAGCTCCCGCCGGACCGCGGCCGCCTCCTCCAGCGTGCGCGCGTACCCGCTTCGGGGCAGGTCGAGCCCCACGCGGCCCATGGCTTCCTTGAACCGGTCCCGGTCCTCGGCCTTCTTGATGGCGTCGAGCCGGGCGCCGATCATCTCCACGCCGAAGCGCTCCAGCACGCCGGTCTCGGCTAGGTCGATGGCGATGTTGAGCGCGGTCTGGCCTCCCAGCGTGGGCAGGAGCGCGTCGGGGCGCTCCGCCTCGATGACCTTGGCCACGATGCCCGGGTCCAGCGGCTCGACGTAGGTCCGGTGGGCGAAGTCGGGGTCGGTCATGATGGTCGCGGGGTTGGAGTTCACCAGGATGACCCGGAACCCCTCCTCCTTGAGGGCCTTCAGGGCCTGGGTCCCCGAGTAGTCGAACTCGCAAGCCTGGCCGATGACGATGGGACCGGAGCCGATGAGCAGTATGGACTCGATGTCGGTGCGTCTGGGCATGTTCAGGACCCGGCCATCAGGTCGCGGAAGCGGGCGAAGAGGTACGCGGCGTCGTGGGGGCCCGGGGAGGCCTCGGGATGGTACTGGACCGAGAAGACCGGGTGCTCCCGGTGCCGCAGCCCTTCCACGGTCCGGTCGTTGAGGTTCACGTGGGTCACCTCCGCGGCCCCCCGGAGGGAGTCCGCGTCCACCGCGAAGCCGTGGTTCTGGGTGGTGATCTCCACCTTTCCGGTGGTGAGGTCCATCACCGGCTGGTTGCCGCCGTGATGGCCGAACTTGAGCTTGAAGGTCCGTCCCCCCATGGCCAGGCCCAGTATCTGGTGCCCCAGGCAGATGCCGAAGATGGGCCGACGGCCCATGAGCCGCCGCACCGCGTCCACCGCGTAGGGCACGGCCGCGGGGTCTCCGGGACCGTTGGACAGGAAGATGCCGTCGGGCGCGAGCGCGAGCGCGTCCTCCGCGGGCGTCCGGGCGGGCACCACGGTCACCGCGCAACCCGCCTCCACCAGACCTCGAAGTATGTTGAACTTGATGCCGTAGTCGTAGGCCACCACGTGGAAACGCGGCTCCCGGGCGCGGCGGAAGCCGCTCCCCATGCGCCAGCCTCCCTGGTCCCAGCCGTAGGGCTCCCGGCAACTCACGTTCCGCACCAGGTCCCTGCCCACGAGCCCCGGCGCCCGCTGCGCTTTCTCCGCCAGCGCCGCGGCTTCGCCGCCCACCGTGGAGATGATCCCCTGCTGGGCGCCCTGCCGGCGGATATGGGTGACCAGGGACCGGGTATCGACCCCCTGGATGCCCACGATGCCGTGCTCCTGCATGTAGTCGTGCAACGCCCGGGTGGCGCGCCAGTTGCTGGGAGCGGAGCAGTATTCCTTGACGATGAACCCCTTGACGTACGGCCGGTGCGATTCGTCGTCCTCCGGGTTCACCCCCACGTTGCCGATCTCGGGATAGGTCATGGCCACGAGCTGACCCTCGTAGGAGGGGTCGGTGAGGATCTCCTGGTATCCCGTCATGCTGGTGTTGAACACCACCTCCCCCGCGGCCTCCCCCTGGCTGCCGAAGGAGCGGCCCGCGAACGAGGTCCCGTCCGCCAGTGTCAGCGTCGCTTTCATGGGGTCAATCGGTCTGGTTTCGGTTCACGACCAGCTTTGTCGAAATGTACAAGGTTACTGGCGCGGCGCGGTTTTCTCGATCACGGTCTCCATGCCCTTGACGAGGGCGCGCAAGGTCTCGCCCTGCTGCCGTAGCGCTTCCATTGCTTCGGCGTGGCGGGCGTCGGCGCGCTTCTCTCGCTGTTCCGCTTCCCGGCTCTGCGCTTCGGCCTGGCGAGTGCGGTCCTTGTTCATGGCGCGCATTACCAGGATACCGACCCCCACGACCCCGATCTGTCCGGTCCCTACCAGACCCCGCAACCACAAGCTGGCCATCTCGAACTCTGTCATGGTGGTTCCTCCTTCCCTTTACTTGCGATAACGTCGCCCATGGGAAGTCACAAACGCGTCCTTCGACTTCGCTTCGCTACGCTCAGGACGAACGGGGGGCGTGGTTCCGGGTTTCCTTCTATCGTATCGCCGGAAGGTCAATGGATCAGGCGGCCGATGCGCCACCAGCGCAGCCGGCCGTTCTCCGAGTCCCAGGACCAGTACTTGACGAAGGCGCGGCCGCGGACGTCCTCGATGGGCACGAATCCCCAGAAGCGGCTGTCGAAGCTCCGGTCCCGGTTGTCGCCCATGACGAACACGTGGCCGTCGGGCACCTTCACGGGACCGAGGTTGTCACGGACGTGGCCCGCCCCCAGGGTCGTTTCCCGGTCCTCGAAGTGGGCGTGGATTTCCTCCGCGGCCTCGCCGTTGACATAGACCGTCTTGTCCCGGATCACCACCTCGTCCCCGGGCACTCCCACCACCCGCTTGATGAAGTCCTTGCAGCGGTCCCGGGGATAGACGAACACCACCACGTCGCCGCGCTCCGGAATGTCCCACTCCATGAGGTGGGAGCCCCTGGCCACGTCCACGCACCCGGCGAAGGGCAGCCAGTTCACGTCCGGGAGCCGCACGCCGTAGGACAGCTTGTTGACCAGGATGTGGTCGCCCACGGCCAGGGTGGGGATCATGGACCCCGACGGGATCTTGAACGCCTGCACCACGAAGGCGCGCAGGAACAACGCCGCCAGCAGCGCGATGACGATGGCTTCGGTATATTCCCGAACGACGGATTTCCTGGTTCTCGGCAGTCTGGCCACGGAAGGGATCCTTGCAGGGAAACGTAACACTTCACGGGTCAACTTTGAACACGCAGGGCCGCCAGGAACGCCTCCTGGGGCACCTGCACCCGCCCCACGGACTTCATCCGCTTCTTGCCTTCCTTCTGCCGTTCCAGGAGCTTGCGCTTGCGAGTGATGTCGCCGCCGTAGCATTTGGCGGTGACGTTCTTGCGCAGCGCCTTCACCGACTCCCGGGCGATGACGCGGCTGCCGATGGCCGCCTGGATCACCACCTCGAAGAGTTGCCTGGGGATGAGCTCCCGCATGCGCTGCGCCATGTCCCGGCCGCGCGCGTAGGCCTTGTCCCGGTGCACGATCAGCGACATGGCGTCCACCATGTCGCCGTTGATGCGGACGTCCAGCCTGACCAGGTTGGACGTCCGCATGCCCGCCATCTCGTAGTCCATGGAGGCGTAGCCCCGGCTCAGGGACTTCAACCGGTCGTAGAAGTCGAAGACGACCTCGTTGAGCGGCAGCTCGTAGGTGACCATTGCCCGGTTGAGGCCCGAGTAGCGCAGCTCCTGCTGGATGCCGCGCTTTTCCTCGCACAGCTTCAGGACGCTCCCGAGATAGTCCCGGGGCAGGTGGATGGTGGCCAGGATGAAGGGTTCCTCGATTCGCTCGATCTCGGCCTCGTTTGGGAACGCCACCGGGTTGTCGATGGCCAGCGCCTCCCCCTTCCGCGTGGTGACCCGATAGACCACGGTGGGGGCGGTGGTGATGAGCTCCAGGTCGAACTCCCGCTCCACCCGCTCGCGCACGATGTCCAGGTGCAGCAGTCCGAGGAACCCGCAGCGGAACCCGAAACCCAGGGCCTGGGAGGTCTCGGCTTCGAAGGTGAACGACGAATCGTTCAGGCTCAGCTTCTCCAGCGCCGTCCGCAACGCCTGGTACTGCCCCGAGTCCGTGGGGTAGAGTCCGCTGAACACCATGGGCTTGAGGGGCCGGAAACCCGCCAGCGGCTCCCTCGCGGGCCGCTCGTGGCCGGTGACCGTGTCGCCGATGCGGGCCTCGCGGATGTTCTTGATGGAGGCCATGAGGAACCCCACCTCGCCCGGGCCCAGGCTCTTCACCTCCACCGGACCCGGAGCGAAGACGCCGAGTCGGCTGACCTCGAACACGCCGCCGGTGGACAGCAGGCGGATGGACTCCCCCCGGCTCACGCTGCCCTCGAAGACCCGGAGCAGGATGACGGCGCCGTGGTACGGGTCGAACCAGCTATCGAAGACGAGACCGCGCAAGGGCGCCTGCCACTCGCCCCGGGGCGGCGGGAAGTTGGCCACGATGCCTTCCAGCACCGCGTCCGTTCCCACCCCGTTCTTGGCGCTGGCCAGGATCGCCTGGGAGCCGTCGAGGCCGATGACGTCCTCGATCTCCCGCTTGACCCGCTCGGGGTCCGCGCTCGGCAGGTCGATCTTGTTGATGACCGGAAGCACCTGGAGGTCGTGGTCCAGGGCGAGATAGACGTTGGCCACGGTCTGGGCCTCGACCCCCTGGGCCGCGTCCACCACCAGTACGGCCCCTTCGCACGCAGCCAGGCTGCGGGACACTTCGTAAGTGAAATCCACGTGTCCCGGCGTATCGATGAGGTTGAGGATGAAGTCTTCCCCGGTCTTGGACGCGTATTGCAGCCGTACCGGACTGGCCTTGATGGTGATGCCGCGTTCCCGCTCCAGGTCCATCTTGTCCAGGAACTGGTCGGTCTTCTCCCTCTCGCTGAGGGCGCCGGTGTACTCCAGCAGTCGATCGGCCAGCGTGGATTTGCCGTGGTCGATGTGGGCGATGATGCAGAAGTTCCTGATGCGGCTACCGTCCACGACCCCGCCCGATGCAATAATAGGTGAAACCGTGCCGCTGCATCACCGCCGGGTCATAGAGGTTGCGGCCGTCGAAGACCACCGGTCGATGCAGCAACTCCTTCAGGCGCGCCAGGTCCGGGCTGCGGAACTCGTTCCATTCCGTCAGCACGAGCACGCCGTCGGCGCCGTCGGCCGCTTCGTAGTTGCTGCGGCCGTACTCGATGCGTTCGCCGTAGCGCTTGCGCGCTTCGGCCATGCCCCTGGGGTCGAAGGCCCGCACACGCGCCCCCGCCTGCAGCAGGCCGTCGATGACCCGGAGCGCCGGCGACTCCCGCACGTCGCCGGTCCGGGCCTTGAAGGCGAGGCCCCACACCGCCAGCGCGAGCCCGGTCAACCGGCCCCGGAAATGCGTCCGGACCTTCTCCAGCAACAGGTCCTTCTGGGCCTCGTTGACCCGGTCCACGGCCCGGAGCAGCGGCATCTCCAGTTCCTGGCCGCCCATGGCGATCATGGCCCGGACGTCCTTGGGCAGGCAGGAGCCGCCGTAGCCGATGCCGGGAAAGATGTACTGCGGGCCGATGCGCCGGTCCATGGCGATGATGCGCCGGACCTGCTCCACGTCCACCCCCTCCTTCTCGCACAGGCGTGCGGTCTCGTTCATGAAGGAGATCTTCGCGGCCAGCATCGCGTTGGCGGCGTACTTGCCCAACTCGGCGCTCCGGGAATCGGTCACGACGATGCGGCTCCCCTGCCGCATGAAAGGCTCGTACAGGCCCTTGAGGCGCTCCAGGGAACCCGCGTCCTCGCCCCCCAGCACCACCCGGTCGGGCTTCATGAAGTCCTCCACCGCGTTCCCCTGCTTCAGGAACTCCGGGTTCGACACCACCGCCACCGCATGGCCGGTGCGAGCTTCGATGACCTCCCTCACCCGGTCCGCGGCGCCCACGGGAACCGTGCTCTTGACCACCACGGTCCGGGGGCCGTCCATGGCCCGGGCGATGTTCTCGGCCGCGGCGAGCACCTGGCTCAGGTCGGCCTCGCCCGAAGCCGTCCGGGGCGTGCCCACGGCGATGAACACGGTCTCCGCCCGTTGCACCGCCTCGGCCAGGTGGGTGGAGAACGACAGCCTCCTTTCCCGCGCGTTGCGCCGGATCAGTTCCTCGAGTCCGTGCTCGTGGAACGGCGCCCGGCCCTGCCGGAGCTGCTCGATCTTCTCCCCGTCGATGTCCACGCACGCCACGTGGTTGCCCATCTCGGCGAAGCAACTCCCCGTCACCAGCCCCACGTAACCCGCGCCGACCATTGCGATGTTCATGCGATGCCTGCCGCCTCGACGGACCGGGTTCAGAGAGGAAAGCGGGTCAACTCCACGAAACGCCGGTAACGTTCATCGATCTCCTCCCGCTCCAGGGCCAGCAGCCGCCGGGGGCCGAAGTCCTCCACGGTGAACGACGCGGTGACGTTGCCATAGACGATGGCGCGCCGGAGGGCGTCTTCGCCGGAGTCCTCCACCGCGGCCAGACAGCCCAGGAAGGCGCCGGCAAAGGAGTCCCCCGCGCCGGTGGGGTCGAGCACCTCTTCCAGAGGGTAGGCCGGCACGACGAAGGTCGAAGCGCGGGAGAACTGGAAGACGCCGTACTCGCCGCGCTTGACGAGCACCGTCCGGGGGCCCATCTCCAGTATGGCGCGAGCGGCCCGGACGATGTTGCGGCGGCCGCTCAGCATGCACGCTTCCGAGTCGTTGATGACCACGGTCCCGACCCGCTCCAGGACCTTGCCGAGGTCTCCGGGGTGCTCGCGGATCCAGTGGTCCATGGTGTCGCAGGCTACCAGCCGGGGCCGCCGCAACCGGGACAGGACCTCCAACTGGGTGGCCGGGGCGATGTTGCCGAGGAAGGCGTACTCCGTGTCCTCGTATCCCGCGGGCATCCGCGGGACGAAGTCCCGCAGCACGTTGAGCCGGACTTCCAGGGTATCCCGGACGTTCAGGTCCTCGTGGTACCGTCCGCGCCAGACGAAGGTGTCGCCCCTGGCCCGTTGCAGCCCTTCCAGGTCCACCCCGCTGCGCGACAGCGCGGCCAGATGTTCCTCCGGGAAGTCCTCGCCCACCACCCCGACCACCCGCACCGGGGCGAAGAACGCCGCGGCCGCGGCGAAGTACGCGGCCGAGCCGCCGAGGACCCGGTCCACACTGCCGTGAGGGGTCTCGATGGAATCGAAGCCCATGGAGCCCACCACGAGAACGCTCATGGTCGCCCTCCTCCCGAATGGCGTGACGACGGCCGCCGGTCCGGTCCCGCGCGCACCGCGCCCTCCGGAGACTCAGAGGTACTTGTCGATCAGCGGCGCCAGCTTCTTCCGGGTGGCCTCGGGGATCACCGACCGGTCCGTGACGATGGCCACGCCCAGGGCCGCGGCGCAGGGGCAGGCGCGCTCGGGCGCGAGGCGCTCCACCGCACCCCGGATGATCCTCTTGGCCACGTCCACGTTCCGCTGCAGCACCGCGATGACCTCCTCGATCTCCACGTCCCCCGCCTCTTCGTTCCAGCAGTCGTAGTCCGTGGCCAGAGCGATGGTGGCGAAGCAGATCTCCGCCTCGCGGGCCAGCTTGGCTTCCTGCAGGTTGGTCATGCCGATGACGTCCGCCCCCCAACTCCGGTAGAGGTGCGATTCGGCCCGGGTGGAGAACTGCGGCCCCTCCATGCAGACGTAGGTGCCCCGGCCGTGCGCCCGTATGTCCTCGGCCCCGGCCGCCTCCGTCACCGCGGCGCGCAGGGGAGCGCAGAAGGGGTCCGCGAACTGGACGTGGGCCACGACGCCGTCGCCGAAGAACGTGCTCGGACGCTTGCTGGTGCGGTCGATGAACTGGTCCGGCACCACCACGTGGCCCGGAGCGATCTCCTGCCGGAGACTGCCCACGGCGCTCACCGACAGGATCCGTTCGACCCCGAGCTTCTTCATGCCGAAGATGTTGGCCCGGTGGTTGACCTCGGTGGGCAGCAGGCGGTGCCCCTGGCCGTGGCGCGGCAGGAAGACCATGGCCGCCCCGCCCAGGGACCCGGTCACGAAAGGCGCCGAGGGCTCGCCGAAAGGGGTCTCCACCTCCACCTCCCGCACGCCGCGCAACCCCTCCATCTCGTAGAGGCCGGTGCCGCCGATGACGCCCAGCATCGCGTTCGTTTCCATCTTCGCCCCCTATCCCGTCACGGGTCCCCGGACGAGCCGGTTACCCCCGGGCGGTACGGGCTCCGCGGCCCCGGGGAACGCCCGTCCGCCCCCGCGGCCGCGGGTTCCGCCGCATGATGCAACTGCCCGCAGGCCGCCTGGATGTCGTCGCCCCGGGGCCGCCGCACGTGGGTCTGGATCCGGTGGCGCCGCAACTTCTCTGCGAACCTCTCGATGACGTGGTCCGGCGGCCGGCGGAAACCGCTCCCCTCGTGGGGGTTGAAGGGTATGAGGTTCACCTTGCAACGGATGCCCCGGAGCTTCGCCGCAAGCTCCGCAGCGTCCTCCACGCGGTCGTTCAGCCCCCGGATCAGCAGGTACTCGAAGGTGACCCGCTTGCGGCGCGGCAGCGGCAGGGACCGGCAGCAGTCGAGCAACTGCGACACCGGGTACTTCCGGTTCACCGGCATGAGCTCGGAACGCACCGCGTCGCGCACGGAATGGAGCGAGACGGCCAAGTTGACGCCGGTCTCCTCCATGAGCCGACGCATCTGCGGCAACAGCCCCACCGTGGAGACGGTGACCTTCCGGGGCGCGATGCCCATGCCGCCGTGGGCGTCGGTGATGACGTCCAGGGCGCCGCGAACGGCTTCGTAGTTGGCCAACGGCTCGCCCATGCCCATGAACACCAGGTTCGAGACCCGCGCGTCCTCGGGGCCCCGGCGCTGCGCTTCCAGGACCTGGTCGAGGATCTCCGCCTGGGTCAGGTTGCGTTTCAGCCCCATCCGCGCGGTGGCGCAGAAGACGCAGCCCAGGCCACACCCGGCCTGGGTCGAGACGCACAGCGTCACCCGGTCCTGCTCCGGGATACGGACCGTTTCCACCGCGTTGCCGTCGGACAGGCGAAACAGGTACTTGACCGAGCCGTCCCGGGACGAGAGGCGCCGCTCCATCACGAGGCTGCCCACCACGAAGTCCCGGGCCAGGGCCCGGCGCAACTCCCCGGAGAGGTCGGTCATGCACTCGAAGGAGGCGGCCCGCTTGCGGAAGATCCACCGCCGGATCTGGTGGGCGCGGTACCCGGGCAGTCCGCGAGCGTCCAGCCATGCGTCGAGCTCCGCCCGGGTCAGCCCTTCGATGGGCCGTCGGGCCTCCGGCGAACCGCTCGTCACTCCTCCGGAGCCTGGATCTCGCCCGCGGTGAAGAAGAAGGCGATCTCCGCGGCCGCGGTCTCGGGGGCGTCGGACCCGTGCACGGCGTTGGCCTCCACGTTCGTGCCCCAGTCTTTCCGGATGGTCCCCGGCGCCGCCTGGGCCGGGTCGGTGGCGCCCATGATCTCCCGGTTCCTGGCGATGGCGCCGTCACCCTCCAGGACCGACACGAATATGGGACCCGTGGACATGTAGTCCGTCAGGCTGTCGAAGAACGGCCGCTCCCGATGCACCTGGTAGAAGGATTCCGCCCGTTGCTTGTCCAGCCGGGTCAGCTTCGCGGCCGCCACCTTGAGCCCGTGGTGCTCGAAGCGGCTCAGGATGTCCCCGATGAGTCCCCGGGCCACCGCTTCCGGCTTGATGATCGAAAGTGTTCGCTCCATAGGCTATCCCAGCGTCTCCTTCATGGTCCGGCCGATGTCCGCGGGGGACGGCGCCACATGCACGCCCGCCTCGCGCAGGGCTTCGACCTTTTCCGCGGCGGTCCCCCGGCCTCCGGCGATGATGGCGCCGGCGTGGCCCATGCGCCTGCCCGGGGGAGCGGTCCGTCCCACGATGAAACCCACCACCGGCTTCTTCATGCGGGTGCGGATCCACGCTGCGGCGTCCTGCTCGGCGTTCCCTCCGATCTCTCCGATGAGCACCACCGCCTCGGTCTCGGGGTCCTCCTCGAAGGCGCGCAGCACGTCGATGAAGTCGAGTCCGCGGATGGGGTCGCCGCCGATGCCCACGCAGGTGGACTGGCCCATGCCGAGCCGCGTGAGCTGGTCCACCGCCTCATAGGTCAGGGTGCCGCTGCGGGAGACCACGCCGATGCGGCCGCGGCGGTGGATGTGCCCCGGCATGATCCCGATCTTGCACTCGCCCGGGGTGATGACGCCGGGACAGTTGGGGCCCACCAGCATCGTGCCGCGGTCCTTCAGGTAGCGCTTCACGCGCATCATGTCCTGGACGGGCATGCCTTCGGTGATGCACACCACCAGCGGCACGCCCGCGTCCGCGGCTTCCATGACGGCGTCCGCGGCGAAGGCAGGGGGCACGTAGATGACGCTGGCGTTGGCCCCGGTCTCGCGGACGGCCTCTTCCACGCTGTCGAACACCGGGATGTCCTCGAAGGAGCCGCCCCCCTTCCCCGGGGTGACGCCCGCCACCATCCTGGCGCCGTACTCCTTGCACGCACGGGTGTGGAACCGGCCGGTGGCGCCGGTGATCCCCTGGGTCAGCACCCGGGTGGCGGAATCCACGAGTATGCTCATGGCCGAGGCCCTTCCGACCGTACCGCGTCCACGATCTTCCGGGCCGCGTCCGCGATGGTGTCCGCGGCGATGATCCGCAGGCCGGACTGCGACAGCAGCTCCCGGCCGAGCTCCACGCGGGTGCCCTGCAGCCGGACCACCAGCGGCACGGTGACGCCGGTCTCCCTGGCCGCGGCGATGATGCCCGCGGCGATGACGTCGCAGTGCATGATGCCGCCGAATATGTTCACCAGCACCCCGCGCACCTTGCGGTCCGAAAGCAGCAGGCGGAAGGCCTGCCCCACCATCTCCTTGCTCGCCCCGCCCCCCACGTCGAGGAAGTTCGCCGGCGCGCCGCCGTACCGCTGGATGATGTCCATGGTGCCCATGGCCAGCCCCGCGCCGTTGACCATGCAGCCGATGTCGCCGTCCAGCGCCACGTAGGAGATGCCCAACTCGGACGCCCTGACCTCCCTGGGGTCCTCCTCGGCGACGTCCCGCAACCCCGCGGCCTCGGGTTGACGGAAGAGGGCGTTGTCGTCGAAGCTCATCTTGGCGTCCAGGGCCAGGAACCGCCGGTCCTCGAGCCGGGCCAGCGGGTTGACCTCCAGCATCAGGCAGTCCGAGTCCAGGAAGGCGCGGTAGAGGTCCCGGAGCAGCGCTCCGAAGGCGCCCGCGTCCCTGCCGGACAACTCCAGGATCCGGGCCAGGCGGCGGACCTGGAACGGCGCCACCCCCACCACCGGGTCCACCTGCACCGTGGCGATCTCCTCCGGGCTGGCCACCTCCTCGATCTCCATGCCCCCCTGCCGGCTGGCGATGATGCTCGGCCGGCCCGCGGCGGCGTCCATGAGGACGGCGCAGTAGAACTCCTTCTCGACCCGCGACGCCCCTTCCACCCAGACCCGCCCCACGACGCGCCCTTCCGGGCCGGTCTGGTGGGTCACCAGGGGCTTCCCCAACAGGCCTTCCGCGAAACCCGCGGCCTCCTCAGCCGTGTGGACGACCTTGACGCCGCCGGCCTTGCCCCTGCCCCCGGCGTGTATCTGGGCCTTCACCACGCACGGGAACCCGATCTCCTGCGCCGCGGCCCGGGCCTCTTCCGCGGTGGCCGCCACCCGGCCATCGGGAACCGGCACGCCGAACCGGGCGAGCCACTGTTTCGCCTGGTATTCGTGGACGTTCATGAAGTTGTGCGTCCGGGAGCCTGTCCGGCAGGCAGGAACCTAGGCCTGGGCCAGCACCCTGTCCATGGCGCCCACGAGATCCTGCACGCGGGACAGGGAGCGGTCGAACGCGCTCTTCTCGTCGGGGGTCAGGTCGATCTCGATGACCTGCTCCACGCCGCCGGCGCCGAGCAGCACCGGTACGCAGAAATAGCAGCCCCGGACGCCGTACTCGCCTTCGAGCCAGGCGGCGCAGGGCAGGACTTCCTTCTTGTCCAGCAGGTATGCCTCGGCCATGCGCACCGCCGCGGACGCGGGCGCGTAGAAGGCGGAGCCGGTCTTGAGCAACCCGACGATCTCCCCGCCGGCCATGCGCACGCGCTGCTCGATCTCGTCCAGCCGCCCGGACGGGATGAGGCGGTCCACCGGCATCCCTCCCACCCGGCAGGTGCTCCTGACCGGGACCATGTCGTCGCCGTGGCCGCCCAGCACCATGGCGGTGACGCTCTCCACCGACCGGCCCAGCTCCCGGGCGATGAACGTCCGGTAGCGCGACGAGTCCAGGATGCCCGACTGCCCCACCACCCGGTTCCTGGGGAAACCGGTCACCCGGCGGCACAGGGTCACCATGGCGTCCAGCGGGTTGGTGATGACGATGACGAAGGCGTCGGGAGCGTGCTGCCGGATGCCCTCGGACACCTGGGTCATGATCCTGGCGTTGACGCCCAGGAGGTCGTCCCGGCTCATGCCCGGCTTGCGGGCGATGCCCGCGGTCACGATGCAGACGTCGGCGCCCACGATGTCCTCGTACCGGGTGGCGCCGGTGATGTCCACGTCGAAGCCCTCGATGGGCGCGGACTGGAGCAGGTCCAGCGCCTTGCCCTGGGGCAGGCCGTCCACCACGTCGAACAGCACCACGTCCCCCAGCTTCTTGAGGGCGCACAGGTGGGCCATGGTGCCGCCGATGTTGCCGCCCCCGATCAATGCGATCCTGCGTCTGGAAATGGCCATGATCTTGAGGAGTTACACGACGAATTACATGTTCGACACGATGGCGTCGCCGAACTCCGAGCACTTCAGCAGGGTGGCGCCGGTCATGAGCCGCTCGAAGTCGTAGGTGACGGTCTTCCGGGCGATGGTCTCCTCCAGACCCCGGATCACCAGGTCCGCGGCCTCGTCCCAACCCAGGTGGCGCAGCATCATCTCGCCCGAGAGGATGACCGAGCCGGGGTTGACCTTGTCCTGGCCGGCGTACTTGGGCGCGGTGCCGTGGGTGGCCTCGAACAGGGCGTGGCCGCTGTCGTAGTTGATGTTGCCGCCCGGGGCGATGCCGATGCCGCCCACCTGCGCGGCCAGCGCGTCGGAGATGAGGTCGCCGGTGAGGTTCATGGTGGGGATCACGTCGAACTCGTCCGGCCGGGTGAGGATCTGCTGCAGGAAGGCGTCGGTGATGGCGTCCTTGATGAGGATCTGGCCCTCCGCGGGCTTGCCGCCGCACTCCTCCCAGGAGACCACCTTGTCGCCGAACTCCCGCTTGGCCAGCGCATAGCCCCAGCGCATGAACGCTCCCTCGGTGTACTTCTGGATGTTGCCCTTGTGCACCAGCGTGACGTTGCGCCGGTTGTGGTCCACCGCGTAGCGGATGGCCGCCCGGACCAGCCGCTCGGAGCCCTCGACGGAGATGGGCTTGATGCCGATGCTCGCGGTGTCCGGAAAGCGGATGCTCTTGACCCCCATCTCGTTCCGCAGGAACGCCACCACCTTTTCCGCCTCGGGCGTGCCGGTCTCCCATTCGATGCCCGCATAGATGTCCTCGGTGTTCTCGCGGAAGATCACCATGTCCACCAGGTGGGGGCGGGTCACGGGTGACGGCACCCCCTTGAAGTAGCGCACGGGCCGGAGGCAGACGTAGAGGTCCAGCACCTGCCGCAGGGTCACGTTGAGGCTGCGGAACCCCTCCCCCACCGGAGTGGTCAGGGGTCCCTTGATGGCCACCAGGTACTCCCGGATCACGTCCACGGTCTCCCGGGGCAGCAGGCTGGGAGGACAGTCGGGGCCGTACACCGCCTGGGCCTTCTCCCCGGCATAGACCTCCATCCACGAGATCTTCTTCCGGCCGCCGTAGGCCTTGGCCACCGCGCCGTCCAGCACCCGCACCGCGGCCGCCCAGATGTCCACCCCGATGCCGTCGCCTTCGATGAACGGGATGACGGGGTTGTCCGGGACCTGCAACCTGCCGTCGGACAGCGAAACCTTGGCCCCTTCGGCCGGCGCCTTGACGTGTTGGTAGCTTGCCATGATCCTCCCCTGGTCTTCGAGTCCTCTGGTTCTTTGGGATAGCCCGTGGGTCGGTCTTCCGGTCCCGGAGACCCTGGGTCCGGGCGGCGGCCCGGGCCATGGATTCGGCGCCGTCCCGCCCGTCCCGGTCAGGCTGTGAGTGCGGACGCTTGGCCACCAGTCATTAACGAATCTCCGATGGCGAGTCAAGCGAGCGTCCGCCCGGGGACCGGAACCTGCCATTTTCGCGCGAACCCGTTATATTGGCAGACCATGGTTCGGGATGGGGTCTTGACCGTGCGCATGGACGGGGTGTCCAAGGCCTACGGCGTCCTCTGGGCCCTCAGGGAGGTTCGGCTGGAGGTCGCGGTCGGGGAACGGGTGGCGCTCCTGGGTCCCAACGGGGCCGGCAAGACCACGCTCCTGAAGCTGCTTGCCGCGTTGACCTACCCCACCGCCGGGGCCATCGAGGTATTCGGCCGCAAGCTCCCCTGCGGCAACTCGCCGCTCCGGGGGGCCATCGGGTTCCTGGCGTCCGGCAACCACCTCTACGACCACCTGACGGTGGGCGAGAACCTGCGGTTCTTCGTCTCCCTCTACCGGAAAGGCGTCGCCCCGGAGGAACGGGAGGAGGCGTTGCGCCAGGTCGGGTTGTACGAGCGGGCCCACGAGTACGCCGCGGCTCTGTCCCTGGGCATGCGCTGCCGCCTGGCCATGGCCAAATGGCGTCTGGTGAACCCCCGGCTGCTGCTGGCCGACGAGCCTTACGGCGCGCTGGACGCCGCGGGCGCGGACCTGCTGGACCGTCTCTTCGAGTCCCTCTGCGCCGCGGGCGGGGTCGTGGTGCTGGCCACCCACGACGTCCCCCGGGCGCTCCAACGATGCTCCCGGGCGGTCATCCTCGACCGGGGCCGGGTGGTCTTCGACGAACCTCGGCAAGACCCCTGGAACCGCTTCCATGCGGCCTTCGCCGCCCTTTCGCGCCGCGGAGGCGCCCGTTGACCGGCGTCTGGAGACAGCTCTACTGGCTCCTCTGGAAGGACCTCCTGCTGGAGGCGCGCCGCCGCGACAACCTGACGTCGCTGGCGTTCTTCGCCCTCTCCCTGGTCTTCCTCTTCTCCTTCGCCTTCGAGGTCTCCGACCACAACGCGTCCCGCATGGCGCCCGGACTGCTGTGGCTCGCCTTCATGTTCAGCGGCACCCTGGCCCTGGGCCAGCTCTTCCAGGGAGACCGGGAGAACGACTGCCTGGACGCGCTCCTGCTGGCGCCCATGGACCGGGGCGCCTACTACCTCGCCAAGGTCTTCTTCAACTTCTCCCTCATGTTCCTGGTGGAACTCGTTGTCCTGCCGCTGTTCGGGATCGTGTTCCGCCTGGACTTCTGGAGCCTGCTGCCGAGCCTGCTGCTCTACACCCTGCTGGGGACCCTCGGCTTCTGCGTCGTGGGGGTCCTCTTCGCCGCGGTGACGCTGCGCGCCCGGGCGCGGGCGCTGCTGCTTCCCGTGCTGCTGTTCCCCCTGATGGTCCCGGTGATCCTCGCCACCGTCCGCACCCTGGAGATCGTCCTGGGCGCGGGCGCCCCCGAGGACCTCACCCCCTGGTTCCGGCTGCTGGTGGGATTCGACCTGATCTTCCTCACCGCGGGCTTCCTGCTGCTGGAGTGGGTCCTCGACGGCTGACGCTCCCGCACGACGCGCAACCCATGTCCCCGTTCCATTTCTCCGAACCCTCCTATCCCCGTTCATCCCGAGCGCCGGCCGTCCGACATCCTCCGCCCTGCGCCGGCCGACCCCATCCCGTTGGTCCTGAGCGTAGCGGAGCGAAGTCGAAGGACGCGATCTTCCTCCGGGAGGGAGGCCCGGAGCGAGGGCGGCCGCGGAACGGGGGCGAAATGGGACCCGCGGGTGGGAACTGCCGCCCGCCGATGCTATCATTGACGCGTGACCACCGTGACTACCGGCGAGAATCCGCCCGGGGCCGAACCGAGGCGGGCGAACGGGGACTCCCCGGCCCGGCGAGTCCTCGGCGCCCTCGCCCTGGTCCTCATCGTCACCGGCCTGTACTGGGGGCTGGTGGAGGCGCCGCCGGACGCCCGGCAGGGCGAGACCCAGCGCATCATGTACCTCCACATCCCCAGCATACTGGTGGCGTACCTGTCGTTCTTCATCGTGTTCGTGGCGAGCTGCCTCTACCTGTGGAAGGGCGAGCGCCGAGACGACATCCTCGCCCACTCGGCCGCGGAGGTCGGCGTGCTCTTCACCGCCCTGACCATCGTCGAGGGCTCCATATGGGGCAAGCCCACCTGGGGGGTCTGGTGGACCGGGGACGCGCGCCTCACCCTCACCGCGGTGCTGCTGCTGATCTTCGTCGGCTACCTGCTGCTCCGGTCGCTCATCGAGGACCGGCGGCGCGCGGCCGTGTCCAGCGCCGTCCTCGGCATCATCGGCTTCCTGGACATCCCGTTGATACACATGTCGGTGTACTGGTGGCGCACCCTGCACCAGCCCCCGTCCATACTGCGTCCGGACAAGGCGCCCTGGGACAACGTCCATGCGTCCATGCTGTGGCCCCTGGGCGTCAACTTCCTGGCGTTCCTCCTGCTGTTCTTCTACCTGCTGTCGCTGCGCATACGGCTTGGCGAACTGGAGGACCGGACCGGTCGAAGGAGGCTCTCCGAAGCCCGTTGACGGCTCGGGAGCGCGGGATCCATGGGACACTGGGGCTTCGTCTTCCTGGCCTACGGCATCGTCTGGGGCAGTATCGTCATCTACTTGGCGCTCCTGAAGCGGCGCATCCGCAGGGCGGCCGTGAGGTCCGAGCAGACCCGAACGGAAGACCATGAACCGGCGTAGAAGGTTCCTCGTGGGCGGCCTCGTCATCGCCGCGGCCCTGGCCTACCTCATCTACGGGGCCATGCAGGAAGCCGTGGTCTATTTCGTCACCCCCACCGAGCTCCGGTCCGAGACCACGGCGCCGGACCGGTTCCTTCGCGTGGGAGGCATGGTCCTGCCCGGGTCGCTGCGAAAGGACCTGGACCGGCGCACGTTCCGTTTCCGCATCACCGACGGCCAGGAGTCCATGGCGGTGTTCTTCCAGGGCGTGCCGCCGGACCTCCTGGCCGAGGGCAAGGGCGCGGTGGTGGAGGGAAGGCTCGGCGAAGACGGCGTCTTTCGGGCTTCCACGGTCATGGCCAAGCACGCCGAGGAGTACGGCCCGCACCGGGAGGGCGAGGACCCGGCCAGGAAACGAAGCTTCGTGCCTGCGCCGCCCGCGGGCGCTCCGTGACCGCGTCCCTGGGACATGGCTGCATCCTGCTGGCGCTGGTCCTCGCGCTATGGGGCATCGCCGCCCCGATCCTCCACGCGCGCACCGGCCTCGCAGGGTTCCACGCCTCCGCCCGCCATGCGGTCGCGGGCCAGTGCATCCTCGTCACCGCGGCCGCGGGGGCGTTGATCTACGCGCTGGTGGCCACGGACTTCTCCATCCGGTACGTGGCCTTCAACACCACCCGGAACACCCCGGTGTACTACCGGGTCACCGGGCTCTGGGGCGCCCTCGAAGGCTCCCTGCTGCTGTGGGAATGGATCCTCGTCATCTTCTCGGCCCTGGTGGCGTGGCGCTACCGCCAACGCATGCAGGAGTTCATGCCCTGGGTCCTGATGGTGTTCTCCGTGGTCTCGGCCTTCTTCCTCGCGGTCATCGGCTTCGCCTCCAACCCCTTCGAGACCCTTTCCCCCGTGCCCGCGGACGGGCGCGGGCTGAACCCGCTCCTGGAAGACGCCAACATGCTGAGCCACCCTCCCCTGCTGTACACGGGCTTCGTGGGGCTCACAGTGCCGTTCGCCTTCGCCATGGCCGCGCTCATCCGCGGCAAGCTGGACCACGTGTGGATCGTGGCCACCCGGCGTTGGACCATCGCGGCGTGGTTCTTCCTGACTCTCGGCAACCTGGTGGGCGCCTGGTGGTCGTACCACGTCCTGGGCTGGGGCGGGTACTGGGCCTGGGACCCGGTGGAGAACGCCGCCTTCATGCCCTGGCTGCCGGCCACCGCGTTCCTGCACTCGGTACAGGTCCAGGAAAGGCGCGACATGCTCAGGACCTGGAACCTGCTGCTGATCATCATGGCCTTCAGCCTCACCATCTTCGGCACCTTCCTCACGCGCTCGGGCATACTCTCCTCCATCCACGCCTTCTCGTCCGGGCCCGTGGGCTTCGTCTTCCTCGGGTTCCTCGCGTTCGTCCTGGTCTCGTCCCTGGGCCTGCTGGCCTGGCGCAGCGACCGGCTCCGGGGGCAGCCCGAACTCGACTCCGCGGTGAGCCGGGAATCCGCCTTCGTCCTGAACAACGTCGTGTTCGTCTCCGCGCTGTTCACCATATTCCTCGGCACGGTCTTTCCGCTGCTGTCCCAGGCCGTGGCCGGGGTCCAGGTGAGCGTCGGCGCCCCCTACTTCAACGCCGTGACCGTGCCCCTGTTCCTGCTGCTGGTCTTCCTCATGGGGGTCGGCCCGCTCATTGCCTGGCGCCGGGCTTCGTGGGACAACCTCAAGCGGAACTTCACTTGGCCCGCGGCCGCGTCCCTGGCCGTGGCCCTGGGCCTGTTCGCGGGCGGCGTCCGCTCGTTCCTGTCCCTCCTGGGGTTCACGCTCTGCGCCTTCGCGGTCTGGACCATGGTCTTCGACACCGCCCTTTCCCTGCGGGCCCGGCGGCGGCATGCGGGTGAGACGCTGCTGCGGGGGCTCGGCGCCCTGGTCCGGCGCAACCCGCGCCGTTACGGCGGGTTCGTCGTGCACCTGGGCGTGGTCCTCGTGGTCCTGGGGGTGGCCGGCTCCATGGCCTACAGCATCGAGCGGGAGGCGACCCTGGGCGTGGGCGAGTCCCTGGCCGCGGGTCCCTACCGGGTGGTGTTCGAGGGTCTGCACGGGTCGCAGCAACCCACCCACTACCGGGTGGAGGGACGGTTCCGGGTATCCCAGGACGGGCGCGCGCTCGGACGCCTGTCACCGGCCCTCAAGTTCTTCCCGACCCAGGAATCGCCCATCGGACGAGCGGTCTTCCGCAGCACCCTGAAGGAGGACCTCTACCTGATCCTTTCGGGATTCAGCGACGTGGACAGGAACCGGGCGACCCTGAAGGTGCTGGTCCGGCCCCTGGTGCTGTGGATCTGGCTCGGCGGCGCGGTCATCACCATCGGCACGCTCATGGCCATACTGCCCGCGGGCCGGACCCGGGAGACGGCAAGTTGAACCCGGCCGCGCAAAGGTTGATCCTCACCCTCACCTGCGTGGTCCTTCTCGTGGTCCTCCTCTATTCCGGCTTCGGCCGCGACCCGCGCTACATCCCCTCCCCCCTGCTCGGCCGCGCCGCGCCCGATTTCTCCCTGGACCTGTTCGGCGGCGGGACCGTGCGCCTGTCGGAACTGCGGGGCAAGACCGTGCTGGTGGACTTCTGGGCCTCCTGGTGCCTGCCCTGCCGGGAGGAGGCCCGGGACCTGGAAGCCGCCTGGAAGCGGCAGGGGGACGACGTGGTGTTCCTCGGCGTCAACGTCCAGGACGAGGAGGAGGACGCCATGAAGTTCATCGAGGAGTTCGGCGTCTCCTTTCCCAACGGCCGGGACCGGGGCGGCAGGACCGCGGTGGACTACGGCGTCTGGGGCATTCCCGAAGCCTTCTTCGTCAGCCCCCGAGGCCGGATCACCTACAAGCACGTGGGCCCCATCCCGATGTCGGTGCTGACGGCCAAGCTGGACGAAGCCCGGCGGGACCGGGTCAGCTCCGAAGGCCGCGGCGGCGAGCACCAGTCCATCCGATGAACACGAGAGTGAATACGGCGACTTGGGCGCTGATCCTCGCGCTCTGCTTCAACGTTCACGGGGACCAGGAATTGGAAGACCGGGTGCGCGCCATCGCTTCGGAGCTGCGCTGCGTGGTGTGCCAGAACCTCTCCGTGGCGGACTCCCCGGCCGAGATGGCGGTGCAGATGCGCGGCATCGTGCGCGAGCAACTCCGGGCCGGCAAGACCCCCGACGAGGTCCGGAGCTATTTCGTCTCCAAGTACGGCGAGTGGGTCCTGCTCGCACCGCCGGCCCGGGGCTTCAACCTGGCCGTGTGGGTCCTGCCCTTCGCGGCGCTGCTCGCGGGCCTCTACTTCGCCGTCCGGGTGCTGCGCCGGTGGAGCGGACGCGCCGGCGACGAGCCCCGGGAGCCCCCGGACCCGGAGATGTTGCGGCGGATCCGGGCCGCGGCGGCGGCCGGCGACTTTCGGGAAGGCGATCCGGAGGACCCCTCGGAGCACAGGCGGACGCGCATCTACCGGGATCTGCGGGAACTCGACCTCGACCACCGGGAAGGCCGGATCTCCACCGCGGACTACGAGGTCCTCAAGCGCCGCTACGAAGGCCAGGCCGTGCGCATCCTGGAGGAGGCCGGGGAAGGCGCGCCGCGGCCTGCCGGGTCCGGGACGAAACCGGGGAGCCGCGCCGCGGGGGGCAGACGGACCTGGACCTTGGCCGCGGGCGCCGCCCTGCTGCTGGCGGGCGGCGTCACCCTCGGATTGTTGCTGGGCCAGTCGCTGCGGCCCCGGACCTCGACGGAGGACAGCATCACCGGCGACTTCCTGACCGGCACGGGACCCGGGGGGATCAGTCCCCCGGGCGCGTCCGGCGCACCGGAGGCGCTGCTGCGCCGAGGGCAGGACGCCTTGCAGCAGAAGGACTTCAAGACCGCCATCGAGGCTTTTCAGGCGGTGCTGCGCGGCGACCCCGGCCACCCCGAGGCCAACGCCTACATGGGCGTCGTGCTGGCCCGGGCCGGGCACACCGAAGCCGCGCTGGCCGCACTGGACCGGGCGTTGGCGCGGACGCCGGACCTGCCTCTGGCCTTGTGGGGCAAGGGCATGCTCCTCTACCGGGAAGGGCGCGACCTGGCCGGAGCCCGGGAGCACCTCCGGCGGCTGGAACGGTTGTTGCCGCCCGGGGAGCAGCGGGAGACGGTCCGGAGCATGATCGCGGACATGGACCCGGCGACGGCGAGCCGGAGCATCGCAGGGACCGTTCGACTGGACCCCGGACGGACCGCGGAGGTGGGCGAACGTTCCACGCTCTTCATCGTGGCCAGGAGTCCCGGGACGGGGCCCGGGGCGCCGCTGGCGGTCAAGCGCGTGGTCCGGCCCTCCTTTCCCGTCTCCTTCACGCTGGGACCCGGCGACGTCATGATACCGGGGACGGCCTTCGACGGACCCATGGACCTCAGCGCTCGACTGGACCGGGACGGGGACCCGCTGACGCGCGAACCCGGAGAGCCCGCGGGCGTTTACCCGGAGAACCCCGCGGCCCCCGGCGCCCGGAACGTGGCCATCCACCTGAAGTGACCCACCGGCGCCGCGCGGGCGGACCGCGGCAAGGAAACCCCGGACGATTCCCCCCGTTCGTCCTGGACGCAGGAACCCCGGACGATTCCCCCGCGTACCGAGCGCAGGAAACTCTGGACGACTCCGGGTCCTGAGCGCAGGAATCCCTGGACGATTCCTCCGTTCGTCCTGAGCGAAGCGAAGTCGAAGGACGCGGTCAGTCGCGCCCGGGAAGCCGCTGGTACCTGCCCTTGAAGAAGAGCAGCGGACGGTCCCCCGCGGCCTGGGCGTGGAGGACCCGACCCAGGTAGATGGTGTGGTCGCCGCCGTCGCAGGCATGGCTGACTGCGCACTCGATATGTCCGATGGTCTCGTCCAGGAGCGGGATCTCGCGGCCGCTCATGCGCCACGGCGTGTCCTGGAACTTCTCGATGCCCTTGGTGGCGAAGCGGTTGGCGAGGTGCTCCTGGTGCTCGCCGAGCAGGTTGACGGCGAACACCCGCGAGTCCTCGAAGCAGTCGTAGCAGTTGGCCTTCTTGTCGATGCAGACCAGCACCAGCGGCGGGTCCAGGGAAAGGGAGGAGAACGCGTTGGCGGTGATCCCCGTGGGGACTCCGGCCTTGTCCTTGGTGGTGACGATGGTCACGCCGGTGGCGAAGTGCCCCATCACGTGCCGGATCTCTCTCGCGTCCATGCTGCACGGGGTAACAGACCGGGCGAAGCGTTGTCAATCGCCGCGGAGGGCGGCCGCCCCGGCCCCGGGCGCCGCGGGAAGGAGTGTCCTCAACTGTCGAGTTCCGGCTTCGGCAGCATCAGGTAGGGGACGTTGTCGTCGTCGAGGGCTTCCCGCTCTTCCGGGGTGGCGGTGCCGTGGATCGGCCGCTGGGGGGCCTCGCCGGCGTGGATCCGGCGCGCCTCGTCGGCGAAACGCACGCCCACGTCGTCGAAGTTCTTCCGGACGTAGTGGTGGGCGCGGATGAGGGCTTCCCGGAACTGCTCCGGCGTGGGCATGGCCTGCTTCCGGTCCTGCTCGGCCGGGGGCGCGGGCGCGGCCTCCTTCTTCTTGTGGACCGCGCAGGTGTGGGGCAGCTTGGTAATCTCGGTGGAGGCGCACACCGGGCACGCGATCTGGCTCCGGGAGAGTTGCTCCCGATAGTTCTCGGGGCCCGAGAACCACCCCTCGAAACCGTGGTCGTTGTCGCATATGAGATCGTAAATGACCATGCGATCACCTGTTTCGAAGGTAACCCCGACCGGCCCCGAAGTCAAGGCGGCAGGAATTCGGCGACCGGTCAGGCCAGGACCGCTCCCCGAGGCCACGCCCGGAGGACCGTTCCGAATGCTCCTCGCGTCACCAGCCCAGGGCGTATCCGTCCCTGCGGGGGTCCGCGGCGGCGAGCCACGCGCCGGTGCGGGGGTCCCGGACGATGAGGGCCGCGCCGCCGAAGGACCAGGGGGCCACCACGGCGACCGGGTGCCCCCGGTCCCTGAGTCCCTGCACCACCTCCTCCGGGAAACCGCGCTCCAGCAGCAACTCTTCCGGGCCTCCGACGTTGGGGGGCGCGCCCGGCCGATGGCTCCACCGGGGCGCTTCCAGGGCGCATTGGGGGTCCATCCCGCGGTCCAGCAGCCGGTGCAGCACCTGCGCGTTGGTCTGGGGCTGGTCGTCAGCCCCGGGGGTGCCGCCCACCGCGAGGAACTCGCCCCGGTGGAACACCATGTAGGAGTTGAGGGTGTGCGCCGGCCTCTTGCCCGGGACCAGGGCATTGGCGGCCTCGGGGTCCAGCACGCAGCCGCACAGGCGGTTGTTCATCACCACCCCGGTGTCCCCCGCCACCACCCGCGACCCGAACGCGGCGAAGACGCTCTGGATGAGGGACACCACGTTGCCGTCGCCGTCGGCCACGCACAGGTAGGTGGTGTCCCCGCCCGGAGACGGCGGAGACGACGCCACCGGCGTGGCGGTGGGCCGGATGAACTGCCGGCGCCGCTCCGCGTGTTCCTTGCCGATGAGCCGCTCGACCTCCGGGTCATGGAAACGGGGGTCGCCCAGACGCCGGTTACGGTCCTCGAAGGCGAGCTTCTTGGCCTCCACCATGACGTGGGCCAGCTCCGCGGGGCTCATCCCGGCCCAATCGTACCCTTCCAGCAGGTTCATGATCTCCAGGACCATGAAGCCCTGGGACACGGGCGGCTGCTCCAGCAGCTCGTAGCCCCGGTAGCCGGCGCTCAGGGGCTCCAGCCACTCGAAGAACCGCCCCTGCAGGTCCGCCTCTTCGAGCAGGCCGCCCCGGGCCTGCACGCCGGCGCACAGCCGCGCCGCCACGTCCCCCCCGTAGAAGGCGTCGCGCCCGCCCGACGCCACGGCTTCCAGCGTGCGCGCCAACTCCGTCTGCCGCAACGTCCGCCCGGGCGTCAGGTCCTCCAGCGGCTGGCGGAAGCAGCGATGGATGTCGGACCCCGGCGGCCCGTGCTCCTCAATGGAGTTGGCCAGGGCCAGGTAGAGGGGAAAGCCGTCCCGGGCCAGCGCGATGGCGTCGGCGCAGACCTTCGCCAACTCCAGGACGCCGTACCGCCGGTGGAGCTCCAGCCAGCCGTCCACCGCCCCGGGAACCGCGATGCTCAAGGGGCCCGCGGTGGGGATGGTCCCCAGGCCGCGGCTGCGGAAGTAGTCGATGGTGGCCTTGCCCGGGGCCGGTCCGCTGGCGTTGAGGGCTGCGACCTTCCCTTCCTCCTTCATGTACACCAGCGAGAAGAGGTCGCCTCCCAGACCGCACGCCTCGTGCTTGACCACCGCCAGCACGAACCCCGCGGCCACCGCGGCGTCCACCGCGTTGCCGCCCCGCCGCAGCATCTCCAGCCCGGAGGCGGAAGCCAGCGCGTGTCCCGAGGCGATGACTCCCCGGTGGCCCATGACCAGGGGCCGCGCGGCCTTGCCGTAGCGGATTTCGTGTACGCCGTCTGCCATGACCCATCCTTTCCGAAGGAAAAGCGGCGAGGTCCCGTATTCGACGGGCTGCGGAGGGGACCGGACTCGGTCCGACGCCGTCCGCGGACGTCAGGCTATGGGCCGCCGATCCCCAGTATCCGGGCGGCGTTGCCTCCGAGTATCCGCTCCCTGTCCTCCGCGGGCAGCCCCAGGTCGTCGATGGCCTCGAGGCTGTTGCGGACGAACGCGCACCCGTCCTCCGGGCCGTAGGGGTAGTTGGTGCCGAACACCATCCGTCCGGGGCCGAAGAAGTCCATGACGCACCGGAGCGTGTTCGCGGGGTGGTCCGCGGTGTCCACGAAGAAGCGCCGGAAGGAGTCGAGGGGGTTCTCCTCGAGGCCGAAGCGCTCCCGCATCTCGTCGGTCCTGCCCGTGTAGATGTTGACGGCCCGTTGCCCGAAGAAGGCCAGCACCCCGCCCACGTCCGCCACCACGAAGGGCAGCGTGGGGAACCGCTCCAGCACCCGGCCGTACACCAGCCGGGTCATGGCCACGGTGCTGTCGAAGGCCCAGCCGTAGATCAGGACGGGCATGATGTCCAGCCCCACCGCCTCGGTGGCCAGCGGCGCGGTGGGATGGATGTACACCGGCAGGCCGTACTCCGCGAGCTTCTCGTAGATGGGGAAGAACGCCTCGTGGTCCAGCGGGCGGCCGTCCAGGTTGGAGAAACAGCCGAAACCCCGGAGCCCCAGGTCGTTGCGGGCGCGGTCGAGCTCCTCCAGCGATGCCGGAACGGAGGAGGTGGGCAGCGTGGCCAGCCCCACGAAGCGGTCGGGATGCCGGTTGCACATGCGGGCCAGGGCGTCGTTGGCCACCCGCGCCAAGTGCACGGCGTCGTCCGGTTCGTAGCGGTCGGCGCCGGGGGCGGGGATGCTCACCACCTGGACGTCCACCCCCTGGCGGTCCATGTGCTCCAGCCGCCGGTCCACGTCCCTGCCCTTGAAGATGGCGGTGTTGATGCGGCACGCGAGCTTCCGGTCGTAGAGGTAGGACATGCCGCTGTAGGGATCCGGCGGCTCCAGGACCACGTTCCCGTCCCGTTCGCGCATGGCGTCCATGTAGGCCTCGGGAAAGACGTGGCTTTGAAAATCGACGATCATGGCACGAGGCGCGGGAGGGGTTGGGGGAGCGGCTCCCTGACGGTCTTCGAACCCAGCGAACTGCCGCACCGCTGGCAACTGTAGTCGTAGAGGTCGCCGTCGGGGAGGACCAGCAGCAACCGCTCGCGCACCGGCATGGCCCGACCGCACCGGTTGCAGTAGAGCAGCGACGCCGAAAGGTGTTCGAAACTCTTCTCCATGGCTTCACGGGGCGGGCGGGCGGCGCGCCGACTCCGTCGGTCCGTCAACCCTCGCCGTCGGCCGCCCCGGCCCTGGCCTCGGCCTGCACCTTCTCCATCAGGTGCGGAGGAAGCTCGTCGTAATGGGAGAACTCCGACTGGAACTCCCCCCTGCCGCTGGTCATGGACCGGAGGTCCGACGCGTACCGCAGCACTTCCGCCATGGGCGCCTGCGCCTTGATGATCTGGCTGTTGCCCCTGGCGTCCACGCCCAGGACCTTGCCGCGCCGGCTGTTCAGGTCCCCGATCACGTCTCCCATGCAGTCGTCGGGCACCGCCACCTCCAGGGACATGACCGGCTCGAGGATCACCGGCCTGGCTTTCTCCATGGCGTTCTTGAAACCCATGGAGCCGGCGATCTTGAACGCCATGTCCGACGAATCCACCGCGTGGAACGAACCGTCGTAGAGGGTGGCGCGCACGTCCATGATGGGGTATCCGGCCAAGTAACCCCCCGCCATGGTCTCGACGATGCCCTTCTCCACCGCGGGGATGTAGTTGCGCGGGATGGCCCCGCCGACGATCTTGTCCACGAACTCGAAGCCCTTGCCCCGCTCCAGGGGCTCGATCTTGAGCCAGGTATCGCCGTACTGGCCCCTGCCGCCGGACTGCTTCTTGTATTTCCCCTGGGCGCTGGAGGACGCCCGGATGGTCTCCCGGTAGGGCACCTTGGGCGCCTTCAGCTCCACTTCCGCGCCGTACTTGCGCTTGAGCTTGTCCACCACCACCTCGATGTGGAGCTGGCCCGTGCCCGACAGGATGAACTCCCGCGTCTGCTCGTCCCGGTGCATCCGGATGGAGGGGTCCTCCTCCATCATCCGCTGGAGGCCCTGGGGCACCTTGTCCTCGTCCGCCCGGGTCTTGGGGGAAAGCGCAAAGGAGATGGACGGGCTGAACTCCACCGGCCCGGGGTATTCGATGGGAGCGGACTCGTCGCACAGGGTGTCCCCCGAGGCCACGTCCTTGAGCTTCGCCGCGGCGACCACCTCGCCGACCCCCGCCTCCGCCACTTCCTCGTGCCTGGACCCTTCCGGTCGAAACAGGTGCGCGACCTTCTCCTTCGCGTCCTTGCCGGGGTTATAGACCGTGCTGTCGGCCCGCACCGAGCCGGACAGGACCCGCATGATCGACAGGCGGCCGGCGAACGGGTCCACGATGGTCTTGAAGACGAAGGCCGAGAAAGGAGCGTCCGGGGTCCTGGCCCGGGACTCGGCCTCGCCGGTCACCGGGTTCTTCCCCTCGGCCTCCCCTTCCTCCAACGGGGACGGCAGCCATTCCACCACGCCGTCGAGCAGCGCCGGGACTCCCGCGCCCCGGGCGGCCGAGCCGTAGAGGACCGGGAACAGCGCACCCTCGCGCACGCCGTCGCGCAGCGCCTGCGACAGCTCCTCCGAGGTCAACTCCTGGCCTTCGAGGTATTTCTCGAGCAACTCGTCCCGGGTCTCGGCCACGTTCTCCATGAGGTTGACCCTCATCTCCTCGGCCCGTTCCCTCAACTCCCCAGGGACATCCTCTTCCTGCTCCCTGCCTTCGCCGTCCGCGCACACCGCCTTCATGCGGATCAGGTCCACCACTCCCCGGAAGGTCTCGCCGTGGCCGATGGGGAGCTGCACGTGGAGGCCCTTGACCCCCAGGGCCTCGGCGATGGCGTCCACCGCCGCCACAGCGTCGGTCTCCTCCCGGTCCATGCGGTTGACGAAGAGCAGGCGGGGCATCCCGCGCTCCGCGGCGTAGCCCCACAGCCGCTCGGTCTCCACCCTCAGCCCGGCCCCGGCGTGGAGCACGAAGACCGCGCCGCCGAACCCCGCCAGCGAATGGACCGTCTCCGGCAGAAAGGTAGCAAAACCGGGCGTGTCCACGAGCATGCACAAGTTCTTCTTCCATTCGACGGAATGGAAGGCGGTGGAGATGGAAACCTGCCGGTGGATCTCTTCGGGCTCGTGGTCGAACACCGAGGTCCCGTCCTCCACCCGGCCCAGGCGGTTGGTGCGGCCCGCGGCGAACAACATGGCCTCGCCCAGGGACGTCTTGCCCACCCCCCGGTGCCCCAGCAACCCCACGTTCCGTAGCCGGCCGGCTTCGAATGCTGCCATGGATCCACCTCCCTTGCCCCGATCCGTCGAGGGCCCTCGTTCCGTGCGAACCGCGGGCGCCCCGGCGCCGGGAGGGCCGCTAGGCTCTCCGCTTGCGCGACGACGGAGCCGGGTTCTTCTCGTAAATAAGCCGTAAACCTTCCAACGTCAAGAATTCGTCCACCTCTTCGATGACGCTCGATTCGTGGGCGATGAGGGAAGCGACGCCGCCGGTGGCCACCACCCGCGCAGGGACCCGGGTCTCCCGCCGGATGCGGTGCACGATGCCGTCCACCAGACCCACGTAGCCGTAGTAGATCCCCGACTGGATCGAATGGACGGTGGACCTGCCGATGACGCCGGCGGGGCACAGGACCTCCACCCGGGGCAGCTTGGAGGCCCGCTGGAACAGGGCCTCGACCGCGATGACCAGGCCCGGGGCGATCAGACCGCCCAGGTATTCCCCGTTCTCGGACACGCAGTCGAACGTGGTGGCGGTGCCGAAGTCGATGACGATGCACGCCGCGCGGAAGCGGTCGTAGGCGGCGACGCCGTTGGCGATACGGTCCGCGCCCACGTCCTGGGGGCTGTCGTAGAGGATCGGCATGCCGGTCTTGAGGCCCGGTCCCACCAGCAACGGCTTCACCCCGAACAGCTTGCGCCCGAGCTCGTCGATCATGCCCACCATGGGCGGCACCACGCAGGAGACGATGATGGCGTCGATGGCGTCGCTGCCGATGCCCCGGGTGGCGGCGAGCTGGCCGATCAGGGCGCCGTATTCGTCCACGGTGCGCTCCGGTTGGGTCACCAGGCGCCAGTGGGTCAGGAGCTCCCGGCCGCGATAGACGCCCAGCACCATGTTGCTGTTCCCGATGTCGATGGCCAGCAGCACCTACCGAACCTCTGATCCATTCTGGCTTGCGGTGTCTCTCCCCATGGGAAGGCGCGTCCTTCGACTTCGCTTCGCTACGCTCAGGACGAACGGGGAACTTCGCTTTGCTCAGGACGAACGGGGCACTTTGCTACGCCCGGGACGAACGGGCAATCGTTCAGAGTCTCCAGGCGAAGCTCCGTCCGTCAGGAAGACGTCCCCGCTCACCACCCGCCGGGGCCGGCCGTCACCGTCCTCCAGCACCAGGAAGCCGTTCCCGTCCAACCCCTGCACCCGTCCCGCGAGCACGCCGTCGGGGGTCCGGACGCGGACATGCTCCCCTTCCATGCGCGCGTAACCGTTCCAGCTTCGGGCGATGGGGGCGAACCCGCGCTCCTCGAACTCGATATAGCGCTTCTCCATGCAGCGCACCAGGGAGCGGGCCGCCTCCACCCGGTCGGCCACGGCCCCGGACTCTTCCATCACCGAGGTGGCGCGCCCGCGGATGTCGGGGGGCATGAGCGAGCGCGGGAAGTTCAGGTTGACGCCGATGCCGACCACCACGAAGAACGTGCGGCCGGGCTCGCAGGCGACCTCGCTGAGGATGCCGGCCGCCTTCCGGCCGCGCAGCAGGACGTCGTTGGGCCACTTGATCCGGGGCCGGCACGGGACCAGGTCCCGGAGCGTGTCGGCCACCGCCACCGCGGCCAGCAGCGTGGTCCTGGCCGAATCCGCAGGGTCCAGCCGCGGGCGGAGTACGAAGGAGAGGTAGAGGTTGCAACCCGCGGGAGAGACCCAGCGCCGTCCCATCCTGCCCTGCCCCCGGGTCTGCGCTTCGGCGATGACGATGGTCCCCTCCGGCGCCCCGGCTTCGGCCAGCGCGCAGGCGGTGCGGTTGGTGGAGGGGAGCTCCGGGTGCACCTGGATGCGGCCGCCGAGCCGCCGGGTCCCCAGGTCCCGAAGGATGCCGTCCGCGGTGAGCCTGTCGCCGGGAACCGGAACGGGAGGCTGCTTCACGGAAGACATGCTCGGGAGACGGTTTCCGGGGACGCCCGTACCGCGGGCTTTGCCGGTCCGCAGCGCAGGTCCGCGGGAGTCACTGGCCCCGGATCTCGCGGATCCTCCCGAGGCTCCGGTTGAGGGCGTCGATCTGCTCTTCCAACTCCTGCGCCCGTTCCCGTTCGCGCTCCACCACCTCCGCCCGCGCCTTGGCCACGAAGTCCTCGTTGCCGAGCTTCTTCCGCACCCGTTCCCGCTCCGCTTCGAGCTTGCCCAGGGAACGGTGCAGCCGGTCGCTTTCCTCCCGCAGGTCCACTGCGCCGTCCAGCGGGACGTACACCTCGGTGGTATCGACCATGGCCGTCGCCACCTTCTCCGGCCGAACCCCCTGGGAACGATACTCCAGGGACTCGGCCCGGGCCAGGGCGCACACCAGGGCCTCATGGCCGCGGACCGGGGAAAGCCGCTCGTCCGTGTCGAAGAGCACCACCCGGACCTTCCTGGAAAGCGGCACGTTCATCTCTGTGCGGAGGTTCCTCACCGCACGGATGAGGCCGCTCAGGAAGCCCACTTCCTCCTCCGCCTCCGGGTCCGCGGGGAAGTCCGCGGCCGCGGGATAGGGCTGGACCATGATGTCGTCGCCGGGCGGGGACTCGGCGTCCCGGGCGGTGACCGCCTGCCAGAGCTCTTCGGTCACGAACGGCGTCAACGGATGCAGCAGCAGCAGGATGTTCCGCAGCACGGCGTGCAGCACCCGCTGGGCGGCGACCGCGTCGCCGCCGCCCAGACGCAGCTTGCTCATCTCGATGTACCAGTCGCAGAACTCGTGCCAGGTGAACTGGTACAGGTGGTGCGCGAAATCGTTGAAACGGTACGTGGCGATGGCCTCCCGGGAGCGTTCGACCGCGGCCTTCAGGCGCGACAGGATCCAGCGGTCCGCCAAGTCCGGGGACTCCCCGAGCAGATCCTCCGCCGGGCGGGGCCGCTCCCGGAGCACCTCGTCGTCGAGGTTCATGAGCACGAAACGCGCGGCGTTCCAGAGCTTGTTGACGAAGTGCTGGTAGCCGGCGATGCGCTCCTCCGCCAGCTTCACGTCCCGCCCCATGGCGGTCATGGCCACCAGCGTGAACCGGAACGGGTCGGCCCCGTACCGGTTGACCATGATCAGGGGGTCGATGACGTTGCCCTTGGACTTGGACATCTTCTGGCCGTCCTGGTCGCGCACCAGGGCGTGGATGTACACGTCCCGAAACGGCTCCTGCTCCATGAACCGGAGGCCCATCATCATCATCCGCGCGACCCAGAAGAACAGGATGTCGAAGCCGGTCACCAGCACGGAAGTGGGGTAGAAGGTCCGGAGGTCCGCGGTCCGGTCGGGCCAGCCCAGGGTGGAGAACGGCCACAGGGCGGAGGAGAACCAGGTGTCCAGGACGTCCGGGTCCTGCACGAACCGGGCGCCGCCGCAGGTCTCGCACGAGTCCGGCGCGCTCCGCGCCACCACCGGCGCGCAGCCCGCGGGGACCCTCGCGACGTCGTCGGAGCGCAACGACCGGTTGCAGTCCGCGCAATACCAGGCCGGGATCTGGTGGCCCCACCAGATCTGCCGGGACACGCACCAGTCCCGGATGTTGTCCATCCACGCGAAGTACGAGTTCTTCCACGCCTCCGGAACGATCCGGGTGCGGCCCTGCCGCACCGCCTCCGCGGCCGGCTCCGCCAGGGGCCCGGCCTTCACGAACCACTGGGGCGTGAGGTAGGGCTCGATGACCGTCTGGCAGCGGTAGCACTTGCCCACCGCGTGACGATAGGGACGGACTTCGGCCAGGAGCCCCTGCTCCTCCAGCTCCCGGACGATGCGCTCGCGTGCGGCGAAGCGGTCCCGGCCGCGGTAGCGCTCGAGCCAGGCCGGCGCCGCCGCTCCCTCTTCCACGAACGCCTCCGGTCGGACCGCGGCGTCGTCGTCGAAGATGTTGATCACTTCCAGGCGGTTCCGGACGCCGACCTCGAAGTCGTTGAAGTCGTGTCCCGGGGTGACCTTGACCGCGCCGGTGCCGAACTCGGGGTCCACGAACCCGTCGGCCACCACCGGGATCTCGCGCCCGACCACGGGGAGGCGCGCGCGACGGCCAACGCAGCCGGCATGACGCTCGTCGTCGGGATGGACCGCCACGCCGGTGTCGCCGAGCATGGTCTCGGGCCGGGTGGTGGCGACGGTCAACTCGCCTCCCTCCACCAGCGGGTAGCGCACGTGCCACAGGCGGCCGTCCACCTCCTCGTGCGCCACCTCGATGTCGGCGAGCGCGGTCTTGCAGCGCGGGCACCAGTTGATGAGCCGTTCCGCACGGTAGAGCAGCCCCTCTTCCCACAGACGGACGAACGCCTCCCGCACCGCACGGGAGAGCCCTTCGTCCATGGTGAAGCGCTCGCGGCTCCAGTCGCACGACACCCCCAGGGCCCGCAACTGCTGCAGGATGGTGTGGCCGGTTTCCTCGCGCCAGCTCCAGACCTTCTCGACGAAGGCGCGCCGGCCCAGGGCGGTCCGGTGCACTCCCTCCTCGGAGAGTTGGCGCTCCACCACGTTCTGGGTGGCGATGCCCGCGTGGTCCGTCCCCGGCACCCACAGTACGTTGTGTCCGTCCATGCGCCGGAAGCGGCACAGGACGTCCTGGAGGGTGTTGTTCAGGGCATGGCCCATGTGGAGCGAACCGGTGACGTTGGGGGGCGGAATGACCATGGAGAACGAGGGCGCGCCCGGGACCGAGGGGGTGAAGTGCCCGGCGCCGGCCCAGCGCTCGTACCACTTCTTCTCCAGGTCCCGATGACTGTACGACTTTGCGATTTCTCGAGGCATGGGACCCTACTCTCGACCTCCGCTCCCGACCTCCGGCGTCCCGGAGTCGGTCTCGTCCACCACGTCCGTCAATTCGATGACAGCGGGGCCGGGGCCCTCGGGGGCGTCGCTTCCCTCCGACGGGCGGGCCGGGGCCTCGGGGTTCGGGCGGTCGCCCTCGGGCGCAGCGTCTGGCGGTTCGTCCCCCGGCGGTCCTTCGGCCGCGGACGGCGCCGGCAACAACGACCGCAGGGCAGCCTCCAGCAAGGCGCCCTCCAGCGGCTTGGGCACGGTTGCGGCAGGACCTTCGGAGTCGAGGACCGGCGCCGCTCCCAGGTGGAGCCAGACCGCGGGGACCTCCAGGGCTCGAAGCGTGCGCAGGATCTCCGGGACTTCCGCGCCGCCGTCCTCGACGGACTCCCGATCGACGATGACCAGGTCATGGCCCCGGACGTCTTCCTCCCCGGGCCAGTGGTCCCGGACCGTGGTCCGGTGCTCCGGGAACAGGAACTGCCGCAACGCCTCACGCAGGACCGGTTGCCTCTCGATGACGAGTATGCTGCCCATTTCGATGCACGCCCCCGGACGTTCGCACCATGGTAGCAGACAATGCCCGATCCTGTGAACCCACATCGGACCATGCGGACCGACCGCGGTCCCGCCAACTTGACAACGCCGCGTCCGCTGGTGCATATAGAAGGCCATCCCATGCAGGACCTTTCATGTTCGTGCGAAAGTGGCGGAATTTGGTAGACGCGCAGGATTCAGGATCCTGTGGGAGCAATCCCGTGGGGGTTCAATTCCCCCCTTTCGCACCACCTCCCACGGGCGGCCGCATCCGTCCTCCCTCGAACGCACCGCGGTTCCGCGCCGTGGGTGCGTGAAACGCGCCCGTAGCGCCTCGACCGGAGTCACTTCTGCAACAACAAGACCATGAGAGAGAGCATCAGGTTCTCCTGAGGGACGTTGCGGAAGACTTCCTGTCCCCGTTCGAGTCGGTGGACCGGTACGGACCGTTGGCCCGCCAGTTGCGTCTGGTGGAGCAACGGCTGACGGACTGCACGCGCTCGAAGGAACCCGAGCTGACCCGGATCTCCTCCGACCTCATCGAGGGCGGGGGCAAGCGCCTCCGGCCCATGCTCACGCTGCTGGTGTTCAACGCCTTCCGGGGCGAGCGAGAGGACGACGCGGTGGACATCGCCGCGGCCCTGGAGCTGGTGCACGCGGCGACCCTGCTGCACGACGACATCATCGACGGCGCCAGGTTCCGACGCGGGAAGGAGTCCGCCTACAAACGCTACGGACTCACGCGCACCCTCGTCACCGGCGACTTCCTCTTCATCAAGGCGTTCGAGTTCGCCGGCAAGTTCGACGAGACCGTGGTCCAGTGGACCGCGGACGCGTGCACGAGCCTCACCGAGGGGGAGATCCTGCAAGGCGCCTTCCGGCGCAACCGGACGGTGACCGCGGCGGACTACATCCAGATCGTCGAACGCAAGACCGCCTCGCTCTTCGAGACCGGCGCCAAGCTCGGCGCCTACATGGCCGGCGCGCCGGCCGAGCAGGTCGAAGTGGCGGCGAGTTTCGGACGCAACCTCGGCATCGCCTTCCAGATGATGGACGACGTGCTCGACGTGGTGGGGACCAGGGACCTGCTCGGGAAGTCCACGGGCATGGACCTGCGCGACGGCAACCCTTCCCTTCCCATCGTCCTCTCGCTGCTCGACGGGCACCGGGCGGTCTCGCGCGTCTTCCAGACTTCGTCTCCCACGGAGGGCGATATCCGGCAGGCGCTGGACGCCATGGAGAACGGCACGGTGATCGAGCGGGCCAGGAACTTCGCCCGCAAATACACGTCCAGGGCATGCCGGGAGATCGACAAGCTGCCCGAGTCCGCAGACCGGGACGGCCTCAAGGCGTTGGGCCGCCTGCTCACCGACCGGGATCGTTGACGCCCGGACCCGCCCCGCCCGAGACGCTTCCGGGCTCCCGCCGCCGTCATGTCCACCCTCCGCGACACCCTGGTCAGGAACATCTTCGACCGGATCGCGCGGCGCTACGACCTGCTCAACCGGATCATCAGCCTGCGGCTGGACTCCCTGTGGCGGCGCAAGGCCGTCGGCGCCCTGGGCATCGCCGGGGAACCGGCCCTGGTCCTGGACCTGGGCACGGGCACCGGCGCACTGGCCCTGGAGGCGTGCAAGGTGCTGGCGCCGGGCGCCCGGGTGGTGGGCGTGGACTTCTCGCGCGCCATGCTCGAGCTCGCCGGGGAACGGACGTCCCGGGCAGGATACGGAGACCGGGCCGCCTACGTCCTGGGCCACGCCCTGGCCGCGCCGGTGCGGGACGAATCCTTCGACGCGGTGATGAGCGCCTTCGTGCTGCGGAACGTCGGGGACCTGGACTCGTTCTTCCGGGAGTCCTACCGGGTGCTGAAGCCCGGCGGGCGGATGGCGTCCCTGGACATGTTCCCCCCGTCCCGGGGCCTGTTCTCGCGCTTCTACTGGCTCTACTTCGGGAAGCTCATGCCCTGGGTGGGCCGCGTGGTGAGCGGCGACCCCGGCGCGTACCGGTACCTGTCGGACTCGGTGCGGTCCTTCGTCCCGCCGGAGGCGGTGGCCTCGACCATCGCGTCGGCCGGCTTCGGCGAGGCCCGCACCGTGCGTTACCTGCGGGGCGCCGTCTGCCTCCAGGTGGCCACCAAGCCCCGGCAGCCTGCGCAAGCCCCCGGGGAGCCGGTGATCCGGTGAACCCTTACGCCACCGCGTTCGTGATGTTCCTCTACCAGTTGTCGGTGGGGGGGCTGGTGGGTCTGGCGGCGACGCCCTTCACCGAGCTGGAACGCGGCTTCTACAAGTCCACCGCGGGCGTGCTGGCCGCGGCCGCGCTGCTGGCCCTCTGGGGGCGCCTCGACCTCCTGCCGGAAACCCCGGGCATCGGGGACATCCTGAGCCTTGTTCTATTGGGGAGTTTCACCGTTTTCCTGATCCTCTACTTCATATCCCTATGGGGCGAGCGCGCGTTCCTGCGGGCGCGCTTCTTCTCCACCGCGATCCTGACCGGCCTCGCCGGGGTCATGGTCGCCTCCTACGGGTTCTCCCATTCCCCGGTGGGACCGGTGGAAGCCGTGTTCCTTCCGGTCCGCTTCGTGGTCTCGTCACTGCTCCTGGGGGCGGTCACCGTGGGCATGCTGATCGGCCACTGGTACCTGATCGAGACCGGCCAGAGCCTGGAGCCGTTCCTCCGGGTGTTCCGGTTCTTCGTCGCCCTGCTGATCGTCCAGACCTGCCTGGAGGCCCTCGCCGCCGCCCTGCTCTACCTGTTCGGCACGGCGCATACGGCGGCAACGGTGCGCAGCCTCTTCGACGACCACCTGGCGTTGCTGTCGTCGCGGTTCCTCGTGGCCCAGGCCGCTCCGTTGGCGCTTTCCTGGATGATCTGGAAGACCCTCGCCGACTTCCGGAACACCATGGCGGCCACGGGCCTCTTCTACATCGCGCTGCTGGGCGTGTTCGTGGGAGAGCTGCTGTCCAGCCAGATCCTGGCCCTGGCCGGCATGGTCGGGCAAGGCGCGCCGTAGCCTCCCGCCGACGGGTTCGGCCCCGGAGGCCCGCCAACCCGCTATTCGGCGGGATCTTCGCCGGACGCCGCGGGCGCCGGCGCTTCCCCCGGCGCCGGTTCCGGACGGCGCCGGTCCTGCTGAGGGTAGGTCCTTATCTTCGTGACCCGGAGCCCGTGCCTCCCCCAACCCAGGTCGTACCCCACCACCATGCCCTCCCTCAGGCCCTTGGGCGAGGTCACGGGGCCGGACATCAGCACCATCTGGTAAGAGAACTGCACCTCCCTGCCGCTCGCGGTACGGACCACTCCCGTGTTCTTCCGGGGCGAAAGCCGAGCGACGATCCCGTGGTAGTACAGGTCCGGCTGCTGCACGGCGGCCGGACCTCCGGCGCCCTGGTCGGGAACCTCATCCTTGGCGTCGTCATCGATCATTGCCGGCGCCCTCACGGTGGGACCATGCCATGCCCTTCCATCCTACAGGCATGAAGCCCGGAGTTCAATTCGGACATGCGTGGTCCGAGGGGTTGCTGTCCGGCGACGGAAACGTCGAACGACCTAACTCATTGATATATCTTGCTTTCCTTCACCGGCGGCCTACCGTCAACGACGAAATTGTCGAACGCGGCGCGTTGCAATATCGAGATTTCGGGAACTTGGAAGTTGGCACGGAATATGCTTCCAACATGGTATAATCGGTGTCAGCGGTCCGTACAACGGCTCGGAGGAATTCCGGCGCAGAACGTCCACAAATTCGGAACGGAATGTGCTACGTTGCGTTCCCCAACGGAGTATGACGAGGGAACATGCTGTCCACGGGACTGAAATCCACCGCCAGCGCCGCCAAGGCGCCCTCGCAGGCCGTCGAGCTCGCCGGCGTCGCCGAGGAGTTCTCCATGGGCGAGTTCTTCTCCGCGGCCGGGATCCACCGGGAACCCGCGGGTTCCTTCTTCATCGTGGACACCAGACGCGGCAGGTTCATCGTCTCCATCGAGGGGTTCAAGAACGAGAACGAGGTCAAGCACGACATCGACCTGCTCCTGTTCCTGAGACGCCACGGGTTCCAATGCCAGCATCCACTGAAGAGCCGCGGCGGACAGCACTACCTCCACGCCGAAGGCAGGTTCATCTCCGCCAGCCGCAACATCGACGGCATGGAGGTGCCGGTAGGGAACCTTACCCGGGCGCAACTCGGAGCCGCGGGGCGCGCGCTCGCCGACCTCCACCTCATCGGAAGAGGCTACAAGAAGGGAGGCGAGAACCGCTTCTCCTTTCCCCGGGTGGCCGCCCTGTACCACGAGGTCCGAAAGAGCCTGCCCGCGCACCTCAAGTCCATCGTCCGGGTGCTGGACGACGAGGTCTGCTTCCTCGAAGGGTACCTGGACAACAACCTGCCCAAGGGCATCATCCACGGGAACCTGTCCTGGGAAAGCATGAAGTTCAAGGGGTCGCGCCTGGTGGGGATCATGAACTTCGACCGGGCCTGCCGCGGCAAGTTCATCTGCGACCTCGCCACCACGGTCAACGCCGTCTGCTACCACGAAGGACGTTACCGGTTGGACCGGTTCGAGGAGTTGATCCTGGGCTACGAGGGCCTTCGCCCCCTCTCCCTGCCCGAGTGGGACTCTTTCCCCAACGAACTTCGGTTCTCCGCCCTGAGGACGGCCATCACCAGCCTGCACGATTTCTACCTGCGGGGGAACGGCGAGCCGCAGCGCATCCAGAAGGCCTTCATCGAGTTCTTCGAGCGGTTGCTGATCCTGAGACGGGAGAAGGACGGGGGCATGGAAGATCTGCTCCTGTCCATGGCCACCGGATACGACTACCGGAAATACCAGAAATCCAAGCCTTCCCGGTGACCGCGGCCGGGGCGCGCCTCCGGCGCCCCAGGCTGGAAGTCGAACATGACGCGATGCTACGTGATCGGCGACGTCCACGGCTGTCCGGCCGAGTTGGCCGCGCTGGTGGAGTCGCTGCCGCTGGAGAGCAAAGACACCCTGGTCTTCCTGGGCGACTACATCGACCGGGGACCCGACTCCCGGGGGGTGGTGGACCTCCTGGTCGGCCTGGGCAACGAGCGGAAGACGGTCTTCCTCAGAGGCAACCACGAGGACATGATGCTGTCGTTCATGGGCCTTTCCGGACGGCACGGCGACGCGTTCCTGATGAACGGAGGCACCGAGACCCTGGCCAGCTACGGCGTGGCCGCTCCCGCAGGCTCCCCCACCGCGGCGGACGGCGAACGCCTGCTCGCGGCGCTGCCGGCGCAGCACGCGGCGTTCTTCATGGGGCTGGAGCCCTGGCGTTTCATCGACGGGTTCCTGTGCGTGCACGCAGGCATCAACCCGGACCGGTCCTGGGAGCGGCAGTTCGGCGAAGAGCTCCTCTGGATACGCGACAAGTTCATAAGCAGTCCGCACACCCTGGCCGAGACGGTGCTGTTCGGCCATACCCCCATGAAAGAGGTGTTCTTCGACCTTCCCTACAAGATCGGCCTCGACACCGGCCTGGTTTACGGCAACGCCTTGAGCTGCCTGGAGGTCGCGGACCGGACCCTGTACCAGATCCGCCGGGGGAGCCGCCGGGTCTCGGTGACGCAGGTGGGGCGCCACTGGATGCGGTGAGGCCCGGCCGCGGGGGGAACGACCGCGGAGTGGAAGGAACCCCGCCCTACGGATGCACGGTCTCCAGGAACCAGTCCGTGGGGATCTCCCGGCCGAGGCCCTTGGCTTTGGCGTCCTCGTAAACCGCGCTGCCAACGGCCGCGAA
This sequence comes from uncultured Binatia bacterium (SeqCode), assembly GCA_965204235.1. Lineage (GTDB taxonomy): Bacteria > Desulfobacterota > Binatia > UBA9968 > JAJDTQ01 > JAJDTQ01. The sequence goes on from OZ241979.1 coordinate 307,671, forward strand.
CTGGACCCCCAGCCCGATGTTGTTCACGAAGCAGGTGGACTCGTCGGCTCGCGTGCGACCGGCGACCTTCCCCGCCACCACGTCCTTCAACTCCGGCGCGTCGATCCACGGCGGCGCCTCGGGCCGGGCCGCCCCGCCCCTGTCCGCGGCGGTGAGGAACTCGATGGGGTCATGGGCCTCCACCTTCTCGTCCCCCATGCCGGCGATGTAGTTCTCGGGAGCGACCTTGCGGGTGTGGATGACCACCCTGTCGGCTCGGCCGATGGTCTCGTCGCCCAGCTCGGAGGTCTTCACGCAGGTGAAGTGCACTCCGGCCCTGACCCAGTCCGGGGGAACCACCCGCGTGATGGCGTTGGTGGCGGCCACCAGCACGTCCGCGCGGGACGCCACCCGGGCCGCGTCCTCGCAAGGCTCCACCGGCGCCCTGACCCGATCCGCCATCTCCCGGGCGAAGGCCTCGCGGTTGGCCCGGGTGGGGCTGAAGACCAGCACCTCCTCGAACGAACGCACCTTGCAGAACGCCTCCACGTGGGCCCGGGCCTGCCAGCCGGAGCCGAAGACGCCCAGGCGGGCCACGTCCTCCCGGGCCAGGCATCGAGCCGCCAGGGCGCTGGAGGCCGCCACGCGAAACGCCTGGATCACGCCGTCCGGGAAGATGGCCAGGGGCTCCCCGGTCTCGGCCGAGAACAGCAGCACGAGACCCACCCATTTGCCGCCGGGCGCCTTGGGGATCTTCTCCTTGACCACCCGGTCGGCGCGCTTCTCCCACCGGATGACGTCCGAGTTCAACCGCAGGGCCACGACCTTGGGGTCGAACAGGCCGGCCTCCATGGACTTGAACGCATAGACCCCCGAAGTCTCGGGGAACGGCAGGTAGAGGTCGGTGCGCGGACGGTTCACCGCCTCACCGTCGGAAAGTTGACGGTAGGCCTTGTCCAGCACCGCAAGGCACGAGTCCATGGAAAGCAGGGACTCGATCTCGTCGTTGTTCAGGATCAGCATGTGGGTATCCTCGAGGGACACGGGTCCCGGATGGCTAGTCCCTGATGTCCTGCAGCAGCCACTCGGTGGGGATCTCCTTCCCCAGCCCCCGCTCCCTGGCCAGTTCGTACACCTTGCCGGCCACCGAATAGAACTGGACTCCCTGCACGTTCCCCCGCTCCGAGTAGGTGATCTGCGACGCGGAGGTCCTGCCCTTGCGCCGTCCGGCAAGCAGGTCCGCCAGCATCACGTTCTTGTCGCCGCCCTGCACGCCGTGGGCCCGGCGGCGCTTGCGCTTCATCCGGAAGCCGGCGTCGTTATCGGGCTGCGCCGCGTAGGTGACGTACTCGTCGGGCAGTCCGAACTCCTCGAGCCCCCAGGGCGCCGGCGCCGTGCCCAGCCGGAGCGAGACGTCGATGCGCTCGAACGTGGCCGCGTCCGGCCGCCCGCCGATGGAGGTGATGTGGGCGCCCGGCTCCACCGCCGCCCCCGCGATGATGTCCACGGCCGAGTCGGTGCAGCCCGCGATGATGTCGGCCCCCTCGTACACCGCGTCCGGGTCGCTCAACGGCGCCGCCTCCACGCCGAACCGCTCGGCCATCTCACGGGCGTACTGCTCCCGGTGCGCCCGGGTGGGACTGTAAACCTGGACCCGTCGTATGCCGCGGACCTGCACGAACGCTTCCATGTGGGACCGGGCCATGCCGCCCGAGCCGATCATGCCCACCACCGCGGCGTCCTCCCTGGCCATGTACTTGACGCCGATGCCCGAGTCCGCGCCCACGCGCATGTGCTGGAGGTAGCCGTCGTTCAGCAACGCCAGCGGCTCGCCGTTGTGGATGTTCGTGAGCAGGATCAGGCCGCAGAAGCGCCCCGGACGGACACAGTACTTCTCCTGGGTGACCGCGCCTTCGTACTCCTGTTCGTAGATCACGTCCGACTTCATCCGGATGGCGAAGTACCCCGAGGTGGAGCCGCCCTCCATGGTGCCCCACTGGTACATCCTGTCCGGGTCGGACGTCGGCACCTGCAGGTCGATGCGCGGACGGCACACGGCCTCCTTCTCCACCAGCTCGACGTAGGCCTTTTCGAGGGCGGCCATGGTGACGTCCATGGTCAGCACCTGCTTCACGTCGTCGTTGTCGAGGATCAGGGTCATGTTCGCCTCCCTTTCGCGGGGGGTCCCGGACCGCGGCCTCGGTCCGGGGGCCGGAGTGCGTCCTCGTCCGGCCCCGGAAACGGTCTCACGGGGGGCCTTGCGGGGGGCCTCACAGGGGCTCCCGCCATTCGGCGCCGTCGATGGGCAACTCCATGCCCAACCCCCGTTCCCGGGCCAACTGGTACAGGCGGCCGCCGATGGCCACGTCGGAGATCCCGACTCCTCCGGTGTTCTTGAACAGGGTGACCTGGCCCGGGTCGGTGCGCCCCGGCCGTGCGCCGTTCAGGACCTCGCCCACCTCCACGATCCTGTCCCAGGAGATGACCCCGTTCTCGAGCCGCTCCATGAAGTCCCCGGGCTGGTCCACCTTCAGGGTCTCGCGGGAGTTCACTCCGATCACGTCCGCGCGCCGCATGCTCTCGTCGTCCAGCTCCTGGCGCATCCGGGAGACGAAACCGCCGCGCATGAGGCCGATGTTGCTCAACACGATGGAGGTCAGGTGGACTCCGGGCTCCAGCCACCGGCCGTCCAGCACCGGCACGTTGGAGCTGGTGGCGGCCACCACCATGTCCACGTCCCGCACCGCCTCCCGGGCGCTGTCCACCGGCGCGACGTCCAGCCCGGTGAGGTCGCCCATCTCGTCGGCGAACTCCTTGCGGTGGGCAGGGTTCGGGCTGAACACCTTCACCCGGGTGAGGGTGCGGACCTCCCGCAGCGCGAGCAGGTGGTACTTGGCCTGGTTCTGGGACCCCAACATGCCCACGGTGGATGCGTCCGACCGGGCGAACAGGTCCGTGCCCACCGCGCTGTTGGCCGCGGTGCGCAACGCGGACACGCCGCTCAGGGAGAGCTCCCGCGGTCTCGGCTCGCCGATGATGATGCAGCGCAGCTCGCCGGTTTCGGAATCGAAGAGCACCTGCGTCGGCCGTCCGCGGACGGGAAACGCCTCGATGGAATGCGCGCCCCGGGTCGGGTTCCTGGTCCACTCGCAGTGGGTCATGAGGCCCGTGACCCCCACCGAGGGGAGGCCGCCCTGGTGTACGCTGACGCGCACGTTGGAGGGCATGTGGGTACGGCGCCGCACCATGCTGACGTCGGGGTTCCGGTCCCACTGTGCGAACCCCTCCCGCACCAGATCCACGGCTTCCTTCATGGTGATCAACCCGTCGATGTCTTCCGGACGCAACACCAGTATCATGGCAGAGACCCCTTCCGTTTCGACAACCGTTCCAACCCGCCGTTCCGCAGCGTTCGGATCAACGGCAGGTCCCCTTCGAGAAAATCCAGCTCCTCCAGCTCGTGGACGGGCGCCCAGGCGATGCGCTGGAACACCCGGTTCCGCGGCTCTCCGCGGTAGGCCCGCACCTGGTAGAACGCCAACTCCACACGGGTCCCGTCGGGATAGACGTGGGAGTGCCGGAAGACCTCGCAGGCCCTCTCCACCGCGATGTCCAGCTCCTCCCGGAGTTCCCTTCCCAGGGCCGCGCCCGCCTCCTCGTCCGCTTCGACCTTGCCGCCGGGAAACTCCCACTTGTCGGGGAAGGCGCCGTCTCCCCGGCGTTGACACACCAGGAAGCGGTCGCCCCTGGACACGATACCGGCCACGACCCGGAGCGCCATGGTCAACCGGACGGCTTCCCGGGGAGCTTCCCGGTCACGTTGTCGGCGACCCACCTGGCGTCCCACCACTCCAGCGGCAGCACCGCAACCCCCTGGATATAGACGCCGTAGTGGAGGTGGTCACCCAGGGCCAGGCCGGTCTCCCCGGTGCGTCCGATGTTGGCCCCGGTCTCCACCGCGTCACCCGGTTCCACCGCCACCGAACTCAGGTGCGAATACAGGGTGCACAGCCCGAAGCCGTGGTCGATGATCACCGTATTGCCGTAGATGCCCAGCGGACCGGCGAAGGTCACGGCGCCGCGGTTGGCCGCTCCCACCGGGTACCGTCGGGTGACCGCGAGGTCGTATCCGAGATGCCGCGCCTCGTCGATCTTCTCGTTCCGGTAGAAATAGGAGCGGTGGTCGGCGAAGTAGGCCTGCACCGCGGAATTGGCGAGCTGCCGGAACCGGCCGCTCCAGAGCTTCCTCGGGACGGAGTTTCGGCACACCCTGCTGATGGTCTCGGCGTTGGCTCGCCTCATGTCACGGTTGACCTTGAGGAAGCGCTCCCGGGGACTGCCGGCGTCCCCGCCGGCGCCGGCCAGCAGTGGGCCGATCTTGTACCGGATGAAGTCGTCCGACACGGTGAAGCGGGACTCCCGGTACCGGAGCGGTGTCACCTCGTAGTCCAGCGGAGACTCCCGTGTGTTGCCCGCACGGTCTTCCGCCACGATCACCGCCCGTTGGCTGACCGGGACGTCGTAGGGATGGGAGAAGAACGCCAGGAACCCGCGGGGATCGGCCAAGTGTCCCCGATAGCCGGGAAAGGAGTAGCGGCCGATGCGGACCTCGCTCCTTTCCGTATCCGGCGACGCCCGGTAGGTCACGAAGCCCGTGCCGCCCTGAGTGACGTAGCGGTCGCCGTCGATGAGCTCCACCGCAGGAGGCGTGAAGTCCATGGCCACTTCCTTCGCCAACTCGGCCCGGTTGCCCCTGAAGAAACTCCAGTAGGAGCGGTCCCTTGCGGTGACGGTCAAGACCGCCGGGCCGTCCTTGAGCCCGAGCTGCGCCGGATCGACCTGCACGGGTATCTCGGAAGACTCCACCGGGGTCTCGAACTTCCGGTAGTCGATGGGGATCGACTTCCCGGCCGCCGCCAAGTTGACCGATACGTACGCAAGGCCCTTGCCGCGGTCGTGGACCGTCACCATGAAAGGACGGCGTCCCAGGGCCTTCCCTTCCAGCTCTACCCGGATCCGGGGCGGATGCCACTCGAACTGCCAGGCGACGAGGAAACCGCCCAGGACCAGGGCCAGGAGCAGGATCACCAGACCCTGCATGCCCGTGAATCGTCTCGGCACGTTCATCGAAGCGGCCCGTTCCCTCTTGCCGGGGCCGGCGGCGCAGGAACGAGGAAGAGGTGGCGCGCCCGGAGGGACTCGAACCCCCGACCTTCAGGTTCGAAGCCTGCGGCTCTATCCACCTGAGCTACGGGCGCGCACGCCGGGGGCGTCATTCGGCTAGCTCCCACGTGGTGCCGGAGGGGCCGTCCTTCAAGAGGACGCCCTTCTCCTTCAATTCGTCGCGGATGCCGTCGGCCTGGCTCCAATCCTTGACCTGCCGCGCACGGTTCCGGTCCTCGATGAGCCGGCGGACCTCGTCCTCGGACAAGGCGCGGCGCGCAAGGCCCGCCATCCTCCTGTCCTCCAGGACGCGCTCGAGAGAGGCCTGCATGAGTCCCAACGCCTCGGCCATGACCCGCAGAGCGTTCCGTCTGGCGTCGAGGTCCGGGCCGTTCCCTTGGTCCAGCAGCCGGTTGACGGCCCGGACCTCGTCGAAGACCACCGCCAGGGCTCGCGGCGTGTTGAAGTCGTCGTCCATCTCCCCCCGGAAGTCGTCCAGCGCCCCAGGGTCCGGGGCGCCGGCGGGCGACCGGCCCGGCGCCGGGTTCCCCCTGCTCACGGCCTGGTAGATGCGGTCCACCGCACGCTGGGCCTCCGCGAGGGCGTCCTCCGAGAACTCGATGGGGTTCCGGTAATGGGTCGTCAACACGTAGAGCCGCAGGGCCGCGGGGTCGAAGCGCCGCAGCACCTCCCGGATGGTGAGGATGTTCCCGGTGGACTTGGACATCTTCTCCCTGGCCAACCGGACGAAACCGTTGTGGATCCAGTAGCGGGCGAACGGCGTCCCGGCAACGCATTCGGACTGGGCGATCTCGTTCTCGTTGTGGGGAAAGACCAGATCCTGCCCGCCACCATGGATGTCGAAGGGTTGGCCCAGGTACTTGGTGCTCATGGCCGAGCATTCGATGTGCCAGCCCGGTCGGCCCCTGCCCCAGGGACTCTCCCAGAACGGTTCGCCCTCCCTGCTCCTCTTCCACAGGGCGAAGTCCATGGGATGCCGTTTGCGGCGGTCCACCTCGACCCTGGCCCCGGCCGTCATCTCGTCGAGGCTCCGGCCCGACAGCTTGCCGTAACCCGGGAAGCTCTCCACCGCAAAGAAGACGTCGCCATCGGTCTCGTACGCGTTGCCCCGTTCCACGAGTCCGGAGATGATCGCGACCATCTCGGGTATGTGGCCGGTGGCGCAAGGCTCCAGCGTCGGCTCCAGCAGTCCCAGAGCCGCAGCGTCCCGGTGGAACTCGTCGATGTAGCGCCGGGCCAGCTCCCCGGGCGGGACTCCCTCTTCCCGAGCCCGCCGGATGATCTTGTCGTCCACGTCGGTAAAGTTCCTGACGAAACGGCAGTCGAAACCGAGGAAGCGCAGGTAGCGGTAGATGACGTCGAAGGTCAACAGCGCTCGGGCGTGGCCGATGTGGCACCGGTCATAGACGGTGACCCCGCACACGTACATGGTCACCGCGCCCGGTTCCAGGGGAACGAACGGCTCCTTCCTGCCGCTCATGGTGTTGGTGATGGAGAGGGGCATAAGGCTTCCATTCTACGGGACGGACCGGGATTTGCAAACGTCCGCCGCGCTCCGGATACACCTTTGATCTGACGAGGGACCTGCCGGATCCCGTCGGAGAGGGGTCGAGATGGAAGGTTGGAGAAGGAAGCCGTCACCATGAGGCAAGACGCGCCTGAGCGGAGGTTTTGCAGGGGATGTTGTCGATCCCACCCTTGCGTTCCCTCTCCCTCGGGAGGGAGTGGTCAAAAACCGGGCGCGGGTATCGGGACCGGTTCCCAATTACCAGTGAATGCTGAGGCTCAGGCTGGCACGGGGCGAGGCTCCGCAGCAAAGAATGCCGGAACCAGCGGAGAGATCAAGGACTCGAAGCCATCGCCCGACCGCCTTGATCCGCCCGGCCGTAAAATCGACGAAGTGGATCGGCGCCAGAAAGAGGCCGTAGTCCTTACTGTGCCATTGGGACTGATGCCCAGCGTACCATTCGTCGATACGGTCGGCGCAGACCGTGGGACGCCTGCCTGGCGAACCCTGCTACCCGCCGCTCTGCGGGCTTCGTATCGTCAACGACGATCTCGGCCCTGGTGGTGATGTCGGCCATCTCTTGCTTCTCGGACCCTACAGGGCTATCGTGAGCGGCATGGACTTCGCGCTGAGTGTCGTAGCGGTCCTGACAGGCGCCTTCCTTGCGGCGGCGGTCGGCTTCTGGGACTTGATCGATCTCATTCTATTGCTTGGCTACTTCGTTTTTCTCGGCGTCCTGATCTGGAACCTCATTTGACCTCACCCCCGCCGGTTCAGCTCCCCCTCCGCCCCCGTCTGCATGGCCAGCAACCCACGCATGTACCGCTCTCCCCTGTGTCGATCAGGGTGTAACCCTGCTTGGGGGCGTGCCTATCATTCCTTCCCGGGACACAAGCATAACTTCAAGAATTAGGCCGAACCGCGCAAATACGACAGGGGCCTGAACGGACTTGCCTTCGTCGTCGCGGGCATTGAACTTCATCGTCAGGATCGGCATAGCATCCCCAAGGACAACGCGGGTACAGAGAACGTCGTTTGCTTGTCGCCTGCTCGTCGCACCAGGAAAGGTTCCCGTCCGAATTGGCGGATACCGCTCTTGACGGCTTCGTCCATACTCTCAAAGGTGTCGATAACGCGGGAACCGTGGATCAGCAGATGGCGATTGGGGTACCGCAACAACAAGTCATCCGCGTTCTCGTCGTAAAACGCTTGCTCTTCCGCCAGCAGGTCCGCTGTCGAATCCATGTTTGCCTCCTTATGGGTCGTCCACGCCGGCGTCTTGCCGGAAGCCATCAACTCGCCTCCTCCGACAGTGGACGAGTCGTAGGGCTTACCGGCCTGACAGCTTCTCCTGAGAGGGACAACTCTCGCATCTGGCAAGGGCGTTCACCCTGTTGGACTCCCTTGCCCGTTGCACTGAGAAATGTACGTTGGCGACATGTCTCCGTCAAGGAATTCGATTGCAAGCGTTCAATGTACGAGAAGCTCTGAACAACGATCCCCGTTCACCCCGAGCCTGGCAAAGTTCCCCGTTCGTCCTGAGCGTAGCGAAGCGAAGTCGAAGGACGCGCTTTCAGGTCGTGGCTGCAAGGATCGCAGCGATGCGGCGGGCGGTTTCGGTGAAGTGTTGGACTTCCTCCGGACGCAGCGGGCGGTCGAGGATACCGCGTTCGCGGTAGGAGAGCCATTTCTTGAGGACTTGGTAGCCGCCGAGCTTATAGTTCCAGACCGCGGCGGGGACGTTGCGCCAGAAGGCGCGGTGGTTGAGGTACACGTCGGAGGTGGTCGCGCCGAGTACCGGGAGAGTGTGGCTCAGGGCGGCGCGTTCTTCCGGTGTAAAAGCGCGTTCGGCGGCGTGCCCCTGACCTGGCATGACCGCGCCGCCTGTTCCCACATGGCCCCAGCCCGCGGTGAGGGCGAAATCCTGGCCGGTCATGTTGCGCCCGTCCGTGGTGGCGGGCACGGCGATGGCGGCGATCTCCGGGCGCAACGCGCTCGTGGTGACGCCGGGGACCGGCGTATCGGGATCGAGCAGGGCCGCGAGTTCACGGCCCCGTTCGGCCGATCTGGCGAGGGCTTCCGCCGCTTCGACGGTCTGCCTGTCCGGGAGTGCGAGACTCCGTTCTGTTGCGGGCGGGACGCCGTCGGTCCCGGGAGCGGGCCAGCCGGGAAGCGGGATGCGCGGCCATTCCATGCGGAGTGCCCCGGCGTTGGCCTCCCGGTAGGCAGGATCGTGGAGCGTTGCCAGCACGTGATGAAACAGGTCCTCGACACCGAGACCGAGGCTGTGGAGATAGCGTTGCGCAGCGCCTGACAGGTTGGGGCGATTGTGGGGGGCGCCGGTGCCGCTTCCGATACCGTGCGCGACGGGGTCGGGCAGCCAGGCTTCGGGGTTCCGGGGACCGTCGTCTTCGCTCCCGATGTGACCGGCACGAAGCCATATTGGAAAGAAACTGGAAAATCCATTGCCAAAGTTGTCAGCCAAGCCTCGAATGGGAGTTCCCCTCGAGAAATCTTCCTTGGCTTCCCGTTCGCGCGCTTCGATGAATAAATTGCCCTTGAATGCCTGTAGTCTGTAGTCGATGCTTGGACGACCCAGGAGACCGCGTTCCGACTCCCAGTAGAGCCAGCGGTCGTCGAATGGGCGGTAGGTATGGCGAACGAACCCCTCCTGGTTCGGACCGCCGCGGGCAAGCAGCGCGTCGCGCACCTTGCGGGCATCGCGCACGACGAAGCCCGACGAACTCTTCATTGCGCCAGGATAGCGCCGAGCAATCTCCTCGTGGCTCAAGGCCGGATCGAAGTAATCGCTCACCCGTTTTTTGAGTCGATCAAGGTCAATGTCGACAAGAAACGAGTCCCGCTTGGTCTGCACCCCCGGGAATGACACCGGGAACAGTTCAGGCAACGATGGCCAGTCGAACCAGTCCTCGCTGACCGACGTTCGCATGAACGGCAAACCCAGTGGCAAGAGCGGCGACACGTCGGCATACAGCGTGTCCGGCTCCGCTTCCGCAGTTTCCAGCAGCGCCGCCAGCTTCGCCTGCCCCCACAGATGGCGGAAGCCGACCGCTTCCGCTGGCATGTGCTCGGCCTTGCGCACCAGCGTCGCAATCGCCGTCCCTACCTGGATGCCCACAGGGTCGCCCTCTGTCGAGAAAATGCTCGGGTCCGGTGAACCGTCCGGCGCTACCTTCCCGGTCTTGTACTTGTCCCCGTTCAGGCAGTCGATGCGCACCGCATCGAACGCTTCAAGATACCGTTCCCTCATCCCCGTGAACGACAGGCCGTCGAGCCAGGAGTAGTTGGAGATGAAACAGACGATACCCTGTCCGGTCTTCTCCGCAATGCGCCGTTCCGCCATGCGGAAGAAGCGTACGTACAGGTCGTTCAATCCCTGCCCCTCCGGCCTTCGTACCTTCTTCGTCGTCCGATAAGCGTCCGACAGTTCCCGCTCCTCGTCCACCGCCATGCCCGCGAAGCCGTTGTAGGGCGGGTTGCCCAGGATCACCAGGATGGGCGTGTCCTGCTTCACCCGTCCCGCCCGGTCGCGTTCCTCCTCCAACTCCGGGAAGGGCAAGGGCTTGATGGTGTGCGGCTCCCAGCCGGTGAGGGCGTTGGTGAGGAAGACGCCGGGCCGCTCCTCTCCGTCGTCCCTCAACGGCGCGTCGAGACCCTGCATGGTCAAGCCCACTTGCAGATGAGCCACCACGAAGGGCGCGGGCATGATCTCGAAGCCGAACACCCGCTCGGTCGCAGCCTTCTTCACCCGCGTCCCGGCCAACGCTCCCAATCCCTGCCCTTCCAGGTTGGCGGCGATGCGGCGCAAGACCTCTGCCAGGTAGGCCCCGGTGCCGCAGCACGGGTCCAGCACATAGACGTTCTCCGCAGCCAGCCCCTCGGGGATGCCCAGGTCGTCCTTCAGCGCCCGGTCCACCCGCGCCACCATGTAGCGCACTACTTCCACCGGCGTGTACCAGACGCCCAATTGCTTGCGCAGGTCGGGGTCGAAGGCTTCGAGGAAGGGCTCGTAGAAATAGGGCACGGCCTCGCCCTCGTGGAAGCGGGCGAAGAAGGCCGCGTGGTCCACTCGGTCCAGCGCCGCCGCGGTCCAGTCCAGCACTTCCACCAAGCCCAAGGGTTGCAGCCGGCCGGGGTCGGACAACTGCTGGAACAGCGCCCGCAGCACCGGCGCGCGCAGGTGCCAGACCGCTTCGCGCCAGTTGAAGCGCCCGGCGCCGCGGGAAAGCGACCGCCCACGGTCACCGACCTCAGATCCCGCACTGGCCCGCGCCCACAGCACCCAGGCGGAAAACACCCCGTAGAACAGCGTCTGCACCAGGGTCGAACGGAAAAAGCGTGCGCCTTTCTCTCCCTCGAAGCGCACCCCAAGCGCCTCTTCCAGCGCCTTGCGCACCGCAGCCAACGATGGCGCGTCGCCCGCGGCCTCCACCCGCGCAAGCCCGTCCCGGGCATAGGAAGCCAGCAGCCAAGCCAAGTCCCTGGGTTCGGCCAGCGCCGCCCGGTGCGACAGCGTCCGGCACAGGTACTCGCCCAACCCCGCGTCCACCTCCCGGGCAAAGGCGCGCGGTTTCTCCAGCTTTCGCCGGAAGTTGCCCGCACCATCCGCCAGCCGGAAGGTTTCGAGCTTCGCCGGACGCCCTGCGGCGTCCTCTCCCACCAGTACGAAATCGCGAGTGTTGGTCACCAGCACCAGCCGGTAACGGTCCCAATAGCGGCTCACCTGTTCGCCCGCCGCGGTGAGCCAGGCATCGTCTCCCGCGGCCTTCACTTCCACTACCCCGCGCTCCGGCGTCTGGCCCTGCCGCGGTTGGCCCCGCTGGATCTGCTTCGCCGTAAAGAGACCGAAGTCGGGATGGCCTGCGCCCCGGTCGGCAAGCTCCTGGACGCAGAACACCCTGGGCTTGAGAGCCCCGCCCACGGCGTTCAGCAAACCCGCAAGCGGCCCGTAGCTCGACCGCTCCCCGGTTGCGCTGCCCGAGGCGTGCATCCGCCGCAAGTCGTCGAGGTAGGTCTCTACCGCCGCGGTCAGCTTCGGGTCCGTTGCCGCCATGGCATCCTTTGTTGTCGAGGGCGGCCCCACATGCAAGCGCACGCCCGGTTCACCTGCAGCGCGGACGGAACTCGACCTTGAAGAACGGGAAACCCATATGCTACGGGTCCGGAATGGCCATCCTGAAAGTTGCGCGGCTCGGCCACCCGGTGTTGCGGACGCCCGCGGCGGAAGTGCCGGCCGCGGAGGCAGGCGAGGAGCGCTTCCAGCGGTTCATCGACGACATGGTGGCGACCATGCGCGAGTACCAGGGGGTGGGGCTCGCCGCGGTGCAGGTCCACGAATCCAGACAGGTAGCGGTCATCGAGGTCGCCGACAACGCCCGTTATCCGGGAAAGGCGCCGGTGCCGCTCTCGGTCCTGGTCAACCCCAGGATCTTCCCGCTGGGCGGCGAGACCGAGGACGACTGGGAAGGATGCCTGAGCATCCCGGAGCTGCGCGGCAGGGTGCCCCGTTACAAGAGCCTGCGGGTGACCGCGCTGGACCGCAACGGGAACGAGAGGGACTTCACCGCCTCGGGGTTCCATGCCCGGGTCATCCAGCACGAGGTGGACCACCTGCGGGGCCGCGTCTTCCTGGACCGCATGCCCGACCTCTCGACCCTTACCTACCTGACCGAGCTTGCACGCTTCCGGGCCGTCACGGACTAGTGGCCTGTCCGGGTCACCGCCTCTGCCGAAAACGCGGGCGCACCGTACGCCTGACCGGGGCATCCGCGGCCTGCCCTGTCTCCGGCTGCGATTCGCCTGCTCGGACAGGGATCAGGAGCAAGGAACTTCTGACCAATTCCGGCAAGCGCGCCCTTCGACTTCGCTTCGCTACGCTCAGGACCAACGGGGGCAATCGTTCAGGGTTCTCGTAACAGGGGTCAGGAGTCTGCCAGGGTCCGTATCTGCAACTCCGAGAGCTGGCGAGGGTCCACCCGGGTGGGAGCGTCCGTCAACATGCACACGGCGCGCTGGCTCTTGGGGAACGCGATGACGTCACGGATGGCCGGCGAGTCGCTCAGGAGCATGGCCAGGCGATCGACGCCGAAGGCGATGCCGCCGTGGGGCGGAGCGCCCAACTCCAGGGCTTCCATCAGAAAGCCGAACTGCTCGTCCACGGTCTCCGGTCCCACGCCCAGCAGGGAAAGCACTTCCCGCTGGAGCCCCGGCGAATGGATACGGATACTGCCGCCGCCCAGCTCCATGCCGTTGAGCACCAGGTCGTAGGCCCGGGACCTCACCCGCGCGGGGGCTTCCCTGAGGAACGGCAGGTCTTCCTCCCTGGGCGCTGTAAAGGGATGATGGACCGCGGTGTAACGGCCTTCCGACTCCTTCCATTCCACCAGCGGGAAATCGACGATCCACGAGAAGGCATGGAGGCCTTCCCGGACCAGACCCAGCCGTCTGCCCATCTCCAGACGCAGGTTGGCCAGTCCCTCGTTGACCACGTGCGGGGCGTCCGCCAGCATGAAGAGCACGTCGCCCGGCCGGGCCCGGGTCAACTCCCGGAGGGCGTCCTTCTCGCTGTCGCGCAGGAACTTCGCCAGGGGCGACTGCCATTCGCCCTCCGACACCTTGATCCACGCCAGCCCCTTGGCGCCGTAGCGGCCCACCAGGCCGGTGAGGTCGTCGAGATCCTTGCGCGACAGGTCGCCGGCCCCCGGCGCCTTGATCCCCTTGACGATGCCCCCCGCGGCCAGGGCCCGGGTGAAGACGTCCACCTGGGAGTCCCGGAAACGGTCCGACAGTTCCACCAGCTCCAGGCCGAAGCGGAGGTCCGGCTTGTCCGTCCCGTAGCGCGACATGGCCGAGTCCCATCCGAGACGGGGGAAGGGCGTCTCCAACTCGACCCCCCGGATCTCCCGGAACACCCTGGCCATCATGCCTTCGACCATCGCGAAGACGTCCTCCGGCTGCACGAAGGACATCTCGATGTCGAGCTGGGTGAACTCGGGCTGTCTGTCCATGCGCAGGTCTTCGTCCCGGAAGCAGCGCACCACCTGGAAGTAGCGGTCCACCCCGCCCACCATGAGGGTCTGCTTGAAGAGTTGAGGCGACTGCGGCAGGGCGTAGAACTTGCCCGGGTGCATCCTGCTCGGGACCAGGTAGTCGCGCGCCCCCTCCGGCGTGCTCTTGGTGAGGATGGGGGTCTCCACCTCCATGAACGAGAGGTCGTCCAGGTGGCGGCGGACGGCGGCCAGCATGCGATGGCGGACCTCCAGCGGACGCAGGCTGCGAGGCCGCCTCAGGTCGAGGTAGCGGTACCGGAAACGGCTGGTCTCGGTGGGCTCCACGTCGTCGTCGATGGGGAACGGCGGCACCCGCGAGACGTTGAGCACGCGTAGTTCCCGGGCCATGAGCTCCACCGAGCCGGTGGGGATGTTGGGGTTCACCGTCTCGGCCGACCGGCTCACCAGCGGTCCCCGGACCGCGAGCACGTCCTCGGAACGCACCTTCCTGGCCTTTTCGTGGGCCTCGGGCGTCACCTCGGGGTTCACCACCACCTGCACGACCCCTGTGCGGTCCCGAAGGTCGATGAACAGCAGGCCGCCGTGGTCCCGGAGGGACCGGGTCCAGCCCATCAGGGTGAGTTCGCGGCCGACGTCGGGTTCGCGCGGCTCACCGCATCGGCAGCTTCGCCGCCAATCGCCGATTGCGTCCAATGGCCTGTCGTTCACGTGTCCCGCCCGGAAGCCTGTGGTTGGCGAGGCGGGCCGAAGCGCTCGACCAGACTTTCGTCGACGTCGGCGAAATCCACCTCGAACTGTTCCCCGGTCGCCATGTGGCGCACGGCGGCCTTCCCCCCGGTCACCTCGTCGGGGCCCACCATGAGCACCGCGGCGGCGCCGAGCTTGTCCGCGCGCCTCATCTGGCTCTTGAGGCTCTTCTCCCCGCCCTCCATGTCCACCCGAACCCCCCGCCGGCGCAACCGCTGGGCCAAGGAGAACGCCCAGCGCCGGGCATCGTCCCCCATCCAGGCCAGATAGAGCAGCGGGGCCGCGGCGGTCTCACCGCCCGAAAGCAGCAGCGACAGGCGCTCCACCCCCAGGGCGAAGCCGACGCCGGCCACCCGCGGTCCGCCCAGGGTCTCCACCAGCCCGTCGTACCGCCCACCCGCGGCCACGGTGTCCTGACTGCCGAGGCCGGCGCTCTTCCACTCGAAGGTGGTGCGGCAATAGTAGTCCAAGCCGCGCACCAGGCGGCTGTTGACCACCGGCTCCGGACGGACGTCCCTCACCAGCTCCCGCACCGTGTCGAAGTGGAGTCGGCAGTCCGCGCACAGATGCGCGACGATCGAGGGCGCAGCCGCCACTGTCCCGGCGCAGGAGTCCCGTTTGCAGTCCAGCACCCGCAACGGGTTGGCCGCCAGCCGGCGGTCGCAATCCACGCACAGGTCCGCCCTCCGCCCTTCCAGGAAATCCACCAGGGCAGCGCGGTACCCGGGACGGCACTCGGCGCAACCGATGGAGTTCAACTCCAGCGCCGCGTCCTCCAAACCCAACTCCTCGAACAGGTCCCGCAACAGCAGCAGGAGCTCCGCGTCGATGAAAGGGTCGGTCCGCCCGAAGACCTCGGCGCCGATCTGGTGGAACTGTCGCAGCCTCCCCTTCTGCGGCCGCTCCCGCCGGAACATCGGACCCAGGTAGTAGAGCTTGCGGACCGGCTCGACCTGGTGGAGGTTCCCCTCCCCATAGGCTCGGACCACTCCCGCGGTGCCTTCGGGCCTCAGGCTCAGGAGCGTCGCCTTGGCGTCCCGGTCCGCGAAAGTGTACATCTCCTTCTCGATGACGTCCGTGGACTCCCCCAGGGAACGCGAGAAGAGCTCCGACTTCTCCAGCACGGGGATCCGGATCTCCGTGAAGTTGTAGCAGGCGAACACTCGTTGCGCCGCGCCTTCGATCCTTTGCCAAGTCTCGACCTCGCCGGGCAGGATGTCCGAGAATCCCTTGATTCGAGTCAGCTTCATACGCACCGCGCCACGGGCGCCCTGGGAGTTTGTCCGAGTAGCGGGAGTCCACTACGAGGCATGGGAACGGGGTCCCTCCGAGCTAACAGAGGCACGCCGGAAAGTCAACGAAGCGAAGGCCGCGCTGCCCGGCTACCCGCGCTTGCGCCTGGCGGCGCCGTTGTCGGGGAGGCTCATGGGGACAGCATAACCCCTCGCCGGGGAGGGGTCAAAAACCGCGGTTCGACTACCCTGCCCTCGGCCGTATCCGGCTTGCCTGCCAGAGGGCGAAGACGATCACGAGGTAGGACAGTGCGACCGCGCCCCAGCCGGGTTTCGGCAGGGGCACCGCGGCCAGGGGCGCATCCGCAAGGAGCCGGACCGCGCCCAGGAGCAGCGACGCGAACGGCTCGACCACCCGGGCCGCCAGCAACGACCCCGCGGGGAAGAACAGGGACAGGAAACCCATCAGCAACCCGCCGGGCACGATGACGAAGCCCACCAGGGGGACGAGCGCCGGGTTGGCGACGAGCCCCGCCAGGGACAGGTATCCGAAGTAGTGGGCGATGAGGGGTCCGGTCCCCAGGGTGGCGAAGAACGGCACCAGTATCGACAGCAGGACGCCGCGCTTCAACCGCGGGAGCCTTCCCTTCTCCAACGGGTCGGGAGGTTGCAGCAGGGGCGTGCGCCGGAACAGTCTCAGGGCGCCGACGATGGAGAGCACGGCCAGGAAGGAAAGCTGGAACGAGACTTCCATGACCGCTCCGGGCCAGTAGAGGGCGGCCATGGCCGCGGCTACGGCCACGGCCCCGAGCACGCTCGCGCGGCGTCCCGTGAGCACCGCCAGGTGGTACAACGCGATCATGATGGCCGCGCGCACGGTGGGGACCCGCGCACCGGCCAGGGCGGCGTACAGCATCACCGGCGCCAGCGAGCACGCGGCCACCCATTTGAACACGGGACAGGACAGGAGCAGCCACGTGCTGCGCGAGGCCGCGCCCCGGAGCAGCAGGAAGACCGCGTAGCTCAGCATGCCCACGTGCAGTCCCGATATGGACAGGACGTGGGACATGCCCACCGCGGCGAAGTCGCTTCGCGTTTCCGCGGAGAGACCGCCCCGGTCGCCCAGGGTCAGCGCCTTGACCAGCCCGCCCGTCTCCGGTTGGAAGTGGCGTTCGGTAAAGAGGCGTATGCGCCGCCTCAGGGTCTCGACCCGGCCGCGCCAACCGCGGCCGCGGCCCAACAACTCCACCTGCCCGTCGTCGTGCAGGTAGGCCACGTGATAGATCCCCCGGCGGGCGAGGAACGCCGCGTAATCGAAGTCCTCGTCCCGGTTGCGCGGAGCCCGGAGGCGCAGAGGCATGCGCACCAAGTCGCCGTAACGCCAGTTCCGGTAGGCGTTCCGCAGGGTCACCCGCACGTTTCCCTCCGCCGGGACGGCCCCGTTGGGCGTCCAGGACCTCTCCGCGGCGAGATGCCACCGGCTCCGGGCGCCCTGCCCTTCCGGCTCGCGGTAGAGCCGCCCCTCGATCAGGACAGGCCCCTGCCGCTCCGCCAGATGATGGATGTGCTCAGGGGAGAACTGTGGGTGGAGCAGCCGCTGGTGAGCCGTGAGCCCCCAGAGGAAGGCGACCCCGCACGCAACCCCCAGCAGCCCCCAGCGGAGTTTCACGAGGCCGAGCATCGCGCCCGACGCCAGCAACGCCGCGGCCAACCAGGGCAGGCCGCCCTGGTCCACGATGCCCGCCATGGCCTGCCCAGTAAGCAGGGAGAGCAGCGGAGGGACGACGAGGGATATGGGGGACATGGCCGTACGGTTCACGCCCGGCCCGCTGCCCGGAAACCGTCGACGATGCGGCGGGCCAGGGGCCGGGTGATGGACGGCACCTCCAGCAGCTCGTCCACGGACGCTTCCCGCAGCCGTTTCAGGCTGCCGAAGCGCCGCAGCAAGGCTCGCCTGCGCGCGGGTCCCACACCGGGAACGTGGTCCAGCCCGGAGCTCAGGGTCTCCCGGGTGCGGAGCGTCCGGTGGTAGGTCACGGCGAACCGGTGCGCTTCGTCCCGCAGGCGCTGCAGCAGGAACAGGGCGTTGGAGTTGCGCCGGAGCACCACCGGGTTGCTGCGCGCAGGCAGGAAGATCCGTTCTTCCGACCGTTCCAGTTCGGCTTGACGCGGCGAGGCCGTAACCCTCGTCTTGGCTAGGGCCGCCACCTCCACGTCCTTCACCCCGAGGTCCGCCAACGCGGCCAGGGCCACCTGCAACTGCCCCTTGCCGCCGTCCACCACCATGAGGTCCGGCACGTCCATTTCCTGCAGGCCGCGCCGGAAACGCCGCTTGACCACCTCGTACATCATGGCGAAGTCGTCCCCGCGGGTCTCCGGTCCCACGGTACGGACACGGTAGCGTCGATAGTTCCGCCTGTCGGGTTGCCCGTCGAAGAACGAGACCCGGGAACCCACCGCATGGCTCCCCTGGATCATGGAGATGTCGTAGCACTCGATGCGCTGGGGATACCGGCGCAACCGGAGGGTCCGTTGCAGCTCCCGCAGCATCTTCTCGCGTTCCCGCTCCTGGTCGTGGCGCTCGCTGAAGCTCTGGCGGGCGTTGTCCATGGCCATTTCCAGCAGCTTGTGCTTCACCCCGCGGCGGGGCCGGCGCAGGGTCACCTTCCTGCCCTTCCGCTCGGCCAGGTACTCCTCGCGCACCGCCCGGTCCTCCAACTCCACCGGCGCCAGGACCTCGTCGGGGACGAAGCGGCTGCCCTGGTAGAACTGGGCCAGCAGCGCGGCCACCACCTCGTGGTCGTCGAACCGATGGTCCTCGAAGGAATACGCCTGGTTGCCGGTGAGCTTTCCCTGCCGCACGAATATGACCTGGACCTCGATGAACCCCCCTTCGCGGTACAGTCCGAAGATGTCCTGGTCGGCCCCCCAGTGGGACACCATGCGCTGCTTCTCCAGGGTCTTCTCCACCGCCCGGATCCGGTCGCGCAGCCGGGCGGCCTGCTCGAACTCCAGGGCGTCCGCCCGGGCGCGCATCCGAGTCCGCAACTGCCGGAGCAGGTCACCGCTCCTGCCCTCGATGAAGAGGACCGCCTGCCGCAGGTTCCCCGCATACTCCTCAGGGTCCACCGGCAGGACGCACGGGGCCGGACAGCGCTTGATCTGGAACTGGAGGCACGGCCGGTCCCGGTTGCGGAAGTTGTAGTCGGTGCAGTTCCGGAGGAGGAAGTGCTTCTCGATGACGTCCAGGGTGTCGCGCACCGCCACCGCGGAAGCGTAGGGACCGAAGTAGCGGCTGCCGTCCCTGACGATGCTCCGGGTGGCCAGCACCCGGGGCCATGCGCCGGCCGTGACCTTGATGCTCAGGTAGCTCTTGTCGTCCTTCAGACGGATGTTGTAGCGGGGCTTGTACTGCTTGATCAGGTTGTTCTCGAGGATCAAGGCTTCCTTCTCGTTCCCGGTCACCAGGGTCTCGATGTCGTCCGCCTGGCGCATGAGGAACACGACGTGGGGCCGGCCGTCGCCGCCCCTCAGGTACGCCCGGACCCGGGCTCGCAGCTCCTTGGCCTTGCCCACGTAGATCACCTTGCCGGCCGCGTCGCGCATCAGGTAAACGCCCGGCCCGGCCGGAAGCGTGTCGAGCTTGTCCTTGAGCTCCGCGATCTTCATGGCTGCAATCCGGGAAGTCCTCCGGGCGCGCGGGAGACAGCGACGGACAGGCTACCCGGACAGGCCCCTGGACAGGTACGGACCGGACAGCTCCCGCTCTTGCAGCGACAGGATGCGGTCCCGGAGCTCGGCCGCCTTCTCGAACTCCAGTCGGTCCGACGCCTGCTTCATCTCCTTCCTGAGCTTCTGCACCAGCCGGGGGACCTCGCCGGGAGGCGGCGCATGGTCGGCCACCAGCGGGACGTCCACGTAGTCGGCGTCGTAGGCCTGTATCAGCGGCTCGTCGATCTGCTTGACCACGCTCCGGGGAACGATGCCGTGTTCCCGGTTGAACGCCTGTTGCGCCTGCCGGCGGCGTTCGGTCTCGCTGATGGCCTGCCGCATGGAATCGGTCATGACGTCGGCGTACAGGATGACCGTGCCGTCCACGTTGCGCGCGGCCCGGCCGATGGTCTGGATCAGCGAACGTTCCGAACGCAGGAAGCCCTCCTTGTCCGCATCGAGTATGGCCACCAGGGAAACCTCCGGCAGGTCCAGCCCCTCCCGCAGCAGGTTGATGCCCACCAGTACGTCGAAGACCCCCTTCCGCAGGTCGCGGATGATCTCCACCCGTTCGATGGCGTCGATGTCCGAGTGCAGGTAGCGGACCTTGACGTCGAGGTCCCGGTAGTAGTCGGTGAGGTCCTCGGCCATGCGTTTGGTAAGGGTCGTCACCAGCACCCGGGCGTTGACCGCGGTGCGCTTGCGGATCTCCTCCAACAGGTCGTCCACCTGGCTGGCCGCGGGACGCACCCGGATCTCCGGGTCCGTGAGCCCGGTGGGCCGGATCAACTGCTCCACCCGGACGTTGCGGCTCTTCCGGATCTCATATTCGGCAGGAGTCGCGGAAACATAAACGGTCTGGCTCACGTTGGACTCGAACTCCTCGAAGTTGAGCGGTCGGTTGTCCAGGGCCGACGGCAGCCGGAACCCGAACTCCACCAGGGTCTCCTTGCGGGAACGGTCCCCGCGGTACATGCCGCCGATCTGCGACACGGTCACGTGGCTCTCGTCCACGAACAGCACGTAGTCCTCCGGGAAATAGCTCAACAGCGTCGGCGGAGGCTCCCCGGGGCGTCTTCCGGTCAGGTGCCGGGAATAGTTCTCCAGGCCCGGGCAGGAGCCCATCTCCTCCAGCAGCTCCAGGTCGTAGAGGGTCCTCTGCCGGAGGCGCTGGGCTTCCAGCAGCTTGTTCTCCCGCTTGAGCTCCGCGAGCCGCTGGTCGAGCTCTTCGCGGATCGCCGCCACCGCGGCCTTCATGCGCTCCTGGGTGGTGACGTAATGGCTCGCGGGATAGACCGTGGCCTTGTCCACCCGGCGGCGCACCCGGCCGCGCAGGGGGTCCACCTCCAGCAGCGCCTCCACCACGTCGTCGAAGAACTCGATGCGCAGCGCCGACTTGTCCTCGTAGGCCGGGAACACCTCCACCGTGTCCCCCCGCACCCGGAACGTCCCGCGATGGAAGTCGTAGTCCACCCGCTCGTACTGTATGTCCACCAGCTTCCGCAGCATCCGGTCGCGGTCGATGCGCATGCCCTCTTCGAGATAGACCATCAGGTCGAAATAGGCTTCGGGCGAACCCAGGCCGTAGATGCAGGAGACGCTGGCGACGATCACCACGTCCCGGCGCTCCAGCAGGGCCATGGTGGCGGCGTGGCGCAGCTTGTCGATCTCGTCGTTGATGGAAGCGTCCTTGGCGATGTAGGTGTCGGTGGAGGGAACGTAGGCCTCGGGTTGGTAGTAGTCGTAGTAGCTGATGAAATAACGGACCGCGTTGTCGGGCAGGAGCAGCCGGAACTCGTTGTAGAGCTGGGCCGCCAGGGTCTTGTTGGGGGCGATCACCAGCGTCGGCCGGTTGACCCGGCAGATGACGTTGGCCATGGTGAAGGTCTTGCCCGAGCCGGTCACCCCCAGCAGCACCTGGTGGGGCAGCCCCTGCTCCAGTCCGTCCGTCAGCCGCTCGATGGCCCCGGGCTGGTCCCCCCGGGGCTCGAAGTCGGCCACCAGGCGAAACCGCCCCGCCTTCCTCTCCTTGAGCATGTCCAAGAGATACCATCGGAGCGCGGGCGTGCAAAACCGGCGACGCCCGCGGGGCTTCCTGGACACGGACCGGAAGAAGCTGCTACTGTCCGGGCGGGACCCGGGACGACCGCGGCCCCTTCCCTTCCCATGGAAACGTTCGATCTGACGGTCATCGGCGGCGGCATCGTCGGGTTGGCCACGGCCATGCGCCTGGCCCAGGACCATCCCGGACTGCGGTGCGCCCTGCTGGAGAAGGAGCCGGAGCTCGGCGCGCACCAGACCGGCCACAACAGCGGCGTGCTCCACTCCGGCATCTACTATCGGCCGGGGTCGGTGAAGGCGCAGACGTGCGTGGCCGGGAAGAAGGCGCTGCTGGAGTTCTGCGACGAGCACGGCGTCCGCTACGACCTCTGCGGCAAGGTCATCGTCGCGACCCGCCCGGAGGAGGTCCCGCGCCTGGAGGAGTTGCATCGCCGGGCCCGGGCCAACGGCGTCGAAGGCGTCCGCATGATCGGACCCGAGGAGCTGCGGGAGATCGAGCCCCACTGCGCCGGGCTGCGCGCCCTCCACGCGCCGTTCACCGGGATCATCGACTTCGGGGATGTGGCCCATGCCTACGCGCGGCAGTTCCGCGCGCTCGGAGGCGTCGTCCGGACGTCCTGCGAGCTGACCGGCGTGGCCCGGTCGTCCCGGGGGTTCGTGCTGGAGACCTCCCGGGAGCCGCTGGAGACCCGCACGCTGATCAACTGCGCCGGACTGTTCGTGGACCGGGTGGCGGCCATGACCCCGGGGTTCGCCTCCGGCGTCCGGAGCGGCGTCGAGGAACCGGTCCGCATCGTCCCGTTCCGGGGCGAGTACCACCGCCTCACCGAGGAGAGGCAGGCCTTGGTCAGGGGACTCGTCTATCCCGTGCCCGACCCCCGGTTCCCGTTCCTGGGAGTGCACTTCACCCCCACGGTCCACGGCCGCGTGGAGGTGGGGCCCAACGCGGTCCTCGCGTTCGCGCGGCAAGGCTACCGCCAAGCGGACGTCAACCTCCGGGACCTGTACGAGATCTTCTCCTACCGTGGGTTCTGGGCCATGGCGCGAAAGCACTGGAGGACCTCGCTGCCGGAGATCCGCCGCTCCTTCGACAGGCGCGCCTTCGTCCGGGAGCTCCAGCGCCTGGTTCCCGCGATACAACCGGACGACCTGGTGTACCGCGGCGCCGGGGTGCGCGCCCAGGCGGTGTCGGCCAGCGGCAGGCTCGTGGACGACTTCGTCATCGCCGAGTCCGAAGGCGCCGTCCACGTACTCAACGCCCCGTCCCCGGGCGCCACCTCGTCCCTGGGGATCGCCGACGAGATCTGCCGGAGCGCGGCCCGCGCCCTCGAAGCGACCTGAGACCGTCGGCCCTCCGGGCCGAAGGAGGCTGTGAATGCTCATCCAGTACAAGGGGCGCCGCCCCAACGTCTCCCCCCAAGCCTTCGTGGCGCCCACCGCGGTGCTCATCGGCGACGTCACCGTCGGCCCTGAAGCGAGCGTCTGGTTCGGCGCGGTGCTCCGCTCCGACGAGAACCAGAACCCCATCGTGGTTGGAGCGAGGACCAGCATCCAGGACAACTGCGTGCTCCATTCCGGCGAAGGGGCGGTCCTCATCGAGGAGGACGTGACCGTCGGACACGCCGCGGTCATGGAAGGCTGCACCATCCGGCGTTCCGCCATCATCGGCATGAACGCCACCCTGCTGGAAGACACCGAGGTCGGCGAGGAGTCGCTGGTCGCCGCGGGCAGCGTGGTGACGCCCCACACCCGGATCCCCGCCCGATGCCTGGCTGCGGGCAGCCCGGCGAAGGTCAAGAAGGAGATCGGCGGCGAAGCCCTCAAGTGGATCCAAATGGGCTCCTCCACCTACCGCGAGTTGTGCAGGAGCTACCTGGGCGGCGACTGCAAGGTGGTGGGATGAAGCGCCGGCGCGGCTACGTCTGGCACCGGGGACAGTAGAAGGCCCCGCGGTTCCCCAGCCCGACCCGCTTGACGGGCGCGCCGCACCCGCGGCAGGGCTCTCCCTCCCGGCCATACACTCGCAGGCGCAGTTGGAAGCCGCCGGGGTGGTCGTTGCCGTCACGGTAATCCGACACCGAACTGCCGCGCCATCGGATGGCCTCGCGCAGCAGCGCGGTGACCTCGCGCGCCAGATCCCGGGTCAGCGCCCTGGAGATCCGGCGGCCCCGGCGGGTGGGACGGACCCCGATGCGGAACAGCGCCTCGTTCACGTAGATGTTGCCGAGGCCGCAGACCACCTGCTGGTCCAGCAGCAAGTCCCGGACGTTCCGGCGGGAACGGCGCAGGAACGGGTAGAGGTAGTCTCCGGTGAAGCGCGGGTCCAGCGGGTCCGGCCCGAGCCTGGCCAGGGGCGGCCAAGCCTCCAGCTCCGAGTCCGCCAGGACCACGCACAGCCCGAACCGACGCGGGTCGTGGTAGCGCAGCTCCCCGCCGTCCTCCAGCTGGAACACGATGTGGTCGTGCCTGTCCATGGGCGCCGCGGGCGGCCGGAGCGTCAGCTTTCCCGACATGCCCAGGTGCGAGACCCAGGTCCGGCCGCGGTCCAGCGCGGCCATGACGTACTTCCCGCGCCGGGTCACCGCGGTCACGGTCCTGCCCTGGAGTCGGGCGGCGAAGTCCGCGGCCACGGGCCGCCTCAAACGGCCTTCGAGGACACGGACTTCGAGGATCCTCACCCCGCGGAGCCGCCGGTGGAGCGTGCGGCATACGGTCTCGACCTCGGGCAACTCGGGCATGGGGGCGCTCCCTTCGGGTGTCAGGATCCCGGCTCCCGGGCGGCCTCCCCGAAGGCCCGGGCCAGCCGGCCGAACTCGTGCAGGTCCAGGGTCTCGGCCCGCCGCCGGGGGTCGATGCCGGCGCTCCCGAATATGGCCTCGGCCTCACGGTCGAAGAGCGGCGCCAGGGCGTTGCCCAACATCTTGCGCCGCTGGCCGAACCCCGCCCGCACCACCGAGCGCAGCCGCGGGATCTCCCCTGCCGGGACCAGCGGCTGCTCGTGCAACTCCATCCGCAAGAGCGTCGAGTGGACCCTGGGACGCGGGGTGAAGGCTTCCGGCGCCACCGGGACCTTTCGGGTCACCCGGCCGTACAGTCGGGTCCAGACGGACAGGGCGCCGTAGGAGCGGTCGCCGGGCTCGGCCGCGACCCTCCGGGCCACTTCCTTCTGGAGCATCACCACGAGCCGGGAGAAGTGCCGCCCCTCCTCGAAGAGCCGCAGCAGCACCGGGCCGGCCACGCTGTAGGGGAGGTTCCCCACCACCTTGACCTTGCCTCCGGGCAGGAGACGGTCGAAGTCCGTGTCCAGTACGTCCCCGTGCACCAGGTGGAATCCCGTGCGCGACCCCAGGGGTCCGTCGCGCAGCCACCGCGCCAGCAGGGGATCCAGCTCGACCCCCCAGACGCTCCGACCCTCTCCCACCAGGCAACGGGTGACGAAGCCCAGCCCGGGCCCCACTTCCAGGATACGGTCGTCCCTGTCGAGATCCAGGAGCCGGAGGATGGCGTCGATGACGCGCTGGTGGACCAGGAAGTTCTGGCCCCGGGCCCTGCTGGGGGTCAGGCCCAATGTCCGGCAGGCCGTCCTCGCCTCCTGGTGAAGGGTCGCCATCGGCAAGCGGCTGCGCCTACCCGCGAGGTGCGCCGGTCAGAGGGTCAGGGCGGGGTCGGCGTTCAGCCGCGGACCGCTATGGAGGCCCTGCCCGAGCCGGTGGCTTCCCACCAGCGCCACCATGGCGCCGTTGTCGGTGCAGAAGGCCAGCGACGGGTAGTAGAGCTCCGCGC
Source organism: uncultured Binatia bacterium (SeqCode) (assembly GCA_965204235.1). Classification (GTDB taxonomy): domain Bacteria; phylum Desulfobacterota; class Binatia; order UBA9968; family JAJDTQ01; genus JAJDTQ01. Next base: position 332,906 of record OZ241979.1, read on the forward strand.
CGGCCTCCGCCGCCTTTTCGCCCAGTTTGCCGCGGAGACGGCTGTTGGCGGAGACCCCTCCCCCCAGCACGATGCGCTCGATGCCGAGGTCGGCCACCGCCCGCAGCGTGGGCGCCATCAACATGTCCACCACCGCCTCCTGGAAGCTCGCCGCCACGTCGGCCATCTCGTCCCGCCACCGGTCGTTCCGGGCGAGGTAGCGCCAGACCGAGGTCTTCACGCCGCTGAAGCTGAAGTCGTAGGGGTTGCGCAGGCGGGCCCGGGGAAAGGCCACCGCGCCCGGGTCCCCCTTCCGGGCCAGCTCGTCGATGACGCGCCCGCCCGGGAAACCCAGCCCCATCATCTTGGCCACCTTGTCGTAGGCTTCTCCCGCGGCGTCGTCGAGGGTGCCCCCCAGGTGCCGGTAGTCGCCGAAGGACCGGACCACGTAGAGCAGGGTGTGTCCTCCCGAAGCCACCAGGGCCACGTAGGGGAAGCTCACCTCCCGCTCCAGGAAGATGGACAGCACGTGGGCTTCCAGGTGGTTCACCCCTGCGTAGGGGATACCCGAACGGAAGGACCACCCCTTTACGAACGAGAGGCCCACCAGCAGCGACCCGGTCAACCCGGGGCCGTAGGTCACAGCCAACCCGTCGAGGTCCCCGGGAGCGACGCCCGCCTCGTCCAGCGCCCGGTCCACCATGGGCTGGATGGCGCGGACGTGCTGGCGTGAAGCCATCTCGGGCACGATGCCGCCGTAGGGCGCGTGCACGGCGTCCTGGGACGACACCAGGTTGGCCCGCACGGACCTGCCGTCCTCCACCACCGCGGCCGCGGTGTCGTCGCACGACGTCTCGATCCCCAACACGATCACGATCTGCCTCCGTTGACTCCCGGGACGCCGGGGGCGCGCGCCTCGCGTTCGAGGGGCGCTACCCCCGGCGGCGGGACGAAGTCGGTGGCCGGCAGCCTGCCGGTGGCCTGTTTCATGAAGTCCGTCCATATGGGCAGGGCCGCCCGCGACCCGGGGAGCCCCAACTCCGACTGGCGGTCGAAGCCCACCCATACCAGGGCCAGGAGGTCCGGCGTGTACCCCGCGAACCAGGCGTCCCTGGTGTCGTTGGTGGTGCCCGTCTTGCCCGCGGCCGGGCGCGTGAACCCCCCCGTACGTGCGCTCCGCGCGGTGCCCCGGTCCATCACGCCCCGCAGCATGTTGTTCATGTCGAAGGCGACGTCCGGCGAGATGACGCGCTGCACCCGGATGTTCCGCTTCTCCAGGACGGTCCCGCCGCGGTCCACCACGTTCCGGATGGACAGGAGGTGGGTACGGATACCGTTGTTGGCCAGGGCGGAGAAGGCCCCCGCGATTTCGAGGGGCGTCACTTCCACCGCGCCCAGGGACAGGGAAGGCAGCAGCGGAAGGCGGCTCTGGATGCCCATTCGATAAGCCATCTCGCGCACTTTCCCGATGCCCACGTCTTGCGCGATGCGCGCGGTGGCGGCGTTCAGGGACTTTTCCATGGCCTCGCGCATGGTGACCCAGCCGAAATAGCGGTCGTTGTAGTTTTCCGGCGCCCACTCCTCGCGGCCGTAGCTCCAGGTGAACGGCGAGTCGTCCACGTAGGTGGTGCTGTGGTAGGGCTCGCGGCTCAGGGACGAGCCGTGGGTCAGGGCGGCCAGATAGACGAAGGGCTTGAACACGGAGCCGGGTTGCCGCCTGGCCTGGACCACGCGGTTGAACTGGGACCTGCCGTAGTCCCGTCCGCCGACCATGGCCTTGATCTCGCCCGTCTGCGGCTTGATGACCACCAGCGCGCCCTCCAGGTCGTCGGTCTTCGACGTCCTCCGTACATGCCGGTGGTCCTTCTCCAGCTTGACGAGGCCTTGGGACAGGGCCTGCGCCGCGGACTGTTGCAGCTCCAGGTCGAGGCTCGTGAAGATGCGCAGCCCTTCCGCGGTCAACGCGTCTTCGGTGTAGTGTTCGGCCAGCTCCTTCTTCACGTAGTCGGTGAAGTAGGGGGCCTCGTTCCGGACCGGCACCGGCTCCCGCTCCTCGAAGACTTCCTGCAGCGCGCGTTCGTAGGCGGGCCGTGTGACCACGCCGTCCCCTACCAGCTTGGCCAGCACGACGTTGCGCCTCCGGACGGCCTGCTCCGCGTTCCGGTAGGGGGAGTACCGGTTCGGCGCACGGATCAACCCGGCCAACATGGCGGTCTCGCCCACCGTCAGTTGCTCGGGCTCCTTCACGAAGTAGAACCGCGCGCCTTCCCAGATGCCGAAGATTCCCTGGGAGCCGTTCTGGCCCAGGTAGATCTCGTTGAGGTAGTTCTCGAAGATCTCGTCCTTGGAATAGATCCACTCGGTGACCAGGGCCATGAGCGCTTCCTTGACCTTGCGCTCGAAGGTGCGATCGCTCTCCAGGAAGAAGTTCTTCATGAGCTGCTGGGTCAGGGTGCTGCCTCCCTGCACCACCCTTCCCCGCCACAGGTTGGCCAGGAAGGCTCGCAACACCGCCAGCGGGTCCACGCCCCAATGGTGGTAGAACCGCTCGTCCTCCACCGCGAGCACCACCTTCTTCACCATGGGCGGCAGGTCTTCCAGCCGAACGAGCCGCCGCTGTTCCCGGACGCGGTCGTAGAAACCCGTGACCACCTCGGGCTCCAACTCCAGGGACGCAAGGAGTTCATCGTTGTCGAGCCGCTGTATGCGCTGGATGGTTCCCGACTTCCGGGAGATGCGCACGGGAAAGCCCCGGAAGTCCCGCAAGGGATAACGGAAGTCGTGCAGGAAGACCTCGACCACCGCGCCCTTGGCGCGGAACCGGTACTCCCCTTTCGCCGTCGGTCGGTTCCGGGACGATCGATAGCCCAGGCGGCGCAGCTTCTCCCGCAGCCGGTCCGCGGGAACGCTCATCCCCGGATAGAAGATCTTGCTGTCGGCGTAGATCTTGGACGGGAACTCCCACTTGCGCCCCTCGAACCTGGCCTTCACCACGCCGCTGGCCTGCCAGACGTACCAGCCGACCCATCCCCCGCCCGCCAGGATCGCCAGCAGGCACAGGGCTGCGGAGATCTGGAGCAACCGTATGGAGAGGCGTTTGAACCCGGCTTCCATGGCTCGGTCCCGGCAGACTCCGGCTAACGCGGAAGGCGCAGCGCGAGGAAGATCGTCGTATCCTCGCGCCGCACCAGAAAGAGTACGCCGCTGCCTTTCTCCAGCTTCCGGACCGCTTGCCGGAAATCCTGCAACCCGCGGACCCGTTCACGGTCGATTTCCAGGATCACGTCCCCGACGCGGATGCCCGCTTGGTCCGCGGGGCTGTCCGACTCCACCCCGGTGACCACCACTCCTTCCTGCGCTCCCGGCCGTCCGCCGGACCGCCGCGGCGTCTCCCTGAGGGTCAGGCCGAGCCCGTACTCGTCCTCCGCCGCGGCCGCGGCCTCGCGCAGCCTCCCGATCCGCACCGTTACGGAAACCGGCTGCCCGTCCCGCACCACCGCAACGTCCACGGCCTTCCCCACCGGGGTCCGGGCCACCACCAGCGAGAGCTCGCCGGACTTCCGGACCTCGGCGCCGTCGAACCCGACGATGACGTCTCCCACCCGGATCCCCGCGGCTTCCGCGGGGCTTCCTCCGGTCACGTTGGCCACCAGGACTCCCCCGGCCGCGCCCATGCCCAGAGCCTCGGCCGTCTCGGCGTCCACGTCCTCGATGACGACGCCCAACCACCCCCGGGTGACCTTGCCCTCGTCCTTGAGTTGCGACACGAGTCCCTTCACCAGGTTGATGGGGATGGCGAAGCCGATGCCGACGTTGCCGCCGCCCCGGCTGAAGATCGCGGTATTGACGCCCACCACCTCGCCCCTGAGGTTGACCAGCGGACCGCCCGAATTGCCGGGGTTGATGGAGGCGTCGGTCTGGATGAAGTTGTCGTACGGACCTGCGCCGATGCGGCGTCCCTTGGCGCTGACGATGCCCGCGGTCACCGTGTGCTCGAGGCCGAACGGGTTGCCGACCGCCAGCACCCATTCCCCCACGTCCAGGGCCGCGGAGTCGCCCAGGGTGACCACCGGCAGCTTGCGGTCCACGTCGATCTTGATGAGGGCGATATCGGTCTGGGGGTCCCTTCCGGCGACCCTGGCCCGATGCTCGGCTCCGTCCGAAAGCTTGACCGTGAGTTCGTGTCCTTCCTCCACCACGTGGTCGTTGGTGAGGATGTAGCCGTTCGCGTCCACGATGAACCCGGAACCCACGCTGCGGGACTGCCCGGTTCCCGGACGGCTCGGGAACCGCTCGCCGAAGAAGCGCCGCCAGAAATCGCCGAAAGGGTCGCCCTCCCGAAAGGGGTCCGAACCCGAGGACGTTTCCGTGGAAGGGGTCGAAGAGATGTGCACCACCAACGGACGCACCTGCTTCGACAGGGCCACGAAGTCGGGCAGGCCCATGCGTTGGCCCGCGGCCGCATGGGGCGTCCCCGCGAGCAGCAGGGCCGCGGCCGCACCGGCCGACAAGGGCATCCGCCGGCGCCCGCGGGTTCGTGGCGGCGGCACGCGCGTCATGGGGTGCGAACGGCCTCCACGTACCTCATCCTGAGGTTGTACAGGACCTCCTTCACGAGCTGTTCCTCGGTCTCGTCCAGGTTCCCCCTGCTCTTCTCGCTCAACATGCCGATGATGTCGATGGTCTGCTTGGCGACCGCCACGTCCTTCTCGACGTTGCCCGTGACGGGGTCGCTCATCTCCCCCAGATGCATGAGGGCCTGGGTGCTCAAGCTGATGATGAACGTGGAGAAGTCGATGGACGGCAACTCGTCCCGGTGGACCGCCGGGTCGCCAACGGGTTCGGCGCGGGTCTCCGTCACGGTCTCCGGGGGCGGCTGCTCCCGGGCCTCGCCTTCATCGGTAAACCGGCGTTTGTCCTGGACCTTGAACCCCTTCTCGGTGTCTGTTTCCTCCGCCATGCGCTCTCCTTTGCGGCGTCCGGGCGTTCCCCTTCCCGGTATCCCTCCACCATTATTTCCTTGCCCACGACCGGTGTCAAGGTCGTGCGCATGGCGCCGCCGGCCCGGGGGCCTCCGACCCCCCGCCGGACGCGCCGCCCGGGCCCCCTTGAGACGGCTCCGGCGGCCGTTGACTCCGTTCCGGCCGGACTCTATCATGGGTGCCTGGACACCTTCCCCCGAACCCGTGACCCCATGAACACGACCTGTGCAAGGTCCGTCCTCGACCTCATCGGCTCCACGCCCGTGGTGCGCCTCACCAGGTTGGCCGGCAAGGAGGACGCCGAGGTCTGGGGCAAGCTGGAATCGCTCAACCCGGGCGGCTCGGTCAAGGACCGCATCTGCCGCAACATGATCGAGGACGCCGAGCGCAAGGGGCTGTTGCAGCCGGGAGGGACCATCGTGGAGCCCACCAGCGGGAACACCGGCATCGGTCTCGCCTTGGTCGCCGCGGTGAAAGGCTATCGGTTGATCCTCACCATGCCCGACACCATGAGCGAGGAGCGGCGCAGCCTGCTTGCGGCCTACGGCGCGCGGCTGATCCTCACGCCCGACACGAAGGGGATGGGGGGAGCCATTCGCCGGGCCGAAGAGCTGGTCACGGAGCATCCCGACTTCTTCATGCCGCAGCAGTTCACCAACCCCGCCAACCCCGCGGTCCACAGGGAGACCACCGCGGTGGAGTTGCTGGAGCAACTCGGACGCATGGATGCGTTCGTCAGCGGAGTGGGGACCGGCGGCACCATCACCGGGGTGGGCGAAGCGCTGCGCGAGGCGATCCCTTCCGTGCGGATCTACGCGGTCGAACCCGCGGCTTCGCCGGTGCTGTCCAACGGCGAGCCCGGCTACCACAAGATCCAGGGCATCGGCGCGGGCTTCGTCCCGCCGGTCCTCAACACCCGGATCTACGACGAAGTCATCACCGTGAGCGACCACGACGCCGCGGCCACCACCCAACGGCTCGCGGTCGAGGAAGGGATCTTCGTGGGCGTCTCCTCCGGCGCCAACTGCTTCGCGGCCATGCAGGTGGCCAGGGCCATGGGAAAGGGCCATCGGGTCGTCACGATGTTGTGCGACAGCGGCGAGCGGTACCTCAGCACCCGTGTCTAGCACCGGGTCCCGTTGGAGGTCCGTGCGGGGTCCTCACGCCAGCCCCCGGGCCGCGAGGACCTCCGCGAAGAGCAGGTCCTCGGGGTAGGTGACCTTCAGGTTCGTGGCGCTCCCCTCCACCACCCGGACCGGCGCCCCCAGCCGCTCCACCAGCATGGCGTCATCGGTGGCCTCCACGCCTTCCGCGGCCGCCCGTGCATGAGCGTCCCGCAGCAGGCCCGCGGGAAACGCCTGGGGCGTCTGTATCTCCCACAACTCGCTCCGGGGCAGGGTCTCCTTCACTCGTCCGCGAACCACGGTCTTGATGGTGTCCCGCACCGGCACCGCCGCGGTTACCGAACGGTTGCGGCAGGACTCCCTCACGCAGCGGTCGATGAGGTCGGGGGCGGGAAAGGGCCTCGCTCCGTCGTGGACCACGACGAACTCGCAGTCGCGGTCGAGGGCGTCGAGACCTGCACGGACGGAATCCTGACGGCGGGACCCGCCCGGCCGCACGACGGTCTCCAAATTCTCCAGCGACGCCGTCCTTACCAGGTCCTCGTACCGCTCCATGTCTGCGTGCGGGGCCACCACCACGGCCTTGCGGACCTCCCGGGAGCGCCGGAAGCGGTGGAGGGCGTGGAGGATCAAGGGCTGTCCGGCCACCGGCAGGAGCACCTTGGATTCCCGGCCTCCCACCCTCGTCCCTTTCCCCGCGGCCACGATGATGGCGTTGACTCTCACCGAGGGACCTCCTTGCGACAAAAAAAGAGCCGAAGGGGTTCCTTCAGCTCTTCCACCGGACCGGGAGACGTCACCGCTACTGGGTGAAGATGTGGCTCAAGTCCTCCATGATCTTTTCCTCGGTGTGCGACCGCGCTATGGACAGTTCCTTCACGAGCAGGTTCCTTGCCGTGTCCAGCACCTTTCGTTCGCCGAAGGAAAGCTCCTTGTCGTTCCGCAACAGGAACAGGTCCCTGAGCACGGCCGCGATCTCGATGACCGAGCCGGTCTTGATCTTCTCGGTGTACTCGCGGTACCGGCGGTTCCATGTCTGCTGGTCCATGTGGGGTTTCTTCTTCTCGCGCAGGATCCGGTAAACGCGCGTCACGGTCGTCTTGTCGATGATCTTCCTCAGCCCCACGGCCATGGCGTTGTCCACCGGCACCATGATCTTCATGTCGGTGTCGAGGATGCGCAGCATGTAGAACTTCCTCTCGGTCCCGGATACCACCTGGATTCGCACCGCTTCGATCTCACCGACTCCATGCGCAGGATAGACAACCTTCTCTCCGACCTTGAACATCCGGTTCTCCTCGAAAGTCAGACCCCGTGTGTCGAAAGGAAATGGGGAACAGTGATTATGATACAGGAGAGGAGGGAAGGCGTCAATGAAAATTAAACCCAACGATTCAAGCGAGTTGTACAGGTTGATCCGATGTATTGGATCAATTTCAGGCAGGTTCGGGGCGCGGCTCCCGAAGCCGCCGCTCCATGACCCAGGCGTCCTCGGCGTTGTCGGAATAGTATCCCTTGCGCAGGCCGCAGACCTCGAAGCCCAGTGAACGGTAGAGGGCCTGGGCGGCGTCGTTGGACTTGCGAACCTCGAGGGTCATCCGCCGAAGGCCCTTCCTCGCGCCCTCGTCCATGACGTCCCGGAGCATCGCCCGGCCGACTCCCCGCCGCCGGTGTCGCGGGTGGACCGCGACGTTGTGGATGTCCATCTCCTCGGGCAGCTCCCAGTAGATGACGTAGCCGACGGGCCTGCCTTCGACCTGGCACAATACGGACTTGGCGCAGGCCGCGCCCAACTCGTCCAGGAAGAACTGCCGGCTCCACGGACTGGCGAACGACGCCCTCTCGATGGCCATGACGTCGTCGATGTCGGCCACGGTCATGGGCCGGAGGCGCCAGTCTTCGCCGGCCCGTGTGGACATGGACGGCCCCGGGGGCCTGCGGAGCGCTAGGTGGTCCAACCCAGCCTCGCCGCGCTCTCCTTGAGCAGGAGCACGTCCAGGACCTTGCTGCCCAGGTGGTGCGAGAAACCATAGACCTGCTCCCGGAGCGGGATGACCGTGGTGAACTCGGGCGGGAAGGCGCCGATGCTCGACGATATCTTCCGGATGCGGGAATCCAGCAGCCTGCCCCTGACGATCAGTTGGCCTTCCTTCAGCAGCAGGTCGTAATCGTAGTCAGGCATCCTCTCGGGCAGTCTCGGCGCCATGGCGATGCCCAGCCGAGGCACTTGCGTGGGGAACTCCAGCCTCAGGTGGTAGGCCTTGCCCAGGTCCTCCACCGTGTAGGCATGGCCGTAGCGCCTCTCCCGTTCCAGTTTCTCCACGAACCGGGAGTCGTAGAAACCCTCCACCGGCACCGGGACCCGGCGCAGCAACTCTGCCCGACGGGACAGCACGGGGCGCAGCAGCACCGCCAGCGGAACGCCGTAGAGGGCTGCGCCCAGGGTGACGGTCTCCACCGGCACGGCCCGGAACACGCTCTCGCGCAGGCGGTAGAGCACTTCCGCCAGAGCGGCCACGAAGCCCGTGAGTATGTACATGTTCACGCCCTTGTCGAAGGCGAGGCTCATACCCTCGACCGCAAGCCCCGCGGCGACGAACACGACGGGATAGAGGACCATGTTGAGGATCATGTTGAGGGCGGCGGCGGCGCCCGCCGCGAAGTAGGGCCGGCCCGCGAACTCCGCCAAGTCGTCCCGGGAAGCCGCGGGCAACGCGCCCAGCAGGGGTTGCAGCAGGAACAGCGACGTCCGCAGCAGGCGCGATTCGCTGGTCTGGACCTTCTGCGCCAACTCCTCGAACCCCATGGGCAACTGGTCGGGAAAGACCTTGGGCGCCCGGGGCGCGGGCTCTTCCTCCGGCTCCTCCGCGGGGGCGGGACTCGCGGCCGCGGGGGGCGGCGGCGCGACGGGCGCTGGCGCAGGCGCCGCTTCCGGGGCCGGCGTCTGCGCCGCGGCTCCGTTGGCCGCCTCCGCAGGCGCGGCCGCGGGGGCCGGGGCGGGCGCCGCGGTCTCCCCGGTACGGAAGCGGGACTCGAAGTCGTCGCCGAAATCCACGTCCTCGTGCAGGACCCGCGCCCGGTCGATGAGCGCTTCCTCGGGCTCGACGTTGTTGGGGTCGGTCACGCAGCAGTCCACCGGACAGACCGCGGCGCACGCTTCGTAGTCGTGGAAACCGACGCATTCGGTGCACAGCACCGGATCGATGACGTAGATGTCGTCGTTCTGGGTGATGGCTTCGTTGGGACACTCCGGTTCGCAAGCGCCGCAATTGATGCACTCGCTGGTTATCATCGTGGCCATGGAAGAAAGCTCCTGGACCGGTTCCGCCGGCGGCAGCCGCACGAGGCGCCCCCGCGCGCGCCGCGGCCGGCATCGACTACCCTGGATGGTAAAATAGGCGATTTCCCGAGTTTGTTCAACGTACCGGCGCTTGAAAGACCCGCCCTGCCCGTGTTACATATTTCCCTGTCCGGCGGCGTACCCAAGTGGTTAAGGGAGAGGTCTGCAAAACCTCCATGCGGCGGTTCGAATCCGCCCGCCGCCTCCACCGCACGGCCTTCGGGCCGCTCGCCGGCCGCCCCTGCCCCGCTGACGGGACGAAGGTTCGCGCCGGAGTTTCCCTTTCCTTCCGCGTTCAGCGCTGCTTCCGCATCTCGTCGAGCAGCTCCCCGTAGCGCTCCCTCACGATCCGGCGTTTCAGCTTCAGGCTGGGGGTCAACTCTCCCGTGCGGGTGGAGAAGTCCCCCGGCAGTATGCGGAAGTCCCGGACGGCCTCGAAGGCCGCCAGATCCTTGTTCCGTTCGCGGATCCGTTGCCTGAGGTACGCCGTCAGACGGGGGTCCGACGACGCTTCCTCGGGCCGCTCCCACCGGACCCCTTCCTTTTCCGCCCAACGATTCGCCTCGTCCGGGTCCAGCGTGACCAGGGCCACCAGATGGCTGCTCCGGTCGCCCCACACCATCACCTGGCTGATGAGCGGCTCCTGGCGCAGGTGGTTCTCGATCATCTGCGGTGCGACGTTCTTGCCGCCGGAGGTGACGATGAGGTCCTTCTTCCGGTCGGTGATGCGCAGGAACCCTTCCTCCTCGATCCGGCCCACGTCTCCGGTATGGAGCCAGCCGTTTTCCCCGATCTGTTCGCGGGTTGCGGCCGGTTCCCTGAAGTAACCCTTCATTACGTTGGCGCCCCGGACGAGGATCTCCCCGTCGTCGGCAATGCGGCACTCCACCCCGTCCAGGGGCAGCCCCACCGTGCCGACTCGATAGCGGTCCAGCCGGTTCACGTGGGTCACCGTGGAGGTCTCGGTAAGGCCGTAGCCCTCCACGATCCAGACCCCCAGGGCCTGGAAGAAGTCCGCGATGGGCGCCGACAGCGGCGCACCCCCCGAGATGGCCAACCGCAGCCGCCCGCCGAGGCCCGCCCTGACCTTGGAGAGCGCCAGGGCGTCCGCCAGTCCATGGCGGAGCCGCAGCCATGGGCCGGGCCTCGGTCCCTTCCTGGCGCCGTCGTTGTACCGTTTGCCCACGGAGAGGGCCCACCGGAAGAGCCGTTGCTTGAGGGCGCTGCTGGCCTCGACCCGCCCGAGGATGCGCCTGTGGGCGTTCTCGTACACCCGCGGCACCGAGAACAGCAACGTCGGCCGCACCGCCTGCAGGTCCGCGGACAGGGTCTCCACCGACCGCGCGAAGGCGCAGACGTAGCCCCTCGCCACCACGACGAAATGCTCCAGCCGTCCGAAGGAGTGGGCCAGAGGCAGGAACTGCAACGCCACGTCGTCCTCGCTCACGGGCATGGCGGCCAGGGACGACGCGATGGTGAACAGGTAGTGTCCGTGGGTGGTGAGGACGCCCTTGGGCTCCCCGGTGGTGCCCGAGGTGTAGATGATGGTGAGGTCGTCCTCGGGCGTCAACGCCCCGGCCAGCTCCCGGAAGACGCCGGGGCGCTCCCGGCCGTAGTCCCGCCCCATCTCCTGCAACCGCTCCAGGGAGACCGCCTCCCGCTCCCGGTCGGAGCCCCGCGGCGCGTCGTCCGGGTCCAGGAGCACCGCGGTCTTCACCGAGGCCAGGGCCGCCGCCGAGGCGTCGAGCTTCTCCAGGTTCGCCCGGGAGTCCGCCACAAGGACCGACGCCCCCGAATGCTCCACGACGTAGGAGACCTGGGCCGGGGTGCTGGAAGCATAGAGAGGGACGGTGAGGGCGCCGATGCAGATGTTCGCCCAGTCGAGCAGGCACCACTCCACGCGGTTGGCGGCGTACAGGGCCACACGGTCGCCCTTCCGCACCCCCGCGGCGACCAGTCCCAGGGCCATGCTCTCGACCTGCGCGGCCGCTTCCGCCCAGGTCTGGCTGCGCCACGCGCCGTCCCGCCAGAAACGGTACAGGACGCGGTCCCGCCGTGCGTCCGCCTGCGAGAGGAACAGGTCGGCGAGGCTTCGGTGGATCATGGAGGCATTATAGCACAAAGGCGTTGCGCCGTGCCCCTCGCGCGCCGCGGCGCCCGTGGAGCACGACCCCTCAGCGCCTGCGGAACCGGCGGATGCGGTCGCACACATACTCCTGTTGCGACCGCGTCATCTCTGGATAGATGGGCAGGGCCAGGGAGCTCCGGGCCGCCTCTTCCGCGTGCGGGAAGTCCCCCGGGCCATGGCCCAGGTACCGGAAGCAGTCCTGCAGGTGCAGGGGCGCCGGATAATAGACCTCCGTCGCCACCCCGTGTTCCCGGAGAAAGGAGCGCAGGCGGTCCCGCTCCGGCGAGCGGATGACGAACTGGTTGTACACGTGGCCCGGGCAGTCCCGCGGCAGGACGAGCCCGTCCTCCGACGCCACCGGCGCGAGCAGCTCCCTGTACTGCCGCGCCTTCTCGCGCCGGGCCTCGGTCCATTTCCGGACGTACTTCAGCTTCACCCGGAGGACCGCGGCCTGGAGGCTGTCCAGACGGAAGTTCCCTCCCATGAGCCGGTGATGGTACTTGGGCGCTTCCCCGTGCACCCGCAGCAGACGGACGCGCCGGGCCGTCTCCTCGTCGTCGGTGACCACCATCCCGCCGTCGCCGAAGGCGCCCAGGTTCTTGCTGGGATAGAAGGAGAAGCAGCCTGCGGCCCCCACCGCGCCCGCGCTCCGGCCCTTGGCGTCCGCGGCGCCGAAGGACTGGGCGGCGTCCTCGACCACCGCCGCCCGCCGCGGGCCGGCCAGTTCCAGCACCGGGTCCAGGTCCATGCTGCGCCCGAAGAGATGGACCGGGATCACGGCGCGGGTGCGGGGGCCCATGCGGGCGGCCGCGGCTTGGGGGTCCATGTGGAACGTCTCCGGTTCGATATCGACGAAGACCGGGCGCGCCCCCACCCGCGCAACCACGCCCGCGGTGGCGACGAACGAATACGCCGGTACGACCACCTCGTGGCCGGGGCCCGCCTCCAGCGCCATCAACGACGCCAGCAGCGCATCGGTGCCGGAGGAGACGCCGACGGCGAACCGCGCCCCGGCATGGGCGGCGATGGCCGCTTCCAGCTCCTCCACCTCCGGCCCCAGGATGAACCGCTGGGACGCGCACACCCTCAGGACCGCATCCCGGACCTCGTCCCGGATGGTTTCGTACTGGGGCTTCAGGTCCAGCAACGGCACTTCCATGGGATTCATCCGCCCCCTCGGTCCGGTTGATGGCGAAACGGAAAGTTGCTACGAGGAGACCCGTGTGCGGCCTCCGGGCGCGCCGGCTCGCGGCTCGCGCGTCCCATTCTGATGCCTCCGCGTTCGTACTGCAAGCCTGCCGGTCCGGTTGATGCGATCGGCCTCCCGCAACCGTCGTTTCCACGAGCGGCCACATGGCAAAGGTAATCGGCCTGACCGGAGGGATCGCCACCGGAAAGAGCACGGTCTCCGCCATACTCGGCGACCGGGCCGCCGTCGTCGATGCCGACCGACTGGCCCGGGAGGTGGTCGAGCCGGGTCGGGACGCCTGGCGCGAGATCGTCGCGTGGTTCGGCCGCGGCGCCCTCCGGCCGGACGAGACCCTGGACCGCGCCTACCTGCGCCGAAGGGTGTTCCGGGACCCGGCAAGCCGCAAGCGACTGGAGGCCATCACCCATCCCAGGATCCGCGCCCTGGCGAGGAAGCGCATCGTCGAGCGCTCCCGGGACGCCGAGTTCGTGGTCTATGACGCGCCGCTCCTGTTCGAGGCGAAGATCCACCACTGGCTCCGTCCGGTCATACTGGTGGCCTGTGCGCGGGCGACCCAGGAGCAGCGGCTGCGCCAACGGGACCGACTCGGGGACGCCGACATCGAAAGGCACCTGGAAGCGCAGATGCCCCTGTCGGAGAAGCGGCGGTTGGCCGACTTCGTCATCGAGAACGACGGCGCCCTCCCCGACCTCCGGGAGGCGGTGGCGAAAGTCTGGGAAGCGGTCGCGGCTATTTCGCCCGCTCGATATATTTTCCTTCTGACGGATCCACCCGAATCCGGTCGCCCACCTGGATGAACGGCGGCACCTGGACGGTCACGCCGGTCTCCAGCCTGGCGGGCTTGTAAGACGCCGAGGCGGTGGCGCCCTTCATGGAGGGTTCCGTCTCCACTACCTCCAGCTCCACGGCCGAGGCGAAGCTCACCCCCACGGGGCTGCCCTCGAACATCTCGACGTTCACCACGTTCGTGGGCAGGAGGTACGGCAGCACGCCGCCCACCTCTTCGGACGAGAGCTCGGTCTGCTCGTAGCTCCCGGTGTCCATGAAGGTGTGGCGGTCGCCCTCCGCATAGAGGTACTGCATCTCGCGGCTTTCCAGCGTCGCCCGATCGACCCGGTCCTCGGAGCGGAACTTGTGCTCGGCGCCCACCCCGGTGCGCAAGCTCTTGAGCTTCGTCTGCATGAAGCCGTGGCCCTTCCCGGGGGTGAGGTGCCTGACCGCCGTCACCCGGTAGGGCTCGCCCTCGTAGAGGATGACCATCCCGGTCCGAAGCTGCGTCGCGTGGATCATGTCTTCGCTCGTCCTTTCCCGAGGAGCATCCGGCCAGGGCCTTGCCCGCGCCGGGCCGGACGCTCCGGTCCGACGGAACCTTTGCCGCAGGCCGGGAACGGCGTCCGCCGTCACCCGGGCGGCCAACCCAGGGCCCTGCCGCCGAGGAGGTGGAGATGGACGTGGTGGACGCTCTGGGCGGCGTCGGGCCCGCAGTTCACCGCGATGCGGAACCCGCGTTCGGACAGGCCGTTCTCGCCGGCGAGCCGCCGGGCCGCGAGCATGGCGCGGCCCATGGCCTCGCCGTCTTCCGGCTCCAGCTCCATGACGCTGGCCACGTGCTTTTGCGGGATGATCAGGAGGTGCACCGGCGCCTTGGGGTCGATGTCCCTGAAGGCGAGCACCCATTCGTCGCGATAGACCACGTCCGCGGGGACTTCCCCGCGGACGATGCCGCAGAACAGGCAGTCAGCCACTTTGCCGTTACCTCCCGTCAGTCGTCTTCGGGACAGAACGCCCGCACCGCGCCCGCCTCCACCCGCAGGGGGATCTTCCGCAGCCATGCCCCGGCGCACGGCCCCCAGAGGCACTCGCCGGTGGCGGGCTCGTAGAGGGCGCCGTGGTTGGCGCACAAGAGGTAGCGTTCGTCCTCGGTGAAGAACCGGTTGTCCACCCAGTCCATGGGCAGCGGCACGTGGCGGCAGCGGTTCACGTAGGCGAACAGCCGCCCCCGGAAGCCGAACGCGAACCCTTCCACGCTTGCCCCGCGGCAGCGGAGCGTGAACTTCCGGCTGCTGCCGTCGGGGAAGTCCTCCCTGCGCCCGATCTTCTTGCCCGTGGGACGCCGCGGCATGGAGTTCGTCCGGCTCCTTTCGCCAGTGGCCTTGTTTCCGCCTCCGACCCGCACCCCGCGGTCAGTCCGCCATCTCCCTCAGGAACGACAGGTCCCCTGCCGGGCAACGTACAATGATCTCGCCTCGCTCCACAACCACGGGCAACCCGTGCAGCGAAAGGCCCCTGCAAGGACCGTCCACGCACAGGCCCGTGTCCGGCTCGTAGAGGGCGCCGTGGGTGGCGCACACCAGATGCCTGCCGTCCTCGGTGAAGAAGCGGTAGCGGACGAAGTCCAGCGGCGTCGTCATATGGCGGCAACTGTTGACGTAGGCTCGGAACTCGCCGCGGTGGTTGACCACGAAACAGTCGATCCGGTACTTCCCGCAGATGAGCCGGAACTTCTTCACCCGGCCCGAAGGCAGATCTTCCACCCCGGCCACGACCTTGCCGCCGGAACGCGCCTCCCGTGCCATGCGCCTGCGGTCGCGCCGGAAACGCAGCCTGCGCACGGCCAGCGCCGCGAGGTACGCGCCCAGGAAAAGGACGGACAGGGAGAGCGTCAGTTCCATGCGGTGGAATGCGGCCGCGCGTCGGAAGTATCCCGGGCCGGGGGCGTCACTTGGGGCCCGAGGCTTTTTCGCCGCTCTTCCGGATGCGTTCCACGTCGCCCGGCGTCTGCCGCTCGTTGATGCCCATGACCTTCAACAGCTCGTTGGTCATGTCCGCGGTCAAACGGTCCCGCACGCTGCCGCGGCCGTCAGGGTCGGCCTTGAGGAACCGCATGATCTTCTCGGGTCGGACCCCGGTCTCCTCCAGCCGGTCCAGGAGTTCGCTGAAGCCCGCCTGCCCCGCATGGAGCCGGGCCTTCTCCTCCAGTTGCCGGCAGTCCCGGCAACTCCGCGCCCACAGGCCGGCCCGTTCGCCGCAATAGACACAGTGCGCCATCTTCCCGAAACCCTACGGCGCCGGCGACCGGGCCAGCAGCGCCCGGACCTTGGCGTGGGACCCTTCGCCCGCGGCCACGAGCCGGTCCAGCGCCGGCTCCGGCCGGTTGAAAGCCGGCCGCTCCCCGCGCCCGTCCGCGGCCCACCCGCCCGCGCCCTCGACCAAGGCCACGCCGGCGCACACGTCCCATTCGTTGACCCGGCGGAACGTCACCGCGGCGTCCGCCCGCCCTTTGGCCACCAGAGCCATGCGGTACGCGATGCTGCCCATGGGCCGGAGGACGAACTCCCCGTCCAGGTCCGCAAGCCGCCGGCGCGGTTCGGACCGGCTCACGAGCAGGAGCGGACGCTCGCGGTCTCCGTCGGGGGCCGGCCGCAACGGCTCGCCGTTCAGCCGGGCGCCGTCGCCCCGGACGGCGCTGAAGAGCTCCGACAGGATGGGGTGGTAGATCACCCCCAACACGGGAGCGCCGTGCTGCGCAAGCGCGATGGAGACGCAGAATTCGGGGATCCCCCGGATGAACTCCCGGGTGCCGTCCAGCGGGTCCACGATCCAGACACGCTCCCGGGAGAGTCTCCCGGCGTCGTCCGCGTCTTCCTCCGAAAGCCACCCGTCCTCCGGGAAGCGCGCCGCGAGGGTCTCGCGGATGGCCCGGTTGGCCATCAGGTCGGCCGTGGTCACCGGGTCGCCGTCGGACTTCCGCTCCACCCGGTAGCGCCCGCGGTAGAACCGCGCGATGATGTCGCCCGCCTCCCGGGCCGCTCCTTCGGCCGCGAGCAACTCCTCCGCCAACGCCGGAGCGCTCAACGCCGCTTCCCCCGGAACCGCGGGCCGCTGGACAAAGTCCGCTCCATGGGTCCATAATGAGGTCGAACCATCCCCTGGATTATAGCGAATACTCCGGAAAGACGCGAAAACCCATGCCCCCCGGTCCGGTCGCCATGCCCAAGGCGGTGTTCTTCGACGCCGCGGGAACCCTGTTCGATTCCGTCAGACCGGTTGCGGCCACCTATGCGGAGATGGCGCAGCGATACGGCAAGAGCGTCTCCTTCGAGCAAGTCTCACGCCGTTTCCGCCACTGCTTCGCCACCGCGCCGCCCCTGGCGTTTCCCGAACCCCACGGCCAACGCCTGGAGACCCTGGAACGGGGCTGGTGGCGCGAGGTGGTGCGGCGCATGTTCGAGCCGACGGGGCCCTTCCCCCGTTTCGACGACTACTTCGACGAGCTCTTCGCCTACTTTGCCCGAACCGACTCCTGGGCGCTCTGCGACGACGCCCGGGCGACCCTCGAGGCGCTCAAGCGGCGCGGACTGATCCTCTCCATGATCTCCAACTTCGACTCGCGCGTGCTCGGGATCATCCGCGGGCTGGGCGTCTCGGACTGTTTCGACTCGGTGTTCCTCTCGGCCAGCGCGGGTTTCGCCAAGCCGTCCGCAGGGATCTTCCGTCTGGCCCTGGAACGGCACGGCATCGCGCCGGACGAGGCCATGCACGTGGGCGACAGCCCGGAGACCGACGTCGAAGGGGCGCTGCGGGCGGGAGTCCGACCCGTGCTGTTGCGCCGGGGCGGCGGCGCCCGCCGCGGCGGCGTCATCCACATCCGCGGACTCGGCGAGGTCACCGCGCTGCTGGAGTCGTCGGAGGTCCCGGAAACGACCTGACGTTACGCTGGAGGTTCATTCATGGCGGTCATCGATGCAGACGCACACGTACTGGAGACCCACCGGACCTGGGAGTACATGGAAGGGGCGGAGAAGGCGTTCCGTCCGCAGGTCGTGACCTCCCGGACCGACTCGGGAGGCGCCGGCGAGTACTGGCTGGTGGACGGGCGGCTCCACGCCAAATCGGACAACGTGGGTCGGGACACCCCGGAAGAGTCCCGGGAGATGTCCGACGTGGCCTCCCGCCTGCGGCACATGGACGAGATGGGCGTGTCCATGCAGGTGCTCTACCCCACCATCTTCCTGCGCCCGGTCACGGACAAGCCCGAGGTCGAGATCGCCCTGTTCAAGAGCTACAACCGCTGGTTGTGCGACATCTGGAAGGAGGGGCGGGAGCGCCTCCGGTGGACCGCGGTGCTGCCGCTGCGGAGCATGGACGAGGCGCTGAAGGAGTTGGACGAGATGCTCCGGTACGGCGCCTGCGGCGTGTTCGTCCCCGGACTCATCGGCGACCGGCGTCTCAGCGACCCCTACTTCGCCCCGCTGTACGAAGCTCTGGGCGAAGCCGACGTGCCCCTGTGCGTGCACTCGGCCACCGGCAGCTTCACGCAGCACGACCTGTTCTTCGACGAGCCCGGTTTCAACAAGTTCAAGCTCGCCGTGGTCGGCGCCTTCCACTCGGTGGTCTGGGACCGGGTCCCGGAGCGGTTCCCCAAACTGCGGATCGGCTTCATCGAGGTCAGCGCCCAGTGGGTCCCCTACGTGTTCCACGACCTCGCCAAACGCTTCCGGCAGAAGCGCGGGGTCACGCTGTCCCGCAGCTTCCTCAAGGACAGCCGCATCTTCGTGGCGTGCCAGACCGACGACGACCTGGACTACGTCCTGGAGTACACCGGGGACGAAACCATCGTCATCGGCACGGACTACGGACACCACGACACGTCCAGCGAGATCGAGGCGCTGCAGAAGCTCAGGGACGACGGCAAGGTGAGTCCCGCTTCGGTGGCCAGGATCCTGGACGACAACCCCCGGGCCCTGTACGGCTTCTGAGGGCGCGAGGCCGGAGAGTCCCGGCTTCGCGCCTCCGACGCCGTCCCGCGCAGCCTCGCGCAACCACCCGCGGGTCCGCGGTCCGACCCCGCGGCCCGATGAAAAGGCATCGTCATGGCAGATCGTGAGCTCAAGTTCGTGGGCGCCAACACCCGCAGGGTCGATGGCTTCGACAAGGTGACGGGCCGGGCCAGGTACACCGGGGACCTGGAGGTCCCGGGCATGCTGTACGGCCACGTCCTGCGCAGCCACCACCCCCACGCGCTGATCGAGGAGGTGGACACCGCGGCCGCGGAGAAGCTGCCCGGAGTCGCCGGCGTGCTCACCGGCCGGGACGTGGCCGACGTGGATCCCCGCTTCAGCGGCCGTCCGCTCATCGCACTGGAACGGGTCCGTTACGCGGGCGAGCCGGTGGCGGTGGCGGCGGCCGAGGACCCGCTGACCGCGGAGCTGGCGGCGGCCGCGGTGGTCGTGGCCTATCGCGAGTTGCCCGCGGCGGTCACCCTGGACCAGGCGCTGGCCCCGGATGCGCCGCTGGTGCACCCGGACCGGAGCGGCAACGTCTGCGGCCACGAGCACGTGGAGCGCGGCGACGTCGCCGCGGGCTTCGCCCGGTCGGACCGCGTGTTCGAGCACCGCTTCACCTTCCCGATGATCTACCACTACTCCATGGAGCCCCACGGGGTCATCGCCGACTACCGGGACGACGGCATCCGGCTGTGGTCGTCCGCGCAGCATCCGTTCCTGGTCCAGGCGGACCTGGCGCGCATCTTCGGGTTCCCCGCCAGCAAGGTCAGCCTCCAGGTCCCCTATCTCGGCGGCGGCTTCGGCGGCAAGTCCTACGCCAAGATCGAGCCCCTGGCGGTGGCGGCCTCGCGCAAGGTGGGCCGCCCCGTGCGCGTGTGCCTGTCGGCGCCGGAGGCCATGGTCACGGTGCGGCGGCACAGCGCCGCCATCCGTCTGAAGACCGGGGTGACGCAGGACGGCGCGATCATGGCGCGCGAGGCGGAGATCCACCTGGACACGGGCGCGTACATGGACAACGGCCCCCAGGTGGCGGCCCGGGCCGCCACCCGCATCCTCGGGCCCTACCGCATCCCCCACATCCGCACGGACGCCTACGCGGTGTACACCCACACCGGGGGAGCCGGCTCCTTCCGTTCCATCGGCGGCCCCCAGTCCATCTTCGCCGGCGAGAGCCAGATGAACATGATCGCGGCGAGTCTCGGCATGGACCCCGCGGAGCTTCGCCTCGGGAACCTGCTCGGACGGGGCGAGGTGCTGCGTCCCGGGCTGCGGCCCCTGGACGTGGACTTGGCCGGGACGTTGCAGCGTCTGGTGGCCGCCAGCCGATGGAAGCAGCGTTCGGCAGAGGCCGGCGCGCCGGTGGGGCTGGCCTGCGGCATGACCAACGCCGGCGGCCAGCCCATCACCGTGGCCATGGTGCGGCTCCAGGCGGACGGGGCCGCGGCCATCATGGCCGGCAGCACCGAGATGGGACAGGGAGTCCGCACCGTGCTCTCCCAGCTCGTGGGGGAGGAGCTGCAACTGCCGCTGGACCGCATCCGCACGTCCGGGGCGGACACCGCGGTCACGCCCTACGACCGCTCCACCGGCTCCAGCCGCTCCACCACGCTCATGGGCCGGGCGGTGCAGGCCGCGGCCCGGGACGTGAAGCGCCAGCTCCTGAAGATCGGCGCCGGGGTTTACCGCGCGCGTCCCGGCCAGGTCCGGCTGGTGGACGGCGCGCTGGTCTGCGGCGAAGCCAGGATGTCGTTCGCCGAGGCGCTGGAGAAACGCTTCGGCGCCCCCGCGGGCGAGCTCATCGGCGTCGGGACGGTGGGACCGGAGATCGTCGAGGACGTCCTGCCGGTGGTGTGGGAGGTGGGCATGGGCGCGGTGGAGTTGGACATCGACCGCGACACCGGGGCTGTCTCCGTGGCCGACTACCTGTCGGTGGCCGACGTGGGCAAGGCCATCAACCCCATCCAGTGCGAGGGACAGGAGGAAGGCGCCGCCATGATGGGCATCGGCCATTCCCTGTTCGAGCAGATGGTCCACGAAGGCGGGCAGCTCGTCAACGCGACCCTCGTGGACTACCGCGTCCCGTCGTTCTCGGACATGCCCCGGGGCTTCCACACGGTGCTGGTGGAGAACGGCGACGGCCTGGGCCCCTACGGCAGCCGGGGCATGGGGGAAGGCGGCATCTTCTCGGTGGCCCCGGCCATTACCGGCGCGCTGGCCCGGGCTGCCGGGGTGCAGATCTGCGACCTTCCCCTCACGCCCGAGCGGGTGTGGCGCTCGCTGCGGGACGCCCGGGGAGAGCGCGGCGCATGAAGATCCGGGAACGGTTCGGCGACCCGCGTCCGCTGTTCTCCTTCGAGTTCTTCCCGCCCAGGGACGACCGCGGCGTCGAGGCGCTGTTCGACACCGTGTCCAACCTCAAGGCCCTGGGCCCGGCCTTCGTCTCGGTGACTTACGGAGCGGGCGGCAGCACCCGGGCGAACACCGTCGCCATCACCCGGAGGATCAAGCGGGAGACCGGCATCGAAGCCATGGCCCATATCACCTGCGTGGGCCACAGCCGGGAAGAGATCGGCGAACTCCTGGACGAATACGAGGACGCCGGCATCGAGAACGTCATGGCCCTGCGAGGCGACCCGCCCCGGGGAGACTGCGCCTTCGTCCCCCATGCCGAAGGTTTCTCCCACGCAGACCAACTGGTCGCGTTCATTCGACGGAGGAAGGACTTCTGCATCGGCGGCGCGGGCTATCCCGAAACGCACCCCGAAGCCCCGAGCCGGGAGGAAGACCTGCGCAACCTCAGGCGAAAGACCGACGCAGGCTGCGACTTCGTGGTCACCCAACTCTTCTTCGACGAGCGCGACTACTTCGACTTCGCAACGCGCGCGCGTACGGAAGGGATCCGCGTGCCCATCATCCCCGGGGTGATGCCGGTGACGAACATCGCCCAGATCAAGCGCTTCACCCGGATGTGCGGCGCCGCCATCCCCCAGGCGCTGCTGGCCCGGCTCGAGGCCGCGGCCGGCGACCCCGACGCGGTCATCGAGGTGGGCATCGAGCACGCCGTGCGGCAGTGCCGGGCGCTGCTCCGGGGCGGCGCCCCGGGCATCCACTTCTATACCCTCAACCGTTCCCTCTCCACCCGGAAGATCCTGGCCCACCTGCAGGGCCCGGAACCGGAGGGGGGCTGAAGACCGCCTCCGGCTCACGGAGACGGCATGAAGCCCTTGTCCAGCCATTCGCCCACGTCGGCGCCGAACCACGAGGTCGGCAACTCGCGGCCCAACCCCTTCTCCTTGCAGGCTTCGTAGATGACGGCCCCCGCGGCCGCGAACTGTATGCCGACGCCGGTGTTGCTCTTGTAGTAGATGAGGTCCCGGTCGCTCTTCCGTCCCGGATTCCCGCCGACCAGGACCTCGCCCAGTTCGCAGATCCGGTCCCAACCGATCCTTCCCTGGTCGATCAGGTCGAGCATCTCCCTCTGCTGGTTGTGGAGCGCCGTCTCCCGGTTGTTGATGACGATCAGGTCGGCCCGCGTGAAAGTGGTTTCGTCTGCCTCCGTACGGCGGTGCACGCCGTCGCTGTTGACGATGGTGGTCACGAACTGACCGGGCGCGAGCCAGTCCCCGTCGAAGACCGGACGGCTCGCGTTGGTGGCGCACATGACGATGTCCGCCCCTTCCACCACCGCCCTGGCGTTGTCCACCGGGCGGACCTGGACGTCGAGCTTGCCCGTCATCTCCCGGGCGAACCTCTCCCGGTGCTCCCGGGTGACGCTGAAGACGCGCGCCTCCCTCACTTGGCGCACGGCGCAGATGGCGGCAAGGTTCTGCTCGGCTTCGTTGCCCGACCCGAACAGCCCCACCACCCGGCTGTCCTCCCTGGACAGGGACCGGACGGCTACGCCGGTGGTGGCCCCCACCCGCATGGCGGAAAGGCTGAAGTCGTGTATGATGGCCAGCGGCTCGGCGCTCTCCAGGTCGAACAGGAGCACGAACCCCCAACTCCGCCGCGCGGGATAGGGGAAGTCCATCCTCTTGAGCCCTTCCACCACCCGCTCCCTGACCACGATGGAGTCGTACCGGAGCGCGGCCACGCCCGAGCTCGGGACCGCGCCGGGGATGATGTTCGCCATGTAGCCGTCGGAATCCCTGTCCGGCGGCACCTTGTACCGGGTGCGCGGCCGGTTGACCGCGACGCCCCTGGCCTCTTCCGCAAAGGCGCGCTCCATGTGGTCGATGATGTCCTCCGTGCGCAGCACCTCTTTCACGTCCGGATCGGCGATCAGCAGCATGGCCGGCCCTCCCTTCTCGTCTTTCGTCCCCTGCCCTCGAAGCCGGAACCCGCGGGCGCACCGCGCCTCCCGGCGCGGAAAGGGCCATCTGTACCAGATCGGGCAAGTCGTAGCGAGGAACGCGGCCCCTCGACGGGGCCCGCGGAAGCCTCGCGCGGCTTGCCGGGAACGGAGAGTCTGTTACATTGGAGCGTGGGCCTCGTCGGACCGCGGGCGCGGGCCACTCGTGGAGATGAGCCGTTAGCTCAGCAGGTAGAGCATCTGCCTTTTAAGCAGAGGGTCGCCGGTTCGATCCCGGCACGGCTCACCACCCAACGCCGCCGCGACGCTTGGCGTCCCTCTCGTGGATCCGGCGGAGCGCGAGACCCACGGCGCGCCCCGGGTTTCCAACGTCCCGGTTTTCTGCTAACCGTGTTGATGGTAGCGGTCCCCGTCGTCTAGCCTGGCCCAGGACATCGGCCTTTCACGCCGGCAACACGGGTTCAAATCCCGTCGGGGACGCCAGCATTTCCGCGTCGTTCGCTTCGACGCGCGCCTCGCCTCCCTTCGCCGCCCCCTGACCCGCGGCGCCCATGCCCGCCTCGTAGCGGCCGCCGGCCCGGCCCTGCGCCGGGAGCGCGGAAAACCGTATGGCATTTTCAGGGTCCATTGGCTAGGATGGGCCGGATGGAGGCCACCCACGTCATCGTCGTGCGGCACGGGGAGACCCAGTGGAACATCGAGGGCCGGCGTCAGGGCCACCTGGACAGCGCCCTCACCGCCAAGGGACGAGCGCAGGCGGAAGCCCTGGCGGGACGGTTTACCCCGGAAAGCTGCACCGCCATCTACAGCAGCGACCTCGGCCGCGCGTTCGAGACCGCCCGGATCATCGCGGCGCGAACCGGCCACCCGGTCATCCCGGACAGGCGCCTGCGCGAAAGGCACCTGGGAGTCTTCCAGGGTCTCAGCGGCGACGAGATCCGGGAACGCTATCCCCGGGAGTACGACGAGCACCGCAACAACGGCGCCGATTACGCCGTGCCCGGTGGGGAGAGCTTCCGGGACCAGACCGCGCGGAACATCCTCTGCCTGGACGAACTGGCCCGGCGGCACGCAGGGGAGGTCATCATGGCGGTCACCCACGGCGGCGTCCTGAGCGCGCTGTTCCGCCACACCCTCGCCATCCCCCTGGACGCCCCCCGACGCTTTGCCTTCAAGAACGCCAGCGTCAACCTCTTCCAGCACCGGTCCGGCGCCTGGAGCCTGGAGACCTGGGGCGACGTGAGCCACCTGGACCGGCTGGACGCCCTGGACCTGGGCTATTTCTGATGCGCGCGGTCCTCGACCGCCGGGAGGCGGCGCGGACCGACGTTGACACGCCATGCCGGTTCGGATAGTCGTTGCTGCGACTCGGGAGCCAACGGGGGTACGGGCATGGAGGAGCACAGGTCGGCCGGGGCGCGGTTCCGTCAGGCGGTGGAGGACGAACGCCCGCTCCAGGTGGTCGGGACCGTCAACGCCTACTGCGCCCTGCTGGCGGAGCGGCAGGGGTTCCGCGCGCTGTACCTGTCCGGGGCGGGGGTGGCCAACGCGTCGTTCGCACAGCCGGACCTGGGCATCACCACGCTCAACGACGTGCTCGAAGACGTGCGGCGCATCACCGGGGCCACTTCCCTGCCCCTGCTGGTGGACGCGGACACCGGGTGGGGCACGGCCTTCCACATCGCCCGTACGGTGAAGGAGATGATACGGGCCGGGGCCGCGGCCCTGCACATCGAAGACCAGGCCCAGGCCAAGCGGTGCGGCCACCGGCCCAACAAGCAGCTCGTCCCCGGAGACGAGATGGTGGACCGCATCAAGGCCGCGGTGGACGCCCGGACGGACCGGCAGTTCGTGGTCATGGCCCGCACCGACGCGCTGGCCGGCGAGGGGATGGACGCGGCGCTGGAGCGGGTGCGCCGCTACGTGGAGGCCGGGGCCGACATGGTCTTCCCGGAGGCGCTCCGAACTCTGGAGGACTACCGCGCCTTCTGCGGCGCCGCGGACGCGCCGGTGCTGGCCAACCTCACCGAGTTCGGGCGCACGCCGCTCTTCTCCGTGGAGGAACTGCGTGGCTGCGGCGTGGGGCTGGCGCTCTATCCCCTGTCGGCCTTCCGCGCCATGAGCCAGGCCGCGGTCGAAGTCTATCGCGCCATCCGCGAAGAGGGCACCCAGCGCGGCCTGACGGACCGGATGCAGACCCGCGAGCAACTCTACGATGTGCTCCGCTACCATGACTACGAGCGGAAACTGGACGCCCTCTTCTCCAAGGGATAGCGCCCACCCGAAAGAACCCGGCCCATGACCGACCTCCCTTCCGTCCGCGAAGCCCGGCGGCCCGAACCCGACGCCGTGCTCTCCGACATCGCGGCCTACGTCCTGGCCGACGCCCGCTTCACCGACGAGGCCCGGGAGACCGCGCGCCTGTGCCTGATGGACAGCCTGGGCTGCGCTCTGGCGGCCCTGGACTTCCCCGCCTGCACCCGGCTGCTGGGGCCGGTGGTGCCCGGGGCCATCCTGGCCGGGGGCGCCCGCGTGCCCGGCACCCCCTACGAACTGGACCCCGTCCAGGCCGCGTTCGACATCGGCGCCATGATCCGCTGGCTGGACTTCAACGACACCTTCCTGGCGGCCGAATGGGGCCACCCTTCGGACAACCTGGGCGCCATCCTGGCGGTGGCGGACTACCTGGACCGGCGCTCCGAGGAGACCGGGGGGCCGGTGGTCACCATGGGGGACGTATTGACGAGGATGATCGAGGCCCACGAGATCCAGGGGGTCATCGCGCTGGAGAACAGTTTCAACCGCGTGGGACTGGACCACGTGCTGCTGGTGCGGGTGGCCAGCACCGCGGTGGCCGCGGCCATGCTGGGAGGTTCCCGGGAACAGGTGGTCAACGCCCTCTCCAACGCCTGGATCGACGGGGGTGCGCTCAGGACCTACCGTCACGCGCCCAACACCGGATCCCGCAAGGGCTGGGCCGCGGGCGACGCCGCCAGCCGCGCCGTGCGCTTGGCGTTGATGGCGCTCCGGGGGGAGATGGGCTACCCCTCCGCCCTGTCGGCCAGGGGTTGGGGCTATTACGACGTGCTGTTCGAGGGCCGCCCCTTTTCCTTCACGCAACCCTACGGCAGCTACGTCATGGAGAACGTGCTGTTCAAGGTCTCGTTTCCCGCGGAGTTCCACGCCCAGACCGCGGTGGAGGCCGCGCTGCAACTGCACGAAGCGGTGAAGGACCGGCTCGGGGACGTCCGCCGCGTCGTCGTCGAGACCCAGGAGGCGGGCGTACGGATCATCCACAAGACCGGACCCCTGGACAACCCCGCGGACCGGGACCACTGCATCCAGTACATGGTGGCCATACCGCTCATCCACGGCAGGCTCACG
Source organism: uncultured Binatia bacterium (SeqCode) (assembly GCA_965204235.1). GTDB lineage: Bacteria > Desulfobacterota > Binatia > UBA9968 > JAJDTQ01 > JAJDTQ01. Next base: position 359,151 of record OZ241979.1, read on the forward strand.
GCTCGAGACTACGATGACGAGGCGGCCGCGGACCCGCGGGTGGACGCCCTGCGGGAAAGGATGGAGGTCCGGGAGAACCCGCGCTTCACCGTGGACTACTTCGACCCCGGCAAGCGGGCCATCGCCAACGCCGTCCAGGTCTTCTTCCGCGACGGGTCTTCCACGCCCCGGGTGGAAGTCCCCTACCCCGTCGGCCACCGCCGGCGGCGGCGGGAGGGGACGCCGTTGCTGCGGGACAAGTTCGAGCGGCACTTGCGGGCGCGGCTGCCGGAAGCCGCGTGCGAGAGTATCCTGCGGACGTGCGCGTCCCGGGAGGCGCTGGAGCCGACCCGGGTGCGGGACTTCATGGAGCCGTGGCAGGCGGGGTAAGGTCCGCCCTTGCCCGGTACAGAACGGACTCTTCCTTCGGGACAGGTAGCGGGAAGGGACCCGATCTTCGAGGGAGAGGCACGGAGGTTCGAGAAGGAGGCGCCTGAATGAGGTGGTGCAGGTTTCGGAAGGACCACCGGACCGGTTTCGGCATCATCGACCACCGGGACGAGGTCGCCGTGGTCGAGGGCAGCCCGTTCGACAACTACCGGGTCACCGGAGAGACCCACGGTCTCGGCGCCGTCAAGCTGCTGCCTCCGGTGGTCCCACCCACGTTCTACGCCGCGGGGGTCAACTACCGCGAGCACGCGACCCATGCCGCCGCCCTTCGCGGCGAGGAACCCGCGCTCCCCCGCAAGCCCGACGTGGGGTACCGCGCGGTCAACGCCCTGGTCGGCCAGGGAGACGCCATCGTCATCCCCGCGGACGCTTCCGAGCAGGTCCAGTACGAGGGGGAGCTGGTGGCTGTGATCGGCCGGAAATGCCGCAACGTGCCGGAACGCGAGGCGTTGGACTACGTGTTCGGCTACACCATCGGCAACGACGTGAGCGAGCGCGCCTGGCAGAAGTCCGACCGGACCCTCTGGCGCGCCAAGAACACCGATACCTTCAAGCCCATGGGCCCGTGGATCGTCACCGACCTCGACCCCGACCGCCTGCACGTCACCGTCACCCTCAACGAACGGGTCGTGGGCGAGTACGACGTGAAGGACGCCATCTTCGGGGTGGCCCATTACGTCAGCGCCATGAGCCGCTACCTGACCCTGGTCCCCGGCGACGTCCTCTGGATGGGGACGGAAGGCGCCGCGGAGGACATGAAGGACGGCGACGTGGTGGAGGTCACGGTAAGCGACATCGGCACGCTGCGCAACCCCGTGGTGCGCGAGGGCGCCTAGTGTGCTGTCCCGGAAATAAGAGAAAATGGCCTCCAGTGGACGAAATGGGGGCATGGCTGGACTCCTTCCGGGCTCTTCAGGCTTTCGTGTGGGCGGGGTGCACGGGTGTACGTGCAAGCAGGGTGTCACAGGTGAGCGTACCCTCCCCCCTTGAGGGGGAGGGACAGGGAGGGGGGTACGGCGGGGTTGCGGGGAGGAGTCCTCTACACGGACCGGCCAACCCGTTTCAGCCGTCTGTGCGTTGGGGCTGGCGCCCATGGGTCCGGTGGCGCGGAGACCCCCCTCCCTAACCCTCCCCCTCAAGGGGGGAGGGGATCGGAATTCTCCGCTGTGAGGGGATCGGAGTTCCCTGCAATACCGAACCGGGGGCAGTATGGTGGAAATCGGACTTCCTCGCATGGGAGGGAGTGTGATAACCCACACGAAATCCCGAAGCACCTCCTTTCGCAGCTTCAGCCATGATTATACCGCTCATCTGTGGGACAGCACTCTAGCCCATCGGGAAGGACGAACTTTCGGGCTCATCAAGGCCGGCCGGGGAGTGTCCCGGGGACGCAGTTCTCGGAAGGCCGCGCGAGCAGACTCCATGGGAAAGGTACGGATCAAGGATCTACTGGACCGGGGCGAGGCGGCCGGGGACGTCACCGTGGAAGGGTGGCTGCGCACGGTCCGCCACAGCAAGAACGTCTCCTTCCTCGACGTCTCCGACGGGTCGTGCATGGCCGGCATCCAGGCGGTTGCGGCGCCGGGCCTGCCCAACTACGAGACCGAGGTCGGGAAGCTCGCCACCGGCTCCTGCGTGCGGGTCACCGGCGCGTTGGTGGAGTCGCCGGGCAAGGGGCAGCGCCACGAGATACAGGCCCGGGCCGTGGAAGTGGTGGGGGCCGCGGACGACGACTACCCGCTCCAGAAGAAGCGCCACAGCTTCGAGTTCCTGCGCACCCTGGGGCACCTGCGCATGCGCACCAACACGTTCGGCGCGGTGATGCGGGTGCGGAACGCCGCGGCGCGCCACATCCACCGGTTCTTCCAAGACCGGGGCTTCATCCACCTCCACGCGCCCGTCATCACGCTGTCCGACTGCGAAGGGGCCGGCGAGATGTTCCGGGTCTCGACGCTGGATCCCGACAGTCCGCCGCGCACCGGGTCCGGCCGCGTGGACTACTCCCGGGACTTCTTCGGCAAGGAGGCGCGGCTCACGGTCTCCGGGCAGCTCGAGGCGGAGGTCGCCGCCCTGGCCCTCACCGACGTCTATACGTTCGGGCCGACCTTCCGCTCGGAGGACTCCAACACCAGCCGTCACCTGGCCGAGTTCTGGATGGTGGAGCCGGAGATGGCGTTCTGCGACATCCGGGGCAACATGGACCTGGCGGAGGCTTTCCTCAAGGACCTGGTCAAGGGCGTGCTGGAGAGCTGTCCCGACGACATGGCCTTCTTCGACCGGCGCATCGACGACACCGTCATCGAGACCCTCACGGGCATCGTGGACCTGCCCTTCGAGCGCATGACCTACACCGAGGCGGTGGAAATCCTCCGGCGCTCGGGGCGCTCGTTCGAGTATCCGGTGTCCTGGGGGGTCACCCTGCAGAGCGAGCACGAGCGCTACCTCGTGGAGGAACACGTGCGCCGGCCGGTGATCGTCATCGACTACCCCAAGGAGATCAAGGCGTTCTACATGTACCTCAACGACGACGAGCGGACCGTGGCGGCCATGGACGTGCTGGCGCCCAGGATCGGCGAGATCGTCGGCGGTTCGCAGCGGGAGCACCGGCTCGCGCAACTGGAGCGGCGTATCCGGGAATGCGGGTTGGACCCGCAGGAATACTGGTGGTACCTGGAGCTGCGGCGCTACGGCTCGGCGCCCCACGCGGGCTTCGGCCTGGGCTTCGAGCGCCTGATACAGTTCATGACCGGCATGGGAAACATACGGGACGTGATCCCCTTCCCCCGCGCGCCCGGTTCCGCGGAGTTCTGACCGCTCGAAGCCGCGGGGCGTTTGCCGGCCCCAGGTTCCGTTTCCTTCCGAGGGAGGGATGACTCGAAATGGACATCTTCCTCCTGATGGGCCAGTCCAACATGGCCGGACGGGGGCTTCTCGAAGACGTGGAAGCCATCCGGGACGAGCGCATCCGTGCGTTCCGGGACCACCGATGGAGCGTCGCCCGGGAGCCGCTGCACGACGACCGGCCCACCGCGGGTGTGGGTCTGGCCATGAGCTTCGCCCGTAAGGTCCTCGCCGCGGGCGCCTGCGACCGGGTGGGCCTCGTGCCGTGCGCCGTGGGATCGACCCCGCTGCAACGCTGGCTTCCGGGAGCGGACCTCTACCAACGGGCCGCCTCCCTGGCCCGGGAAGCCGCCCGGGACGGGACCGTCAAGGCCGTGCTGTGGCACCAGGGAGAGCAGGACTCGCGCACCGAGGCCGACGCCTCCGGCTACTGCCGCCGGTTCCGCGGCATGGCGCAGGCGCTGCGGGCCGAACTGGACGACCCCGCGCTTCCGGTGATCGTCGGGGAACTGGGCGAATACCTTTCGCAACGCCCCGACTTCCGCCATTTCCGCACCGTGAACGCCGAACTGCGGAAAGCCTCGGAAACCCTGTCCGGTTGCGCGTGCGTGAGCTCGCAGGGCCTCGCCCACAAGGGCGACAACCTGCACTTCGACGCCCCCTCGCTCCGCCTCTTCGGCGAACGCTACGCCGAAGCGTATCTGGGACTGCAACGAACGTGACGAGCCCGGACGGCGTCCAAATCCACCACCTGGTCGTGGCAAGCGGGGCTTGGCGAGGTCGATCCGTGTAGAACGGGTGCATTGACCGCGGGGACTACCGGATCGCCGGTATCTCTACTTGCTTGAAATCTCGTTCCACGTAAACTAGTCTTATGCCTAGTCAGGATCAGGGAGTCGAAACCGGAAGGGACGTATGGGCAACATCTGGCAAGTGCAGGACGCCAAGGCCCGGTTCAGCGAACTGCTGGAGACGAGCCTCGTCGAAGGGCCGCAAATCGTCACCAAGCGGGGCATTGAGACAGCGGTGCTGGTCCCCATCGGCGAGTGGCGCCGATTGGAGAAAGCGGCCAAGTCGGACCTCAAGGAACTGCTGCTCGCTCCGGAGCCGCGTACCGACGCCCTGACGCCGCCGCGGCGCAAACTTCGCCAACGCCCGGCCCCGCAGTTCGAGTAGGCCCTTGTACCTGCTCGACACCAACGTCGTCTCCGAGTTGCGCCGCCGCAATCCGAACCAAAGGGTTCTGGACTGGATCCGGGACGTGCCGGCCCGACAACTCTACCTGTCTGCCGTTACCATCGGCGAAATCCAGGCAGGCATCGAGATCACCCGCGCGCAGGACGAGTCCAAGGCAGAGGAACTGGAAACCTGGCTCAGCGGAATTCTCGCGACCCACAACATATTGGCGGTGGACGCCGCGGCCTTCAGGGAATGGGCCAAGTTGATGCACAGGCAGTCAGACACGCTGATGCAGGACGCCCTTGTCGCCGCTGTAGCCGCTGTCCACCGGTTGACGGTGGCCACCCGCAACGTCCGTGACTTCGAACGGCTCGGCGTGCCGACAATCAACCCGTTCACGGTCCGGGGCACGGAGCCGGGGCGCAGCCATTGACGCGAACCCGAAACCGCCGGTCGCCGCTGCGTCCTCCCCGCCGTTTGCCATCCATTCGTGTATCACGCTGCCGCGGACCGCAAACCGGCACGGACGGGCGCGCCGCCCACTGCCGAGGGCCTCTCGCCGGCCGCTCTGCGCCGACCCCGGGCCGGCGCCGTCAGCGGCCCGGTTCCAGGCGGCTCAGGGCGTACACCAGCAGGAAGCCCAGGAGGCACAGGGACAGGGCGAGCCAGAAGGCGGGGTCGGGGTCGGGGAGGACGTTGACTTGGCCCAGGGAGGCGTCGGGGTCCGCGGGGTCGGCCTTGAAGGGCCAGATGCGGCGCAGCGAGCCGACCATGAAGCCGATGAGCAGGGCTATGGTGGTCTCGCGGCGCCTTCGCAGCAGCCAGCTCAGCACCCGTACGAAGGCCAGGATGCCCGCGGCGCAGCCCAGGGCCAGGGGGGCGAGGGCGAGGAAGTCCCGGTGGCGGACGGCGTCGATGACGAACTCGTACTGGCCCAGCACCAGCAGGACGAAAGAGCCGGAGACGCCGGGCAGGATCATGGCGGTGATGGCCGCGGCGCCGCTCAGGAAGAGCGTGGAGACGTCGTGGGGCATGGTCAGCGGCACGAGCCCCACGAGAAGGTAGCTGCCGCCCGAACCCAGCAGGAGGCAGAGGGCCGGCACCGGGGACCACCGCACCTGCGCGCCCACGGTCACGATGCTCGCCAAGACCAGGCCGAAGAAGAAGCCGAAGAGCGGCGTCGGGCGGTGGTCCAGGAGCCAGCCGATGGGTTCGGCCAGGGTCAGCACCGCCGCGGCCATGCCGCCGCCCAGCACCGTGAGGAAGGGCCACGGCACCGGCGCCAGGGCTTCGGCGACCCGCAGGCGGGCCAGCCGCCTTGCCATGCGCCCGTCGAAGGACTTGAGGGCCTCCACGAGCTCTTCGTAGAGGCCCATGACGAAGGCCATGGTGCCGCCGGAGACCCCCGGCACCACGTCCGCAGCGCCCACGGCCAAGCCGGTGAACGCGACGTACATGTGGCGTTTCCACCCGCTTGCGGCGTGCATGGTCACGTTCGAGCAGCCCGCTTTCGACACCGAAGAGGCTTCAAGGAACCTCTGACCAATCCTGGCCTGAGGCGCCTCTCCCTGTGGGCAAGCGCGTCCTTCGACTTCGCTTCGCTACGCTCAGGACGAACGGGAGCAATTGTCCAGAGTTTCTTCGATCCGGTTACGGCGTGCATGGGAGCAGCGTTCCCGAGGCTACAGGCCGAGCCGGGCCTGCCTGTCCCTCCATGCGGCGCTCAGCGCCTCCTTCCTCTCGCCTTCGAGATGGTCGAGCGCCTGCCCCACGATGTCCACGCCCACCAGCTCCGCCCAGGCGTTGAGCAACCGGACCGTCACGCTGCCCGGCGCTCCCTGTCTCGGGGCCACGCCGTTGATGCTCTTGATGGGCACGATGGTGGGACTGGTGCTGGTGAGGAAGGCTTCGTCGGCGTTGTAGCAGTCGTAGGGAGTCAGGTCGGCTTCCACCACCTCCACCTGCAACCTTGCCGCCAACTCCGTAAGGGCCCCCCGGGTGACGCCTCCCAGCACGTTCCTGGAGCCCGGCGTGTAGATCTTGCCGTCGATGACCGCGAAGAAGTTGTGCGCGTTGCTCTCGGCGATGTTGCCGTCCAGGTCCAGCATCAGGGGGATGGCCTCGGGGTCCGCCTGCCGGGCTTCGAAGGCGGCGACGATGTGGTTCATCTTGTTGGTGATCTTGGCCTTGGACTCCAGGCACTGGGGCGGGATCCGCCGGGTGGCCGGGACCACGATGGGCACGCCTTCGACGTAATGGTGGCAGAAGTCGGCGAAGTTCACGTCCAGGCAGAAGACCACCACGGTGGCCCGGCCCGGGGCGCGCGCGCCGGTGGACGAGCGTGGGCCCCGGCTCACCACCTGCCACAGGGCATAGTCGTCGTCCGGCCCCAGCAGGTCCCGGTTGCGCTCCAGCACCTCCAGGACCGCGGCCTCCATCTCGTCCCGGGAGAGGCCGCAGTCGATCCTCGTGTATTTCAACGACCGGAACAGCCGGTCGTTGTGCTCCCCGAGCAGGAAGGGCTTGTGCCGGAAGGTGCGGGTCACGTCGTAAACGCCGTCGCCCGCGGTGAAGCCGTGGTCGAGGACCGAGACCTTGGCCTCGCTCTCGGGCACGAAGCTGCCGTTCAGATAGACGATCTTCTCATGCATCCCTGTTCCTCCCGTCCCGGCATCGAAGTGCGGTGCGACTCAAACCGGATTCCCGCTTTCGCGGGAATGACGGGGTGGCTGTTCCTCCCGTCCCTGCCGAACTCCCGTCAGCGGGCGATGGTGGCGGCGCTGCTGACGGACGCGGTGGCTGTTCTCCCGTCTCTGGTCGGAGTGCGTTGCGACTCCAGGTCCTCGCCGTCCCGCACCGTGCGCCACAGTGGGCTGTTCTCCCGTCTCTGGTCGGAGTGCGTTGCGACCCCCATCCTAACAAGAATCCGTCGTGCAGGTCCATTCCCCGCCCGCATGACGCTCGCGAGGAAACCCTGAACCATCATCCCCGTTCGTCCTTGGCGTAGCGAAGAACTCCGTTCGTCCTGAGCGTAGCGAAGCGAAGTCGAAGGACGCGCTTGCCCATGGGATTGCGATTGACAAAGGCGGCCTCCGAAGCCAAACTGTTCCGCGGGCGGCGCATGGCCGACCCAGGGAACCGGCTCACCATCCCCCGAGACGCAAGGAGGGCGCTCATGCTGATCAGGAAGCCCGACGACATCAGGAGCAGCGAGATCACGGACAAGGCGGTCTATCTCAACCGGCGCCAGTTCATGGCGCGGGCTTCCGCGGCGGCCACCGCCCTGGGCGCGGGGCTGCTCGCCCCCGACCTGCTCGGCCTCGCGGGTGAAGCGCACGCCGCGGCGAAGCTCGCCGCGGCGGGGAACAGTCCCTTCTCCACGGACGAGCCCAGGACCCCGCTCGATGACGTGACCGGCTACAACAACTTCTACGAGTTCGGCACGGACAAGAGCGACCCGGCCAGGAACGCCAAGGACTTCAAGACCAGGCCGTGGACCGTCGAAGTCGAAGGCGAGGTGAACAGGCCCAGGACCTTCGACATCGAAGAGCTGCTGAAGATGCCCCTGGAGGAGCGCGTTTACCGCCTGCGGTGCGTGGAGGCATGGTCCATGGTGATTCCCTGGGTCGGGTTCGAGTTGAGCCGCCTCATCAAGGCGGTGGAGCCCACCGCCAACGCCAAGTACATCCAGTTCGTGACCCTCCACGACCCGGAGCAGATGCCCGGGCAGCGCGGCGGACTCTTCGGAGGCCTGGACTGGCCGTACGTGGAAGGGCTGCGCATGGACGAGGCCATGAACCCCCTCGCCATCCTTGCGGTGGGGCTCTACGGCGAGGCGCTCCCCAACCAGAACGGCGCTCCCATCCGCCTCGTGGCGCCGTGGAAATACGGCTTCAAGAGCATCAAGTCCATCGTCAAGCTGCGCTTCGTGGAGCAGCAGCCGCCCACCACCTGGAACCTGACGGCCGGCCACGAGTACGGCTTCTACGCCAACGTGAACCCCACCGTCGATCATCCCCGGTGGAGCCAGGCGCGAGAGCGGCGCATCGGCGACTTCTTCAAGCGCAAGACCCTGATGTTCAACGGCTACGGGGAGCAGGTGGCCCACCTGTACAAGGGGATGGACCTGACGAAGCTGTACTGAAGGGAACCCAGAACGATCGCCCCGTTCGTCCCGAGCGTAGCGAAGCGGAGAACCCCGTTCATCCTGAGCGTAGCGAAGCGGAGTCGAAGGACGCGCTTTCCCTTGGGAAGAGACGCCACGAGAGGGTGAAAGCCCGCGTCCGAACCTTGCATGAAACGGTTCATCTGGATCAAGCTGCTCGTCTTCGTCCTGTCCCTGCTGCCCGCCGCGGGTCTGGCCGCGGGCCTGTTCACCGGCGGGCTGGGCGCCAACCCGGTGGAGGCTATCACCCATTCCACCGGCGAGTGGGCGCTGCGGTTCCTGTTGCTCACGCTGGCGGTCACGCCCCTGCGGAGGCTCACCGGCTACGGGAGCCTCATCAGGCTGCGGCGCATGCTCGGACTGTTCGCCTTCTTCTACGCGGCCCTGCACCTCTCCACCTATGTGGCGCTGGACCAGTTCTTCGACGCCGCGGCCATCGTGAAGGACGTGGTCAAGCGGCCGTACATCACCGCGGGTTTCCTGGGGTTCCTCCTGATGGCGCCGCTGGCCGCCACCTCCACCGCCGGCATGATCCGGAGACTCGGCGGCCGCCGCTGGCAGCAACTCCATCGCCTCGTCTATCCCTGCGCCATCGCCGCAGTCGTCCACTTCCTGTGGCTGGTGAAAGCGGACTTGACGGAGCCCCTCCTCTACGCGGGCGTGCTGACGGCGCTGCTGGGTTATCGGGCGGCGGTGTGGCGGCGGCCGAAGAAACGTGCGGCGCGCGCGTGATTTGACAGGGCCGCGCCCTCCCCGCTATAAAACCGCGTTTGCCGCGAAGGCACGCCTTCGATCTCGAGGCGCCCTCCCCATGGGAAAGCGCGTCCTTCGACTTCGCTTCGCTACGCTCAGGATGAACGGGAGTACTTCGCTTCGCTACGCTCAGGACGAACGGGGACAATCGTTCAGGGTTTCCTGAAGACGATCGAACGCCGGGCGGGCCGGCGGGATACCGCGGAACGATGAACACGCCATGAAACGAACGGTGCGGGTGGCCGTCAACGGCAGGTTGTACGAGGAGGAAGCGGAGCCCCGCCAGCTCCTGTCCTATTTTCTGCGGGAGACCATCGGCCTCACCGGGACCCACATCGGCTGCGTCGTCGGCGAATGCGGCGCGTGCACCGTCCTGCTGGACGGCAAGCTGGTGAAGTCCTGCCTGGTGCTTGCCGTGCAGGCCAACGGCAAGGAGGTCACCACCATCGAGGGCTTGGCCGGGGACGACGCGCTGCATCCCGTTCAGGACTCCTTCGTCAGGAACTACGGCCTCCAGTGCGGCTACTGCACTCCCGGAATGGTCATGGCCGCCCACTACCTGCTCACCCGGAACCCGGACCCGTCGGAGGAAGAGATCCGCGAAGGGCTGGCGGGGAACCTGTGCATGTGCACCGGCTACGTGCAGATCGTGGACGCCGTAAAGGAGGCCGCGGCGCGGCGGAAAGATGGCTGACTCGAAGAGACACGTGGGCGGGACGGCCCGGAGCAAGGAAGGGCCGCGGCACGTGACTGGGCGGGGTCGATATACGGACGACTTCACCGAGCCCGGCATGCTGCAAGCGGTCTTCCTCCGCAGCCCCCACGCCCACGCCCGCATCCTGGGGGTGGACGCCGAGGCCGCGCTCCAACGGCCGGACGTGTTCGCGGTGGTGACCCCCGAGGACCTGAAACAGGAGACCCGACCGTTCCGGCCCGGCCGCTATGCGGCCGGACTGGAGAAGCCGGTGCCGGAATACGCCGGCGCGGTGGACAAGGTCCGGTACGTGGGAGAGCCCGTGGGCGCGGTCGCGGCCAGGGACCGGGCCGCCGCGGAGGACGCCCTGGATCTCATCGCCGTGGACTACGAGACCCTGCCCGCGGTCACCGACGTCCGTCAGGCCATCGAAGGCCAAAGCCCCGCCCTCATCTACGAGGAGCTGGGCTCGAACCTGGCGTGGCAGGGGTCCCTGGAATACGGCGACACCGCGGCGGCGTTCCGGGAGGCGGACCGGGTGGTGCGCGAGAACCTCAAGATCCACCGTTACAGTTCGACTCCGCTGGAGCCCCTGGCATGCATCGCTTCCTTCGACCGCTTCAGCAGGAAATTGACGGTCCGCACCAACACCCAGGTGCCCGAGAACATTTACGACGCCCTGCGGGACGCCCTGGACCTGGACGACATCCGCGTCATCATCCCGGACATCGGCGGCGGGTTCGGACAGAAGATCCACCTCATCCGCAAGTACGTGGTGGTCGTGGCGCTGCTGGCCATCCGGTCCGGCCGTCCGGTGAAGTGGATCGAGGACCGGAACGAGCACATGATGGCGGCCGGCCACGCCTGCGAGCAGGAGTTCGACGTGGAGGCCGCGGTGAAGGACGACGGCACGGTCACGGGTCTCAGGTTCGAGGAGATCGACGACGTGGGCGGGTCGGTGAGCACCCTCACCATCCACTTCACCAACAAGCTGAACAACCTCAGCAACACCTACAAGGTTCAAAACATCCGCATGGACGGTTACTCGGTGGTCACCAACCGCTGTCCGGTGATCCCCAACCGGGGCATCGGCAAGCCCGGCATGTGCTACATCTGGGAGCGCATCATCGACCGCGTGGCCCAGGAACTCGACATGGACCCCGCGGAGGTGCGCTACCGCAACCTGGTGCAGCCGGAGCAGATGCCCTACACCACCCCCAACGGCAACATCTACGACAGCGGCGACTACCCCGGACTGCTGCAACGCGCCCTGGAGAAGGCGGACTACCGCGGCCTCAAGGAGGAGCAGGCCCGGGAACGGGAGAGGGGGCGTTACCTGGGCGTCGGCGTGGTCATCGGGGTCGAGCCCGGCGGGCGGAACGCGGCCCGGGACATGGCCATCTTCCCGGAGATGAAGGAGACCCCGGGAGCCGGAGGGATCAACGGCGCCACCGTCAAGCTGGAGAAGAACGGCGCCATCGCCCTCTACCTGGGCTCGCCCAACTGCGGGCAGGCCCACGAGACCACCACCGCACAGGTGGCCGCGGACATCCTCGGGGTGAGCCCCGACGTCATCAGCACCACCACGCCCTTCGACAGCGACACCGCGCCCTGGGGAGTGGCCGCGGCCAACAGCGGCAACAACTTCCACCTCTACGACATCGGCGCGGTCATCGGCGCGGCGACCCGACTCCGGGAGAAGGTCCTCGAGGTGGCGGGCCACGTGCTGGACGCCCGGCCGTCGGAGCTGGAGATCGCCGACGGGGTGGTGACCGTGCCCGGGTTCCCGCGGCGCCGGCTGACGTTCGCCGAACTCGGCAAAATCGCCTACAACAACCAGTCGCTCCTGCCCGAGGGCATCGACGCCGGCATGCAGACCACCCACTACTACACCTTCCCCCATGCCCAGCCCCACATGGTGCCGGGGGCGGACCGCAAGGTCCGGGCCCAGTTCACCTTCGGCGCGGGGGCGCACGCGGCGGTGGTGGAGGTGGACCCGCGCACCGGCAAGGTCACGGTGCTGCGCTACCTCATCGTGGGCGACAACGGAGCCATCATCAACCCCGACGTGGTGGACGGCCAGATCTACGGGTCCGCGGCCCACGGCATCGCCGTGGCCCTGGGCGAGGGGTTCGTCTATGACGAAGAAGGCCAGCTCCTCACCGTCACCCTGACGGACTACGGCAAGTGCTCGGCCGCGGAGACCCCCAGGGTCGAGGTGGAGCACCGGCCTTCGCCTTCGGCGTTCACGCCCCTGGGACAGAAGGCCGCGGGCGAAGGCGCCGCCATCCCCTCCCCCGCGGCCATCGCCAGCGCGGTGGAGAACGCGCTGGAGCCCTTCGGCGTGCGCATCCGCCACCTGCCGTTGACGCCGGAAGCGGTGTGGCGGCTGATCCGGGAGAGCCAGCCATGATCCCCGGCGCGTTCGACTACCACGCGCCCGCCACGTTGGAGGAGGCCCTGTCGCTCCTGTCCGCCAACCCGGACGACGCCAAGGTCCTGGCCGGGGGGCAGAGCCTGCTCCCCCTCATGAAGCTCCGCCTCGCCAAGCCCGAAGTCATCATCGACATCGGCGGCCTTGCGGAGCTCGCCGCCATCCGCGAGGACGGCGGCGGCATCGCCGTCGGCGCGCTGGCCACCTACACGGACGTGGCCGAGAACGAGCTGATCCGCCGTCGGTGTCCGCTGCTGGCCCAGGCCGCGGAGGTGGTGGCCGACGTCCAGGTGAGGAACCGCGGCACCGTCGGCGGCGGCTTGGCCCACGCCGACCCCGCGGAAGACCTGCCGGCCGCGGTGCTGGCCCTCGACGCCGAGATCAAGGCGATGGGACCCCGCGGCGAACGACGGATCCCCGCGCGGGAGTTCTTCGTCACCATGCTGACCACGAGCCTGATGCCCGACGAACTGCTGACCGAGGTCCGCGTACCGGCCCGGGACGGCTACAAGTCCGCCTACCGGAAAGCGTCGCGGCAAGCCGCGGGCTTCGCCATCGTGGGCGTGGCCGCGTGCATGAAGGAGTCCGCGGACGGCGTCTGCGAGGACATCGCCGTGGGCGTCACCGGAGTGGCGGACGTGGCCTTCCGCGCCGCCAACGTCGAGGCGGCCCTGCGCGGCCACAGGCTCGACGACGACGCCATCGAGCGCGCCGCGGCCCTGGTCACCGACGGCATCGACGCCATCGACGACGTCAACGCCTCCCCCGCCTACCGTTCCCACCTCGCACAGGTCCATGTGGCGCGCACCATCCGGGCCGCCCGGGCCGCGTGACCGGAGGGCGGCGGGAACGCTACCCCGAGGCTGTGGACAGCTCCAGGCGGTTGCCCGCGGGGTCGATGACGTAAACCGAGTAGCCCTTGCCGTCGGCGTGGCGGCGTATCTCGCTGACCGCGGCGCCCTTGGCCTCCAGTTCCTTCACGAAGGCCTCCGGCTCGTTCGGGGCATCGACCTCGAAGGTATGATGGGGCACCCGCGGGGCCCGGTCCCCGGAGGCGTCGAAGACCCCCAGGACCACGCCGGCCAAGTCGAGCCGCACCACTTCGACCCCGCTCACCTTGTGGGCCTTGCGGAACGTGGCCCCGAGGACCTCCCGGTAGAAGCGCACGGTGGCGTCCTGGTCCTCCGCGTGGAAATTCCAGGAACGGAACTGCGTCAACTCGGACATGGCGAACCTCCGTCGAATCCGGTCCCGCGGCTCATTTCTCCCGGAGGGCGGTGAAGAAGCCTCGCAGGACCGCGCTGCAACGCTCCCCCAGGACGCCTTCGGTCACCGCCACCCGGTGGTTCAGGCGGGGGTCGTCGCAGATCCGGTAGAGCGACCTCACCGCGCCCCCCTTGGGGTCCGGGCAGCCGAACACCAGCCGCTCGATGCGGGCCTGTACGATGGCGCCGGCGCACATGACGCACGGCTCCAGGGTCACGTAGAGGGTGCAGTCGTCCAGGCGCCAAGACGCGCGCGCCCGGGCCGCGTCCCTCATGGCCAGGATCTCGGCGTGGCCCGTGGGCTCGGCCAGGGCCTCGCGCCGGTTGCGGCCCTGCCCCACCACCGAACCCCGGCGCACCACCACCGCCCCCACCGGGACCTCGGCCTCCCGGGCCGCGGCCGCGGCCTCGGCCAGAGCCTGGGCCATGAACGCCTCGTCCCGCTTCCGCGGCGCCTCGCTCGTCACCGCGCCGCCCGCGGCCCCGGCACGGTCGAGGGATCGACCCGACGGGACACTACGCCAACTCCGCCAGGTCGTCCAGCACCTCCCGGGCGTGCTGCTCGGGCTTCACCTTCCCGTAGATCCGGGCGATCTTCCCCTTGGGATCGATGAGGAAGGACGTCCGGTGGGTCCCCTCGTACTCCCTTCCCATGAACTTCTTCACGCCCCACACGTCGTACAGCCGCACCACCTCCCTGTCCTCGTCCGCCAGCAGCGGAAAGGGAAGGTCGTGCTTGGCGGCGAACCTGGCGTGGCTCTTGATCGGGTCCACGCTCACCCCCAATACCGCGGCCCCGGCTTTACGGAACGCGTCCATGTGGTCCCGCAAACTGCGGGCCTCCTTCGTTCAGCCGGGGGTGGCGTCCTTGGGATAGAAGAACAGCAACACCCATTGACCCCTGTACGAGGACAGCTTGCGGGACTCTCCGTCCTGGTCCATCAACCGGAAGTCCGGCGCCTTGTCTCCGGGTTCGTGCTTCATGAGGGCTCCTTTCGGGATGTTCCGAAGTTCTACAACGGGCGCGCGGAAGCGCCAAGCGGAATCGAGGATCGGAAACCCTCCCCTCTTCGAGGTGGAGGGTCAAGCGCGTCCGTCAACGGCCGCCGTTCGTGGTCGGCTCGCGTCGTTGCCGTCAAGGGGTCGGTTCGAGCGGGGTGACGGCGCCGGTCGGCCTGTCGCAGATAGCCGGATGCTTCTCGAGGTATTCGAGCAGGGCCTCTGCGGCCCAGCGGTGGCCGGCGGGGTTCCAGTGGTAGTCGTGGGGCCAACGCGCATCTCCGAGTCTGGCGCCTTGGCGGAGGATGAAGTCGGCTTGGTCGATGACGGGGATGTCGAGGGTTGCGGCCATTTCACTCAGCCGCTCGAACATGGGGATTTTTCGACTGGTCTTCAACCTGTATGAAGCCAGGATGACCAGCTTGGCGCCGTCCCGGTCGGCGCGCTGCTGGAACTGCTCCAGCGCGAAGCGGGTGTATTGCAGGGCGTCCTCCAAAACGGGAGGCAGGTCCCTTCGAGCGAAGGCATACAACAGTTGCTGCCCAACCGTAATGGTGGGCCGCCATACTTCGTCGACCAGCGCGGCATAGCCGGGCTGTCTCCTCAGAGCCTCCACATCCCTGCGGAACGATTCCCTGTTACGAAGAAACAAGACTCCCTTCCTGCGCAACCAGAGGGCGAACCACGAATGGTTCACCGCTCCCTCCTTGGCGCGGGCGGCCCACGATGCCCGGATCCGGGGACTCGATGGAAATGGAAGCTGGTCCCGGGGGCGGGACCATGCCAATTCCAACTTCCCGTCCGAGCGCCTTCCCACCGTGGGCTCCAGGTTTTTTCGGAACTCCTCTCCTATCATCAATGGTCTCAGGAACGGCACGTTGTCAAGGAGGTCATTGGGAACGAAGACGAGCACGAGCAGTTTGGGATGCAGCAGCCGGGCATATTCGTCGTAGAACGGCAGTTGCTGGACCTGGCCGGTGGCTCCCAACCCAAAGGCGGAAGTGGTGATGTTCAGGTGGGGCAGTTCATCGGCGGCGAGTTCTTCGAGTCGAACGTGGAGCTTGTCGTGGATGGGAACCTCCTTCGCCTCCACGAAAGAGTCTCCGATCATGGAGATATGGCAGGTTGCAGCCGCACGCTCGGGGCTCGGGGGTTCGCGGTCGAGGAAGCCCAGGCCGTTGGTGCGGGAGACGTTCCAGAAGTCGCGCCCGTTGGTATGGCGTATCTCCGTGTTCGGCGGCCGGAGACGGCCTACGTTCGGGACGAACTCCCAGGGTTCGTTCGATACTATGAACGGCCTGGTCAGCCGGAGGTAGGCTTCCCCGGCCATTGCGGCCAGCACGGCGCCCACGAGCAACAGAAGCGCGTTCCAGCCAAGCAGGCGCACCACCCAACGGATCCGCGGGGCCGACGGGGGGGCATCAAGGACCTTCCGTTTCACGAGTCCGGGCATGGTACCACAGGCGGCCTTCCGTGCAAAAGCTCCGTGGATCTGCTATCCGTCCCCCATGCGCTCGGCCCTGGTACGGTACCACGAGATCGCCCTCAAGCGCGGCAACCGCGGCTATTTCGTGGAGCACCTCAAGAAGAACCTGGGCGCGGCGTTGCGGGGACTGGGGCTCAGGGAGATCCGCAACGCCTCCTCCAGGCTGCTGCTGCACTTCAACCACGACGCGCCTCCGGACGAGTTGACCGAACGTCTGGCCCGGGTCTTCGGCGTGGCCAACTTCTCCCTGGTGGAGCCCACCGACAACCACATGCCAGCGCTCGGGGCGCGGGTGCTGGAAGCCCTGCAGGGACGGTCCTTCGGATCGTTCCGCATCGAGACCCGGCGGGTGGACAAGCGGTTCCCGCTCACGTCCAACGAAGTCAACCGGGAGCTGGGCGCCCTGGTACAGGCCCATTCCGGCGCGCGCGTGGACCTCACCCAGCCCGACCTGACCGTGTCCGTGGAGATACATCCCACCAACGCCTTCGTAAGCCTGCAACGGCTGCCGGGACCTGGCGGCCTTCCGGTGGGGGCGAGCGGACGGGCGGTGTCACTCATCTCCGGCGGCATCGACTCCCCGGTGGCTTCCTACCGCATGATGCAACGCGGTTGCCGTCTCATCTACGTCCATTTCCACAGCAGCCCGTTCCTCGACCGGTCGTCGCAGGAGAAGGCCAAGGCGCTGGTGGCCATGCTCACCCGCTACCAGTTCGTCTCGCGCCTCTACCTGGCGCCCTTCGGCGAGGTCCAGCGCCGCATCGTCGCCGCGGTGCTGCGCCCGCTCCGGGTGGTGATCTACCGCAGGATGATGCTCCGCATCGCCTCGGTCATCGCCGCCAGGGAGCGCGCCCGGGTCCTGGTCACCGGGGAGAGCCTGGCCCAGGTGGCGTCCCAGACCCTGCCCAACATCGCGGTCATCGAGGAGGCCGCGCAACTCCCGGTGCTGCGGCCGCTCATCGGCATGGACAAGCAGGAGATCATCGACCAGGCCATGCGCATGGGCACGTTCGAGACCTCGGTGCAACCCGACCAGGACTGTTGCCAACTCTTCGTCCCGCGGCATCCCGCGGTCAACGCCACCCTGCGGCGGGTGCGGGAGGCCGAAGCGCCGTTGGACCTTCCGGAGCTGGTCCGACTGGGCGCGGACCATGCCGAGGTCGAACGCTTCCACTTCCCGGAACCGGACCAGGACCGCGGGGTAGCGTGAGGGTCAAGCGCGTCCGTCAACGGCCGCCGTTCGTGGTCGGCTTGCGTCGTTGGCGTCAAGGGGTCGGTTCGAGCGGGGTGACGGCGCCGGTCGGCCCGTCGCAGATAGCCGGATGCTCCTCGATGTATTCGAGCAGGGCCTCTGCGGCCCAGCGGTGGCCGGCGGGGTTCCAGTGGCCGTCGTGGAGCCAACGCGCATCTCCGAGTCTGGCGCCTTGGCGGAGGATGTAGTCGGCCTGGTCGATGACGGGGATGTCGAGGGTTGCAGCCATTTGGCTCAGCCGCTCGAACAGGGGGGTTCCGTGGAACTTCATCGTGTGTGAAGCCAGGATGGCCAGCTTGGCGCCGTCCCGGTCGGCGCGCTGCTGGAACTGCTCCAGCGCGAAGCGGGTGTATTGCAGGGCGTCCTCGAAAAGGGGTGGCAGATCCCTTCGAGCGAAGACCAGAACCGTGTCCCGCTGCATGGTGGGCCGCCATCCTTCGAGCATCGCGGCATAGCCGGGCTGTCGCCTCAGAGCCTCCACCTTCCGGATGAACCCGGGGTCAACAGAAGGAAAGAAGGCTCTTTTCTTGGCGCGCAACCAGAAGGCAAGCCGCGAACGGTCGGCCAGTTCGTTCATGGCGCGGGCGGCCCACGATGCCTGGGCCCCGGGACTCGATGGAAATGAAAGCTGGTCCCGGGGACGGAACCATGCCAATTCCAACTTCCCGTCCGAGCGCCTTCGCACCATGGGCTCCAAAAAATTTCTTCGGACCCTTCTTTGAAACCTCAATCCTCTCAGGACCGGCGCGTTGTTCCTGAAATCGTTGGGAGCGAAGACGAGCACGAGCAATTTGGGATGCAGCAGCCGGGCATATTCGTCGTAGAACGGCAGTTGCTGGACTTGGCCGGTGTTTCCGATCCCGAAGGCCGAAGTGGTGACGTTCAGGTGGGGCAGTTCATCGGCTGCGAGTTCTTCGAGTCGGACCTGGAACTTGTCGTGGATGGGAACCTCCCTCGCCTCCACGAAGGAGTCTCCGATCATGGAGATATGGCAGGTTGCAGCCGCACGCTCGGGGCTCGGGGGTTCGCGGTCGAGGAAGCCCAGGCTGTTGGTGCGGGAGACTTCCCAGTAGTCGAGTCGGTTCGTATGCCATATCTCCGTGTTCGGCGGCCGGAGACGGCCTACGTTCGGGACGAATTCAAAGGGGTTGTACAGCGTCATGAACTGCAACGGCCTGGTCAGCCGGAGGTAGGCTTCTCCGGCCATTGCGGCCAGCACGATGCTCACGAGCAGCAGAAGCGCGTTCCATCCAAGCAGGCGCAGCACCCAACGGATCCGCGGGGCCGACGGGGGAGGGGGCATCAAGGACCTTCCGTTTCACGAGTCCGGGCATGGTACCACAGGCGGCCTTCCGTGCAAAAGCTCCGTGGATCTGCTATTCGTCCCTCATGCGCTCGGCCTTGGTACGGTACCACGAGATCGCCCTCAAGCGCGGCAACCGCGGCCATTTCGTGGAGCACCCCAAGAAGAACCTGGGCGCGGGCCATGCCGAGGTCGAACGCTTCCACTTCCCGGAGCCGGACCAGGGCCGCGGGATGACGTGGCCGGAGCCGCCAGCATGACCCGGATCCAGTCCTTCCTGCGCGAGACTTGGCGGGCGAGCGTCGTTCCCGCCCTGCAAGAGTACATCGCCATCCCCAACGAGTCTCCGGCCTTCGATGCGCGGTGGCGGGAGCACGGCCACATGGACCGGGCGGTGGAGCTGTTCACCCGCTGGGCAAAGGCCCAGGACGTGCCGGGGCTGGAGATCCGGGTGGAGCGGGCGGAAGGCCGGACGCCGCTGCTGTTCATGGAGGCGCCCGGGTCCGGTCGCGGCACGGTGCTGCTCTACGGCCACCTGGACAAGCAGCCGCCCATGGAAGGATGGCGATCGGACCTGGGCCCCTGGAAGCCGGTGCTGGAGGACGGCAAGCTCTACGGCCGCGGCGGCGCAGACGACGGTTACGCGCTGTTCGCTGCGTTGACCGCCATCAGGGCGCTGAAGCTCCAGTCCGTTCCCTGTGCGCGCTGCGTGATCCTCATCGAAGCCTGCGAGGAGAGCGGCAGCTTCGACCTGCCCCATTACGTCACCGCGCTGGCGGACCGCATCGGCGCCCCGGACCTGGTGGTGTGCCTGGACTCCGGGTGCGGCGACTACGAACGGCTGTGGGTCACCACCTCGTTGCGGGGCATCGTCAACGCCACGCTCTCGGTATCGACCCTGACCGAAGGGGTGCATTCCGGCGCCGCCAGCGGCATCGTCCCGTCGAGCTTCCGGATCCTCCGGAGCCTGTTGCGCCGCCTCGAAGACGAGGACACCGGAGAGGTCCGGCCGCGGGACCTGTACGTGGACATCCCGCCCGACCGGATGGCCCAGGCCAGGGCCGCGGCTCGGGTGCTCGGCGACCGGCTGCACCGGGACTACCCCTTCCAGCCCGGGGCGGCGCCCGTGTGCGGCGACGCCGCGGATCTCTTGCTGAACCGCACCTGGCGGCCGCAGTTGGAGATCATCGGAGCCGCGGGACTCCCGCCCCTGGAACAGGCCGGCAACGTGCTGCGCCCGGAGACCCGCGTCAAGCTCTCCCTGCGCCTGCCTCCCACCCTCGACCCCAAGGCCGCGGTGGCGCGCCTCGAAGAGACCCTGACCCGGGAACCGCCGTATCGCGCCAGGGTGACCTTCCGCACGGGACAGGGCGCCGGCGGCTGGAACGCGCCGGCCTTCCGTCCGTGGCTCGAAGACTCGATGGCACGGGCGTCCCGGGAGTTCTTCGGCCAGGACGCCTGCGCCGCGGGCGAAGGCGGCACCATACCCTTCATGGCCATGCTGGCGGAGAAGTTCCCGCAAGCCCAGTTCATGATCACCGGCGTATTGGGTCCCAAGTCCAACGCCCACGGCCCCAACGAGTTCCTGCACCTGGAGACCGCCATGAACCTCACCGGCTGCGTGGCCCGGGTGCTGCAGGACCACTACCGGGCGGTCAACGCGGTCTGATCCTCGACCCGCGCCCGCGCGAAGATGGGCATGAAGCGGCGTTGCCTGTGTCTCGTGGTCCTGCTGGTCCTACTGGCCGCGGGCTGCTTTTCGGGCGGCTCCGGTTGGCGCTTCCGACGGTCCCTCCCGGTGGGCGCAACGAGTCACGGGCATCGGACGGTCTCGGCGCCCGATCATCCGGTGCGCTACGGGAAGCACTCGGAGCGGTTCGAGGTGAGACCCGGGGATTGTTCTTCGTCCAAACGCGGCTGGAACGACTGCGACAACGACAGGGAGCGGTCGGAATTGATACAGGTTTCTCCAACGCAGTACGAAGGGGACGAATACTGGTATCGGTGGTCGATCCTCCTTCCCGAGGGCCACAGGAACCTCTACCCCGTGAAATCGGCCTACGGCCAGTTCCACCAGAAGCGCTGCAAGGCCGCGTTCATGTTCCAGGAGCACGCAGGGGGGTATCACCTGAACGTCCAGCCGGTGGTCGCCGGCTCCGACCGCCGCTACCCGCTCCTGTCGGCGTCCGAGTTCGTGGGCAAGTGGAACGACATCCTGGTCCATGCCCGCTGGACCAAAGGGGAAGACGGCCGGTTCGAGGTCTGGGTGAACGGAGACCGGAAGGCCGCCTACGAGGGACCCACCATGACCTGCGACGAGGTCTATTTCAAGTACGGCATGTACCGCTCCTTCGTTTCACGGAACGCCGAGGCGGCAGGCAGGGAAACCACCGTCGTCTATTTCGACGGCGTGGTCCGGTCGCGCTCCGGAACGGGGATGTTCGACCCGTTGCCAGAATAGCGCGTGCCGCGTCGTCCGTCAACGGGACGAGAAATGAGATCAGCGAACCTGCCGCCGCTGCCGAAGGCGCTCGATGACTTCGGTGGCGGGTTGCACTTGATTTGCTTCGACCTGAGCATTTCCCAACGCAAGGATCTTGAGCAGGGCCACTGTCTCCTGCATCTGCTCGTAGCTGACGATGTCCTGTACGACCAATTTGGCTTCGCCTTTCTGAGTGATGATCAAGGGTTCCCGCCGACTTCCCAGAGTGCGGACGATCTCGGCAGCATGAGACTTGAGATAACTGAGGGGCTTGATCTGAGCGGACAGTTTCATGGATCACCTCTTGCCGTCCATACCAGACATCATTTGCTCCAGGAAACTCTGAACAATTACCCCGTTCGTCCTGAGCGTAGCGAAGCGAAGTCGAAGGACGCGCTTTTTCATAGGGAGAGGCGCCTCAATCCGGAATGGATCAAAGGTTCCTTCCTTCGGTCAAGGAACTCCGCATCCTGCGGGCAAGGTTCTCCAAGGCCATGCGGCGGTGGGACAGCCGGTTCTTGTCGCTGCCGAGCTCGCCGTAGGTCCTTCCCGACGCTCCCTCGGCCACGAAGATCGGATCGTAGCCCCACCCTTCTCCCCGGCACGCGGGCGCGATGGTCCCGGGCACTGCGGACGGGAAGCACTCGGGAGAGCCGCCCGGCCGGCAGTACGCGAACACGGAGCGAAACGTGGCCCCCCGGTCTTCGGCGTCCCCCAACAGCCGCAAGACGCCTTCGTTGCCAAGGGTGCGGAACACGTAGGCCGAGTAGGGTCCGGGAAATCCGCGCAAGCGGTCGATGAACAGGCCGGTGTCCTCCACCAAGGCGGAACCGTCCAGCCGCCGAGACGCCTCCCTGGCCTTCTCCGCGGCGATTTCCTCCAGGGTGTCCGCCTGGATCTCCCGAATTTCCATGGAGGCCATCTCCACGGCTATGCCGTAGTCCGCAAGGATGGCCCGCGCCTCGCCGAACTTGTGTCGGTTGGAGGTGGCGAATTTCAGGGGGGTCTGCACGGCGTCGAGAACGGTTCGGTCGAACGGTACGGCCGGAAGGCCGTTGTGGAGGGTTGGAGCGGGTGACCGGGGTCGAACCGGCGACCTTATGCTTGGCAAGCATACGCTCTAGCCAACTGAGCTACACCCGCATCCGGGAGCGGTTTCTACCCCATCCGTCCATGTTTGTCAATCTCCAGGATTGTCCAATGCAGGACGCCACTGAAGGGGGAGTAGGCGGCCATGGGCAAGCGGCACAACACCTCCGTAAGACACCTTCACGTCAACGTCTTCGAAGGATTCCGACATTCATAATCGGGCGCCAGCTTGAGAATCGGACGCAACGACAACGCGGTCGCGATATCCGCAACCGTACGGAGCGTCAAATTTCTACCGCCACCGAACACCTGGGATACGTAGCCTGGCGTACGACCCAACCGCCGGGCCAATTCCGTTCGGGTCACGCCGGCATCGTCAAGGGCCTGCGTCAATGTCTCGGTCACCTCCAGGATCAGGTCTTCCTGCCGAACCAGACGATCAAAGTCGGCGTTGTACTCGACTGGCGAATCGTTTACGTACATTGTCATGATCGCTACTCCTTGAAGTAGTTGTTGAGGTTCTTCGCCACGACTTTCAGGTCACCAATCCTGTGTTTGTCCCGTTTCTTTCAGAGCCCATGAGCGACCACAAACTCTGGCGCTTCCGGCTTTCGTGTGGGTTGTCCCACTCCCCTCCCACGCCATGAGGTCCGATCCCCACCTTGCCGTCCTCGGTTCGGCATTGCAGAGGACTCCGATCCCCTCCCCCCTTGAGGGGGAGGGTTAGGGTGGGGGGACCTCAGTGCAACCGCACCGACCGGCGCTACGCCGACGGACGCACGGGCTGACGAGAGTTGAAGTGGAAGACCGATCCCCTCAACCCCGCCGTTACCCCCCTCCCTGTCCCTCCCCCTCAAGGGGGGAGGGGACGCTACCCCGTGACACCCGGCACAAACCGGGAACATCGTTTACAGGATAGACCGGGGACATGGTTTACACGCTTCGCCGTGACACCCTGCCTCCACGACGACCGGAAGAACCCGGTTGTTCCGGTTCCGGAATACGCATCCGGCCAGAAACGAGCTCGGGCAGCAGAGTGTCCCGCAGGGCGGCCAGAGCGCAGGATTCGCGCTTGGTCGCCTCCATTCGATCCAGAAGCGGCCCGCACACCTTCCCGAAAGCGTCCCTTATCCTTCCAGATGGCAGAGTGATCCCGGTTGCGCTCACAACCCGAGGCCGGACCGCGGGATACGCTGCGCCATCCGCCACATGGGTCAAGCGCCTGATGTTCTCGGGCGCTGTGGCACAACCCCAAACCAGCGCGCGGTCCCTCGGCAGGACCGGGCGCAGAACCGCGAAGCCCGTGCTTCCCGTCAGGCCATCCTGGCCAATGAAGGCGTAAGAACCATTTCCGGGTCGGACCGTCCCCAAAATCGTGTCCCCGGTTCTCAATACACGTTTCGCACGGCTTGGGGCCTCTTGCCATCCATGGGTTTCGTACTTCTCTATCGTTCCCCACTTTGTATTCGACAGATCGACATAAACTATGCTTTCAGGGGCATTTCGTGCAGTCCACGCCTCTGGATTCAGCAGGGCAATCCCATCGAGCCTTGTCTCCTTCCACCCCTCCGGTATCATCCTCCCCGACTCCGACGACACGAAGCGATCCGGGAACAGCGCCGCAATCTCCGGTTCCATCCCGTCCAGATACGCCCGAGCCCGCTCGACCGTCCAATGAGTCCCCTCTTGAGCGGAAGCCGCAACAGCCAAGCCGCCAGACACCGGCTGTTGCGGAGGGGGATCCGTCAAGGCCGCATATACTCGATCCAATACGCCGAAACAGTTGTCGAAGACCTCGTTGTTCCAGAATCGCAGTGCCCGATAGCCCTTTTCCCGCAAGAATGCGTCGCGCCGATCGTCGTGGGCTTGCCGTGCCGCGTGTTGGCCGCCATCCAGTTCGACGAGCAGCTTTTCCGGCAGGCAGGCAAAGTCGGCGATGTACGGACCCATGGGCTGCTGGCGGCGAAACTTGTAGCCGCCGAGCTGCTTGTTGCGCAGGTACTGCCAGAGCAGCCCTTCGGCGTCGGTTCGGTTGTCGCGCAGGGTTTGGGCTCTCTGGAGGGTCCGCGCAGAGTAGCGGCGTCTGATTCCCCCCTCCGGCTCGCCTGCGCATCGGGTCTTGGCCGGCTTCCTGGAATTGTACGTGTAGCGGCGTCTGATTCCCCCCTCCGGCTCGCCTGCGGGCGGGCGCCCTTGTCTCGCCGACTCCCCCCCGAGGGGGGAGTGATCGGAGGGGGTAGCTTTCGTTGCTCGGATGGAGTCCCCCCGACGAGGGATCGGATTGGCGGCGTGGTGTTTCAGGGCGGCTTTGGCGTGGACGGGGTCGAAATCAACGAACCAGGACTTGAACAGCGCCCGCGCCATGGACTCCAGGGTCTCGTTCATGCCCCGGTTCAACTCCATCTTGTCGTCCAGCGTACCCAGGATGTGGGCGATGGAATGTTGTTCGGGTAGGGGCGGCAGCGATAGCCTGATGGATTTCAGCGACGTAACCGGACGGCTGATTGCCGGAACACCTGTCTGTGAGGTATTCGTCAACAGGGCATGTTGTCCGAGTGGAGACTTGAAGAAGTAGTAGAAGAAGGCTGGGTCCGCTTCGGATGTGCGGCAAGTCACCTTCATTTGACTTTGTGAAATGACGTATCTCTGGAACGGAGTATCAGGGATCAAGCCCACCTGCCCCAAAGTACCGCGATGCGTAAAGACCACATCGCCCGGATAAGCGTTGGCGCCTGCTAACCGATCCGCCTTTTCGTCGCTCAGAAAGACAAAGTTTTCGGCTCGGAACCGCCCGGCCGTGAGGTTGCCCCCGCGGATTACCGGAACCCCGGATGGAACAAAATTATCGGTCGTTATATCGGAGCCGAACGGACCCATAACAACTTTCTCTGCAATCTCACCCACACTCGTCTCGCGCCATTCAATCGGAATGCTTCCTGTCCCAACCGGGACGTGCAAAGGATTACCGCTTGCTTCCTTGCTGTTTGCCATACGGAATCGCCTTCCGCTTCGCGGCGTCCAACTTACGGCTTTGGCCTCTTGTTCATGCCCATGCCGGTGGATGCCAAGGTCCGGTTCTCGTATGGCAGGATCTCACGGCATAGAGTGCCCTCCCCCCTTGAGGGGGAGGGAAAGGGTGGGGGGGCCTCGGTGCAACCGGACCGATCGGCGTCAGCACCAACGGACAGACCGCTGAATCGGGTTGGGCCGGTCCGTGTAGAGGACTCCGCCCTCAACCCCGCCGTACCCCCCTCCCTAACCCTCCCCCTCAAGGGGGGAGGGAATTTTACTCCGTGAAACTCTGCCTACACAACCTGCCCACACGAAAGCCGGAAGAGCCCAAACTCAGCCCAAACTCTTTTGTCGGCGAGAACGTACCGATAAACCGGAGCTGAAAGCTCTTGATCTCCCATAACGCCTGCCCGTCGCACTCGTCGAGCTTTTTGAATCGATCCCGAGAGTTCACTTTGCCATGGTCTGCCAATCGATTGAAGACCGCCTGAATCTTGGCGCGGTCGCGTTCATCCAATTGCAAAAAGAAGTCTCGGGCGGGGCTCTTGCCAGACTTGTCGGCTGCCCATACGACCCTGCCCCACTCACCCGATGATGCAATCTGGATCGTCACGCTGAAGCAGAGACTTTATACATATATCTAAACTGAAGGTCAACCTCCCGGCAGAGTCGCCCGGGACGTTGCTGTCTGTCTCAGCCGTCCCTGGGTCCACGCTCCGCTGTGGCAGAGTTGTCGGAGGACCCGGACCCCGACCGCTCGCGCAGACGGCGCAGGAACCGGACGTGGTACTGGACTCCGGACCAGACGGCCAGGACGGTGGAGAGTACGAGGAAGTACATGCCCACGACGAAGAAGTCGATGCCCAGGTACGGGTAGTGGAGCATCAACCCCACCAGGGCGAAGGTCTGCACCAGCAGCTTGTACTTGCCGAGCTCGTCCGCGGGGATGACGACGCCCTCGGTCAGGGCGATGCCGCGCAGCACGGTCACCGCCACCTCGCGGGCGACGATGACCACCACCAGCCATGCGGGCACGTCCAGCTCCCCGGGACGGTCCACGGCCACCAGCATGATGAGCACCGTGACCACCAGCAGCTTGTCGGCCAGGGGATCCAGCAGTTTCCCGAAGTCGGACACGCTCTTGTTCCGGCGGGCGAAATAGCCGTCCAGCATGTCCGTGACGGACGCCGCGACGAACACCAGGGCGGCCAGCGCGCACGACGCCGGATCCGTGAACGCGAGCAGGTAGGCCAGGAACGGGATGAGCAGGATGCGGAAGAGGCTCAGCAGGTTCGGCAGCGTCCACATGTCCCATGCCCCTCAAGCGCCCTCGGAAGACCACCGCGACCACGCGATCAGCAGCACCCCCAGCACCACCGTGGAGGTGGCCGTGAGCTTGCGCGGCGTGACCGGGTCGGACTCGCCCAGGATGAGCGGCGCCAGCCCCAGGGTGAAGAGCGAGAAGCAGTGGACCAGGGGCGATATCACCGAAACGTCGGCCATGTCCAGGGCCGTGAACATCAGGTAGTAGGCCAGGAAGTGCACGAACCCGATGAGGGCGAAGCAGCCCAGCGCACCCCGCCCGCATGCCCGCAACCGTGCGGTCCCGCGGCCCCGGAGATAGACCGCGGACATGGTCAGGAACGAAGTGCTCACCGTGACCGCGGCGCCCACCATGGGGGCCGGACCCGCGAGCAGCCCGAGGCGCACCATGACGTCGCGCAGCGCCGCCAACAGCGCTCCCGACACCGGAAACGCCAGGTCCCGGGCGCGCCAGGACCTCGATTCGCCCTTCCACGAGAGGAAGACCAGGCCGCAGACCACGGCCGCGGCGCCCAGGAGGTTGGCAAGACGAGGCTGCTCGTCCAGGACCGCCACGGCCATGAGCACGGCGAAGAGGGGCGCCGAGTTGAGGACCGCGGTGGCCGCGGAGGCCCCCAGCCGCTCGATCCCCTTGAAGGCCATCAGGCGGAACAGTCCGGGAACGATCAGGCCCGACCCCGCGAATATCAGGTTGGCGCCCACCCACAGTTCCGAAAGGTCGTGGAAGGCGAGCACGAAGAGCCACAACAGCACGCCGTTGACGAAGAGGTCCACCACGAGGCCGCTGAAGGGATCCAGCAGCCGGACGCCCCGATGGACCAGGGTCGCGGTGCAGGCGAAAGCCAGGGAGGCGAGCAGGGCCAGGGCGACGGCGAGCATGTTTCGGGAGATGCGCTGCGGGCCGCGAGGGTCCCGCACGCGGCGGCCGCGGCCGGCGGGAGCCGGAAGCGCTCAGGGACGTCCGGGGGTCCGGGCTCCTTCGGCGCCCCTCCTCACGTCTTCTTCCAGGGACCTGCCCCGCCGGGCCTGGACCGCGGAGTACCCGAGGGCGCCGACGATCAGCAGGAAGATGCAGACCACGGTAGGCGACAGCAACCAGCTCGCCCCGTACGCGCTGGTGGAGATCCACAGGTAGTTCTCGACGATCTTGCCGAGGACCAAACCCAGCACGAAGGGCGGCCTCGGCCACTGGAACAGGACCATGACGTATCCCACCAGGCCGAATATGACCGTGACCACGATGTCGCTGAAGTTGTTGTGGGCGGCGAAAGCGCCCAGGAAGACGAACATCAGGAGGAAGGGGATCAGCAGGTGGCCGCGCACGAACGTGAGCTTCACGAGCTGGTTCAGGAACAGGAAGCACGCCCCCGCGGTGATGACGTTGGCCACCACCAGGATCCACACCATGGCGAAGGTCACGTCCAGGTGCTTGGTGAGCATCTCCGGGCCGGGGTTGAGGCCCACGATCAGGAACGCCCCCAACAGGATGGCCATGGCGCTGCTGCCGGGGATGCCGAAGGCGACGGTGGGGATGAGGTTGCCCCCTTCCCTGGAGTTGTTGGCCGCTCCGGGTCCCAGCACGCCCTCCACTGCGCCCTTGCCGAAGCGGCTCCTGTCCCGCGACGACTGCACCGCGTGGCCGTAGGCCAGCCACTGGGAGACGCCGCCGCCGAGGCCCGGCAAGGCGCCGATGAACGCGCCGATGAAGCCGCAGCGCATGGTCAGCCCGAAGTGGCGGAAGGTGTCCTTGACCCCCTCCATGACGCCGGTGATCTTCTCGACCTTGGCCTCCGCGATGCTGGTGCCCCGGACCGCCAGGTCGATGATCTCGGGGATGGCGAAGAGCCCCACCACCACCGGACCCAGGCTCAGGCCGTCCCAGAGGTAGAGCGTCCCCAGGGTGTAACGCAGCGTCCCGGTCTGGGGATCGACCCCGATGGAGGCGAGCATGAGGCCGATGCCGCCGCAGAGGAGTCCCTTGGTGAGGGACGACCCGCTCAGCGCGGCGATGAAGGTGATGCCCAGGATCGCCAGCATGAACAGCTCGGGAGAGCCGAAGAACAGCACCAGCGGACGCATGACGGGGATGGCCAGGGCGAGTATCAGCGCGCCTTCGAGCCCGGCCACCAGCGAGCTCATGAGGGCCGCGCCCATGGCCCGCCCGGCCTCGCCCTTCCTGGTCATGGGGTAGCCGTCCATGATGGTGGCCGCGGCCGTGCCTTCCCCCGGGATGCCGAAGAGGATCGAGGTGATGTCCCCGGTGGTACCGGTGATGGCGTGCATTCCCAGGAGGAAGGCGAAGGCCGAGATGGGCTCCTGGATCTTGTAGGCGAAGGGGAGCATCAGGGCCAGGGTGGCCAAGCCGCCCAGGCCCGGAAGGATGCCCACGATGAAGCCTACGAGGGAGCCCAGCAGCAGGAAGCCGAAGGGCGGCCAGGAGAGGACGTGGAGCAGTCCGCCGATGAAGGCGTCGAACATCATGGCCCGAACGCTACCTCCCCAGCAACTGCTTGACGCCCTCGACCACCTCCGCGGGTTGGTTCACCACGTCCTCGGCCAGCTTCTGCACCTTCTCGCCGCTGGACGGCATTACGTCCATGCGCCCCTTCCCGGCCTCGGCCAGCAACTCGGGGTCCTGCAACGCCTTGGCGTAAGCGGTCCGCAGCACCTTCACCCGGTCCGCGGGGACCCCCGGGGCCACCGCGAAGGGGCGTCCGAAATCGCCGCTGGCGAAGATCACCCGGGCGATGGCCCGTACGGTATCGGGCGTGTCGTACTTCTCCATCAACTCGTCCATGGTGGGGGTGTCCTTGAGGCGGGGGTCCCGCTCCCGCCCGGACTGGACCAGTTGCCGCACGAACTTCTTCTTGTGCCACGTCAGGTAGGGCTCCCGTCCGAAGTGGGGCGGGATGGACATGCCGCGACACGCCACCTCCCCCCGTTCCACCGCCAGGTCGATCTCGCTGCCTCCGGGATAGCCCATGACGAAGTTGAAGTTGGCCCCCACCGCCTTCTCCAGCACCTTGCCCATGAAGTAGCTGTTGCCCGCGGTCCCGGTGTTGCCGAGTTTGGCCGGGTCCTCCTTGCGCTCGATCAGGTCGTCGATGCTCTTGAACGGCGCGTCGCTGCGGCAGAAGAGCACCGAGTGGCTCACCTCCTGGGTGCCCAGCCACTGGAACTTGGCCATGTCGAACCGGACCTCCTTGCGGCCCACCACTTGGTCCATGTACAGCCCGGCCAACGGCATGACGATGGCGGTCCCGTCCTGCCTGGCGACGTTATAGACGTAGTTGGCCGCGATCAGGGAGCCCGCCCCGGGCATGTTCTGGACGATGATGTCGGGGTTGCCCGGGATGTACTTGCCCAGGTAGCGGGCGAACAGCCGCGCCCAGCGGTCGTAGAACCCGCCCGGGGAGCAGCACACGATGATCCGTATGGTCTTGCCCTCGTAGAAGTCCTCCCGGGCGGCCGCGGAGCCGGCGAGGCCCGTGTAGATGAAGCAGGCCAGCAACAGTATCAGAAAGGGTCTGTGGATCGCTCTCGACATGGCGCACCTCCGTGCAGTTGTTGGGAACACGACTCGACTCTCTTGCCATTCGCGGTTCATTCCGCCCCCAGCCAGCGGAAGACCGCGCCTTCGGGGAACGGCAGCAGCAGCGTCCGCTCGAACAGCCCCCAGTAGATCACCCACGCCGCGGCCGTGAGCGCCAGCGACATCCCCCATCCTTCCTTCGACTGCACCTTCAGGTAGCCGAAGGTCATGGCGGCCACCGTGACGGAGAACCCCGCGAGCCAGATGCCCGCGAGGAACCCGAGGATCCAGGCGAGGATGTTCGCGGTGCGCTTGACCGCCACCGCCCCATCGACGATCCGGGTCAGTTGGAAGTCCGCGGGGGCCTCCTCCGACCCGTCCTCCCGGGTCCCGCCCCGGAGCTCCCGGAAGAGCTGGAACAGGGCCAGGACGATCATGGGGATGCCGATGCTCCACGGGTAGAGACGCGCCTGGAGACGCCACTCCCGGGCCTCCCACACCAGGTAGCCGAAGAAGACGAGGACGAGCAGGCTGAAGCCCGTCCTGGGCGTCAGTTTCACCGGGAGCCTCGACGCTAGTTCCAGCCGTACAGCAGCTTCGCGTTCTCCCCCAGGAACCTGGCCTTCATCTCCTCGGAGATGTCGGTGCGCCCCTTGATGGTCTTCACCACGTTGGGGAACATGCCGTCCCAGTGGGGGTAGTCCGACGCGAACACGATGTTCTTCTCCCCTACCCGCTCGATGCCGTAGGGCAGGCTCTCCTCTTCCGGCTCGGCCGCGTAGAACCAGCTCCCCGCCTTCATGTACTCGCTGGGCCTGGCCTTGAGCAGCGGCGCCTCCGACTGCCTGTGCTCGTACTCCTCGTCCATGCGGTCCATCCAGTAGGGCACCCAGCCGATGCCGCACTCCAGGAACGCGATGCGCAGCTTCGGGAACCGCTCGGGCACGCCCCCGTACATCAACGCGGCGCAGTCCAGCATGGTCTCGAACGGCCGGCCGATGGTGTGCTTGAAGAGGAAGGTGTCGAAGCGGTTCTCCCCCGCGGGTCCCGAGCGCGAGTTGTGGATCAACAGCGGTACGTCGAGCCGCTCCAACTCCTCGTAGATGGGCCAGAAGAGCTCCTGTCCCAAGTGGTCCTTCATGCCGAAGGTGCCCACGGTGACGCCCACCACGCCGAGCTTCGTCACCGCGCGGTTGATCTCCGCAACCGCGGCCGGCACGTCCTGGAACGGCGCGATGCCGATGGCCTTGAGGCGTTCCGGCGCCTCGCTGCACATGTCCGCGATCCAGTTGTTGTAGGCTCGGGCAAAGGCCCCGGCGTATGCCTTCTCGGGCAGCCGGTTGACGTGGAAGGCGCCGGTGGGGAACAGCACCGAGACTTCGATCCCCTCCGTGTCCATGTCCCGGAGGCGCGTGGGCACGTCGGTGATGTCCATGCCCAGGGCGCCGAACATGCTCGAGTCCCACTCGTCCGTGGGCAGGAGCGACCCCTGGCGCCTGTTCCAGGGCTCCTCCATGTGGGCGCGAATGTCCGCGTCCCGGTCCCGGACGTGTCCGTCGGCGTCGATGATCCTGGCGTTTACGTTCATGTTACCTCCTCCAAGGTTGATCCGGGGAACCTCTGATCCATTCCGGCTCGAGGCGCCTCTCCCATGGGAAAGCGCGTCCTTCGACTTCGCTTCGCTACGCTCAGGACGAACGGAGCTCTTCGCTTTGCTACGCTCAGGGCGAACGGGACAATCGTTCAGGGTTTCACCGGGTTCGTCTCGTGCGCCGCATCCGGGAACGGCGGTCCCGGCGTCCCGGTCCGCCCGCGTCCGCGCCTCACGAGAACCGCACCTGCGCGGGGTTCAACGCCCCGTACCGGGACTTGTTGGCGGTGATCTCCAGGGCCTCTGTCATCTTCTCTATGCCTTCCAGCTTGTGGGTAATCATGGGGTCGATGCGGATGCGCTGCTGGGCCACCAGCCGGGCGGCCAGGGTCATCTCCCGGGGGTGGGCCAGCTCCGGCGGGAACATGTAGGTGACCCGCTTGGCCCGGAGGTAGTTGAAGTCCAGGGTCACGGGCTCGTGGAAGTGGGGGATGCTGAGCACTTTGCCGCCCGCGGCCACGCACGCCACCGCCTCCGACACCGTGGCGCCCCCGGACAGCCCCATCTGCGGGCTCCCGCTGGCGGCCTCGATGACGAAGGGGACGCCCTTGCCGCGGCTCAGATCCATCACCGCCTCCACCACGTTCTCCCTGGAGGCGTCGATGGTCACGTCCACCCCCAGCTTCCGGGCCAGATCCAGGACGTCCGCCCTGCGGTCGGTGCCGATGACCGTGTCCGCCCCCGCGGCCTTGGCCGCCTGGGCCGAGTTGAGGCCCATGACCCCCTGGCCCAGCACCAGGACCGTGTCCCCCAGGGTCACCCCCAGCACCTGGACGTTGTGGACGCAGCTCGTCAGGGGTTGGAGCGCCGAGACCTCCCAGTCGCTGATCCCTTCGGGGATCCTGGCCAGCGCGTCCAGCGGCACCGCGGCGTACTCGGAGAACAGGCCGGGGAAGTCCCGGCCGATGGTGCCGATCTCGGTGTGGGTCGCGCCCACCCGGTCGCCCGGGGCGAGGCCGTAGCCGTTGTCCTCCTCGACCTCCACGATCTCGGCGCAGAACTCGTGGCCGAACAGCGGCTCGGGACCCCGGGCCAGCTTCTCCTTCACCTTGTCATAGCTGTTGGAGCGCTCGCCGTAGAAGAGTTGGACTTCCGTCACCGAAGGCTGCACCACCCGGGTCTGCAACACCGCCCAGCCGGGACGGCATTCGGGATCCGGCAACTCCTCCAGGCGCATGTCGTTGAAAGCGTGTGTAACCCAACCTCGCATGGTGGCCCCTCCCTTCGGAGACCGGGGCCGCGCCTGCCGCGAAAGGCGCCGCCGGGGGCAAGCCCATCCGGCCCGGACGGCGTGTCCGGTCCGGGAGTGCGTGAAGAACGGCTTTTCCCGCCGACCATAGTGAAAGCCGACCGGTTTTGCAAGGAAACCCCGGCTTGCATGTGCGCCGACGGCGTTCTATGATGGAGGTCTTCGCGCTTCCCTGCTCCTCCACCCACAACGGCGGTGTAGCTCAGTTGGTCAGAGCACGCGGCTCATATCCGCGGCGTCGCTGGTTCAAGTCCAGCCACCGCCACCACTCCCCTTCCCCGAACATCCCCCGAACCTCCCCCGGACCGGAAGGAAACGGGTGACGGGACCGCGGCTCGACGTGGACGACCTTGTGAGCGCGGCCCGGATGGTCTATGAAGTCCTCCGTCCGGAGGGGGACGCCGCACGGTGAAGGGGACGGTTTTCCGTCCGGTCTCGCCGCGGCCCCGCAAGCCTTTCCTCCGCCGTCGGGTTCAACCATGCACGGACGCGAGCTCGAGACCCTCCTGAAGGAAGACCGAGGCCAGTTCTTCGAGTTCATCAGCGCCTACGAGCACAGGAAGCGCGGGGTCCAGACCAGGCGGCCCCGGGACCTCGCCCGCGAGATCGCGCGCATCCTCGACGGCATGGCCAACGCCGACGGCGGCGCGCTCCTCGTGGGAGTGGAGCCCGACAAGAGCCTCACCGGGCTGCCCTATTCCGACGACGAGGTCCGGGAGTTGAGCGAGGCGCCCCAGAGCCTCCTCCATCCCCCCCTCCATCCGCTCCTCGAAAGGATCGACCTCGGCAACCTGCTGCTGCTGCGGTTCGAGGTGGGTCCGGGCCTGGAGGTCCGCCGCATGACCAGGGGCAGGACGTTCTACCGCATCGCCACGGAGAACCCCGCGGTGGCGCCCGCGCAGATCCGGCTCCTGAAGGACGCGAAGCTGTCGTACGCCTACGAGCGGCAACCGGTCCACGACGCGACATGGGAGGACCTCGACGCCGACGCCCTGGAGTCCTTCGCGGAACGCGTGCACGCGGACACGGACGGCCGGTCGCTGCTGGAGCGCACGTTCCACCTGGTGCGCGGCCCTGCCGACCGGCCCGAGATCTCCATGGCCGCGCTGCTCCTGTTCGCCAGGGATCCCATGCGATGGCACCCGCGCTGCGGCATCGATTTCGTGAAGTACGAGGGCACCGAGCGACGGTACGGGGCGTCCCTGAACGTGCTCAAACGGCTGCGCGTCGAGCAGCCCCTGTGGATCCTCATCGAGGAGGCCGTGGGACGCATCCGGGAGCACCTCCGGGAGCGCATGGTGCGGCACGACCTCTTCTTCCGGGAGCGGCTCGAATACCCGTCGTTCGCCTGGCAGGAGGCCCTGATCAACGCGGTGGCCCACCGGGACTACGGCATCACCGGGGCGCAGATCGAGGTCTGGATGTTCGACGACCGGCTGGAGGTCAGGAGCCCCGGCGCCCTGCCCGCGCCCGTCACCCTGGAGCACCTGAACCGGCGGCAGCGCGTCCACTTCTCGCGCAACCCGCTGCTGGTCCGGGCGCTGTCGGCTCTCGGCTACGTGTGCGAGATGGGCGAAGGCGTGCCGCGCATGTTCCAGGAGATGGAGTACAACGCGCTGCGGCCGCCCGAGTTCTCCACCGAAGGGTTCTTCTTCGCCGTCACCCTGCGCAACACCCCGGTCTATGACGACCACACCCTCCAATGGCTGAACCAGTTCGGCCGGACCCGCCTCAACCCGCGCCAACAGCGGCTGCTGGTGTACGCCCTCTCCCACGACCGGCTGTTCTCTTCCGCGGACTACCAGCGCGTTGCCGAGGTGGACCGGGACACCGCCTACCGCGAGATCCAGGCCCTGGTGAAGCTGGGCATGGTCGCGCCGGTCAAGCCCAAGAGCCGCACCTATCGAGTGGTGGAGCAGATATGAGCGGCAGACAGGAACGACGCAACGGCCCGAAGACCTCGAAGCGGACGTCCTCGAGGTGGGCGCGCTCCCTGACGGAAGGGTCCGGAAGCCGGAAGGGGAGGCTATGGCAGGAGGCCCGAGGCTATTCCAGGACGGCCGTGGGAGAGACCTTGAAGGCCTTGGCCAGCACCTTTGCGCGCGCCTGCTCGTTCCTGGCGCCCTGGAGCTTCACGCGCAGCTTCGCCAGCCGCTTCCGGCGCATGCGCCGCCGCCTGATTTCCATGGTCCTTTGGAGTGGCATGACCGGGACGGTTAGCACAGGCTCGTCCGTACCACAAGCCTGGCCGCCGACGCACCTCAGGCCGCTTCCCCGGCGTAGATCTCCATCACCTTGCGGAGCAGCGCCAGGGCGTCGGGCTTGCTCCGCTGGAACGAGTTCCGGCCGATGATGGACCCGAAACCGCCGCCTTCGTGGATGGCCCGGATCTCGGCGAGGAGCGCCTCGTCGGTGGTGGCGGGGCCGCCCGAGAAGATGACGATGCGCCGGCCGTCGAAGGCCGACTGCACCACGTGGCGTATCCGGTCTGCGGGGTCTTCGATGGGCACGCCTTCCTTCTCGTACACCTTTCGCGCCGCGTCCTGCTCGACGTTCCTGCCGGGGAACTTCACCTTGATGACGTGGGCCCCGAGCTGGGCCGCGATCTGGGCCGCGTAGGCGCACACGTCGATGGCCGTCTCCCCCGCCTTGCTGAGTCCCGAACCCCTGGGATAGGACCAGACCACCACTGCCAGGCCGTTCCGCTTGGCCTCCTCGGCGATGGCGCGGATCTGCTGGTACATCTCGAAGCGGTGTTCCGACCCGGGATAGATGGTGAAGCCCACGGCCGCGCACCCGAGACGCAGCGCGTCGGACACGCTGGAGGTGACCGCCTGCAACGGGTCGGTCTCGTCGTTCAGCAGGTCGTGGTTGTTGAGCTTGAGTATGAGGGGGATCTCGCCGGCGAAGTCCCGGGCTCCGGCCTCCAGGAAGCCCAGGGGCGCCGCGTACGCGTTGCAGCCCGCGTCCAGGGCGAGTTCGAAGTGGTAGCGCGGGTCGTATCCCGCGGGATTGGGCGCGAAGCTCCGGGCGGGACCGTGCTCGAAACCCTGGTCCACGGGCAGGATGACGAACTTGCCGGTGCCGGCCAGGCGGCCGTGGTTGAGCATCCGGGCAAGGTTGGTCAGGGTCCCGGGATTGTCGCTTCCGTACCAGCCCAGGACCTCTCGTACTCTCTCGGTCATCTGTTCTCCTCCTCGGGACGGATCATCCTTCCGCCAGGAACCGTTCGTACAGGGCCACGTTCCCGGCGCTGCCGATGGCCACGGGCGTGCGCTGGTGGATGGACTCGGGCGCCACGTCCAGCAGCCGCCCCCTGCCGGTGCTGGCCGCGCCCCCTGCCTGCTCGGCCACGCAGGCCAGCGGCGCGCACTCGTAGAGCAGGCGCAGCTTGCCGTTCCGGTTGCCGGGGTCCGCGGGATAGAAGTACACGCCGCCGTCCAGGAGGCAGCGGTGCAGGTCCGCCACCAGGGCCCCGGAGTACCGGAGCGAGTGGGGTCTGCCGCTGGCCTCGTCCCTGTCCGTCACGTGGTCGAGGAACTTCCGGACCCCCGGCTCCCAGTCCTTGTGACGGCCCACGTTGGCGCTGTACACGGTCCCCCGCTCCGGACAGCGGACGTCCTCGTGGGACAGCAGGAACTCGCCCACTCCCCGGTCCAGGGTGAACCCGTGGACGCCGCTTCCCACCGTATAGACCAGCACCGTGCTGGCGCCGTAGAGCACGTAGCCCGCGGCCACGAGTTCCGAACCCGGCTGCAGGAACTCGTCCGCGGACAGCTCCCCGGAACGGCGGCGGCGGAGCAGGCCGAAAATGGTCCCCAGGGGGGCGTTCACGTCGGTGTTGGACGAGCCGTCCAGGGGGTCGGTGCACAGCAGGTAGCGGGCGTCGTCCGACGCGCTCACGGCCGCGGCCTCGCTCAACTCCTCGGACGCGACGCCCGCCACCAGCGCCGAGCCCGCGTAGGCGTCCATGACGACCTCGTTGCCGATGACGTCGAGCTTCTTCTGGGCGTCGCCGGTGGCGTTCTCGTCCCCGGCCAGCCCCAGCGAGCCGGCCAGGGCGGCCCGGTCGATCTCCTGCGCGAGGACCTTGGCGGCCAGCGCCATGGGCTCGATGAGCGGGGACAACTCCCCCGCGGCGTCCTTACGCCACTGCTCCTCCGCGGCGAGGTGGCGGCTCAGTGTGGTGCCCATGGCCATGTTCGGGGCGCCCCCGGCGTCCTTCCGGCGCGACTTCCGCCCGGCGGGCTATTTCACGAACATGCCGTCGATGAAGGGCTCGGCTTCCCTGGGGAATATGCCCAGGCTGATGCCGTCCTTCAGGTACTGCTTCTGGTTGGCCAGGTTCTTCTCGTTGGGCCACTGGAAGTCGCCCGGGAGCAGGAAGACCCTCGTGCGCTCGTAGCCCAGTTCGATTTCCTTCTCGCCCTCGAGCCCGAACATCTTCTTGGCGTATTTCCGGAAATGCCCGGGGTCGTTCTGCACCCCCGCGATCATCTCCTGCCACGCGGCCCGGATCTTGCCGATGAGCTCGGGGTTCTTCCGGGCCCATTCGTCCGCGGCGCCGACCCAGCCGAACAGGTGGATGTCCTTCTTCTGGACCTCGTTGATGACGTCTCCCAGCTTGGAGATGGAGCGGTACTTCCCCGTGGCCAGGAGCTTGGTGACGTGCGCCTCCCACAGCCACGCGCCTTCCACCTCGCCCTTCTCCATGACCGCCCGGATGCCCGCGGCCCCGAGCTTCTTGAGCTGGAAGTCCTTCTCGATGGAGACCCCCTGCTTCCTCATGACGAAATCGAACAGGTTGTAGAGCGACGTCACCTCGCGGGTAAGGGCGATGGGCTTGCCCCTGAGCTCCATGAGGTCCTTGTAGGGGGAGTCCTTGCGCACGAGGAAGTAGTTGTGGGACGTCCTCATGTAGGGCTGCACCAGCTTGAGGGGGATGCCCTTGAGGTTGGCCCGCAAGGCCGATTCCGCGGTGGCCAGGCCCACCGGGATGGCGCCGATGGCAATGAGGCGCTCGACGTTGGC
Source organism: uncultured Binatia bacterium (SeqCode) (assembly GCA_965204235.1). Taxonomy (GTDB): domain Bacteria; phylum Desulfobacterota; class Binatia; order UBA9968; family JAJDTQ01; genus JAJDTQ01. The sequence continues at coordinate 397,320 of OZ241979.1, forward strand.
CACGCTGCCCCAGCGCGGATTCGCCACGAAGCCGTGCTTGCGGTCGAGCTTCTTGTCGATCATGTACTGGCCGCCCAGGCCGAACACGCCGCCGGACGGGAGGCCGAACTCGACCACGGGAAGGTCTGCGCCCAGGGCTGGCGCGGACGGCCCGGAAGCGAACAGGAACAGCGCGGCGCCCAGGGCGAACGCATGGAACGGTACAAACCGCTTGACTCTTGCAATGCTCATGTCTCCTCCTTTACCAGGTTGAGTATCGTCTCGAGCACCTGCTTCTTGAACTCGATGAAGCGCATGTCGTCGGTGTCGCGTTCCGACGATCTCAGGGGGTTCTCGTACACCGCGGCGATCCGGGCCGGGCGGGCGGAGAAGATCACGATCCGATCCCCCATGTAGGCCGATTCCTCCACGTCGTGGGTGACCAGCAACGCGGTCTGCTTCAGCCGGGAGCAGATCTCCAGGGTGTCTTCCCGCAACTGCCGGGCGGTGAGCTGGTCGAGCTTGCTGTAGGGCTCGTCCATCAACAGCACCTGGGGCTCGATCACCAGCCCCCGGGCCAGACCCACCCGCTGCCTCATCCCGCCGGACAGGTACAGCGGGTACTGCTTGCGGAAGTCCTCCAGACCCACCAGCGCCAGGTACTTGTCCAGCCGCTCGTCCCAGTGGTCCGTCGGCACCTCCATGCCCTTGAGAGCGAACTTCAGGTTGTCCTCCACCCGCTTCCAGTTGAGCAGCCTGGGGTCCTGGAACACGTAGCCCAACTGGGGGTGCGCCCGCTCGCCGTCCTCGCCCCCGGAGACGACCTCCACCGTCCCGTGGTCGAGCCGCTCGAGACCCGTAATGATGTTCAACAGGGTCGATTTGCCGCAGCCCGACGGCCCCAGCAGCGCGGTGATGCCGTATTCCTTCGTGTCGAAGGAGACGCTGTCCAGCACCAGCAACGGCGAGCCGTCCTCGCGCGAGAAGTACTTCACCGCCTCGTCGATGCGTACGTACGCCACCTATCTCCTCCATGCCTCCACGCGCGGACGCCAGCGGGTGACGCTGCGCTCGGCCACGCCGATGACGCCGAACTCGAGGAAGATCATCACGATCAGGAAGGTGATGGCCCAGGCGAGCACCGCCTTCATGGAGAAGATGTCGAAACCGTGCATGACGCGGTAGCCGACGCCGTTGCTGAAGCCGAACATCTCCACGAGCACCACCACCTTCCAGGCAAGGCCCAGGCCGTACCGGATGGCGGCCAGGAGATGCGACACGAGCTGGGGCAGGATCACGTCCACCAGCTTCGACATCACGCTGGCGTGGAACGCGGTGCTCATGTCGATGAGGTCCTTGTCCAGGGACTTGGTCCCCTGCCAGATGCTGATGGTGAGCATGGGGAAGATGGTCACCGCCACCGCGGTGTAGGCGCTGAACTCGGTGAGGCCGAAGAACATGATCATCAGCAGCGCCCAGATGAGCCCCGGCATGGTGAGGCCCAGTATCACCGGCGGCTCGAAGAAGCTCTCCAGGTTCCGGAAGCTGCCCATGACGATCCCCAGCGGGGTGCTCACCAGCATGGCGAAGCCGAAGCCCACGAAGACGCGCCACAGGGTGCTGCCCATGTCGCTGAAGAACTCCCCGGTCCTGATGATGAGGAACACCTCCGCCAGCGTATCCCACGGTTTCGGCACCAGCGTGGGCGGAAAGAAGAGGCTCAGGACCCACCACAGGAAAAGGAGCGCGACGATGGATCCCACGCGAAGGGAGACGTCCCAACCGGCCTCGGTCAGGATGGAGCCGCTCTTCCGGGGTCCTCGAGACGTTTCCGCCACGGGCGCCGCCACCGCCGCAGGTCCGATCGCCAGATCCTCCTGTTTCGCCATATGCGGGATCTCCCTGTCCTGCCCGGGCTTTGCCGCGCCGCCGAAGCCGACGGCGCCGCCTCCTTCTCCCCGGAACGCGCAACTCCGTGCAAACGCGCCGATGTTAGTTCATCGCATGAAGACTGTCAAACGCAAATTTTTCACGGACTTACACCATTACCAGAATACTTTACTTCAGGTTCTGCCAGAGTCCAAACACGGAAAGGAGACGCCATCATGCTTGACCTCAACGAAATCCCCGTTGCCGAAGGCACCCGGAAAACCTACCTGTCAGCCCTCAACAAGTTGGACGAATGGTTGAAGGGCCGACCCGTCAATGACGAAACGCTGGCAGGTTATCTATCATACCTGTTCGACCGCGGGAAGTCTCCCGTTTGCGGGAATATTTGAAGGCGTCCACGGGGCAGGATGGACGCTGGAGCGCCGGACGGCCCGTCGCAGATAGCCGGATGCTCCTCGATGTATTCGAGCAGGGCCTCTGCGGCCCAGCGGTGGCCGGCGAAGTTCCAGTGGCCGTCGTGGGGCCAATGCGCATCTGTGAGTTTGTTGCTTTGGCGGAGGATGTAGTCGGCCTGGTCGATGACGGGAATGTCGAGGGTTGCCGCCATTTGGCTCAGCAGCTCGAATATGTGGGTTCCGTGGAGCTTCACCCCGTGGAGCTTCACCTTGTATGAAGCCAGGATGACCAGCTTGGCGCCGTCCCGGTCGGCGCGCTGCTTGAACTGCTCCAACGCGAAGTGGGTGTAGAGCGGCGTGGCATGGAGGGGCTGTCGCTTCACAGCCTCCACGTACCGATGGAACTCGTGGCGCCGGTCATGGTCAGAAGGAAACAAGGCTATCTTCTTGTCGCGCAACCAGCGGACAAACCGCGAACGCTGCACCGCTTCCTCCCTGGCGCGGGCGGCCCACGATAGGGGGGGGGCAATACTGGAAATTCCTGAATTGTTCAGAGGTTCCGAAAGCTGGTCCCGGGGGCGGGACCATGCCAATTCCAACTTCCCGTCCGAGCGCCTTCGCACCATGGGCTCCAAAAAATTTCTTCGGACCCTTCTTTGAAACCTCAATCCTCTCAGGCCCGGCGTGTTGTCATGGAAATCATTATGAGCGAAGACGAGCAAGAGCAGTCTGGGATGCAGCAGCCGTGCATACTCGTCGTAGAACGGCAGTTGCTGGACCTGGCCGGTGCCTCCGATCCCGAAGGCGGAAGTGGTGATGTTCAGGTGGGGCAGTTCATCGGCAGCGAGTTCTTCGAGTCGAACCTGGAACTTGTCGTGGATGGGGACCTCCCTCGCCTCCACGAAGGAATCTCCGATCATCGAGATATGGCAGGTTGCGGCCGCACGCTCGGGGCTCGGGGGTTCGCGGTCGAGGAAGCCCAGGCTGTTGGTGCGGGAGACGGTCCAGAAGTCGAGTCCGTTGGTAGAGCGTATCTCCGTGTTCGGCGGCCGGACAGTACCCACGTTCGGGACGAATTTCCAGCGGCTATTCGACACCACGAGCGGCATGGTAAGCCGCAAAAACGCCTCTCCCGCGATTGCGACCAGCATGACGCCCACGAGCAACAGAAGTGCGTTCCAGACGAGCAGGCGCAGCATCCAACGGATCCGCCGGAGGGGAGCATAGGCGCTAACCTGTTTTTCAAGACGGATACCGGACTCCTTCCAGAAACTCCCGGAGCTGCTCCACCGTCCTCAAGTCCTTGGCGTTCCCAGGCGTCTTCATCCTTGCAGCATGAACGGAAGTCGACCTCTGTCCAGTGTCATTCCCCATTGGAATCACGTCCCCCCTTCAGTGTCATCCTGCATTGGACAATTCTCCCCTGCACTCACCGAGTCCCGGTCTCCGGGTCCAGGCCGTAGAAGCGCGCCGCGTTATCGACCAGGAGCTTCCGCCGGGTTTCCTCGCCGATGTCGCCGCGGTCGAGGAAGACGCTCACCGAGTCCACCAGCCGGTCCGCGTGCGGGATGTCCGACCCGTAGAGCCAGCACTCGTCGCCGAACTCCTCGATGGCGAACGGCAACAGCCGCTCGTCCACCTCGAACCCGAAATAGATCTGGCCCCGGCGGATGTATTCCTCCGGCCTGTGTCTGGCCAAGTAGCCCCGGTTGAAGTCCGCTCCCGCCCGCGCCCCCCGGAGGCCGCTGTACTCCGACACCCGCTCCACCACCGCGGGCACCCAGGAACAGCCGGCTTCGAGGAAGGCGATGCGCAGGTCCGGGTAACGGTCGGCGACGCCCTTGGAGACCACCCGCTGGAACGCGAACTGCACCGTGAGCCAGAAGGCCATGCTGGTCTTGTCGTGGTGCGTGTCGCAGACCTCGCCCAAGGCCCGGAAGCTGTGCCCCGTGTGCACCGCCACCGGGAGTCCGGCGTCCGCGGCCGCCCGCCACACGGGCTCCATGGCGTCGTCGTCCACCCGGTGGTGGCCGGTCATGCCCAGCATCATGACGCCCACCGAGCCCATGTCACGGGTCCGTCGGACCTCCAGGGCGGACGCCTGGGGATCGATGGGGTCGATGACGGTCACCCACTTGAGCCGGTCCGGGGCCTGGGCCGTCATGTCCGCGATCCAGTTGTTGTAGGCGCGCATCATGGCCACGGACAGGGCCCGGTCGAAGGTGATGGGATAGGAGAGGAACATGGTGGGATAGAGCACCTGGACCTGCGTGTCCTCCCGGTCCAACTGGTCGAGGCGCGCGGCCACCGTGCGGAGCTCCGCGCTCTCCACCGGGTCCGCGGCATGGATGCCGGGGGTCACCCTGGCGGGCCGGCCGTCCTTGCTCAGGGGGAAGCCCGCCTGCTGGTAAGGACCGGTGCGCACCGGGAACGCCCGGGTGTCGATCAACCAGCGCAGGGCCCGGTCCGGGCCCACGTCGATCACCTCGGGCCTTCGGGACCCCGGGCCGGCGTCCCAGTAGCGGTCGGAAAAAGTGACCTCGGACTCCGACACGTGTCCGTCCGCATCCCATGCCTGGATCATCGTCTCCCCTTCCCTGTGGGTTCCGGAGATCGCACCCCGGACAATCTATTGGAACCGGGGAGCGGGCGCAAACCGCGGCCGAACCGAAAGCATGTCCTCGCCGGAAGCGGAGGCGGGAATCCAGTTTCATCGCTCTCATACAGGGCGCCATGGAGTCGGGTCGGAAGGATGGAAACACGGGGAGTTGTCACAAGAATGGATGGATTCCCGCTTTCGCGGGAATGACGGGGAGTGGGCGTCTGGCCCCGTTCGTCCTGAGCGTAGCGAAGCGAAGTCGAAGGACGCGCTTTTTCATGGGGAGAGGCGCCTCGAGCCAGAATGGAACAGAGGGTCCGAAGGCCGCTCCTCGCATCGCCGGGGCCGATCTGTTACACGGTGGACTGTTTCGCGCCAGTGCTCGGGCGTCGTCGGGACGCTTCGCGCGCCGGGCCAATCTTCCGAGCCGGGAGACGGACTTGAGCAGCCCTTCCATGGACCCCGAGGACGCGCAGGCCCTGTTGGCGTCGGACACCGCCCACGCATGCCTCGACGTGCGCGAGCGAGGCGAGTTCGCCGCCGCGCAGATCCCCCGCACCAGCCCGCTCAACCGGGGCGCGCTGGAATACCGGGCGCCGGTGATGGTCCCCGACCCGCGCATTCCCGTGGTGGTCTGCTGCGACGACGGACGCCGCAGCGGCCTCGCCGCCCGGACCCTGGAGCGCATGGGCTACGCGGACGTGAGGACCCTCGCCGGCGGCATCGACCGATGGCGGAGGCAGGGGTTGCCGCTGCGCTCGGGCTGGGGGGTGCACGGCAAGGAGTACGGCGAACGGGTGGCCCACGCCGGCGGGGTCACGCACATGAGCGCACAGGAACTGGCCCGAAGGCGCAAGGCCCACGGGAAAGTGGTGGTGGTGGACGTGCGCTCCCGGGAGGAGTACCTGCGGGGCCACGTGCCCGAGGCCTACCACATCCCCGGAGGCAACCTGCCGCTGGACGCGCCCCGGCTGCCGCTGGCCGAGGACACGACCCTGGTGGTGAGCTGCGCGGGTCGAACCCGGGGCATACTCGGAGCGCAGATGCTGCGCGAGAGCGGCTTCGAGAACGTGTACGCGCTGGAGAACGGCGTCATGGGCTGGTTCCTGGCCGGCCACGAGATCGCCTCGGGCGAGGGCGAGGAGGTCCCGGAGGCGCGGTCGGACGCCGCTTCCGCCCGGGTCCTGCGCGCCACCGAAGCGCTCGCGGCAAGCGAGGGGATCCGCCGCTGCTCCCGCGACGCCTTCCTCCCCCTGTACGAGTCCGACCGGGCGTTCTACCTGCTGGACGTGCGGCTGCCCGAGGAATACGGCGCGGGCCGCATACCCGGGTCCGTCTCCCTGCCCCTGGGGCAGATGGCCCTGGCCCACGAGAACTTCCTGGCGGTCCGCTCGGCGCCGGTCATCGTGGTCTCGGACGACGACGTCCGCCCGGTGTGGGCGGCCTCGCTGCTGCAGCGCCTCGGCTTCCGGGACGTGGCGGTCCTCCACCACGGCCTCCGGGGATGGAGCGACGCCGGCGGCGCCGTGGAGGAAGGGGTTCCCGAGCCGTCCGCATTCGGGCTGGAGGAAGCGCGCCGGAACGCGGCCTTCCTGGACGCCGCGGCGCTCGCGGCCCACTTGGCGTCCGGGTCCCTGGCCGTGGACATCCGCAGCGTCGGCGAATACGGCTTCGCCCACGTCCCGGGCGCCCGCTGGCTGCCCCGGGGCCGCCTGGAGCTGGACGTCGGGAGCATGGCGCCGGACAGGACCGCGCCGCTGGCGGTGGTGTGCGACAACGGCGTCCGCTCCACGCTTGCCGCGGAAACCCTGCGGCGACTGGGATACCCCCGCGTCCGGGTGCTCGAAGGCGGGACCGGCGCGTGGGAAGGCAGGGGGCTTGCGCTGGAGGACGGCCTGGAAGGGACCGGGGTCTCCACCGAGTATGCACAGGCCGACTTCGGCCACAGCGTGTGGAGCGGCGCGTTGGGGAAGACCCGCCGGGACATGGAGCAGTACCTCTCCTGGGAGGTCGCCCTGGTCAGGGACTGACGGTCCGCCGGGGCCCTCCAACGCCTCCCTCCCCATCCGTCCCCTTCGAGGGCGCGGGACGGGGACGCCGGGGCCGGAACCGCGACGCTCAGGCGACCTTGCCCGGCAGGTGATGGAAGACGTAGCTTACTCCATCGACCCCACCTAACCCTTTGATTTTCCTAGCAAACTCGGGGGCGTCTGTCAAGGGCTTTTTCGATGGTTCCGGGCGCCTCTCCGGGGTCCCTTCCGGGCGTCCGTCTGGGCGCCCCGGGGGCACCCTGGGCGCCGTCTTCGGGGCAGGTTGTCAGGGGCAGGTTGGGGAGAGGGATCGCGCGTTTGTTAAGGTTCACTCCATTAACCCGGCTACCCTCTCCCAACCGGCAACCTACAGGATGCGCGCCCACCCGTCAATCCCGTCCGCGGGTCCGGCTGGCCTTCCGTGGACCTCGCCGCGGGTGTCGATGGGCGTCCGGGGGGTCCAGCGTCCGATTCGTCCCTGGGCGCGTCCGAATCTCTGGCCTAGTGGGTTGGGTAGGGAGAGAGAAGAAACGCCATCCTGGGGCAATCCTGGGCGCCCAAGATGGCGTTTCGTTGGGAACCGGCGCCGATCCTTTGATGCTCTCCAAGTTTTTGTGTGGGCAAGGTATGATCGAGAGGTCAAGGAACCGAGAAGGGAGAGAGGATGCGGATTCGTTGGGTGCTGCGCCTGATCGGCTGGAACGCGCTTCTATTGTTCGCGGGCGTCGTGCTGATCGCAATGGCCGGGGAAGCCTATCTCCGGCTGACCAGGCCGTTCGTGAAGTCGAGCAAGCTCTGGGAATTCGTCCCGAACGTGGGTTTTCTCAGGCCTCCGAACACGGAGTTACGGTTTACCAACAGACGCGATTACTGGAACGTCTCCCTCACCAATAGCCTGGGCTTCCTCGACCGCGACCCCCCCCCCCCCCCCCCCCGAGCGTGCGGCCGCAACCTGCCATATCTCCATGATCGGAGACTCCTTCGTGGAGGCGAGGGAAGTTCCCATCGACGACAAGTTCCACGTTCGACTCGAAGAACTCGCAGCCGATGAATTGCCCCACCTGAACATCACGACTTCGGCTTTTGGGATCGAAGCCACCGGCCAGGTCCACCAACTGCCGTTCTACGACGAATACGCCCGGTTGCTGTGTCCCAAGCTGCTGGTGCTGGTCTTCGTTCGCAATGATTTTCGTGAGAACCTGTCGGTCCCGGAAGCATTGACGTTACGAGAACTGACCCTGCCAAACCCACCAAACTTTTTTCAGCGTTCGTGGTTTCTCTTCGTGTTGCACAAGAAGCTGAAGGGCTTGTTTTCGGACATGGACAAAGAAAATGAGGGGATCCATGAGATGCAATATACCAGCTTCGCAATAGAGCAATTCAAACAACGCGCAGACAGGGATGGTGTCAATCTAGTCATCCTGGCGACGCACACGTTGAAGATCAAGGAACCCCTCCGATTCGAAGCGTTGAGCAAAATAGCGGCATCCCTCGACATTCCCGTCATCGACCAAGCTGACTACATCCTCCGCCAAGGCTCCAGACTCATGGACGCCCAATGGAAGCACGACGGCCATTGGAACGTTGCTGGCCACCGCTGGGCTGCCGAAGCCTTGTACGAATACATCAAAGAGCATCCAGCAATCTGCGATAGGCAGTCCGACCCCTTGCCGGACTGCCACAGAAAATAACAGTAAACCTGCCCCATCCGTCCACCTGCACCCCCTGAAACCTGCAATGCCGAAGGAACCGGAATCAGGGGAAGTGACGCTGCCCTTCAGGATCGAAGGCAACGGCAACCTCAATCTCAAACAACCTGTCGCAGAGGACATACGCCAACTATTTCAACATATGGGACTCGAAACCCGATGGAACACCAGAGCTAATCGCGTGGAACTGAAGGGCGAAGCCGACTGGTTCAACTACGGCGACTACGATTCAGCCCTTCATAATGCACTCGAAAACATCTGGTATGGGGTCGAGGACAAGGAAAAGGAAAAGATCATCTACAAACCGCGTTCGTTCTCCGACACTCGACTCTTGCGAAGCCTTACTGGAATCGCCCAAGAGAACAAAGTCGATCCCTTCCTCGAATACCTGAAAGCTCTGCTGGAACCCACAACACCCACCGCGGACAGGGAAGCGTTGGCCATGCACTTCATTCATGGAGTGTGGGGGGTCAAGGAAGGGTATCGGAAACTGGCCGCATACGGATTCCGAAACCTGCTACGCGCCATTGTCCATCGAACCCTTCAGCCGGGGTACTCATACGACGATATGCGGATACTCAAGGGACCTGAAGGGCACGGCAAATCGAAGGACTTGAAAGCTCTACTCCCCGATCCCCAATACTTCGCCGACAAGTTTTCCCTGGAACCGGACCTGACAAAGCAAATCGAAAAGACCTTCGGGAAGGTGTTGATCGAATGCGCCGAACTGGAAGGAATGACAAAAGCGGATACGGCCAAACTGTACGCCTTCCTACACGGTAGATATTCAAACCCGATACAAAGACAATGGGCATGGGATAGTCAAATGCAGACAATCCGACATGACGGCGAATATGGCCGCGTCCCTGTATCCCTTCAATGTCTTTTCCTGGGCGGCGAAAGAGGCTGGTTCCTCTGCTTGTTCCCACCGAAGCCCGTCCACCTGTCCATTTCCCCGTCCCCTGCCCTTCCGTTTGTAATCCCGGAGAGCAAACCTTGTCCGCCGGCCGGTGGGGTCTGGTTTGTCTTCGGATATGGCGCGCCATCGAATTGCGGTCACAACGTTTTTTGCGTAAGACGTGGACGCGCCCTTCTCAAACAGGTAAGCTGGATATTCCGCTACGGTTTCGTCCGTGGTTGCTCTCCCGTGCAACCATTTGTCGAATCCCTTGAGCGATTTGCCGTAAGTCCGATGCGTGGACTCCGCAACAGGGTATTCTTCCGGTATTTCGATCCGCCTCTTCATGGTCCCCCCTTCCGTTCAAGGAGCCTGACATGGGGGTTGAAAGAGGGGTCGTTAATGGTTTGTTACCGCATAAAATTGCGGAAAACGTAGCCTCCCACGAGGCCCACCACCGGCGGCAGCACGAGGCTCACCGCGAAACGCACCAGCGAGATCTCGAAACCCAGCAGCGGGACCTCCCAGATGACGAGACGGTGGAGCCCCAGCAGGGACCACGACGTCAGGTAGGCGATGATGGGGCCGGCGCCGGCGCCGGAGTGGAGCAACGACGCGACTATGGGGAAGTGCATGAAGGGACCGCCCGGGGTGAGGGCTCCTGCCGCGGTGCCGATCAGCAACCCGCGCACGCCGGAGCCTTCGCCGATCCACTGGGATATGAGGTCCGCGGGCACGAGGACCTGGATCAACCCGGCCACCGCGAAGGCGAACACCATCTTCGGCAGGGTCGCCATCAGCAGGTGGCCGCCGCTCGACAGGCCGTCCAGCGCCCTGTGGGCGCCGTGGTGATGGAGCACGAAGACGCCGCAAACGACGGTGGCCGCGAACATGAACCAGAAACCGGCGTCCATACCGAGCCTCCCCTTCTTGCGCGATTTCCTGTGGATGCTGCTTGCCATTGCCGGTCTGGAGCCGTCGGGCCGAGGCCTCGGACGAGCCGGCCGCGGGGTGACCCCTGAAACTTGACACAAACCCGGACGCGATTGTAGTCATACAGGGCGCCTTGCCGCGCGGCGCGAGGACGGCAGCCGAGGACGCAGCATGTTGAGCAGAGAGGACAACGATATCCTGACCCGGGTCGGTCCCGGGACGCTCATGGGCGACCTGATGCGCCGGTACTGGACGCCGGTGGCGCTTTCCGACGAACTCCGGGCGGGAGGCCGGACCAAGCGGGTGCGGGTGCTGGGCGAGAGCATGGTGGCCTTTCGGACCGTCCGGGGCGAGCCGGGCCTGCTGGACGAGTTCTGCTCGCATCGGCGCGTGTCCCTCTATTTCGGCCGGGTGGAGGACGACGGCCTTCGCTGCTGCTACCACGGCTGGAAGTACGGACTGGACGGCCGGTGCCTGGAGATGCCCAACGAGGCCCCGGAAACCGACTTCCGGCACACCGTGCGGCACCGCGCCTACCCCTGCCGCGAGCGCGGCGGGGTGGTGTGGGCGTTCATGGGCGACCCCGCCCACCTCACCGAGCTGCCCGACTTCGAGTGGCTGGGGGTGCCCGACGACCAGCGGTTCATCTCCAAGTACTACCAGCACAGCAACTACTTCCAGGCCATGGAAGGCGGCATCGATTCGAGCCATATCTCGTTCCTGCACGCGCCGCTGGACAGCGCGGACCGGGCGTCCCTGGAGAGCATCGAGAAGGCGGGCTTCGGCGTGGGAACCGCGGTGGAGACGTCGGACCGCAGCCCCCGGTTCGAAGTGGTGGACACGGACTACGGGGTCATGATCGGGGCCCGGCGCAACATCGGCGGCGACCGTTACTACTGGCGCATCACCCAGTTCATCATGCCGTTCTACACCATGCCGCCGCCCCAGGACGAAGACCCGATCCTCCATTCCCACGCCTGGGTCCCCGCGGACGACGAACACCTGATCAACTGGACCATCACGTGGCACCCGGCGCGGCCGTTGAAGGAGGAGGAGCTGGCGGCGTTGCACGCGGGCATGAGCGCCCACATCACCGACTACGGGCCGCCCACCAACGGGCCTTACGGAGACATCCGGCCCGCAGCGGGACCGGCCGGGGACTACGGCATGGACTGGGAGGCGCACCGCACCCGCATGTTCTGCGGCATACCCGGCTTCGGCATGCAGGACCGGGCCATGACCGAGAGCCAGGGACCCATCTACGACCGCACCCGGGAACGGCTGGGCACCAGCGACACCGCCATCGTGCGGGTGCGCCGCTGTCTCATCGACTCGGCCAGGACGCTGCGCTCGGAACGGTGCGAACCGCCCGGACGGGATCCGAAGCTCCACCACGTCCGCGCCGCCTCGGTCCGGTTGCCCCAGGACGCGGTGTGGGTGGAGGCGGTCCGGGACCGCGTCTGCGTCATATGACGCTCGAAGAACATCTGGCCGTTCCCTACGTGCTGTGCGCGGCCCCGGTGCGGGGCGCCGACGGCCGCTGGCGGCGGCGTGCGTCGCACCCGGAGTTGCCCGGCTGTTTCGGCGAGGGACTCTCGCTGGAAGAGGCCCTCGTCGAGCTGGACCGCAAGCGCGAGCGCATGGTGCGCGAGCTCTTCGCAGCCGGGGCGGAGATACCCGTTCCCCGCCCGCCGCTGGCAAGGTTGATGAGGACGGGCCGCGGACACCGGGACGGTCCCGGGTCCGGGACCCGCGAAACGGAGAGAGGAGACCGACTTTGAGCTTTGGAATGGAGCAGGCGCGGGCGCTGGTGGACGCGGGCGTTCGCGCCGCGGAAGAAAAGGGTTACCTGGTCGCGGTCACGGTGGTGGACGGAAGCGGCAACTTCCTGTGGGCGGGCCGCATGGACGGGACCAAGTTCGTGGCCCCGGACATCGCCCGGGCCAAGGCATACACCGCCGCGGCCTTCCGTCAGAGCACCGCGGTGCTGGAAGAGAAGGCCAACCCCAAGCCGGTCTTCTACACCGGCGTCCAGGTGGTGCACGACGGCCGCATCGCCATCGGCCAAGGCGGCCTGCCCGTCTGGATGGGTGACGAGGTGGTGGGCGGCGTCGGAGTGAGCGGCGCAGCGCCCCAGGAAGACGAGGAGGTGGCCGCGGCAGCGCTTCGGGCCGAAGGATTCTCGTCCCCCGCGGCCGACGTGGCCCTTCGGGCCGCCTTGGGGCACTCCTGGTAGCCGACGCGCGTGGGACGCCTCCAGGACAAGGCCGCGTTGATCACGGGCGGCGCCGGCGGCATCGGCGCGGCCACCGCCGTGCTCTTCGCCGAGGAAGGCGCCCGGGTGGCCATCGTGGACCGTGACCGCGTCGCTGCCGAGGACGCGGCCGGAGAGGTCCGCCGCCGGTTCCCCGACGCGGACGTGCTGGCGGCGGCCGCGGACTTGCGATGGGAGGACGAAGCGAGACGTGCGGCGGACGCCGCGGACGCGAGTTTCGGCGGCGTGGACGTGCTGGTCAACGCCGCGGGCATCCGCGTGTACGGCGCCCTCGCCGACGCCGACCGCGAGAGCTGGGACTCCATCCTCGCCGTGAACCTGATGGCCACCGCGCACTGCTGCAAGGCGGCGGTCCCCCTGATGCGCGCTCGGGGAGGCGGCAGCATCGTCAACGTGTCGTCCGTGTTCGGGGTCGCCGGGCGGGCGGGGATGGGACAGTACGACGTGACCAAGGCCGCGGTGGTGAGCCTGAGCCGTACCCTGGCCATCGAGGAAGTGGGCCACGGCATCCGCGTCAACACCGTCTGCCCCGGCCCCACCCTCACGCCGTTCCACATCCGGCGGGCCGAGGCGCAGGGCGTCACCGAAGAGGAGTTGCGCCGCACCGGCGCCGGGCACAGCCTGATGAAGCGTTGGGCCGAACCCCGGGAGATCGCCTGCGCGATCCTGTTCCTGGCCGGAAACGAGTCGTCCTACGTCACCGGCACGACCCTGGTGGTGGACGGCGGGGTCTCCGCCATGGCCGGTTCCTGACGCCGCGGCGGTCTCGGACGGTCAGCCTCGGCCGCAAACCCCGCGGTCGGCTCGCCGACCACCGCTCCGGCGCCTCCATCCACACCTCCGGGAAGCCCCACGACTCGCACATCTCCAGCTTCCAGCGCCGCACGTCGCACGGTTCGCCCAATTAGCTGGTCGGCGTCCCGACGTCGGCTCTTCCCGGTCCATGTCAACAGGCAGAATGATACTCATAAACCGTGGACTCAATGTCGTCACATGTGCTCGATTGCGTTATGGACGCAAAGGTCGTTGACGATATCAGGATTGCTTTCGGACAGAGGGTGCGGCTCCTGCGCAAGCGCGGAAACCTCTCTCAGGAGCAGCTTGCGGTCAAGTCCGGTCTTGATCGCACGTATATCGGCGGAGTTGAACGGGGTGAACGCAACATCAGCATCATCAACATCGAGAAAATCGCTCGGGCGCTCGACGTTCCCTCGAAGGACCTCCTCGACCACGAAGCGGACGCGCCGTGATTGCCAAGTCCCGAACCGATTTGAGCGTGGAGACTTTCCTCGTCCTGCGCAACCGTTTCTTCGACGCCGCGACAAACCCGAGCCGCTACTCCTTGCGGGACAAGCTCAATACACAGGACGACCCCTTTGACGAGTATGTCTTCAAGGTCCTCGAAACCGGTCTCCGCCACGGCGTCAAGGTTGCCAAGGCCAACGGCCCCCTCATCACCCCCGATCTGGCCATCTATCGACCGGCCAGGTGCAACCGTGCGTCTCGGGCCGATCTGCGTTTGGACCCAAGCCGCATTCTCGGCCTGGAAGTCAAGAAACTCGAACGCCAGCGCTCCGGCGACATCGCACGCGGTTCGGGGCTGGACTACAACACCACGCCACCGTGCGGCACCGTTCGCATCTACGACCTTGACGATGTCGTCCTCGACGTCAAAGGTTACTACCTGTTCGTCTGCCAAGAGCCTGTACCAGGCGCGCGGCGAACCTATCGTTTGACTGCCCTTGCCTTATGCGACGGGGACCTCTTGAACGCGGATTTCGACCATTATGTTTCGATTGTCGGGCGACGGTCCAAGGAGATCGGCCTCGGCACTTATGGAGACGGCGCCAACCGGGTTCGGCCCATGATGGTTTTTTCCAACCCTCTGGGCGCGACCTTCCTCGATCGTCGCGCAACGTTGATCCACGCTCGGAACCACCTTGAAACCGAGTATCCGTCTTTGCGCCGAGTCGGCGCCATCGAGCGCACCGTGCCGAACGAGAGTACCCCCGGGTACAGACTCTTTCATTGTTACCGGGACCGTCGCGACGCGGGAGACGACAGGTCTTTCCACAAGCGCGACCCCTTTCCCATTCCGCGGCGCTCCGACAGGACCATCGCGCGCGGGCGCTTCATCGTCCACGTTCGCCCGTCACGTTGACTTCGAAGGAATCGATCGCGTCATCGACCTTGGCGGTCCGGTCTTCCAGGAATGCGCGGGCTGCTCGACGATCGTCGCAGGTGGACAGGAAACGAATGATCTGAGCCATGACCACGACCCGAACATCGTTACGGCTCAACTTGTGGCCAACCCGACGCAACCGGCTGATCTGCTCGCCGGCAACCTCGACCGCCTGCGTCCAGGCATCTTCACGGTCCTGCAAGCGAACCAGGACATCCTCCTGCTTGCGGCAAACCAGGATGACGTCGAGGTCGATGGGTTCCCTGGCCTGGTTCTTCGGCATGGCGACGGACATTTCCGCCTTGATGGGATGGGCCGCCACGATCTCCATGCCTGCTTCCGTCAACGCGTCGAAGACACTGCTCCAGCCCTCGGGTCGGGAATGGTGATAGGTGAATATGAGGAGCCCGCCTGGCTTCATGACGCGGCGGCATTCCCTCCAGATTGCACGCAGTCGGGTCGTGAACTCGCCGGCCTCGGTCTGTTGGACTTCCTGCTCGGACCGAGTGGTTGCCGAACGGCGTTCTGGAGGCTCCAGGATGTACTGCTGCCAGACGTGGAAGAAGTCTGCGAGTTGGGAGTAGTGGACGTTGTCGAAGAAAGGCGGGTCCGTAATCACGGCATCGACGGAGCCTTCCGAGAGTTCCGTGTTGCCTGAATCGCCACAGGACAGGTAGACCCTTCCTCCGGCGTTGAAGGCATCGAAGCTTTCGGTTATCGGATATCCAATGGGCTCGGACAGACCGAAAACCTTTCCCGTCGAGGGCCTGCCGTTCTTCCTGACCACGGCGATCTCGAAGGGATCTTCACAATAGTCGATGGCGCGCAAGACCCGGCTCTCGAACAAGGTCGAGAACGCGCCCGAACTCTTGGGTGTGCCCCAGGGATTGGCCTCCAGGGGGGTGCGTTCGGGTTTCAGGATGTGGTGTGAGAACATGTGCCTGACTGCGCCCGTTCCCTCGCCCTTGTAAGACGCAAACATGTTGTTGAATTCCAGCACGCCCGAGAACAGACAGATGAACAGGTCGCGCAACGGCTTGCCGTTGATCGACCGAATCCGGTCGGCCAATATGTCCAGACACAGAAGCTGGCGTTCGTTGAACATCTCGCGCCAGTGCCGATAACCGTAATTGATGGCTTGGTTCGTGTTGTACCCGGGCTTCAATTCCCCTTCGGGAAGAGCGCTCCCCCTCTCCTTCAATGCGGCAACGGCTTCCCGGTATCGCGCTCGATCGAAGTCATCGGCCGGCAGGTACCGTTTTTCGCCGGAAGCGGTGAGCACCAGCTTCGCGTACAGCCGATGTTCCGGCGGCCGTCCCGCTTCACGGGCCACCTTGGCGGCCGGAAAGACATGCTGACAGTGCGGGCACGTAACCTTCGCCCCGTTGGCCGGCGCCCTGTTGGGGTCATAGACGTGGTGGCAGGCGTCGCACGTCACCTCATCTGCGTCGTAGCGCGTCTGGTTCAGTGCGCCACAGGACGGACAGACGGCTTGCGCGATGGGGTATCGTCGCGGATCGGCATGACGTGCAAAAACGTAGGAATTGAACAGGTCCACTGCCTCTTTGCAGTTCGGACAGTCCAGCACCTTGACCCAGAAGTAGTACAGGCATTGAACCTTCTCTTTCCCAGGTAAACGGGCCTCGTAGAAGTATCGGATCCTTGCCGCCACGTCGCGCTCGATGGCCTTGAACTCCTGGATCGCCTGAGTACGAGGATGGATCGCCAGAGCGTTCTTGACGATGAAATGGGCTACCGGGTTGATGTCGCGTCCGATGGCCCGACAACCCAGTTTCAAAGCCTCGCCGACCGTCGTGCCACTGCCCATGAAAGGGTCGAATACGACCGTACCGGGAAACCGCACCGGTCGATGGAAGCTGGCCTTCACGTCGGTCTCGGCCGGTGTCAGGGCGCCGATTACAATGGCCCGGAAGACCGATCCCAGGCGTTGCGCCCACCATTTGTGCATGTGGTAGAGAGGGCGGTTGATCTCCTTGCGCCAACTCTCCAATTCGGCAACGTCCGAAAATTCCTCGAACGGAAACCCGTCATCTTCAATGGCGGATCGCTCGCTCTTGTTCCTGATTCGGACTGACGTTGTGCTGTCTTCCGTGATGTGGAGCGGCAAAGGGAGTGTCATGGCTGCGGTCGGCTCTTCCGGATTTCGTGTGGGGTCGGTAGGCTTGCAACAGTTTGAGACACCGTATCACCTTGCCAAGGCGTGGTCAAATCCTGAAGGATTCACCGGCTCTTTCGTCTGTCACATATAGTCAACGTGTGTGACGCCAGGATGACCAGCCTGGCGCCGCCCCGGTCGGCGCGTTCCTCGAACTGCTCCAGCGCGAAGGCAGTGTATTGCAGGGCGTCCTCGAAACTCGGGGTCGCCGGGCGAGCGGGGATGGGACAGTACGACGTGACCAAGGCCGCGGTGGTGAGCCTGAGCCGCACCCTGGCCATCGAGGAAGTGAGCCACGGCATCCGCGTCAACACCGTCTGCCCCGGCCGCGGCGCCCCTCGCCCGCTTCCGGCCCGGACTCGTCAGCCGCCGCGGATGCGCACGCGGAAATCGTCGTCGCTGTCGCAGGCCAGCGCAGCCGCCATGACGACCCCATCCGGCGACTCCGCGAACCCGGGCACGTCCGCGGGAAACCCGTCCGAAACCGCGATGCCGCGCGACAGCAGCATCCGACGCACCGCCTTCGCCCAGCCCTCGGCCCGACCTTTCTCCCGACCCTCCGCCTCGCCTTCCGCCCGCAGGGACCGGGCCGCGGGATGGTCGTCCGGGCCGGTGCCGCCTCGCTCCCCCAGCGTCCGACCCACCTGCTTCAGCCGTTGGTGGGTCCGACCCGTGAGCTTCCCCTCGTTCAGCGCTTCATGGACCGCCGACGCCCGCCAGCCGCCGAACGCACGGCTCTCCTCCGCTTCCCGGTACGTTCCCTCCTCCAGCACGTGGATGGTCAGCCCCGGCCGCAAACCCCGCGGTCGGCTCGCCGACCACCGCTCCGGCACCTCCACCCACACCTCCGGGAAGCCCCACGCCTCGTACATCCCCAGCTTCCAGCGCCGCACGTCGGTCGTGTGGTCCACCTCCAGCACCACGTCCGGATAGTCATGCTCCCCCACCACCAGCCCCCCGTCTTGCGGCAACCGGGCCCGATCCGGATCCAGGTACACGCACTGGTCGGCCTGCATGATCTTCCGCCGCTCCCCCCGCGCGTCCCGCAACTCCAGGTCCACCGAGCCGAAGCACCTGGCCGAAGCGCCGCGCTCCAACCCGATGAGCGTGCACAACTCCACCAGGCGCCCGGACGGCGCTTCGTGAGCGAGGCCGGTGGGTTCGCAGATCACCCAGGCGGTCTCGGTGTCGCCGTCCCAGTACTCGAACCGCCCTTCGTAGGCGTCGAGGTCGCGGCGCGGAAGAGGCACCGGGCGACAGCCGGGAAGGTCCGGCGCCGCGGACGGCCCCGACGCAGGCGCCGTCCGCGGGCGCCGCACGGCGTAGGGCCGCGAACGCAAGCCGGTCCCCGTCGAATCTTCGTCCGTCCGCATGGGGGCCTCCCTCCCTGCTGCCCGTCCGTCCGGTCATCCGTCGTGAAGGACTTCGACGCCGCAACCGAACCGGCCGCGGCCTCAGTCCGCCAACGGCACCACCGCGAAGACGTGGGGCTCGTCGCCCACGACGCGGCTCCGGTGCCCGCGGCCGGTCAGGTCGTCGGCCAGCATGATGTCCCCGGCCTGGAACCGCCGCACCTCCCCGCCTCCGCATTCGATGTCCCAGGCCCCCGACAGCGTGAACAGGTACTGCCGCCGGGGGGCCGGGTGCCAGTCCAGCAGCACGCCGGGCGCCGCCCGGCGCACGGCGACGCTCTTGGCGGCCCCCATGGCGGTGACCTCCATCTGGCGGTCCGGTTCGAACTCGAGGTCCATGTCCTCGAAATGGGATTCGCCATCGCCGCCGCTGTATAGTCTGACTGCCTGCATGGCGACCTCCTCCTTCCTCACCCCCCGGCTACGGCCCCTACTTCTGCAACGCCTTCCTGAAGACGTCCCCGTTGTCGCGGATCAGGTCGTAGAAGCCGTTGAGCATATTGACCCAACCCTCGCCCACCACCGGGTCGATCCTCGCCTTCATCCTGTTGAACCGGGCGAGCACATCGGGGTCCTTGGTCGCCGCATCGAAGGCTTTCTGGAGGATGGCCAACCGGTCCTCGGGCATGCCCGGAGGAGCGGTGACCACCCGGTGCGCCGCAAGCACCGTCAGGTTCGGATGGCCCAACTCCCCGATGGTGGGCACGTCCGGGAAGTCCGGCGAGCGCCGGTCCAGATATACCCACAGGGGCCGCATGTCGCCTTCGTGGATGAAACGCATCTGGCCAGGGGAATCCAGCCCCAGGGCGCGGGCGTGGCCTTCGCCCCGGACGATGGCCATGTTCGATTCCGGCGCGCTCCGGTAGCCCAGGATGAACTTGTGGTTGAACTTCAGGACCGATGCGGTCAGGGCCTCGGTGACCCACGCGGTGCCGCCGACTCCCGTGCCCGTAATCAGCACCTCTTTCGCCTTCTGCATGTCCTCCAGGCTCTGGAACGGCGTCTGGGAGCCCACGGCGAAGACGTAGGGGCCGGCGGAGATCTGCCCGATCCAGGAGAACTCCTTCAGGCGGTACTCCGGCTTGGTGGGGCTGAACAACTCGGAGATGATGGCCCCGGGGATGTTGACGGTGGAGATGGTGTAGCCGTCAGGCTTGGCGCCCCAGGTGAGGTTCCAGGCGATGTTGCCGCCCGCCCCGGGCCGGTTGCGGATGATGATGTTGACGCCCAGCGCCTTCTTCATGCCGATGATCATGGCGCGGCTGTGCAGGTCGAAGCCGCCTGCCGGGCCATAGGGGATCAACCAGGTGATGGTCCTGTTCGGGAACTTCTCCTCCGCCAGGGCCGCCTGGGCCGGCGCGAACGTCCAGCAGACCATCCAGACCAACACCCATCCGATAACGTGACGCTGCATGTGCCACCTCCTTGCCGATTGCCGTATCCTCGGTCGGAACCGCAGGGATTAAACACGAGCCTGCCGCGTCTGTCAACGACCGCTGTCCGTCGTTGGCTCGTGTCGTTGGGTCAAGGGGTCGGTTCGAGCAGGGTGACGGCGCCGGTGGGCCTGTCGCAGGTTGCCGGATGCTCCTCGATGTATTCGAGCAGGGCCTCTGCGGCCCAGCGGTGGCCGGCGGGGGTCCAGTGGCCGTCATGGCGCCAACGCGCATCTCCGATCTCGGCGCCTTGGCGGATGATGTAGTCGGCCTGGTCGATGACGGGGATGTCGAGGGCTGCCGCCATTTGGCTCAGCCGCTCGAACATGAGGTTTCCGTGGACCCTGTACGACGTCAGGATGACCAGCTTGGCGCCGTCCCGGTCGGCGCGCTGCTGGAACTGCTCCAACGCGAAGCGGGTGTATTGCAGGGCGTCCTCGAAAAAAGGATGCAGGTTCCTTCGATTGAAGATTCGAAACATCAGGGGCTTCTTGGCAGGCCGCCATCCTTCGAGCAGGGCGGCATAGTCGGGCTGTCGCCTCAGAGCCTCCAAGGTCCGGAGGAACCTGTGTTCCCGGTCAGGAGGAAACAGGGCTTTTTTCTTGCCGCGCAACCAGGAGGCAAGCCACGAACGGTTTACGGCTGCCTCCATGGCGCGGGCGGCCCACGATGGCCGGGCCCGGGAACTCGATGGAAGCGGGGCTTGGGGTAGAGACAATTCCAATTTCCCGTCCGGGCGCCTTCGCACCGCGGGCTCCCAGGATAGCCGGACTCCTCGTAACTTTCCATTCAAAGAATTGTCCAATACAGGATAAAGAACCGGGTTCAAGGCTCTCAGGACCGGGGTGTTGTTCGTGAAATCATTGTGAGTGAAGACGAGCACGAGCAGCTTGGGATGCAGCAACCGGGCATATTCGTCGTAGAACGGCAGTTGCTGGACCTGGCCGGTGTCCAGAATCCCGAAGGCGGAAGTGGTGATGTTCAGGTGGGGCAGTTCATCGGCGGCGAGTGCTTCGAGTCGGACGTGGAACTTGTCGTGGATGGGGACTTCCTTCGCCTCCACGAAGGAGTCTCCGATCATCGAGATATGGCAGGTTGCGGCCGCACGCTCGGGTCTCGGGGGTTCGCGGTCGAGGAAGCCCAGGCTGTTGGTGCGGGAGACGTTCCAGAAGTCGAGTCGGTTGGTAGAGCGTATCTCCGTGTTCGGCGGCCGGAGACGGCCTACGTTCGGGACGGATTCCCAGGGTTCGCTCGACGTCA
Source organism: uncultured Binatia bacterium (SeqCode) (assembly GCA_965204235.1). GTDB lineage: Bacteria > Desulfobacterota > Binatia > UBA9968 > JAJDTQ01 > JAJDTQ01. Next base: position 418,491 of record OZ241979.1, read on the forward strand.
TGAACGGCACGGTCAGCCGGAGGTAGGCTTCCCCGGCCATTGCGATCAGCACGACGCCCACGAGCAACAGAAGCGCGTTCCAGCCAAGCAGGCGCAGCACCCAACGGATCCGCCCTGGGGGGGGGGGGTACGTACCTGTCATCGTGTCCGTCCTTCATCCGGGACCACCCGCTCGCTCGACCGCCGAGGCCGCCCGGAGGCCACGGCCCTCGCACGGCCGCGGCGTGCGCGTGGCAGGGCGCGTCACGCCATCCGGCTCCTGAAGTAACTCAGGTCCCCCTGTCCCTCGCGCAGGATCTCGACGGTGTCGTTCACCAGCGAGACCACGCTGGATGCCTGCACCGGAAGGGTGCCGCATTCCATGATCAGGTCCACCCGGTTCCCGAAGATGCGTTCCAGGTCCGCGGGGTTGGTGACCACCTCCTCGTTGCTCTCGTTGGCGCTGGTGCTCACCACGGGGTTGCCGAGCCGCTCCACCAGGGCGAGGGGGACCGGGTGGTCCGGTATCCGGACGCCCACGGTCTTCTGCTTCGACTGGAGCACCCGGGGGGTTTCCCTGGTGGCCGTCAGCACGAAGGTGTAGGGTCCCGGCAGGAAGCGTTTCAGGATGCGGTGCACGAAGTTCGACACGTGGCCGTAACGGCTGACCTGGACCAGGTCCGAGCACACGAACGACATGGGCTTGTCCGCGTCGCGTCCCTTGATGCGGCGGATGCGCTCTACCGCGGCCTTGCTGGTCACGTCGCAGCCCAGGCCGTAGATGGTGTCCGTGGGATAGACGATGACGCCCGCCCGCCGCAACACCTCCACGGCGCGGTCCACGTGCCGCCCCTTCAGGTGTTGCGGGTCCACGCTCAGGGTGGTGGCCATGGGAACTCCTGATCCCCATCAGGGGGACGACACGTCCGTGCGCCGGGTCATGAACAGGTCCGCGGGCAGCCGGGTCCCGAGCTTCCGCTTCCGAGCCTTTTCCAGCACCAGGTGGCCGATGGCGGCGAACTGGATGCCCATGCCGCAGTTGTTGTTGTGATGGGTGATCTCCGAGCCGGTGGTGCGGCCGGCAATGACGCCGTTGACCAGGTCGCCGAGCTCGTGGAGGTGCTCCCAACCGATGATGCCCTTGCGCAGCGGCGAGATGAGCTCCGGCTGCTCGTCGATCTCCACCTGCTCCTTGGAGTTCACCACGATGAGGTCGCAGTTCTCGATGGCCACGTCGTCCAGCTCCCTGCGCTTGTCGAAGCGGTCGGGGCCGATCATGGAGACGAGGTGCGTTCCCGGCTCCAGCCAGTCGCCGTCGAACACCGGGTCACCGGAGTTGGTGGCGGTGACCACGATGTCCGAGCCCTCCACCGCCTCCCGCGGATGCCGCACCGCCCTCCCCTTCACGCCGTGGCGCCGGGCCACGTCCCCGGCGAAGCGCTGGCGGTTCTCCGGCCGCAACGAGAAGACCTTGACCTCCCGGATCTTCCGGACCGCGCACAGGGCGGCCACCTGTCCGCGGGCCTGGGCGCCGCTGCCGAATATGCCCAGCACCGAGGCGTCCTCACGGGCCAGGTACCTGGCCGCGACCCCGCTGGTGGCCCCCACCCGCAGCGCCGACAGGTAGTGGTCATGGACGATGCCCTTGAGCGCGCGGTCCCGGATGCTGAACAACAGCACGAAGCCGGCGAAGTCCCCGGGGAACTCCATGCGGCTCCCGCCGTCCCGGTTGCGGAAGCGGATCTGCGAGGAATCGACCCGGACCGCGGCGGTGTCGAAGGCCGGCACCGCCCCCGGTATGACGTTCAGCCAGTACCAGGTCCGCTCCCGGCCCTCCAGGGGCAGGTGCAGCCGCCGCCGGGGAATCCCCTCGGCGACCTTGCGGCCAAGCTCCCGGTACGCGGTCTCCACCGCATCGACGATCTCCCCCATGTCGAGGAGACCCTCCATGTCATCGTTGGTCAGTACCAGGACGTCCTCGTCAGCCATGGCGAACCTCGTGGGCGGCGCGAAGCGGGATCAGGGGTCGGCGGGGGTGTCGTCGTCCCGGCCGTGGAGGGCGAACCAGTAGATGCCGTTCATGTAGCGCCAGCGTCGGACCGTGGCCTCGCGCACCGCGTCCACCGCCTGTTGCCGGAGCTCCGGGGTGTCGCAGTACTTCTCCACCAGCGCGAGCCCCCTGGACCCGTGCACCGCGTCCGCCTCGATGTGCTCCTCGAAGAAGCGGATCTCCCTGGCCCCGGACGCGTAGCCGTAGTGCTCCCTGAGGGCCGGCGCCACCTTCTGGCAGATGCCCAGGAACTGGGACTCCAGCCCCACGAACATGGCCGCCAGCGCCGCCTGCCAACGCCGCTGGTACACCACCCGCCAGCCCCAGTTCTGGAGCCCCTCGGTGCTCGGCAGCACCGGGTAGTCGTCCACGCAGTCCCGGGGCAGGCCGCTGGCGTCCACGTAGGCCTTCAGCATGTCCAGGTGCCGGTCTTCGGGGTTCTCCTCGTCGCCCAGGTTCTCGTACAGGAACGCCTTGGCGTCCCGGTGAGGCACCTGGGAAGCCTCGTAGGCCATCCAGTCCAGGTAGTCGCTGACGTAGTGGTAGTGCTGGGTGCAGTAGATGGCCGTCTGTTCCCGGGTGAGATCCCCCCGGGCCCACTTCTCGAAGAACGGGTGGTCCCGGCTGTGCCTGGCGTCCCGAACCGCGATCAACTCCGCGCCGAAGCCCATGGGGAACCTCCCGGCCGCCTACGCTCCCGCGGCCCGTTGCAGCGCGCCGTAGAAGTCCCGGTACGGCGCGCCGGCGATCTCCTGGGGCAGATCCCGGACGATCTCCACCGTATAGGCCTCGGGCAGGGCGACCCCCACCACGGTGCGTACCGAGAGCCGGTCGCCCGGGCCGAGACCCGCGTGGACGATGCCCACCACGTGCCTCAGTCCGTACTTGCCGCGGCCCGGCCTCAGGTCCCTCAGCACCAGGGGCGCCTCGACGCCGGTCTCGAGGTCTCCGGGCCGGCGCACGAACGTGTCCCACTCCCGGGGCTCACCGCTCGAAGCCATAGTCGCTCCAGTTCCCGAGGACCTTCTCCCGCACTTCCTTCGAGAAGATGGAATCCAGGGTCGCCTTCACCGGCACCTCCCACTCCCGCGACCATTCACCCGGCCAGGTGCAGTCGTACAGCACCGTGGCCCCCTTCTGCGCCGCCCGCTCCGCCTGGCTGTAGCAGGGCGTCAGGGTATTGGCGCGCCCTTCGTAGTGGACCACGTGGATGCCGTTGGCCGGGTGGCACTTGGTGGAGAAGGCGTGCAGGACCTTGCCCATGTCGAACACGTCGGTGTCCGTGTCCACCAGGAAGATCTTCGAGAGCAGCGCCCGGCGCGAGGTGAGCACCGAGAGCACCTTGTCCGCCACCTCCTTGCCGCCGTAGTCCACCCCGATGACCGCCAGGTGAACGGCGCCCTCGGGCGGGACGTACACGTCCCTCACCGGCACTCCGTGGCGCTCCAGCCGCCGCTTGACGGCCAGGGCGCCGGAAAGCGCCGTGACCGTGGAGCTGTCGTCCTTGTAGCCGGTGGCGTCCACTGTGAGCACGGGATCCCGCCTGTGGGTGATGGCGTCGGCGCGGAACAGCACGCCGTTGCCCATCTCCCCGGTCCGGTACCCCGGGTACTCGCCGTAGGGGCCTTCGAGCCCCACCCGGTCGGGCAGCAACTCGCCTTCGACGACGATCTCGGAGTGGGCCGGAACCAGAAGGTCGCTGGTCTCGCAGCGGACGAGCTCCACCGGCCTGCCGCGCAGGCCGCCGGCGAGGCTCGCCTCGTCGCCCCCCAGGAAGTAGGTGGCCGCGGCCGCGAAATGGGACAGGGGGTCCGCACCGATGGCGATGGCCAGGGGCATGGGCTTTCCCGCGGCCACGTAGTGCTCCTGGAAGACTTTGCCCAGGTGGCTCGTGGGCCTCGGGAAGCCGGTCAGGTGGTGGGCGTCATAGACCATGAACCGGTACATGCCCCAGTTGACCCATCCGCTGTCCACGTCCCGGGAGACCACCAGGTCCCAGGTGCCCAGGTAACGGCCGCCGTCGCCTTCGTGGAGCATGGGCGTGGGCAGGTCGAACAGGTTGGCCTCGGACCCCTTGCGCACGACCTCCTTGCACGGCGCCCGGCGGACCTCCACCGGCTCCACCGGGTTCGTCTCCCCCTTCTCGTAGGCTTCGTAGATCTCTCGCACCGCGGCGGTGGGGGCGAGCCCCAGGGCGACGGCGATGCGGCGCCAAGTGGCCACCGGGTTGACGAACACCGAGACCTCGCCCACGTAGTCCGAGACGCGCTTGAACCACACCGCGGGGCCGTCCTTCTCACAGGCCAACCGGCTGACGGCGCCGAGCTCCAGGTCCCAGCTCACCTCCCGGTCCACCTCCACCAAGTCGCCGGACCGCCGGAGCGCGTCCACGAAGCTGCGGTTGTCGTCGAAAGTCATGATGTCGCCGGAAGCCGCGGCGGGCGGTCAGGACCCTCGCCTGTCCCGGATGCGTTTCACCTTGATGCGGTCCTCGACCCCCAGCGACCCGGCGAGCTCGCCCGGCGGCAGGAGCACCGCCTCCATGGTCAGATTGGTAGCAACTTTCAGTTCCCTTTCCAACCGCTGCCGGGTCTCCGCGGCGGGGTCGCAGCCGGGCCGCATCTCCACCTCCACCGTCAACCGGTCCTGCCGTCCGACCCGGTCCACGGTGACCCGGTACTCACGGGTGAGTTGCGGCAGGCGCTCCAGCGCGGTCTCCACCGAGGTCGGGTAGAACGGGATGCCGCTGACCTTGACCATGTCGCTCATGCGGCCCCTGAGCCCGGAGATGCGCCGGAACGTCCGCCCGCACGGACAGGGGTCGTCGATGAACGCGCACACGTCCTCGATGTTGTACCGGACCACCGGCGCCGCCTCCTTGAAGAGACAGGTCACCACGAGCACGCCTTCGCCCCCCGGCGGCGCGGGCTCATGGGTGGTCGGGTCCAGCACTTCGAAGATGTAGGCGTCCTCGTTCACGTGGTATCCGTTCCGCTCCTCGCACTCGAACGAGGGGGCGCCGGTCTCCACGCTGCCGAAGTTGTCGTACGCGGTCACGCCCCAGCGGCTCTCGATGGCGCGCCGGGCGGCCTCGGTCATGGTCTCGGAGGTGTGGATGGTGCGCCGCAGGCGGAAGTCCTTCCTCAAGTCGAACCCCTGCCGCTCGGCCACGTCCGCCAGATGGAGCACGTAGGAGGGGGTCCCGGCGAGCACGGTGACGCCCCAGTCCCGGGCGATCTTCACCTGCCTCTCGCTCGGGGTGACGCTGCCGCTGCCCGTGGGCACCACCAGCGCCCCGAGCCGCATGGCCCCCTCGGAGGCGGTGAACCCGACGATGAAGAGGGTGTACGCGAACAGCACCTGGAGGACGTCCCCTTCCCGGACCCCCTGCGCGTGGAAGCGCCGGCCCCACAGCCGGGCGATGACCTCCCAGTCGTTCCGCGTGAAGAAAAAGGGTTTGGGGTTGCCCGACGTGCCCGAGCTGGCCTGGACGCGCACCGCGGCGAAGTCGCCCTGGTAGTCGCCGAAGGGAGGGCGGCGCCGCAGGCTGTCCTCGAAGTCGCCCTTGCGGACCACCGGGAGCTTGCGCACGTCGTCGGCCGAGCGGATGTCCCCGGGTTCGAGCCCGGCCGCCTTCCAGCGGTCGCGGTAGAAAGGGATGCGCTCCCAGCAGCGCCGGACCAGGGCCGCCAGGCGCTCTCCCTGGATCCGCCGGATGGCTTCCCGCGGCGCGGTCTCGATCTCCAGGCTCTCCGGAGCGCCGGGGTACATCTCCGCCACCGCACGGTCCTTATGGGCGTACGGTCTCCGGAAACCGGTAGGCGGGGACCTCCCGGCCCAACCCCTTCCGCTCCCGGAACCCCTGCGCCGCGGCCGGGTCAAGCGCCATCGCGCACTTCCCCGGGGCCCGGCTCGCCGGCAGCCGGGAACCCCAGCCTTTCCCTTACCAGATAGAGCGGGCGATGCTTCACTTCGCCGTAGATGCGCCCCAGGTACTCCCCGAGCACGCCCATGAGCATGAGCTGCACGCCGCCGAGAAACAGGACGGCGATGAAGACCGTCGCCACGCCGCTGACCCAGGCGTTGGTGATGAGCCGGACGAGCAGGGCATAGACGATACCCGCAAGGGCCAGCCCGGAGATGACGAAGCCGGTCCAGGTCGCCAGGCGCAGGGGCATGAAGGAGAACGACAGGATGCCATCGACGGCGAAGCCCAGCATCTTCTTCAACGACCATTCGGTCTCGCCCGCGAGACGAGCCCGCCGCCGGTAGGGAACCGGCTCCTGGCGGAAGCCGGTCCAGGCCACCATGCCCCGCACGAAGCGGTCTCGCTCCGGCATGGCAAGCAAGGCGTCCGCCACCCTGCGGTCCATGAGCCGGAAGTCGCCGGCGTTGACGGGAATGACCACGTCGGAGATGCGCGCCATGAAGCGATAGAAGGCGTGCGCCGTCCAGCGCTTGAAGACGGTCTCGCCTTCGCGTTCGGTGCGCACGCCGTAGGCGACGTCCACCCCTTCGCGCCAGCGGGCGACCATTTCCAGTATGACTTCGGGCGGGTCCTGGAGGTCGGCGTCGATGACCACGATGACGTTGCCGCCGGCGTGCTGCAAACCGGCCGTGAGGGCCGCCTGATGGCCGAAATTGCGCGACAGGGCGAGCACCCGCACGCGGTCGTCGGCGCGCTGGATCTCCCGTAACAGGCGCAACGTGGCGTCCTCGCTGCCGTCATCCACGTAGATGATCTCGAAATCGCTCTCGGGAACCTGCGCAAGGGCGGCCGTCAGACGGCGATGGGTCTCGGTGATGACCGCTTCCTCGTTGAAGCACGGAACGACCACGGACACGAGGTCGCAGTTCCGGCCGCCTGCCCGCGGCGGCGAGTTCGAAAGGTGGGTGTCCATGTGGAGTACGCTGCTGCGTTCCTACCGTCAGGGCCGCTCGCTGTCAACGGCGGAAAACCCTGAACGGTTGCCCCCGTTCGTCCCGAGCGTAGCGAAGCGAAGTCGAAGGACGCGCTTTTTCATGGAGAGAGGCGCCTCGAACCAGAGGTTCCGGCAGAGCCTCGGCGGCCGGGGCCGGCGGGCGCTACCGGCTCCCCGGTATCTCCACTTCCCAGTGGTAGTAGGACTTCTCGCGGTATCGGCGTGGCGTCCGTCCCGTCCGGATGCCCGAGACGGGGTAATCGGGAAGGGAAAGGACACTCATGCACTTCCCCTCGAACAGCACGGGGAGCCTGCTGAACCGGAGGTCGAGATTGTCGGATCCGTACCGCCTGCGCCACCTGGGCAGGTCCTTCGGGTCTTCCGGGACCACCTCCACGAAGAACCCCTGTCTCACTTCCTCCCAGACGCAGGGTTCCCTGACGTGGGTCAGCATGCCGTCACCGAGATAGACGTCGTAGTAGGAGCGCGCCGCAGGCTCTCTGGACACCGCCCGTTGGTACGCGGCCCGGTAGAACTCCACCAGGTCGTCGGCGCCCGCCGAATCGTACAGGAACACCTGTTCGTTCCCGGGCGTGAGCAAGGCGTCGCTCTCCACGCGGTCGTGGCTGACGATGAAGTCCGCGGCGCGGGCGGCGACTTGCACGTCAAGGGATTGCGTCAAGACGCTTCCGGCAAGATAGTACCTCCATCCGTAGTACGGGTGCGTGAGCTGCCTGAACCATTCCGGCTCGACGGATCCGAGGACCAGGACCACCTTTCCCCGGGTGGTTCCGCGTATGGTCCCGAGTTCGTCCATGGCGGCCCGTTGGAGCTCCGCCGCACGGGCGTCCGGGCCCCGTCGTCGGTCCATCAGGAAGGCGGAGACGACGAAGGCGAGCAGCGCCGCAACCGCAAGGCCGACCACCGGACCATGCCCCCAGCGCTTGTGGACGTACAGCAGGAACATTGAGTAGAACGCCAGCGGCACGCCCACGTAGTACAGGGCCTCGTGGACGTGGTCCGGGTATGCCGCATTGTGGCGCATGGGCAGGGTCCAGAAGAACCCCGACAGGGCAAGGGTGGCCAGCAGCATGCGGCCCCGCCATGCCAACAGCCGCCTCGCAAGCCGAACCACGATCGCGGATGCGACCGCCGCCATCAGCAACAACAGGAGGTAAACCGACAACTCCGGCCCCGAAAGGCCGGACGCCGAAAAGGGAACCGAGGGAAACCACCCACGCAAACCGGCCCCCCAGTCGGTCAGCGCCAATGGCACGGAGGCCACGCGGACACGATAGAACTGCTCTCGCAGGAAGCGCAGCCACCACCCGGGGTCGAAGGAAGCGTCCGGGTCCTGTTCCAGTCCGGTCCGCCTGAGCATGGACTCGAAGGACGGCAGTTCGGTCACCGGCCTCTCGCCTCCGAACGCGGCGTACTCGTTGGCGAAGTTGAAGCCCAGGACGACCGCGCCGAACAGCAGCGCGAACACGCCCAGCGCCGTGTAGCGGCTGCGCAGCACCGCCGCCCCGGCGGAACGCACACGCGGCCACGGCGCGGTTCCCTCCCTCCACGCCCGGACCGCCTCGTGCGCCAGACCGAAGACGAGGAACGGCAGCAGGAACGCATAGACGCGCCACCCCAGCAACAGCGCGACGCAGGTCCTGGCCAGCAACTGCCGAAACCGTCCCTCCTGCACGAACACCACCATGCCGTGGAAGACCAGCATCACCGCGAACAGGTCCACGCTGTACTCGACGCCAACCGCGTTGCCGTACAACAGCATGTAGTAGGAGGAGAAGGCCGCGAGGGTGGCGGCCAGCGCGATCCATCGGTGGGAGGTGATCCGGGCGAGGGAGTGGAAGGCCAGGAGCGCGGCGGCGCTGAACAACAGCAGCATGAGCATGCGGGCGGCCAGGATCCGGGCCGACAGGTCGTTTCCGAAGGGGAGGATGGCGAGTTTGATCAGTGCGTATCCGCCGACGGGAAAGCGGCTGTACAGATCGTATGCCGGGGCGCCGCCCGGTCCCGGGCGCAGCTCCATGAACAACCGGAAACGGTGGTCGGGCGACAGGTTCTCGGCCATCGCCAGGTTCTTCGCCGTATTCCAGTTGGTGTTGTAGGGGCGGTAGAAGTATCCCTCGTCGAAGCTGCACAGGAACAACGTGGACAGGGCAAGCAGCAACAACGGCAGGGTGAGGCGTTTTCCCGTCTCGCGCATCATCCCTCATCGATATAGCGGATCTCCGTGAGCCTCTGCCGTACCGCCCGGGTGGCTCGTTCCTCCGGAAACTCCTCCAGGTGCGACACGTCATGGAGGAAGTCGAACACGACCAGCACCGCGCCATCGGCGATCCGAACCTCCACCGCCTTGCCCTCCTGGGTAAACGTCACCATTGCCCTGCTGCGGTCCGGAGAGATGGAAACCCCTCCCTCTTGCCAGGTATGCAGACCTCGCAAATGGCCGGGAGTCCGGTGGTTCGGGAAGACCGTGGTCTCCTCGCCGCTCGCCGCGTCCACCATCAGCAGCCGTGACACCTTTCGTCTGCCCTCCGCGTCCATCCCGCCCACGTTGTCCATCATGAGAAACCTGGAGCCTTCGAAATGCAGGACGGAGTGCTGCATCATGAACCCGCCGCGCACCACGCGCTTCAACCGATGGGTGTCGCGGTCCAACACGGCGAATGCATGCACGTTCCTGAGGGATACGACCAAGTCCCCGGGTTCGAGACCCGCGACCGAGACGTCTTCTCCCAACTCGTCCACGGCGTTCAGGTGCGTCGGGTTACAGGGGTTTACCCACCACAGGACCGAACCACGACCGGACTCGATGATGGCGTCCAACACGGGAATCGACTCCCTCACCCTCCCGGCAGGGTCGATTACCCTCACCATGTCGTGCTTCAATTCCTCGCAATCCAGGTTGATTTCGAGACGCGTCATTCTCAGCACGCCGCGTCCCGGCAGCTTCGGGATATCATGGATCGGCCCGTCCAGCCGCATGCCCGGAACCAGGGCCATTTCCCCATCGGTCAGGCGTGGCCGATGGTGGCTGTAGTCCGGACGGTACCACACCGGCTTGCCGGTCCCGTCGATACGCGCCACCCCGCCGGGGTAAGGGTGCGTATGACGGAAACTGAAGACCACCAGGAGATCCCCGTTGGCGTATTTCGACACTCCCCTTATCCGCGCATGTTCGAGAAAGGAGAACCCGGGGGCGTGCTCGTACGGGAAATCCGCGGTGAACTCGTCCTCCTTCTCCAGCCGTTCCTCCAACTCGTCGGGGCGGTACGGATACGCATGCCGGACTTCCCCGCGGCCGGCGTACTCCACCGCAAGACAGCCCACGTGGTCCGGACAGTACTCCCGGAAGCGCCCCACCCCTCCCGGAACCAGGATCGGGTCGGTCAAGTGATCGCTGCCCATGAACTCGAAGCGCCGGTCCGCCGCCTGGTCGGGAGGGACATCCACGAACTCCCATCGGTCCCGGTCGGGGTCACGGAGGTTGGTCTCGACCGCCGTCACGAAGGTTTTCCTGGCGGAAGACAAGAGAGCGTAGGGAAAGACCTTGTACCGCGCGACGTACAACCCGCCGGCAAAGGCCGCCAGCATGAGCGCCGCCACGAACAGGGGAAGCGGCGCCCTTCTCGGCAACGTCAACCCGATCCTCCGCATGCGGCTGCTTCCGTCTTGACAACTACGAACCGTTCATGGATCATCGGCGAGTTCCTTCTCCCCCGCCCCCCGGGGATGCATCCATGGTCCTCGCCCTCGACAACCGGGACGTGCAACGGCTCATCGACATGAGGCTGTGCATGTCGGCCCTCGACGAAGCCTACCGTGACCTCGGCGCCGGCGCCGCGGTCACGAGCCCCAGGATCGACCTCCTCACCCCCGATTCCCACGTGGACGTGGATGGCGCCGCGCTGCCAGGCTGCCACATGCTGAAGACCATGTCGGCAGCCACCCGGAAATACGCCGCCATTCGATTCCTCACGGACAAGGTCTTCTGGCGCGAGCTCGACGGCGCTTTTCGCCGGGAGCGAACCCCCGGAACCAGGAGGGCGCACAGCGTCACCCGGGGCCTGATCCTCCTGTTCGGCGTGGGAGACGGCGACCTGCTCGCGCTGGTCGGCGAAGGGCACATCCGCAACCTCCGCGTGGGAGCGGCGGCCGCCCTCGCCGCCAAGCGCCTGGCCGACGCCCAGGCCGCCACCCTGGGCCTGCTCGGGACGGGCTTCATGGCCCGCGCCCACCTGGACGCCATGCGGACCGAAAGGAACATCGAGTCCGTTCGAGTTTTCAGCCCCAACCCATTGCATAGGCAACGTTTTGTCCGGGAACTCGAAACCGATGCAGGTATGGACGCGGCCGCGGTGGACGCTCCCGAGGACGCCGTCCGGGGAAACGGGATCGTCGTCCTGGCGACGAACTCCCTTGCGCCGGTGATCGAAAGCGACTGGCTGGAACCCGGCATGTACGTATGCTCGGTCCGCCACTGCGAGATAGCCCCCGACGCCTTCCGCCGGTTCGACGTCCTCGCGGTCAACTCGAGGGACAACCTGGGACCCGCCACCTTCATTGCCCGGTCCCGGGAGGAACCGTTCCCGGAAGAGGTCAAGCTGGACATCGAGAAAGGTTATCCGCCCGGCGACTCGGTGGAGGTGGACTGGAGCAACCTTCCCGACCTGCCGGACCTCCTGTCGGGACGCCACCCGGGCCGGACCGACCCCGCCCAGGTCACCTGCTTCGACAACAGCGTCGGTTTCGGACTCCAGTTCGCCGCGGTAGCCGGGGCGGTGTACGAGGCCGCGTTGAACCAGGGCGTCGGACGGGAACTTCCGAACGACTGCTTCCCCGACCTGTTCTGACGGCCTGTCGCCCGGGCCGGATCTTCGCCGACCCTGACCGCCGAATCCGCAGCGGTCCCGACCACCGCGCTTCACGCGGACCGCACCGGTTCGAATCCCGTCGGGGACCCCCAGGCGTCAGGCCAGCTTCCACTCCTGTCCTTCGATGGGGTCGCCGTCCACGCACACGTAATCCATCTCGTCCTCGGTGCGGGCGGCGCCGGAGACCTCGATACGGCGGACCTCTTTCCGGTCGGACTTGTAGGCGGCGAAGCGCAGCAGCGCCAGCGGCGTGTCACCGGTGTTCTCGAACTGGTAGTAGTGGCCTTCCGGCAAGAGGATGCCGTCCCCCTTCCCGAGGACCGTGCGCTTCTCCTGCTTGTCGAAGAAGGTCGCCTCACCGTCCAGCACCACGAACAGGTGGTCTTCGCCGGGGTGCGTGTGCAGCTTGTTCTTCCGCCCCGGCGCGTAGTAGTTGAGGCCGCTCATGAGAACGTCCGTCCGCACCAGCGGCATGTGGCTCCGGCCGCCGGTGATGCAGGGGGTCTTCACTGTAAAGGTCCGTGCCTCCATTTTCTCCTCCCGAGTGTCGTTTTCCTGACGCTTCCCTTCTCACAGCATCCGGTAGAGCAGGCTCCGATCCATGTCAACAACGCCTCCGACCGCGCCATGCGCTGCTCTGCATTCGCTCCTTTTCAGATCCAATGCGACGCAGCTCGCTCCGAATTGGTCAGAGTAACGGTCCTCGAACAAGGGATCTCAACCATCGGATCACGGACGGATCCAGTCCTCGGGCGGCCACGCATCGAGCCGTGCCCCGGAAGCCCGGAACAACGTGCCGACGGCTGAGACGAGTTTGCGGAAGCTGCGGCAACCGCGCCAAGCGGATGCAAGATCGAACTGGGCTGTCAGAGTCGCCTGATCTGTCGCCGGAGAATAGCGCTTGCGAAGCATCTGCCGCTTCAACCGATCCTTGGCGTTTCGTGGACCTTCAGGTTCCGGGAACGATTTCGCGTCCTCCCGAACCCCTGATTGACCCCGCAGGGATTCGATGCTTGCCAGAAACCACGCTTCGTACTCCCGATTCGCCATGACGACAGGACACGGTACCGCGCCCGCTACGGCGCGCGCCCATCCATCGAGATCCGGAGCCAGCTCCATCGGGCAATCGTCGTCCGCATCGAAGATCACGAGAATGCCTACGCAATCTTCAGTGAGGGCCGCCACGCGGATTGCGTTCTGCAGAGTCTCCTGATTCACGAGTTCCGATCGCGAGCGCCGATGCGGTTTCGCAATCTCCACCCCCCAGGCCCGAGCTTCACAGCGCAAGCGTCGGAGTAGAATCGGCACTGCGGACACCTCGCCATGGCCTTCGACGATCGGTTGGATCTTCATTTCAGATCCTGGAAAAGATCGCTCCGGTCGACACCGCCATGAGAGCACGGCGCAGCTTCCAGGGCATTTGCGCGAAGCAACCCGCCCGCTTCCGTCAGCCCCTTCCGCAGGGCGCGGCGGTTCGCCTCCGACACCGGTCTGACGCGGGTTATTCCCTTGTTCCATTCGACCATCCGCAAATGACGGTCGGTGACCTCCTGCCGGTCGAGCAATTCCGGGCTGTGGGTGGTCACGACGACCTGCATGTGCTCGCTTGCCTCCCGTAGCAAATCGAGCACCGCGCCCAACGCGCCGGAGTGGATTGTCGCCTCCGGTTCTTCCACTGCGATCAACGTCGGCGCTGGTCTCTGGAACACCGAAGCCAGCAACCCGATCGCGCGCAGGGTGCCATCGGACATGCCGGACCCTTCGAACTTGAGTGTCCTCGGTGCGCTTTCTTCCCATTCCTGGACGACCTCCAGGAACAGGTTCTTCCCATGTCGTTTGACGGAGACTCGACGCGTGTCCGGAACGATCGCTCCCAGAAACGAGGATAGCCGTTCGAAATCATCCGGCCGCCGTTTCTCGATCCTTTCGAATACACTCGCTGCATTCGCACCGTCCGGCAACAGGGGGTAGCCTGCATCCGGTTCCTGCATCCCTCGCAGTTTTCCAGGTTCAATGGAGTATACGTTCATACGAGAGAACGCACGCCATACCGGGTGGAATGCCTTTGTGCGGCCAACGACCGGAAGCGCCAGGGAAGCCGTATCGACCGATAGATGCAGACCACCAAGGTTCGATTTGAAATGCTTCCCCTCGCGGTCGAACCAGCTTCGCTCCTCCCCCTGGTAGAACTCGCACTGTTCTCTCGACACCGAAAAGTTTCTGGCTCGATCCGCCTTGACCTCGAATGCGTAGAAACCGCGCTTCCTGTTTCTCCTGAAATCGACGCGCATGGCGAGATTCGGTGGACGCCCTCCTCCGGACGATCTGTTCCTGACCGCCGAGAAGCCGCCCGCGCGGTCAAACGTCGTTGGCAGCGGCATTCCCATGGCGTCGGCAAGAAAAGAGAACGCACTCACGATGTTGCTCTTTCCAGAAGCGTTGCGGCCCACGAGGATCGTGGGATTGTCGAACTCGATACGAGCCGCGGGAATACTGCGAAAACCTTTCAATACGAGTTGTCGGATAAAGGGTTTCATCGCTTGCTGTCCATGACTGCATCGCCGGCGAGAACTCAGCCGGTTCAGGCTCGCCGCAAGGCTCTCAGTCGTACCGCGGGCAGGCGCTTGAGCCGTTGGTTCCGTGGATCCACACGTCCACATGGGTCACGCCCATTCGAGAGCCTCCCTGTTCCGACGGGGATGCGGGAAGGGCCGGGAGCGTCGAGCCCCCGGCCCTTCCTCGTGAAACCGGCGACCTACCCTTCGATCACGTGCCGCCACTTGGCGAACACCTTGTCCTTCAACTCGGGGGTGGACTCGGCCACCGGCGGAAAGTCCTTCATCCACTCGAAGGGGCGGGTGGCGTCGATGATGGCGCGGGAGTTGAAGCCCTTCTTGCCCGGCTGGATCCGCGGGTCCAGCGGTCCGCTCCAGCAGCGCCGCAGGATGTCGATGGAGTCCACGGGGTCGGAGCGCGTGGCCAAGGCCCAGAGCACGTCGAAGGTCTTGGTGGGGTCGATGTCGTCGTCCACCACGATGACGTAGCGTCCGAGATACGCCCCGGCGTGCACCTGCGAGGCCACCATGCCGGCCTGACGCGCGTGGCCTGGGTAGCGCTGCTTGATGGAGATGATGTTCAGCAGCCGTCCGCCCCCGGCCTCGTGGCACCAGACGCCCTTCACGTCCGGCACCCCGGCCTTCTCCACCTGGTCCCAGATGAGGGACGCCTTCACCATGCACTTGGCGATGGAGTAGTCCGAAGGAGGCCGCCCGGGCCGGGCCGCGGTGAGGATCGGGTCGTTGCGGTGGTAGATCCGCTGCACCCGGATCAACGGCTCCGGGCGGGTGTTGCTGGCGTAGTACCCGGTCCACTCGCCGAACGGCCCTTCCTTGGCTCGTTCCTCGGGATCCATGTACCCCTCGATGACGATCTCCGCGTGGGCCGGGAACGGCAGTCCGGTCACCTGTCCCTGGATGACGTCGATGGGGCTGCCCTTGAGCCCGCCCGCATAATCGTACTCGGACACGCCGTAGTCCACCTCGTTGCCGGACACCATGAACAGCACAGGGTCCTGGCCGACGCAGACGATGACCGGACACTTCTCGCCCCGGTCGAACCACTTGTCCCGCTGGATGCGGCCGTGCTTGCCGGGCGAGATATAGACGTTCATGCTCTTCTCGTCCTGGACCATGCCGCGGTACGTGCCGAAGTTGACCCATCCCTCGTCCGGGTCCCTGGTCACCACCAGGCAGCCGGTGCCGATGTAGCGCCCGCCGTCCATCTCGTGGACGAAGGGCACCGGGAACTTCAGCAGGTTGATGTCGTCGCCGGTCAGCACGTTCTCCATCACCGGTCCGTTCTCCACCACCCGGTGCGGAATCGGCTTGTGGGCCGAGATCTTGTCGCGGGTGGCCCGCACCAGGTCCAGGTCGGTGAGGTCGAGGGGCAGGCCCAGGGCCAGCGCCATGCGCTTGAACGACGCGTTCTGGGCGAACAGCACCCGGTACCCCTCGGGGTAACCCTTGACGTTGTCGTAGAGCACCGCGGGGACGGGCCCGTTGCTCCCCTGGGCGATGAGCTCGGACAGGGTGCCCATCTCCAGGTTCCAGTCCACCCCGTCCACCTTCTTCAGTTGCCCGAAGCTCTCCACGATCTCCAACCACTCCCGCAGGTCGGTGTAGCTCGGGGTCCCGCCGGCCCCGGCCTCCTTCTCGACTATCCTGGTTGCCTCTAGTGCGGCCATACGATACAGGCTCCTTCCTTGGATGTTCGGTCTCGTTCCGGGTCGCTTCCCCCTGTCTGTATATCCTTCCGCACGGACATTTGCCAGCGCCCGGAGCCCGTCTTCCCCGGGCGGGTGCGTCCGGGCGCGCCGCCCTCGCCCCGAACCCCGTCGAGGGAGCGCCGGGCCGGTCCGCTAGTCCCCCAACATGGTGTCGTCCATGCCCTCGGTGTCGTCCGCGGGCAGACCGTTGCAGCTCTCCGGGTCGAGCCTCAGGTAAACGTCGGCGCCCACGGGCACGGCGTTCGCGGGATGGGTATGCACGCGGATCAGTTGCTCCCGGACACGGACCTGGCAATGGTAAGCGTCGCCCATGAACACCGCGTCGTGGAGCTTCCCCTGCAGCACGTTCTCCATTTCCGGGGGCGCCTCGGACGCCACCGAGATGTTCTCGGGACGCACCGAGATCACCGCGTCGGCGCCCTCCTCCATGGGCACTGCGGGAACGAACGCGAGCATGCCGAACTCGGTATCGAGCCGGCCGGGGTGGGAGTTGGCGCCGGCCTCCGCCACCCGTCCGTTGATGAGGTTGGTGAGGCCCAGGAAGGTCGCGGTGAACTTGCGCCTGGGCTTGGCGTAGAGCTGGTGGGGGTCGCCCACCTCGATCAGCCTGCCGCCGTGCATGACCGCGATCTGGTCCGAGATGGCCAGGGCCTCGGCCTGGTCGTGGGTGACGTAGATGGTGGTGATGTTGACCCGCCGTTGCAGCGCCTTGATCTCGAAGCGCATCTGTTCCCGCAGCTTGGCGTCCAGGTTGCTGAGGGGCTCGTCCAGCAGCATGACCTTGGGCTCGTTGATGAGGGCCCTGGCGAACGCCACCCGCTGTTGCTGTCCGCCGGACAGCTTGGGGGCCGGCCGCTCTTCGAGCCCGTCCAGGCCCACGATCTTGAGGACGTCTTCCACCCGGCTGCGGATCTCCGCCCTGGGGCGCCGCCGGATGGTCAGCGGATAGCCCACGTTCTCCGCCACCGTCATGTGCGGCCAGATGGCGTAGGACTGGAACACCATGCCGATGGGCCGATGGTTGGGCGGCACGTAGGCCCCGCCGCCGGAGTGGAACACGGCCTTCTCGTCGATCTCGATGACGCCGCTCTCCGGCCGCTCCAGGCCGGCGACGCAACGGAGCGTGGTGGTCTTGCCGCAGCCGCTGGGACCCAGGAAGGTGTACAGCGAGCCCTCGGGGATGCTGAGCGACACGCCCTTGAGCACGTGGACCCGTTCGGCCCCCTCCCCGAAGTACTTCTCCAGGCTACTGATACCGACCATGACCCTGTCTTCGCTCACCGGTAACCTCCCTTGCAGACCGCATCCGCGGACGGGGATCCCGCGGGTCACGCTCGTCCGGCAGGACCACGTCGTCCTGACATGGGAACGAGCCACGTATTGCATACAACCCGCGGTATTTCAACTTGGAACCGAAGGATCCCAGGGTTGATTTTGCGCCGGTTTTTTCATAACAACGGCGGTGGCGCCGGCGTTCGGGACACCCACAGGCGCGCTTTCCCGCGGTCCGCGAACCCGGAAGGGAGAATCCATGAAGGCAGATCTGGTGATCAGGAACGGTACGGTCGTCACCCCCGAGTCCACCTTCGACGGCGGCGTGGCCATCCACGACGAGAAGTTCGTGGCCATCGGCGCCGACGATGCGCTCCCGAAGGGAGTCGAGGAGATCGACGCCCGGGGCAAGCACATCCTGCCCGGACTGATCGACGGCCACGTCCATTTCCGCGAACCCGGGATGACCCACAAGGAAGACTTCGGCACCGGTTCCCGCGCGGCCGTTGCCGGCGGCGTCACCTTCGTGGTGGACATGCCCAACACCATCCCGCCGGTGACCCATCCGGAACAGGTGGAGGAGAAGAAACGGCTGGCCGAGGAGAAATCGCTGGTGGACTTCGCGCTCCTGGGGGTGGTGGTGCAGACCAACGCCGACCAGATCCTGCCCATGGCCCGGGCCGGCGCGGTGGGCTACAAGATCTTCTTCGGCGAGACCATCGGCAACCTGCCCTTCCCCGACGACGGGGTGTGCCAGGACGTGTTCCGGAACATCACCGAGTCCCGCCTGCCCCTGTGCATCCACGCCGAGAACCGGCAGATCATGTACCACCACCTGAACCGCATCAAGGAGGAGGGCAAGACCGCCCCGGTGAACTGGGAGTCCACCCGCCCCTACCTGTGCGAGGCGGAATCGGTGCACCACGCCCTCTTCTTTGCCGAGGTCTTCGGCACCAGGCTCCACGTGCTGCACATGAGCTCCAAGCAGGCCGCGGCCCTGGTCCGGGACGCCAAGGCCCGGGGCCTGAGGGTCACCGCGGAGACCGGCCCCCACTACCTGCTGCGGGAGCCCGGGGACATGGACACGGTGGGGCCGCTGCTCAAGATGAACCCGCCGGTGCGCACCCGGGACCACGGCGAAGCCCTGTGGGACGGCCTGCTCAACGGCTACGTGGACATGATCGCCACCGACCACTCGCCCCACACCCTGGAGGAGAAAGGCGCCGACGTCCACGGCAACATGCTGAAACCCGCCATATGGGACTGCATCTCGGGGTTCTGCGGCGTGGAGACCGGGGTCCCCCTGATGCTCACGGAGGTCAACAAGGGGCGCATGAGCCTCAACCATTACGTCAGGGTCGCGTCGGAAAACCCCGCGAAAGTCTGGCAACTCTACCCCCGAAAAGGCGCCCTCCGAGTAGGCGCCGACGGCGACGTGACCATCGTGGACATGGACAGGGAAGGGGCCATCGACATCACGAAGCTGCACAGCAAGAACAACCCATCTCCCTGGCACGGCTGGAAGGTCAAGGGGATGCCCGTGGCGGCCGTCGTGCGGGGCCACGTACAGATGCGGGACGGGGAGCCCGTTGGCCGGCCCATCGGCCGCATGGTGACGCCGACGCCGGACTGACGCCCAGCGGTCGGAGGCCGGGCGGGCATCGCCCTCCCTCGACTCCCCGGCGCGCCCCTCCGCGCGCCGGACCGCGAAGCTCGCACCCGGGCAAGGAGAAGGATGAAACGCACTGAGCCGCTGGAATTCCATCGACCCGCGAGCCTCGCGGAAGCCACCAGGATCATGCTGGACCGCGGACCCGGAGGCCACTTCCTCGCCGGGGGCACCGACCTGGTCATCGCCATGAAGGAAAAGGGGCTGACTCCCCGGTACGTGGTGGACCTCAAGAGGATACCGTCGCTGTCGGGGATCCGCGAGGAGGCCGACGAAGGCGTCGCCATCGGCGCCCTGACCACGCTGCGGGAGGTGGAGACCTCGCCCCTGGTGGCGGGACGTTACCCGTTCCTGGCCCGGAGCGCCGCGGAGGTGGGATCCATCCAGATCCGCAACCGCGCCACCATCGGCGGCAACATGGCCAACGCCACCCCTTCGGCGGACGTGGCGCCGGCCCTGCTGGTGCTGGACGCCAGGGCCAGGTTGGCGGGCGCGGACGGGGAACGGGTCGTGGATCTCGGGGACTTCTTCCGGGGTCCCGGACAGACCGTTGCCGAGCCCGGCGAGATCCTGACGGAGCTCTCGATCCCGCCCCAAGACCCGCGTCTTGCGGGAGAGTACATCAAGTTCTCGCCGCGGGAGATGATGGACCTAGCCTATGTCGGCGTGGCCGTGGCCCTGACCCTGGCGGGGAAGGAGCGCAGGTGCGAATCCGCGGCCATCGCCCTGGGAGCGGTTGCGCCCACGCCCATGCGCGCCCCCGGGGCCGAAGCGCTGCTCCGGGGCCGGGCGCTCACAGAGGACCTCGCCGAGCAGGCCGGACGGAAGGCGGCCGAGGAATGCAGCCCCATCAGCGACGTGCGGTCGTCCGCGGAGTACCGCAGGGCCATGGTGCGGGTCAACACCCGGCGGGCGATCCTGAACGCCGCCCTGGCCAACGGTCCGGTGAACTGGACGAACCGGAGGGACCGGCGGTACGGACGGTCCCCGGAGCGGGCGTGAGCGGCCCTTTCGCGCGCGCCGCCCCCCTGCCCGCCCACCCCATGGAAGGAGCCTTTGGACCATGACGCAGACCATCGAGTTCACCCTGAACGGAAAGGCCGCCTCCGTGGCCGCTCCCGCGCACCGGCTGCTGCTCGACCTCCTGCGGGACGAGATGGGTCTCACCGGGACCAAGGAAGGCTGCGGCACCGGAGACTGCGGCGCCTGCACCGTCTTCCTCGACGGAAAGCCGGTGAACTCGTGCCTGGTGCTGGCCGGCGAGATCCCGGAGGCGGACGTCGTCACCGTCGAGGGGCTCAAGGACGGCGACGCCTACCACCCCGTCCAGGCCGCCTTCATCGCCGACGGCGGCGCCCAGTGCGGCTACTGCACCCCCGGCATGCTGATGATGGCCAAGGCGTTCCTGGAGGAGAACCCCGACCCCACGGACGACGAGATCCGCTTCGCCCTTTCGGGGAACCTGTGCCGCTGCACCGGATACGTGAAGATCGTCGAAGCGGTCCGGGACGCGGCCGCGGAGCTCCGCCGCCGAGCCGGCAAGGGACGGGACCATGAATGAGCTCAAGGTGGTGGGCCGCCCGGTCACGCGGGTGGACGTGGACGACAAGGTCACCGGCGCGGCCACCTACGGATACGACCTGACGCTGCCGGACATGCTCCACGGCAAGGTCCTGTTCAGCACCCGGCCCCATGCGCGCATCGTCCGGCTGGACCTGGAGAAGGCGCGCCGGCACCCGGGCGTGGCGGCCGCCATTTCCGGCGCCGACTCCCCGTGGACCCACGGGGAGTCCGTCAAGGACAAGCCTTTCCTGGCCCAGGATAAAGTCCGCTACGTGGGCGAGCCGGTGGCCGCGGTGGCGGCCGTGGACGAAGACACGGCCCAGGCGGCCCTGAAGCTCATCCACGTGGAGTACGAGGACCTGCCTGCCTACTTCACCCCCGAGGAGGCGTGCCGACCCGGCGCCCTGGCCATCCACGAGGAGTTCGAGAGCTACCGCAAGGCCGACTTCATCGTGGGCGCGCCCATGCCCAACGTGTGCGAGCACTTCAAGCTGCGCACCGGAGACGTGGCCGAGGGGTTCCGGCAGTCGGACCTGGTGCTGGAGGAGACCTACTACGCGCCGGTGATCCAGCACGCGGCCATGGAGCCCCATTCGGCCCACGCCCAAGTGGATCCCGAGACCGGACGGGTGACCGTGTGGGTGGCCAACGACGCGCCGTTCCGCGCCTTGACCGAGGTGGCCGAGGCCCTGGGGCTGCCGCAGGAGAAGATCCGGCTCATCAACCCGCTGCAAGGGGGGGGCTTCGGCTCCAAGGGCGGCCTCAAGCTGGAGCCCATCGCCATGGGACTGGCGTTCCACACCCGGGGCCGCCCGGTGCGGGTGAAGTTCAACCGCGAGGAGACCTTCGTCTCGACCCTGGTGCGCCACGAGGCCACGGTGCGGGTCAAGAGCGGGGTGCGGAACGACGGCGTCCTGACGGCCCGCGAGATGACCCTCTACTGGGGCGGCGGCGCTTACGCCGAGAAGAGCCCCACAGTGTGCATACGCGGCAGCCTGCCGGCCCCGGGCCCCTACCGCATCCCCCACGTCCGCGTGGACGGCTACGCGGTCTATACCAACAAGCCCGTGGCCGGGGCCTTTCGCGGCTACGGCATCCCCCAGGGGGCCTGGGCCACGGAGCAGCACATGGACGAGCTCGCCCGGAGGCTCGGCATGGACCCCCTGGAGTTCCGCCTGAAGAACGTCTTCGTGGACGGCGACACGGCCTACTGGGGAGAGCAGCTCCACAACGTGGGGCTCACCGAGACCCTCACCCGGGCCGCGGCGGCCATCGACTGGGGCAAGCCGCGCGCTGCCGGAACGGGACGGGGGCTGGCCTGCATCTCCAAGCCCACCCGGTCCCCCACCACCTCCAGGGCCGGCGTGCTGCTGGACGCGGGCAGCCGGGTGACGGTGCTGGCCGGCACGGTGGAGATCGGCCAGGGGTGCAGCACCATCCTGTCGCAGATCGCCGCGGAGGAGTTGCGCATACCCATCGAGCAGGTCCGGGTGGCGCCGCTGGACACGGACGTCATCCCCTTCGACGCCTCCACCACTTCCAGCCGCAGCACCTACCACATGGGCAACGCGGTGCGCAGGGCCGCCATCCACGCGCGCGGCCAACTCCTGGAGCTGGCGGGTCCCGTGCTCGAAGGACGGCGGGAAGAGCTGGTCCTGGCCGACGGCAAGGTGCACCTCCGGGACCACGAGGAGATGGCCCTGACCTTCGGCGAGGTCGTCCGGCGCACCCTCGGGGGCGGCGAGGCGCTGCGCGGAGACGGCTCCTACACCTACGAGATCGGCAAGGACCTGGACCTGGAGACCGGCCACAGCGACCACGCGTCGGCCTTCTACATGTACGCCACCCAGGCCGCGGAGGCGTCGGTGGACCAGGAGACCGGCAGGGTCCGGCTGCATCGGGTGTCCGCGGCCCACGACGTGGGCAAGGCCATCAACCCCCTCAACTGCGCGGCCCAGATCGAAGGCGGCGTGGCCATGGGCATCGGAGCGGCGCTCCACGAGAACCTGGTCATCGACGAGGACGGCAAGGTGCGGAACCCCTCGTTCCTGGACTACCACATGGTGACGTCCCTGGACATGCCCGAGGTCATCCCCATCGTGGTGGAGTGCGCGGAGCCCGAAGGCCCCTACGGCGCCAAGGGGTTGGGCGAGCCCGGGCTCGCCCCCACTCCCGCGGCCATCGGCAACGCAGTGGCGGACGCCATCCGGTCGCGCATCCGCGAGTTGCCGTTGACCCCGGAACGGGTGTTCCGGGCGTTGGAGGACCGCGGCGGGAAGTAGGGCCGCGGCCCCGGACGGAGACCCGAACGGGCGGCGTCCCGCCGCCGCCCCTGCACGCGGAAAGCATTGCCGCGAACAAGGCGAGAGCTATCCAGCCCGCCATGCCCCGAATCGAGGAGCTACCTGACTGCAATCGTTCTTCGGACACGCCGATCATGGAGGCCATTGCAACTTCACGCCGAAGGCGGATCCGGCTCGTACTCGCGGTCGAACAGGCGGCCGTAGCCGGGGACTTGAGCCTTCACTCGCGCCGCCCGAGGCCGGCCCACGTCATGGCATGCATGCCAGATCGACGAGGCGTTCCTTCCGTCCTCATCACCGACAAACGTGCCTGCTCGTCCCGGGACCGGGTGTTCCCTGCCGGCCGCCCTCCTCACGCGACCTCCACGTCGATCAGTTCCAGACGGTCGCCGTAGCGGCGGAAGTCCTGCGCGTTGAAGGTCAACAGGCGTCGTTCGCCATGGGCAAGCATGGTGGCCGCGATGTTGGCGTCGTGAACCTGCTTGCCCGCAACCGGCGCCTCCCGGCACAGCGACGCCAGCGCTTCCGTCACCCGCGGTCCGTCCTCCAGTACCTCGAACGACAGGAGCAGCCTTCGGATATCCCCCAAGGCGTCGGCCATGGCAAGCGGCCTCGACCAGAGCTGCGGCCGGGTCACGGTCGCAAGATACTCTGGAAGGGAGAGAAACCCCTGCTGGACTACGACCCCGAGATGCTCGACCTGGCGCTCGGGGCCCTGTTCAAATACGACCCTTGAACGACCCTTGACTCTGGCTCAAACCCCGTCTAGGATGGCCGCGTGAAGCACGTCATCCAATACCCGGACGGCCCCCAGTGGGACCCCGCGGCGGAACTCCGTACCATCATCTGGGACGATGACGCCGGCACCGTCGAGGGAGACCATCGGATAGTCCCGTCCCTGCAGCGCACCTTCGAGAACGGCGGCCAGGTCGTCCTCAGTTTGCCCCACCATGAACCCCTCCTCCTCGATGACGTCCGGCACAACCCCCAGCACTTCATCTCCCGCCTGGCCGACTGTCAGGAACTGGACCCCCGCGCCATCTTCCCCGACTCCCTCAAGGATATCGAACCCCTGTACCCTTCAGGCGAATCGCCCCCCCCTGGCGGCATCTACTGACCCGCCCGCCAAGCTCCCCAGGTCCACGCCACCCGTCTTCCCCCAGGTCCGACCTGCGCCGGGAGGAGACGGCGGTCATCTTCATTTCCAGCGCGCCGCCCACCGCCAAGCCCAAGATCGGGGTCAATTCCGATTGGCCCCGACCCCCTTCCTATACGAGGCCCAAAACGGGAATTCTCAAAACTTTCGCTCACGGTTTGGGCGGTTATCCACAGAAAATTCTCAAAACTTTCGCTCGGGCTGTTTCTGTTGATAACGTTACTTTCTCTCGCCATTACAGTCACTTGACGCCCTGTGACGCCCTGTGACGAATTCTCAGAACTTTCGCTCCCCTACATACTCGCGCAAGACTTGGCGGCTGATGCGCAGGGGTTCCGCACCGACGCCAGCGCGATCGACGCTCGCACGGGCGCTCGCATGATGGGGCGCGGTCACGAACCGGACCGCGACGAGAACATTGGTGTCGATGAACACGGCCGGTCAGCGGCCGTCGTCGCCGTAGATCTGCCCGCGGCTCGCGGTGAAGCCCCGGGGCCACGGACCAGGGTCGTGAGGGGGCAGGATCTCCGAGATCGAGAACGTTTTGCGCCGGGAGGGTACGTTGCCCGCACGCTCGAAGGTCAGACTCTCCGCTTCGAGATCGACAGCGCGCGTCCGCCATCCTGCCGCCTGCCAAGCGAGCGCATGGCCATAGCCGCCGCTTTTCCGGTTCGACCACCAGGGGCGGTGCAGACGCGCGGAGTCCGGCAGGCGAAAGCCCAGGATCGCCTCGATCTCGCCAAACGAGGCGCGCCATTCCGGCGCCGTGTGGAGAGCGAGAAGATAGCGGTGGAGCGGGGCATACTTGCCGTGCGCCGCGGCTTCCTGCAAGAGATGTTTCCGGGTCACCGATCGTTCCCCCCTGTCAGGTCCGGCTCGCTTTCTCGAGTGTGAGTCGATGACGGCCCCGTGTCAACCCCGTGTCAGCCTTTTCATGCCCGTATGAGCGCCGTCCTCGCCTCCCGGGAATCGGCCTTGACCGCTCCCGTCAGAAGTCCACTCGCAGTTTTGCGGCCGCACCGTATTCCGAGGCCGCCTTCGGGTCGTGGTCCGGTTGCAGCCGCAGGAAGCTGCCCAGGGTCAATGTCGCACCCGGCGCGGCCTCGGTCTCGTACACCAGTTGCAACCGTACTTCCCGGCCCCGCGGCGACAGGTCCACCCAATGCCGCGTGTACCCCACCACTCCGTCCGCCAACTCCCGGTCCGGGACCTCCACGTACATCCCCGCGCCCCGCGGATGGAACGGCGAAGACGCCGACAGGGTCAGACGGTCCGAATCACGCCACAGGTCCGACCACTCCCCTCCGAACGCGAACGACTCGCCCCGGCCTCCGCTCCAACCGGAAACCAGCGAGCCGACACCGCCCGGTTCGCTCTTCGTCAACCCCCGACCGACGCTGCCGAAAAACACCGGGCCGGAGGCGGCCCGCAACTCCACGCCCAGGTCCAGGAAGTCCGTGTGCGCACCCGAATCGTCCCGGAACGCCCCGCTCCCGCGGATGCCCAGCAGGGAACCGCGCTCGCGCAACGCGCCGTAGCGCGCGCTCAGCGTCAGGCCCCTCCCGAACCCGCGGGTCACCCCGAGGGACGCCAGCCACGCCCCACCCTCGCCGAAATAACCCGACCCGGCCTTGCCCACGAAGTCCACCCGCGTGTGCTCGTCCCGGCGCCAGTCAACGCCCAGCGCCGCCCCTTCCCCGGCCAACTCCATGAACGGCCCCACCACGAACCCGTCCCGGAACAACCCCCGCCCCAGGCGTCGGGCCACGAAGTCGTCCGAAACGCTGCGGGCGCCGAAGCTCGGGCCGAACTGAAGCGACAAGGTCGGCGTTGCCGCCACGCGAAAGCGGTAATCGCGTACCTCGTCCGACCGGTCCCGGGCGGCGCGGTCCCGCTTCGACCACGCGGCAGCCGCCCGGTTCCCGCGGCCCGGACGCTCCGACCACCGGGCATGGCGGCGCAGTGACAGGAAATCATCCATGGCGCTCGCGGCCGAACGCGCCCGGTGCGTCCGGACCGCGCCGTTCAAGTCGTGCAGGAACGGGAACATCTGCGTGTCATACACGATGGCGTCCCGCAACGCCGCGGTCGGGCGGGGACGGAAGACCGGCGGCAGGGAGACGAAGCTCCGCCGCACCGGGACCGTCCGGGAGCCGCCCACAGACAGGCTGGTGACCCCGACCGGGTTCAGCGCCGCGCCGAGGTCGAGCACGCCGTGGCCGTAGATGGGCGAAAGGCCGCCCAAGTCGTAATTGCCGTTGGCGGTATCCACCTGCCGGGCGGTGACCAATATGCGCTCGACGATCTGGGCGCCAGTCTTGTTCGGAAACGCCGCCCAGACCGCGGCCACGGCACCGGACACGTGCGGCGCGGCGTAGGACGTGCCCGAGGGCGAGGCGTAACCTCGATTCCTTCGATTAGGGCCGGTATAGCTCCCAGTGGTGGTAAAGATATTCGCTCCCGGTGCGAAGATGCAGTAGCGCTTGACGGCGCCGCAGCTAGCGCTGAAGGGGTGGATCCTATCGCCCGTGCGTTCCAGCATGCCGACCGCGATGGCGTGACCCGCGATGCCATCGTTCGCGACCAACGAGGCGGGAAGGTCCGGATTCGGCCCGCCCCAGTTCCCGGCGGAGGCGACCATGACCCGGCCCTCCTTGGCCATGAGCCTCATGCCGTTCAACATGGGAGCCAGATTGTGAAGGTCGGGGCGGAACCGATTGAAACTGAAGCTCATATTGGCAATATGGGCGCTCGCGGCAGGGTTCGAGTCCCAGCTTTTCGCGTAGCTGGGCCCGTAGCGCCCCGTCAGGCCGGCCACCGAGGCGAGGATCGCCTCCATGTCATCTGCATTCGGATCCGTGGAGGCGATGCTGACGATGTTCGCGTTGTAGGCGACTCCGTGCATCCCCTCTCCGTTGCGCCGGGCGGCAGCGACTCCGGCGACTGTGGTTGGGTGGGTGCCCGCGTTGTCAGGGAGGACGCCCGCGGAAGTGAGGGAGCCCCGCCCGCTGACATCCACCACCGTCACGTCCCGCAGATCGGGATGGCCGCCGACATCGAGTTCGGCGTCATCGGCGACAACCCGTTGGAGCTCGACGATGGCGATGGTCCTGCCTCCTCCGCCCGGTATGCCGGTGGTGCGCGCCGCGTATCCCGTGCTGGCGCGGATCAGCCCCAGGCCGTACTGGGCGTTGTATTCGGTGGTCTCCCAGGAGCTGGCCGTTCGGGGGCTCGTCGCCGGCTCCAGCGTTTCGGCCGGATAGAGGGTCCTGCAACAGGGCATCGGGCGGGCCACCGTCGATACCGGTATGTGTTCATACGCCGTCAAGGCCGCACGCACCGTCGCGTCCCCTGCCCGGACCACCGGAGGTGGTGGCAGTTCCGGTTCCGGTGGTGGTGGCAGTGGCAGTTCCGGTTCCGGTGGCGGCGTCTCCGGTAGTGTCCTCTGCACCGAAACGGGCGGCGTCCCGCCGCCGCCCGTGCACGCGGAAAGCATTGCCGCGAACAAGACGAGAGTTATCCATCCCCTCAAACATCCTCTCATATATCCCCTTCCGAGACCCTCTAACCAGTTGATTTTGTTCAGCTAATACTTCGGTTTAGCGACTACGATTTGAGCCTGGAACCGACGCTCCACAGACCGTTTCTTTAATATTATCAGCGAGTTAGAGAGAATTCAACCCCGTTCGGCCCCAAGAACTTCGGACGGTGGCCGGATGGCGTGCGCTGCCCGAAGTGCCAGTCCGACAACCTCCAGGAGCGGACCACCCGGAAGCCGCAACCCTACCGTTGCCGGTCCTGCCGGAAGGACTTCTCGGTCAAGACAGACACGCTCGTGCACAACTCGCCCTTGGGTTGCCGGACATGGGCCATTGCCACCTACCTCATGACCACGAACTTGAAGGACGTCTCCTCGATGAAGCTGCACCGGGACTTGGAGGTGACGCAAGAGACGGCGTGGCACTTGGCCCACAGGATCAGGGAGACCTTCAAGGATGAAGCGGTTGCCTTCTCGGGGCTTGTTGAAGTAGACGAGACCTACATGGGTGGCAAAGAGAAGAACAAGCACGGATCGACGTAGAGAAGCATTGCATGGCAAGATAGCCGACCGAGACCCCAGAAGCCGGGCAAGTTGAAGCGTGGCCGCCCTGAGAACCCCGAGTACCAGGAGAACATCCGTATTGACGCCCCGCCCCGTGACGTGGCGAAAGCCATCACGCAGAAGCCGACGAAACCCGAAAGCGGGTGGCGCTACCTCAAGAACAAGTCCCACTGACCCGCGGGTTGGGTAAACTGTATTCCCATGGAAAAGGCACCCGTCGTCATCCTCACGGGCTTCCTGGGCGCCGGCAAGACCACGCTGCTGAACCGCATACTCACCGCGCCCCACGGGTGCCGCATCGCCGTCGTCATCAACGAGTTCGGCGAGGTGGGCATCGACCACCACCTCGTGGTCGCCTCGGAGGAAGAGATCTTCCAGATGAACAACGGCTGCATCTGCTGCACCGTCCGGGGCGACCTGCTGCGGGTGCTGCTCCAACTCATGGAACGGCGCGACGCCTTCGACTACCTGGTGGTGGAGACCTCCGGCCTCGCGGAGCCGACGGCCATGGTCCAGACCCTGCTGCTGGACGAACGGATCCGTAGGGATTTCGAGCTCCGGGCGGTGGTGACGGTGGTGGACGGAATGCACGTCGAGCAACAGCTCGCGGCCAACCACGAGGCCCGGGAGCAGATCGCCTGCGCGGACGCCATCCTGCTGAACAAGACGGACCTGATCACGCCGGAGGAAGCGGACTCCCTGGCCGCCAGGCTCGCGGACCTGAACCCCATGGCCCGGGTGAACCCCACGCGGAATGCGGACGTGGACATCGGCGAGCTGCTGGAGATGCGCGCCTTCGACCTGGAGGCCAAGCGCCGCGCGGTGCGGGACCGCGTCCACCGGGAGCACCATCCCTCGGTCCAAACCGTCTCCTTCGTGCAGCCGGGGGACCTGGACAAGACCCGCCTGAGCCACTGGTTCCGGTCCGTGCTGACCGGGAAGGGACCCGACATCCTGCGCATGAAGGGCATACTCAACATGTACGGGGACTCCCACCAGTTCGTGTTCCACGGGGTCCACAGCATGTTCGAGGGGCGTCTGGGACGGGAATGGGAGGACGGCGAGGAACGGTTGAACCGACTGGTCTTCATCGGCCGGGACCTGGACGGCGACGAGTTGCGGTGCGGCCTGAGGCAGTGCCTCCGCTCCGGGGACGAGGCCGCGACGGAAGGCGAACTGGACATCTACCGCGACGTGTCGTCGTTCACCCTGGACCAGATCCGCGTCTGGGTCCGGCAGGCGCTGGAGTTCCCCTCCCGCACCCCCGTCACCATCAAGGAGGTGCCTTGCGTCAAGCCCGGCTGCCCCCCCATCGAGACCGCGGTCATGGTCTTCCTGGACGCGGAACCGCCGCGTTTCTACAAGATCCAGAAGACCATCAACGAAGTCACCTTCGACAGCGTCTACAACCTGATCGAGAACCCCATGCCCTGTTGCTGAAGGGTCCGCCCGCCCGGGTTTCCTGGGGACGCCGGGCTACAGCGCCCGCCGCCCTTCGAGGGCTTCGCCGAGGGTGCCGGCGTCGGTGTATTCGATCTCCCCTCCCAGGGGAAGGCCCCGGGCGATGCGGGTGATGCGGATGCCCAGCGGCTTGACCATCTTGGCGAGGTAGAGGGCGGTGGCGTCCCCTGCCCTGGTGGCGTTGGTGGCGACGATGACCTCCGCGGGAGGGTTGCCGCGGATCCGCGCCATGAGCTCCTCGATCTTCAAGGCGTCGGGACCCACGCCGTTGAGCGGAAAGATGGCGCCGTGGAGCACGTGGTAGAGGCCCTTGTACTCCCCGGAACGTTCGAGGGCCATGAGGTCCGACGGCTCTTCCACCACGCAGATGGTGGCGTTGTCCCGGTCGGGGTCGCGGCAGAACCTGCAGGGCGCGACTTCTTCGGACCCCGCGGGTATCTCGCTCAAGCCGAAGCACCGGGGACAGAGCCCCATCTCCCGCTTCAGCTTCTCCATGCTTCCGGCCAGCGCCAACACCGACTCCTTCCGGTCCTTGAGCAGGTGGAAGGCCAAGCGTCCGGCGGTCTTCTCGCCGATGCCGGGAAGCCTGGATAGCTGCTCGATGACCCGGGCCAGGGGCGCCGGATATCCGGTCATGGCGTCAACCCGGGGATCTTCACTCCTCCCGTCAGCTTGCTCATCTCCTCGGTCGCCATCTCCCGGGCCCGCCGCAGCCCCTCGTTGACCGCGGCCCGGACCAGGTCTTCGAGCATCTCCGCCTCTTCCGGGTCGATGACGCTGGGGTCCACCTTGATCGAAGCGAGGGTGAACTGCCCGTTGACCGTGACCCGGACCATGCCGCCGCCGGCAGTGGCCTCCACCGTCTTCTTCGCCAACTCTTCCTGGACCTTCGCAAGCCTCGACTGCATCTCCCGAGCCTGCTTCAGGAGGCCGCCCATGCCGCCCGGACCCTCACTCATGACACCGCTCCCTTCCCCGGGGGCGCTACTTGAGCGTACCCCCGAAAATCCTCAACGCTTCGTCCACGATGTCCTCCGGACTCTCGCGGTCCGGGGTCGGCGGAGCTTCGGGGCCGTCCGGGTTCCGCGAGGCTTCGGACTCGCTCTCCTCTCCGGACGCGGGCACGACGGTGACGGCCATTTCCCGCTCGAAGAAGTCCTCCAGGAACCCCTCGAGGAGACCTGCGTTGCCGCTTTCCCGGAAATAGTCCAGGTGCGTAGGGTCTTCCATGCCCAGCTTCAGTCCGGCCGCGGACAGATCCAGCACCCGGCCCTGCTTCAGGAGGGCGGCAAGGCCCGGCTGCTCCCTGGAAACCACGTCCATGAAACCGCTCCAGTGGTCGGCGCGCGGCTCCGGGGGCGCGGGCCGCCCCTGGCCCCCCTGCCCGGCCGGCGCGGGTTTCGCCCGGCCGGGGTCCGCCCCTTCCCCGCGGACCGGGCCGGCTTCCTCCAGCTTCCGCTCCAGACGACGCAACTGCTCGATGGCGTCCACCACGTTCACCGTCCGGGGCAGGGTCGCCACCCGGACCAGCGACGCTTCCATGTCGAACCGCGGGTACGGCGAGCGGGACACGGCTTCATCGCCCTGGACGATGAACCGATAGTATCCCATGAGGGTCTCGGGGTCCACGGACGCCACCTGGTCCCGGAGCCGGGAGACCTCCTCGTCGGTCAGGTCCATCAGCCGACGGGACCAGGCTCCGGCGTCGGCCTCCGCCTTTCCTTCCGTCAACCGCGCCACCAGCAGGTTGCGGAAGTGCTCCACCAGATCCCGGGACAGGGCGGCAAGGTCCACCCCGCAAGCGGCCGCCTCGGCCACCCGCTGCAGGCACGCGGCGGCGTCCCCGGCGATCACCGCGGCGGAGATCTCGTGGAGCACCCGCCGCTCGGCCACGCCCAGGACGTCCCGCAACAGCGGCTCGTCCACCGCCCCGCGGTCCTCCGCGGGCTCCACGAACGACAGCACCTGCTCCAGCAGCGACTGGGCGTCGCGCATGCTGCCCTGGGCCGCCCGGCTCAGGAGCGTCAAGGCCCCGTCGGTGATGCGCAAGCCCTCCGCGTCCGCGATCCGCCGCAGCCGCTCGCGGATGTCCCGGACCTCGATGCGCCGGAAGTCGAAGCGCTGGCAGCGCGAGAGGATGGTTTCCGGGAGCCGGTGGACCTCGGTGGTGGCAAGGATGAACTTGGCGAACGCCGGCGGCTCTTCCAGGGTCTTGAGCAGCGCGTTGAAGGCGTCCCTGGTGACTTGGTGGACTTCGTCGATGATATAGACCTTGAAACGCGCCGCGGCCGGCTGGTAACGCACGTTCTCGATGATCTGCCGCACCTCGTCGATGCCGCGGTTGGAGGCCCCGTCGATCTCATGGACGTCGATGGAGCGAGCCTCGTTGATCTCCCGGCAACGGACGCACTCGTTGCAGGGGACGGGGGTGGGGCCTTCGGCGCAGTTCAGGGACTTGGCCAGGATCCGCGCGGCGCTGGTCTTGCCCACGCCGCGCACCCCTGTGAACAGGTAGCAATGGGCGATGCGACCGCGGTTGATGGCGTTGGTGAGGACCCGGGCGATGTGGGGTTGCCCCACCATGTCCGCAAAGCCTTGCGGGCGCCACTTGCGGGCCAACACGAGATAGGACATGGCTTACGAGGGCCGCTTCGAGGGTCGTTGCGTCCAGCCCCTCGCGCGGCGGGATGCTCATTGCCGACAGCCAGGTTTCCCCGTGGCACAGGGGCGATCCGCTACCGCTGCTTCCTTCCGGACCTGACGGGGTTCGCGGGACCCGCTTGCACGGGACCCGACTGCCAGCAATCAACATCCCGGCCGCACGCGCTGGCGGAGAGGGAGGGATTCGAACCCCCGTTACCCGTGGGTAAACCTGATTTCGAGTCAGGCGCCTTCAACCGGACTCGGCCACCTCTCCGCGAACCTCCAACCTAGCATGACCATGGCCGCTTGGAAATGGCCCGCCGGCCTCGCCCGCTGACCGTGACGGGACGGCCGGACCTCGTCCGCCGCGGCAGCGGGTCACACGACCCGACGCCGCAGGTACGCGCTCAGGTAGTCCACCCCGGTGACCAGGACGTAGAGGACCATGAGCAGCGTCAGCAGCCGTTGCTCCAGGAACAGGCTGATGGCGATGTGGATCCGCTGACCCAGGCCGCCGGCTCCCACGAAGCCCAACACCGCGGCCACGCGGATGTTCACCTCCCAGCGGTAGAGCGTATAGGAGACGAACTGCGGGAGCGCCTGCGGGAGTATGCCGTAGAACAGGATCTGGACCCTGCCGGCGCCGGTGGACTGCAGGGACTCGACGGGTTGGAGGTCCACGTCCTCCAACACCTCTGCAAACAGCTTGCCCAGGACGCCGCCGGTATGCACCCCCAGGGCCAGCACCCCGGGGAAGGGGCCCAGGCCCGCCAGGAAGACGAAGACCAGCGCCCACAGCATCTCCGGGACGGTTCGCAGGAAGTTCAGCACGGCTCTGGCCGCGAGGTACGGCGCGCGCCGCAGCAGCAGGAGGAGACCGCGTTGCGGCTCCATCTCGTACAGCAAGCCGGCATACGCCAAGTTGCGCGAACCGAAGAACGCCAGGGGCAGGGCGATGACCACCGCCAGCAGCGTCCCGATCAACGAGATGGCGAAGGTCTCCCAGGCGCCGGCTGCGGCGTCGGCCACCGTCTTGCCGGAAAGGTCCGGAGGGAAGAGTCTCGCCGCGTACTCGAAGACCGCGCCGCCCCCTTCCGCGCTGAAGAGCAACCCCGGGTCCACCTCGGATCCCCGGTAGCTCCAGATCCACAGGGCGGCCAACGACCCCGACAGGACCCAGGCGGACACGCGCGAGGTCTCGCGGCTCCCCTCCCTGAGCGCGGCCAGGTCGTCCGGAACGGCGTCGAGCCGGTTCATAACAGGGACCGCACCTTCGCGCTGACGTAATCGGCCGCCGCCACCAGCGAGAAGAGGATGAGCAGCAGGGTGGTCACTTCGTGGAAGTGGAACATCCGGATGGAGATCTCGATCTGCTGGCCGATGCCGCCGGCGCCCACCAGCCCCAGGACCGCGGAGGTCCGCACCGCGCACTCCCAACGGTACAGGGTATAGGATGCGATGTTGGGAAGCACCTGGGGCAACCAGCCGTAGAAGAAGATCTGCAGCCGCCCGGCGCCGGTGGACTGGATGGCCTCCAGCGGCCGGTCGTCCACCGACTCGAAGATCTCCGAATACACCTTGCCCAGCATCCCGCCGTAGGCCACTCCGATGGCCAGCACTCCCGGAAACGGCCCCAGGCCCACGGCGCGCACGAACATGAAGGCCCAGACGAACTCCGGGATGCAGCGGAACAGGCTCAACAACGCCCGGGACAGGCAGTAGAGGCAGACCTTGAAGCCGCGCCTCCAGCCGGCGCTCCGGCGCTCGACCTCGTGGAGGACGCCCCGGAAGCTGAAGGTGCTCGTGGCCAGCAACCCGAGGGGGAAACCGATGAGCACCGCGATGGACGTTCCCATCACCGAGATCTGGACGGTCTCGAGGGTCGGGCGGACCATGAACTCCAGGAAGTCCCAGGACAGCTCGGGCGGGTACATGCCGGTGAGGAACCTCCACAGATGCTCCCTGCCCCGGGGCTCGAAGAAGAGTCCCGGGTCCACCTCGGCCCGGCGCCAGCTATCCACCAGCAGGAAGAGGAACAGGCCGCTGAAGACGTAGGGGAAGACCGAACGTGGAAGAGTGCTAGAGGGCGGCCCGTTGCTCCGGTTCATGGACAGGCTCTTCGCCGGGGTCTTCGGCGGCGCGACCGGAATAGAGTTGCCGCAGGAGCTGCGGCGTTACCCGGTCCGCGGCGGTGTCGAACAGCTTGACCCCTTCCTTCATGCCGATGACCCTGGGGAAATGCGACAGCGCCAGGTCGATGCTGTGGAGGTTCACCATCAGCGTCTTGCGGGTCCTGCCGCTGATGGCCACGAGCAGCCGGATGATGG
Source organism: uncultured Binatia bacterium (SeqCode) (assembly GCA_965204235.1). Classification (GTDB taxonomy): domain Bacteria; phylum Desulfobacterota; class Binatia; order UBA9968; family JAJDTQ01; genus JAJDTQ01. Next base: position 453,112 of record OZ241979.1, read on the forward strand.
CTTCGGCCAGCGAGGGGTCCACGGACGAGACCGGCTCGTCCGCCAGTATCACGTCGGGGTCCTGGACCAGCACCCGGGCGATGGCCACACGCTGCTGCTGGCCGCCCGAGAGCTGGTCCGTGCGGCTGAAGAGCTTCTCGCCGATGCCCACGTCGGCCAGGGCGCGGTAGGCCACGTCCAGTCGGGACGGCCGCGCCAGGGAGACCAGGGACCCCGGCAGGGACCATCTCCCCAGCATGCCCGACAGTACGTTGTGGACCACCCGCAGGCGCGGCACCAGGTTGTGCTGCTGGTAGATGGTGCCGATGCGCCGCCGGACCTCGCGCAACTGCCGTCCGTACAGCCCCCCCACCTCCCGGCCGCCGATGGAGAGCCGTCCGGAGGTGGGGCGGACCGTACAGTTGAGCATGCGGAAGAGGGTGGTCTTGCCTGCGCCGCTGGGACCGATGAGGGCCACGCGCTCCCCTCCGGCCACGTCGAGGTCGAAGCCTTCCAACGCCACCTGCCCGCGCCCGAACACCTTGCGGACGTCCCTCAGGCGATATTGCTGCGAGGCCGTCAATTGACCTTGAGCATCCCCGCGGCCACGGCCGCGTCCCTGATGCCGTCCCAGTCGGAGTCCTTTGCGGGGACGAACTTCCGGGTGCGTTGCAGGTCCATGATCTCCTTGTGCCGCGGGTCGGCGTAGTCGAGCTTCAGGAGCGCCTGCCGGAACTTTTCCCGGACCTCCTCGGGCACCCCGCCCCGGGCCACCCACACGTAGTCCACGTACGGCGGCGTGGTCCAGAACACGCGGATCTTCCCGGTATCGACCCTGCCCTTCCCCACCAGCTTGGCCCACACCAGGAAGTTGAGCGCGCCGGCGTCCACCCGCCCCGCCTCCACCCACGCCGCGGTGGCGTCATGCGCTCCGCTGAAGCCGAACTTGCGGAAGTCCCGCTCGGGATCCACCCCCGCGGCCTGGAGGAAGTGGCGCGGCATCAGGTGTCCGGAGGTCGAGCTCACGCTGCCGAAGGCAAAGGTCTTGCCCTTGAGGTCCGCCAACCTCTCGATGCCGGAATCGGTGCGCGCCACGAAGACGCTCTTGAAAGACGCGTCCTCCTCGCGCATGACCAGCCGCGTGGCGCCCTTGGCCCGCTGCACCGCCTGGACCGAGGTAAAGCCGCCGTACCAGACGATGTCCAGCCGCCCCGCGGCCAGCCCTTCGACCGTCGCGGCATAGTCCACCACCGGGACGAACCTGACCTTCCTCCCCACCTCCCCGGCGATGTAGTCGGTGAAAGGTTCGTACTTGCGCAACAGTTCCTGGGGGTCTTCGTCGGGTATGGCGGAGAGCCGCAAGGCGTCGGCCCCGGCGCTTCCCGAGAAAGCAAAGGCAACCAGCATCCACAAGCACAGCCACAGGCCCGTTCGTCGTTTCATCCAAACCTCCCGCGTTCGCATTCACCCGGTTCGCATTCGCCCAATTGGACAGGAAAGCCGCCTGTATGTCAAATATATGGCCGGTGACGGTGGGTTGCCGGAAGGAGTCGTGGTAGATCCGTACACCATCGAGCCATGAAAGCATCGCCCCTCCAGGACCTCCACGAGCGCAACGGCGCGGTCTTCCTCCAACGGGAAGGGTGGCGCCTGCCCGCCCATTTCCGCGACCCCGCGGCGGAATACGACGCGGTGCGTTCCGGCGCGGGCTGGTTCGACCTGGCGGACCGGGCCATGGTCTCGGTCACAGGTCCGGACAGCGCCGAATGGCTCCAGGGCATGCTTTCCAACGACGTCCAGGTCCTGGGGACGGGCGAAGGGACACCGGCCGCGGTCCTGAACATCCAGGGGAAGATCCTGGCGGACGTGCGGGTGTTCCGGACCGGGGACGCCTTTCTCCTGGAGCTGAACGAGTCCCTCCTGCCGGGGGTGCTCGCCCACCTGCACCGTTACCTGATCGCCGACGAAGTGGAGCTCGGCGACCTTTCCCGGCAGTTCTCCCTGGTCTCCGTCCAGGGACCCGCGGCGGAAACCGCCCTCGCCCGGCTCCTCCGGACGGACTCGCTGCCCGCAACGGACCTGTCCCACCGGGAGTTCGAGTGGGCGGGCGGCGGAGTCCGGGTCATCCGGGCCACGCATACCGGAGAGCCCGGTTTCGACCTCGCGGCGCCGACCGGGGCGCTCCCGGGCCTGGCGGCGCTCCCCGCGGCCCAAGGCCTCCCGTGGATCGGGGTCCACGCCCAGGAGGTCCTGCGGATCGAGGCGGGCATCCCCCGATACGGAGTCGATATGGACGCCGAGACGCTACTGCTCGAGACCTGCCTCGACGACGCCGTCAGCTTTGCCAAGGGGTGCTACCTCGGACAGGAGACGGTGGAGCGCATCCACTCCCGCGGCCACGTGAACCGCAAGCTGGTGGGCCTCAGGGTCGAAGGCCACCTGGTGCCCGGCCGGGACGACCCGGTGCTGCACGACGGCCGCCCGGTGGGCCGCGTCACCAGCGCCACCGCGTCGCCGCGGCTCCAATGCCCCATCGCCCTGGGCTACGTCCACCGGGACTGCGCCGAGCCCGGCAGCGCGGTCGCCATCGCGCACGGAGCCCGGAAGGTCGCCGCCGTAGTCCATGCGCTGCCCTTCTGATCCCCTCCCCGGTCGGAGTCCGGCACTCCGACCCGGGAGGCGGGACGCCTAGAGCTTGTCGAGCTCGGCCAGCAGGTCCTCGTTCTCCGGAATGCCGCTCTCGTAGAGCTTGGCGAACCGGACGGTCCCCTGCTTGTCGATGATGAAGACGGCCCTCTTGGGAAAGCCCTGGGGACGCAGGCAGTCGTACTGCTCGCACACGGCCCCGTGGGGAAAGAAATCGGACAACATGGGAAAAGTGATCCCGCCCATCTTTTCCGCAAACGCCTTGTGGGCGAAAACCGAGTCCACGCTCACGCTCAGGACCTGAGCGTCTCTGGCTTCGAAGCCGGCCTTGTCGGCCTCGAAGTTGCTCAGTTCCTGCTGTCAACCGCCGGTGAAGTCCAGGGGATAGAACGCCAGCACCACGTTCTTCCTGCCGGCGTAGTCACCGAGGGAAACCTTCTCGTCCCGGGAAACCGGCAGGCTGAATTCGGGGGCCTTCTCCCCCACGTTCGGCATTGCCATTGCAAATCTCCTTTCCACTTCCTTTCGAACGTCCGCTCCAAAGACGTGTATCACACTCCACCGCCGCAATAAAGGCGGCGGAAATCCTTCAGGGCTTCCACCGTGCTGGGAAAGGCGAGGTCGTCCCAGGGGATCCGGGACGGGGCGAAGGTCCCGGCCTCGGTGCTCTCGTCTCCGGCCGCAAGGGTCCCCCCCACCACGTCCGCCACATACACGATGATCACGTTGGGCGATCCGGGGTAGGAATAGACCCCCAGGAGCGACCGGACCGCCACCTCCAGGTTGCTTTCCTCGCGGGTCTCGCGGACCGCGGCTTCGACCGTGCTTTCGCCCCTGTCCACGTAACCGCCGGGGAAGACCCACTTGCCCAGGGCCGGCTCGATGCCGCGGCGCAGCAGCACCACGCCGCGGTCGAGCATGCAAACGGCGCCGGCCACGACCTTGGGGTCCTGGTAGAATATGAACGAGCACTCCTCGCAGACCAGGCGCTCGGGCTCGGCGTCCTTGAGGATGCGCCGCGCCAGCGGCCCGGCGCAGCGGGGACAGAAGCGGTAACCGCCGGCCCCGTGGCGGTGCGCGTGATGGTCGTGGGTTGCCATGAACGACCCTTTCGTCGTCGGGTTCGTGCGAGGGACCCCCGTCGGCCTCCCTACCGCGCCGCGGGCGTGCGGGGGACGGCGACCGCGCCCTGCCGGCCCGTTCGGACACGGTCCCGCCCCGCGGGCGCGTGCGGGACGGCGACCGCTCGTCTGAGGGCCGCCACTTCCTCCCCGGACAGCGGGCGCAGGGTCCCCGGCGCCAGGACGCCGAGTGCGATGGGGCCGATGCGGGTCCTCACGAGCCTCTCCACCGTGTGGCCGACCGCTTCCGCCATCCTCCGCACCTGCCGGTTGCGCCCCTCGCGGATCTCGACGCACACCCACGCCTTCCGCTTCAAACGCTTCCGCACCCGCACCCGGGCCGGCGCGGTCATGCCGTCTTCGAGCCGGACGCCGCGGCGCAGCCGCTCCAGTTGCGCTTCCGTGGGGGTCCCGCTCAACTTGACCTCATAGGCCTTGCGGACCCCGTGGCGCGGATGGGTCAGGCGGTGGACCATCTCTCCGTCGTTGGTGAGCAGCAACAGCCCCGAAGCGCCGTAGTCCAGGCGCCCCGCGGGAACGACCCCGGGCGGATGGCCCCCGGCGCGCAGGTAATCGGCCACCGTCGGCCGCCCTTGGTCGTCCCGCAGGGTGGTGAGGACGCCGCCGGGCTTGTGGAACGCCAGATAGACCCTGGATGCGGCAGGGCGCAGCAGCCGGCCGTCCACGCGGATGCTGTCCCGGTCGGCGTCGGCCCGTGTCCCCAGCTCCCGGACCCGGCGTCCGTTGACCGAGACGCGGCCCTGGAGGATCCACTGTTCCGCCTGGCGCCGGGAAGCGAGCCCCGCCCGGGCCATGATCCTCTGGAGCCGTTCCATGGGTCCCTGTCAACCGGGAACCTTCCCGCTCCCGAGGGGACCCGCTCCACGGTCCGCGGCGTCGGCGCGGTCCGCGGCGCCGTCCTCCCCGCCGGCGCCTCGAGGCCCCGGGCCGGGACGGTCCATGACCGCATCCTCGGCGCCTGCCGGAAGCGGCGGCCCGCCCGAAGGGATCTCCGGCTCCGGGGGGCCGCCCTCCGTGCGGGTCATGTCCTCCATCTCCTGCAGGGTCGGCAGGCTCGCCAGGTCCTTGAGGTTGAACGCCTCCAGGAACTCGCGGGTGGTGCCGTAGAGGAAAGGCTTGCCGGCCACGTCCTTGCGCCCCACGATCCGTATCAGGCGCCGCTCCAGCAGCGTGGACACCACGCCGTCCACGTTGACGCCGCGGATCTCCTCCATTTCCGCCCGGGTCACGGGCTGCCGATAGGCGATGATGGCCAGGGTCTCCAGGTTCGCCCGGCTCATGCGCGCGGGCTTGACCGCGGTGAGCTTCCGCACGAAGTCCGCGTGCTCCTTCGGCGTCCGCAACTGGAAGCTGTTGGCCACCTCCACGAGACGCAGCCCCCGGCCGGCGTCCTCGTACTCGCGCTGCAACCCTCTCAGGGCGTCGAGGACCTCCCCCCGCGGGACCTCGCCCATCACGCCCTTCAGTCGATCGACGGACAGGGGCTCGTCCGCGGCCAGCAACAGGCTTTCGAGTATGGACTTGAGTCGGTCACCCTCCATGTCCGTCCTCCGGCGCGCCCGCGTCCATGGCCGCGCCGGCCTCGGACAGCGCCAGCGTCAGGACGATGGGACCCAGGCGCTCCCCCTGCACCGCGTTCACCGCGCGGATCCGGATGAGCTCCAGCAGCGCAAGGAACGTCACCACCACCTCCATGCGCGAACCCGCGGCATCGAAGAGCTCGTGGAAGAGCACCGACGTCCGGCGGCCGAGCTCGTCGAGGATGCCGGTCATGCGTTCGCGCACGGACACGGTCTCCTGCACCACCGTGTGCACGGACGGTTCCGGGAACCTTTCCAGCACCCGCTGCAGCGCGGACATGAGGTCGAACACGGAAAGCTGCTCGAAGCTGACCTCCCGGACCGGCGCCGACCGTCCCTGCCGGGCGAACACGTCCCGGTTGAGGATCTCGCGCTCCTCCAGGTCCCGGGCCGCGTTCTTGAAGCGTTCGTACTCCAGCAGCCGGCGGACCAGTTCCTCCCTGCCGTCGCCGCCCTCGTCGTCGTCCTCCTCGCCTTCTTCCTCCGGCGGAAGCAGCGTCTTCGACTTGATGTGCAGCAGGGTGGCCGCCATGACCAAGTATTCCCCCGACACGTCGAGGTCGAGGCCCTGCATCAACTCCAGCGCGGCCAGGTACTGCTCGGTGATGGACGCGATGGGGATGTCGGCGATGCTGAGGTCGTCCTTCCGGATCAGATGGAGCAACAGGTCCAACGGACCTTCGTAGATCGGCAGTTGCACTCGGACGGCCATGGCCTACAGCGTCAGCGCGGACCGCACCTCGCTCATGGTGGCCGCGGCTTCCTCGCCGGCGACGCGGTTGCCCTGGGCGACCACGTCGCGAATGTCGTCCGGACGTTTCTCGTAGCGGGACAGGTTTTCCCGGAACGGCGCCAGGTCGTCGATGACGTGGCGGATCATCACCTTCTTGCAGTCCAGGCAGCCGATACCGGCGCTCCGGCACCCTTCGGAGACCTCCCGGATCTCCTCGGGCGTGCTGTAGATCCTGTGCAGTTGGAAGGCCGGGCACTTTTCCGGCTCTCCCGGGTCCGTGCGCCTGACTCGCGCGGTGTCGGTCACCATCCGGCTCAGCTTCCGGTCGATGGCCTCGGGGGGATCCGACAGCAGCACCGAGTTGCCGTAGCTCTTGCTCATCTTGCGTCCGTCCAGCCCGGGCACCCGCCGGGCTTCCGCGAGCAACACGTCCGGCTCGGGAAAGACCGGGCCGTAGAGGCCGTTGAAACGCCGGACGATCTCGCGCGTCAGCTCCACGTGGGGAGCCTGGTCCGCCCCCACCGGCACCCGATGGGCCTTGTACATGACGATGTCGGCCGCCTGCAGCACCGGGTAGCCCAGGAACCCGTAGGTGGACAGGTCGCGCCCGCTGAGCTCCTGCACCTGCTCCTTGTAGGTGGGGTTCCGTTCCAGCCAGGGGACCGGGGTCAACATGGAGAGGAGCAGGTGGAGCTCGGCGTGCTCCTTGACGTCGGACTGCCGGAAGATCGTGCACTTGGCCGGGTCGAGACCCACGCTGAGCCATTCCGCGACCATGGCCTGGGAGCTTTCCCGGATCCGGTCGGGAGACTGGTAGTCCGTGGTCAGCGCATGCCAGTCGGCGACGAAGAAGAAACAGCGGTAGTCCTCCTGCAGCCCCACCCAGTTGCGCAGGGCTCCGTGCAGGTGGCCCAGGTGGAGGAGTCCGGTGGGGCGCGCCCCGCTTACGATGGTTTGCATGGCTCCAGCTTACACGACTCCGACGATGACGGCCAGAAACCAGATCAGGGAGTCCCCCACGGGCGCCAGGGTGTAGCCCAGGACTCCGGTCATCAGCAGGGCGACGACGATGAGGATCCCGAAAGGCTCCATGCGGGCCACCTGCACGGCCTGGGGTTCGGGAAGGAGTCCCACCAACACCCGGCCGCCGTCCAGCGGCGGCACCGGAAGGAGGTTGAACACCGCCAGCATGACGTTGATGCGGACGCCGGCGACCCCCATGTGCCACAGGTAGGACCCCATGGAGCCGGGCGCGGCGCTGCCGGTCACCAGGATGAGCTTCAGCAGCACCAGGCTCAGCAGGGCGAGGACGATGTTGGCGCCGGGACCCGCCAGGGCCACCCGGAGCATGTCGCGCCTGGGGTCCTTCAGGTTGTCGTAGTCCACCGGCACCGGCTTGGCGTAACCGAACACCGGGGCCCCGGCCCAGATCAGCAGGGCGGGCAGCAGCACGGTCCCCACCACGTCGATGTGGGACAGGGGGTTCAGGGTCAGCCGACCCATGGCCGCGGCGGTGGGGTCTCCCAGCCGGTAGGCCACCCAACCGTGCGCCACTTCGTGGAACACGATGGCCGCGAGCACCGGGAACGCCCAGATCGACAACTGCCACAGGAACTCTTGGGACATTGCGACCTTTCCGGAGCGACGCGCTGCGAAGACCCGTGCGGGCGCGTCAGCGCTTCGTTTCCTGCGCCTCTCGGGGATGATAGCGCCGGTGGACCTGCTTGATGCGGCTGCGGCTCACGTGCGTGTAGATCTGGGTGGTGGCGATGTCCGAGTGCCCCAGCATCGACTGGACTGCGCGCAGGTCCGCGCCCCCCTCCAGCAGGTGGGTGGCGAACGAGTGGCGCAGGGTATGGGGCGTGACCCGGTGCTGCAACCCGGCCCGCCGGGCGTATCCGCGAATCAGCTTCCAGAACCCCTGGCGCGTGAGCGGCCTGCCCGAACGCGTGAGGAACAGGTAGTCGCTGTGCCCCCGGGTCAGGAAGCGCGGGCGGACCTCCCTCAGGTAGCGCAGCACGCAGTCCCGGGCCCAGCGGCCGAAGGGAACCAGCCGTACCTTGGCCCCCTTCCCCTTGACGGTCACGTAGTTGCCGTCCAGGTTGACCTGTTGCAGGGTGAGGGAGACCAGCTCCGAGACCCTGAGCCCGCTGCCGTAGAGCAGCTCCAGCATGGCGCGGTCCCGGGCCCCCAGGGGTTTGGCTTCGTCGGGCTGCTCCAGCAGTATGCGCATGTCCCCGCTGCCGAGGGTCTCCGGCAGGCGGCCCGAAGTCCCCCGGGACGAAAAGTCCGGCACGGGGTCGCTGGCCACCGCCTCCTCATCGAGCAGGAAACGATAGAACCGCCGCATGCTGCCCAGGAGCCGCGTGACCGAGCGGTCGCCCAGCCCGCACGCCCTGAGGTCCGCGGCGTAGGCCCGCAGGTCCGAGCGGGTCGCGTCGCCCCAGGCGTGGACGCCCCGCCCCGAGAGGAACTCCGCCAGCCGGTTCAGGTCCCGGCTGTAGGCCTCCAGGGTGTTGGCGGCCAGTCCCCGCTCCACGGCCGCCACCTCCAGGAACCTGTCAACCTGTTGCGTGAGTTCGTCCTGCATGGTCCGGGTCCAGTTCCCGGTGGAGCGCCTCGCGCAGGGCTTCCAGACGCGCCCGGTCGCGGACCTTCCCGCCGTCCCCGTCGGTGACGTAGAACACGTCGGCCACCCGGTCCACGTCGGTGGAGATCTTGGCCAGGTGGATGGAGAAGTCCAGTTGCGACAGCCGGTAGGTGATGGTGAAGAGGACCCCCGCCCGGTCCCGGGTATAGACCTCGACGACGGTGAAGTCGTCGGAGGCGCGGTTGTCCCACCTTACAAGGGTCGGACGCTTCACCCGCGGTCCCTCCGACGGCGAAAGCCGCGCCCTGCCCACCAGCTCCGCCACGTCCACCCGGCCCCGCAGCACCCGTTCCAGGGTCTGCTCCATGCGCGACCACTTCCCGGGGTCCATGACGACTTCGGCCTTGCCCTGGTGCGAGATGCGGAAGACGTCGATGATGCGTCCGTCCCGGCGCGTGTGGATGCGGGCGCTCAGGACGTTCAGACCCATGGCGGCGAAGACCCCCGCAATGGAGGCGAACAGGCCCGGTCGGTCGTGGGCGCAGACGGCGACCTCGCTATGGCCGTGGCCGGGGTGGTGGAGCACCGCGGCCAGGAACGGCTCGTCGCCGAGTCGCCGCAGCAGCCGGTAGTGGAGCGGCATGGATTCCTCGGGAGTGTTGAGGAAGTAACGCCCGGGCATGGCGTCGATGAACTCCCGCCGCACTTCCTCCGCGGGATGGTCCGCCCCCAGGCGCTCCACGAGCCGGTCCTGTATCCGCCGCACCTTCAGGTCCCGGTCCGGCCGCGCGAACTCGCCCTTCTCGCGCTCCTCCAGCACCTGGAGGGTACGGTCGAAGAGATCCTCCAGCAGCGCCGCCTTCCAGTCGTTCCACACCTCCGGCCCCACCGCCTTCATGTCCGAACAGGTCAGCAGGTACAGGGCTTCGAGGTTCTCCGCCGCGCCCATGACGTCGGCCAAGTCCCGCACGGTCTTCTCGTCCTCGATGTCGCGGCGGAAGGCCGTGCCGGTGAGCAGCAGGTGGTGGAGCACGAGAAAGGCCAGGGTCTCCTGCTCGTCCACGTCGAGCCCCATGCGCACGGCCGCTTCCAGGGCCAGGGCGCGGCCCGACTCCGAGTGGCCGCCGCCCTGCCCCTTGCCGATGTCGTGGAACAGGATGCCCAGGATCAGGATCTCCGGCTTCCGGACCTCCCGGGCGAGTTGCGACAACCGCGGCAGCGAGTCCTCGAACTCCCCCGACCGCAAGCGCTCGAACTCCTTGACCGCGCGCATGAGGTGCTGGTCCACTGTGTAGATGTGGTACAGGTCGTGGAGCGCCATGCAGCGGACCCGGGCGAACTCCGGGACCAGGGCGTCCAGTACGCCGGTACGGTGCAGATCCTGCAAGGTCTCGTAGATCCAGCCGTCGCCGCGCAGGATGTCGAGGAACCGGCGGTTGGCCCCTGCCGAGCCGGCCAACTCCGACCCCAGGGCCTCCCCCCGGGTCCTGACGACCTCCCGCGAGTCCTGTCCCAGACTCAGCCGGCGCCTTTGCAGGTCAACGAAAAGGTCGAGCAACTCCTCGGGGCCGCGGTTCCCGGGCGCCACCGCCAGGGTTCGTCCCGCGACCCGCACGCCGGGACGCAACTCGCGCCCCGGCCGGGGCTTCCCGCGTTGGGAGGGGCCGTGGTCCACCGCCCGGTGGATGACGAGGGACGACAGCCGGTTGACCTCCTCGGCGTGCAGGTAGTAGGAGCGCATGAAGGCCTCCACCTCGCTCGACCTCTCCCGCTCGTCGAAACCCAGCCCCCGGGCGGCCTGCTCCTGGGACTCGAAGGTCAGCCGGTCCTGGCGCCGTCCCGCCAGGAAATGCAGCTCGTTCCGGGTGCGCCAGAGGAAGTCCCGCGCCCGGGCCAGGGTCTCCGCGTCCCCGGGATCCAGCAGGCCCGTCCTCGGCAGGTCATGGAGTTCGACGGCGCCGCGTTTGACCCGAGCGACCCACATGGCCGCGTGGATGTCGCGCAACCCCCCTTGTCCCTCCTTGACGTCGGGCTCCAGCAGGAAGACGGACTCGCCGTGCCGCTCGCGGCGCCGGTCGTGCTCGCCGACCTTCGTTTCCGCGAACCTGTCACCGGCGCCTCCGCCGAGCTGCCGCCGCACCGTCCGCTCCAGGTCCCGGTACAACCGCATGTCGCCGCACACGTACCGCGCGTCCACCAGGGCCGTCTGGATCACGTGGTCGCGCCGGGCGCGGCGCGCGCACTCGGCCACCGTCCGGGCGGCGTGGCCCACCGTCAGACCGGCGTCCCACAGGGGATAGAGGATCTTTTCGGCCATGGTCTCCACGCAAGCCCCGGCGCGCCAGCCGTACAGGAAGAGGACGTCGATGTCCGAGTACGGGTTCAGCTCGCCTCTGCCGTAGCCGCCCTGGGCCGCCACCGCGCAACGCCCTTTCGACGCCGCGCCGTCGTCCCCCTCCGTCGTCTCGAACAGACGCCGCAGCAGGCAGTCGATCATGGCGCCGTGCGCCCGCACCACTTCCGCGCCCGAGGCCCCGGCGCGATGGGACTCCAGCAGCCGCTGCCGCCCCCGGTCGATGTAGGCGCGGACGCCGGCGCCGGACACGGGGTTCGTGACCGACTCGTCCAGGAGCCGGCCCCAGGCCGCGCCGGGCTTCCCGGCCACGTCCGGACCGTGGGGCTCGTCCGTGCCCCGGGCCCGGGACCCGTGCCTGCGCCAAGCCTCGAAGGGCGCTTCCGACTTCTCCATGGCGCGGCTCATCCCTCGCCGGGGCAACGTATCCTCCGCAGTTTGTCGGCGTACTCCTTGACGCCGTGGAACAGTCCTTCGACCGTGGCGGACCGAACCTCCTTCCGGCCCAGCGCCCGGGCGTCGCGGCGATTGCTCACGAAGAACAACTCCACCAGCGCCGCGGGCATGTCGCCCACGGTCAGTACGTAGAAAGGGCCTTTCTTGACCTTGAGGTCGCGGACCCGACCGTAACGGGGCCGGACCTTGCGCACCAACCCGGACTGCAACTTGTCCGCGAGGACCGGCGTGTAGCAGGCCAATCCGCTCAGCTTCATGTCGCTGAGGATGTAGTCGAGGTCCTTCACCTTCCTGAGCGAAGTGCCGTTCTCCCTGGCCGCCAACTTGAGGATGGCCCTGTCCGTGGTCCGGTGGTCCAGGTAGTAAGTTTCGAGGCCCGCGGCCGCGCGGTCCCTGCTGGCGTTGGAGTGGATGGAGACGAACAGGTCGGCGGCCTCCCGGGTGGCGACGTTGGTCCGCGCCTTCAGCGACATGGAGACGTCCCTGTCCCTGGTGAGGACCACGTCGGCCCCCATTCCCCGCCGAAGCCTTCGCGCCAGCTTCCTGGCGATGTCCAGCGTGATGTCCTTCTCCCGGATGCCGCCCACGCCCACCGCGCCCGGATCCCTTCCTCCGTGTCCCGGGTCCAGCACGACCTTTCGGACCGACCTTCGGACCGCCTCGTCCTCGTCCTTCCTGCCGACCGGAAGACGTCCCTTCCGCTCCACGTCCACCAGGATCCGGTGCGGCTTGGCGAGCAGGACCGCGTCATGAACCCCGGGACGTTTCAGGTCCAGCACCACCCGCGCCACGTCCTTCCTGTACTGGCTCATCCGAACCCGCCGCACCAGCCGGTCCTCGACGTCCACGCGGCGCCGCCGGGCCGCCAGACGGGTCCCGGACAGGTCCAGGTAGATCCTCGGCGCAAGGCCCTTCCCGGGCGCTGCGGGCAGGGTGTGGACCTCGAACTTCACCGGACCGGTCAGGTCGAGCATGACCCGCGTGTAGTTGGACGAAGAGAGGTGGCGCACTCCGGTCAGCCGCTTGGCGGCCGCGGGCGCGTCGCCCGCGGCCGCCAGGACGACGGCGCAAAGGGCGAGCCACAGCGACGGGAAACGCGCCAATCAGCCGCCCTCCCTCGACTCGGCCGCCAGTTCCGTCAACACGTTCAACGCTTCCAGGGGCGTGAGGACGTTGGTGTCGATGGCCCGGAGCTTCTCCCGCAACCTGTCGCCGCGGGGTTCGTACAACATCAACTGGACCCCTTTCGACGGCGTCTCGGCGCCGGCCAGCCGGGGTTGTCCCCGGGCGTTCCACTCCTCGCCTTCGAGGTTCTTCAGGATCTCCTTCGCCCGGTCGATGAGGCCACGGGGCAACCCTGCGAGACCGGCCACCTGTATGCCGTAGCTGCGGCTGGCGGGACCTTCCTTCAGGGTGCGCAGGAAGATCACCTCCCCCTGCCACTCCTTGACCGCGAAGTGGAAGTTCTTCACCCGCTCCCGGGTGCGGGCGAGGCCGGTCAGTTCGTGGTAGTGGGTGGCGAACAGCGTCCGCGGCCGGTGCGGCGACTCGTGCAGGAACTCGGCCAGGGACCAGGCGATGGAAATGCCGTCGAAGGTGCTGGTGCCGCGCCCCACCTCGTCCAGCAGGACCAGGCTGCGGGGGGTGGCGAGGCGCAGGATGCGGGCGGTCTCCTTCATCTCCACCATGAAGGTCGATTCTCCCGACGCCAGCGCGTCGGTGGCGCCGAAACGGGTGAACAGCCGGTCCACGAGTCCCACGTGGGCCGAGTCCGCGGGCACGAACCCGCCCATCTGGGCGAGTATCACCACCAGCGCCGTCTGCCTCATGTAGGTCGATTTGCCGGCCATGTTGGGGCCGGTCAGGAGTTTGATCTGGGTGGTCTCGGAATCCAGCCGGCAATCGTTGGGCACGAACCCGCCGCGGCCCAGCGCCGCCTCCACCACCGGATGGCGTGCGCCGCTCATGGCCAGGGTCAGGCCGGAATCCACCCGCGGGCGGACGAAACGGCGGGATTCCGCGGTCTCCGCAAGGGCGAGCAGCGCGTCCAGCTTCGCCAGGGCGAGACTCGTCTCCCGGATGACCGGGCCGTGCGCGGCAATACGGTCGAGCAGGTCGGCGAAGAGCCGCGTCTCGAGCCTCAGGATCTCCTCGCCCGAGCCGAGCACCCTGGCCTCGTATTCCTTGAGCTCCGGGGTGATGAAACGTTCGCCGTTGACCAGGGTCTGCTTGCGCAGGTAGTCGTCGGGAACGCTGGGGAGGTTGGCCCTGGTGACCTCGATGTAATAGCCGAACACCTTGTTGTAGCGCACCTTCAGGGAGTGGATGCCGGTGCGCTGCCGTTCCCTGTGCTGGAGCTCGGCGATCCAGCCCGTGGCGTTGCTGCGGACGGCCGACAGTTCGTCGAGTTCGCCGTCGAACCCGGGGCGGATGGCCCCCCCGCCCCGGAGCGACGCCGGCGGGTCGTCCACGATGGCCCGCTCCACCAGCTCCACCACTTCCGGCGCGGCGTGCAGCCCCGACCGGAGTCGGACCAGCATCTCGCTGTCGCACCGCCCCATCTCCTCCCGCACCCGCTCCACCGCGCGCAGGGTCTCCTTGATGGCCGCCAAGTCCCTGGGCGCGGCGCTCCGGGAGGCGATCCGTCCCGACAGACGCTCCAGGTCCTGCACGTCGTGGAGCGCGTCCCGCAGCTTGCGCCGGGTCTCGGGGTCGCCCAGGAGCTGCTCCACCGCGTCCTGCCGCTGCCGGATCAGGCGCTCGTCCAGCAACGGGTAGAGTATCCATTTCCGGATCTCTCGCGCTCCCATGGCCGTGCGGGCGGGTTCCATGACCCCGAGCAGGGAACCGCGCCTGCCGCCGTCGAAGCCCTGCAGCAGTTCGAGGTTGGCCTGTGTGGTCTCGTCGAGCATGAGGAACTGCGAGGCGCGATAGGGCTCCAACGCGGTCAGCACGGGCACGGCGCCGGGGGAGCGGTCTTCCAGGTAGGCGAGGACCGCGCCCGCGGCCCGGACCCCCAACGGCCACTCGTCATCGGGGCCGTCGTACGCGCCGGCGCTGCGCAGCCGCTGGACCGCAGCGTGGGAGAACCACGATTCGGGACCCGGCGTGCAGTGCACGTGGGCGTAGTCCCGGCGGAGGTTCGCGAGCGCCTGGGCCTCGGGAAGCAACAGCTCCCGGGGCTGGATGCGCCCGAGCTCGCTGGTGAAGGCGGCATAGCCCTTCACCTGGGTGAAGCGGAACTCTCCCGTGGTGACGTCCACGAACGAGAGGCCGTAAGCGTCGTGGGCCGCGGTGACCGCCACGAGGAAGTTGTTCACGTCGGCGTCCAGCCCTTCGCCCTCGGTGAGGGTGCCCGGGCTTATGACCTTGACCACCTGGCGCTGCACCACGCCCTTGGCGGCGCCGGGGTCCTCGGTCTGTTCGCAAACCGCCACCTTGAACCCGGCGGACAGCAGTTTGCCGATGTAGGGGGTGGCTGCATGGTGGGGCACGCCGCACAGGGGCACCGGAGCGCCGTCGCTGCGGTTGCGGCTGGTGAGGGCGATGTCGAGCACCTTCGCGGCCTTTTCCGCATCCTCGAAGAACATCTCGTAGAAATCCCCGAGCCGGAAGAACAGGATGGCGTCCCTGTGCCGATCCTTGATCTCCAGGTACTGATGCATCATGGGCGTGAGCCGCGTGCGCTCCATCACATCACCCCGCGTCCTCCATTGCCGGGGCCCGGGAGGTCCCGGCGCATCCCTCCTGTCGGCCTCCCTGTCGCCAGCCGCCGGACCCGGCCGTTCAACTCATCGACCACGTTGCCGATCCCCAGCGAGAAGACGAACGGGTCGTCGAGCACTTCCAGGATCTTCTCGTGGTCGTCGGTGATGACGAACCGCTTCCGCCCGTCGGTCAGGTACTTGAGGGCCTTGGAAGAGTCCGTCGGGTCGGCCGCAAAACCGTTGAGGTGGCTCAGGCATGCGCGGATGCGGCTCGGCGTCATGCCGTAGTCCAACAGCCCCCTGGCAAGCCGCAGTTTCACCAGGTCGGTGAACGAATAGAGGCGCCGGGTGCCCTTTCCCGCGGCCCGCTGCACCGACGGGCAGATGATCCCCTGCTCGTCCCAGTACTGGATCTGCCGCAGCGATACGCCCACCAACCGGGTCACCGTCTTGCTGTCGAACGCGTTCATGTCCCCGATGAGGTGAAAGTGAAAACAAGGATGTTTTCACTTTAGGAGGGTTGCCGCGACTTGTCAAGAAACGACGAAGGCCCGGGTCCGCCGCCTGGTTGCGGCAGACGGGGTTTGGCGAGGTCGATCCGTGTAGAACGGGTGCGTTGACCGCGGGGACTACCGGCCCGCCCGTATCTCTACTTTCCAGCCGCGGTGTCTCCATCCGCGTCTTTCCTGGAGGGCGGGTCGGTATAAACGCTGTCCCGTCCGGATGCCGGAGACGGGATAATCAGGGAGTGAAAGGACGGCCATGCACTTCCCCTCGAAAAGCACGCCGGTGCGTTGGAAGAAACTGGACCACCCACGCGATCTGGACAAGTCCTTCGGGTCTTCCGGGACCACCTCCACGTAGATCATGTGTCCCACGTCCTGCCAGACGCAGGGATCCTTGACCTGGACCAGCGTGCGGCCACGGAGATGGACGTCGAAGTGGGAGCGCGCC
Source organism: uncultured Binatia bacterium (SeqCode) (assembly GCA_965204235.1). Taxonomy (GTDB): domain Bacteria; phylum Desulfobacterota; class Binatia; order UBA9968; family JAJDTQ01; genus JAJDTQ01. Next base: position 469,252 of record OZ241979.1, read on the forward strand.
GCAGGCTCTCCGGCCACCACCCGTTGGTACGTGGCCCGGTACAACTCCACCAGGTCGTCCATACCTGCCGAATCATACAGGAACACCCGTTCGTTCCCGGGCGTGAGCAGGGCGTCGCTCTCCACGCGGTCGCGGGTGACGAGGAAGTCTGCGGCGCGGGCCGCGGCTTCCATGTCCGGGAAGTATGACAACACGCTCCCGGTGGGATAGTATCGCCAGCCGTTTTCCGAGTAGAGGGGTTGCACCAGGACGCTTCCTGCGAAATAGTATCTCAATACGTATCGAACTGCGCTGTACGGCTGTGTGAGCCGCCAGGACCATTCCGGCTCGACGGACCCAAGGACCAGGACCACCTTTTCCCGGGTGGTTTCGCGTATGGTCCCGAGTTCGGCCATGGTCGCCCGTTGGAGCTCGGCCGCACGGGCGTCCGGGCGCCATCGTCGATCCATCTGGAAGGCGGAGACGATGAAGGCGAGCAGCGCCGCGACGGCAAGGCCGACCACCGGACCACTCCCCCAGCGCTTGCGGAGGTACAGCAGGAGCAGCGAGTAGAACACCAGCGGGACGCCCACGTAGAACAGGGCCTCGAAGTCGTGGCTGAAGTCTGCAATACTGTGGCGCATGGGCAGGGCCCAGAAGAACCCCGACAGGGCAAGGGTGGCCACGAGCATGCGGTGCCGCCATGCCAACAGCCGCCTCGCAAGCCGAACCACGGCCGTGGATGCGACCATGACCATCAGCAACGCCAGGAGGTAAAGCGACAACTCCGGCCCCGAAAGGCCCGGCGCCCAGAAGTCAACGGAGGGAAACCATCCCCGCAACTTGGCTCCCCAGTCGGTCAGCACGGATGGAACGGACGCCACGCGGACACGATGGAACTGCTCTCGCAGGAAGTGCAGCCACCACCCGGGGTCGAAGGAAGCGTCCCGGTCCAGTCCGGTCCGCCAAAGCATGGACCGGACTGACGGCAGTTCGCTCACCGCGGTCTGGCCTCCGAACGCGGCGTACTCGTTGGCGAAGTTGAAGCCCAGGACGGCCACGCCGAACAGCACGGAGAACAGGCCCAGCGCCATGTAGCGGCTGCGCAGCACCGCCGCCCCAGCCGAGCGCACCCGCGGCCACAGCGCGGTCCCCTCCTTCCACGCCCCCATCGCCTCACCCGCCAAGCCCAGGATGAGGAACGGCAGCAGGAACGCATACACGCGCCACCCCAGCAGCAGCGCGACGCAGGTCCTGGCCAGCAGTTGCCGGAACCGTCCCTCCTGCACGAACACCACCATGCCGTGGAACACCAGCATCACCGTGAACAACTCCATGCTCATCTCGACGGAGACCACGTCGCCGTAGAACAGCATGTACCAGGAGGAGAACGCCGCGAGGGTGGCGGCCAGTGCGACCCAGCGGTGGGAGGTGATCCGGGAGAGGGAATGGAAGGCCAGGAGCGCAGCAGCGCTGAACAACAGCAGCATGAGCATGCGGGCGGCCAGGATCCTGGCCGAGAGGTCGTTTCCGAAGGGGAGGATGGCGAGTTTGATCAGTGCGAATCCGCCGACGGGAAAGCGGCTGTACATCTCGTATACCGGGGCGTCGCCCGATCCCTGGCGCCGCCCCAGGAACAACCGGAAACCGTGGTCGGGGGACAGGTTCTCGGCGATGGCCAGGTTCTTCGCGGTATTCCAGTCATTGGGGCCGGGACGGTGGAAGTATCCCTTGTCGAAGCTGTACGGGAACAACGTGGACAGGGCGAGCAGCAGCAACCACAGGGGGAGGCGTTCAGGCCGGAACCGGGGGGAGGCGGGGGGCATAGGCGCTAACCGGACCGGGAACCACGGGGGTTAGACCTTGCGCCGCTGGCCCAGCAGGTAGTCCACCAGGAGGTATTGCCCCAGGCGGTCGGGACGGGTGTAGAAGGCGCGCCCCTTGTTGAGGCGGGTCATCTCGTCCACGAACCCCTTCAGCACCGGGCTGTCGTCGAGCATGAACGTGTTGATGGTGATGCCCCGTTGGGTGACCCGTTTCGCCTCCTTCAGGGTCTCTTCCGCGGCGCGCTGGCTGATGCCGCCGAAGCTGAGGGGCCATTCGCAGTAGAGCCGTCCCTGGCGGCAATACGCCGTGGGCTGGCCGTCGGTGATCACGACGATCTGCTGGTTTCGGGTCGAGCTCCGCTTCCGCAACAACTCGATGGCGAGACGGAGTCCGTCCTGGAGGTTGGTGAAGGGGTCTCCCATGTTCCAGGTGGCTTCCGGCAGGTCCTTGGCCTTCAACTCCACCGCCCGGGTGAAGAAGCCGACTATGCCGAAATAGTCCTGGGGATACCGGGACCGGCACAGGGACTCCATGGCCAAGGCCACCTTCTTGGCCGCGGCGAACCTCCCGTCCCAACTCATGGACCAGCTCATGTCCAGCAACAGCACCGTCGCCGCCCGGGTCGAGTACTCCGAATCGAGGACCATGAAGTCCTTGGGGTCCAGGTCCAACGGCGTCCTCGCGTCGCGCCGCAGGGCGCTCTTGAGGGTCTCGTTGAGGTTCAGGTTCAGCGCGTCGCCGGACAGGTAGGGCTTGCTCGACTCGGGCACCGGCTCCTGGCTCCCGCGCCGGGCGATGGCGTGCCGGCCCGCGGCGTCCCGGCCCAGTTGCTTGTGGATGTCCCTCAGGGCCATCTGGCCGATGCGCCGGACGCCCCGGGGAGTCAACTCGAAGCGGTCGCCCCTGTCCACCACGTAGCCGCCGTCCTCCAGGGACGACTCCAGCCGCATGACCCCCTCGTAGTCCTCCTGGGCCCGGTCCCCCAGCAGGCTGTGCAGCAGGTCCATCTCCACGTCCCTGGGGTGGCTTCCGGAGAGCTGGCCCTCCAGCTTCTGCAAGCCCTCCATGCGCTCCTGGATCTCCGCGGCTTCCTCGAAACCCAGCGATTCCTTGCCCCTGAAGAGGTTCCCCTCACGTCGGATATAGTTTTCCAGGCGGCGGATCTTCTCCAGTTGGGAGAGGATCTCCTGGAAGTCCTCCCCGGCCCGGGGGTTCTCGAAGCTGTAGCCGGCCAGACGCTCGATGGCGTCGCTCAGCTTCGGCGGCAGGTGCTGGAGGAACTCGTCCTTCTTCTCCGCCTCCGCCCGGTGGTCCTGCCGCCGCAAGGTCTTGCGCTCGTCGGCGACGATGTCCTGCAGCCGTTCCTGGATCTCGTCCAGGGCCGAGCGGATCTGGTACTGCTCGTACATGCGGCGCTTCTCCCGGGCCACACGCGAGAGCAGGTCGTCGAGACCGGACACCCGGTCGTCTTCCTCGCCCATGCCGCGCTGCATCAGGCGGCGCATGGACTGTTGCAGGTCGCCGGTGTCGTCCAGGTGCTCGTTGAGCTGGTCGAACACCTCGTCCGGCCGGAAGGACCTGTCCTGGCCGCGGTTCCAGCGGCTGTAGCGAGCGTGGATCATGAGGCGCCAACCGCGGCCCGGGCCGGGGGGCCGGGCGCCGGCCCGCACGGAGACGCGCGGCCGCAGCGGTCACTTGCCATATTTGACGCGGCCGCCTTCGGCCTCCTTGTTGAGCTTCTGGTGCAGGTGCAAGCCTTCCAGCACCAGCTCGGTGGCCGAAGCGACGAACGCCGGCGAATCGATCTCCCCCAGGGAGCCGATGGTCTCCCGCAACCCCGGTATCTCCTTGATGCCTTCCAGGTAGTCCTCCGAGCGCATCTCGTCGGAGACCTCCGCGCCCCCGCCGGAGTCGAAGTACTCGATGACGCTTTGCAGCGAGCCCACGTCGAGCCGGGTGTCGAAGGTCTTGAGTATCGCCCGGTTCAGGAGCCGTTCGATGAGCTCCGCTTCGTTCTTCTCCTCGCCCACGTACTCCACCTCGATCTTCCCGCTGGTGGAGGGGAGCACCGCGTGGAGGTCGCTGACCCGCGGCACGATGGCGGTCTCGCCGAGCCGCAAGGCGCGCTTCTCCGCGTTGCTGATCATGCTCTCGTAGTTGTTGATGCTGACCCGGACGCTGACCCCGGAGGACTGGTTGATCTCGCTCGAATTGCGCGCCTCGAAAGTCAGGTGGCCCAGGACCTCCTTCATGAAGTCCGGGATGAGCACCGCATGGCTGCGGTCGTGGAGCGGCGCGGACTCCTGCTCCATGATGTCGATCTCGTGCTCCACGCGACGGGGATAGTGGGTCCGTATCTGGACGTCGAAGCGGTCCTTCAGCGGGGTGATGATGCGGCCCCGGCTGGTGTAGTCCTCGGGGTTCGCGCTGGCGACGATGACCACGTCCAGGGGAAGGCGGATCTTGTAGCCCTTGATCTGGACGTCCTTCTCCTCCATCAGGTTGAACAGCCCCACCTGCACCTTCTCGGTGAGGTCCGGGAGCTCGTTGACCGCGAACACGCCCCGGTTCGTGCGCGGGATCAGGCCGTAGTGGATGGTCTCCTCGTCCGCGAGGTAGCGTCCTTCCGCCACCTTGATGGGATCGATCTCGCCGATGAGGTCGGCGATGGACACGTCCGGGGTCGCCAGCTTCTCCCCGTACCGGTGCGTCCGGTCGATCCATTCCACCTCCAGGTCGTCGCCTTTCTCCGCCCACCGGCGGCGACAGGGCGCGCAGATCACGTGGAAGGGGTCGCAGTTGATCTCGCAGTCCCTGACCCTGGGGGTCTCCTCGTCCAGCAACTCCGTGAGACCGCGAATGATCCGCGACTTGGCCTGTCCCCTCTCCCCCAGGAAGACCATGTGGTGGCCCGACAGGACCGCGTTCTCGATCTCCGGGATCACGGTCTCGTCGTAGCCCACGATCCCCGGCAGGAGCCGCTTCCCGGACTCGAGAAGACGCATCAGGTTGTGGCGCATCTCCTCGCGCACCGATCGGACCGCGGCTCCGCTGCGTTTCAGGTCGCCCAGGGTCTTGATGGATTCCACGCCGCTGCCTCCTGCCAAACCGTTACGAGCCGTCGTCCTCCGCGGCAGGCGTCCGGTTGACCCGCAGGCGAAGCTCCTTGCCGACCTTGAAGAACGGAACCCTCTTGGAGGACACGGACACGACCTCCCCCGTCTTGGGGTTCCGTCCGTCCCTGGCCCTCCGATGCTTGACCACGAAACTGCCGAAACCGCGTATCTCGATCCGTTCTTCGCGCCGCAGGGCGACGATCAGGGAGTCGAAGACGGTGTTGACGATCACCTCCGCATCGAACCGCGACAGGTGGGGGAACCTGTCGTTGATTTCCTGGATCAGGTCTCGCTTCGTCATCCGGTTCTCCGAAAACCGCCCCTGCGCAACTCAACCCTTTTCCTCGTCGTCTTCCGTCCCGGACTGGCCCACGCGGTCCAGTTTCAACTCCTCGTTCAGTATGGTCTCGAACGAGAACCGCCCGGCCTCCTTCTCCCGCTGCAAGTACGTCTCCAGCTCTTCCCTCTCCGCGGACCGCTCCAGCGCGCGGACGCTGAGGCCGATCTTCCGTTCCTGGAGGTCCACGTTGACCACCTCCGCCTCCACCGTGTCGCCGACGTGGTAGAGGCTGGAGGGTTTCTCCACGTGCTCCGTGCTGATCTGCGAGACGTGGATCAACCCCTCCACGCCTTCGGCCAAGCGCACGAACACGCCGAAATCGAGCACCTTGACCACCTCGCCCGTGACCCGGGAACCCGTCGGATGCTCCTTGACCACCCGTTCCCACGGGTCCATGGTCAACTGTTTCACCCCGAGGGAGAACCGCTCCACCTGGGGGTCCACCCCGAGCACCTTGGCTTCGACCATGTCACCCTTCTTGTAGAGCTCGGAGGGGTGCTTGACCTTCCGGGTCCAGTCCAGGTCGGAGATGTGGATCAGGCCGTCGATACCCTCCTCGACCCCCACGAACACGCCGAAGTCGGTGATGTTCCGCACCGGCCCCTTGACGACGCTGCCCTCGGGGTACTTCTCCTTGGCCTGGAACCACGGGTTCGGCAACACCTGGCGCAGCCCCAGCGAGATGCGCCGGCGCCCGGGGTCCGCCTTCAGCACCATGGCCTCCACGGTCTCGCCCACCTGGACCACCTTCGAGGGATGCGAGAGCTTCTTCGCCCAGGACATCTCCGAGACGTGGATCAACCCTTCCACCCCCTTCTCCAGCTCCACGAAGGCGCCGTAGTCCGTCAACCCCACCACCTTGCCGGTAATCTTCGAATCCACGAGGTAGCGCTCCGCCACCGATTCCCACGGGTCCGGCGTGATCTGCTTCATGCCCAGCGAGATCCGCTCCTTCTCCTTGTCGAACTTGAGCACCACGACCTTGACGGTCTCGCCCAGGCCCAGCAGGTCGTTGGGATGGTTGACGCGGCCCCAGGACATGTCGGTGATGTGCAGGATGCCGTCGATCCCCCCCACGTCCACGAAAGCGCCGTAGCCCGTGATGTTCTTGACCACGCCTTCCAGGATCACGCCCTCGTCGAGAACGGCGAGGGTCTCCTTCTTGAGCACCTCCCGCTCCTTCTCGAGCAGGACCTTGCGCGACACCACCACGTTGTCCCGCATCCGGTTGTACTTGAGGATCGTGAACCGTTCCCGTTTCCCCACGAACTGGTCGAGGTTCCGGGTCGGCCGAATGTCCACGTGGGAACCGGGAAGGAAACCGTCCACGCCCACGTCCACCTTGAACCCGCCCTTCACCCGCGCGACGATGACGCCCTCCACTGGGGAGTTCTCCTCGTGCGCCTTCTCGATCCGGTCCCAGACCTTGATGCTTTCGGCCTTCTGGCGAGAGAGCACGATCTCGCCCCGGTCCCCTTCGGGGGACTCGAAGAAGACGTCCACGTCGTCGTCCACCTCCACCAGCAGCTTGCCCTCGCGGTCCTGGAACTCCTGGATCGGGATCCGGCCCTCGGTCTTGTAGCCTACGTCCACCACCACGTGGGTCGGGTTTACGTCCACTACCTTGCCGGTCACCACCCCGCCCGGCTTCACCGCCTGCAGGCTCTGCTGGAACAGAGACTCGAAGTCGTCTTCCGCAACCGGAGTTTCCTGGCCCTGCGGGGTCTCCCGGCTCTTGTTCGCCTCGCCTTCCATCATGAAACGATTCTCCCACTTTCTTTTGATTTCTCTCTGGTTCTGCTCACGTATTCAAGCACTTTCTCGATTACGTCCGCCACCGAAAGGCCGGTGGAGTCGATCAGCACCGCGTCGTCCGCCCGGCGCAACGGCGCCACCGTCCGCTCCCTGTCCCGCCGGTCCCTGCGCATGACGTCCGCCAACGTCTGCTCCAGCGTCAGCGCCGAACCCCGGCCGGCCAACTCCCCGAACCGTCGGCGGGCCCGCGTCTCCGGCGAGGCGTCCAGGTAGATCTTCACCTCGGCGTCGGGGAACACCACCGTGCCCATGTCGCGGCCTTCGGCCACCACGCCGCCGCTCCGGCCCATGGACCGCTGCAGGTCCGCCATCCGTTTCCTTACCACGCCCATGCCGGAGACCCGGGACGCCATCTGCCCCACCTCGGGCGTGCGGATGGCTCCGCTCACGTCCGCGCCGTCCAGCATCACCATCGGCGAGTCCTCGTCCGCGCCCAGGTCCACCACGGTGCCTTCCAGTATCCGGCCCAGTGCGCTTTCGTCCTCCGGGTCCGCCCCGCGGCGCATGACCTTCCACGCCACCGCGCGGTACATGGCCCCCGTATCCATATAACGGTATCCCAGACGCTTCGCCACCGCCTTGGCGACGGTGCTCTTGCCCGCCCCCGCCGGTCCGTCGATGGCCACGATCAACTATCCTATCCCCACTCGGCGGCCTGCACAACTCACCGCAACCACCCGTCAACCGCCGATTTTCCCGATACTTTCGAAGAAGCCCGGAAACGACACCCCGACGCACTCCTCGCCGGACAGCAGGACGCCGCCCTCGGTGGACAGGCCCGCCACCGCCAGGGCCATGGCCACCCGGTGGTCCCCATGGCTCTCCACCGACGCGCTCCGGAGCCTGTCCGCGCCCTCGACCGCCACGTCGTCGCCCCGCTCTTCCACCTTCACGCCCAGCTTGGAGAGCTCCAGCATCATGGTGGCGATGCGGTCGGACTCCTTGAAACGCAACTCGCCGACGTAACGGAACAACGTGGACCCCCGGGCCAGGGCCGCGGCCACGAAGAGCGCCGGGTACTCGTCGATGGTCCGGGGCGCGAGGTCGGGCGGGACCTCCGTACCCTCCAGGCGCCCGCCCCGGACGCGCAGGTCGGCCACCGGCTCGCCGTTCTCCTCCCGGACGCGGGTCGTCTCGATGTCCGCGCCCATGGACTTCAGCACTTCCATCGCCCCGCTGCGCGTGGGGTTGCAGCCCACCCCCCGGATGGACAGGTCCGAGCCGGGCATGGCGGCCGCGGCCACGGCCAGGAACGCGGCCGAGGACATGTCTCCCGGCACCTTGAGCCGCGTCCCCGACAGCTCCTGCCCGCCCCGGACCACCACCTCCGGGCCGGCGCTCTCCACCGAGGCGCCGAACTCCCGGGCCATGATCTCCGTGTGGTCCCGGGAGCGGAAGGGCTCCTCGAACCAGGTCTCTCCCCGGGCCTGCAACCCCGCCAGCAGGACGGCCGACTTCACCTGTGCGCTGGCCACCGGCGAGGCGTACGCGACGCCGTGGAGCCGCCCTCCCCGGATCTCCAGGGGCGCCCGGCCGTCGTGTCCGGTCACCCGGGCTCCCATGCGCGTGAGCGGGTCGATCACGCGCTTCATGGGACGGCTGCGCAACGAGCCGTCGCCGTCGAGCCGGGCGGCAAAGGGGCGGCCCGCCAGCAACCCCGTCAACAGCCGCATGGTCGTGCCGGAGTTGCCGCAGTCGATGGTCCCCTGCGGCGGCCGCAACCCGTCCCAACCCCTGCCCTCGATGCACAGGGCCCCGTCCTCGCGCCGGAACTCCACTCCCATGCGCCGGAACGCCGCCACCGTGCTGGAGTTGTCGGCCCCGCCGGAGAGGTTCTCGATGCGGGTCTCGCCCCGGGCCACCGCGCCCATCATCACCGCCCGGTGCCCGATGGACTTGTCTCCCGGCACTTCCACCTCCCCCCGCAGCGGGCGCGACGCCTGTGGGACCCTTATGGCCATCCGTTACTTCATCCTCTTCCGGGCGGTCAAGGCCCGCTCGAACTCCCGCTCCAACTGCGTCCCGTCGTTCCGGCGGATGCAGTCGGCCATCCTCTCGAGCCCCCGCACGTATTCCCCGAGCCCCTTCAGCACCGCCTCACGGTTGAGCAGGCAGATGTCGCGCCACAACTCGGGACGGCTGGCGGCGATGCGGGTGGTGTCCTTGAACCCTGCGCCGCAGTATCCGGCCAAGTCCAACGAGCCCGCCCTGGAGCGGTCCAGGGCGTTGACCAGCGCGTACGCGGCCACGTGGGGAAGGTGGCTTACCACTCCCATGACCCGGTCGTGGAGGGCCGCGTCCATCAACTCCACCCTGGCTCCCACCCGGCGCCAGAACGCCCGCAGCTTCCTGACCGCGGCCGGGTCGCTCTTCTTCGTCGGCGTGAGTATGCAGCGGCGACGGGCGAACAGGTCCGGCCTGGCCGGATCGGGTCCCCATTGCTCGCCGCCGGAGATGGGATGGCCCCCCACGAAGGGCGGTCCACCCTTCAACAGCCGCTCCATGTCCGCCACCACCCGGCGTTTCACGCTGCCCACGTCGCTGACGAGGCACGCCGGGTCGAGCCTCGGCAGGAACGACCGGGTCACCGGAACGATGGCGCTCACCGGCGTGGCCAGGAGCAGGAAGTCGGCGTCCTCGGGAAATGCCTCGGGATCCAGGAACCAGGAGTCCAGGATCCCCATCCTCCCTGCCCGGCTCAGGGTGGCCCGGTTGCGTCCGTACCCCACCACCCGTTGGACCAGCTCGTGTTTCCTGGCGGCCAACGCAATGGACCCGCCGATGAGCCCCACGCCGGCCACCACCATGGTCCGGAACATCAGCCGCGGCCTCCACCGTCCCCCACCACCTCGGAGAGGGCGGCCAGGAGCTTGCGGTTCTCGTCCCCGGTCCCCACGGTCACGCGCACGTGCTCGGGAAAATCGGGACCCACGGGCCTCACGATGACCCCCTTCCGCAACAACTCTTCGTAGCAGCGGCCCACCCGGCCGGTCCGCACCAGGATGAAGTTGGCCTGGCTCGGAACCCATTGGAGCCCCAGGGCCGTGAGGCCCTCGGCGAGACGGGCCAGACCCTGCCGGTTGGCCTCGACGCTCCGGCGCAGGTGCTCCCGGTCGTCCAGGGCCGCGGCCGCGGCCCACTGGGCCGCGGCGTTGACGTTGAAAGGCTGCCGCACCTGGTTCATGGGCGCGACGATCTCGGGACGGGCGACGCCGTACCCGATGCGCAGACCCGCCAGCCCATAGACCTTCGAGAAAGTGCGCAGGGTCAGCACCGACCGGTCTTCCCGGTGGTATTCCAGGGAGTCCGGAAAGTCCGGGTCGTCCACGTACTCGAAGTACGCCTCGTCGGCCACCACCAGGACGTCGGGACCCACCCGATCGAGGAACTCCTCCCACTCGCGCCGCCGGTAGATGGCGCCCGTGGGGTTGTTGGGGTTGGCCAGGAAGACGCAGCGCGTCTCCGGGGTCAGCGCCCGGGCCATGCCCTCCAGGTCATGGGCGTAGTCCTTCAACGGCGCCGTCCGCACCGCCGCGCCCACCGCTTCCAGCGAGAGGCGGTAGGCGACGAAGGTGCCCCGGGCCAGCAGGGCTTCGTCCCCCGGACACAGGAACGTCCGTACCGCGAGGTCGATGAGCTCGTTGGAGCCGTTGCCGAATATCAGCCGTTCCGGCGGGATCCCCAACCTCCCGGCCAGCGCGCTCCTGAGGTGGAAGCAGTCCCCGTCCGGGTAGAGGTGGAGATCCTCCAACCGCTCCCGCAACGCCTCCACCGCCTTGGGGGACGGACCCAGGGGGTTCTCGTTGGACGCCAGCTTGGCCGATCCCCGGATGCCGTACTCCCTCTCCACCTCGTCGATGGGCTTGCCCGGCACGTACGGGACGATGCGGCGGATATGCTCCGGAACCTTGTCTGCGATGCTCATAGGCTGCACGGGTAGGAGCCGAGGACCTTGAGGAACACGCAGCTCCCGGCGAGTTGCTTCAGTGCCTTCCTCACCCGGGCCTCCTGCTCATGCCCTCTGAAGTCGATGAAGAAATAGTACTCCCACGCCTTCTGGCGCGACGGGCGCGACTCGATCTTGGTGAGGTTGACGCCGTACCTGGAGAAGGGGAGCAGCATCTCGTGCAGCACCCCCACGCGGTCCTGGACCGCAAAGACGATGCTGGTCTTGTCCTCGCCCGTGGCCGACGGCGGGTCGTTGCCGATGACGAAGAACCTCGTGATGTTGTCGCGGACGTCGGCGATGTCGTCCCGGACCACCTTGAGCCCGTACACGTCTCCGGCCAACCGGCTGGAGACCGCGGCCGCCTCCGGGTCCGAGCGGGCCTCCTTGGCGGCCTGCGCGGTGCTGGACGCCTCCTCGACCGCGGCGTCGGGGTAATGCGCGGCGACCCATCGGCGGCATTGGGCCAGTGCGTGGGAATGGGAAAGGATGCGGCGGACGTCCCGGGCCCGGCCCGTCCGGGACAGCAGGCAGAGCTCGATGTCCACGCTCACCTCCCCGCAGATCCGGACGTCCGACTCCTGCAGCAGGTCCAGGGTGTGCGCCACCACTCCTTCGGTGGAGTTCTCGATGGGCACGACGCCGTAGTCCACGTTGCCCGCGGCCACCTGCCGGAACACGTCGTCGATGGTGGGCTCGGGCGAGTACCGCACACTGCTGCCGAACTGCCGCTGCGCGGCCACGTGGGTGAAGGTCGCTTGCGGCCCGAGGAACGCCACCTTCATCCGGGCCTCGACCCCTCGGCAGGCCGACAACACCTCCCGATATACTGCGCGGACGGATGCCGCGGGCAACGGCCCCGCGTTGGCCGCGGCCACCTGCCGGAACACGTCCCGTTCGCGGCTGGCGACGTAAACGGGTCTTCCCGTGCGGCTCTTGTGATGCCCGATCTTCAGGGCGAGGGAAGCCCTCTCGTTGAGGAGCGCTACAATCCTGGAATCAACTCGATCGATCTTCTTTCGGAGGGCATCTACCGATTCTCTACGGCTCAATGAAAAACCTCGAGGGGGGTGGATTGCGACCAGACGGCTACGTTAGCCGAACTCTTGCGGAATTGCAAATACGAGTCCTCCACCCCACCCTGACCCCTGTCGCTTCCTTCCCCCTCCTGCCTTGCCCACACGAAAGCCGGAAGAGCCATTCCGTCAATGTCCGATGATCCGGTTTTCGTCCGTCCGTATCTCTACTTCCCAGCAGCGGTGTCCTTCCCGGCAGAGGGGTCGGGATGGTAGCTGTCCCGTCCTGATGACGGAAATGGGATAATCGGGGAGTGGAAGGATGGCCATGCACTTCCCATCGAACAGCATGCCACTGTGTTGGAAGATGGAGCGAAACAGCTCGAAGCCGTTTCGCTTGTCTTTTCTGGGCAGGTCCTTCGGGTCTTCCGGGACCACCGCCACGTAGATCCTGTATCCCACGTTCCTGTATCCCACGTCCTCCCGAACGCAGGGATCCTTGACGTGGAACAACGCGCCGTCACCGAGATGGACATCGAAGTGGGAGCGCACCGCAGGCCCTCCGGACACCACCTGCTGGTACGTGGCCCGGTACAACTCCACCAGGTCGTCCGTACCTGCGGAACCATACAGGAACACTTCTTTGTTCCCGGGTGTGAGCAGGGCGTCGCTCTCCACGCGGTCGCGGGTGAGGAGGAAGTCCGCGGCGCGGGCCGCGGCTTCCATGTCCGGGAAGTGTGGCAACACGCTTCCTGCGGGAGAGTGTCCCGTGTTCGCTTCCATGTGGAGGGGTTGCGACAGGACGCTTCCGGCAAGATAATATCTCAATACGTAGTCCGGATACATGGCCTGCTGGCGCCATTCCGGCTCGACGGACCCGAGGACCAGGACCACCTTTCCCCGGGTGGTTTCGCGTATGGTCCCGAATTCGGCCATGGTCGCCTGTTGGAGCTCGGCCGCATGGGCGTCCGGTCCCCCTCGTCGATCCATCTGGAAAGCGGAGACGACGAAGGCGAGCAGCGCCGCAACGGCAAGGCCGACCACCGGACCACCCCCCCAGCGCTTGCGGAGGTACAGCAGGAGCAGCGAGTAGAACACCAGCGGCACGCCCACGTAGAACAGGGCCTCGAAGTCGTGGTTGGGGTGTGCAGTATTGTGGCGCATGGGCAGGGCCCAGAAGAACCCCGACAGGGCAAGGGTGGCCACCAGCATGCGGTGTCGCCGGGCCAACAGCCGCCCCGCAAGGCGCACCACGATCGTGGATGCGACCATGACCACCAGCAACGCCGGGAGGGAAACCCACAACGACAGCCCCGAAATGTCCGGCTCCAAAAAGGGAGCGGAGGAAAACCACTCCAGCAGATCGACTCCCCACTCGGTCAGCACGGATGGAACGGACGCCACGCAGACACGAAAGAACTGCTGTTGCAGGAAGCGCAGCCAACCCATACCGTCGAACCTGCTGCTCCACCTCGAGTCCAGTCCGGTCCGCATGAGCATGGCTTGGACTGAAGGCAGTTCGGTCACCGCGGTCTCGCCTCCGAACGCGGCGTACTCGTTGGCGAAATTGAAGCCCAGGACGGCCGCTCCGAACAACAGCGCGAACACGCCGAGCGCCGTGTAGCGGCTGCGCAGCACCGCCGCCCCGGTGGAGCGCACACGCGGCCACACCGCGGTCCCGCCCTTCCACGCCCGGACCGCCTCATGCGCCAGGCCGAGGGTGAGGAACGGCAGCAGGAAGGCATACACGCGCCACCCCAGCAGCAGCGCGACGCAGGTCCTGGCCAGCAACTGCCGGAACCGTCCCTCCTGCACGAACACCACCATGCCGTGGAAGACCAGCATCACCGCGAACAACTCCACGCTCATCTCGTTGGAAACCGCATTGCTGTAGAACAGCATGTGGTGGGATGAGAAGGCCGTGAGGGTGGCGGCCAGGGCGATCCAGCGATGGGAGGTGATCCGGGAGATGGCGAGGAAGGCCAGGAGAGCGGCGGCGCTGAACAACAACAGCATGAACATGCGGGCGGCCAGGATCCTGGCCGACAGGTGGTTTCCGAAGGGGAGGATGGCGAGTTTGATCAGCGCGTGTCCGCCGACGGGAAAGCGGCTGTACATCTCGTATGCGGGGGCGTCGCCCGATCCTTGGCGACGCCCCACGAACAACCGGAAATGGTGGTCGGGCGACAGGTTCTCGGCGATGGCCAGGTTCTTCGAGGAATTCCAGTCATCGTTGCCGGGGCGGTAGAAGTATCCCTTGTCGAAGCTGCACGGGAACAACGTGGACAGGGCGAGCAACAGCAACCACAGGGTGAGGCGTTCAGGCCGGGGACCCGGGGGGGGGGGCTTCACGGGTAGTCTGTCTCCATCCTCGTCTTCCAGGGATTGATATTTGCGGAATGGCCTACCATTCTGTCCGTATGCCTCCGTCTCCGTGCGCTTGTCCTGCCCGGTCGAAGGACGGCATGGGACCACCGTCATGCAGCGCAGGCTGGATCCGGCAGGACATATGGAATACACCGCCGGGACGGTCTATCCAAATCCACCTTCCCGGCTACTTGCACCTCGTTGGTCGTTGACCGCGGGGACTACCGGCCCGCCCGTATCTCTACTCTCCAGCCGCGGTGTCCTCCCGGCGGCGGTGTATGGCGGTGTATGAGTGGCTGCTGTCCCGTCCTGAGGACGGAAATGGGATAATCGGGGAGTCGAAGGATGGCCATGCACTTCCCATCGAACCGCACGCCACTGTTTGGGAAGAAGGAGAGAAGCTTCTCGGAGTCGCGCCTGTATCCTCTGGGCAGGTCCTTCGGGTCTTCCGGGACCACCACCACGTTGATCCGGTATCCCACATCCTCCCGGACGCAGGGCTCCCTGACGTGGAACAACCTGCCATCAGAGAGATAGACGTCGAAGTGGGAGCGCGCTGCAGGCTCCCCGGACACCACCTGCCGGTACGTGGCCCGGTACAACTCCACCAGGTCGTCCGTACCTGCGGAGTCATACAGGAACACCTGTTCGTTCCCGGGCGTGAGCAGGGCGTCGCTCTCCACGCGGTCGGGGCTGACGATGAAGTCCGCGGTGCGGGCGGCGGCTTCCATGTCCGGAAAGTGTGTCAACACCCCTCCGGCGAGATAGTATCTCAATACGTATCCAACTACGTAGTGCGGATGTAGGGCCTGCCAAGACCTTTCCGGCTCGACGGACCCGAGGACCAGGACCACCTTTCCCCGGGTGGTTTCGCGTATGGTCCCGAATTCGGCCAGAGTCGCCCGTTGGAGATCGGCCGCCTGGGCGTCCGGTCCCCTTCGTCGATCCATCTGGAAGGCGGAGACGACGAAGGCGAGCAGCGCCGCGACGGCAAGGCCGACCACCGGACCACGCCCCCAGCGCTTGCGGACGTACAGCAGGAGCAGCGAGTAGAACACCAGCGGGACCCCCACGTAGAACAGGGCCTCGTAGGCGTGATTGGGGAGTGAAGTATTGTGGAGCATGGGCAGGGCCCAGAAGAACCCCGACAGGGCAAGGGTGGCCACGAGCATACGGTGTCGCTCTGCCAACAGCCGCCTCGCAAGCCGAACCACGATCGTGGATGCGACCGCCACCATCAGCAACAACACGAGGGAAACCGACAACTCCGGCCCCGAAAGACCGGGCACCGAAAAGGGAACCGAGGGAAACCACTCCGGCGAACCGGATTCCCAGTCGGTCAGCACGAAGGGAACGGACGCCACGCAGACACGGAACAACTGCTGTCGCAGGAAGCGCAGCCACCACTTGGGGCCGAAGGTGTCCTAGATCAGTCCGGTCCGCATGAGCATGGAGTGGACTGACGGCAGTTCGGTGACCCGCGTCTCGCCTCCGAACGCAGCATACTCGTTGACGAAGTTGAAACCCAGGACGGCCGCGCCGAACAGCAGTGCGAACACGCCCAGCGCCATGTAGCGGCTACGCAGCACCGCCGCCGCAGCCGAGCGCACACGCGGCCACACCGCGGTCCCGCCTTTCCACGCCCGGACCGTCTCGTGCGCCAAGCCGAGGATGAGGAACGGCAGCAGGAAGGCATACACATGCCACCCCAGCAGCAGTGCGACGCAGGTCCTGGCCAGCAACTGGCGGAACCGCCCCTCCTGCACGAACACCACCATGCCGTGGAAGACCAGCATCACCGCGAACAGGTCCACGCTCATCTCCACGGAAACCGCGTCGCCGTACAACAGCATGTAGTAGGATGAAAAGGCCGCGAGGGTGGCGGCCAGCGCGATCCAGCGGTGGGAGGTGATCCGTGCGAGGGAGTGGAAGGCCAGGAGCGCAGCGGCGCTGAACAACAGCAGCATGAGCATGCGGGCGGCCAGGATCCTGGCGGACAGGTCGTTTCCGAAGGGGAGGATGGCGAGTTGGATCAGCGCGAATCCGCCGACGGGAAAGCGGCTGTACATCTCGTATGCGGGGGCGCCGCCCGATCCCGGGCGCCGCCCCACGAACAACCGGAAATTGTGGTCGGGCGACAGGTTCTCGGCGATGGCCAGGTTCTTCGAGGAGTCCCAGTCATGGGCGCCGGTTGCGGCAGTCCAGTCATCGTTGCCGGGGCGGTAGAAGTATCCCTTGTCGAAGCTGTACGGGAACAACGTGGACAGGGCGAGCAGCAGCAACCACAGGGGGAGGCGTTCAGGCCGGAGACCCGGGGGCTTCACGGGTAGTCTGTCTCCATCCTCGTCTTCCAGGGATTGATGTTTGCGGCATGGCCTACCATTCTGTCCGTATGGCTCCGTCTCCGTGCGCTCGTCCTGGCCCGGTGGAAGGACGGGATGGGACCACCGTCATGCAGCCCAGGCTGGATCAGGCAGGACATATAGAATACGCTGACGGGACGGTCAATCCAAATCCACCTTTGCCGCATGTTGCGGGCCACTCGACAGACCCGGGCCTATCTCTACGCGGGCCTCACCGTGCTCTTCTGGTCCACGTGCGCCACCGCGTTCAAGCTCTCGCTGCGCCACGTGGGCCCCGACGCGCTGGTGTTCTACTCCTCCGCGGCGTCCACGGCCGTGCTGCTCGGGGTCACCGCGGCCACCGGACGCCTGGGACGGCTCCGGGAGTGGCGCCTCGCCGACTACCGCGCGTCGCTCTACCTGGGCTTCCTGAACCCTTTCCTCTACTACTCCATGGTCTTCAGGGCCTACGACCTCCTGCCTGCGCAGGAGGCCCAGGCGCTGAACTTCACCTGGCCCATGGTGCTGGTCCTGTCTTCCATCGTCCTCCTGCGGCAGCCCATCGGCCTGCGCTCGGTGGCGGCCATGGCCGTCGGCTTCTCCGGCGCGGCCACCATCGCCACCCGGGGACGGTTCCTGCGTCCGGCAAACCCCCAGGGAGTCGCCTTCGCCCTGGGAAGCACCGTGATATGGGCCCTCTACTGGATCCGCGGGATCAGGGACGCCCGGGACCCGGTGACCCGCCTGCTGGTGAACTTCGGGTTCGGATGCGCGTTCACCGGCGGTTACCTGTGGCTCACCGGCGCGCTGGTCCTGCCCGGGACACCGGGCCTTGCCGGCGCCGCCTACATCGGCGCGTTCGAGATGGGCGTCACGTTCGTCACGTGGCTCCAGGCCCTCAAGCTCTCCCGCACCACCGCCCAGGTGAGCCAACTGATCTATCTCACGCCCTTCCTCTCGCTCTTCGTGATCCGGTGGTTCGTGGGAGAGGCCATTTCCGCGAGCACGGTGGCGGGACTCGCCCTGATCGTGGGCGGCATCGCGCTTCAGCGGCGCGGGGCCTGAGGTTCGCCTCCCGGGACGGGTTCTCGGCCCGGCTTCTCGCCGAAGGGAAGCTCCGTCCCCAGGCCCTTCTCCCGCGCCAACCCGTAGATCCAGTTCGCGATCCCCACGTCCAGTATGCCCATGCCCGGTGACTCGTAGAGGATGATCTCGCGGTCGCTCCGGCGTCCGGGCTCCTTCCCGGCCACCACGTCGCAGAACTCCGCGGCCACGTCCTCCCGGCCGAACCGGCCGCTCGCCATGAGCGAGGGGAAGGGTTTCCGGGGAGGGGTATCGCCCAACACCTGGTCCGTGCCGGAGAGGAACACCCGCGACCGTTCCACCGTGGATTCGTCGAACTCCCCGGGGGCCAGGGACATGAGGAGCGCCCCGGGCTCCAGCCAGGCGCCCTCGAACACGACGGTGTTCCCGGAGGTGGCCAGCAGCATGATGTCCGCGCCCGCCACGGCTTCCCGGCCGGACTCCACCGCCTCCACGTCCACGTCCAGCGCCCCGGCCATCTCTTCGCGGAAACGCCTGCGGTTCTCGGGGCTTCGGCTGTACGCCCTGATGCGCCGGACGGGGCGGACCGAGCAGCAGGCCCGGACGAAACCCCGGGCATAGCGTCCCGTTCCGATGACCCCCAGGGTCTGCGCATCGGCCCGGGCCAGGTACTTGGCGGCCACGCCGTAAGGGGACGCGGTGCGGATGGCGTGCAGGTGGTAATCGGAGATGATGGCGGTCATCTCCATGTCTTCCCAGTCGAAGAGGCAGATGACCTCCGAGCGGTTGGTCCCCCGGTATCCGGAATAGACCCGCACGGCCGCGGCCCCCAGTTCCGGCGCCATCCCCGGCAGGATCCGGATGTTGTGCCAGAGATGCCCCGGGTGGTCCGGATGCTCCATGGTCAGGCGCTTGAGGTGGAACGCGCTGCCGCGGGACTGCTGGCGCAGCACCTCCTCGGTGACCGCCACCGCCTCGCCGTATGCGTCCCGGCCCTCGATGGCCCGGAGCACGTCCCCTTCGGTGAGGAAGAGCATGGCGCCGCGCCCTACCCCGCCGACCCGCGGCCTCCCGGCCGCGGTCCTCCATCCCCCGCCGCCGCCAACTTCCGGATCAGGCGCCGCGCCCTTTCAACGTGTCGGTGTAGTCTCACCGCTTGGTTTCCTTCTGCTCCACCAGCTTCCGGACCAGACGGCGAGCCCGTTCCACCGCCCCCGGCTCGATGGAGAGGGACGAGGCGAACCCGTCCAGGGGCCGGGTGGCGTCGATGCCCATCTTGGCGGTGACCGCGTCGGTGGCCGAAGGGTCGAGCAGCGTGCCCATGGCGGCATCGACGATGAACACGTCCCGGTTGGCCTGCATCCGCGTGGCAATGGCCCAGAGCACCGCTTCCTCGTCGAAGACGTCGATGTCGTCGTCCACCACCACCACCAGCTTCACGTAGTGGTCGGCTCCCATGACGCTGAACACGGCCTGTTTCCCCTGTCCCTCCGCGGTCTTGCGCAGCGACACGTAGCAGTGGAAGCTGCCGATGCCGGACCGCACCGGCACGTGGACGGCCTTGAGGTTCGGGATGGTCTTCTCCAGCACGTTGGTGAACTCCACCTCCCGGGGCAGGGAGAGGCAGCGGCAATGCTCCATGCTGTCGCCGCCGTTGATGTCCTGGTAGAGCGCCCCGTCGCGGTAGTTCAGGGCGGTGGCCTCGAAGACGTTCTCGGTGCTTCGACTCGAGGCGTATCCCGTGAACTCGCCGAAGGGGCCCTCCTTCTCCCGCACGCCGTTCAGGAGCCGCCCCTCGATGACGATCTCCGACCACCGGGGCACGTTCACTCCCACCGTGACGCAGGGCGCGAGCTCCAGCGGTTCGCCCAGGAGGCCGCCCTGCAAGGCGAACTTCTCGACTCCCGCGGGCGGCAGCGTCAACGCCCCCAGGGAAACCAGCGGGTGCACGCCGATGCAGACCGCGGCTTCGAGGGGCTCGCCCTTCTCCTCGGCGCGCCGGAAATACTCGAACATGCGCCGCCGGGAGTGGAGGCTGACCCCCAGCCGGCGCGGCCCCTTGAGCTGCATCCGGTGGAACCCCGCGGTGCTCATGCCCGACAGGGGATCCCGCGCCACCAGCAACCCCGCGGTGACGTAGGGGCCGCCGTCCTGCTCGAAATGGGTCAGGACCGGAAGCCGCCGTAGGTCCACGTCCCGGTGGAGCACGCTGTTCTCCCGGTACGGGGCGTCCTCGAACACCCGAGGGGGCACGGGCCGCTGGATCCGCTCCTTGAACTCGTGCACCAGCCGCTCTTCCGACGTGTCGAAGGCCCAGGCCAGACGGGGACGGTGCGCCAGGACGTTGGCCGCCACCGGGAACTCGCTTCCCACGTCCCGGAACAGGACCGCGGGGCAGTCCGGCAGCCGCTCCGCCTCCATGACCACCGCGGTGGCTTCGAACTCCGGGGCCACCGCCTGGTCCACCTCGAGCAGTTGCCCGGGGCGCTCGTCCTGCAACCGCTTCAGGAAACCCTGTAGATCCTGCGACACTCGAACCCCCTCATGGAACCTTCGAACTCACGGACCGCCGCGGAGCCGTTCCCGGACCGCGTCCATGGAGCAGTCGAGGGGCTCCGGCGGACGGACCGCCTGCAACGCGGCGTCCACGTCCTTGAGGCCGTGGCCGGTGGAGACCACCACCACGCGTTCCGTGCGCGAGACGTCGCCTCGGTCCAACAGCTTCACCAGCGCCGCCACGGCCGCGGCCGCCGCGGGCTCGGCGAAGAGTCCCGCGGTCCTTCCCAGCAACGGCATGGCTTCGAGGATCTCGCGGTCGGACACGCTCACCGCGCTCCCGCCGGAGGCCCGCAGGTCCTGCACCGCCATGACGCCGTTGCGCGGCAGCGCCACGCTGACGCTGTCGGCCAGGGTGTCCGGCGCCACCGGACGGACCACGCCGTCCCCCTCCAGCGCGAGCTTGACGGCCTGGGAGCCTTCGGCCTGGGCCGCCACCAGCCGGGGCAGCCGGGAGATCCACCCCAGTCCATGGAGGTCCACCAGCCCCTTCCACACGCCGCTCAGGATGCACCCGTCCCCCACCGGGACGATGACGGTGTCCGGGGGCTCCCAGCCGAGCTGCTCGACGGTCTCCAGCGCCACGGTCTTCTTTCCCTCCACGGTGTAGGGGTTGTAGCCCGTGTTGCGGTTGTACCAGTCGAAGTGGTCGCTGGCCCGGACACAGAGGCTGAACGCCTCGGAATAGCTGCCCCGGACGGGGAGCACGTCCGCGCCGAAGGTCAGGAGCTGGGCCACCTTCGCCTTCGGCGCCGACTCGGGCACGAAGATGTGGCACGGCGCCCCGAGGGCCGCGGACAGACACGCCAGCGACGCGCCCGCGTTCCCCGTGGAGGCGGCGGCGAACTCGCTCCGGCCGAGCTCCCGCCCCTTGAGCAGCACCACCGCGCTGGCCCGGTCCTTCAGGGAGGCCGAGGGGTTCACGGTGTCGTCCTTGATCCAGAGCCGTTCCAGCCCCAGGGACTTCCTGAGCCCCGGCGCCGGATAGAGGGGCGTCCCTCCCACCTCCAGCGGGAACTCGACGCGTGCGGCCGCCAAGGGGAGCAGCGGCAGGTAACGCCAGTGGTCCCGGAACGGCGCCGCGCCCACCTGGTCCCGGCTCACCGTCTCCCGGATCCGCTCGTAGTCGTAGGCCGCCCGCAGGGTCCCCAACTCGCCGCACCCGGGGCAACTGTACCGGCGCGGGTCTTCCCCGTATGCGGCGCCGCACAGGACGCACGTCAGGCTGGCCGGAAGCGGCATGGGTCAGCGAACGAGGTGGAGGTTGCGGCGGGCCAGGTTGGCCCGGTCTTCGTCCCGCACGGGATGTTCCCGGTCGGGGATCTCGACGGTCTGCTCCTTTCCGAACAACGGCGTGGAGAAGTAGCGCATGCCGGTATCGTTGATCATGGTCACGATCATCCTGGTGGAAGGCAACGCCGCGGACAGCTTGTTGGCTGCGGCCACGTTGCAGCCGGACGAGACGCCGCACAGGACGCCTTCCTCCCGCGCCAGGCGCCGCGCCATGGCGATGGCGTCCGCGGAAGAGACCGTCACCACGCCGTCCACGTAGTCCAGGTCCAGGTTCTCCGGAATGAAACCGTCGCCGATGCCCTCGATGGCGTGGGGACCCCAGCTCCCGCCCGACAGGATCGGGCATTCCTCGGGCTCCACCGCGTAGATCCGCACGTCCGGGTTCTGCTCCTTCAGCCATTTGCCCACGCCGGACACGGTGCCGCCGCTGCCCTGGGAGGCCACGAACACGTCCACCGCGCCGTCGGTCTGGCGCCATATCTCCGGGCCCGTGGTCTCGTAGTGGGCCGCGATGTTGTCCCGGTTGGAGAACTGTCCGGGTTCCCAGTAGTGCCCCGGCTTGGCGCGCTTGAGCTCCTCGACCTTCTCCAGGCACAGGTCCACGTCGCTCTCCGCCCCGGGGGTGAGCACCAGATCCGCGCCGTACGCGCGCATGGTCGCCTTGCGTTCCTCGCTCATGCCCTCGGGCATGACCACCACCACCGGATAGCCGCACACCGCTCCGATCATGGAGGTGGCGATGCCGGTGCTGCCGGTGGAGGCTTCCAGGATCGTCATGCCGGGCCGGAGCTCGCCGCGTTCCTCCGCGCTCCGGACCATGCGGCGCAGGATCCGGTCCTTGAGGCTCGCCGAAGGGTTCATGAACTCCAGCTTGCCGCACAACGACTGGGGTCCCGCGGCGACCTTGCGCAGCCGGAGCAGCGGCGTCAGGCCCGCGGCCTCGGTGATGTCCTCCGCGATCCGTCCCCGGGATGACCAGTCCGTCATGGTTGTCCCCTCCTGCCGGCGCGCCGTCAGATCCCCAGCATCGCCCTGGGGTTGTCCACGATCAGCTTCTCCACGTTCCGCGGCGAGACCCCCTTCTCGTAGAGCCCCTGGGCGTAGAGCCACAGGGCCTCGGGGGGCAGCGGGTTGTGGGACTGGCCGGTGTCGCTCATGACCACGCAGTTGTCGAACCCCATGGAGTCCATGATCCCCCTGGTGAACTCCAGGTTGACGTAGGCCCACATGGGCGAGATGGTGCAGTAGCCGAACTCGCCGATGGCGCCGTAGCGCATCATCTGCTTCAGGAAATCGAGGTTCATGCCCGCGGGCACGCGGAAATAGGGATGGGTGATGAGGATCTTCTTCACCCCCCGTTCGTGGGCCGCCTTCACCAGCAGCTCGATCTCCCCGAGGGAGAGGTGGGCCGTCCCCAGGATGGCGTCGTACTTGGCGATGAGCTCCAGCACCACCATGGCCTCGTCCACCACCTTGCCGTCCCTGACCGCGGAGATGGGCTCGCCCCAGACGAAGTCCGCCCCGCTGCTCTGGGTGTCGTAGCTGCCCCTGGCCCCGTGGACCTCCACGTGGTGGGCGGCGTCGATGGTCGGCATCCAGATCTCCTTGGCGCCCAGCCGGAGGCCGACCTCGGCCGCGGCC
Source organism: uncultured Binatia bacterium (SeqCode) (assembly GCA_965204235.1). Classification (GTDB taxonomy): domain Bacteria; phylum Desulfobacterota; class Binatia; order UBA9968; family JAJDTQ01; genus JAJDTQ01. The sequence goes on from OZ241979.1 coordinate 492,534, forward strand.
GGGTTGATGCCCCCCACGAACTGGTTCATCACCACGCCGCCGAACACCTTGATGTCGGGGAACTCCTTCTGGATGAGGTAGGCCCGGCTCACCGTGCTTTCGTGATGGCACTTCAGCACGATGGCGGCCATGCCCGCGTCCGACGCGGCCTGCACCGCCTGGCGGTCGTCCACCCGCCGCTGGAACACACAGGGATACGAATGCACGTGCAGGTCCACCGCACCGTCGAGTTTCATGAATTCCATAACGTCCCGTCCAGGCGCCCACCCGGGGCGCGGTTGCGATCCTCGATTTCGTCCATCCCGGAGACGGCATTGCCGACCCTTGCAGCACGGAGCATAACACTTGGCGGTCAGGACCGGAAGGCGGCGACGCCTGCCTCGGTTTGGTGGCGCGAAAGCCCACCCCGTCATTCCCGCGAAAGCATGTCCTCGCGGAAGCGGGGGCGGGAATCCACTCCGTCATTCCCGCGAAAGCGGGAATCCATCCATTCCTGTGAAAACTTCCCGATCCTTATACCATTCTCGGAACCCTCTCGGTCGTCGAAGTATGCACCCCAAGATTCAAGCAAAGGAGTACCTCATGAATCAGGTAGCGATGAGTAGATTTGACCCGGATCCCGTTGTCTTCTCCTCAGCGGCGGCTTCCAACACCCGGCTCGCTTATGAAAAGGGCTGGGTCCGTTTCACCGCATACTGCGCCGGCGAACACATCGACGACCCGTTGGCAGCCTCTCCCGACGCCGTCGCCCGTTTCCTGGTGCACTGCGCCACACGGCCCCGTTCCACCAACGGCGTCCCGCTCTCCATGGGCACCGTCGTCCTCTACAACAGCGCCATCACCAAACGCTACACGGACGCCGCCAAGACCTCGCCCACCCATCACCCCCTCGTACGGGCAACCCTCAAGGGATTGGCCCGCATCAAGGGCAAGGTTCCCCGGCAGGTCAAGGCGCTGCGCGAGGAGCACATCCGGGCCATGATCGCCCGATGTCCCGACTCGGTCATCGGGATCCGCGACGGCGCCCTTCTGGCCCTCGGTTTCGCCGCAGCCTTGCGCCGGTCGGAACTCTGCGGGTTGTCGGTGGACGACGTGACCGTCCTGCCGCGGACCCGGGACCATCCCCGGCGCATGCTGCTGACCATTCGCCGGTCCAAGACGGACCAGGCCGGCAACGGCCAGACGATCCCCATACCGGAAGGCCGACTGATTCGACCCATCCATCGTGTGCAGACTTGGCTGTCGGCGTCCGGCATCACGCACGGGCCGCTGTTCCGGGCCATGAAACGGGGCGGCTCCGTACGGGAGGGACCGCTGCACCCTTCGGACGTTCCGCGCCTGATCAAGCACTACGCCGCCCTGATCGGCCTGGACCCCAAGGAGGTGTCGGGACATTCGTTGCGGGCAGGCTTCGTCACCAGCGCCGCGGCGCACCGCGCCCGCATCGACAAGATCATGGCCATCACCCGCCACACCAACCCCACGACGGTCATGAAATACATCCGCGACGCCGAAGCCTTCACCGACCACGCCGGCGCCGGGTTCTTGTAGGATGCGCCGGAGTCGGGAGCTTGGCGGCGTGTTGACTTCGATCAAGACCGTGTTGCCGCCCTCTTCCGCAGACCTCTCTTGACGCCGCCCTTGCGACGCAGGTCGAGGCCGGACAGATACAGGTCCGACACGTCGACCCGGTCGTCCGAGCGCCGCCGGAAGACGCCAATCCCGATCAGGTAGTCCAGGAAATCCGCTGGTTGATCCACCGGGGGGCGAAGGCCGGGACGGTCCGACCCGCCCCAACTCCCGTGCGGGTCGCTGTCGAGCAAGCCCACGATCTCACGCCACTCCCAAGGCACGAGTTGGTCCTGTTTCAGTCTCCGTTTCACTCCATCGAGCCACGGCCATTCGGGAATGCCTTGCGTCACGTGGTCGTCGGACACATCGTCGAGCGCCTGCCGCAACGCTGTGGGATGAATCAACATGGGGGGACGCAAGGAACGATTCGCCGCTTCCTTTCGGGCGGCCTGCTCGATCAGCCGCACCAGCGATCGAGGACTGATCTCCCCGCGGCCGTCGCGTAGATGATCCAGGATCCAGTTGCGCACACGGCCCTTCTTCCGCCCGGCCCCCATGAATTCGCCGGACAGCCGATCCAGAAGAGGAAATACGTCATCCGGTTTCCGGATTACGGGAATCAGTCCCAACGTATGGTGCTCGTCGAACTTGATTCGAGTTTTGCGGCAGTACGTGGCGAGTTCCTCGGACGTATTGGCGATACGCTTTACCAACATGCCGAGCAGCGCCGTGTCGGACCAGGCAAGCTCGGCCCGATTGGCGGCGAGCTTGGCGAAGTCCGCGGTTCCCATCCCCGTATGGCGGCGAAAGAGATCCGATCGGAGAAAGATCTTCGCCCGGATCCGCTGCCAACGCCGGCTGTAGTCGGACCAGAAGGCCACAAGGCCACGCACCATCCGGGCCATCAGTTCCCAATCGTAGCCTCCCAGTGTGTCCAGCTCGTCGCAGCCGACGAATATGCAACGATCTTCCTGTCGTAGTTTCTGCTCCAATTCATCCAAGGCTGCCGTGGGGTTCGTCTCCGGATCATCGTATGCACTGAGGATGGCGCGGAGATCGGTGGCCATCGGTTCCAGAATCGACCTCAGTTCCACCTTCCAACGTCCATCAAAACGATCCGCGAGGCGTCGGACAAGCATGGTATGCCAGATCTTCTTGGCGGCTTCGTCTGAGGTCGCCCACGTGGAAAGTGCACGGTTGTCGGGAAATTCGGTGCCCAAGGGATACACGGCCGCCCACTCCGTGAAGCGAGGCAGCGGTTGCATGGCTGGTGTCTTCTGCATCCATGCCGTAATCGCATTCACAAGGTCCTGATCGTTCGAGAAAAAAGCCTTGAACAAGGCGCTCTTTCCTGATCCTCTCGGGCCGACGACCAGAACGACGTTGGGATCAAGCGCCCGTAAATGCTCGGGTACGGGGTACAGGCGGCGCGGGAACAGTTCCAGCGTTTCGCTCTCGGCATGGCCGTAGCCCAGGTCGGCCAACTGGCTACGCAACACAGCCAAGTCTTGTCGGCGAAGCCGTACCGAAGCACCTGTCATCTGCCACGCCTCCTGAATCTCCCGGCTCCGACCCGCAGACGCCCGGCGAGATCCTGGTAAGGTTCTCCGTCGCGGAGCAGGATCGGTTTCGCGACTTCGTTCAGATCGCGGAACGTAGCCAGACGTTCATTGTATGGCAACACCACCGGAACGTGCGGCGCATCCGTGCTTTCCACGTCGTTCAGGGTCCAGAAATCGTCCGGTGACTCGGATTCCGCAGGCTCAGCGTAATAGCACTCACTGAAGACGTCACGCGCGCGGTCCGTGAACCGTTCCACGAGTGTCTTGAACAGCGGTTCGTCGGACCGCGGCACCATGGACGCGACAAGCAGGCACTCTGCCTGCGTTTTGCCTTCGCGCACGCGGTCGCCCCCGAGCCGTTCGAGCACCCGCTCCAATCCCCTCCAGTTTGCGTCCGCCAGTGTCCCCAAGAGTACGTGAAAATGGCATAGTCCGCCAGTGAGGAATCCGGACACGTCTCCAAGCCCGGCGCGGGCATCCACCAGAATCCAACCCGGTGCGAGATCCTGGCGGGTATGGTTCAGGAGCGATACGAGAGGATGTACGGAACCTGTCGATGGCGTACCGTAGTCGATACGTGCGAGTTTGTCCACATAGTGTTCGTTGAAGGCGCCTGCGGGGAACACGAGGATTTCCCCGGCGATGGAATCGGTCGGATATCGGTGGTAGTAATCGGCGATTGGCAGCGGGTTGCCTTCTCCCTGGATGCGTCGTTCCAGCAAATAATCGACGATTCCCCAAGAGGCCGTGACCCCGTCGTGCGCGGCGAGCAGGGAGCCGACTCCCGGCGCGTCGAGATCGGCGTCCAGCACCACGACTCGTTCACCCGAGGCGGCCAGATGCAAGGCCGTGGCCGCCAGTGCCGTCGAGCGGCCGACGCCGCCTTTGAACGAATAGAAGACCGTGATCGCGGGTGCATTCCTGTCCCAAACCTTCCACGGCGGTTCGACCGGCGCGTCGAACCAGCCGGTCTTAACCAGATACCTGTCAAGGATCCGGAGCCTATCGGTTTCTTCGTGGTTCCTGGCTTTTCTCCACGCTTCCTCTTGCCAGTTGTAGTCCGGATGGCCACGCCTACGCCCCCGGAGAATGCTTTTTGACCAGTAGTGAGAGGCCACGTCATCCAACCGGCGATTGATTTCATCGTGACTGGATTTCCACTCAGGATCGGAACACCAGAGGATCATGCGCAGCATGGCGCGTACGTCCTTGACCAGAAGGACACGCCAGTTCTTCGGCTTGTTCTTCAGCCACTCGGCCAGACATGTTTCCGCGCGTTTGTGGGCCTCGTCGAGATGCTGCATCAGACTGCTCCGTCCATGAGCAGGCTTCCGATAATCCGGTCGTACACGTCTCTCGCGTCCTGAAGCCATGTCCCAGCGGTATCAGAGGCGATACCGGGTCCATGATAACGCATATCCGGTTTCCATCCGAGAATTTCGGACGAGTTCAGAGATTCAAGGGACTCCAGAAACCTGCCGGTGCGGATCCCTGCCTGGATGGCGAGCACGTCAAACTGATCTCGCAGAAAAATCAAGTCGTGCGAACGATTTGCCCCACCTGTTTCCACCTGGATCAACGTCTTCAACACGCACTCGACCACATACCCGGCCAGATACGCCGCGCCATCGAAACGTCGGCCTTCAAGGAGTACGTCCGCGTCCTGCAGATGTTTCTGCGCTGCCGCCGGGTAATCGTCGCCATTCTGCTGTTTCAGAAGGCTCAGGGTCCGGATCTCCTGTTGCGCCCTTTTCCCGGCCTACGGAGACGGGCGGTCTTCAATGGCCCGCAGCACCGCGTCCCGCACCCTGTCGTAGTCCGCGGGCACGTCGATGGGGGTGTTGCGGTAGCGCGGGGTGACTTCCGGGAGCCGGGCCTCGTGGTATTGGATCTTGAAGTCGGGGAACTTGAGGCCGTTGGCGGTGGAGATGACCACCACGCGTTCCTGCCTGCGGATGACGCCGCGCTCCACCAGCTTGAACAGCGCGGCCAGGGCCACGCCGGTATGCGGGCAGTTGAACAGCCCGGTGCGGTCCGCACGGGCCGCGGCGTCGGCGAGTTCGGACTCGGTGGCCTCCTCCACCACCCCGTCGAACTCCTTGAGTATGCGGATGGCCTTCTCGAAGCTCACCGGGTTGCCGATCTGGATGGCGCTGGCCAGGGTCGTCCGGGCCTGGACCGGCTCGAACGCATCGAAACCCTTGAGGTAGCTGCGGTAGAGGGGGTTCGCCCGCTGGGCCTGGGCGCAGGCGATGCGCGGCAGCCGGGAGATCATGCCGAGGTCGCGCATGAGCTCGAACCCCTTGCCCAGGGCGCTGACGTTGCCCAGGTTCCCCCCGGGGATGACGATCCAGTCCGGCACCTGCCAGTCGAACTGTTGCACCAGCTCGATGCTCACGGTCTTCTGGCCTTCCACCCGAAGCGAGTTCATGGAATTGGCCAGGTAGATGTTGTGGCGGGTGCACAGCTCCCGGACCAGCGCCATGCAGCCGTCGAAGTCGCTGTCGATGGCCAGGGTCACCGCGCCGTGGGCAATGGGCTGGATGAGCTGCGCGGTGGACACCTTGTTCCGGGGCAGGAACACGACGGCGCGCACGTTGGCCACCGCGCAGTAGGCCGCCAGGGCCGCGGAGGTGTCCCCGGTGGAGGCGCACGCCACCGCGGGTATCTCCACCCCTTCCGAGACCATCTGGCGCACCATGGACACCAGCACCGTCATGCCCAGGTCCTTGAAGGACCCGGTATGGCTGTTGCCGCACAGCTTCACCCAGAGGTCGGAAAGGCCGACCTCCCGGCCGAGACGCTCCGCCCAGAACAGGTTGCTGCCGCCTTCCAGGATCGACACCACGTTGGCGTCCCGCACTTCCGGGCAGACCACCTCCCGCTTGCCCCACACCGAGCTGCCGTAGGGCCACTCGTTCCGCATCAGCCGCTGGTCGAAGAGGTCCCTCCAGTATTCCGCGGGGTGGCTCCGAAGACGCTCCAGGTCGTGGCGCACTTCCAGGAGGTTGCCGCACCGCGGGCATTCGTAGATGACCTCCTTGAGGCTGTAGCGTCCGGGACAGCCGCGGATGCACTGGAACCACGCCCGGTAGGGGTCCGGCGGCGCCTGGATTTCTTGCGCTTGCATGGTCTCGTCCTCTACCTTCCACGGAGCCCCGACACAAACCCCCGGGCGGTCCCGGCCCGCTCCCGCGGCCCGCCCGGGCGCGGAGGGCCGCTACTGTCGAATGGCCGCGTTCTGCTCCGCGACGGGGAAGACGAGGGATTTGATGACCACGGGGACGGCGCCCGAGGAAGGGATGAGGGCGCCGACGTCGATGTAGTCGAACTCCTGCAGCACGATGCCGTCCACGGAGATGATGGGCTTGTCGAGCTTCGTTTCCTCCTCGAAGTGGAGGCCCAGGATGCCGCCGATGTCGCCGTCGTTGACCAGGATCAACGGGTGCCCCTTGTCGAGTATGGTCCGGAGACCCTCCACCACCGCGCCGCAGAAGGCCTGCAAGCGGTGGAAGGTGGCGGACCCCTGCCAGTGGAAGGCGAGGGCCACCGGCTGACGACCGGACTGGAGGTCCAGCCGCCGCAGCGCCGCGTCGATGGCGGCGATGACCTTTTCCCGGTCCACCTGGTCTTCCCACGGGAAGTCCACGCTCACCACCGGGACGTTCCGCACCGGGACGGCTTCCGGCGGCGCGATGAAGATGGTGCTGCCGCTGACCTGGATGGTGTACTGGGAAGCCCCGATGACGGTGGCGCGGATGCGCGCCGAAGGCTCCAGTATGGGTATCTCCAGACCCTCCACCCGCCGGCGGATCTCCCGGCCCAGGAGCGCGCCCATGTCGCCGAAACCGTCCTCGGCGTGCCCGTAGATGAACTCGGAGACGCCGCCGGAGAAGGTCACCGCGTCGATCCTGCCCCGGTACGACAGCGGCGGCAGCCGCAGCAGCCCGCGGGTCCCTTCGGTCAGGTCCTGCTGGTTGACGACCTCGAACAGGCGGTCGGCCATCTCCGAAGCGATGGACTGGAGGGCGTCCTCGCTCATGGGCCGGCCGAGATCCAACTCGACGCCCACCGCGCCGCCGTGGCGCCGCCCGGCCTCTTCCACGCGCACCACCGCGTTGGCGCCGTCCATGGCCACCAGCCGGGCGCCCACGTCGATGGCCGTGACCTCCCGCACCCTGCCGCGGACGCAGACCGCGACCTTGCTGGTCCCGCCGCCCACGTCGATGTTCAGCACCACCGCGTCGTCCCGCCCGGACCGGGCCACCGCGCCCGAACCGTGGGCGGCCATGGTGGTCTCGAGACCGTCGCCCGCGGTGACCGAGACGAACCGGCCCGCCTCCTCGGCGAACAGCTCGGCGATGGCCCGGGAGTTGCGGCGCCGCACCGCCACGCCGGTGAGGATCAACGCGCCGGTGTCCACGTCCTCCCGGCGGAGCCGCGCCCGCTCGTACTGCTCCTCGATGAACCGGCCCAGGCGGTCCACGTCGATGGTCAGGTCGTCGGTGTAGGGCGTGAGCAGGATCTCCGACTCGCTCAGCACCGTGCGCTTCCTGACCACGTAGCGGGTGCCTTCCTGGCTGAGTTCCAGGCGGGAGAACACCAGGTGGGACGTGGACGAACCGATGTCCACGCCCACGCTGGTGAGCTTGATCTCGTCTTCGTCAACGATGTGTCGGCCCGCGCCGGTAAAGCCGAGGGGTCCTGGGGCGGCCACGGTGTCAGGCTCCCGGCCGGTAGATCTCGGCAGGCATCTTGGACTTCATCCCCTCCCTGGCCAGGGTCTCCTCGAACTCCTTGCGCAGGAACGGGTCTTCGTCCCGATAGGCGATGGCGGTGCCGCCGTCCTTGATCTCGATGGCGCCGTAGTCGATGGCCTTCTCCCCGGGCCGGCCGCGCTCGCGGCCCGGGGCGTTGGGGCCGAACCACGCCGAAAGACGGAGCGGCTCGGCGCTCACGCCGAAGTGGGCGTGGAACCAGTTCCCGCCCATGGGCGCCGCGCTCACCATGCCCACGGGCTCGTAGTCCTGCCGCCGGACCTGGTCGCCCTTGCCGTCCTTCCAGGGCGTGGGACCCAGGGTGGACGGCCAAGTGTAGGTGTAGCCCTTGCCCTTGACGCAGATGAGCACCGCGGCCGAGCCGTGGGCGTGGGCCTTGGAATACCGGCCGGTCTCGTGCTGGCCGATCCAGAGGTAGAAGCTGTTGCCCACCATGTGCGGCTCGATGCGGCGGTAACCCGGGGAGCGGCGGTTGTCCAGCGGCAACTCGCAGGTGACGATGTCCGGGATGATGTTGGTCTGGCGCATGGCCAGCCCGCGCACCGGGTCGGGTTCGATCTCCTCGTTGGGCTTGTAGAAGTCGTCGGTTTCCCTGTAGCGGTCGCTGAAGACGTAGGGGCAGTGGAAGATGAAGTCCGTGTTGTGGAACAGGTTCATGATGTTGGGGGCGGTGGTGCCCGCCAGCAGCAACGCCGGGCTCGAAGTGGCGTTCACGATCCGATGCAGCGCGTTCACGGGTATGGCGAACAGGGACCCGGCCTGCCACTCGAAGGTATGCTTCTTCTCGCTGCCTTCGACCCAGACCTCGGTGGTGCCGCGGCCCTCCACCACGAAGAACTGCTCCTCGTAGAGGTGCTTCTCCGCGTGCAAGGCCCCCGCTCCGGGAACCTCCACCACGTAGGAGCCCCAAAGCCCTTCCGTGCCCAGGAGCTGGATGAAGCTGGCGTTCCCGCCCAGGCGTTCCCAGTGCTTCATGGGCAGGTTCTGGACCTTCTCCACCCCGATGTCACGGTAGATGGGTATCTCCTGCTCCTCCATGAAGGTGTCGTAAGCCGTGTTGGGCCGAAGGAACTTGCCATAGCCCGCCTTCTGCATCTCGCCCGTCGGTTCCTGCCACTTGGATGTTCCGTTGCCAGCCATGAAAGCCTCCCTGGACTGTGTGTGGTGAAGAGGCCACTATAGACAATCACCGTTGGGAACGGTAGTCCCTGCCGGTCCCGCCCCGGGCAACGGTCTGGCCGGGGCGGCGCCGGGAACCGGCCTGCCTGGACAGGCCTCCGGGTTCGACCTTCGCCCACTCGCCAGGGCTCAAGCGCCGGCGTCCAGCCCCGCCGCGGCGATGCCGAACCGGGCGATGTCCTCGTCTTCGTCGGAGGTCCCGCCGCTCACCCCCACCGCGCCCACCACGTCGTCCCCGTCGCAGATCAACAGCCCTCCGGCCACCGGCACCAACTTGCCTTCCGACATGGTGGTGAGGGCGCCCAGGAACGACGGCCGGTCGCCCAGGCGCTCGCCCAGGGCGCGGCTGGACCCGCCCATGCCCAGGCAGCCCCACGCCTTGCCGATGGCCACCTGGGGGCGCAGTATCCCCGCGCCGTCCTCGCGCTTCAGCGCCTTCAAGTGGCCGCCGTCGTCCAGCACCGCCACGCACATGGGGCGGAGATCCAACTCCCGGGCCCGGGCCAGGGTCTGATCGACGATGGTCCCCGCCTGCTCAAGACTCAGTACGGACTTCTTTCGTTCCAATGGTCTCCTCCCTGGGTTCCGGGCCCGACGCGACGGACGCGGTTGTGTCCTTGCCGCGTCGGTCCTCCACCTGTAGCGGGAGCTGTCCCTGTTTGGTCTCGCCCCAATAGACGGTGCGGTGCGGGAACGGTATCTCGATGCCCTTCTCGTCGAACGCCTTCTTCAGGCGGCGGTTGAACTCGCGTCCGATGCGCCATTGCTGGATGGGCCGGGTCTTGAGCCGCGCGCGCACGACCACCGCGGAGTCCTCGAAACGGTCCAGACCCAGGATCTCGATGGGCTCCAGCATGTCGTGGCGGAACTGCGGGTCCTGGCGCATGGCCTCGTCCACGTCCCGCATGACCGCCACCACCTCGTCGGTGTCCTCGCGATAGCCCACCCCCACGTCCAGCAGGTAGCGCGAGTAGTCCTTGGTCATGTTCTGCACGTGGTCGATGGTGCTGTTGGGCACGAAGTGCACGTTGCCGCTCAGGTCGCGTATGCGCACGGAGCGCAGGGTCACCTTCTCCACTTGACCGGTCACCCCTCCCACCTCCACGATGTCGCCCGCGCCCACGCTCCCTTCCGTGAGGATGAACAGGCCGTTGATGATGTCCTTGATGAGCGACTGGGCGGCGAAGCCCACCGCCAGACCGACGATGCCGACCCCCGCCAGCAGCGGGCCGGTCTCGATGCCGGCGAGCTGCAGGAGCAGGAAGAACCCCACCACGACCACCAGCAGCTTGATGGAGGTCTGGGCCAGCGGCGCCAGGGTCTGGAGCCTTCTCCCCGCTTCCCGGCTGCGCACCCGGTCCAGCACCCTGGGACGCAACAGCGAAAGCACCGCGACGTTGCTGAGCCGGATCAGGCCGAGCCCCGCGGCCACCACCAGGGCCATCAGGACGCCCCGGAAGAGCACCGTCCCTCCCAGCGGCGTAGCCAGGAAATCCACCACGGAAACGCCCCAGATCTCCAGTTGCACGGCCGCGCCCAGGACCCCCAGCGGCGCGTCCACCGCCACCCATGCCAGGCGCCCCGGGCCCTCGCCGCCGGCCGGGACGCCCTCTGCGCCGCGGCGTCGGGCTGCGACCTTCCCGGACAACGCGCGGACCCCGCTCTTCAGGTAGAAGGAGAGCAGCAGCAGGGAAAGCACCGCGAGAGTCGAACGCACGATCCTCTGCCAGACGAACTGCGACGCGTACTGGTAGCCCGCCAGGTTCAGGGCGATGATGCCGCCGAACACCGCCATGAGCACGAAATGGACCAGCGGCCACACGGACCACAGGAACCCCTCGTTGGAACGGCTGCGCCGGAGGGCCGCCTCCATCAGGGAACTGCGGCGGCGGCACCCCACCGCCGCCAGCAACAGCGCCGCCGCGGTGAACGCGATCATCAGGAGGCGCGCCAGCGCAAGGCTCGCGGCCACGTCGTCCCCGGGCGCGTGCAACAGCACGTGGCGCGGAACGAGCAACGCCAGCGCGGCCGCACACCCTGCCGCGGACCCGAGTCGCAGCGCCCGAGCGGCCTCCGGCGCCAACCCCCAGCGCCCCTCGCCGTGGCCGTCCGGACGGAAGACCGACTCGCCCACCAGTCCGATCCACAGGAACAGCGCGGCAAGCTGCAACGCCCCGGTCAACGCCGGACCCAGGGAACCGTCCTGCGACAGGCCGAGCTGCGGCAGGGCCAGAATGACGAGGACCACGTAACCCGGCCACACCCCGGCGTGGAGCGCCAGCAGGAGCGCCGCGCGATGCGCGGGCGCGCGGCCCGGGCGGGCCTGCGGGCGGGCAACCCGGTCCCGGAGCGCGCCCTGCCCCCTCACCGCAAACCACGGGGCCACACCGAAGACCAGCAGGGCCGCCAACCACGGCTGCCACGACGCGGTGAAACGGCTGCGGGCGGTCCGACTCTGTAGCCGGAACCACTCGCCCACGCGCCCGGAAAAGGCCGCGGCTGCGTCCAGGGCCTGGGCGAAGAAGGCCCGGTTGGGCGGAAAGGGACCCAGCGGCTCACGGTTTCGGAGCCACAGCATCCGGCCCAGGACGAAGGTGTAGAGGCTTTCGAGCTGGTCTTCCCGCCGGCGCTGCAACTCCGCCAGGCGCGCGGCCCGTTCGGCAAGCCCGGTGAGCACCCGCTCCTGTTCCTGCAGCGCCTCTTTCCGGCTTGCGGCGAGGTCCTTCAGCCGGGACCTCAGTCCCGGCGTCGGCTGCCCCTGGGCGGCAAGCGCCCGCTCGTGGCTCCCGGCGTCGGAGTCCGCCCGGAACAACAGCGCACCCAACTCGAACAGGGCCTGCCGGAACTCCCGCACCCGCCGTTGCATCGACGCTTGATCCGCGGACCGGTCGGGGCGTCCCCCGCGGCGGAAGTCCTCGAGCTCCACCTTGACGTGCCGCGCCACCCAGTCGCCGGCGCCGTAGCGCTCCATCAGTTCCACGAGGCGTTCCTTGTTGCGCACGTCCTGGGCCGCCAGCCGCTCCTGCTCCGCGAGTTCGACCCGCACCCGGTCCAGCTCCCTGCGGTAGGACAGCGTCCGCTTCTGGACCTTCAGGACGTCCAGCTCGACCGCCATGAGCAGACTCTCCACCCGCGACAGGCTCTCCGTGAGGCGCCTCTCGATGAAGGCCATGCGGTCGTCGAGCACCTCTTCCTCGCGCTCGATGCTGGCCGCGGTGCGCGCCGGGGGCCGCGGCCCGGGCGTCCCCGAAGGCGCGAGGCCTCCCCCGGGCCGGACCGGCTGCGTGATTTCCGCGGGGTCCGCGGTTCCCACCGGCGTCTGGCCGAAGCTCTCCGGCTCGGCCAGCGCCGCCACGGCCGTAACCGCGGCCAGCGCCAGGGCCGCGGGCAACCATCTCCCGGTCATTCCGACATCCTCAGCAAGTCCGGCCACAAGGGGCAGGCTCTCGGGATACTCGCACCGTCTCCCCGGATCCGCCAGCTACCCCCGGAAACCCGAACGATTGCCCCTGTTCGTCCTGCGCGTAGCGAAGCGAAGTATCCCCGAAGCGAAGTATCCCCGAAGCGAAGTACCCCCGTTGGTCCTGAGCGTAGCGTAGCGGAATACCCCCGTTCACCCTGAGCGTAGCGAAGCGGAGTACCTCCGTTCATCCTGAGCGTAGCGGAGTACCCTCCGTTCGTCCTGAGCGTAGCGTAGCGGAGTCGAAGGACGGGCTGGCAGACCTTGCCGCGGCGGCGTCCCGGGTTACAGCAGGCGTGCGGGCAGGTTGACGAAGGTGCTCATCTCGTGCGGCGGCAGGGTCGCCGGCGCCTCGCACACGTGGGCGGGGGTGAGCTGGTCCACCCGGGTCACTCCCAGCAGGCCCATGGCGACGCGGATCTCGTTCTCCAGGAGCTCCAGGGCGCGCACCAGGCCCGCGTGGCCCGCGGCTCCCAGGGCCCATCCCTGGAGCTTGCCGATGGTCACCGCCTTGGCGCCGAGGGCCACAGCCTTCACCACGTCGGCGCCCCTCAGGAACCCGCCGTCGATGACCACCTCGGCCTTGCCGCCCACCGCCCGGACGATCTCCGGGAGCATGGCCATGGTCCCCTGCCCGTGGTCGAGCTGGCGCCCGCCGTGGTTGGAGACATAGACCACGTCCACGCCGTGCTCCACCGCCAGGGCCGCGTCCTCCGCGGTGGCCACGCCCTTGAGGATGAACGGCAGCCCGCCGATCTCCTTGATGGCGTCCATGGTCTCCCAGGTCAACATGGCCTGGAACGCGCGGTTCGACGTCTCCACGCGCTTGCTGGGCGGCAGCCAGCGGTTCAGCAACTGCCGCTCCCGGTTGCCGTAGTAGGCGGAGTCCACGGTCAGGCACAAGGCCTTGTAGCCCGACCGCCTGACCCGTCCGAGGATCTCTTCCACCCACGTGAGGTCCCCGCGGACGTAGAGCTGGAATATCTTGTCCGACCGGGTGCTGGCCGCGGTCTCCTCCAGCGCCGGCTGGGTGACGGAGCTCACGAAGTTGACGACGCCGAACTCCTCGGCCGCCTTGGCGGACGCCACCGCGCCCTCCGGCGTAATGAGCTGCAGCGATCCGATGGGCGCCATCATCACCGGGATGCGGAGCTCGTGCCCCAACACCGTCGTGGACGTATCGACCTTGGAGACGTCCACCAGCACCCGCGGCCGCAGGGCCAGCGAGTCCAGGGCAAGCCGGTTGCGCCGCATGGTGGTCTCCGACTCCGCGGCGCCGGTGAGGTAGTCCCACACGCTCTGGGGCAGGTTGCGCCGCGCCTGTACGATCAGCTCCTGGTTGCTGACGAATTCCTGGCTCATCACCACGTCCTTCGACTTCGCTTCGCTACGCTCAGGACGAACGGGGACAATCGTTCCGAGTTTCCTTCCGTCGGTCGGGGCCGCCCCGGGGCGGCCGGGGGACCGGCTACATGGCGCGTTTCGGGAACAGCTTCGGCAGGAACTCGTTGGTATAGACGTCCTCCACCGCGCTCTTCCCGGGCAGCTTCATGTGTTCGGTGATGAGGTCGTTGGTGAACACCATGCGGCCCTTCCTCATGTGGCCGATGCCGTCCTCCAACGCCCCCGCGGACAGGAGCGAGTCCACCGCGATGTCGAAATGCGCCCGCGCCAGGTCCGGGCTGATGGCGGGGTTGTGCTTGAGGAAGATGTCCACGGCTTCCTGCGGGTTCTCCACCGACCAGGCGATGCCCTTGTAGGTGGCGGCCAGGAACCGCTTCACCAGCTCGGGCCTCTCCTTCAGGGTCTTGCCGGACACCATCAGGCCGTTGCCGTAGGTGGCCATGCCGTAGTCGGCGTACAGCATGTACAGGGGCTTCTTGCCCACCTTGGACGAGGCCTTGTCCACGGTCGGCTTCTCCGTATAGAAGATCAGGATGGCGTCCACCCGGCCGGCCATCAGGCTCGGCGTGGTGGCGGGCACCGTCATGTTCACCCACGTGACCTTCTCGTGGTCGAACTTGTTGATGTTCGCGAAGGCGGGGAAGATGACCCGGGAGGCGTTGGCTTCGGGCGAGCCGATGCGCTTGCCTTCCAGGTCCGACGGCTTGGAGATCCTGTTGCCCGCCAGGGTGGCGACGGTCTCCAGGGTCTTGTCGTGGATCATCCCGACCATCTTGAGGTCGGCGCCCCGGGACTTGGCCGCGATCATGTTCCCCACGGACGCGAAGCCGAAGTCCTCGGTGCCGGAGGCCACCCGCTTCACCGTGTCGCCGGAGCCGAAACCGCGGGTCATGGCCACGTCGAGCCCCGCTTCCTTCCAGAACCCCTTGTCGATGCTGGCGTAGAACATTGCGTGCTTCCCGTAGGGGATCCAGTCCAGGGCGAACTTGACCTTGTCCTGGGCCGACGCCCCGCCGACCCACCCGAGGGACAGCAGGGAGACCACGAGCAGGACACGCAGCGATGCGGTTTGGATGCGCTTCATTTTTCGTACCTCCGAAAGTTTTCGTGACTCCCCTATATCGAAAGAACCGCGCCCGCGCAACGCGCTTCCGCACCCCCGCGGCGCCGCCCTACAGGTATTGCAGCCCGATGGTCCTGCCCACCCGCCGCACGCACTCGGTGAACTCCGCGGACAACCGCATCTCGGGCGTCCGGGGCCGGGGCAGCCCGATCTCGATGATGTCGGTGATGTGGCCGGGCCGGGGCGTCATCACCATCACCCGGTCGGCCAGGAACACCGCTTCCGGTATGCTGTGGGTGATGAGCAGGCTGGTCTTCTTCTTTTCGCTCCAGATGCGCTGCAGCTCCATGTTCATCTCGCCCCGGGTCATGGCGTCCAGCGCGCCGAAGGGCTCGTCGAGCAGGAGCAGCGAGGGCTCGTGCACCAGCGCCCGGCTGATGGAGACCCGCTGCTGCATGCCGCCGGACAACTCCCGGGGGAACTTCTCCTTGAACTCCGAGAGTCCGGTCAACTCCAGCATCTCCAGCGCCTTGGGGTAGTACTCGGCCCTGGAAAGCCCCAGGATCTCCACCGGCAGCATCACGTTGTCCATGACCGTGCGCCACTGGAACAGCACCGGGGTCTGGAACACGATCCCGGTGCTGGACTGGGGTCCGGTCACGGGAGAGCCGTTCACCAGCACCTCGCCGCCGGTCTTGTCGAGCAGGCCGGCGATGATCTTCATGATGGTGGTCTTGCCGCAGCCGCTGTGCCCCACCAGCGAGACGAACTCCTGCTCATGGACGTCGAAGGTGGCGTCCTCCAACGCGACGATGGGCGCGTCCTTGGACGGATACACCTTGGTGAGCCGCCTGACCTCGATGGCTTTCCCGGCTTCCGTCATCCGATACCGTCCCGGTCGGGTGCGCCGACTTCCGATGGCCCGAGCCGCCCCCGGCTACATGCCGAAGCCCGACGGCTGGTCTTCCTCCCCGATGCTCCACGGGATCAACCAGAGCTCCAACAGCACCAGGACGCCGTAGAGGACCAGGCCCAGGACCGACAGCACGATGAGGGCGGCGAACATGAACGGCGTGTTGACCTCGTAGTTCGAAACCATGACCAGGTAACCGAGGCCGGTGTTGCCGCCCACGAACTCCCCGATGATGGCGCCGATGACCGCCAGCGTGATGGCGATCTTCAGGCCCCCGAAGAAGTGCGGGAGCGCGTTGGGCAGGCGGACCTTGGTGAAGACCTGCCAGTCCGTGGCCTGCAGCGACTTGACGAGGTCGAGCATCTCGGGCTGCACCATGCGCATGCCGCTGACCGTGGTGACGATGATGGGGAACCACGAGACCAGGAACGCGATGAGCACCTTGGAGATCTCGCCGTACCCCACCCACACCAGCAGGAGCGGCGCGATGGCCACCTTGGGGACGATCTGGGCCACCAGGATGAGCGGGTAGAGGAGGTTCTGGAGCAACCGGGAATAGACGATCATGATGGCCGAGACCACCCCCAGCACGAGCCCCATGAGGAACCCGTAAACGGTTTCCCGGAAGGTCACGAGGGAGTGCTCCAGGAGCGGGCCGATGCGGAGGACGAGCGTCGCGATCACCTTCGACGGCGCGGGCAGGAGGAACTCGGAGATGGAGAACAGCCACACCGACAGCTCCCAGAGCACCGTAAAGAGCGCGAGGCTGAAAGTGATGGTGCCGAGCTCCTTGAAACGTTCGACCATTCGTTCCCCTCGTGTTCCCCCCTCGTGTTCCCCTCGTCCGGCTTCATACCACAAGTTCCGACGCAAGAAACAACGGAACCGGACTTTTTCGGCGCTCGCGGCCGAGGCCGCCGGCAAGGCGGCCGGTCAGCGGTCCGAAGGGGAGCGCACGCCGTCCGGGCCGGCGCTCGACCGGGCGAGGGCCTCGACGCACGAAGCGGTGTCGAGCATGGCGCATCCGAACCCGACGGTCGGCGGGCCCGGCGGCAGGGGTCCCTGCCAGTAGCAGTGCTCCGGCCAGCTTCCGTCGGACCGTTGCCGGCTCAGGATCCGCTCCAGCGTGGCCCACAGCTCTTCGCCCTCCAGCGGGGATCCCATGACGTGCAGCGCGGAAACGGCGCGCGCGGTGCGCAGGGTGTCGCCGTACCCGCCGTCCGCGCCGCGCCGGGCGCGGATCCGGTCCGCGAGCCGGGAGCCGACGTCCCGGAACGCGGGCACTCCCCGCTGCCGGGCGCGGGCCACCGCGTCGTAGAGGTCCATGGCGTCGGGGTAGTAATGGGACGTCCCCTCCGCATTCCCTTCGGTGACCAGACCGGCGAGCCACGCCGCCGCCTGCTCGCCCAACTCGTTCCGGCCCTGCGCCGCAAGGTAGCCGACCACGTTGGCGTTCACCACGCTGTCCGGGACGTTGCCTTCGCTCGGCGGGGCGAGCCAGGTGCGGAACCTTCCCCCGCGGTCTCGCGCCGCAGGCAGGAGCCCGAGGTTCCGGGCGAACAGCACCCAGGGGTGCCACCGGACCGCCAGCGAGCAGACGCTGAGGCTGTCGAGGTCGCGCGGTAGGTGCGGCCAGTAGCGCCACGCGCCCGGATGGCTCATGGACCGGGCGACGAACTCTCCGGACCGTTCCCGGAGCGCCCGGGACCCGGGGTGGCCGCAGGCCTCCAGGGTGAGCGCGCCGAGAGCGGCCACGAAGGGGGGGTGCTCCTCTTGCGGCGGGCCATCGAGAGCCACGCTCGGGTAGCTCCGGGAGGTCCATGCCCCGTCGCCGCGGACGGAGGCGTGGAGAAAGCCGATCCCCCGGTCCACGGCCCCGCGCACCGCCTCCCGGAGCCGCGCCGGGAGGGCGCCATCGCTGCATGACGAACCCTGCATTGAAAAATCCATTTAGGAAACTCTGAACAATGCCCCCGTTCGTCCTGAGCGTAGCGAAGCGAAGTCGAAGGACGCGCTTTTCCATAGGGAAAGGCGCCTCGATCCAGGATTGATAGAGCTTCCTTAATCGAATACAATGCAGATGTACAACTTCGCCGGGCGCCGCGGCCCGGTCGCGGCGGCGACGCACCCGGCCGGCGTGCGGCGCCAGCGGTTCATTCGGGAGCATCGCGCCCTTGGCCCTGTTCTACAGCAAGATCTTCCGGGAGGAGGCCGTCGCCCGTCGGGCGCAGGGGGACTCTCTCGACGAACGGCTCCAGGTCACCGCCCGCCACGAGTGGATGGTGCTGGCGGGACTCGGCCTGGCGCTTCTCCTGCTGCTCGCCTGGGGGGTCTTCGGGAGCGTGGAGCGCAGCCTTTCGGTGGAGGCGGTGCTGGTTCAGCCGGGGGAGCGCTACACGGTGTTGTCCCCCGTGTCCGGCAACGTCGTCGAGGTCCTGGCCGAAGTCGGAGACGCGGTCGAGGCGGGACAGGCCATCGCCCGGGTCCGTCTCCCGGAAGCGGAGCGCCAGGCCCGGATCACACGGAGGATCCTGGACGCCGTCAGGGAGGGGACGCGGGGCGCCGCGGTTGCCGAACTCCGGACGGCGTTGCTCACCGCGGCGCAGAACGAGGTCGAAGCCGTCGAGTCCCGCGCCGCGGCAGCCATCGTGGCCCGGCATGGGGGCGAGCTCGTGGCGCATCGTCTGGCGCCGGGCCAGCCGGTGCGCACCGGCGAGACCGTGGCCCAGGTCCGGGGCAGCTCCGAAGACCCCTGGCAGGCGCTGGCCTTCGTATCGGCGCAGGACGCCGGGAAGCTCCGGGAGGGCATGGATGCGGAGGTGTGGGCGACGCTGCCCGGGCAGCCGGGCGCGAGCCGGCTGGGAGCCCGCGTCCTGGAGGTGTCCCCCCGGACCGTGTCCCCTCCCCGATGGCTGGCCGACCTGGGTCTTGCCGCGCCCGCGCCGGCCCACCTGCTGCGGCTGGTCCTGGACCATCCGTCGAGCCTGCCCCTCGCCGACGGCGCCGGCGGACGCGCACGGGTCGTGTTGGGGAACCAGTCCCCTGCGGCGCTGCTGCTGGCCAACGCCGACCTCTGATGCCCGCCGCCCCCTCCAAGCACGCGCGGAGAAACGCCCGCCTGGACCAGGCGCTGAAGCGCATGCGCGCGGCGCCGACGCCGCGGCGCCGGGCGCGCACGCCGATGATGCTGCAACTCACCGAGACCGAGTGCGGGGCGGCGTGCCTCGGCATCGTGCTCGCGCACTTCGGGCGTTGGGTGTCCATCGAGGAGTTGCGGGAGTCGTGCTCGGTGGGACGGGACGGGTGCACCGCGGCCGACATCTTCCGTGCGGCGCAGCGGTACGGCCTCGAGACCCGGGGATGGCGCAGGCAGCCGAAGGACCTCCGCCGCATGCCGCTGCCGATGATCCTCTTCTGGCAGTTCAACCACTTCGTGGTCCTCGAAGGGTTCCGCGGGGACCGGTTCCTCGTCAACGACCCGGCCAGCGGCCACCGAACGGTCGGCGCGGAGGAGTTCGACCAGGCCTTCACGGGCGTGACCCTGACGTTCGAGCCGAAGCCCGAGTTCGCTCCGGGCGGCGTCCGCCCCGGCCTCCTGCCCCGGATCCTGCCGTGGCTGCGCGACGTCAGGAAGCCGCTCGCGTTCGCCATGTGCTGCGGTCTGCTGCTGACCCTGCCTTCCCTGGCCATGCCGCTCCTGGCGGGGCTGTTCGTGGACTTCGTGCTGTCCGGGCGCGAACCGTCCTGGAGCGGGGCGCTGACCGGGAGCCTCGTGGGCGCCGCGGGTCTGCTCTACCTCCTTGCCTGGCTCCGGGAACGCTGCCTCAGACGGCTCTCCGTGCGCCTCGCCATCGACCACGGCGCCCGCTTCATGACCCGGCTGTTCCGGCTTCCCATGTGGTTCTTCACGCACCGCCTGTCCGGCGACCTGACCTCCCGGATCCAGCTCCTCGACGAGGTCTCGGACGTGGCCACGCGGCGCTTCGTCGGCATCTCCATCGAGGTCGTCACCAGCATGGCGTTCCTTGGACTCATGCTGGCGTACGACCCGCTGCTCGGCGCCGTGGTGGCCGGACTGGGCGCGCTCGGCGCGGTGGCCATGCGCGTCCTGGCCCGGGTGCGGGTGGACGAGAACCGCAGGCTCAGACGCGAGCAGGGCATGCTCTACGGCATCGGCATGTTCGGCGCCGGCAAGATCGACGCCTTGCAGGCGTCCGCCGCGGAGGACGACTTCTTCTCCCGCTGGACGGGGTACCAGGCGCGGGAGCTGGCGGCCCGGCAACGCTTCTTCGAACTCGGCCACGTCAACGCGGCCCTGCCCATGCTGTTCCTGATCATGGGCAACGCCGCGGTGCTCGGCGTGGGCGGCTGGCGGGTGATGGCGGGCGACCTGACGGTGGGCATGCTGACGGCTTTCTACATGGCCGCGGCGAACTTCCTCCAGCCCATCGGACGTTTCATCCAGTTCGCCGACATGTTCCAGATGCTGGAGGCGGACCTGCAGCGCCTCGACGACGTGTTCGACGCGTCCGAGGACCGCACCTTCGACCCGGCGTCCGACTCCTCCCGGGGCCAAGTCTCGACCTTTGCCGGACGGCTGCGGCTGAAGGGGCGGATCGAGCTGCGCAACGTCACCTTCGGCTACCAGGAAAACCGCGAACCCCTGCTCGAGGACTTCAGCCTGACCATCGAGCCCGGCCAGCGCGTGGCCATCGTCGGCCCCAGCGGCTCCGGCAAGTCCACGCTCTCGTCGCTGGCGGCCGGCATCCAGCAACCGTGGTCGGGGGAAGTCCTGATCGACGGGCGCCCGCGCAGCGCCATTCCGCGCGAGTTGCTGACCAGTTCCGTGTCGCTCGTGGACCAGCACATCTTCCTGTTCGGGGACACGGTGCGGGAGAACCTGACCATGTGGATCCCGGAGGTGCCGGACCGGAACCTGGTGGCGGCCGCGCAGGACGCGGCCATCCACGAGGAGATCATCTCCCGGCCGCTGGGGTACGACGCGCCGGTGGACGAGGGGGGGCGCAACTTCAGCGGCGGCCAGCGGCAGCGTCTGGAGATCGCCCGCGCGCTGGTCAACGACCCGTCGGTGCTGAT
The DNA here is from genome assembly GCA_965204235.1 of uncultured Binatia bacterium (SeqCode). Taxonomy (GTDB): domain Bacteria; phylum Desulfobacterota; class Binatia; order UBA9968; family JAJDTQ01; genus JAJDTQ01. The sequence goes on from OZ241979.1 coordinate 513,562, forward strand.
CCTGGACGAGGCCACGTGCTCGCTCGACGCCGTCACCGAGGTCCGCATCGACGACGCCCTGCGGCGCCGGGGATGCACCTGCCTCATCGTGGCCCATCGCCTGAGCACCATCCGCGACTGTGACCTGATCGTGGTCCTCGACCACGGGCGCGAGGTGCAGCGCGGCGTCCACGAGGAGTTGATGCGGGACACCGACGGACTGTACTGCCAACTCGTGGAGTCGAGTTGAACGGGGAGCGCGAAACGACGGACGGGGAAAAGCCGGCGCCGGGCGGCCTCGGGGAAATCGCGCTCGCCCAGGGCGAGACGTTCATCGGCGGCGGCAACCGGCCCATCCGCCTGTCCGGTCCCGAGGCGGTGTGGTACGTGGTCGAGGGCGCGGTGGACATATTCGCCGCCCAGCGTTCCGCGGACGATGAGGCGTCGGACTTCAGGCAACTCCTGCGCGCCGGCGCCGGCCGGTTGATCTTCAGCGTCGCCGACGAGGGGGACCTCTCCACGTCGGTGTACATCGCCAAGGGGCTCCCCGACACCGAGCTCCGCTGCGTCCCCCGGACCGCCTTCACCGGACCCCGGGTGGCCGGACTCCTGGCCGATCAGGTCGATGCCTGGGTTACCGACTTCGCCGCGGCCATCGCCCGGGAAGTGGCGCCGCGCCCGCGCCCCGAGCGCTTCCTGGCCGAGGGCGAGGACGTCGAGGTCACGTCCGAGAACGTGCTGACCACCCGGCACGGCGTGGTCTGGGTCTCGACCCCGGTGGGCAACGCGGCTTTCCTCGACACCGGCGAGCCCACCGGCGACGGTCCGGGCTTCATCCCCGTCTCGGTCCATAGCTGGATACGGCTGTTCCAGCCCTCCCGGCTCACCGTCACCTCGTCCGCGGCGCTCCAGGCCGACGGCCTGCTGTTCTCCGCCCTGGCCGAGTTCCATCGGCTGGCCCTGTCCGCGGAGGAGATCAACCGGCGCCTGGTGCTCGTGGACATGGCCAACTTGCAGCGGGCCCAGGTCCAGCGCCGAAGCCGGAGCGAAGAGCGCGCCCGGGACAGCCTGATCCGCGTCCTGAACGCGCGCCCTTCCCCGGTCGGGGACGACGCCTCGGGCCTGCTGGGCGCCCTGGAGGCGGTGGGCCGCCACGAAGGCATCCGGTTCCGCGCCCCGCCGCGCCGGAGGGGAACGGACGAACCCCCCGACCTGACGGAGATCCAGCGCGTGTCGGGGGTCCGCGCGCGCAAGGTCAAGCTCGCTGCCGACGACCGTTGGTGGCGCGGCGACAGCGGCGCCATGCTGGCGTTCCGGCGCGAGTCCGGGAACCCGGTGGCGCTGGTTCCGGGCGTGTCGGGCCGTTACCGGATGATCGACCCGGAGACGGGCCGTTCGGAGCGGGTGGACGCGGACCTGGCCCGGGACCTCGTTCCCGAGGCGTACTTCTTCTACCGCCCGCTGCCGCAGGAGGAAGCGGTCCGCCCCGGCGCCCTGTTCCGCTTCGCGTTCCGCGGGCTCGGGAAAGACCTGGCGCGCTTCACCCTGGCCGGACTCCTGGTGGGCCTCCTGATGCTGACGCCGCCCATCCTGCTCGGCGCCCTGGTGAACCGCGTGATCCCGAGCGGGTCCGGCTGGCAACTCCTGGAGCTGTCGCTGTCCCTGGTCCTGCTGGCGGTCCTCACCGCGCTCCTGCAGGTCCTCCAGGGAACGGCCCTGATGCGGCTGGAGGCCGCGGCCGCAGCCCGCGTGGGCGCGGCGCTCTGGGACCGGCTGCTCGGACTGCCGCAGCGGTTCTTTCGCCGCTTCTCCTCCGGTGACCTCACCATGCGCACCATGGCTTTCCAGGGACTGCGCGACCAGGTCTCGGGCGTGGTCGGCAACGCCCTCCTGTCGGTGGTCTTCCTCCTGCCGACGTTCCTGCTGCTGTTCCTCTACGACACTCGGATCGGCTGGCTCGGCCTGGGGCTGGGGCTGGCCACCCTGGGGGTGACCGCGGCCATCGGCGTCCTCCAGCTACCCCACCACCGGCGCCTGCTCGCCATCTCGCGACGGCTTGCAGGCAGGCTGCTGCAACTGCTGAACGGCGCCAGCAAGCTGCGCTCCACCGGGTCCGAAGGCATCGGGTTCGCCTTGTGGGCCCAGGACTACCGGGAACAGAAGCAGACCGAGATGCGGCTCGGCAGGCTGAACGAGCACCTGATCGCCTTCCTGGCCGCGGCGCCCCTTCTGGCCGCGGCCGCGGTGTTCGCCGCGGTGATGCAGGACGGCCGTCCGGCCCTTCCCATCGGGGACTTCCTCACCATCTACGCAGCGTTCATGGTGTTCCATGCCGCGGTGGCCAGGCTCGGCAGTTCGTTTTCCGCGGTCGCCGCGGTCATGCCCGCGTTCGAGCAGGCGACCCCGATCCTGGAGTCCACGCCGGAGACCGGCGCCAAGGGCGAGCCGCCGCCGGAACTCAGCGGCGACATCCACATCGACCACGTGAGGTTCCGCTACTCCGAGGACGGCCCCCTGGTCCTGCAGGACGTCTCCATCCACGCCCGCGCCGGCGAGTTCGTGGCCGTGGTCGGGGAATCCGGGGCGGGCAAGAGCACCCTGTTCCGGCTCGCCCTCGGACTCGAGACGCCGCTGTCGGGAGCGGTTTACTACGACGGGCGCGACCTCGCCCGCCTCAACAAGCGGGCGGTGCGCAGCAGGATCAGCATGGTGGCGCAGGACGTGTCGCTGCACCCCGGCACCGTGCTCGAGAACATCATCGGAGTGTCCGGGGAGCTCACCGAGGAGGACGCTTGGCGGGCGGCCCGCCTGGCCGCGGTGGACGAAGACATCGCCGCCATGCCCATGCGGATGCACACGGTCACCGGCGACAAGTCCGCGGCGTTCTCGGGTGGGCAGATCCAGCGGATCATGCTGGCCGCGGCGCTGGTCCGGGACCCGATCGTCCTGTTCCTCGACGAGGCCACCAACTGGCTCGACAACAAGAGCCAGGCGCAAGTGATGCACAGCGTGGCCGAACTGGCCGTCACCCGGTTCGTGACCGCCCACCGCCTGTCCACCATCCGCATGGCCAACCGCATCTACGTGCTGCAGGACGGCCAAGTGGCCCAGACGGGCGCCTTCGACGAGTTGATCGAGGTTGACGGCCCCTTCCGCAACCTGGTCCGCCGGCAGATAGCCTGAGCGTCGGCGCCGCCCCGCGTCACTCCGGGAAAAGCCTCCGGCCGCATGCCCCGGGGAGGCGGGCTGCTTCGATACGGTCCGATGAACGCCCGTCTTCGGCGGCCGGCGCCGGGACCCGGTCCTGCGCGAGGGAGCAGGCCATGCCGGCGTAGGCCTTGGCGGCGACCCCGGCGTCGGTGACCGTGAACTTGACGTGGTTGACGCCCTTATGGACGAGGAACACGCCCCCGCGGTCGTACATCTTGTCGAGCGCGCACCACTGAAGCAGTCCCCGCGCCTTCGCCGGCAGGCACCAGCCATGCCGCGCCAGCCGCTCCACCACCGGACGCCAGTCGCTCCGCCCCGTGGTGAGCCAACTGTCCAGGCTGTCGCTCCAGGAGCCCGCGTGGTACAGCTCCAGGCCGAGCCGGGGCAACAACCCCGCGGCGGCCACGTCCACCGACAGCCGGAACCGGGGCAACACCTCCCCCAGCTCGGTCAGGATCTCCGTCGCCGGGCGGACCGACCCGCGCCGGCCCCACCGCTCCAGCACCCCGGCAACCTCGCCGCGCCCGATCTCCTGGACCACCAGCCGCACCGCCCGCGGCGCCCGGCCCGGCAGCGCTCCGACGTGGCGGACCCTGCCCCCCGGCGGCAACGCCGCCAGCACCCGCGCCACCGAGCGCCGCAGCTCCCCGTCGTCGGTCCAGCCCACCGCGTGCGCCAGCGCGGCGATCGGCAAGGGCTGCGGGCGGCCATGCGGCTCGGGCTCCTCCGGGAGCCGCACCTTCAGGAACACGCCCGGCTCCGGCTGCCGGTCGGCCGGCGTCTCGACCAGGTCGTATTCGAGCATCGTCCCGGCGATGCAACCGTGCAATGGGGAGTCGGCCTGCCCGACCTCGACGAGATACCGGGCCAGCGCCGCTGCCGCGGAGCCCGGACGAGCGCCCTCGCCGCGGCCGATGAAGCGCCGCGCGAGCGGGCTCCCCGTCCTGACGACCAGGAACAGGTCCGCCGCGGGCGCGTCTTCACCGAGCCGGAACTCGTAACCGAGGGGCGTTGCCGGACCGGCGTCGGGCAACCCTGCGACACAGGCCAGCACCCGGTCCCATCCGGGACCGTCGAGCAAGGCGGGCGGTATCAGCCGGCGGAGTTCCGCGAGCATCGCCCCCGCGGTGCGGCCCGCGGGATGCTCCGGACTCACCCGACCTCCGGCCCGGAGGCCGGGGGTACGGCGTACGCGACTCCCCGCGTCACCAGCAGCCTGAGGAACTCATCGGCCAACTCTGCCGAAGCTCCCTCGGGGACCGTTTCCCGGAAGGCGGCCACGCGCACGCTCCCGCCCCGCAGCAGCGGGGCCAGCAACTCCATGCAACGGCCGTCGAAAGTCCAGCGATAGCCGTTGGCCTCCAGCACCGCCTCCCCGTCGGCGTTCCGCTCCAGGGTCGCCCGTCGAGCGCCCCGGAGCCGGACCCCGTAACGCTCCCAATCGGGAGACTTCCAGGGATCCATGCGGGGGCCGAGGCTCGTCCGGGGGATCTCGGACCACATGGAGCGCAACTGGCCGCGGAACTTCCGTCCCGCGTCGTCCTGGAGTTCCCCGAGGATGAGGTCCCTGAGCGCTGCGTAGTGGGCGTCGCCGGTCCGGTCCGTGGGGTGGGGGAGATCCCGGCGGAACGTCTCGTGGCGGGTGAGCCTGCCGGAGAGCCACTCCATGAAGTCGAGGCCGGTGACCGGGAGGACGCTGCACGTGAGGTGCAGGCTGCCCGCGCCGTCTCCCCCGTCGTCGTCCCGGGTGCGGGCATCGTGCCACCACCCCCGCGGGAGGTAGAGGACGTCACCCGACCGGACCACCTCGCTCCACACCGCATCCCGAGGCGGCTCCACGTTCGGTTCCGAATCCAGGGTCAGCGGAAAGCGCCTCGTTTCGCCGTAAACCCGCCAACGCTTGGCGCCGGCCACCTGCAGCACGAACACGTCGTGGTCGTCCCAGTGCGTGGCAAAGCCGGGGGTCGCCGTCCAGGATGCGTAGAGGTTGATCCCGGTGTAGCCGCCCAGGACCTCCTCGATTGCGTCGGCCACGGGGCGGAGAGGGGGATGGACCTCCTGGATGCCCGGCATGACCAGGCTGGCGCCCTTGCGGAGGAAGGCCGTGAGCCGCCCGTCGTCGAGGCAGCGTTCGTTCGGGCCTCCCCTCCTCGTTCTCCATCCGTGGCCGAACGGCGGCGTGGTGTAGTAACGCTCGGCAACCGGTCTGCCGTCCTGCACGAGATGCATCCGGTCGCGCCACGCGCCCGAGGACAGCAGCGCGTTGAGCGCCTCCCAGGTGCAAAGGGATGCGAAACGCGGGCCCTCCGCCCGGAACAGCACCGGACGTTTGTCCCGGTAGCGGGTGTCGAGGAACTCCTGCGCGGCGAGGGGCCGGACGAGGCCCTCGAACCCGGACGCCGGTCCGTAACGACCCGCATCGGCAACCAGCACCTCCACCGGACCGGCGCCTTGGGGGGCGGTCTCCGCAGGGTGCGCTTCCGCGCCGGACCCTCCGAGCGCCGCGGGGTCGGTCATGCTCCGCCCTTCTGTCCCGACGCCTTCGCGGGTTCCCCTTTCTCCGCGGCGGCGTCCGGGGCAGGAAGGTTCGGGACGATCTCGATGCTGATACGCGGAACCGGCCCGGGGCTGTCCCCGAACAGCACCCGAAGGGAATCCGCTTCCTGCCGGAAGGCCGCGTGGTGGGCGAGGCACACGATGGGCCTCCCGTCCCGCAGAAGGTCCCGTTCGTTCATCCTGCCCGGACCTCTTCCACGCAGACCGAGTCGAGCGGTCGGGCTAGCCGTCCCATATCGTGAGCTCATCCCTGATGTTGTCCCACGCGGTTCTCTGGGATCCCGTCACCTGCCGCAGTTCGGCCTCGCCGAGCTCCGACGGCGGCGGAAGCACCAGATGGCTGGTGTCCGGGCCGTCTTCGTGCACCGAGACGGTGAAGCCGGCGGGAATCGTCAGGTCCAGCTCTTCCTCGATGGCCGCCTTCGGGTCGGCGAGCAGCCGGGCGCGGAACGCCTCGTCCTCGGTCGCCTTCTCGACCAACCGGGTACGCAACTCACTTACGGTCCTGGCCTTGGAACTCATGATCTTCACCTCCTGTCAAGGTTCGAGTGTCCGCGTTTCGCGTTCCAGCCGCCCACCGCCCCTCCGCAGAGGCGGCTGGCAAGGTACGGAACGCCCCGTCTTTCCCGTCCATCCCGTTTCATTCTCCCGTCGGTTGCGGCGCCGGATACGGACGGATGTCCATGCCGCAGTATGCCTTCGCCACCGTTCGAACGCCCGCTTCGACGACGACCTTGACGTGGTTGATGCCCTGACGGACGAGGCGCACCCCTTCCCCGTCGAGCAGCCGCTCGGCGCCCGGCCAGCGTCGCAATCCGTCGGCTTTCGCGGCAAGGCACCAGCCCCGCTCCACGATCCGGTCGATGAAGGGGTTCCACCCCGTACGATCGACCGCGAACCATTTCAGGGGGCGGTACAGTTCCAAGCCGAGCCGCGGGCCCAACCCCTGCGCGGTCACGTCCATGCTGACGGCGACGTAGGCGACGAGGTCGTCCACGAAGGCGAGCGCCTCCGCCGCGGCGGCGGTGGGGCCCGGCCATTCCAGCCGCTCCAGCAGGCCGGGAACATCCTCCCCGGCGACGCCCTTGAGGAGGATCCGGAACGCCTTGGGGGCACGCCCCGGCAGGGCCCCCGCCTGGAACACGTAGCCCGTTTCCGGCAGGGCCGCGAAGACGCGCTCCACCTTTCGGAGAACCTCCTCCCGGCTACTCCAGCCGACCATCGCGGCAAGGGCCGCGAGCAGGCCCTCGGGATCCGAATGCTCGACGAAACCCTCCCGCGACCCGGGGGCGGACCTCCGGGGCGCGAGGAAGACCCCGGGTAACGGAGACGGTCCGCCCGGCGCGAGCCCGGAGAGGTCGTATTCCAGCACCGTTCCCACCACGGAACACGCGAGGAACGATTCCGGATCCGCGGCCTGTTCCCGAAGTCCGGCCCCGAGGCCCGCGGCCGCGGATCCCGGCTCGGCGCGCGCGCCCTCGCAGATGTAGTGCCGCGACAGGTCCGAGCCGGGCAACACGGCCACGAAGAGGTCCGCGTCCCGGCTCGCTTCCCCGAGACGGAACTCGAAACCGAAATGGGCGTCGGCCACGGAGCGGGGCAGCGACCGCGCCCGAGCCAGCAGACGCTCCCAGCCCGCGAAGTCCACCAGCGCGGTGGGGAACAGGGCACGGCACTCGACGAGGACCGACGCGAAGGCGCCGCCCCGGTCCTCCGCCAGCCGGCCGTCGTCCACCCTCACGGTCTGGACCTCCATCCTCGACATCGCTTCGGTCTCCCGTCGGAGGCGACTCCTGGAAGTCAGTCGTCCCAGAACGAGGACGCCGCCGTGCGCCCGCCCGCCGCCTGGCTCAGATCGCCCTCGCCGAGCTCCGCGAGCGGCGGAAGCACCAAATGGCTGGTGTTCTCCACGTCCTCGTGCACCTCGATGGTGAAACCCTCGGGAATCTCGATCCCCAACTCTTCCTCGATGGCGGCCTTCGGCGCGGCGAGCAACCGGGCGCGGAACGCCTCGTCCACGGTCGCCTTCTCGGTCACGTACTCGCGCAGTTCACCGAAGGTCATGTCGCTCATGAAACCCCTTCCTTTGCCGACGACCCCACGACAGGGACAGTATAGTGAAACCCCACTCCAACGTCAATACTCTTACGCTCGAAACGTGGGCTATCCGGGTTTTCCGTGGAACGCCCCCATGGGTCGTCATCCCTGCGTACCCGACCGCTTTCCGCGGGCGCCGTGCGCGGCCACCACATGGAACAGGTCGTACACGATCCTGGCCTGCGGACAGTGGCGCCGCACCTCCGGCTCGTACGCGCTGTCCATGTCCATGGACACCGCCTTGATGGCCTTGCAGCCGGCGGCGCCCAGGAGCTCGAAGAACGGCCGTACGTCTTCCCGGCTGCGCCCTTTGCCCACCCACAACACGCGCCGGGTCACCGCATCGGTAATCACCGTGGCAAGCTTCTGCACCGGGTGCAGCGAGAACTCGTCCATCACCAGCCGAGTCACCCCGCGCAAGTCCACCGGTCCGACCGCGCGTTGCAAGTACCCCCTGTCCAGGTCGCGCACCGCGTCCCACCCCAACCGATAGTGCTGCGCCACCTGCTTGATGGTCATCACCGTGCACAACTGCGCCACGTTGTCGGCCAGCCGTTGCGTCACCCGCGCATAGCGGGCCAGCCAGCGCAACCGTTCCAGCCTGGGACCGCAGCGCGGACACGCCAGCCGCCGCCGCCGCAGCGCCAGGGTCACGGGCGCGTCGAGGATGGGCAGGTCGCGCACCCGGCGCCGCTCGTACCCGTGCACGGCCGCCACTTCCTGGCCGCAGCCGGTGCAGGTCCCGGGCCGCCCTGCAACCGGGTCGAGCTCGATTTCGACCATCCCGCGGCTTCGCCCGGCCGCTACCACTTCGTAGCCTTCCCAGTCTCCGAGGACTTCCTCGATCCCGATCCCTGCCAACCGGTCACCTCCCGTGGTCCGTCGTTCCCGTCCGACCCTCCACAGCTTAGCGGCCATGCCGCGGCCCATCAACCCGCGGACGGCCGCGGGAGCGGGCCGCCTCCCGCGGGGGTCGGCGCCGGGGCCTCGGCAGGAGGCGCCGCGGCCACTTTCTCCGTCAGCCCCAGGTCGTCGAGGATGGCGTACAGCGCCGGCGCCAGGAACAGGATCTGGAAGGTGGCGGCCGCGAGGCCGAACGCGAGGCTCGCCACCAGGGGCACGAGGACCTGGGCCTGGAGGCTCGTCTCCATGAGCAGGGGCGTCACCCCCGCCACCGTGGTCAGCGAAGTGAGCAGGATCGCGCGGAAGCGCTGCCGGGCCGCGCGGCGTGCGCCGTCGGCCGCGGACTCCCCGCGGCGTCGGTGGACCTTGATGAACGCCACCAGTACGATGGCGTTGTTGACCACCACTCCGGCAAGGGAGACGAACCCCACGACGCTGGGCATGGAGAGCTCGAGGCCCAGGGCAAGGTGGCCGGCCACCACCCCCACCAGGCCCACGGGGATGGAAGCCATCACCACCAGGGGCTCCACGTAGCTGCGGAACTGGAAGCTCAGCAAAAGGTAGATGGCGGCGAGACCGATCAGGAAGTTCTGCCCCAGCGAAGCCCCGATCACCGACCCTTCCCTGGCCGAGCCGCCGAACTCCACAGTGACCTCCGGGTACCGGGCGGCCAACTCGGGCAACAGCCGGGCCCGGGTATCGGCGATGACCTCGCTGGCGTTGGCGGCCTGCGGGTCGAGGTTGCCCTCGACCGTCACCGCGCGGCGCGCGTCGATGCGGTGGATGCGCGCATAGCCGCGGCCCGGCTCCAGCACCGCCACCGCATGGAGGGGCGCCTGCTCGCCGTCCGGGAGGGTGACGGTGAACTGGGTCAGGTCGGCAAGGCTGTCCCGGTCCGGTCGGGTGAGGCGGACGTTGACCTCGTAGTCTTCCGGACCCACCTGAATCGTTCCCGCATTGCGGCCGTGGAAGGCCGCCCGCAGTTGCCGCGCCACGTTCGCCGCATCGAGCCCCAGGGCCAGCGCGCCCTCGCGCAGGCGCAGGCGCATCTCCGGCTTGCCCGGACGCAGGTCGTCGGACAGGTCGAACACGCCGCGGTAGTTGGCCAGCCACTCGCGGAGTTCGGTGGAGGCGGCCTTCAGCCTTTCCAGCTCGCCGCCCGTCAGGCGGACGCTGATGGGCTTTCCGCCGGGACCTCCCTCGTCCCGGGCGAAGTTCAGCGAGACCACGTCCGGGAGGGGCCCCACCTCCGCCCGCCACCGGCCGATCACGTCGTCCAGCAGTACGCCGCGCGCCTCGGAGTCGATGAGATCGACGATGACGGTGGCCACGTGGGCTCCGGACTCGCCGGCGTCCCGGTTCCGGTTGAACTGGACCCCGACGTTCCGCACCAGCCTCCGGCCGTCGGCCCGGCCCGCGGACAACTCCTCGTCCACCTTCCGCACCGCCTCCACCAAACGCCGGACCACCGCCTCGGTGCGCGCCAGGGGGGTCCCCGGGGGCAACAACAACCGGGCCTCCATCACGTCGCCCTCCAGGTCGGGGAAGACCCGGAACTTGAGCATGCCGCTGACCAGGGTGGAAGCGGCGACGAAGAACAGCGCCGCGATGACCCCGCACGTGAGGTAGCGCGAGTGGACCGCGGCGTCCACGCACCGCCCCACGCACGTTTCGGTAAAGCGCTCCAGGCCCGCGTCGAACCGCGTCCGGAGACCGCGTCCCCGTGACCCGCGGCGGGCGCGCAGGGTCTTCATCAGGTGGTGGGGAAGGATCAGGAACGCCTCCACCAGGCTCAACGACAACGTGAGGATCAGGATCACCGGCAGGACCGCCAGTATTGCCCCGAGGTTCCCCCTGAGGAACGCGAGCGCCCCGAACACGGCGATGGTGGTGAAGAACGAGGCCAGCACCCCCGGGGCGACCTCCCTGGCGCCTTCCACCGCCGCCTCCAGGGGGGCGCGTCCCGCGGCGTGGTGGCGTGCGATGTTCTCGGAGATCACGATGGCGTCGTCCATCAACAGGCCCACCGCGATCATCAGGGCCACCATGGTGACCATGTCGAAAGAGTAACCGGTCATCGCCATGGCGGCGACGGTCCCCATGAAGGCCACCGGCAGCCCCGCGGCGATCCAGAACGAGTAGCGCAGGCCGAAGAACAGCCACATGACCAGGAGTACGAGACCCAGCCCCTGGAGCCCGTTGCGCAGCAGCATGGTCAACCGGTCCCGCACGATGGAGGCCACGTCCCTCGTGACCTCCAGGACCATGCCCGGGGGCGCCCGTTGGCGCTCCGCCTCGAGCCAGGCGGTGAGGGCGTCGATGACCTCCAGCAGGTCGTCCCCCTTCCCCTTCTCCACTTCGAGGTAGGCGGTCCGCCGGCCGTTGAAGAAGCTCTTGTCCTCGTCCCTCTCGAAGCGGTCGGTGATGGCGGCGATGTCGCCGAGCCGGACCGCGGCGCCGCTCTCCGACGCCACCACCACCAGGTCCTCGAACTCCCGGGAGCCCCGGCGTTCGTCGTCGAACCGGACCAGCACCGTGGCGTCCCGCGTCTCCACCGCGCCCACGGGCAGTTTCAGGCTCTGCGACGCCACGGCGTTGGCCAAGTCCCGGATGCTGAGTCCGAACTGGCGCATGGCGGACGCCGGGACCTCGATGCGGATCTGGTGTTGGGAAAAGCCCTGGACGTCCACCTGGGCGACTCCGGGGATGGCCAGCAGGTCGCGTTTCATGCGCTCCGCATACGCCTTCAGGCTCCGGGGGCTCATGGGGCCGGCCACCGCGACGAAGGCGACGAAGTCCGAACGCTGGCGCTGGCGCACCACCGGCGTCTCGATGTCGTCGGGAAAGTCGTCGATGGCGGCGACCTGCGTCTTCACGTCGTCGAGAAAGCGGTCGAGGTCGCCGCCGTCGCGCATGTCCAGGATCGCGCGGGCCAGGCCCTCACGGGCCTCGCAACGGGTTTCCTCCAGGTCGTCGATGCTGCTGACGGCTTCCTCCACACGCTGACAGACGGCCTCCTCCACCTCCTGCGCCGCGGCGCCCGGGAAGGGGACGCGGACTTCCACCGACCTCGCCGGGATCTCGGGAAACGTCTCGCGCTTGACGGTGGGCGCGAACACGAACCCCACCGTCAGGAAGGCCAGCATCATCAGGTTGGCGGCCGTGGGATGGCCGGCGAAGAAACGGAGCATCGGACGTTCACCGGACGGGGGTCGCCCCCACCGCCTCGGCCACCAGGCTCTCCGCGGCGTCCCGGTCCACCACCGGACGCACCCGCATGCCCTCGACCGCGAACGGCAGGTCGGAGACCACCACACGTTCCCCCGGCGCAAGGCCCGACCGGACCACCACGAAATTGGTCTGGGCGAACCGCACCTCGACCTCACGCCCGTTCAGGCGGTCGTCGGGTCCGGCCACGTAAACCCGTTTGCCGTCGAGCGCAGCGCGCGGGACCACCACCGCCCTGGGGAGGGGCGGCCCCCGCAGCTCCACTTCCACGTACATGTTCTTGACCAGGGGGGGCCTCCGGCCGGACTCGGCCTGCCGGTAGGGATCGTCCACCGCCACGATGACCCCGACGGTGCGGGTGCGCGGATCCACCATGTCGCTCATCCGCAGGAAGCGGGCGGGCCACTCGACGTCCACGTCTCCGGTGCGCAGACGGACCACGGCCTCGACGTCCGTGACGCCGCGCAGCCGCGGCATGACCGCGCCCGGTTCCGCGGGAACCCCGGCCTCCGGCGGCAGCAGGGTGAGCATCCTGCCGATGGGCGCCTGGGCGATGACCTCGGCCACGTCGAGACCGTCCGCCTCGATCAGGACCCGGCCCCTGGCGGCGAACTGGGAGAGCTCCACGTGCACCGCGGCGATCCGACAGGTGAAGGGAGCGACGATGGTGGTGCGGCCCAGGTCCCGCCGGGCCGTCTCCAACCGGGCCTCGAGCCGCTCTCGCGTCGCTTCCTGCACCGCGCGCTCCGCCGGAAGCAGCTTCATGGCGTTCCGCAAGTTCTGCACCGCCTGCTCGCCGGCGAGCACCGAACGCTCTTCCCGGTCCACCTCCGACCGGGAGACGGCGCCGCGGCGCAGCAGCTCCCGCTTCCGCTCCAGTTGCTTGCGCCCGAGGCCGAGGCGCCGCTCTTCGATGGCCAGGGACTGTTCCGTGTTGAGGGCCCTTACGTCCAGCACCGTGAGTTGGGCTTCCACCGAGCGGATGTCGGCCTCGATCTGGGCCACCGACAGGCGGTAATCGGCCGGGTCGATGCGCAACAGCTCCGTCCCTGCCGGGAGGATGGCGCCCTTCTGGAGCTCCGGATGCCGATAGACGACGGCGCCGCTCACCTCCCCTACCGCCTCCCATACCTTTCCCGGCTTCACGTTGCCGTAGCCCAGGACCCGCGGCACCACGTCCACCGCGGGCGCCTCCACCACGCGCACGGGAGTGACCCGTTCCTCCAGCGGGGCGCGCTCGGGGGCCTCCCGCGGCTTCACCAGGATCAGGACCGCCAACGCGCCCAGGGCGATGAGCAAGAGGACGAGGACCGTTCTGCCGCGTCGGAACATGGATGACCTTGCCGCAGGTTGCGTCCGCATGGCGCCGGACCGGACCTCGGACCCTGCCGGTCCACGGTGGACCGCACGGCGCCTGCCTCACCGCGGGTTCCCGTGGAGGGACGGATACCATGCGGCAAGAGGGCGTGGGAAGGGACGGCCCCTTTCGAGGCGACCGACATGCCGGAAGGGACCGCGCGGCGCAGGCCGCCGGCCGTTGCCATGAGCGGCGTTTGGCGGTAAAGATGTCCTGACCGCCCCTGGAAAGGACGAGCCATGCCGGATACGGTGCTGATCTTCGGCCAGGACTTCTGACCTTATACTTCGAGTGCCCGTGAGGACTACTCGGACCGCAACGTTCCCTTCGAGTACGTCAACGTGCTGGAGGACGAGAACGGCCTGCAGCGCATGCTGGAACTGAACCGCGGAAGCCGCGAGATCCCGGTCATCGTGGAGGACGGCAGGGTCACCGTAGGCTTCGGCGGGAGTTGAACTGTGTAGCGGCCGAGGTCCTCGGCCCGCCCCCTTTCCCGTCGGACGGACCGTTGCGTCCCGGCGGGTTCGAGACCGCCCGCGCAGGAACCGGAAGTATCGGACCACACGGAGGACGCGATGGACACAGCCGCAGCCGAGGACCTCGAAGACGTCGTCGAAGCGAGTTTCCACTACCTGGTCCATACGGGGCCGAAACCCGTCACCGACTCCAGCCGACCCGGCTTCCTGCAACCCAGGCACACGGGCGAGTACGAGACGCGGCGGGCGCTGGTGCGGAACGCGCGGCGGGTCCCGGACGTCGCCATCGAGCGCTACGGCTTCGTCCTCAGGCCCCAGCCCACGAAGATGACCGACTTCCACGACGAGGACGAGATACGGTCCGTGTACGACCCCGAGGTGGAGGCGCTGGTCCGGGAGGCCACCGGAGCCTCACGGGTGCTGGTCTTCGACCACACCCTGCGTTCCGGACGCCGGGAGACGCGCGAGGAAAAGGGCATCCGGGGTCCGGTCCATCGGGTCCACAACGACTACACCGAGTGGTCCGGACCGCAACGGCTGCGGGACCTGTTGCCGGACGAGGCGGAGGCGCTGCTGCTGCGCCGCTTCGCGGTGGTCCAGGTCTGGCGCGGCATGCTCGCCCCGGTGGCGCGGTCGCCGCTGGCCCTGTGCGACGCCCGCAGCGTCGCGCCCCGGGACCTGATCCCCACCGAGCGGCGGCATCCCGACCGGGTGGGCGAGACCTACCACCTCACCTACAACCCCGGTCACCGCTGGCACTACTACCCCGACATGCAGCCGGACGAGGCACTGGTGTTCAAGTGCTACGACTCGGAACGGGACCGACCGGCGCGCTTCACCCCCCACTCGGCCTTCGACCACCCCGGCGCCCCCGCGGACGCGCCGCCCCGGGAAAGCATCGAGACGAGGACGCTGGCCTTCTTCGGGTAATCCGGCGGCGGCCGCGCGCACCGCGGCCCCCGGCAGCGCAACCACGCCAAGCGCCACGCGCAAAGGGACGGCCGCGGCGTCCGCGGCCGCTAGCCTTCGTCGAACCCGCGGTGGAAACGGCGGCGCCAGTAGGCGTCCAGGGCCTCGTACAGGCCCGGGTCCGCCTTCCTGTTCTTGACGAACCAGTCCGCCAGGATGTCGATGCTGCGGTCCACGTCCAGCACCGGGTTGGCGGCGAACAGCACCATCCCGGACAGGGCCTTGCGACTGGCGTTCTTCTCCAGCGCGTTGCCCAGCGCCGCGAGGAACACCTCGCGCTCCTTGCCCCGGAGCCGATGGTAGAGGCTCAGCAGGACCGAAGCGGCGCCGTAGCTCTCCACGTCCCTGGCCGTCTCCGGGTCGAGCCCAAGGGTGATGCGGACGATGAGCCTCTCGTAGCCTCTTATGTTGTCGTATTCGTACAGACCCGCTGATCCTCTACCGCTTCGGACCGTGCGCGACACGAACTCCCTGCGGGAAAGCGCGTCCTTCGACTTCGCTTCGCTACGCTCAGGATGAACGGAGCACTTCGCTTCGCCACGCTCGGGACGAACGGGGGCAATGATTCAGGGTTTCCATAGGCAAGACGGGAGAGGAAGAGCCCGATCCACCGTCCACTCCTGTCGTCGTTGGCGTCAAGGGGTCGGTTCGAGCAGGGTGACGGCGCCGGCGGTCAGCGCCGCTGGGTCACCGTGTCCACCAGGGCGGGCTTCCCCTGCTTGACCTGCTCGATGGCGCGGTCCAGGGCGGGCCTGAGGCGGTCGGCGTCCTCGATGGGGCCCTCGCCGTACCAGCCCATGGAACGCGCCAGGGCGGCGAAGTCGGGGTCCGGGCCGCACAGGTCCATGCCGATGTGCGCCCGGGAAGGGTCCGTGCCGCGGTTCCGCGCCATGACGATCTGGTGGTTCCAGTCGTTGTAGTAGGCGCGGTTGTTGTACATGACCACGAGCATGGGGATCCGGTGCTTGGCCGCCATCCACAGGGCGCCGGCGTCGAACATCAGGTCGCCGTCCGGTTGGAGGTCCACCACCAGCCGGCCGGCGTCCCTGTGGGCCAGGGCCACCCCCAGGGACAGGCCGATCTGCGTGCCGGTGCCCAGCTCGCGCCCGCCGTGGCGGTAGGGCCGGTCGAAGTTCCACAGGCGGCGGGCCCAGTCGTGCAGCGTGCCGGAGGTCAGCACCCAGTCCTCGTCCTCGATGGCCTCCCACACCTCCAGCGCCAGACGGGGCACGGTCATGGGGACCGCGTCCCATCGGTCTTCCCGGGCCTGCCGGCGCCACCGGCCGCGGACCTCGGCGTGGCGCCGGCCGATCTCCCCGGTCCGCCGGGCGATCCTCTCGGCCAGGCCCGGGGTCCGGGCGATGCGTTCCTTCAGCAGCCGGGTGAGCGCCGGCGCCGCGGTCACCGGGTCCGCGGTCATGCGCTGGTGCGCGTGGAAGGGCCGGGCGTAGGTCATGGCCCACTTGCTGATCTCCATGTCGGTGTAGCCGATGTCGATCCAGGCGGCGTCCTCCGGCACCATGCTGACCACCGTGCGCGTGGCGATGTCGCGCACGTGGGTGGGCTTCTCGAAGTCCGCCACGTCCAGCGTCAGCACCACGTCCGCGTCCTTGTAGCAGCCTTCGCCGTCCATGCTCAGGTTCAGGGGATGACCGCTCGGGAAGTTCAGGCGGGAGTCGCAGTCCCACACCGCGGCGCCCAGGGTCTCGGCCAGTTCCACCACGTGGTCCCAGCCGTGGGGCGGACGCGCGGCGAAGTCCGCCACGATGACCGGACGCCGGGCCGCGGCCAGGGTGTCCGCGGCCTGCTCCAGGGCCCCGGGGTCGGCCATCACCGGGGCCGGCACGCGCGCGGCGTCCTCCGGCGGCAGCGCCACGTCCCGGTCGAGGACCGCCTCCTGGAGGCCGGCGTCGTAGCACATGTAGATGGGTCCCTGCTTGCCGCTCATCATCACCGAATAGGCCCGGGCAAAGGCCCCCGGCACGGCGTCGACGGTGGTGGGCTGGGAGTCCCACTTCACGTAGTGGCGGATGGCCTCGCCCTGGACGCTGGCCGAATGGATCCAGTCGATGAACGGACGGCGCTTGGGCTCCTCCATGGGACCGGTGGCGCCGATGATGAAGACGGGCGCCCGGTCGAGGTAGGCGTAGTAGATGCCCATGGGCGCGTGCAGCAGCCCCACCAGGTTGTGGACGATGGCGATCATCGGCTTGCCGGTGGCCCGGGCATAGCCGTGGGCCATCTGCACCGCGATCTTCTCGTGGTTGCACAGCATCATGGGCGGGTCGTTCTCGCCGTAGTTCACCAGCGAGTCGTGGAGACCCCGGTAGCTGGCCCCTGGGTTGAGCACGATGTACTCGAACCCGTACCGCTTGATCATGTCGACGATGACGTCCGACTGCCACTTGCGGTCGGACTTCCGGATCCCGGGGGTTTCCGTCCCTGCCGGCTCGCTCATGTCTCGTTCCTCTCCTCGCGCCGCGGACCGGGTCCCGGCCGCGCAACCGCCCGCAACGCCGGTCAGGCGTCGATGTCCCGGCGCCAGACGATGGGGTCCACCAGCGCGGGCTTGCCGGCCTTGACCTGCTCGATGGCGCGGCGGAGCGCGGGCCCCACCTCCGCGGGGTCCTCGATGGGGCCTTCGGCGTACCAGCCCATGCCCCGGGCGATGTGCGCGAAGTCCGGCGGCGGCGCCTCCAGGTCCATGCCGATCCAGGCCCGGGACGGGTCGGTGCCGCGCTGGTGCGCCATGTGGATCTGGTGCGCCCAGTCGTTGTAGTAGGCCCGGTTGTTGTACATGACCACGAGCATGGGGATGTCGTACTTGACCGGCATCCACAACGCGCCCAGGTCGAACATCAGGTCGCCGTCCGGCTGGAGGTCCACCACCAGCCTCCCCTGCCCCTTGTGGGCCAAGGCCACGCCGATGGACATGCCGATCTGGGTGCCGGTGCCGAGCTCCCGGCCCGGATGCCGGTAGGGTCGGTCGAAGTCCCAGATCTTCTGGACCCAGTCCTTCAGGGTCCCCGCGGTCAGCACCCAGTCCTCGTGCTCGATCTCCCGCCACACCTCCCAGGCCAGCCGGGACTCGGTCATGGGCAGGCGGTCCATCTCCGCCCGGACCTGCTCTTGCCACTTCCGCCACTGGCGCTCATGCTTCTCCGCCAGGCTCCGCTTGCGCGCCTCGACCCGTTCCCGCAGCGCGGGGTCGGCCTCGATGAGCGCGCCGCACGCCCGGGTGAGCTCGGGGATGGTGAGGGCGGTGTCCCCCAGGACGCGCAGGTCCCAGTTGTTGTGCTTGTTGTAGTCGGTGGCCCACTTGCTGATCTCGATGTCGGCGAAGCCCGCGTCCACCCACTTGCAGTCCGACGCGGTCACCACCGTGATCTCGCGGGTCCGGGTGTTGAGCCGGTGGGAGCCCCGGGTCCAGTCCACCACGTCCAGGGCCATCACCAGGTCCACGCCGGTGAAGGCGTCCGGGTGGAAGCTCATGCCGAGGGGGTGGCGGTTGGGGAAGCCCAGCCGTTTGCAGATGTCGAACACCGACGCCCCCACGGTCTCCGCCAGCTCCACCGTGGGACCGAAACCCGTGGGCATGCGCCCGGCGTACTCGGTGAGCAGCAACGGGTTGTCCGCCTCCACCAGCATCTCGGCCGCCCGGGCCACGGCCGCGGGCTCCGGCGCCATGCGCGACGGCACCTTCACCGCGGACGCCGGCGGGACCGCCACCTCCTCGGTGAGCGGACTCTCCTGCAACGCCGAGTCGTAGCACATGTAGATGGGTCCCTGGGGCTCGCTCATCATGATGGAGTAGGCCCGGGCGAAGGAGTCCGGCACGCCGTGGATGCTGCCGGGCTGGTAGTCCCACTTGGTGAAGCTGCGCACCGCGTCGCCCTGGGCGAAGGCCGTGTGGATCCAGTCGATGAAGGGGCGCCGGTACTTCTCGTCCATGGGGCCGGTGGCGCCGATGACGAACACCGGACAGCGGTCGATGTAGGCGTAGTAGATGCCCATGGGCGCGTGCAGCAGCCCCACCACGTCGTGCACGATGGCGATCATGGGCTTGCCGGACGCCTTGGCGTAGCCGTGGGCGATCTGCACCGCGACCTTCTCGTGGTTGCACAGGAGCATCTCCGGATCGTTCTCGCCGTAGTTCACCAGGGAGTCGTGGAGGCCCCGGTAGCTGGCCCCCGGGTTGAGGGCCACGTAGGGGATGTCGTAGAGCCGGATGAGGTCCACGATGACGTCCGACTGCCAGCGCTGATCCGATTTCCTGATGTCCGACATGGGATCCTTTCCTCGTTCGACGAAACGGAGACGCCGGGACCGGAGCTGCCGGGACCCGCGGACGCGCCGGGGCTTCAGGGCAGGTCCGTGGCGTGCATGAGGTAGCGGTCCACCTCCCGGGCCGCGCCCCGTCCTTCGTGGATGGCCCACACCACCAGGCTCTGGCCCCGGCGCGCGTCGCCCGCGGCGAACACGTTCTCCACGTTGGTGACGTACTTGCCGTATTCGGCCCGGGCGTTGGAGCGGGCGTCCCGCTCGACCCCGAGTTGCGCGAGGACCTCGTCTTCGGGGCCGGAGAACCCCATGGCCAGGAGCACCAGGTCCGCGGGCCATTCCTTCTCCGTACCTTCCACCGGGCTGAACGGCGCGCGGTCGGCCGGCCTGTCCCAGTCGAGGTCGATGGTCCGCAGGGCCCGGACCCGGCCATGTCCGTCGTCGAGGAACTCCACCGTGTTGGTGCAGTAGCGCCGGGGGTCGTCGCCGAAGCGCGCCCGGCCCTCTTCCTGGCCGTAGTCCAGCTTGTGGACCACCGGCCATTGCGGCCACGGGTTGCCGGGGGCGCGCTCCCGCGGCGGCTGGGGAACCACGTCGAACTGCCGGATGGTGCGGCACCCGTGGCGCAGGGCCGTGCCCACGCAGTCGGTGCCGGTGTCGCCGCCCCCCAGGACCACGGTGTGCTTGTCCCGGGCCGAAAGGAAGCCGCCGTCCGCATGGCCCCCCTCCGCATGGCCCGAGTCGAGCAGGCTCCGGGTGTTGGCGTGGAGGAACTCCATGGCGAAGTGGACGCCTTGCAGGCCGCGGCCCGGAGCGTTGCGCAGGAAGTCGTTGGGCTTGGTGGCGCCGGTGCAGACCACCACCGCGTCGAACTCCCGCGGCAGCTCGTCCCCGGGCAGGTCCTTGCCCACCTCCACCCCGGTCTCGAAGACGACCCCCTCGGCCTCCATCTGCTCCAGGCGCCTCCGGACGACCTTCTCCTTGTCGAGCTTCATGTTGGGAATGCCGTACATGAGCAGTCCGCCGGGCCGGTCCGAACGTTCATAGACCGTGACCCGATGTCCCGCGCGGTTGAGCTGGGCGGCGCACGCCAGGCCCGCGGGGCCGGAGCCGATGACCGCCACGCGCTTGCCGGTCCGCTCCGTAGGCGGTTCCGGCCGGATCCACCCCTCCTCGAAGCCCCGATCGACGATGGCGCACTCGATGGTCTTGATGGTCACCGGGCTGTCGTTGATGCCCAGGACGCAAGACCCCTCGCAGGGCGCCGGACAGACGCGCCCGGTGAACTCGGGGAAGTTGTTGGTCCTGTGCAACCGGTCCAGGGCTTCCTTCCAGTGGTCCCGGTACACCAGGTCGTTCCAGTCCGGTATGAGGTTGTTCAGCGGACAGCCCGACGCGCCCGGGCCTTTCCCCATGGGCGCGCCGGTATGGCAGAAGGGGATGCCGCAGTCCATGCAGCGGGCGCCCTGCTCCCGCAGCGCTTCCGCAGGCATGGGAAGCACGAACTCGTTCCAGTCCTTCAGACGTTCGAGGGGGTCCCGGTACGCGGTCCTGCCCCGCTCGTATTCCATGAATCCCGTGATCTTGCCCATATGCCCGGAGTCGTCCCCTGTCCTTGGTCCCTCGACCGACGCGCCCCGCCCGTTCACGCCGGAGCGGACGCCGCGGTCCCCGCGGGGCGCTCGCGCCCGGCGTCGGCCGGTTCCGCCTCACGGGCCGCCATCTCCTGCAAGGCCCGGCGGTAGTCCACCGGCATGACCTTCACGAACGACCCTTGCAGGTCCGGCCAGCGGTCCAGCACGTACCGGCCGCGGTCGCTGCGGGTGTGGCGCACGTGGGCTTCGACCAAGCCCCGGACGTGCTCCACGTCCTCTTCGCTCTCCAACGGCTCCAGGTCCACCATCCCGCGGTTGCACAGTCCGGGAAAGACGCCGCGCTCGTCGAGCACGTAGGCCACGCCGCCGCTCATGCCCGCGGCGAAGTTGCGGCCCACCGGTCCGATCACCACCACGCAGCCGCGGGTCATGTACTCGCAGCCGTGGTCGCCGACGCCTTCCACCACGGCCTCGGCGCCGCTGTTGCGGACGGCGAAACGCTCGCCGGCGAGGCCGCGGAAGAAGGCCCGGCCCCCGGTGGCGCCGTAGAGGGCCACGTTGCCGATGATGACGTTCTCCGCGGGGTCGAACCCGGCGTCCTCCGGCGGGTACACCGCCATGAGCCCGCCGGACAGTCCCTTGCCTGTGTAGTCGTTGGACTCCCCTTCGAGCAGGAACGAAACGCCCGGGGCCAGGAACGCCCCGAAGCTCTGGCCCGCGGAGCCGTAGAGGCGCACCCGGATGGTGCCTTCGGGCAACCCCTCCTCGCCGTAGCGGCGCGACACTTCGGCGCTGAGCATGGCCCCGGCCGTCCGGTCGATGTTGTGGATCTCGTGGCGCACCGCCACGGGCCGGCGCTCCTCCAGGGCTTCCCTGGCCGCTTCGATGAGGCGCTGGTCGAGCTTCTTGTCCAACCCGTGGTCCTGGGCCTGGCGACGGTACCGGGCCACCCGGGCCGGCGCCTCCACGAGCGTGAGGAGCCGGGAGAAATCGAGTCCCTTTGCCTTCCAGTGGTCGATGGCCATGCGCGTGTCGAGGCAGTCCGTGCGCCCGACCATCTCGTTGACGGTGCGGAACCCCAGGCGGGCCATGATCTCCCGCATCTGCTCGGCCACGAACATCATGAAGTGGATGACGTGCTCCGGCTTGCCGGTGAACTTCTTCCTGAGCTCCGCGTCCTGCGTGGCCACGCCCACGGAGCAGGTGTTGAGGTGGCACTTGCGGAGCATGATGCAACCGCTGACCACCAGTGCGGTGGTGGCGAACCCGAACTCCTCGGCGCCCAGCAGGCAGGCGATGGCCACGTCCCTGCCGGTCTTGAGCTGCCCGTCCGTCTGCACGACGATGCGGCCCCGCAGGTCGTTCTGCACCAGCACCTGCTGGGTCTCGGCGACGCCCAGCTCCCAAGGGATGCCCGCGTGCTTCATGGAGGACTCCGGCGAAGCGCCGGTGCCGCCGTCGTAGCCGCTGATGAGCACCACGTCGGCCTTGCCCTTGGAGACGCCCGCGGCCACGGTGCCCACCCCGACCTCGGCCACCAGCTTGACGTGGATGCGGGCCCGGTCGTTGGCGCACTTGAGGTCGTGGATGAGCTGGGCCAGGTCCTCGATGGAGTAGATGTCGTGGTGCGGCGGCGGGGAGATGAGCCCCACCCCCGGAGTCGATTTGCGCACCCGCGCGATCTCCTCGAACACCTTGTGCCCGGGCAACTGGCCGCCCTCGCCGGGCTTGGCCCCCTGGGCCATCTTGATCTGCAGGTCGGTGGCGTTGACCAGGTAGTTGCTGGTGACCCCGAACCGCCCGGACGCCACCTGCTTGATGGCGCTGTTGCGCCAGTCGCCGTTGGCGTCGGGATGGTAGCGCTCCGGGCTCTCCCCTCCCTCCCCCGAGTTGCTCCGGCCGCCGATGCGGTTCATGGCGATGGCCAGGGTCTCGTGGGCCTCCTTGCTGATGGAGCCGTAGGACATGGCCCCGGTGGAGAACCGCTTGACGATCTCCGACGCCGGCTCCACCTGGCCCAGGGGCAGCGGCGGCTGCATGGGCCGGAACTCGAACAGGCCCCGAAGCGTCCCGAGCTGCCGGGTCTGGTCGTCGATCTGCTCCGCGTACTCCCGGAACAGGTCGTAGTCGCCGGTGCGGGTGGAGTCCTGGAGCAGCGCCACGGTCTGGGGGTTGAACAGGTGGTGCTCGCCATCCTTGCGCCACTGGTAATAGCCGCCCACGTCCAGGCCGGGGGGCGCGGCCGCGGGCCGCTCCGGATAGCCCTGCCGGTGGTGCTGGCGGTACTCCCGCTCCACCTCGTCCAGGCCGATGCCCTCGATGCGGGAAGCCGTCCAGGTGAAGTACCTGTCGATGACCGACTGCTTCAGGCCGATGGCCTCGAAGATCTGCGCCCCGTGGTAGGACTTGATGGTGGAGATGCCCATCTTGGACATGGTCTTCAGCACGCCCTTGCACAGGGCCTTGACCAGGTTCTTCCGCGCCTGCTCCCCGGAGAGTTCCGGACCGCCCAGCCCGTCCTCCCGGCACATCCATTCGACCGTCTCCAGGGTCAGGTAGGGGTTCACCGCGTTGGCGCCGTAACCGATGAGGAGGCAGCAGTGCATGACCTCCCTCGGCTCCCCCGACTCCACCACCAGGGCGGCGCTGGTCCGCAGTCCCTCCCGGATGAGGTAGTGGTGGACGGCCGCGGTGGCCAGGAGGCTGGGGATCTGGACCCGGTCCGGGCCGACGCCCCGATCCGACAGGACCAGCACCGTGGCGCCCCTTTCCTCGATGGCCCGGCCGGCCTCCGCGCACAGGGCGTCCACCGCCTCCGCCAGCGCGCCGGTGGGAGCGCTGCGCGGGAACACCGCCGCAAGGGTCTCGGCCTTCAGCCCGGGACGGTCGAGGGCCTCGATGCGGGCCAGTTCGCGGTTGGACAATATCGGCCGCTCCAACCGGAGATGGCGGCAGTGCTCCGACGTCTCCGCGAAGAGGTCCTTCTCCGAGCCGAGGGATGTCTGCAAGGCGGTCACCAGCTCCTCGCGGATGGCGTCCAGGGGAGGGTTGGTCACCTGCGCGAAGAGCTGCTTGAAGTAGTGGAAGAGCAACTGCGGCCGGTCGGACAGGACCGCGAGCGGGGCGTCGTTGCCCATGGAGCCGATGGGCTCCTCTCCCCGGAGCGCCATGGGTTCCACGAGGATCTTCAGCTCTTCGCTGGTGAACCCGAAGGCCCGCTGGCGTTCCGACAGGGTCTCCGGGTCGAGCCCCGGCGGGTCCTCCGGCTCGGGCAGGTCGGCCAGCGTCACCATCTCTTCCGACAGCCACCGGCCGTAGGGTCGGCGGGTGCTGACCTCGTGCTTGATCTCATGGTCGTCGATGATGCGGCCCGCCAGCGTGTCGATCAGCAGCAGGCGCCCGGGCTGCAACCGGCCCCGGGTCCGTATGCGCTCGGGCGCTATGTCGAGCACCCCGGCCTCCGAGGCTCCCACGATGAAGTCGTCCTCGGTGACGAGGTACCGGAAGGGCCGCAGGCCGTTGCGGTCCAGCGTCGTGCACACCCGGTCGCCGTCGCAGGCCGCGATGAGGGCGGGGCCGTCCCAAGGCTCCATGAGGCAGGCGTGGTAGGCATAGAACGCCTTCTTCTCCTCGGACATGCCCTCGTGGTTCTCCCAGGCCTCGGGGATCATCATCATCAGGGCGTGGGGCAACGAGCGGCCGGTGGCCACCAGCAGCTCCAGGGCGTTGTCGAACCCCGCGGTGTCGCTGGCCCCCTCGCGGATGATGGGGCGCAGCTTGGCCATGTCGTCCCCGAACAGGGGCGACGAGAACAAGGCTTCGCGGGCGCGCATCCAGTTCTGGTTCCCCCGGATCGTGTTGATCTCGCCGTTGTGGCACAACATGCGGTAGGGGTGGGCGAGCCGCCAGGAGCCGAGGGTGTTGGTGCTGTAGCGGGAGTGGACCAGGGCCAGGGCCGAGACCATGGACTCGTCGGAGAGGTCCCGGTAGAAGGAGTCCAGTTGGTCCGCCCGCAACAGGCCCTTGTAAACGATGGTCTTGCTGGACAGGCTGGAGACGTAGAAGTCGTCCCGGCACTCGGGGGGGAGTCCCGCGTCCACCGCGTTCTCGATGACCTTGCGGATGACGTACAGCTTGCGCTCGAACCGGTCCTGTGCGTCCGCGGCCCGGCCCCGGCCAACGAAGAACTGCCGGATCAGCGGCGCCACCTGGCCGGCCACCTCCCCCGCCTGGGTGAAGTCCACCGGCACGTCCCGCCACCCCAGGAACTCCTGGCCTTCGTCCCGGACGCTCTCCTCCACCACCCGTTCGCACCACCGGTGCTGCTCCGTCCCCTCGGGCAGGAAGACCATGCCGACGCCGTAGCCGCCCGCATCCGGCAGGGAGATGCCCGTCAGACCGCAATGGCGGCGGAAGAACGCATGGGGGATCTGGAACAGGATGCCGGCGCCGTCCCCCGTGTGGGGGTCGCACCCGCAGGCGCCGCGATGCTCGAGGTTGATGAGGACGCCGACGGCGTTGCGGATGATGTCATGGGACTTCCGGCCGTCGAGGTTGGCCACCACGCCCACGCCGCATGCGTCGTGTTCGTACGCCGGATCGTAGAGTCCCTGGTATCGTTGTTTCATGTCGAACAACCCTCTGCGCGAAGACCCGCGCCCGTCTTCCCGATACCCGAAACAAGCCGGAATACCATAGACCGACTTTCCGTAGCTAGTGTGCTGTTCCACAGATGAGCGGTATAATCATGGCTGAAGCTGCGAAAGGAGGTGCTTCGGGATTTCGTGTGGGTTATCACACTCCCTCCCATGCGAGGAAGTCCGATTTCCACCTTACTGCCCCCGGTTCGGTATTGCAGGGAACTCCGATCCCCTCACAGCGGAGAATTCCGATCCCCTCCCCCCTTGAGGGGTAGGGTTAGGGAGGGGGGGTCTCCGCGCCACCGGACCCATGGGCGCCAGCACCAACGCACAGACGGCTGAAACGGGTTGGCCGGTCCGTGTAGAGGACTCCTCCCCGCAACCCCGCCGTACCCCCCTCCCTGTCCCTCCCCCTCAAGGGGGAGGGTACGCTCACCTGTGACACCCTGCTTGCACGTACACCCGTGCACCCCGCCCACACGAAAGCCTGAAGAGCCCGGAAGGAGTCCAGCCATGCCCCCATTTCATCCACTGGAGGTCAGTTTCTCTTATTTCCGGGACAGCACACTAGCGCTTTCCCTGTCGAGGAAACGGGGCGCGGCCTGCCGCTCGACGACCGCGCGAATCTCCCGAACGCTCTGAGGCGGGCCCGGCTCGTTCCGGCGAGTCGTCCGCAAGTCTAGCAACGTATGGACGCTTCCGCTACGCCTGCCGCGCCCTTGGTCCGCGGGCGGCGTCGGCGGGCCGCGGGTCCGGGCGAACCCGGTTCCGAAACCGCCGCGGGTCCTGTATAGAAAGGGGCATGGAGCACCCTCCGACGAAATACGTGGGCCGGTCGGTACGCAGCCTCGACGCGGACGAAAAGGTCACGGGAACCGCCATGTACACCGCGGACCTCGCGGTCCCGGGCATGAAGTTCGCCCGACTGGTGGCGAGTCCCCACGCCCACGCGCGCATCGACGGGTTCGACCTCGACGACGCGCGCAAGGTCGAAGGCGTGCGCGCCATCGTGACCCACGACACCCTCGACCGGAGCCGGCTCGGTTGCCTTCGCGCCGTCAGGCCCTACGGCCAGGCGGTCAAGGACCGCCCGGTGCTGGCCCACGGGAAGGTGCGGTTCCAGGGCGAGCCGGTGGCCCTGGTGGTGGCCGACGACGAGACCGCGGCCGTGGAAGCGGCGGCCCGGACCCGGGTCCGCTACACCCCGTTGCCCCAGGTGGCGGAGATGAGGGCGGCCCTGGAGGGAGGCGTGCTGGTGCACGACCGGGACGCCGACTACGACCGGGAGGGCGCCGACGACTTCGACTACGACTACGCGCACAACAACTGCGGCGGCACCCACTTCGTCCAGGGCGACCCGGAGCGGGCGTTCCGGGAGAGCGCCCGCGTGGTCGAAGACCGCTTCTCCTTCCCGTCACTGTTCCACTACCCCATGGAGCCCCACTGCGCCATCGCGGTGGTGGACCGCGAGTCCGTCACGGTCCATACCTCGTCCCAAGCCCCCTTTCCGGTGCGGGACGAGCTCGCGCGCATGTTCGGACTCGACCCGGACCGGGTCATCGTGAAGGTCCCCTACGTGGGCGGGGGCTTCGGCTCCAAGGGCCACATCAGCGTGGAGCACCTGGCGGTGCTCGCCGCCGCGGCTTCGGGGGCGCCCGTGCAACTCCGCCTGTCCATGGAAGAGACCGCCTTCACCGCCCGGCGCCACCCTGCGGAGATCGAGATGCGCACCGGGCTCCGGGAGGACGGCACGCTGCTCTGCCGTGAGACCCGGATCTACCTGGACACGGGCGCGTACGCCGACTTCGGCATCCAGGTCACCCGCAAGGCGGCGTTCCGGTCCGTGGGGCCGTACCGGGTGGGCCACGCCCGGGCCGACTGCTACTCGGTGTACACCAACAAGGTCCCCGCGGGCGCGTTCCGGGGCATCGGCAGCGTGCAACTCGGGTGGGCCTGCGAGGCCCACACCGACCACATCTGCGCCGAACTCGGCTACGACCCGGTGGAGTTCCGCCTGAAGAACCTGCTGCGCTCCGGCGAGCGGTACGCCCTGGGCGGCCCCCCGCTGGACGGCGACCCCCGCGACACGCTGCGGGCCTGCCTGGACCGCTTCGAGGAGACTCGACGGAGCCGGGCCCCGGAGTCCCTGGGCCGGGAGGGGGAGCGGGTCGGCGTCGGCGCCGCGTGCAGCATCAAGGACCTGTCCACCACCCGGTACCAGGCCCGGGTGGTCTTCCAGCGCGACGCCGCCTTCACCGTGCATGCCAACGCCCCGGAGATCGGCGGCGGCGCCAAGACGGTGCTGGCCCAGACCGCCGCCGATACCCTCGGGGTCGATCTGGGCCGGATCTCCATCGCCCCGTACGACACCGGCGCGACGCCCGGGGCCTCCGGCGTCTATGGCAGCCGCATCACCGTGCTCATGGGCAACGCGGTGAAGCGCGCGTCCGAGGAGTTGCGGGAACTCTTGCTGGAAAAGGCCGCGGCACTGTCCGACCGGGACCCCCGGAGCCTTTCCCTCGCCGACGACGCGTTCACCAGCGGCGGCGAGCCGGTGCTGACCCTGGAGGAGTTGGCCGAAGGCGCCGCGGGCGCGCTGGCGGGCCGGGGCATGGACACGGCGCTCACCCGGGAACGCATCGACATCCGCACCTGGGAGATCAACGCCGGCATCGCGGTGGTTGCGGTGGACCCTGAATCCGGCCGCGTGCGCTGCCTCGGCTACGTGTCCGCGGCCGACGTGGGACGGGCCATGCACCCGCTCCGATGCGAGGGGCAGGAGCAGGGTTCGGTGATGTTCGGCCTGGGCAACACGCTTACGGAAGAACAGGTGTTCGACGGCGCCCTGCTCTTGAACCCCAGCGCCATCGACTATGCGCTGCCCCGGTTCGAGGACCTGCCCGCGGTGTTCGACTCGGTGCTGATCGAGAACGGCGACGGCCCCGGCCCCTTCGGCAGCAAGGGCATGGCCGAGGGAGGCCTTGCGCCGGTGGCCCCGGCCGTGGCCGCGGCGCTGCGTCAGGCGGTGGGCGTAGTGGCCCGGGAGCTTCCCATGAGCCCCGAGCGGGTGCGCCGGCTGATGAAGTAGCGCCGGCAAGCGCCCGCGGCCCGACCGACGCGCAGATGCCCCGGACCATGAACGCGACCGGTTGCAGAATCGGACTTGCGTCACTTGCGCTGACGAGCGCCGGTCTGGCGAGCCTCCTCGTCCTTTCCCTTGCCCTTCCGTGCGACGCCCGGGAACCAGGCTACGAGTTCGTCGATCGACTGGTATCCAAACGGGATTACGTCCTGTCCCCCTCCGGCAACCACGTTCTGGTTTACGGGCGGCTGCCCGACGGCCAAAGCCCCTGGCCCGCTCGCTACCACGTCGTGGTCCACGAGATCGACGAGGCCGGGCTCGGGAACTACCGCGACCTGTCGCCGCTCCGGCTCCGACGGATCAACTGGTCCCGCCGCACCGACAGGGACGAACTGTTCGGTGTGCGGAAGGGTCGTCTGTACAGGATCCAACTGGACGGAAGTCGGCGCCGCATGGCCGACAACAGGCCGGAAGACATGACTCCCGCCAACATGAAAGGCATCAAGATCCTGTTACGGGACCCGGGAGGAAACGGGAAGCTGGTAATCTCCGGCGTCGAAAGGGGCCGTGGGACTCGTGGACTCTACAGATGTGAACTGGACCTGCTGCCCGAGAACCACTGCGAATGGATGGGCGACGAGAGCGATGAAATCAAGGGTCACCTTTTCGACTACGCAGGACGGATCGTTGCGCGCCTCCGCTGGGATCCCGCGGATTCGGATCCATCCCACCTTGAAATACCCGACGAAAGCACGGCGTCAGGCTGGCGGAGCACCGTTTCCTACGATCCGTCAGAGACCAGTTTCAAATCCGTCACGCTCGCCGACGAAAACGGGGACCTGCTCGCGTTGTCGAACCATAACCGCGACGTCGTCGCCCTGGTCCGGTTCAACACACGTAGCGGCCGGGAAACCGTCGTCGTTTCACGGCATGAGCACGACATCGGGGAAGTCTTCGAAAACACATGGACAGAAGAGCCGTTGGCTACTTCCAGTTTTCCCGACCTTCAGAGAATCGAATGTCGCCATATGGGAGCGCGGGACGCCGCGGAACTCCTGGCCAAGGGCGCGAAGATCAACCCGTGCAGCCTGGCGGCCGGCCTCCGGTCGTCCACCATGATCATGGCGGGAACGCAGGACCGTGTGACCCATCCCGACCAGTCCCTGGCGCTCCACGACGAATTGCGCGCCCGGGGGATCCCGTCCCGCATCAGCCTGCGAAGACACGGCCATGAGGTGCTCCTCCGTCATCTCGTCATCAACATCTTTGCCAACGCCGCGGATTTCTTCCACGAGGAACTGGTCCGGAACTCCACCGGGAATCCGAAGGAAACGGCGTCGCTGGAGCGGCCTCCGGAGGACCGTGTGGAGGAGTGCCTCGCTCCAAGGCGGAGCATACGGGCTTTTCTGAGGCAGAAGATGGGATTCAAGAAGTGAACCGCCCGTTTTCTGGAAGAAGATGGAGACAGACCATCCTGCCCCCCTCCCCCGGTTCCGGCCTGAACGCCTCACCCTGCTGTTGCTGCTGCTCGCCCTGTCCACGTTGTTCCTGTGCAGCTTCGACAAGGGATACTTCTACCGCCCCGGCTCCCATGACTGGAATTCCTCGAAGAACCTGACCATCGCCGAGAACCTGTCGCCCGATCACCATTTCCGGTTGTTCGTGGGGCGTCGCCAGGGATCGGGCGACGCCCCCAAATACGAGATGTACAGTCGCTTTCCCGTCGGCGGATACGCGCTGATCAAGCTCGCCATCCTTCCCTTCGGAAACGACCTGTCCGCCAGGATCCTGGCCGCCCGCATGCTCATGCTGCTGTTGTTCAGCGCCGCCGCGCTCCTGGCCTTCCATTCCCTCGCACGGATCACCTCCCACCGATGGATCGCCCTGGCCGCCACCCTCCCGGCCTTCTCCTCCTACTACATGCTGTTCCACGGCGACGCGGTTTCCGTGGAGTTCAGCGTGGACCTGTTCGCGGTGATGCTGGTCTTCCACGGCATGGTGGTGTTCGTGCAGGAGGGGCGGTTCCGCCAGTTGCTGGCCAGGACCTGCGTCGCGCTGCTGCTGGGGTGGCGCGTATATGCCTTCCTGCTGCCGTTCCTCATCCTGGGTACGGCGAGCGAGGCGATCCGGGGGTGGAAGGACGGGACCGCGCCGTGGCCGCGTGTGCGCTCGGCTGCGGGGGCGGTGTTGCGCAGCCGCTACGCGGCGCTGGGCGTGTTCTCGGTGCTGTTCGGCGCGGTCGTCCTGGGTTTCAACTTCGCCAACGAGTACGCCGCGTTCGGAGGCCAGACCGCGGTGACAGAACTGCCGTCAGTCCGGTCCATGCTCGGCCGGACCGGACTGGGCCAGTACCTGGACGCCTCCTTCGATCCTGGGTGGTGGCTGCGCTTCCTGCGACGGCAGTTCTTCCGTGTCTGCGTGGCGTCCGTTCCCTTCATGCTCACCGACTGGGGAGTCGATCTGCTGGAGTGGTTTTCCTCCGCTCCCTTTTCGGCGTCCGTCGTCTTTTCGGGGCTGCGGTTGTGGGTTGCCCTCCCGGCGCTGCTGATGGTCATGGTCGCAACCACGACCGTCGTGCGCCTTGCGGGGCCGCTGTTGGCCCGGCGGAGCCGCATGCTTGTGGCCACCCTTGCCCTGTCGGGGTTCTTCTGGGCCCTGCCCATGAGCAACAATGCACACTACGCCCACGAGGCCCTGTTCTACGTGGGCGTGCCGCTGGCGTTCTACTCGCTGCTCCTGCTGTACCTCCGCAAGCGCTGGGGGAGTGGTCCGGTGGTCGGCCTTGCCGTTGCGGCGCTGCTCGCCTTCGTCGTCTCCGCCTTCCAGATGGACCGACGAGGGCGCCTGGACGCCAAGACGGCCGAGCTCCAACAGGCTGCCTTGGCCGAATTCGGGACCATCCGCGAAACCACGCGGGGAAAGGTGGTCCTGATCCTTGCGTCCGTCGAGCCGGAATGGTCCTGGCAGGCCCTGCATCCGCACTACCTGTTTCGATACGTATCGAGATACTATCTCGCCGGAAGCATCCTGGCGAAACCCCTCCACACGGAAGAGCTCTGGAGACACTATCCCGTAGAAAGCGCCTCGACACACTTCCCGGACATGGAAGCCGCGGCCCGCGCTGCGGACTTCATCCTCACCCGCGACCGGGTGGAGAGCGACGCCCTGCTCACACCCGGGAACGAACAGGTGTTCCTGTATGATTCCGCAGGTACGGACGACCTGGTGGAGTTCTACCGGACCACGTACCAACGGGTGGTGTCCGGAGAGCCTGCGGCGCGCTCCCACTTCGACGTCTATCTCGGTGACCGCGCGCTGTTCCACGTCAGGGAGCCCTGCGTCCGGGAGGATGTGGGAAACCAGCTCTTCGTGGAGGTGGTCCCGGAGGACCCGAAGGCTCTGCCCGGACGAGACAGGCGATACGGCTTCACGAAGGTCATCCCCTTTTTCCAATCTAGCGGCGTGCTGTTCGAGGGGAAGTGCATGGCCATGCTTCCCCTCCCCGATTATCCCGTCTCCGGCATCCGGACGGGACAGCAGCGACCCATCCCCCGACCCGGCCGCCGGGGACGCCTCCGCCGGGAAGGACACCGCGGCTGGGAAGTAGAAATACGCGTGGGCCGGTAGTCCCCCCGGTCAACCCACCCGTCCTGCACGGATCGACCTCGCCAAACCCCGCCTGCCACGGAGCGCGTCCTTCGACTTCGCTTCGCTACGCTCAGGACGAACGGGGGCAATGATTCAGAGTCTCCGAAAGTGGATTCCCGCTTTCGCGGGAATGACGGGGTGGGTCCATCCTTCCCTCCTTTACCCACACGAAAGCCGGAAGACCCTTTTGCGGATGGGGCCGAATCACTCCCGGAACTTTCCCTTCCCATGCGACTGCCGGAAGCGCCCTTCGACGCCGCCGTTTGGCGTTCTCGCAAAGAACCGCTAAACTGGCGGAATGGCTCAACCACGAACCACGTTCGCCAAGCGGCAGCGCGAACGCGCGAAACAGGAGAAGAAAGAGGAGAAGGCCAGGCGGCGCGCCGAGCGCAGGGAAGCTCGACAAGGCCGGCCGGAGCGCGGCGACGAAGACCCGGACATCGCCGACATCGTTCCCGGTCCGCAACCCCGTCCCGACGACGACTTCTGAGTCCTGCGCCCCACATGCGGCGGCCGACGCGCGGTTCTGTCAACCGTCTCCTTCGCCCGTGGAGGCGCCGGGAACGGGTGCGGTTGCAAGCCGCCCGCCACGGACGACCCCATCGAAACACCCTACCCCCTTCATGGCCGCGAGCCGCGCTGACGAAACACGTTGACGGAAGGTGACGGCAACGGAGGCCGCAGCGCGCCGGGCAAGGCAGTCGAACCCTCTCAT
The DNA here is from genome assembly GCA_965204235.1 of uncultured Binatia bacterium (SeqCode). GTDB lineage: Bacteria > Desulfobacterota > Binatia > UBA9968 > JAJDTQ01 > JAJDTQ01. The sequence continues at coordinate 546,298 of OZ241979.1, forward strand.
CACCGAAGACATCCAGCAAGGGAACATCCATTCATGCCGACTCCAGACACTTTCGAATCTTTCGGTCTGTCCGATCCGCTGCTCCAGGACTTGGCCGGGATCGGTTTCGTCACCCCCACCCCCATCCAGTCGAAGGCCATCCCCCCGGCCCTGCAGGGCCGGGACGTCCTCGGCTGCGCCCAGACCGGGACCGGCAAGACCGCGGCCTTCGTGGTCCCCATGGTGGAGCGGCTCGCAGGCTCCCCCGAAGGGCCGCCCCGGGGCCTGATCCTGGCCCCCACCCGGGAGTTGGTGTTCCAGATCCAGGAGACCATCGACCAGCTCGGCCGCTCGTCGCGCGTGTACGCCACCGCGGTGGTGGGAGGCGCCGACATGCAGGCGCAGGTCCGGGGCCTCGGGCAGCGGCCGGAGATCGTCGTGGCCACCCCCGGCCGCCTGCTGGACCTCATGTGGCACGGCGCCGCGGACCTCAGGGACGTGGAGGTGGTGGTCCTGGACGAAGCCGACCGCATGCTCGACATGGGGTTCGCGGACCAACTGAACCAGGTCATCGACGCCCTGCCGCCCGAGCGGCAGAGCTTCCTCTATTCGGCGACGCTGGCCACGGACCTGCGCGAGCTCGCGCGCATGTCCCTGCGCAACCCGTTCCACGCGGTGGTGGCCAAGCCGGCGACTCCCGCGGACGGCGTCACCCACACCCTCCACGACACCACGCCCGGGGCCAAGACGCCGCTGCTGTTGTCGCTGCTGAAGGACGACCGGGAGTCGGTGCTGGTCTTCACCCGCACCAAGAGCCGGGCGGACCTCATCGGAGAGACCCTGCGGCGCAGCGGCCACCGGGCCGCGGCCATCCACGGGGACCTGTCGCTGGAACGCCGCCGGTCCGCGCTGGAGGGGTTCCGGCGGGGCCGTTACCGGATCCTGGTGGCCACGGACATCGCCGCCAGGGGCCTGGACATCGACCACATCGGCCACGTGATCAACTACGACCTCCCCTACACGCCCGAAGACTACGTACACCGCATCGGCCGCACCGCGCGCATGGCCGCGGTGGGCCGGGCCACGAGCTTCGCCACCGCCGCGGACGCCCGGTCTGTGGAGGCCATCGAGACCATACTGGGGCGCTCCATCCCGCGGCCTTCGAGCCCCCGTCCGGGCAAGAAGCGGCGCACGGGCGCGGACACGCCGGAGTCACGGAGCGCGCGCCCGGCCAACGAACGCCGGCGGCCCAGGAAGCGGACCGGCCAGCCGGGCCGACGCGCCGAGCGCCACGCCGAACCCGCGTCGAAACAGGCCGCGCCGGTGGTGGAGCAACCCTGAGGCCAAGTCCCCGGGATCGATCCACCGACGCCCGCGAGGGCTCCCGCACCCTTCACGAGGAGACCATGGAACACGCCGCAACGCCCATCAACGTCACCGTGAACGGAAAGGTCCACGCGGCCCGGGTGGAGCCGCGGCTCCTGCTCATCGACTTCCTGCGCGAGCACCTCGGGCTGACCGGCGCCCACGTGGGCTGCGACACCAGCCAGTGCGGCGCGTGCACGGTCCACCTGGACGGGGCCGCGGTGAAGTCCTGCACCGTGCTGGCGGTCCAGGCCGACGGCGCAGCCGTCGCCACCATCGAAGGGTTGGCCTCCGGCCCGGCCCTCCATCCCGTGCAGCGGGCGTTCCAGGAGCAGCACGGGCTCCAGTGCGGCTTCTGCACGCCCGGCATGGTGATGACCGCCGTCCACCTGCTGGAGACCAACCCGGACCCCGGCGACCGGGAGATCGCCCACGCCCTGGAAGGGAACCTGTGCCGCTGTACGGGCTACGTGAACATCGTCAAGGCCATCCGTTGGGCCGCGGCGCAGGAGCGGGAACGTCATGCATCCGGCTAGCTTCGGATACCACGCGCCCCGGTCCCTGGAGGAGGCCTTCGACCTCTTGCAGGAACACGGCGAGGACGCCAAGGTCCTGGCCGGGGGGCACAGCCTGCTCCCGGCCATGAAGCTCCGGCTCACCCGGCCCGATTACCTCATCGACCTGCGCCGGATACCCGGCCTGCGCGGCATCCGGACGGACCGCGGCGCCCTGGCGGTGGGCGCCCTCACCACCCACGCCGAAGTGGCGGCGTCGGAAACCGTGCGGCGCGCGGTTCCGGGACTGGCCGACACGGCCGCGGTCATCGGCGACCTGCAGGTGCGGAACCGGGGCACCCTGGGAGGGAGCGCGGCCCATGCCGACCCGGCCGCGGACCTGCCGGTGACCCTGACCGCCCTGGACGCCGCCTTCGTCCTCGCCTCCCGGGCGGGGGAGCGCGTGGTGTCCGCGGACGACTTCTTCGTGGATTTCTTCACCACCGCCCTGGCGCCGCACGAGATCCTCACGGAGGTACGCATCCCTGCGCCGCCCGCGGGCGCGGGAACGAGCTACGCCAAGCTGCCGCACCCGGCTTCCGGGTACGTGGTGGTGAGCGCGGCCGCGGCCCTGCGGGTGGACGGGAACGGGGTCTGCGCCGGGGCGCGGGTGGTGCTGGGCGGCGTGGCCGGCGCGCCCCGGCGGGCCGCGGCAACCGAAGCCGCCCTCCTGGGACGGGAACTGACGCGGGAGACCGCGGCCGCGGCTGCGGCCCGGGCCGCGGACGGCCTCGACCCCCACCCCGATTCCTACGCCGACGAGGAGTACAAGCGCCACATGGCGGTGGTGTACGCCGGCCGCGCCATCGAAGCCGCGGCCGGACGGGGATAGGGTCATGGGAAAGCGCATCCTTCGACTTCGCTTCGCTACGCTCAGGATGAACGGGGTTCTTCGCTTCACTACGCTCGGGACGAACGGGGTTCTTTGCTTCGCTACGCTCGGGACGAACGGGGGAACTTGCCATGCTCGGGACGAACGGGGGGCGTCGTTCAGGGTTTCCTCGAGGGGGAAGCGGCCCGAGGGCGGGCGGCTGGTCCGCGGCGCGGCTCCCCGTCAGGGGGAGTCGTCGTCTCCGCGGTCGAAAACCTTCGAGGGATGATCCATGAGCACAGAGCAAGACAGCCCCGGCGGCCTCATCGGCGCTTCCGTCACTCGGGTCGAGGACCCGCCGCTGCTTACCGGCAAGGGGTGTTACGTGGACGACGTGAAGCTGCCGGGCATCCTCCACGTGGCGTTCCTGCGGAGCACCCACCCCAAGGCCCGGATACTCTCCATCGACACGGGCGAAGCCGCGGCCATGCCCGGCGTGGCGCAGGTGCTCACCGGCGCCCAGGTGGAAAGTCTCGCCGTCCGGGTTCCCATGGCGGTGAAGGGCATGGCCGTCCCGCACCACCCGGTGCTGGCCCGGGGCGCGGTCCACGCGGTGGGCACGCCGGTGGCCGCGGTGGTGGCGGAGAGCCGGGCCGAGGCCGAAGACGCCGCGGACGCGGTCCGGGTGGACTACGATCCCCAACCCGTGGTCACCGACGCGGAAGCCGCGCTGGAGGACGGCGCGCCCCTGGCCCATGAGGAGCTCGGCACGAACCTGTGCTACACGCTCACCAGGGAGGGGGGCGACGTGGACAAGGCGTTCGCGGAGGCGGACCACGTCTGCTGCATGCACATCCGGAGCCCGCGGCAGGTGGCCATGTCCATGGAGCCCAGGGGCGTGCTGGCGGACCCCGACCCCTTCCGCAACGAGCTCACCGTGTGGCTCTCGACCCAGGGCCCGCACCGGGCGCGGGCGGACCTCGCCAACTCGCTGGGCGTCCCGGAGAACCGTATCCGGGTCATCGCCCCGGACGTGGGCGGGGGTTTCGGCAGCAAGGGCTGCGTCTATCGGGAAGACCTGCTGGTGTGCCGCCTGGCCATGGAGCTGGGCCGGCCGGTCAAGTGGGTCGCCACCCGCAGCGAGGACTTCCTCACCACCTGCCAGGGACGCGACCAGGCCATGACCTCCGAGTTGGCCCTGAGCCGGGACGGCAGGATGCTCGGCCTGAAGGTCCGGGTGGTGGCCAACCTCGGGGCCTACCTGCACTCCGCCACCGCGGGTCCGCCCCAGCGCATGATGGTCATGGCCCCGGGCTGCTACCGCATCCCCAACGTGCGGGTGGAGATCGCGGGGGTCTTCACCAACACGGTGCCCACGGGGCCGTACCGCGGCGCCGGACGGCCGGAATCGGTGCTCAACATCGAACGGCTGGCGGACGAGGCCGCCCGGGACCTGGGCATGGACCGTCTGGAGATCCGGCGCAAGAACTTCATCCAGCCGCACCAGTTCCCGTACCGCACCGGCGTGGGGGTGGAGTACGACTCCGGGGACTACGACAAGTCCCTTGCCGAGGCCCTGCGGCTGTCGGACTACGAGGCTCTCGTTCGGATGCGCGACCAAGCGCAGGCCCGGGGCGAACTCGTGGGAGTCGGGGTCTCCACATTCGTGGAGCCCAGCGGAGGGGCCGGTTTCGAGAGCGGCGCGGTCCGGGTCGAGCGCACCGGCGAGGTCACGGTGCTGACCGGGTCCAGCTCCCACGGCCAGGGGCACGAGACGGTGTTCGCCCAGGTGGCGGCGGAAAAGCTGAAGCTGCCCATGGACCGGGTGGTGGTGCGGCACGGCGACACCACCGCCATCCAGCAGGGCACCGGCACCTTCGGAAGCCGCAGCGCGGTCATGGGCGGGGGCGCCCTGGGGCTCGCCGCGGAACGGCTGGTCCGCAAGGCCCGGGCCATTGCCGCCCACCTGCTGGAGGCGGACCCGGACGACGTGGTCCAGACCGACGGAGGCTTTGCGGTGGCCGGGGTGCCGGACCGGAACGTGGACTGGCGGCGGGTGGCCGCCGCGGCCTACGGCAAGGGCGTCCGGAAGGGATGGACCCGGGCCTCCAGGAGACCGCCTTCTTCGACCCCAACCGCGAGGCATGGGGCTTCGGCGCCCACGTGGCGCTGGTGCGCATCGACGCCGACACCGGCGCGCCGACCCTGGAGAAGCTCGTGCTGGTGGACGACATCGGCGTGGTGCTGAACCCCATGATCGTCGAGGCCCAGGTCCACGGCGGCGTGGCCCAGGGACTGGGCGAGGCGCTGCGCGAGCAGATGGTCTTCGGCGACGACGGGCAGCCCCGCACCGGGACCCTCATGGACTACGCGGTGATGCGCGCCGGCGACATGCCGCCCCTGGTCCTGGGCGAGACGGTCACGCCCAACCCGTTCAACCCCCTGGGGGTCAAGGGCGTGGGCGAAGCGGGCACCAACGGCGCGCCGCCGGCAGTGGCCAACGCCGTCATGGACGCGCTGGCGCCCCTGGGCATCGACCACATCGACATGCCCTACACCGCGCCCAAGCTGTGGCGCGCCATCCGGGAAGCGCGCAAGGCCGGAGGATGACCGTTCCCCGCGGGGTCAGACGCCGCCGAATCCCCGGTCCTGGGCCTCGCCCACCAGCCACGGGTCCTCGATCTCGGTGGTGGGAGGCTCGCCCCTGAGCACCCGGGCCACTTCCCTGGCGGCGTGGGTCTGGCAGTCCACGTAGGATTCGTCGGAGTTGGCAGCGGTGTGGCAGGTCACGATGACGTTGGGCAGGGCGAGGAGGGGATGGTCCGCGGGCATGGGCTCGGGGTCGGTGACGTCCAGCGCGGCCCCGGCGATCCGGTTGGCGGCCAGCGCCTCGCAGAGGGCGTCCGTGTCCACCAGCCCGCCCCGGGCGCAGTTGATGAGGTAGGCGGTCTCCTTCATGGCCGCGAACTGGTCCCTGCCGAACATCTTGCGCGTGGCCGGCGCCAGCGGCGCGTGCAGGCTGACGACGTCCGAGGTCCGCACCAACTCGTCCAGCGACACCAGCGACACCCCCATGGCCTCGGCGATGACCGGCGCCACGTAAGGATCGACTGCCTGGACCTTCATCTTCAGGCCCTGGGCCCGGGGCGCCACCTGACGCCCCACGTGCCCCAGGCCCACGATGCCCAGGGTCCGTCCCGCGATGCGCGACACCGGACCGCGGTAGGCGTGGATCTCGGCGCTGTGGCGGCGCCAGCGCCCCTCCCTCACGTACCGGTCCATGCGCACCAGCTTGCGGGACACCGCGATGAGCAGCCCGATCATCTGCTCGGCCACCTCGATGGAGTTGCAGCCCGCGGCGTTGCAGACGACGATGCCGCGCTCGGCCGCGGCCGCCAGGTCCAGCCGGTCCACGCCCACGCCGGTGCGGCACACCACCTTGCAGCGGTCCAGGCCGGAGATGATCTCGCGGGTCAACGGGATGGCGCCGTGGAAGATCATGCCGTCGGCGCCGCGTCCCGCCTCCGCCACCTCCCGGTCGCTGGACGGCCTGGCGAGCGCCAGCTCCGCGTCGGCCTCCCGCAGTATGGGCTCGATGAGGCTTACGGGAACGTCGTTGCTGCCGCAATAGACGACGCGGAACCTGGCCACCCCTAGGCTCCCAGCCCGTACATCTGCGCCGGGTTGTCCCACAGGATCTTGCGGCGCGTCTCGTCCGACAGCTTCTCGTTGGCGCTCAGGGCGCCCACTGTGAGGTCGGGGAACTTGTCGATGCAGTCGCTGTGCGGATAGTCCGTGGCCATGGTCAGACGGTCGTTGCCCAGGTGCTCCACGAAGCTCGGCACGAGCTCCTCCCCGGCCTCGCAACTCACCCAGCACTGGCGCCGGAAGTAGAAGCTGGGGGCGTGCGGCGTGGTCCTGGCGGAGCCGTGGGACTCGTGCTCCCAGTGCTCGTCCATGCGCTCCAGCCAGTAGGGCACCCAGCCGCAGCCGGACTCCAGGTAGGCGACCTTGAGGGCGGGGAAACGCTCCAGCACGCCGTCGGCGCAGAAGCTGAGGCACGCGAGCATCTGCTCCAGGGGATGGCAGGCCACGTGGCGCCCGAACTCGCTGTAGCGGTCGCCGCCCGCCTGCTCCAGCACCGTGCGCGCGCCCTCGTGCACGCACACGGTGACGCCCAGGTCCTGGGCGGCCTCGTAGATGGGGAAGTAGTCGGGGCTGGCCAGGGTCCTGCCGCAGAGCTTGTTGGGGCGCCAGAAGATCCCCACCAGGCCGAGCTTCTCCCGCGCGTGCCGCAACTCCTCCACCGCCCGGCCCGGGTCCTGCAAGGGCAGCAGCATGACGCCGCGAAGCCGGGACGGGTCGTAGCCGCAATACTCCGCGAGCCAGGTGTTGTAGGCCCGGCAGATGGCCGCGCTGAGCTCCGGGTCGATGTCGGAGCGCCACATGACGTACAGGCCCAGGGTCGGGAACAGGACGCTCAGGTCGATGCCCTCCCGGTCCATGTCGCGGACGTTGGACGCGGGGTCGAAGCCCGCGGCGATGGCTTCCGCGAAGGTGTCGCGCCATCCCTGGTTGCCGGCGAAGATGAAGCCGTGGTCGGCGGTCTCGCGGTCCGGGCGCTTGTCGGAGTCCGACACCGGCTTGCCGTCCACGTAGCGGCCGGACTGGTTCGGTCCGGTGATCTTCACCCGCCCGCGGAACCTGGCGTCCATGTACCTGTCGTACACGTCCGAGGGCTCCATGATGTGCCGGTCCGAATCGATGACGCGGTATCCATCCTTCATGGCTCAACTCCTTCTTCGGACAGCGGGCCGCCGCTGCCTCCTGCGGTCGCCAACGTCGATGCCCGTGGGAAAGCGCCCCGGCCCCGCCGAGGGAGCCGGCTCCGGCGCGGCGCTACTATAGATCAAAGCAGGGACCCTATCAAATCCGTCGAGAGCGCGGAAACTCGGCGACAGCGGGCGCGCCGTCACCGCGCGGCCCGGTGCGGACACGGCGGCCCCGAGTTCCGGGCCGCACCCGGACGAGCCGCGGCCCGCGCGCTTGACCGCGGGCAGGGCCGAAGATAACATCCCCGCGGACAACCACCGGGGAGGACGACATGGGAGTAGAACCGGGCGCGGAACTGTTCGAGTTCCACGAGCCGTCGGTAACGGGCAAGGCCGGGTTCGGCAAGTGGAAGAACCCCAAGTCGCCCTACGACCGCTTCATGGAGGACCAGGGCGTCCCCATCCACAGGGACATCGGGGTCCACAAGGTCCAGGACCTGCCCATGGCGCCGTGGAAGCGGCTGGGCGGACGCGGCACGGCCATCCAGCTCCTGGGCACCGAGCACCTGTGGGGCATGTACGTGGTGGAGGTGCCGGGGGCGGGCGCGTTGCACGCCGAGCGTCACCTCTACGAAGAGACGTACTACGTGGTGGAAGGCAGGGGCACCACCGAGGTGTGGCACGAGGGCGGCGGCGCGAGGCAGACCTTCGAGTGGGGGCCGGGCTCGCTCTTCGGCATCCCGTTGAACGCCTGGCACCGGGTGGTCAACGCCACTTCCTCCCCTGCCCTGCTCCTGGCCGCCACCACCGCGCCCAACATCATCAACCTCGTCCGGGACCCGGAGTTCGTCATGGACTGTCCCTACGAGTTCACCCGGCGGTTCGCGGGCGGCGACGACTACTTCAAGCCCGTGGAGGACATCCACGCGGACCCGGTGCGCGGCCTGGCCATGAGGCTCACCAACGTCATACCGGACATCGTCACGTGCGAGCTGCCCCGGGACAACCGGCGCTCGTTCAGCTACCGGCGGGTGGAGCCGCACATGGCCGGGGCCAACTTCTACATGAAGATCGCCCAGTACGAGACCGGCCAGTACTCGAAGGCCCACAAGCACGCCTCCGGGGCCATACTCGTGTGCATCAAGGGCAAGGGCTTCAGCTACACCTGGCCGGACCGCCTGGGCATGAGGCCGTGGCAGGAGGGGCGCAGCGACGGGGTCCGGCAGCAGACCTACGAGCCGGTGGGCATGATCAGCGCGGCGCCCATGACCGGCGACTGGTTCCACCAGCACTTCGGCACCGACCCCGCGGGGCTGAGGCTGCTGATCTTCGACGGACCCTACGGGCCGGCCTTCCGGCGCGGGGGCGCCCCCGGCGCCCAGGCCATGGACGTGGGCGCGGTGGACACCCGGGACGGCGGCAACGCCATCGCCTACATGGACGAGGACCCGCAGGTACGGAAGACCTACGAAGCCGAGCTGGCCGCCCACGGCATGCAGAGCCGCATGCCGCAATGGGCCTACGAGACCCGGGCGCCCCCCGAAGGCGCGCTGGAGCCGGGCGGACTCTGAGCCGGGGACGAGGCGGGACAGGAACCCTCCCACGGGTCCACGTCCCGCAGCCCCGTGGTCACCGCGGGCAACGCCGCGCTCGTCAACCTTCCCACAGATGGCGGAACTGCACGGCCGCCACCCGTTCGTAAGGCGCCGGCCCCGACAGGTGCCCCACGGACCGGGCGAACCGGTTGAGCTTGCGCACCGCCGCTTCCGAGACCGCGGGCTCGTAGAACGGCGCGTCCCGCTCCACGATGGCGGCGATGAGCGCGGCCGCGTCCCGCGGGAAGAGCCCCTCCCCCACCCGCGCCGACCGGGCCGGGTCCGCGCGCAACGCCTTCTGCGCCTTCACGATGGCGCGCACGGCCGCGGCGGCCTGCTCCGGCGCCCGCTCGAGGAACGTTTCGGTGGTCCCGAGCCCCGCGAAGGTGCAGTACCGGACCTCCCCGGGGTCGTCGCCCCGGCGCACGTCCACGTGGAGCTTGCCTGCGCCCAAGGCCGCGGCAGTGGCGCTGCCCACCGCGTTGGACCAGAAGCCGTCGATCCGGCCCGCGGCCAAACCCCGGGCCGCAAAGACCCCGAAGGAGACGTCGCGGGCCTCGGACCCCGGCAGGCGCACCATCTCCACGTCCCGGTCCGGGTCGAGCCCCGCCTCGGCCAGCAGCGTCCGGAACACCAGGTCCGGCCCTTCGGCCGCGGTCAGGCGCAGGCCCCGGAGCGCCTCGAAGTCCCCCCTTTCCGCCTGCAGGTCGGCCCGGACCGTCAGCAGCCACGGCGTCCCCTGGGACAGCGCCACCAGCAGCCGGGCGCCGCTCCAATCGGGGAACTCCCGCAGCAGGTCGTGCACCGACCCGGCGATCATGGCGTCCGCGCTGCCGTCCCGCAGCGCCCGGGTGGCGCCGATCTGGGACACGAGCTCGATCTCCACGTCCAGGCCCTCCTCCCGGAAGAAACCCAGCTCCCGGGCGGCCAGGGCGGGGAAACAGGTGTTGCTTACGAGGTCCACCGCGGCGATGCGCATGTCGAGTTCCCCTCCGGCTCGGTGGTCAAGCCCGCTTCGGCATAAGGAACCTCTGAACAATTGCCCCCGTTCGTCCTGAGCGTAGCGTAGCGGAGTCGAAGGACGCGCTTTTTCATGGGGAGAGGCGCCTCGAGCCGGGATTGTTCAGAGGTTCCATAACAGGAATTCCTTCCGCGCCGCAATGCGCCGGGGGCGGGAGACAGCCTAGGCGCGTTGTCGCTTCCGCGGCTGGATGATAGACATGGGGAAACCGAATGCGGGTGCGACTGCCGATGACGAAGTCCGAGCTACTGGAACTCATCGCCAACGGGGAAAACTCCGGAACGGAGTTCAAGAGCGACGAACAGCGTCCGGAACAGGTCGCGAAGGAGATCGTGGCTCTGGCCAATTTCCGGGGCGGCCGACTATTGCTCGGGGTCGAGGACGACGGGACCATTACGGGCATTCGGCGAGGCGATCTCGAACGCTGGATCATGGACACGGTGTTTGGCCGAAAGGTGCATCCGATGATCCTGCCGTTCTACGAAGAGGTCCAGGTGGATGAACGGCGCAGAGTGGCGGTCGTTACGGTCACCCAGGGCGCGTCCAAACCTTACGTGGTCCGTCACAACGACCGTGAAGACATCCATGTGCGCATCGGGAGCACGTCACGGTTGGCGACCCGGGAACAGCAGGCGAGACTGCACGCGCTGGGCGGCATGCTCCACACGGAATTGCTGCCCGTATCAGGCAGTGGACTCCGCGACCTCGCCAGGGAAAGGCTGGAAGACTACCTCACTTCCATCGTCCACGACCGCGAAACGCCCGCCACCGACCGTGCATGGGGGGAGCGCCTGTGTGGACTGGGTTTCATGGCCGAACGTCCGGACGGTCCGCCGGTGTGCACGATCGCGGGACTGTTGCTGTTCGGACGCAGACCGCGGCGCCTGTTGCCGCAAGCCGGCATTCGATGGATGGCCTTCAAGGGCGACGACAAGGCTTACGATGCGTTGGACGACCAGGTGATCGACGGCCCGCTGACCGCTCTTCGGGATGGGTTGTCGGGCGGCGGACGCGAAGTCCTGGAGAATGGAATCATCGAGCGGCTTGCCGACGCCATGCGTCCGTTCATTTCCGAAGAAACCGGTCGAATCGGCGAGTCCATGCGCCGAGAGCGAACTTGGCACTACCCTCTGGACGCGGTCCGTGAAGCGGTCGTCAACGCCCTCGGCCATCGAGACTGGACCCGCAACGAAGAGATCGAAGTCGTCCGCTACGTGGATCGGCTGGAAGTGCTGAGCCCCGGTGCGCTCCAGAACACCATGACGGTAGAGAAGATGATCGCCGGCCAACGTTCTCCGCGTAACCCGCTCATGGTCGAGGTTTTGAAGGACTACGGCTATGCGGACGCTCGCGGCATGGGGGTTCGCAACAAGATCATTCCCCTGCTGCAAAAGGCAAACGGGGTCGATCCGGAGTTCAGACTGACGGAAGACCACTTGAGCCTTGCGATGCGCAGGGGAGCGAATGCGTAACGAACCGCGTGGTCCCGGCTGACGCCGGCCGCGCCTCTTACGGCGCCGGGACGCTCCCGCCTTCGGCCCCCGGTCGGTAGGTCTCCCGGAAGACGGTCTCGGAGAGCCATTTCCGGAACGACGGGTTGTCGCTGAACTGCTTGAACAGCTCGGTGTGGTCCGCGAGCAGCTCGGTCATGGCGCGTTGCAGGGCATTGTCGTGCTCGACCCGGGCGTTCTGCTCGTCCGAGTTGTCCATGGCGTTCCGGTACGCCCTGTCACCGGCCACCTTCGCGGGCAACTCCTCGGCGATGACCTTCGCGATCTTGTCCTGGTCCTTCCACTCGATGTTGCCGAACCGGTCGTTGAACTCCCGGAGGATGTGGGAGAGGCTGTCCATCTCCGGCTCCGGCTTCTGCCCGCCGCCCTCGACCGGAACCGGCGGGACCTCCGCGTCCCGGTCGGGAAGCTGGAGGTCCTGCACCGCCTGCTTCTCGACCCGGTAGCTGTCCATGTCGATGGCGTCGAGGATCCCCCGGGACGGGTCTTCCTCCACGGGAGCGGGCAGCTTGCGAACGAGGAAGTTCAGGAAGATGGAGAGCTTCTCCCACTCGGCGTCGGTGTAAGGCAGGATGGCGCCCAGGAAGTCGTAGGCCCGGAGGAACGCCTTGGCCTTGCCCTTGAAGTCCACTTGGCCGTCCTCGTCCAACTTCTCCACGTAGATGGAGACGCAGGCGTCCAGGACCGGATCGAGTCGGTCGCGGCCCGCTCCCGAGAGGTACCGCTCCACCAACCCGTCCACCTGCTCCGGGGCATAGACCTGGTAGCCGTCGAGGGCCGCCTTGAGGTCGTGCAGCCGGTTCGGGTCGGTCTCGTCCGCCAGGAGCGTGGTCTGGTAGTAGTCGGCGAACGCGTCCCGTACGGTGTCCGCGTCGTTGGCAAAGTCCAGCACGAAGGCGTCGTGTTTCCCGGGGTGCGCGCGGTTGAGCCGCGACAGGGTCTGCACCGCCTTCACCCCCGACAGCGGCTTGTCCACGTACATGGTGTGGAGCAACGGCTCGTCGTAGCCGGTCTGGAACTTGTCGGCGCAGACCAGGAAACGGTACGGGTCTTGCCGGATCCGCTCGGCGATGAGGTTCGACGAGAAGCCGTTGAGGGACGCCTCGGTGACCGCGGCGCCGTCGTACTCCTGCTCGCCGGAGAAGGCGACGATGGCCCGGTAGGGGCTCTTGCGCTCCGCAAGGTAGGCGCGGATGGCGTGGTAATAGCTCATGGCGCGCCGGACGCTGCTCGTCACCACCATGGCCCGCGCCTGTCCGCCGATCTTCCGCAGGTCGGCCACCTGCTCGTGGAAGTGGTCCACCATGATCTCGGCCTTGAGGCGGATGGCGTGCTCGTGGTCCTCCACGTAGCGGCGCAGCTTCTTCCCGGCCCGCTTGGTGTCGAACACCGGGTCGCCCGCCACCGTCTTGACCAACTGGCAGTAGGCGTCCACCGGCGTGTAATGCTTCAGCACGTCGATGATGAACCCTTCCTGGATGGCCTGCTTCATGGTGTAGGAGTGGAACGGCTCATGCCTGGTCTTCCCGCCTTCGGGAACCGGCGCGCCGAAGATCTCCAGGGTCTTGTTCTTGGGGGTGGCTGTGAAGGCGAAGTAGCTGGCGTTGGGCAAGAGCCTCCTGGACTCCATCAGGCGGTTGATCCTGTCCTCGGCGGTCTCTTCCTCCCCTTCTGCGCCAGCCTCTCCCAGCGCCATGGACACCGACGCCGAAGCGCGTCCTCCCTGGCTCGAATGGGCTTCGTCGATGACGACGGCGAACTTGCGCCCCCGGTGTTCGTCGCCCATGGCGTCCAGGATGTAGGGGAACTTCTGCACCGTGGTGATGACGATGCGCTTGCCCTCCCGGAGCAGCGTCCGCAGACGGCCGGACGTCTCGGCATGGCCCACGACCGCGCCTACCTGCGCGAACTGCCTGATGGTGTCCCTTATCTGCCCGTCCAACACCTTCCGGTCCGTGACCACCACCACGGAATCGAAGAGCGCTCCACCGTCCCGTTCCAGCCCGATCAACTGGTGGGCCAACCACGCGATGGAGTTGGACTTGCCGCTGCCCGCGGAGTGCTGGACCAGGTAGCGGGCTCCGACGCCGCGCTCGGATGCGTCGGCCAGCAGCCGGCGCACCACATCGAGCTGGTGGTACCGGGGCCATACCTGCGTCCGCCTCTTGCGCCCCGTGCCCTCGTCCTTCGTCTCCAGGAGCTGGGCGTAGTTCTCGATGACCTCGGTCAACCGGTCGCGGGTGAGTATCCGCCTCCACAGGTAGTCGGTCTTGAGCCCGTTGGGGTTGGGGGGATTGCCGGCACCGCCGTTCCATCCCCGGTTGAAGGGCAGGAACCAGGACTCCTTGCCCCTGAGATGGGTGCAGAAACGGACCTCGTGTTCGTCCACCGCGAAGTGGGCCAAGCAGCGGCCAAGCTCGAAGAGCTTCTCGCCCGGATGCCGGTCGCGCTTGTACTGCTCCACCGCGTCGTCCACCGTCTGCTTGGTGAGGCTGTTCTTCAACTCGAACGTAGCCACCGGCAGACCGTTGACGAACAGGCACAGGTCCAGGGCAAGCCGAGTCTCGCCGCGGCTGTACCGGAGTTGCCTCGTCACGCTGAAACGGTTCCGCCCGTAGAGACTCCCGGCCTTCTCGTTCCCCGCAGACGGCGCGCCGTAGAACAGGTCCAGGTGGTGCGGCCCGTGCTTGATGCCCTTGCGCAGCACGTCGATGGTCCCGCGCTTGCCGACCTGCCCTTGCAGCCGGGCCAGGAACTTGCGCCGCGTCGGGCCGTCCTGGGCCAGGTCCAGCGACTTGGCCGCCTCGGGCTGGGTGGCGCCAAGGAAAGCCGAAAGCTGGGCCAGATCGACGCAGTATTCCCGGTCGTAGTCCCGCGGGTCGCCGCAGACCCATCCCGCGCCGTAACCGGGCGGCGGCTCCTGCACCACGCCATCCTGCGCCGGGTCGCAGGCGGTCCCCGTCAACGCCGTGCAGATGATGCGCTCCAGGCCGCGTTCGGTGGTGTCGGTGGGCGACTTCATTTCCTCAAGGGGTGACCCAGCCCTTCTTCGCCAGGACATCGAGCGCCAGCTTGATCTGACGCGGGAAAAACTGCTTCTTCCGCTCGTTCCAGGCGTAGGTTCGCTGAACCGCGGCGTCCACGGTTCGGGCCTCCTCCCTGGTGACGACCCAATGCACCGTGGACAGCAATTCGAGGCCGAACGACGATTCGAAACCTTCGACCAGATCGACGACCCGGTCGAAACGAGCGCGAGTTTCCGGGTGGCTCTCCAGAAAGGCCGTTGCGTCATCGACGGCGCCGGGGACAAGTTCAAGCCGCTTGGCAGGGTCATCGCCGCCATCGGCATAGCCCGAGACGAAGTGTCCTTCAATCTCATGCAGGACGTGCCGCAAATTTTCCGCATACGGGCCGTAGAACGCTTTGCGGTAATCGAGCCGCAGCGGTTCGCCGGCTTCCTGCATGAAATAGAGCAGCTTGTGGACTTCCAGCAGCGTGATGAACGGGTCCAGCAGCACCCGCAGGTAGAGATCCATCAGCCTGACCAGCGCGGCGCGGCCGGCCGTCATCCTGGGAACGTCGGTCGAGGGGTTGACCCGCCGGTCTGCCGGCCCGCCCCTCGGCTCGAACACCACCACCTTCAGATCGTTGCACTCCCCCAACCTGGCCTCGATACGCGGCCGCACCGCAGCCCAGTCCAGGCCGCCCAATCCGCTGCCCAGCGGCGGCAGTGCAATGGAGCCGATATTGCGTTCCCGGATCTCTCGGGTCAGGGCGACGAGACCGGCTTCGATGTCCTCCATGCGGCTCTTGCCCCGCCAGTGGCGCTTGGTCGGGAAGTTGATGATGTAGCGTGGGTACATCCGGCCGGTCTCGAAGACGAACAGCCGGCCCGGCTGGACCGCTCCCTGTTTGCAGGCCGCGGCGTAGGCGTCGAAGTTATCGGGAAATGCCTTCTTGAACTGCAAGGCGATGCCGCGCCCCATGACGCCGACACAGTTGACGGTGTTGACCAATGCTTCGGCGTCTTCGGTGAGGATGTCACCCGTCTTGTATTCGATCATGGCCGACCTCCCTGCCTGTCAGTAATACCAGTCGGTTTCGATTGTGAGTCGAGGTTTGTGCAGAGCGGGTTGAAGGGCTGCATTGACGCGATCGTACATCGGTGGCGACGATACGCCAATGCGCGAGACCAGTTCCCAGGGAAATCGTCCTTCCATCAAGAACTCTGCCTGCTTGTGTTCCTTGACCGATGGATCAACGTTCGCGCCGCTCCATCTCATGGCTTGTACAGCATTCCAGTCGACCTCGTCCAATTGCGCCAAGTCGCATCGATCCTGGAAGTAATGGGCGCCGGCGTTCGAGAGGGTGAAGGCCCAACGCCGCCCATCTCCGTCTGCCCAAGCAACTGCCTGACGCAAATCCGCTTCCAGGTGAACGATGGGATCCTGACCTCCTCGATAGTTCAATTCCGGGTTATTCCCCTGGAAGATCACATAGAGCATGACCGACCGCGGACAAAAATAGAACGGCACGCATTCGCCTACGCACAAGCCCGGACGACTGTCCAGCCGATTCGTGAGGCGCCGTTGCTTGATGCTGTGGATTCCGATAGTGACGCCGTACAGTGAACGCCGAAGGATCTCGGCATCGCACCACAAGCAGCCGTCAGCGATGATCGAAGGCAGCCGGTCCACATGGACGATGTGGTAGATCTTCGGTTCGGCGGGAGCCGGCATGGTCAATTTTCCACAGGTAGCTTGGCCACCGCGTCTCTCACGTCCAAATCGCATCGGGTCCGTTTATCGCTTCGTCGTACATCTCGTTTCGGGTCAGCCGATCGGACGCTCGCAATCCCAGACGCCGCGCATCCAAATCTGCAAAGAACTCGTCCAGACGCCTGCGCCGACGCTCTAACTCCAGCTCCCTCTCCCCTTCCGCGTCCGGCTCGTTGGCCGCGGCAACCTCCCCGCCGCGGTCGGCTGCGAGGCCATTGAGATAAGCACGCACCAGCGCTGAGACCGACGTACCAGCCTCCGTAGCCCTCACATGGGCGAGGCGGTAGGTCTCCTCGTTCAACGAAACGGTGATGTTCTTCATCCTTGCCACCTCACTATCAGCATCACTCACAATATACCGTAACCGACTCTCCGGTGCATCACGGCCTCGCGACCTCCTTTCTCCGACAATTAGCTACACCGGGTCACACGCTCTCCCGTCAGCACCATGCAAATGAGGTGCTCCAGACCGCGCTCAGTGGTGTCGATGTTCATCAGGATTCCCGTAGTCGATGAGACCAGTCAATCGACTAAAATAGTGTCTTCGTGTACTTTTCAACACCGTTGATCAATTCTTCTACATCTTCCAGCGTCGGTTCTCTCTCCTTGGGGTGGGAACAGAGATTGCGAAGATCACCAAGCCTCTGGATATTTCGCCACGATGGGACATCCAAAATCTCATTCTTTTTGAGAAGGTCGTTGAAATCGCTAATCGTGGGATTCTTCTTGCAAGTGGTGATGCGATGGTTTTCCGCGACTTGGGCCAAATGCTTTTCCAGCACTACTCCGACAATCACTCCAGCCGCTCTGAAAAAACCATCCGTTGAGAGCTCTCGGGCAGCGTCAAGGTCAGGGTCGAAAAGGTCAGCTTGTACAAGGCGCCTGATCTCAAAAAGCGAACTCTCAAATCGAGCTTCTACGGACTTTAAGATATCGAATTGGGCTTTTAGGCGCATACCCACAATTGCGAAATCATTATAAAGTTTCTGGCCTGAAAAGTCATCCTTACGTGCTCTATATCCATAAAGCCAGTCTTGGATAGTAAAGTCAGCACCCGGTGAGCTTTTCCGACTACCACAATTATACAGTTCTTCGAACTCCGACAGACGGTCAGGGAGTAGTTGTTTTATGACGGCATAAGATTCGGTGTACCAACGTTAATAGTTATTCTCAAAGTTGATCCGTACTTTCGATTCTCGATCTTTTCTTGTTTGAGAGCGCTCAGCTATATCCAACATCATTTCGTAGCCAAGTTGGACGAGTTTTTTCAGTTCAGTTTTGTAATTCTGCATCTTGCTCATAGGGATCCTTTCTCGTGGTCAGCAGAAGTGCTTTCAACCTCCCGGTCAGCCAGTTGTTCTTGCATCAAAGACATGACCTTCCGCACGTCTATCTTGCCGGTGACCAAGTCGCCTATGAGCCGAGTGCGATACTCGTGGAGCAGGTCGATTTGCCGTCGGGTGCGGGCGATGGCGGTGTCGATGTCAGTGATGGCCTTGCCGAGATAGGCAACAATGGCGTTCTGCTCGGGGAGGGGCGGGACGGCGAGTGGATGGTTGGCGACAAACTCCAGCGGGACTCGCTGTTGACCTGCTGCCCCGGTCATTGCGCTGGCCCCAAGGCGCCGAAAGTCCACCAAGTTTGTCGTGTGATAGAGAAATTGCGGAGAGACAGAGGATTTGGCTCTCAAGACATGAAACTCGGTTGACCCAAAGCCGATCTCCGTTGGTAAGGAGTCCAAGCACGCGCCTTTCCCATTCTCAAAGCAAGGCGTGATTTTGGCAACGAGAACATCGTTTCGCCGGAAGTAGGTGAAGCCGGTCCAGACAAGGGATGCAGACAACATCTGCCCATCAATTGCCCCGTCTGTTCCTACTTGTGCCATCGGAAGAAATGTGACCAGTGTATCTGCGGCAAGCGATGATTGCGCTTCGGTCTTGCCTGGGTTCAACTCGGCGACTCGCTTCAAAGCTGCCACTTCCCAATGCGTCGGCACGTTGCCCAACCACTCGACACCGGAGGGTTTGAGCGAGACGCTGGGATCGAGACCACGAGTGACGGCCTGACTCACGGCGGCCTGCCGCTTCTCCTTCAACAGCGTGATGAGCCGTTCCTTGGCTTGAATGTAGCGACGGATGCGCCGGTCAACATAGTCCAAGTAGCGGACAATGGCGGTCTGCTCGGTCAAGGGCGGCACACACACGTGGAAAGACCTGAAGCGACTTTCGGCCACAGCAGGATAAGCAATGCCAACAGACCCCGCTGTGAGCCGGTCAATAAAGCCGTTGCTCTGGACTGAGTAACTCACGAACTTGGGCGCAGTGCCGGGTCCTGGGGTCAGGACCACAAAGCCCGTTGAGCAGATCAGCGCATCCTCCACGTCTTCGGCAAACCAGACGGCTTTGAGATAGGTCCTCACGGTGGAGACGATGGTATCTCCGCTTCTGAGAATACGTCTTGCCCTTGAAGGCGCGTGAGCGAAACGCATCGGAGTAGGCTCCTCTTTAAGGAACCCGGTGCCTACAGCGCCAATTTCCAAATACCGAAATGCAAACTCGGGAGAAGTCGTTTCCGGCAGCTCCGCGTCGTTTATCCCTACCCAGTACTTCAGCCGCCGCACTTCCCAATGCTCCGGCACGTCGCCGAGCCACTCGACGCCGGACGGCTTGTAGGCGGGATAAGGGCGGAGGTTCTTCAGGGTCGTCATCCTGCCGTGCCGCTCATTGCAACTTCGAAGCGCTGTCGGCCCGGTTGGACTTGGCAAAGAAGTCCCCGGTAGGGGTTCTCAACGTATGGGGCCGTCCCACCGCGTACATGAAGACGTTGGCGTCCACGAATATCACGAGCCGCCTTCCCTCCCGCGGCGCGACTTGTCCATGACCTTCAGGTGTTGCTCCCAGTCCGGTTCGCGCTCGGGACCTTCCACAGCGTCGCACTCCCGAAAGAACTCATCCAACTCCGCCGGCGACTCGAAGGCGCCGGGGCGCGGCGGCCCTCCCACGATCTCTCCCAGCAACCCTTCGGTCTCCCGCTCCAACGCCAGTATGTCGGCCCGTATCTCCTCCAGGGAACGCAAGGGTTCCGGCTTGTAGAAGTAACGGGTGAAGCTGATCTCGTAACCGACCCTGACGTTGTCGGGCGCGTACCAGGCATCGGGCGCGTAGGGCAGCACCTCCCGCCGCAGGAAACCGTCGATCTCGCCGTCTTCCTGGAACGGAACCTGCTCGGCGTCGCGCAGGTCGGTGTCCGGCTCGTACTCCACCACCGCGGGCCTGCCCTCGATGACGGCCGCGAACCGGCCGTACAGCGGGTCGGCCTCGGCGCCGCTCTTGTGGATCTTCCTGATGACCGGCGGCGCGGTCTCCGAACGCCGGAGTTCGTCCTTGAGCGCCCGGATTTCCCTGGGGGCGTAGGCCCGCTCGGGGTCGATGCCTTCCAGCCTCAGGGGCCGCTCCACGACGACCTTCCAGTAGCCGAACGCCTCGTTGGGGAATATCTTCGACTGCTCGGTCTCCTCGAAGGCGAGGAAGACTTCGCAGATGCGTTGGATGTGGTCGTCCGACAGTTCGCAGTTCTTGTTGCCCAGGTTCTTGCGCAAGGGCCGGGACCATTGGGTGGCGTCGATGAGCTGCACACTGCCCCGCCGGTGTGGGGCCTTGCGGTTGCTGAGGACCCAGACGTAGGTGGCGATGCCGGTGTTGTAGAACATGTGGAGGGGCAGCGCGACGACGGCTTCCAGCCAGTCGTTCTCGATGATCCAGCGGCGGATGTTGCTCTCGCCCTGCCCGGCGTCGCCGGTGAACAGGGAGCTGCCGTTGTGGACCTCGGCGATGCGGCTGCCCAAGGGAGTGTCCCGCTTCCTCTTGCTCAGCATGTTGGCCAGGAACATCATCTGGCCGTCGCTGGACCGTGTGATCAGCGAGTAGTCGGGGTCGCCGCGGTGCTCCACCACGAAGCGCAGGTCCTTGACGCCGGACTTGCCGCCCATGCGCTCCAGGTCGCTCTTCCAGCTCTTGCCGTAGGGCGGGTTGGAGAGCATGAAATCGAACTCCCGGGCCGGGAAGCCGTCCCCGGAGAGGGTCGAGCCGTACCGCATGTTGTCGGCCTCGACGCCCTCCCCCTTAAGGATGAGGTCGGCCTTGCTGATGGCGTAGGTCTCCGGGTTCACCTCCTGGCCGTACAGGTGCACCGACACTTCCTTGCCCCGTTTCCCCGCCAACTCCGTCAGCGTGTCCTCCGCCACGGTGAGCATCCCGCCGGTGCCGCAAGCGCCGTCGTACACGAGGTAGGTGCCGGACTTGACCGCATCGGCCACCGGCAGGAAGACCAGGTGGGCCATGAGCTGCACCACGTCCCTGGGGGTGAAATGCTCCCCGGCCTCTTCGTTGTTCTCCTCGCTGAAGCGGCGGATGAGCTCTTCGAACACCGTGCCCATGCCGTGGTTGTCCAAGCCCTCCAGCCGCACGGAGCCGTCCTCGTTCCGCACGGGTTCGGGACCGAGGTTGACCGAGCCGTCCAGGAACTTCTCCAACAGGAAGCCCAGCGCGTCCGCTTCCACCAGCGTGGGGATCTGGTTGCGGAACCGGAACTTCTCCAGGACCTCCTGGACGTTGGGCGAGAAGCCGTCGAGGTACGCCTCGAAGTCGGCTCGCAACCGCTGCTGCCGTCCGCGGGACGCAAGGTCCCGGAGCCGGAAGGGGGACGCGTTGTAGAACGCCTGGCCGGACGCCTGGCACAGGGCGCTGTCCTGGTTCGTGATTCCCGCGGCGTCCAACTGCTCCTTCATGCGGAGCACCGCCTCCTTGGTGGGCTCCAGCACCGCGTCGAGGCGTCGGATGACCGTCATGGGCAGGATCACGTCCCGGTACTTGCCCCGCACGTACACGTCGCGCAGCACGTCGTCTGCGATGCCCCAGATGAAGTTGCCGATGTTGAGGGTGCTCACGACTCGTCTCCCCCTGGCCCTGTTCTGAAACCTGTGGTCAATTCCGGCTTGTGGCGCCTCTCCCCATGGGAAAGCGCGTCCTTCGACTTCGCTTCGCTACGCTCAGGACGAACGGGGGAAACTGTTCAGGGTTTCCTTCCGCAGGTTGATGCCTGTGCGCCAAGCCGTTCCCCCGGCGTCGGCGCCGTCTCCGGGCGTTTCCTCCACGGTGGTCGAACAGTATGCAACGTCTTCCCATACGGCGCAATTGCTTGACAGCAGCCGGAAGTACGGCGAACATGGACGCATGAAAACCATTGCGGTCCATGTATCCGAACCGGTCCGGTCCACCACCTTGGCCGACTTGGACCCCGTGTCCGTGGGTCGGGCGCCGAGGCCGCTGGGCATCGACGACGATCTGCTCGGGGAGATGCTCGATCGTGACCGGACTTGACCTGACCGAGACCACCTTGCAGGAGGCCGCGGCGCAGATCGAGCGCGGGGAAGTCTCGCCGGTGGAGCTCACGGAGAGGGTGCTGGAACGGATCGAGAGGCTGGACCCCGAGATCAACGCCTACGTCACCGTGGCTCGGGAGGAAGCGCTGTCACTGGCCCGGACCGCGGAGGCCGAGGTTCGCGAAGGGAAGTACCGGGGTCCGCTCCACGGGATTCCCCTGTCCGTCAAGGACAACCTCGCGACGCGGGGGATCCGCACTACCGCGGGGTCGAAGGTGCTGGCCGACTGCGTTCCCGATTTCGACGCCACCGCGGTGGCGCGGCTCAAGCAGGCGGGCGCGGTCATCCTGGGCAAGACCAACATGCACGAATGGGCCAACGGCGGCACCACCATCAACCCCTTCTACGGCACCACGCGCAACCCCTGGGACACCGCCCGGATCGCGGGGGGATCGAGCGGCGGCTCGGCCGCGGCGGTGGCCGCGGGCCTGTGCCTGGGCTCCATCGGCACCGACAACGGCGGCTCGGTCAGGAACCCGGCCTCCCTGTGCGGCACGGTGGGGTTCAAGCCCACCTACGGCCGGATCAGCCGGTTCGGGCACGTGCCCGCCAACGGCGGCTACTCCACCAACCACCTGGGCGTGTTCAGCAAGACCGTCCGGGACTGCGCGCTGATCCTGCGCGCCATTGCGGGCAGGGACCCCGAGGACCCCAACAGCGCCCGCGAGCCCGTGCCGGATTACGAGGCCGATCTCGACGCAGGCATCGAGGGACTGCGGGTGGGAATCGTCGAGGACTACTTCGACCGCCACATGGCCGGGGAGGTCAAGTCGGCCTTCCTCGAAGCGCAGCGCCGGCTCGAATCCCTCGGAGCGAGTCTGCGGAAGGTGGAGGCGCCCCCTCACCTGGACGCCACGCGGGTGGTCTGGACCTGCATCACGCGCCCGGAGAATGTGGCCGAGCACCTGCCCTACCTGAAGGCCAGGCCCCGGGACTACAGCACGCGGTTGCTGCACCAGAACATCGGCGCCATGCTGATCCCAGCGGAAGCCTACGTGGCCGCGCAGCGCATCCGGCGCGCCCTGTGCCGGGAGTTCGACCGGGTCTTCGAGTCGGTGGACGTGGTCGCCGCGCCCACCGCCCCGGTACCCGCGCCTACCATCGATGAGTGCAGGCGGGGCGCCATGGAAGTGGACGGACGAAAGATCCAACTGGAGGGCCCCGGAGTGAACTTCCGTTCCCTCTTCACCACGCCCTTCAACCTGACCGGCCTCCCGGCCCTGAGCGCGTGCTGCGGTTTCTCGTCGGGCGGGTTGCCCATGGGGATCCAGTTCGTGGGGCCGCGCTTTCGCGAGGCCCGGGTGCTCCGCACCGCGCACGCCTACGAACGGGCCGCGGAGTGGTATCGGCGAAGGCCGCGGCCGGAGCATCGGCCGTGACGGCCCCGTGAGCGCGTCCTTCGACTTCGCTTCGCTACGCTCAGGACGAACGGGGATGGCTGCCACGGTTGGGTCGGTCCGTGGAGAGGACCCATCCCAACCCCACCGTACCCCCCTCCCTGTCCCTCCCCCTCAAGGGGGGAGGGGACGCCAAACCGTGAGACCCCGCCATCAAGGGGGAGGGGACGTTACGCCGTGACACCCTGCTTGCACGTACACCCGTGAAACTCTGCCCGCACAACCCGCCCACGCAAAAGCCGGAAGAGCCGGGATTCCCTGCGTGACTCCGTCGAGGGTTCACGCCCCGGGGCCAAGCACGCGGTCGAGGAAGTTCGTGGCCAGCGGCCACGTGAGCTTGGCCAGGGCAGGGTCGTAGGCGTCGCCGTCGGCCAGGGCGAACCCGTGGCCCGCCTGCGGGAAGAAATGCCACTCCACGTCGGACGCGCCTTCCAGGAAGCTCGCCCGCAGCTTCTCCTGCACCGGCACCGGCGCGACCCGATCCCTGCCCCCGAAGAAGGTCATGGAAGGACAGCGGATCTCCCGGGCCGACTCGTTGGGATGGCGCGGCCGCAGTTCGCTGGGGCCTTCGTCCCGCACCGAAGGATAATAGCCCAGGAACGCCGCGACCCCGGGAGTCGCCGCCACGAAGTGGATGCCGATGCGCCCGCCCATGCACAGGCCCATGACCGCCGCCCGCTTCTCGTCCACGTGGTCCCGTCCGAGCAGGTATCGCCAACCCTGGTCGATGACCTCCACGAACCGCCCGTCCGTGGTCTTCTTCTGGACCCCGTGGTAGTCGGCGAAGCCCAGGAGCCCGTACAGGTCGGGCACCAGCGCAGTGTAGCCGTGCTCGGCGAACTCGCAGGCCATGTGCTTGATGTGACCCGTGACCCCGTAGTGGTGATGGACCATGAGCAGGGCCGGGCCGGGCGTGCGCCGGTCCGGCGCCGCCAGGAAACCCGGGACTCCGTCCCGCTCCTGCGAAAGCCCTCGTGTGGCGATCCTCGGCATCGTGGCCTCCTTTCAACGCGAAGCGCCCTTCGGAAACCCTGGACAATCGTCCCGTTCGTCCCGAGCGTAGCGAAGAACCCTGTTCATCCTGAGCGTAGCGTAGCGAGTCCTCCGTTCATCCTGAGCGTAGCGTAGTGAATCCTCCGTTCGTCCTGAGCGTAGCGTAGCGAAGTCGAAGGACGCGCTTTCCCATAGGGAGAGGCGCCCCAAGCCGGCGTTGATCAGAGGTTCCTCAACGCGAAGCGCCCTTCGGAAACCTTGGACAATCGTCCCGTTCGTCCCGAGCGTAGCGAGGAACCTCGTTCATCCTGAGCGTAGCGTAGCGAAGTCGAAGGACGCGCTTTCCGCGGCGCTACAGGCCGTAGAGCCGCATGGGGTTGTCGCTCAGGATCTTCCGGGCCGCGCCCGGTGCGAGCACGCCGTCCTGGGACAGCTTGGCGATGGCTTCCATGTCGTTGGAGTAGTCGGCGTGCCCGTAGTCGGTGCCGACGATGATGTTGTCCTCCCCGGCGTGCTCGAGGACGTAGGGCAGGTCGTCCGTGGTCTGGCAGGCCACGTAGATGCGGTTGTCCCTGAGCAGGTTCCGCTCCGCCAATTCCCGCGGCGCGCCGCGCACTCCCGCCAGGGCGCTGGCCGAGTGGGCGCGGCGAAAGGCCAGCTCGGCCCGGGTGCGGATGAGCACGTCGTTCAGCGCATAGGGGACCCACTGGGACGTGGTCTCCACGAAGCACCAGCGCAACTCCGGGAACCGGTCCGGCACGCCCTTGTAGATGAGGTTGTTGAAAGCGCCCACGGCCGGCAGCTTGAAGCGCGAGAACACGTCCTGGGCGAACAGGTCGTAATGGCCCAGGTTCCCTCCGCCGGCATGGATGCAGATGGGCATGTCCAGGTCGCTCGCCTCCCGGTAGATGGGGAAGAAGGTGTCGTCCGAGAGCAGCCGCTCCCCCTCGAAGCCGTGCAGGAAGACCCCGCAGGCGCCGTTGTCCTTGCCGAAGCGGATCTCCTCGATGGCCCGGTCCATGGACCTCACCGGCGCCAGCACCACCCACCGCAGACGGCCGCGCCCCTGTCTCCATATTTCCGCAAGCCAGCGGTTGTAGCCCCGGCAGAGGGCGCGCTCCACGTCCGCCCGCTCGGTCAGCGGGCGCAGGAACAGCGTCGGATAGATGACCTGGACGTCCACCGACAACTCGTCCATGTGCGCGATCCGCGCCGCCACGTTGGCCAGTTCCCGGGACTCCGCGGTGGTGTTGAGGCCGATGTTCGTGTTGGGCGCCACCCGGTCGTCGATGCGCCAGTAGCGCAAGCCGCTGCGCTCCGACACCAGGAGGTCCGGGGCCAAGGCCCTGTCCTCTTCCTCCATGAACTCCCAGGTCTGCTCCGTCTCGATCACGTGGGCGTCTGCGTCGATGACTTGTGACATGACGTCTCCTCCCAAAGCGGGTCTGCCGGACCACCCGGCGCGCCTTCCGATCGGGGATACGCCCGAACGCGCATCCGCCATCCATGCCCATTGTGGCTCTTCAGGGTTTCGTGTGGGTTGTCCCGCTCCCTTCCCAAGCGACGGGGGTCCGATTCCCACCTTGCCGTCCTCGGTTCGGCATTGCGGAGAACTCCGATCCCCTCCCCCCTTGAGGGGGAGGGTTAGGGAGGGGGGCCTCCGTGCAACCCACCCATCGGCGCCAGCACCAACGGACAGATGGCTGAAACGGGTTGGGCCGGTCCGTGTAGAGGACTCATCCCCTCAACCCCGCCGTACCCCCCTCCCTGTCCCTCCCCCTCAAGGGGGGAGGGAACTCTATGCCCGTAAAACCCTGCCCACACGAAAGCCGGAAGATCTCCCATTGTCGCCCAGGAAGCCGCGGCATTGCAACCGGACGAGGGACGCGGGCCGGACGCCCGCGCTCCCGGGTGGAGGGTCCTGGCGGGAACGCCGCTTCTCGCGCCTCCCCGCCCGATCTGCTACAAGGTGGGACACGCCGGCCCGGACGGTCCCACGCGGCTCTCGCAACGAGAGTCCCGGACGCGAAGGACCGGGCCCTAATGGAGGTGGCCACATGACGTACGCTCGCCCGGAACTTCTGACCGAGACCGATTGGCTGGAGCGGCATCTCGACGACCCGGACGTCCGCATCGTGGACTGCGACCCCTTCGACGTGTATCGCCGGGCCCACGTCAAGGGGGCGGTGGGCATTCGCGTGCACCACTACATCAAGCAGCCCGAATATCCCGCGGACCCCAGGAAGTATCCGCTGGTGGCGCCGCCGGACACGGTGAAGGAAGTGATGGAGGGCATGGGCATCGGCCGCGGCGTGCGGGTGGTGGCCTACGACAGCAACGGCTCCCTTTGGGCCAGCCGCCTGTGGTGGGTGCTGAACTACTACGGCCATACCGACGTGACCGTGCTCAACGGCGGGTGGCGGAAGTGGTTCGACGAGGGGCGTCCGGTGACCCTCGACGTCCCGAAGCCCCCGGCCGCGGCCTTCGACCCCAAGGCCAACCCCGACCTCGTGTGCACGCTGGAGTACGGCAAGGCCAACGTGGACAACCCGGACGTGGTGTATCTCGACGTGCGCTCGGACGGTGAATGGACGGGCGCCAACGACCGCGGCAACCGGCGGGCGGGCCACGTGCCCGGCGCGGCGCACCTGGAGTGGCTCGACTTCCTCCGGGACGACGAGCACAAGACCTTCAAGGAGGCCGGCGAGCTGCGAGCGCTGCTGCGGCGGGCCGGGGCGCCGCCGGACCGGGAGGTGGTCACCTATTGACAGGGCGGCATCCGTGCGGCGCACGGAGTCTTCGTCCTGACGCTGCTGGGCTACGAGCGGGCGCGCAACTACGACGGGTCCATGGCCGAATGGGCCAACCGCGACGACACGCCCCTCGTGCGGGAGTGACGCCGACGCCCCGTTCCCGTTCGTCGTCACGGGGAACCTCTGCTCCATTCCGGCTCGAGGCGTCTCTCCCCATGGGAAAGCGCGTCCTTCGACTTCGCTTCGCTACGCTCAGGACGAACGGGACAAGTGGCTTCCGTGCGGGCACGGTCCCGCGGCGCAGAGTTGAAGACCTCGCCCGTTTCGTTGTTACATGGGGGAGCGCATACGCGCGTCGAACCGCCGTCATGGTCCGGACAGGAAGGGAAAGCATCGTGCGAAGGACGCCGGAGCGCGCCAGGGCCGAGGAATGGGCCCTGGTGCTGGAAGCGGAGGGCCTCGGCCCCCGTCTGCTGCGCAGCGCCTCCGGCGGATGGGCCGTGTCGGTGCCTTCCCGCCACCTGGAACGGGCGGTGACCGAGCTCTGGGCCTACGAGAGCGAGAACCGCGCCCCCGCACCGGAAGAACGCCCGTGGCCCGGCCGGAGTCCGTTCTACACCGGAGTGGGAGCGTCCGCGGGGCTCGTGGCCTTCCACTTCGCCCACGCCTGGACGCAGGAGTCGGTGCGCTGGGTCGAGCACGGCGGCGCTTCCGCGGAGTGGATCCTGCGCGGGGAACTCTGGCGCACGGTGACCGCGCTGACCCTGCACGCGGACCCGGCCCACGCCGCGGCCAACGCCGCGGCCCTGGTGTTCCTCCTCACCGGGGTGTGCCGGTGGCTGGGGCCGGGCCTGGGGGCCGCACTGGTGCTGGGCGTCGGGGCCCTGGGGAACCTGGGCAACGCCTGGTTCCACGGCTACGCCCACGTCTCCATCGGCGCCTCCACCGCGGTCTTCGGCGCCCTGGGCCTGTTGGGGGGCGCCGGAGTGGCGCAGCGCCGGCGGCTCGGGCTGCGGGGGCGGCAGGCATGGATACCGCTGGCGGCCGGGCTTGCGGTCCTGGCCATGGTGGGCACAGGAGGACCGCGGGTCGATCTGTGGGCCCATCTCTGGGGGTTCGGGGCCGGCGGCGCCGCGGGCGTCCTGCTGGAGCTGTCCCCGGACCGCCCCGGGACGCCTCGCGCCCAACTCGGCGCCGGCGCCGCCGCGGCAGCGGCAGTGGCCCTGTGCTGGGCGCTGGCCCTCCGCTGACGGCGCCCCGCGGCGCCGACCTGCATCGACGCGCGGCGCACGGGGTTTGACAAAACGGTCCCTTTGGTCGAACTTGGCGACTGCGCGCGTCCCGCGAGGCGCTCGGGTGAAGGGTAACGGTCCGGGATGCTCCCGACCTTGTCGCAAGGAGTCGCACCATGTCCAGCCAGGAGAAAATCGAGGTCATCGATGCGGATGCCCATGTGATCGAAACGGAACGCACGTGGGACTATCTGGAGCCGTCGGAGGAGAAGTTCCGCCCCGCGCTGTTCGCCTCGCCCCGGGAGCCCACCAAGCAGTACTGGGTCATCGACGAGAAGATCCGCGGGTTCCGCTTCCCCACCTTCAGCGAGCAGCAACTGCGTGACCTGTCGGACCAGTTCGGAAGGAACGTCGAGTCCCCCCAGGCAGCCCGGGAACTGGACGACGTGCAGCTTCGGATCGACCACATGGACGCCCTGGGCATCGACGTGCAGGTGCTGCACAACACCTTCTGGATCGAGCAGATCACGTCCAGGCCGGACGTGGAGGCCGCCCTGTGCCGGAGCTGGAACCGGTGGCTGGGGGACATCTACCGCCAGAGCCGGGGGCGGCTGCGCTGGTCCTGCGTGCTGCCGGTCATGACCCTGGACGAGGCCGCGGCGCAGATGAAGCAGGCCAGGGAAGACGGCGCGGTGGCCGTATGCATGCGGCCCCTGGAGGGAGACCGGGACATGACCGACCCGTACTTCTACCCTCTCTACCAGCAGGCCAGCGACCTGGACCTCGCGGTCGCGGTGCACATCGCCAACGGCAACCCGGTCAACTGCGACACCTACCGCCTGACCGCGGCGGGCCGCTTCGCCATGTTCCGGGCGCCCACGGTCACCTCGTGCCTGGGGCTGCTGATGAGCGAGATCCCCGACGTCTTTCCCAACCTGCGGTGGGGCTTCATCGAAGCCTCCGCCCAGTGGGTCCCGTGGATCTACCTGGAGGCGGAGAACCGCTACCAGGCGGCCGGGCGGGAGTTCCCCAGGGACGTCTTCCAGGAATACGGCATATTCGTCACCTGCCAGACCAACGACGACATCCCCTACGTCATCAAGTACGCCGGCGAGGGGGGCCTCGTCATCGGCACCGACTACGGCCATACGGACCCGTCCAGCGAGATGGACGCCATCCGCGACCTGAAGCGGATGACCAGCCTCGGTCAGGAGAGCAAGGACAACATCCTCTACTACAACCCCAAGGCCCTCTACGGCCTGTAGGACCGCACGGGCGGGCGGCGCAGGCCGCGGCTACACTCGGGAAGACTCCGGCCCGCGGGCACGACGGGCGAGCGGGGAGAGGCGGGTGGGCCCACCTGGACTCGAACCAGGGACCTACCGGTTATGAGCCGGTGGCTCTGACCAACTGAGCTATGGGCCCGAAAATCGATGAACGAAACATGCCGACCGCGCACCGGCAAGGGAAGCCCTATCCTTCGATGAAACTCCTGAGCCTCTTGCTTCTACTAGGATGGCGCAGCTTGCGCAAGGCTTTGGCTTCGATCTGGCGGATGCGTTCCCGTGTGACCGTGAACCGCTGTCCCACGTCCTCCAGGGTGTGGTCCGAGTTCTCGCCGATGCCGAACCGCAGCCGCAGCACCTTTTCCTCCCGCGGCGTCAGGGTCGCCAGCACCTTCCGGGTCTGCTCCGAAAGGTTCAGGTTGGACACCGCGTCGGACGGCGTCGCCACCCGCTTGTCCTCGACGAAGTCGCACAGATGGCTGTCTTCGTCCTCTCCCACCGGCGTCTCGAGGGATATGGGCTCCTTGGCGATCTTCAACACCTTGCGGACCTTGTCCAGGGGGATCTCCATCTTGTCGGCGATCTCCTCCGGAGTCGGTTCCCGTCCGATCTCCTGGACCAGGTAACGGGAGGTCCGGATCAGCTTGTTGATGGTCTCGATCATGTGCACCGGGATGCGGATGGTCCGCGCCTGGTCGGCAATGGCCCGGGTGATGGCCTGACGGATCCACCAAGTGGCATAGGTGGAGAACTTGTACCCCCGCTGGTACTCGAACTTCTCCACCGCCTTCATGAGGCCGATGTTGCCTTCCTGGATGAGGTCGAGGAACTGCAAGCCCCGGTTGGTGTACTTCTTGGCGATGCTCACCACCAGGCGCAGGTTGGCCTCGATCAACTGCTTCTTGGCGAGGTTCGCCTGGCGCTCCCCCGCGTGGATGGAGCGCACCCGCTGGCGAATCTCCTCGCCCGACATCTCCAGCCGCTGCTCGGCGCCCTGCACATCCTCCCCGGCCTTCCGGATCTGCTCCTGCATCTCCCGGAACGCGGCCCGGCTCATGCGGCGCCCGCCCACCGTTCGCTGCCACCCCTCCCCGCCGTTCCCCGGCGCCATTTCGAGGATCTCCCGGGCGGTCTTGCCGGTGCGCCTCTCGAAGCCCGCCACCGTCGATTTCGCCGACTCGATCCGGCGCAGGTCCCGTTTCAGCCTCTCCACCACCGCGTCGATCTGAAGGCGGTTGAGGCGCAGCTCCTTCAACCCCTTGCGTATCCTGGTCCCGCAACTCTTCCACTGCCGTTCCAGACGCTGCCTCACCTCGGAGGGGTTGGGTTTGCGGACCTTCTCCGCCACCCCCTCGCGCTCCCGTACCACGCGGGCGAGCTTGTCGATCTGGGTCAGGAGCTTCTGCTCGTGTACGTCCTCGGTCTCCCGGTCCTCGCTCTCGGCGTCCATTCCCCGGACCACCTCGTGCACCCGGACCTCGCCGCGCCGGACCCGGTCCCCGAGCGCGAGCACGTGCTGCACCGCGGCGGAACAGGAAAGCGCGTGCTCGATCACCACCCCTTCGCCTTCTTCGATCTTCTTGGCGATCTCCACCTCCCCGTCCCGGCTGAGCAGCGACACGTTGCCCATCTCGCGCAGGTACATGCGCACCGGGTCGCCGGTCCTGGCCGCGGCGTCTCCTTCCGCGTCGAACTCGGCATCCCCCTCCTCCGGCTCGTCGCCCGGAACGTCCTCCCCCTGTGCGTGCAACGCCACCCGGTGGTTGGCTTCGACCACCTCGATGTCCATCTCGCCGAAGACGGACATGATGTCGTCGAGCTGTTCCGGCGACACGACGTCCGAGGCCAGCATGTCGTTCACCTGGTCGTAGGTCACGTACCCCTTTTCCCTGCCGAGGTCGATCAGCCGCTTGACGTCCCGCTCCCGCTTCGCCGAGCGGACCCGGGAAACCTCCCGGGCGGGCTGCGCGCGGTCCGTTAGCTTGCCCTCATGCGCTCCAGGCGACGTCCCTTTTGCACGACATCCTGCCATTGCCGCATCCTCTCTTTCTTGGCTTCGTCATCGCTGGACTCTTCCGCGACACGGATCGCCCTGCACAACTCCCGTTCGAGGCTTCTCAGGTATCGTCTTTGCAGGAAGAAGATACAGTCGGAGGCCATCCGGTCCCGCTGTTCCTCGGCCATCTCCTGGCCCCGCAACGCCAACCCGGCCACCTCCGACGCAAGCTCGGCCGGCAGGTCCTCGGTCAACGCGCCCACCTCCACGCCGGCCTCGGGGCCGGCCAGGAGCCGCCGGATCACCTCGCGCCACTTGTCGGTCACGAGCCTTTCCATGGGCTGCCGCCGCAGCGTCGCCGCCAACGACGGGAAGCGCAGCATCAGCGCCACCAGCGAGGACTCGGCCAGGTCTTCACCCGGAGACCACCGGTCCCGGTCGCCGCCGACCTTGCCGCCGCTCATCGAGGTCCCGGCGGTGTCCCCGCGGCGCTCCCCGGCGTGCCGGCGCAAGGTCTCTTCCCGGATGCCCAGCAGGTCCGCGGCCCGCCGCGCCAACAGCTCCCGGTCGAAAGGGTTGGTGACCTTGGCGAGCGTTCGGGCGACCTCGTTGGCCAACCGGCTCTTGCCGCCGAGACCGGCGCCGTAGCTGTCCCGCAGCCAGTTCAGGTAATAGTCCACCACCGGCAGGGCTTCCGCCAGCACTTGGTCCAGCGCCGCCTTGCCTCGGGACCTCACGAACGTGTCCGGGTCCTCCCCCTGGGGGAGGAACGCAGCCTGCCCCCAGACACCGGCCTGCTGGAACGCCTCGAAGCTGCGGGCGGCGGCGTTCCGCCCCGCGGCGTCCCCGTCGAACAACGCCGTGACGTTCCGCGTGTACCGGGCGAGCAGCCTCAGGTGATCGACCGTCAAGGCCGTGCCGAGCGTGGCCACCGCGTGGGTCACGCCGGACTGGGCGAGCGCCAACACGTCCAGATAGCCCTCCACCACCAACACCCGGTCCATGGCCCGGACCCCTTCCCTCGCCTGCCCCAGGCCATAGACCTGCGAGCCCTTGTGGAAGAGGGGCGTCTCCGGCGAATTGAGGTACTTGGGACTGCCGTCGTCGATCACCCGGCCGCCGAAGCCCACGATCCTGCCGCCCGGGTCCATGATGGGGAAGATGATCCGGTCGAAGAACCGGTCGCGATAGCGGCCTTGTTCCTTCTCCACCACCAGCCCCGCCTCCGCGGCCTCTCCCATCGCCGTCCCGAACCGGCCGACGAGGGCGTCGCCCCGGGGGGCGAAGCCGAGACGGAAGAGCCGCCACAGGCTCTCGTCCACGCCCCGCGTCTTCAGGTAGGCCCGCGCGCGGGCGCCTCGGGAGGCGTCCTGCAACTGCGCGTGGAAGAACTCCGCCGCCCGCTCGTTCAACCGGAAGAGGTCGCCGCGCCGCGCGTCGCGCCGGGCCCCTCCGGGTTCGGACGACTCCACACGGATGCCGTACCGCTCCGCCAACCGTTCGACAGACTCCGGGAAGGTGAGTCCGTCGTACAGCATCAGGAACTTGAAGACGTCTCCTCCGGCCTGGCAGCCGAAGCAGTAGAAGACCCCCTTTTCCTCGTTGACCGTAAAGGACGGCGTCTTCTCGGAATGGAAGGGACACAGGCCCGAGTAGTTGTGGCCGGTCTTCCTGAGGGTAACGTAGTCGGAGACCACCTCCACGATGGAGGAACGCGCGCGAACCTCTCGAGTGGTCTGGCCGGAGATCATGCGCCGCGCCGGGAGTCGTCCCCGGTCGGATCCGGTCGGGTCGGATCCGGTCGGGCCGGACCCGGTTCCGTGGAACCCGGTTCCGCCGAATCCGGTGCGGTCGGATCCGGTCCCCTCGGTCCCGACAAGTCGCGCCACTTGACGGACGCGCCCATGGCCACCACGGTCCCGCCGAATTTTTGGAGAGGACCGGCCAGGGCCGAGGCGCCGAACTCCTGCTTCAGGTCCGGCGGAATCCACGCCCGATAGACGAGGAAGAAGAGCGCCACGCCCACGAACACGGCGCCCTTGGAGCCGCCCACGAGCAGGCCCCCCAGACGATTGAAGCCGCCGAGGAACAGGAGGTTGGCCGACCTGTGGAGCACGAGCCCCACGTAGCCGAGGCCGATGTAAACCAAGAGGAAGATAGTGACGAAGACGAGGACCTCGATGAGGTCCGGCGAGTAGGGCCAGAAATCGACCCAGAGGGAAACCGGCTCGGAGTACCGCAGGGAGAGGATGGAGCCAACCGCAAGGCCCAGCAAGGCGAATACCTCCCGGAACAGCCCCCTGACGTATCCCCTTGCGGCAAACACGCACAGGGCTGCCGCCAGTACTGCGTCAACGATGTTCACAACGGCCATCGGGAGCTGACGGCTACGGATCCCCCGGGGGCTTCCACGCGAACCATCCGGGACCGTACGGGATCAGGCTCGGCCGGTCGTCCCGAGCTCCCGGTGCGGGACGACTAGTGCCACTGGTGACTTCGAGCACGCTTCATGGCGCGTTTCTTGGCTGCGATGGCCTTCCTCTTGCGCTTGACGCTCGGTTTCTCGTAGTGTTCCCGCTTGCGCAGTTCCGCCAGGATCCCGGCTTTCTCGCACTGCTTCTTGAAGCGCCGGATGGCGCTCTCGATGGACTCGTTGTCCTTGATTCGAACCCCTGTCATATGGTGTTTCCGCTCCCGAGGTCAGTCGCAATATAGCCAATCAGCCATCCAAGTCAACCCTGGACGACCCTTTCGGAACGGGCTCCGGGACGGCCGCGGAGAGACAGTGGAGGAAGAACTCCCGGTTCCCCTTGGGTCCGAGCAGCGGGGACGGAAACGCCGGGGCGCGCCTGAGCCCCAGGGCGTCCGCCGCGTCCGCGACCTCGCCGACCACCCGCCGACGCTCCTCCTCCGAGCGCACCACCCCGCCCTTGCCCACCTTGCCCCTGCCCACCTCGAACTGGGGCTTGACCAGGGCCACGACCTCGAACCGGTCCGCCAGCAGCCGGCACACCCGGGGGAGCACCAGCCGCAGGGATATGAACGAAACGTCCACCACCGCCAGGTCCGGCCTCTCCCGAAGGGCGCCGGGTTCGAGAAGGCGGACGTTGGTCCGCTCCAGCACCACCACCCGAGGGTCCTGTCGAAGCCGCCAGTCGAGCTGTCCGTAACCCACGTCCACCGCATGGACCCGGGCCGCGCCGTGTTGCAGGAGGCAGTCGGTGAAACCCCCGGTGGACGCCCCCACGTCCAGGGCCACCCGGCCCGAGGGGTCGATCCCGAAGTGGCCCAGGGCCGCTTCGAGCTTCTCCCCGCCGCGGCTCACGTAGCGGGAAGACGCCTTGAGCCGCAACCGCGAGTCGCGCCTCACCAGGGTCCCCGCCTTGCTCACGGGCTCGTCGTCCACCAGCACCGCCCCGGCCAGGATGTACCGGTGCGCCTCCTCCCGGCTCCGAGCCAGCGACGACTCTACCAGGACCCGGTCCAGCCGTTCCTTCGCCGTCCCTCCCCGCGTCACCGCTCCTGCGCTCCCGGGCGCCCGCGGCGCCCCCGCATCCGCGTCTCCATCAGTCCGCGGACTCCTCATCCACGAACTCCTGGAGTCTGGACCTGCCGTCGGCGTCCCTGGTCAGCACCTCGATTCGCCGCTCGACCTCGCCGAGCTTCCGGTTGCAGACCCGGATGAGACCGACGCCCTCCTCGAAGGTCGCCAGCGACTCCTCCAGGTTCAACTCCCCGCTCTCGATGCGCTCCACCACCTCCCCCAGAGCCTGGAGACAGTCCTCGAAGCTCCTGTCCTCCCCGGCCTCGCCGTCCGCCCGCGCCGCGTCTTCCTGGGTGTTTTCCCGCGTGTCTTCCTGCGCCATCCTGAAGCCCTCCCGGGGCGATGCTCCGCCGCCGGACCCCGGCGGCCGCCGCCGACCACTACTCCTCCACGTCCTCCACCTGGCAGATGGCCCGCCCCGCGGCGAAGTCCACCCGCACGCGATGGCCCTTGCGGAGCGACGAGGCGTCCCTGACGATGCCGCCGTCCGGGACCCGGTACACGATGCTGTAGCCGCGGCGCAGCACCGCCAGCGGGTCCACGCCGCGCAACCGTTCGGCGAGGCGGCCCAGACGCTCCCGCAGCCGCGACGCCGATTCCTCCTGGCCGCGGCGCAACCGCCGCGCGAGATCGTCCAGACGCATCTGCCCCTGGCGCAGGCCGCGGCCGGGGTCCGCCAACCGGCGGGCCCAGTGCCGCAGGCTCTCGCGCCGGCGCTCCATGCGCCCTTCCACGCCCCGCCGGAGGCGGCCCGAGAGCGCCGCCAGCCGTTCCGTCAACTCGCGCTCCATGGGCACGACCATCTCCGCCGCAGCGGTGGGAGTGGCGGCCCGCCGGTCCGCGGCGAAGTCCGCGATGGTCACGTCGATCTCGTGGCCGACCGCGGACACCACCGGGACCCCGGCCGCGGCAATCGCCCGGGCCACCGCCTCCTCGTTGAAGGCCCAGAGGTCCTCCAGCGAGCCGCCCCCCCGTCCGACGATCACCACGTCCGGCAGGCCACTCCCGTCCAGCTCCCGGATCCCCTGCGCGATCTCCTCCGCGGCGCCTTCGCCCTGCACCCGCACCGGGCGGATCACCACCCGGCGGGCCGGAAACCGTTGCCCGATGACGGCCAGCATGTCCCTCACGGCCGCGCCGTGGAGCGACGTGACGATGCCGATGGTCCGGGGCAGGAACGGCAGCGGCTTCTTCCTGTCCCGGTCGAACAACCCCTCCCGCTCCAGCCGGTTCTTCAACTGCTCGAAGGCGACGGCCAACGCGCCCTTGCCCCGGGCCTCGGCCTCCTCCGCGTAGAACTGCAAGGCGCCGCGCGCCTCGTACAGGCTCACCCGCCCGAAGCACACCAACTGCATGCCGTCTTCCATGCGGAACCGCAGTTTCTCGGCGTGGCGGCGGAACATCACCGCGGCGATCTGCGAGCGATGGTCCTTGAGGGTGAAATAGGCGTGTCCGGACGGGGCCGCATAGACGTTGGAGAGCTCCCCCGCCACCCACAGACGGTCCATGCCCGTTTCCAACCGGCCCCGGATGATCTCGTTGAGCTCGCTCACCGACAGGACCGCGGAGGGTCCGGAAGCGGGACGCGGCGAAAGGGGAAGGGACATGACGGCGTCAGGCGGCCTTTCCCGGGCGGGCCAGCCCCCGGAACATCTCCCAACCCTTGAGCAACTCCATGGCGCGTTCGACCAGGGGGTCGTTCCGTAGCCTCCGGACCACGTCGTCCCGGAGGGCCGCTCCCTCGCCCGGCCCCTCGCTCCCGGACTCCTGCTCGAGACCCTCCGACGGCGCCTCTTCGACCTCGCTCCCCGGCCGGGGCTGCGCGCTTCGGTCCATGACGATGTCCGGCCGGATTCCGGTCTCGTGTATGGACCGGCCGTTGGGGGTGAAGTACTCCGCGGTGGTCAGACGCAGGGCCGAGCGGTCGTCCAACGGCAGTATGGTCTGGACCAGACCCTTGCCGAAGGTCCTGGCGCCCACGATCAACGCCCGCTTGTGGTCCTGGAGCGCCCCGGCGACGATCTCCGAAGCGCTGGCGGTGCCGCCGTTCACCAGCACCACCATCGGGAAGTCGGTGCGGGAGTCCTCCCTGGTGGCGGAGAACTTCTGCTTCTGCCGCTCCAGGCGTCCGTCCGTATAGACGATCAGGCCGGAGTCCAGGAACAGGTCCGATACGCTCACCGCCTGGCCCAGGAGCCCGCCCGGGTTGTTCCGCAGGTCGAGGACGAGACCCTTGACGGCGCCGTCGTCGGGTTCGTTCCGGGCCATGGCCTCCGCGAGGTCCTCGCCGGTCCCGTTCTGGAACTGCGCAATGCGCGCATAGAGGAACCCCGGCTCCAGCGCGTAGGCGCGCACGCTGTTGATCTCGATCACGTCCCGGACGATGGTGAACTTCAGGAGCCTGTCGTGGCCCGTGCGCCGGACCTGGATGGTGACGCTGGTCCCCTGCGGTCCCCGGAGGCGCTTGACCGCCTCCCCGAGACCCATGTCCTCGGTGGACTCGTCGTCGATGCCCAGGATCTGATCGCCCGTCCGCACTCCGGCCCGGGCCGCGGGGGTGTCCTCGATGGGCGACACCACCGTCAGCAGGCCGTTGCGCACGGTGATCTCCAGGCCGAGGCCGCCGAAACGCCCCTCGGTCTCGGTCTGGAGATCCCGGTAGTCCTCCTCGGTCAGATACCCGCTATGGGGGTCCAGGGACCTCATCATCCCCCTGACCGCCCCGGTGACGAGGGTCTCGGTCTCCACCTCCTCCAGGTAGTTCTTCTGGACCAGGGTCAGGATGTTGGCGAAGGTCTCCAGGCTCCGGTAGCCGTCGGGACCCACGGCCGAGACCCGGGGCGCCAGCAGTCCCGCAACGAAGAGGACCCAGCCCAGGGCGAAAAACCAGCCAGACATGCGGTGCTTCCGATACCAGGGGCTCATCGTATGGTCTCCTCCGGTTGGCGGTCGCCTGATTCTAGACCCTGGCGCGGCGAACGCAAACCCCGCGGACCGCGCCTCGCCCGGCCGGGCTGCTAGCGCCGCCTGCGCCTCGCCGGGCGGTCGAACCGCGGAACCGGGTCCACCGGCTTGCCGTCCTCCCTCACCTCGAAATAGAGACGGGACTCGCCGGACGACCCGCGGTCCCCGACCCAGGCGATACGCTCGCCTCGCTCCACCCGGTCCTCGACCGCCTTGTCGAGTTCCGAGAGACGTCCGTAAACGGTGTGGTAGCGCCTGTCGTGGTCGAGGATGAGCGTCCTGCCGTACCCCGGCATCCGACCGGCGAAGATCACCCGGCCGCGGTCCATGGCGCGGACCGCGGCGCCCGCGGAGGCGGCGATGTCGATGCCCGGACGGTGGACGTCCACGTCCAGTTCCGGGTGCTTGTGGACGCCGAACCCGCTGACGACCCTGCCCGTGACCGGGATCTCCACCATGCGTCCGGCCGCGGCGCGGCCCCGCGGCGCCGCCACGACCACGCGGGCAGCCGGCCGGCACCCGGCCGCGGCCGGGTCCGGCGCCGTTGCCGACCCGGCGGGCCTCTTCCCGGCCTCGGTGATGATCCGCTCCAGACGGATGCAGGCCTGTTGCAACTCCTCCAGCAGCCTGGCGAGGGTCCGCCGGTTGCGCGCCCGCTCCTCCTCCAGGCCGGCCCGCAACGCCGCCACCGCGTCACGCTCCCCGGACAGCTTCCGCCGACGGGCGTCCACGTCCTCGCGGAGGTCCCGGCTCCGACGCACGTCCCGGGAAAGGTTGCGGACGAGCTCGCGGTCCCGGCCCAGCACGGTCTCCAGCCGCCGCTTGCGCCGCATCAACTCCGGCGCCGAGAAGTCGCCGTTGAGGAGCACGAAGGGCGTTCCCGCGCGCCGCCACCGGTAGAGGGCGCGCACCCGGCCGGACAGGGCCTTCCGGCCCTGCTCCAAGGCGGCAGCGGCCGCCGCCGCTGCTTTCACCGCCAAGTCCAGCTCCCGTTGCTCCCTTTGCAGGAGTGCGTTCAGGGTCTTCAACCGCTGCGTCTTGCGGCCCAAGTCCGCTTCGATCTCGTCCAGCACCTCCAGCACCGACGCCTGGCCCCGCCGGACCCGGTCGATAGCCTCCCGTTCCTGCCGGATGCGCCCTTCCGTCTCCCGGGACCGGTCCGTCTGCTGCGCCTGCGCGGACCACGAGCAGGCCAGCAGCAGGCAGAGGCCGCCTGCGGCCGCGCGCCTGGTCCGGAAGGCGCGCGCTTCGCTCCCGGAGAGCGTCAAACCAGGAACCTCCGCACCGACAGCATGCTCCCCGCGGTGCCCAGCAGCCATCCCATGACCACCAGTTGCGCGCACTGCCGGGGGTCGAGGAACGCGAGCCGTTCAGCCGGCGCCAGCGCCCCGAAGGGCGCCAGCGTGTCCGCGGTCAGCAGGGAGAACGACGCGCGCAGCAGGACCAGGGCGGCGCCGGCCCCCGCGAGCCCCTGTATCATCCCCTCGATGACGAACGGGGCCTTGATGAGTCCGTCCGCGGCCCCCACCAGTTGCATGATCTCGATCTCGTCCCGCCGCGCCACGATGGCGAGCTTGATGGTGCTGCCGACGATCAGGCACGCCACCAGGAAGAGGAACCCGCCGAGCACCCACTTGAGCCGTTCGACGCCGACCATCAGCGCCCGCACCTTCTCCAGCCACGTCTCCGGGTATTCCACCTCCTGGACCCCCTCCAGGGCCTCCACGCGCCGCGCCAGCGCCAGCACCGCCTCGCGGGAGCGGAAAGCGGACCGCAACTCGACGTCGAGGGAGGCGGGGAGGACCTCCGGGTCCAAGCCGTCCAGGATCCCCGACTGGGCGCCCAGGGTCCTGCGGAAGTCCTCCCAGGCGCGCTCCCTGGACACGTAGCGCACCGCCTTCACCTCCGGGTAGGCCGCCATCCGGACCCTGAGGGCTTCCGCGGCCCCCGGGTCCACCCCGTCGCCCAGATAGACGAACACCTGGACCTCGTCGCTCCAACCCCGCACCAGCCTGCCGAGGTTCTCCTGGATGAGCAGGAAGCCGCCGAACACGAACAGCGTCATGGCCATGACGCCGGCGGTGAGCACGTGGGTCCACAAGAGCTCCCGCAGGCTCCGCAGGACCCGGCCGGTCACGAACAGGACGTGGGCGGAACTCATGACGCGGAAGCCGCGGAGACCCATTCGCCGGTCAGGCGTCCCCGGCGCATCATCAGGACGCGGCCGTCCAGGCGCTCCAGCAGACGGAGGTCGTGGGTGGCCATGAGCACGGTGGTGCCGCGCCGGTGGATACGCGCGAACAGCCGCAGGGTCTCCTGGGCCATCTCCGGATCCAGGTTGCCCGTGGGCTCGTCGGCCAGCACCAGTTCCGGGTCGTTGACCAGGGCCCGGGCGATGGCCACGCGCTGCTGCTCACCGCCCGAGAGGGCCGGCGGCAACACCCCGTACTTGTCCTTCAACCCGAGCTCGGCCAGCAGCCGGAACGCCTTGCGTCGGCTCTCGCGCCAGGAAACGCCGGTCACGTCCGCGGCCAGCGAGACGTTCTCCAGCGCGGTCATGTGGGGGATCAGCTTGAAGTCCTGGAACACCAGTCCCAGCCTCCGCCGGAACTCCGCCAGCCCTTTGCCCTTCAGGCGCGTGATGTTCCGCCCCCACACGATGATCTGGCCTTCGGTGGCCTGCTCGGAACGGAACAGCAGCCGCAACAGCGTGGTCTTGCCGGCGCCGCTGGGCCCGCACAGGAACAGGAAATCGCCGTCGTCCACCTGGAGCGTGACGTCCCTCACCCCGGTGTAGTCCGGCGGATAGACCTTGGAGACCTGGTGGAGCTGGATCATGGAAGTCCGGGGAGAACCCGGAAACACCACCTTGACAGCGCCGTCGGACGGCTGGTAACGTGGTGGAAATACGTCCGTTGTCGGTTCCGGGCCCTCTCGACTCAGGCAGCAGTAAACCATTCCCGGGACGAAAAGGAAAACCGCGGCGGGGCAGGCGCGGTCTCCGGGCCGCCCGTTGGCAACGCCTCGGGACGCAACGGTTGGCGCCGCATGAGGGACACCGCCTCGATGAGGAGTATCACGCCATGAAGATCCTGTTCGTCAACCCCCGCTTCCCGAACTCGCTGTGGCGCCTGACGGGCATTACGGACATCCTGCCCCAGCGCTGCGCGCAGACGCCGTTGGGACTGCTCACCGTGGCGGCGCTGACGCCGCCCGACTTCGACGTGGAGCTCCGGGACGAGAACGTCCGGCCCCTGGAGACGGACACGGACGCCGACGTGGTGGCCATCTCGTGCTGGAACATCCAGTACGGCCGGACCCGGGAGCTGGCGCAAGCCTTCCGGGAGCAGGGGAAGACCGTGGTGGTGGGAGGCCCGTACCCGTCGTTGTGCCCGGAGCGCTTCACCGACGGGCTCTTCGACGTGGTCTTCGACGGCGAGGTGGAGATCACCTGGCCGCAGTTCTGCGACGACCTCCGGTCGGGAAGCTGGCGGCCGCTGTACAAGCAGGAGGGCAACATCGACATCACCCTCTCGCCGACGCCGAGGCTGGACCTGGCGTCCCGTGACGACTACCTCTACTACTTCCTGCAGACCACCCGGGGCTGTCCCTTCAAGTGCGAGTTCTGCGACATCATCATCACCGACGGGCGCGTGCCCCGGACCAAGAGCGTGGACCAGGTGCTGGCGGAGATCGAGACGGTGGCGTCGGTGGGCGGGACGCACGTCAGCTTCTCCGACGCCAACCTCATCGGCAACATGCGGTACGCCGAGGAGTTGCTGACCGCGGTGGCGGGCTTCGGGCACGCCAACGGCTATCCCATCAACTTCTCCGGAGAGATGACCATCAACGTGGCGGAGAAGCCGCGGCTGCTCCAGTTGATGCACGACGCCAACTTCACCAGCGTCTTCCTGGGCATCGAGTCGCCCCGCGTGGCGAGCCTCACCGAGACGCAGAAGCGGCAGAACACGCACCGGCCGTTGATGGAGAGCATCCGCAGGATCCAGTCCCACAACATGGCGATCCTGGCCGGCATGATCGTGGGCTTCGACAACGACGACACGCGCATCTTCGAGGAACAGTTCGAGTTCCTCCAGGAGGCCGGCATCGCCTTCACCACCAGCGGGGTGCTCACCGCCATCGAGAAGACCCCCCTCTACCACCGCATGGAGAAGGAGAACCGGCTGATCCCTTACGACTCCGCCCAGATGCGGGGGCACGGCTCCGCGGACCTGAACTTCGTCCCCAAGCTGATGACCGTGGAAGAGGTGCAGCAGGGCTACAACTGGCTGATCCGCAGCCTCTACAAGTACGAGAACTACGGCGCCCGGCTGGCCACGGGGGTCAGGCAGTTCCGCCCGGAGTACCGCCGCCGGGGCCGGGGCCGCGTGGACCGCGAAATCCTCGGAGTGCTGGCCAGGACCGTCCGCCACTACGTGTGCACCACCGACAGGGCGCGGCGCCGGTTCTTCCTGAAGACCCTCCGGCAGATCCTGTGGCCCCACCCTTCGTTCGAGAAGCTGGACTACGCCATCAGCTACATGATCTCCGAGAAGCACTTCCACGACTACGTGGACAAGAGCCACGGGGACCCGGAGACGGTGGCCGCGGCCCCCTTTTCGGAAAGCGCCGCGGTGGAGCACACCTGGGGCGAGTTGAGCAAGGAATACCTGCGGAAGATCAGGCGCGAGATCTACCCCGGCGCCCAGCGCTGGCGGTGGATGCGGCGCCGGCTACGCAACGCCGTGGCGGTCCCGGAAGCGTTCCTGACGGATCGGGTGGGGCAGCGGTTGAGCCACTTCCTGTCCGACCTGGACATCGACGTGGTGCCGGTGGCGAGCGCGGCCCTCTCGCGTATCCAGGACAAGGTGGACGTGCTGGTGCTGCCCATCCTCAACAAGGTGCTGCAGGGGCGCGAAGAGCTGCAACGGGTGGTGGAGCGCCTCAACGAGGAGTCCCAGCGGGAAGTGAAGCGGTTCCCCAGGGTGGTCCACTTTCCCATGGACCAGGGGGACGGCGCGGCCCTGGAAGCGTTCGCCCGCATCGGCCTGCTGTACACGAGCCGGGTGGAACGGCTGCAACAGGCGTACGTCAAGGCGCTGCAATGAGCGCACGCGTCAGTGGAGCGCGCGCGACCGTCTCTTGATCCGCTCGATCTGCTCGCGCACCATCGGGGCGCTGCCGGACTCCGGCGCCAGTTCCAGGAACCTCTCCAGGTCGGCGAGCGCGCCCGCGCCGTCGGCGAGCCGCGACCGCAGCAGGCCCCGGTCCCGCACCTGCTCGGCGTCGTCCGGGTCCAGGGTCACCAGCATCTCCACCGCCCGGAGGCACCGTTCCAGGTCCTGCCGGTCCACGTAGGTCCGCTTGAGGTTGTGCAGCATGCGCCGGACGATCTGGCGGTCGGACACCGCGGCCAGGTATTCCGGCCGGACCTCGAGCCGGCCGCCGTACAGCTTGTCGAGCAGCCCCTGCAGGTCCGAAGGCGACAGTATGCGCCCCCGGTGGAAGGGGTCCACGAAGACCTCCTGGCGGTCGCATACGGTCTTGACCAGGAAATGCCCGGGGAAGCCCACCCCGCGGACCTCCATGTCCAGCCGCTGGGCCACTTCCAGGTAGAGCACCGACAGGGTGATGGGGATCCCCCGCTTGCGCTCCATGACCCGGTTGAGGAAGCTGTTCTCGGGGTCTTGGTAGTCCTCGTCGTCGCCCCGGAAACCCTCCTGCCGGAACAGCACGTAGTCCATGCACGCCAACCGCCGGTAGGCGTCTTCCCCGAAGCCCGCCGCGCCGCCCACCCGCTCCGCCAGCCGGTCCAGCCGGGTCAGGCACTGCCGGACGTCGAGCCCGGGATACTCCGTCGCCGCGATGGTCAGGGCCACCCGGGCCAAGTCCATGTCGGGGTCGGAGACCGCCCGGGCGAAGGCCCGGCGCCGCTCGCTTTCTTCCATTCCCCCTCCGGAGTGAAACCGCGGAGGCATCCCCCCGCCCGGACTTCGCAGGTTCAACGCGGGTCGGAGACCACGTCCACCAGGGCCGGCAGCCGTTGCTCCTTCACCACCTTGCAGGCCCGCTCCAGGGCCGGCCCCAGCTCCGCTGGGGTGCGGATGGGCCCTTCGCCCCAGACCCCGAAGCACTCGGCCATCTTGGCGTAATCCACCAGGGGGTCGCTCACGTGGGTGCCGATGCCGGCGTTCTCCACCGGCCGGCCGCGGAACTCCGCCAGCTTGATGGCGTGCTCTTCCGAGTTGTAGAAGGAGTGGTTGTTGTGGATGACGATCAGCAGCGGGATCTTGTGGTGCGCCGCGGTCCACAGGGCGCTGGAGGTCATCAGCAGGTCGCCGTCCGCCTGGATATCGACGCAGAACTTGTCGGTTCCCATGTGGCCCAGGGCCACGCCGATGGCGGCGCTCATGCCGTAGCCCACGCCGGCGCCGCCGCTCCGACCCAGGTACTGGCCCGGCTTGGTCCAGTCCCACAGCTTCCTCGCCCACCCGTTGGCGCTGCCGTTGGCCAGCACCCAGTCCTCCCGCTTGACCGCCTCGCCCAACTCGTAAGCCAGGCACGCGGTGGAGACCTCGTTCCGGGTGAGGGTCGCCCGGGCCTGTTCCCGCCACCGCGCCCGGGCGCCGTGGTGGGCGGCCTGCGCTTCCTGCCTGCGGGCCTCCGCCGCGGACCGGTCCCGGTCGCCCATGAGCTCCCGGCACAGCCGGGTGAGCTCGGGCAGGGCGATGGCCGTGTCGGCGCTGATGGGCAC
Source organism: uncultured Binatia bacterium (SeqCode) (assembly GCA_965204235.1). Lineage (GTDB taxonomy): Bacteria > Desulfobacterota > Binatia > UBA9968 > JAJDTQ01 > JAJDTQ01. The sequence goes on from OZ241979.1 coordinate 591,043, forward strand.
GTCCACCGCCTGCAGCGGCTGCACGTCCGTGGCCCAACTGTGCACCAGCATGTCGTTCAGGTGGATGTGGATGATCCGGGCGTCGGGCCGGACCACGTACCCCATCTCCCGGGTGGTGCGATCCACCGTGGTGAGCGAGCCGTAGAGGTCCTGCACGTCCAGGGCCAGCACCACGTCCGCCTTCTTCAGGAACTCGTCCGACACGTTGGTCACGTCCAGCGGATGGGTGTTGGCGATGTTGTGGCGGTTGCCCTTGTCGATGACCGGGACGGCCAGCGTCTCCGCCAACTCGGCCAGGGCCGCCACCGCGGCCGGCTTGCGCCCGAGGAAGTCCGCGATGATCAGGGGAGACTGCGCTTCCACCAGGAGCTTCGCCGCCCGGCGCATGGCTTCCGGGTCCCCCTGCACCGGCGCCTGGGGAGCGAACCGGCCCACGTCCGGGATCTCCACCTGCCGGGTCATGGCCATCTCCTGGAGGCCGGCGTCGTAGTTGATGTACACCGGCGCCGTGGGCTCGGTGACCGCCAACCGATACCCGCGGATGAAGGACTCCGGGATGCTCTCCACCGCGGCGGGCTGGTCGTCCCACTTGACGTAGTCCCGCACCTGGTTCCCCTGCACCAGCGCGGTGTGGATCCAGTCGATCCAGGGGCGGCGGATGGTGGTGTCCACCGGGCCGGTTCCGCCCAGGCAGATGATCGGGACCCGGTCGCACCACGCGTTGAAGATGCCCATGCTGCCGTGCTGGAGGCCCACCACGTCGTGCAGGATCGCGACCATGGGCTTGCCCGTGGCCTTGGCGTAGCCGTGGGATATGGCCACCGAGATCTCCTCGTGGCAGCAGAAGATCACCTCCGGGTGATGGTTGCCGCCGTAGTTCACGATGGAGTCGTGGATGCCGCGGAAGCTCGCCCCGGGGTTGAAGGCCGTATATTCGACGTCGAACGCCTTGAGCATATCGACCACCACGTCCGAGCCGTACTCCGCCCGTTTCTTCTCCGTTCTGCCCGCCTCTGCCATGTGTTCCCCCCTCGTTGCGTGTTCGCCGTCTCGCGGCGCGGTCCCCCCGGAGGCCGCGCTCGACGCAGCAAAGCCATAGCCCCTTTGCCGCGCCCGCGTCAACCCGGCTCCCCTCCCCCCGTCCGCTCGTCGGTGGTCCCTCTGCCTTCCAACCAGAGATCAAGATTGGTAAGGTGTCCTCTGCAAACCCAGCGGGTGGATTCCGCGACAGGGTTGGCTTGCAGGTCTCGAGTGTCTGTCATGGTCTTCCTCCGTTCGGTTTCGATCCTGGCAGAGCCTTAGAGGAAAGGGTTGCTCCATTTCTTCGAGTCCGCTAAAAATCGGCGTTTTCCTGCCCATCTCGGGACGCGCCGCCGGTCCCGAGACCCTGCGCCAGGCGGCCCGGAGCGCGGAAGCCTGGGGCTTCGACTCCGTGTGGGCCGCGGACCGCGTCGTCATCCCCTGGCGCATCGACACCCCCTACCCCTACGGCCCGGACCGGTCGTTCATCGTGCCCCCGGACCGTCCCTTCCTCGATTCCCTGAGCTGTCTCACGTTCCTCGCCGCGTGCACCGAGCGCGTGGAGCTGGGCATCAGCGTCCTGGTGCTGCCCTACCGCCAACCGCTGGTGTGGGCCAAGACCGCGGCCACCCTCGACCGCCTCTCCCGGGGCCGTTTCATCCTGGGCGTGGGCGTGGGATGGATGGAGGAGGAGTTCCGCGCCCTCCAGACGCCGTTCCGGGACCGGGGCCGCAGGACCGACGAGCAGCTCCGGGTGCTGAAGGAGCTCTGGAGCGCCGAGCGCGCGAGCTTCTCGGGAGAGTTCTACGAGTTCGAGGACGTGGCCTTCCTGCCCAAGCCGTACCGCGCCGGCGGCATCCCCGTCTGGGTGGGCGGCGAGGGGGGGCGCGCGCAGAGACGCGCCGGACGCTACGGGGACGCGTGGTTCCCCTACTTCGTGCGCATCGAGCCGGAGGAGCTCGCCGCACGGTTCGACAACGTGCGGCGCTGGGCCGAGGCCGCGGGACGGTCGCCGGACGGCGTGCGCTTGCACTGCTGCCTCCCCGTCCACGTCACCGAAGATCCCGCGCCCCAGGAGCCGGACCGTCTGGCCGGGACGCCCGCCCAGCTCGTGGAAGCCGTCGGGCGCTACCGCGACGCGGGAGTGGAGCATCTGGCGCTCCAGTTCATGGTCCCGCGCTGGCCCGACCGGCTCGCGCAGATGCAGCGGTTCGCGGAAGGGACCCTGCCGCACGTCTGAACCCCATGGCTCGCCGCCCTTTCTTCTACGGCTACGTCATCGTCGCCCTCTGCTTCTTCAACATGGTGCTGATGCGGGGGATCCTGGCCTCGTTCAGCGTCTTCTACATCGCGCTGCTGGAGACCTTCGGGTGGTCCCGCGCCGCCACCGGGACCATCGCTTCGGTGAACGGCTTCTTCTACAGCGCCTCCGCGCCGCTGGTGGGCTGGGCCTTCGACCGTCTCGGGCCGCGCATCCTCATGCCGTTGGGAGCCCTCCTCATCGGCTGCGGCCTGCTGCTCTTGGGGGCGAGCACGTCCCTTTGGCACTTCTACCTCTCCTACGGCCTGCTGGTGGGGTTCGGCATCGGCTGCATCGGCTTCGTCAGCAACACGGCCCTGCTTTCCCACTGGTTCCGGCGCGGGCGGGGAAAGGCCCTGGGCTTCGCCACCATGGGACTGGGCTTCGGCATCCTGATGGTGCCCGTGGTGCAGGCCCTCATCACCCGCTACGGCTGGCGCGCCGCGGTCACGCTGCTGGGAGTGGTGGTGCTGGCAACCATGGTCCCCTTGAACGCCGTGTTCCAGAGACGCCGGCCAGAGGACATCGGACAGCTTCCGGACGGCGACCTCATGGACGCCGCGGACGCCGCACCGGCCGCAGCCGGCGCCGGCCCGGAAAGGCCCGCCTCCCGCCATGAGTGGACCCTCGGGGAGGCGTTCCGGTCGTTCCCGTTCTGGGCCATCGCCCTGGGCCATCTGGCCCTGGGCGCCGGCCTGTCGCTGATGTACACGTACGCGGTGGCGCACCTGGTCCACGCCGGGTTGACGAAGCAGGCGGCCGCCAACGCCTTCAGCCTCGTGGGGGTGGCGCGGATCCCGGGCACGGCCGTCTCGGGGATCGCCTCGGACCGCCTCGGGCGCGACCACGCCTACCTCCTCGGCACCTTCCTGACCCTGGCCGGCATCGGGGTGCTCATGGTCCTGGGCCCGGACGCCCCCGGATGGTGGTTCGCCGCGTTCGCCGTGCTCTACGGCGTGGGGCACAGCGCCGGCAACCCGACCTTCGGCGCCACCATCACCGACATCTTCGGCGGCAGGAACGTGGGAAAGATCGTCGGGTTCCTGGAGGTCACCTTCGGCCTCGGAGTGGCGGTGGGGTCCTGGTTCGGCGGCTTCTCCTTCGACATGACCGGGTCCTACCGGCACGCCTGGGTGGTGGGCTTGGCGGCTTTCACCCTCGCCTACCTGAGCATCCGCGCCAGCATGACCTGGAAACGCCGCGTCGGCGCCGAGACCCGCTGAAGGGCGGGCGGAAGGAAGGCGTGATGAAGGTTGGCTTTCTGGCGCTCTTTCGAGAAATCGACAGCGACGAAGACCTATTGGCTCTTCCGGCTTTCGAGTGGGCAGGGTTTCACGGGTGTACGTGCAAGCAGGGTGTCACGGCGTAGCGTACCCTCCCCCCCTGCAAGCAGGGTGTCACGGGTGAGCGTACCCTCCCCCCTTGAGGGGGAGGGACAGGGAGGGGGGTACGGCGGGGTTGAGGGGAGGAGTCCTCTACACGGACCGGCCCAACCCGTTTCAGCCATCTGTCCGTTGGTGCTGGTGCCGATGGGTCCGGTGGCACGGAGGCCCCCCTCCCTAACCCTCCCCCTCAAGGGGGGAGGGGATCGGAGTGCTCCACTATGGGGGGATCGGAGTTCTCCGCAATGCCGCACCCAGGACAGCAAAGCAGGATCGGACTTCATCACGTGGAACGGGTGTGTCACAACCCACTCGAAAGCCTGAAGCGCCGGTAGTGTCGTGGATCCAAAGCACCTCCTGCGGATAGCCACCGACCTTGCGGAAGTCGCGTAGGAAACCAGGAACAACGGTCTCCGTTCGTCCTGAGCGTAGCGTAGCGGAGTCGAAGGGCGCGCTTTCCCACAGGGAGGAAGGAACGAGGGGCTGATGAGGCTTTCCTGGAACGAGGTCCGGGCGCGGGCTGCGGACTTCGCCCGCGAGTGGGCGGACGCGGCTTACGAGAAGGGCGAGACCCACAGCTTCTACAACGACTTCTTCGAGATCTTCGGCGTCAAGCGGCGCACGGTGGCGCGCTACGAGGAACACGTCCGACGCCTCGACGACACCAGCGGCTTCATCGACCTGTTCTGGCCGGGGGTGCTCCTGGTGGAGCAGAAGAGCGCCGGCCGCGGCCTTGCTGCGGCCCGTGAGCAGGCCGGCGCCTACTTCGACGCGCTCCCCGAGCGCGACCGTCCCCGCTACCAGCTCCTCTGCGACTTTCGGACGTTCGAACTCCTCGACCGGGACGAGGGAGAGGAATGCCGCTTCACCCTGGCCGACCTGCCCGGGCACGTGGAGGAGTTCGGGTTCATCCTCGGCGTGCAGCGCCGCACGTTCCGGGACCAGGACCCGGTCAACGTCCGGGCGTCCGAGTTGGTGGCGCGGCTGCACGACGCGCTCAAGGCCTCGGGCTACGACGGCCACGACCTGGAACTGTTCCTGGTGCGCACCGTCTTCTGCCTTTTCGCCGACGACACCGGCATCTTCGAGCCGCGGGACGTCTTCCTCGACTTCATGGAGGAACGGACGGCCTCGGACGGCAGCGACCTCGGCCCCTGGCTGGCAAGGCTGTTCCAGGTGCTGCACACGCCGGAGGACCGGCGGCAGGCAAAGCTGGACGAGGACCTGGCCCGCTTCCCGTACGTCAACGGCGACCTCTTCGCCGAGCCGCTCCGCATCCCGGACTTCGACACCGCCATGCGCCAAGCCCTGCTCGACGCCGGTCGGTTCGACTGGACCGCGATCTCTCCGGCCATATTCGGGGCGCTGTTCCAGTCGGTGATGGAGCCGGTGGAGCGCCGGGCCGCAGGCGCCCACTACACCACCGAGAAGAACATCCTGAAGGTGATCGAGCCGCTGTTCCTCGACGACCTGCGGACGGAGTTCGCGCAACTCAAGGCAAGACGCGACAGCCGCAGGGTGCCCGACCTCCACGTCTTCCAGCGGAAGCTCGGCACGCTGCGGTTCTTCGACCCCGCGTGCGGCTGCGGCAACTTCCTCATCATCGCCTACCGCGAGTTGCGCGCCCTGGAGATCGAAGTGCTGCGGGAACTGAACCCGGGCCAGCGCCAGTTCGAGATGCTTGCGGACGTGCTGTCGGTGGTCAACGTGGATCAGTTCCACGGCATCGAGATCGGCGAGTTTCCGGCCCGCATCGCTTCCACCGCGCTGTGGATGATGGACCACATCATGAACAACCGTCTGAGCCTGGAGTTCGGTCGGACCTACGCGCGGATACCCATCGAGAAGTCGCCCCACATCCGCAACGCCGACGCCCTGGAGACCGACTGGGCCGAGATGCTGCCGCCGGAGGAATGCGACTACGTCTTCGGCAACCCGCCCTTTGTCGGAAAAAGTCAGCAATCGCGGACGCAAGGGACGCAAAAGCGTGCCGCTGCCGGGGGTGGCACGCTCGATTATGTGACCGCGTGGTTCATCCGCGCCGGCGAGTACGTCCGGCGCGCGTCGCGGGAAAAAACGCCCCGCATCGGCTTCGTGGCCACCAACTCGATCACGCAGGGCGAACAGGCGGCGCAACTCTGGCCGATCCTGTTCGACCGCCATGGCCTGGAGATCGCCTTTGCGCACCGCACCTTCGCCTGGGGCTCGGACGTGCATGGCAAGGCGCATGTCCACGTGGTAGTGCTGGGGCTGGACCGACGGGAGGAGGCGCGGCGGGAAAAACGGCTGTTCTCCTACTCGGACGTGGAAGGCGACCCGGAGGAAACCCGCCACGCCGCGCTGTCGCCCTACCTGTTCGACGCCGGAGGCCTGCGCGACCCGCATCTCGTGGTGCGCAAGAGAAGCCGCCCGATCAACGGTATGGCGAGGCTCAAGACCGGCGTCCAGATGATCGACAACGGGATTCTGACGTTCGACGAGGATGAGAAGCAGCGTTTCCTGTCCGGGGAGCCGGCCGCCGAGCGATACTTCCGACGCTGTATCGGCGGCGATGAATACATAAACGGCTTCCATCGCTGGATACTGTATCTCCGGGAAGCCGACCCCGATGCTCTCGCAAATCTGCCCACCGTGAAGGCGCGCGTCGCCGAGGTCCGCCGCTATCGCGCTTCGAGCCAGCGGGACAGCACACGGCGCATGGCTGACTATCCGATGCTGGTCGGCGTGGACGAACGGCTCGACCGGAATTATCTGGTCATACCGAACACGAGTTCGGAGCGACGGGAATACATCCCCATCGGATGGCTGGGGCCAGACGTGATCGCCAACCAGAAGCTCCGCATCCTGCCGAACGCCACCCTGGCGGATTTCGCGCTTCTCACTTCCGCCATGCACATGGCCTGGACGCGGGCGGTGACAGGCCGCATGAAGAGCGACTACATGTACTCCGTCGGCGTCGTCTATAACACGTTTCCGACGCCGCCCGGCTGGACGAACGAGAACGCGGATTCTTCGGCGCCGGCAACGCTGGCGCAAGCGGTGCTCGACGCCCGCGCCGCTCACCCGGAAGCGACCCTGGCTCAACTGTACGACCCGGACCTGATGCCGCCGAACCTCCGCAAGGCGCATCAGCAACTCGACCGCGCCATCGACCGCCTCTACCGCAGAGCCGCGTTCGCGTCCGAACGGGAGCGAGTCGAGCACCTGTTCACCCTCTACGAGCGCCTCCAAGCCCCCCTCGTCGCAAAAGCCGCGGAGCGACCCAAGCGCAAACGCCGCCGCACCGGACCATGAGACCCGGATGAGACCAGGGAAGCGTCCCTTGACGCCCGCGGAAACGTCCGATCCATTCCGAAGCGCGTCCTTCGACTCCGCTTCGCTACGCTCAGGACGAACGGGGATATGAAAGGTGGCGCTTCAGGAATTCGCGTGGGTTGGGACACTCCCCACGCACGCGATGAGGCGCGTGTGAGCGACTGGTTGACACCCCATACCTCATTCGCTAACCTTGTCCGAGTCCGCTCGTCGAAAGAGCGCCCTGTCCGACGAATCCCCGTGCAGAGTTGCGGAAGAGTTCCTCGTGGTCGTTCCTTCACGACGACGTGCTCTTGGCGCACGCAGCCCGGATCGGCGTTCAGGGTGCGCGCGCCGGGTTCATCCGCGGACCGAGACCGACCGCAAATCCAACGAGAGAGGTAGGAAATGGCCAAAGCAGCAAAGAAGGCTCCGGCTGAGCAGATCCACGACCTGCGGAACGCATTGGAGTGGCTCAAAGCCGAAGGGGACCTGATCGAGACCGACAAGGAGGTGGACCCCGACCTGGAGATCACCGCGATCCAGAAGAACCTGGACGGCGGTTGCCCGATCCTGTTCCACAACGTCAAGGGCAAGCCGCACCACCGGGCGGTGACCAACCTGTTCGGGGACATGGGCGTGATCAACAAGATGTTCGGCTGGGGGGACCACACGGACCGCACCCGCAAGCTCGCCGACGCCATCGTCCACCAGATCCCGCCCATGGAGGTGCGCTCCGATGAGGCGCCGGTCCACGAGGAGGTCATCACGGACCCCAGGGACGTGAACGAGTACATGCTCCCCATCCGCCACACGGAGTACGAGCCGGAGTTGACGGTGGGATCGGGCAACCGGCTGGTCTCCGGCGAGTATTTCGACGGCGGCACCGACCTGGGCTACAACCGCATGAACTTCCGCTGGGGCAACGTGGGCACGTTCCAGATCTCCCCCGGGTCGCACATGTGGCAGGTGGTGTCCAGATACTACAAGGCCGACAAGCCCGTCCCCATCACCATGTGCTTCGGGGTCCCGCCTTCCTGCACGCTCCTCGCCGGGGCCGGCTTCGACTACGTGGTGCTGCCCCAGGGCTGCGACGAACTGGGGGTGGCGGGCGCGGTGCAGGGCGCGCCGGTGCGCGTGGTCAAGGCCAAGACCGTGGACGCCCTGGCCCTGGCGGACTGCGAGGTGGTGCTGGAGGGTTACGTGAACCCCCGGGACCGGCGCTACGAGACCGAGGAATCCGAGAAGGCCGACATCCAGGGGCGTTTCCACTTCCACCCGGAGTGGGCCGGCTACATGGGCAAGGCATACAAGGCGCCCACCTTCCACGTCACCGCGGTGACCACCAGGAGGCGCGAAGGCAAGCCCATCATCTTTCCCCTGGGGGTCCACACCCTCGACGACCACAACATCGACACCACCGTGCGCGAGGCCTGCATGTACCTGCTGTGCGAGCGCATGCAGCCCGGCATCATCCAGGACGTCAACATCCCCTACTGCATGACGGACTGGGGCGGTGCCATCATCCAGGTGAAGAAGCGCAACCGCATCGAGGAAGGCTGGCAGCGGAACTTCATGTCGGCCATCCTCTCCACCTCCCAGGGCTCCCGCCTGGTGGTGGCCGCCAGCGAGGACACCGACATCTACGACATGGACGACATCATGTGGTGCCTGACCACCCGGGTGAACCCCAAGACGGACATCCTCAACCCGATCCCCGGAGGGCGCGGACAGACCTTCATGCCGGCCGAGCGCATGACCGCGGGGGACCGCCAGTGGACGGCCTCCAACACCGTGTTCGAAGGCGGCATGGGCATCGACGCCACGGTGCCGTTCGGCTACGAGAGCGACTTCCTCCGTCCGGTCTATGCGGTGGAGAAGGTGCGCCTGGAGAACTTCTTCACCGACGAGGACATCGCCAACGCCAAGTCCCGCATGCACGGCTGGGTCCACTCCCTGGCCCGCACGGGCCGATGACCCGCACCGGCTGTGAAGAGGCGGCCTTTTCCGAGGCCGCCTCTTCTTGCGTCCACCGCGGCGCCGGCTCCGCGAGATGACCGACCCCGCGCGACTCGACCGGATGGCCGCCCTGCTGGAGCGGCGCTACGGCGGCGCGGGGCGGGCCGCGGCCGGGCGCCTGCGCCGCTGGATGGGCGGCGCGATCCCCTACGCCCAACCGGAGACCATCGAGCGGCACCTGGAAGAGACGCGCCACGCCCTGGTGTTCGACGCCTTCCGCCAGACCCTCCCCTTCGGCACCGGCGGCCGGCGCGGTCCGGTGGGCTACGGCGCCAACCGCATGAACCCCTCCACCGCGGCCATGACCGTCCAGGGGCACGCAAACTACCTCCGGCAGCGCTTCCCCGACGGGACGCCCACCGTGGTGGTGGCCAACGACGTGCGGGTCTTCATGGACCACGCCGGGGCGTACGCGTTCCTGGGACCGCGGCACCCCCTGCTGGGCCTGTCCTCGCGCTCCCTGGCCAGACTGGCGTGCGGGATCTACGCCGCCAACGGCATCGTCTCCTACCTGGCGGAGCCCGAGGACGACCGCGCGGTCACCAGCACGCCCGAGCTGTCGTTCCTCATCGTCCGCCTGGGCGCCGCGGGAGGCGTCAACGTGTCCGCGTCCCACAACCCGCCGGACGACAACGGCGTCAAGGTCTATGACGACGACGGCAGCCAGCCCGTGGCGCCCGAGGACGAGCGCCTGGCGGAGGCCATGGAAGACGCCGCCGCGGTGCGCACCCTCCCCTTCGCCGAGGCCCTCGGGTCGGGGTGGATCCGTCCGGTTCCCGCGGAGCTCCACGCGGCCTACGTGGACACCTACGTGGAGATGTACCGGAGCCTCTACTCCGCGGAGGCCAGGGCGCCGGTGGTCTATACCCCCCTGTGCGGCTGCGGCGTGACCACGGTGAAGGAGGTGCTGGAGCGGCTCGGCTTCCGGACCCTCGTCCCCCCCGACCAGGGGCCGGACGGCGGGTTCCGGGCCATCCCCTTCAGGACTCCCAACCCGGAAGTGCCCCAAGCCACCGCTCCGGCCAGGGACTTCGCCGACCGCCGCGGCGTCGGCATCGTCCTGTCCAGCGACCCGGACGCCGACCGCTTCGGCATGGACGCCCGCCTGCCCGACGGTTCCTGGCGCCACTTCGACGGCAACCAGATGGCCGCCATCATCTGCCACCACCTCATGCTCGACCCCGAGGGGCCGCGCCGCCGGGGTCTGGTGATGGAGACCCTGGTCACCACCCGGCTGCTCGGCCGGATCGTCGCCGAAGCGGGAGACTCCTGGCTCATCGACGACCTGCCGGTGGGGTTCAAGTACGTTGCCCACGTGCTCAGGACCCTGGAGCGGCGCGGCCGGTACCGGCACGTGGCCTGCGCGCCCCGGGACCTCGTGATCGCTGCGGAAGAGAGCCACGGGGTGGTCATGACGCCGCGCATCCGGGACAAGGACGCCACGCCGGCGTGCATGGTCCTGGCGGCCCTGTACCAGAGGCTGGCGGACCAGGGCCGGACCATGCTGGACTACTATGCCGCGGTCATCCGGGAACTGGGGAGCTACGACAACGTCAACCGCAGCATCGTCCTGGCGGGACCGGAAGGGAGCCGGAAGAAGGACCGGATCATGGCGGCGCTGCGGGAAGCGCCGCCCCGGGAGCTGTGCGGACACCCGGTGCGGCGCTTCGTGGACTACCGGGACCCCGAGCGTTTCGGCCCCATGGCCGGGGACGCCGACGGGTTGGCGCGGAACGTGCTGCAGGCCTGCACCGACCGCTTCATCGTCACCGTCCGGCCCTCGGGCACCGAGCCCAAGCTGAAGCTCTACTGCCAACTGCTGCCGGACGGGGAAGCCCCGGACGCCCCGGGGACGGACCTGCTGCAACGGGTGCGGGACGCCGCGGAGGCCCTGGCGCGCTCCCTCTACAACGAGCTGCTGTCGCGCATCGACGTGTCGCTGGACGACGCCTCGCTGCTCCTTCCGGACGTCGTGGACCTGGAAGGCAAGCAGCGCTTCGGCCGGGAGACCGTGCCGCGCCTGCGCGACGCCATGGCCCGGGGACGGTTCGCCGCCCTGGACGAGTTGCTCGCCTGGCTCGCCCACGAGACCCGCTCCCTGACGCCCGCGGCGGACCCCCTCCCCGCGCTCAAGCCGTCGGTGGCCCGCCTCTGCGACGGCTGGCGCGGCGAACCCGGCATGACCCTGGCGGAAGAACTCGGCCGTTGGGCCGCCCGGTAAGGCCGGGGCCGCGCCGACCGGGTCAGCCCGGCGCCCCCGGACCGCCCAGGGCCTTGCTGCGGATGGCTTCGATCTCCTCCACTTCCTTGGGGACGGCGGCCGACAGGACCTCGTGCCCGGCTTCGGTGACCAGGACGTCGTCCTCGATGCGGACGCCGATGCCGCGGTAGTCTTCGTCCACGTCCTCCAGGTCTTCGGCGACGTACAGCCCCGGCTCGACGGTGAAGACCATCCCGGGCTCCAGCGGGCGCGGCTCCCCGTCCACCCGGTACCGGCCCACGTCGTGCACGTCCATGCCCAGCCAGTGGCCGGTCCGGTGCATGTAGAACCGGGTGTGCTCGCCCTTCTCCACGAGGTCCGCGGCGGCGCCGTCCAGGAGGCCGACCTCGATCATGCCTTCCACCAGCGCCTCCGTGGCCCGGTCGTGGAGGTCCTCCATGGACACGCCGGGCCGGACCGCGGCAATGGCCGCCTTCTGGGCCCGCAGGACGATTTCGTAGATGCGCCGCTGGGGCGCCGAATAGGCCGCTCCCACGGGAAACGTCCGCGTGACGTCCGAGCTGTAACCGTCGAACTCCGCGCCGGCGTCGATGAGCACGAGGTCGCCGTCGCGCATGCGCCGGTCGTTCCGGGTGTAGTGGAGGATGGTGGCGTTGGCGCCGGAGGCCACGATGGACGGGTACGCCGGGCCGGAGCCGCCGGCCGCGCGGAAGTGGTACTCCACCAGCGCCTCCAACTCGTACTCGCGGCTTCCGTCCCGGACCTCGGCCATGGCGGCCAGGTGCGCCCGCGCGGACGCCGCCGCGGCCCTCCGCATGACGTCGACCTCCGCCGCCGACTTGTAGAGGCGCATCTCGTGCAGGATGGCGCCCGGGTCCACCACCGACACGACGCCCCGGCCGGTGCGCGCGCGCCCGGCCCTGCTGCCGTCCACCAGTTCCCGGACGAGGGCGTTCATGCCCTGGTCCCGGCCCGGCGCGAAGTAAACCGTGTCGGCGTTCGCCAAGTGTCCCGGGAGGATCTCCCGGACCCGATCGATGGCGTAGGCGGCGTCGGCGCCGAACTCCTCCCGAGCCCCGTCGATGCCGTAACGCCTTCCGGTCCAGGTCTCCCTGTCACGGTCCCGGGGCTGGACGAACAGGACGAAGCGCTCCCGTTCGTGCTGCGGCGACAGCACGCAAAGGCAGTGGGGCTCCGGGAACCCGGTCAGGTAGAGCAGGTCGTTGTCCTGCCGGTAGGGATACTCCACGTCGTTGGACCGCGTGGCCTGGGGCGCCGCGGCGATGACGGCCACGCCCTCGCCCATGCGCTCCATGAAAGCCCGGCGCCGCTCCGCATGGTTGCTCCTGTCCATGACATGGACTTAAGGCAAGTCCCGGCCTGTGGCAAGGGGCAAGGGTCGGTGCGCGACCGTTCCCGTCCTCGCTTCGGGCGCCCGGATCTGCTACAGGAAACCCCGAACGATTGCCCCGTTCGTCCTGAGCGTAGCGAAGCGAAGTCGAAGGACGCGCTTTCCCATGGGGCAAGCCAGAATGGATCAGAGGTTCCTGCACAGGCTCTGCGCCCGCGGCGGGCAGGGGTCGTCGAGCAGGTCGTTGCTTCCGACCCGCGGCCCGAGAACCTGACGCACCGCCGGGGCCGGGGAGGAGTTCCCATGACGGATACCGTGTACAAGGACTTTCGCCGGGAGGAGATGGAGTACCAGTTCAACCCTCGCGTGAGCGTGGCCGAATACCCGCAGTTGGCGCTGACGAGGGAGAAGGCCAGCGAGGCCGCCCGGGCCCGGCTGAAGCACTTCCGCAACGTGCGCTACGGGAGCGGACCCCGGGCGCTGCTCGACGTCTTCCCCGCGGAGCGGCCGGCGGCGCCGGTGCAGGTCTATATCCACGGCGGATACTGGCGCGGCGGCAGCAAGGACGCCTACGGCTTCATCGCCGAGCCGTTCGTCGAAGCCGGCGTCACCGCGGTGCTGCTGGAGTACGACCTCTGCCCCCAGGTGACCGTCCCCGACATCGTACGCCAGACCCGGGAGGGGATCGCCTGGGTCTGGCGCCACGCGGCGGACTACGGCGCCGACCCGGGGCGGCTGTACCTTTCGGGATCCTCCGCCGGCGGCCATCTGGCGGCCCTGGCGCTGAACCACCGATGGGAGGAGGACGGCCTTCCCGCGGACGTCATCAAGGGCGCCGTGGCCATCACCGGGGTTTACGACCCGGACCCCGTCTTCCACGTATCGGTCAACGAAGACATCCGCCTGACTCCCGACACCGCCCGGGAGGTCAGCGCCATGCTGCACCCGCCCCTCGACCGGACCCCGCTGGTGGTGGCCGTGGGGTTGGCGGAGACCCGGGGATGGATCGGGATGTCCAGGGACTTCTTTGCCCTTTGCCGGGAGCGGGGCGTGGACTGCGAATACCTGGAAGTGCCCGGGGCGCACCACTTCTCCATCTCCGGCCAACTGGGCGAACGGGGCAGCCTCCTGTCGCGCACCGTGCTGTCGCAGATGGGTTGCCTGTGAACCGTCGGTCCCTCGGCGCGATGGACTCCATGGACCACGGACGCGCCCGAACCCGGAGCGCGGTTCGCAAGGGATGGCTGACCGGCCTGGCGCTGCTCTCCTGGGGCGTACTCGCCCATGCGGAGACGATGTACGTGAGCGGCTACCGGGAGGTCATGCTGCGTTCGGGCCCCAGCGTCGGGCACAGGATCCTCGCGGTGCTCAAGACCGGCAACCGCATGGAGGCGCAGGGGGAAGAGGGCAACTACCAGCTCGTCACGCTCCCGGACGGGCGGCAGGGCTACGTGCTCAAGAACTTCCTCACCAACGAAGCGCCGCCCCTGCGGCGGGTCCAGCAGTTGACGGCCAGGGTCGAATCCCAGGCAGCCGAGCTGGGACGGCTTCGCAGCGAGAACTTGCAGCTCAAGGCCGACAACGAACGGCTGACCGGCGACAACGTGAGCAACGAGCGCCAACTCCGGCAACTCCGTCAGGAAAGGGCGGACCACCGACAGGACGTGCGGCTATGGTGGTTCGTGGCCGGAGCCGGCGTCCTCCTCACCGGCTGGTTGATGGGGTGGACCCGCGTCCGCCTGAGAAGAAAGGCCCGGGTCCGGAGCTTCACCTGAGGGACATCGGATCCATTCCGGCTCGAGGCGCCTCTCACGGGTGCGTATTCCCGTCGCCTCCGGCGCGGGAACCCCGGTACTTCAATGCCGCGGGCGGTATCCTGCCGAAGCTGACGCGCGGGCCGCTCCGGCCGGCCGGGGGGAAGGGGCGGAGCTTCAGTTTCCGGGGAGCGACATCCCTTGCCTCGCCGAAGTCCGCGGGGCGGGCGCCCGTTCGCCGTGCTCGATGGAGGGCCCACGACCGTGTGATGGACACGCTGGCGCCGTCGGGGAGGAGCGCGGCGGCGACCACTGCGTCTCCCAGGCGGACGTGCAGACGATGCACCAGGTCCCTCGCCGACACCGAGGCGGGGAGCGTCACATGGAACGGGGCCGCGGGGAACTCGTCGAGGGCGGAGCGGGCGGGAGCGACGCGCACCCGCGGGTCCGGGCCGAACTCGTGCCGGAGGTACTCCAGCCGCTCGCCGTCGCCACTCCCATCCATTTCGATTCGCACCACCAGGTCGTGCACGCGGTCGGCCAGGATGTCCCCGGCCACCTCGGCTACCTGCTCGGCCGGACAGGGGCCGGCCTCGACGGTGACGACGTACTGCGGCACCGTGTAGATGCGCCCGGGCGAGGCGCCGCGGTACCGGGGGTGGGCGATCCGGTTGGCGACCTTCCCCCACTGGAGCCAAGCGTCGCGCTTCTTTGCTTCGATTCCCTCGGCCCATCGGCCCTGGTGCCAGGCGAACGCGGCCCGCACCGGCGCCACCAACGCGCCTCGGGTATACGCCCGATAGGCGAACTCGCTGTCTTCCTGCCCCCAACGCACGAACGACTCGTCGCTCCCGCCCACCGTCCAGTAGAACTCCCGGCCCACCCCGAAGTTCCCCCCGATCAACACCTTGAACACGTCATCCGCGCGCGTCGTCAGGTCGTTGGTCCGCCGCATGTAGGGCTCGACCCAGGGAGGGTCGGCCGGGCGGTCCGAGAACAGCTCCCGCAACGTCCCGGGCCGGTTCCGGACGGCCTCCGCGTCCACGTCGTCCACCGAAACGTGGGCGCGGAACCCCACGGTCACGACGTCGGATACGAAATGGTGCCAGCGGGCGTGGGCGGCGATCCAGCCCGCTTCCACCAGCAGGTCGTCCTCCAGGAACAGGACGATGGCGTGCGCCGCCGCCCGCGCCCCGTGGTTGCGCGCCCGGGGGGTCCCCCTCCCGCGGTGCTCCTGGCGCACCACCCGGACGTTCAGCGGCGACCGGGGCGGCGTCAGGCGCGGCTCGGACCCATCGTCCACCATCACCACCTCGAAAAGGTCCCGGGGGTAGGTCTGCCCCTCCAGCGCGGCCAGGGTCCGGGCGAGCGTCGCCGCAGGCGTCCGATAGCAGCACATCACCACGCTGACCGGCAGGGAGGGGGTGAACTCGTCCGGCGACGGCAGAGCCACCTGACGCCAGTCGTTGTAGGGCACCTTCGCCGGCCGGGGGTTCCACCCGGACGGCATCGGGCGAGGAGGTTGCGTCATACGCGGAAACCTATAAACTATCGATCCGACCGGCAAGGATCGGAGTACGGCGTGACCATCATCTCGCACAGCCGCAGCTTCATATTCGTGTGTCCGCGCAAGGTCGCCAGCACCAGCCTGATGCTCTCGCTGACGCCTTTTTGCACGGACGAGGACGTCGTCGTCCGCGACGTCCTGGACACGTCCTTCTACGGCTTGGACAGTACCGAGTTCGACCTCCCCCAGGTTCGCAACGCCCATGCCTTGACGGACCAGAACAAAATGACCGGAGGCCAAAGGCATGTCCTGCCGGATAGAATCCGGAAAGCCGTGGGAGACCGCGTGTGGGACGAGTATTTCAAGTTCACCGTGGTCAGGAATCCGTGGGACTGGTTCGTGTCCCTTTACTGCTGGAAGCTCGGGGGCGACTGGCTGCTGCAAAGACCTTCACACCATCGCTCGCTGCTCGGTTTCCTGCGTTCGCGCTATCGACTGTGCCGGACGGAGCCGAACTATCTGCTCGGCCGCCACCGGGCGAACGTCGAGATCATCCTGAAGCGGGGATGGTTCGAATCGTTCATCTCCGACGTGACTGCGTTCTATTGCCTTGATGGACATCCTTACGCGGACTACTACATCCGCTTCGAGAAGCTGGAGCAGGACCACGACGAAGTCTGCCGCCGGATGGGGCTTCCCCGACGCCCTCTGCCGAAGACCCGGGACAAGACCCGGGACAGGAACGTCGAATACCGCGAATACTATACCGACTGGTCCAGGGAATATATCGCCCGGCAGTGCCGTCCGGTCATCGACGCCTTCGGTTACCGTTTCTGACCCCCGGCCGCCTCCCCGCCCCTGCCCCGCGCCGCGGGCGCTCTCCCATCCCGGCCGCGCGCCCACTCGAGATAGCGCGCGGTGAGTTCCATGCCGCGCTCCAGGCCGAAGTCCGGCTCATAGCCAAGGAGACGGCGCGCCTTGTCGATCCGGACGGAACACTTGGCCGCGTAGAGGTCGAGGAGCCTCCGGGAAGGCAGGAACTCCGGCGGTCCGCCCGTGTTCCGGGCAGGCAGCAGGCGCCCCTGCTCGTAGAAACGCCTGGCCATGGATTTGCCGCGTTCGCCCAGCCGCCGGTAAACGGCGAAGCGAAGGACCTGACGCAGCGGGCGCAGCAGCCCGTGGCCCAGCACGCGCCGGGGCGTGGGGAGAATCCGCAACCCGTTCGCGCTGCGGCTCCGGCGCTCCATCTCGTCGTACGCCATCGTGCGGACGGCGCCGTCCCGTCCGAGCGCCCTTGCGTAGGCGCCATAGAAGTCGAGCCACGTGGGGTGTTCCGGGCCGGAGATGAGGAAGCTCTCGCCCACGGCTTCGTCGCGTTGCGCCGCCAGCAGGAGCGCCTGGACCACGTCGTCCACGTGGACCGCGTTGCATATCCCGTCCCCCGGCGCCGGCAAGAACACCGTGCCGTCCGTCAGCATGTCGGCCGGGCGCTCGGTCCAGTATCGGCTGAACGGCCCGTACACGACGGTGGGCTGGAGGATGGCGGCCCGGAGGCCCTCTTCCCGGACCATGCGCGCGACCTCGTGTTGGGCAGCGAGCTTGTCGTCTCCGAAGCGCCGCCCCAGCGGGCTTGCTTCGGTCAACGGCGCGTCGGGCAACGGCTCGTAAACGGACAGGGAGCTGACGTGCACCAGGCGGCGAACCCCGTTCCGAAGACACGCCGCGCCAATCGACCGGGCGGCTTCCCGGTTGGCCGCGGGCGAGCGGGTATCCCTCGCCAGATGGAACACCGCATGGCAGCCATCGACCAGCGCGTCGATGACGTCGCCGCCGGCGTCCCGGTCGGCCATGTCGAAGCGGCGCAGCGCAACCGCTCGCGCCGGGAAGCGGGCGATGCGGGCGGCGTTCTGGAACGTGCGGACCGCGGCCCGGACGTTCGCCCCCTCCTCCAGCACGAGTCTCTCGACCAGCCGCGCGCCGATGAAACCGCTCGCGCCGGTGACCAGCACGTCCTTGCCTTCCAGGGTTCCTCCGGTTGCCCTCCGGGCAGGGACGCTCCACGACCGCGGCAGCGGTTGGCGAACGCGGTAGCAACCATCGATGATGCGGACCGCACGCGCCGCGGAAGCGCCGGACACGAACGGCTCGCCGCCGGAGCGGAGGGCGCGCAGCCAATCCTCCAGTTCCCGCTCGAACATATGGTCGTGCAGACGTTCGTCGGGCATGGCGCCGCCGGTGCGTCCGTCGAGCTCGAACCCCATGAGGTCCTCCGGACGGGCGCGAACCACTGCGTTGCGCTGCAGCGCCACCTCGACCTGTCCCCGGCTGCCGGTGATGACGGCCGTGTTGCGGAGGGCGCGCGTGCGGCTCAACTCCACCGTGCCCGTTGCGCCGCCGTGGAGTTCCAGTTCCAGGAGGGCATCGCCTTCGACGCCGCCGAGCGAGTCGTCCCGGTAGCGGACCGGCCGCCCGTCGCCGAGCCACCACAGCAGGGTATCGAGGGTGTGGGATCCGGTGTCCAGCAACACCCCGCCGCCGGACGCCTTCGGGTCCCAGAACGCGGGCGAGTACGGACCGGTTCCCTCGACGGCCCTGGCCGCGGTCAAGCGGCGCGTATGGAAGCTCTCCCCTTCCCGGACGTCGAAACGTTCGACCTCGCCCAGGGCGCCGCTGTCCACCAACGCCTTGACCCAGCGGTTGACGAACAGGAAGCGGCGCATGTGGCCCACGGCCAGACGGACCGACTTCGCCGCCGCGGTCTCCACCATGGACTCGGCGTCCTCCCGGGCAGTCGCCATGGGTTTCTCGACGAACACGTGGATGCCGCGGCGCAACAGCGCCAGGCTGACTTGCGCGTGGGACGCCATGTGGGTGGCCACCAGCGCTGCCTCGACTTCGCCCGGGGCGAGGTCGGCGGCGTCCGCGGCCACCCGCGGCGCTCCGTAGCGACGGGCCAGCTCCACCGCCCGGTCCGTCCGCTGGTCCACCAGGACGCGAGGCCGCCATCCGAGTCGAGCCAACGCCGGCAGATGGCGCTCGCCGGCGACGCCGCCGCAGCCGATGACCGCCAAACGAGGGAAACGCCGGCCGCCCCCTCCGTCACCGCCTTCCGCCCCGACGCCCCCGTGCGCAGGCATATGCCCTCCCATCGACGTCCTTCACTCGCGCTTCACGACCCTGCGCCGGGAATTCGAGCCAGGGGTGGTTCGCCGGCCCGGGTTGACGGGATCAGGGAGCAGGATGAACGTACCGGTCGATCCGTATGCCGCGGTCGGGGTTGTCCGGGTCGTCCCTGAAGTTCCATCGCCAGAGTTGCAGCTCCACGCTGCTCATGCGCGCTCCGTCGTCCCCGGCGCCGGCCGCCCGCATCACCGCGTCCAGGAACTGCCTCGCCTCTTCCCGGCCTTCGGCGTCCCGGAACGCGTCCATGACGACGACCCGGGTGCGACCGGCTCGCATCGCACCGATCCAGCGTCCGAAAGCCGCCCGTTCGCTGCCGCCGTCCTCGTAGTGGACCACCGCCCGCCCGTACGAGACCACGCCGGCATCCGCGTCGCCTCCGTGTCTGGTGAACATCCGCAACGGCGTAAGCGGGTAGAAAGAGAGCTTCGTCACCCACAACGACGACAGGAACAGCAAGATCGTCATGGCGGCGAGTGCGCCTCGACCATGGGTCCCCGGCAGGCGGTCCGCGGCAACGCCCGGAACCGGCGCATCGTACCGTCCGGCGGCAGCGCCGCGCCGCCTTGCCAACCACCGCCCCGGCGCGCCCCAATCGTAGAACACCCATAGCAACAGGATCAAATCGAGGAACAGTATGTTCTGCAGGAACAGGATGGCCACGTGGACGCAGACCATGACCGCGGGCAGAACCAGCCGGGCGCGCCGGGAAAACAGCACGAGGCCGAAGGCCAGTTCCGCGCCAAGGGCGACGGCTCCCAGCAGCACGAAGAATACGTCGGGCATCGGCATCAGCCACAACGCCGCATCGAAGTTGAAACCCTCCTTGTACAACTCCAGTGTCGGACGCAGCAGCATCCACCGCATGCTGTCGGCCGACACCCAGTCGAGACCCATGAAGTAGAGCTTGCTGCATCCGGCTGCCGCGTAGGGGAAGGCGATGACGATCCAGACCGCGTACCGCGCCCATCCGAAATACGAAGTGGGCGCATGGGCCGGGGCCACGGGTTTGCCGCGGGCCGCCCGCCAGATCCGGTCCACGGCCCATCCCTGGTCGCAGCGCGTGAACGACAGCACGGCCAGCACGTACAGCGGAAGGATCCCGCTGTGGTAGAAGAACGAGTACCCGCGAAAGACGCCTTCCATCACGAGATAGCAAGCCGCGGCCGCGGGAACCGCGGCGCGGGTCCCCAACCCGACCACGCCCGCGGCGAGCAGCAAGACCGTAAGGCCCTGGAACCCCCGCAGCAGGTGGGCGTCGGCAAGGAACGCGTCGAACCCTATGGGCAGCAGGTGCAGCAGCTTCATGAAACCTTGCGGCTCGAGCATCGCGCGAGGGAGCAGCGCCGAACTCGCCAGGTCTTCGCGGAGCGTCAGGACCAGCAGTATGCCGCAAGTCCAGGCGCGGATTGCCCCCAGGGTCCCGGGGGTGGCCTCGCCCACCACCCCCTCGCTGAACCGCGGCGCCTGCATCGCCCGCCACAGCGGCATGACGCCCCAGATGGCCGCGCACCAGAAGGCGCCCAACCAGGTCACTTCCCGCCAGTGCTTCAGGTAAACCCGAAAGAACTTGCCGGCGAGGCCGCCTCCTCCGTCCCCCCACTCTCCGAGTAACGAAGGAAGCGCGTGGGAAAGCGCCAACCAACCGGCCAGCAGTGCCGAGGACACCACGATGCGCATGGCCGGTTTGTACCACGCTTCACGCGGGATTTCCCTTCCCGGGACGCGCCTCGCCGCAACGCCGAGATTGCGGTACGACGCTCGCCATGTTACGTTCGACCGCATGCACGGAGCGGTTTCGGCGTTGCCGAGAAACGCGCCGATGTTCTTGTTCGTGGCGGCGCTCATACTGGCGGCCTTCGCCGGCGGGCTGTACGTCGCGCGGTACAAGGTCTTTCCCTACGCTCTGCTGCACGAAGCCTACAAGACCCTCCTGGCGACGCTCGAGACCAACCTCCCTGATCCCAGCCAGGATCGGGGGAGGTTCGTGGATGTCCCTCCCGACCAGGCGGCGGCCCGGCGCTTCGAGTTCATCGGCAGCGATCACTTGACGGACCCGATCGTGGTTCCGGGAAAGCGGGGGCTCTTCCGGGAGTACTGTCCGGACCACGTGGGCTGCCTTGCGGTGGAGTACACCGGCCGCGGGGAAGTCCGGCAGGCTTGGCCGTACCGCCCCGACGAGTTGGAGAAGTGGATGGAAAAGGGGGAGTTCGCCGCGGATTTTCCATACGAGCACGCGCCCGGGTTCTCCTTCCTCGACCATATACAGACAAGGAGGGTGTCGAAATACGCCAACGGGGACCTTCTGGCGGTCTTCTACCTCAGTCATACCCACCCGTACGGGGGGGGCGTGGCGCGTATCGACCGGACCGGCAAACCGGTGTGGTACCGTCCGGACTTCGGCCACCATCGGGCGCACCTGACCGATGGCGAAGTCGTTCTGGTTCCGGGCCTGCGGCTCGGCAAGCCCATCGATATCGGGGTCGTACCGGGACGGGACGACTTCCGAACCAGGATGTCTTGTCCGCGATGGCGTCACGACCTCGTGAACGTAATCGACCCTGCGGGGAGGCTGCTGAGGGAGACGTCCGTGTTCGACGCCCTGATCCGGTCCCCCTATGCCTCGCTGTTGCTCCATGCGAATCCTTGTGACCCGACGCACGTCAATTCCGTCCACCCGCTGGGAGAAGACGCCGCGGGCGCGGGCCTCGAACCCGGAGACCTGGTCGTGTCCATGAGGAACCTGCATGCCTTCGCCGTATTGGACCGCGAAACCCATCGGTTGAAGCGCATGGTGCGCGGCGGGTTCATGATGCAGCACTCGGTCCTGCATTTCGAGGGGTCCCGGTTCCTCCTGCTGGACAACCAGGGCGGCAGGACCGCGGACGGCGCCCTGGGCGTATCACGGCTGCTGATGGTGGACGCGGCGAGCGGCGAGGAGACCACCATCTTCCCGAACCACCGCACTCCCGGCCATTTGCGGGAACTGTACACTTCCAAGAGAGGCGGAGTCTCCGTTTCCCCGGACCGAAGCAGGGCGCTGGTGACGTTTACCTACGAGGGCAAGGCAGTGGAGGTTCGGATCGCCGACGGCGCGGTGCTGGTCGTGTTCGACTTTCTCCACGACGTGTCGCACCTAGATGAGTTTCCGGAGGAACGAACCACCCGGGCGTTTCGAAGCTGGCTCCAGACCGTCCGCTATGGCGGCGATGGATGATCCGCGAGACAGGAGGACGGTGAGATCATGGACCTCGACGCACCCGTGTTGATGGCGTACATCGGACTCGGGGCCGGGCTGGGACCCGTGGGCTGCCTGCTGGCGGTGGGATCGGCGGTGTTGCTCACGGTGTTGCTCATATTGGCGGGTTTCACGTTGTACCCCGCCAGGGAGATATTGCGCAGATGGCGGTGGTGGAGAAATCGCGGGGGGGGGGGGGGGGGGGGGGGGGGGGGGCAAAGGAGGAAGCGGTGGCCGGCGTGAGGAACGGTGAAGTTCCGACGCCGGTATTCCAGCCCGGACCGGGAACGGAGAGGCCATGGCGGTAGATAGTTCGTCGGCGGAAGGCCCCGGGCTGACGCCCACGCCGCCCACTGGTTGGGCGGGCGTTCTCCGCGAAGCGTGGACGTTCGCGCGGGCGCTCGCCGCCTACCGTCCGCGCACGGCCGCGATGACGGTGCTGCTCCTGCTTGCGTCGAGCGCAACCGACGCGTTGGGTCTCTTCATGCTCATCCCTCTCCTGCACGCCGTCGGCGCCAGCGCAGCGGACGGCCAACAGGGCATGGTTGCAAGGATCCTCGCCGACATGGCGGATACCGTGGGACCGGAACGGCTCCTGCCCGCGGTGCTCGGCGGCTTCGTCGCGCTCGCCGTCGTCCGCTCGGTGACCGTCTGGCGGCGAGACGTACTGCTCGCCAGGACACGGCTCGGCTTCGTCACCCAGTTGCGCGAGACGCTGCACGAGGCGGTGGCTCAGGCGAACTGGCGGTTTCTCGCGGGCCAACGCCAGTCCGACCTCCAGCAGGTGCTGACGGGGGAGGTGCATCGCATCGGCCAGGCGAGCTTCCACCTGTTGCGGATGACCGCGGCCGGCATCCTGGCGGCGACGCAAACCGCGGGCGCCTTCCTCATCTCGCCCCTGGTCTCCACCGTGGCCCTGTCCACGGGCGTCGTGTTGCTCGCCCTGATACGACCGCTGCTTCGGCGTTCGCAGACCCTGGGCGACCAGATCACCGTTGTCAACCGCGCGATTTTCGCCCACGTGCAGGACTTTCTGGCCGGCCTCAAACCCGCCAAGGCCTACACCGCGGAACGGGTCCACGCAAACCGCTTCGGCGAGGCCGTCTCGGCCATGCGCCAACGTCAGATGGCCTCCGTAAAGGCGGTCGCGGTGGCGCGGGCGATGCTCAACGTGGGCGCCGCGGCAGCGTTGGCGGCAACGGCGTGGTTCGCCATCGCCGGAACCGGACTCACGCTGCCGGAACTCGCCGTCGTGGCGGCGCTCTTCGCCCGCGTGATGTCCGCGCTGATGAACTTGCAGGACAGCGCGCAGGAGTTCGCCAACGCGCTGCCCGCATACGGCTACGCGCAGGAAGCGCTGCGCGCGCTGCGGCGCGCAACGGAAGACGCGGCCGGAGCAGATCCCTCGACGGGGAAGCGCGAGGAGCGACCGGATCCTTGCCGGAACGAGCCCCGCATGGCGCTGCACGCGGCGCTGACGGTTCGCGGCGTGTCCTTCGACTACGGGCAGCGGACGCAAACGGGAGCACGGCGGCCGGCGCTGAACGGCGTGGACCTGGACGTCCTCGCCGGAAAGATCACGGCCATCTCGGGGCCGTCGGGCGCCGGCAAGAGCACGCTGGCGGACGTCCTGCTCGGCTTGCTGGAGCCCACGAGCGGCGCGGTGCTGGTGGACGGCGTCCCTCTCGACCGCTCGAACCGACGCCGCTGGAGGCGTTCCTGCGCCTATGTGCCGCAAGATCCCTACCTGTTCCACGACACGGTCCGGGCGAACGTCGCATGGGGCCGGCCCCATGCGAACGACCGCGACGTCTGGCGGGCGCTGCGCCAGGCGGCGGCAGCGGATTTCGTGGCGGGGCTGCCGCAGGGCCTGGATACCGTGGTGGGAGACCGCGGCGGACGACTGTCGGGCGGCGAACGGCAGCGCATCGTCCTGGCCCGGGCCTTGCTCCTGAAGCCGACGCTGCTGGTGTTGGACGAAGCAACCAGCCAACTGGACACCCGGACCGAACAACGCGTCGTGGAAGCGCTGCGGTCGCTGCGCGGCCGTACGACGGTGGTCGCCATGGCCCATCGCGAGGCGTTGACGGCCGCGGCAGACCGCGTCGTGCTGCTGGACTCGGGCCGGGTGGCGGCGACCCCTGCCCCGCGGCCGGCCCTCGCCGGCGCGGGCGGCAACGGGCATCGGACGACCCGCGACGTGGACCGCGCACCCCCTGCCCCCCGCGGGGGTGGGTCCGCGGACCGGGACGGGGAACGGCCTGACGGCGCTGCTCCCGCCGGCGTCGAGCGCAGCCGGCCGTCCTGATTGACAGTCCCCTGCCCCGTGGGCTAGTTTGCTCCCGCACAGGCTCGCCGCGGCTGTCTCATCGCCGCGGCTGTCTCACATTGGGAGGACGAATGCACCCGGTACGGCTCTTCTGTTGGCATTTCATGGCGTATCCGCATCTGCCCGAGGACTTCGACGAGAAGTACGACTCGGGTTGGGTCACGGTTCCCAACAGCCTGTGGGACTCCGAAAAGTCCCGGGGGCTGTTCCAGGAATACATCGACCAGCTCGCCTACGCCGACGAGTTGGGCTTCGACGGGCTGGTGCTGAACGAACACCACCAGAACATCTACGGCCTCATGCCTTCGCCCAACCTCATCGCCGCGGCGTTGACCCAGCGCTCCGCCAGGGCCAGGATCGTCGTGCTGGGCAACCTGCTCCCCCTGCACCTCAACCCCCTCCGGGTGGCGGAAGAATACGCCATGCTGGACAACATGAGCAACGGGCGCGTCATCGCCGGGTTCGCCCCCGGCGGCGGCCCGGAGAACTACAACTACGACGTGCCGTCGGTGACCTCCAGGGAACGTTTCTGGGAGGCCGTGGACCTGGTGGTGCGTTCCTGGACGGACGACGGCCCGTTCCGCCACGAGGGCCGCTATTATCCCCTGCGTTACGTCAATCCCTGGCCCAAGCCGACCCAGAAACCCCATCCCCCCATATGGGTGCCGGGTTCCCGCAGCGCGTCCACGCTGACGGAGGTGGCGAAGCGCGGCTATTGCTATTTCCTGTCGTCCCGGAGCCACGGAGGGGAGACCTACAAGGCCCGGGAACAGTTCTCCCAGGTGCTGGAAGAGCACGGCGACTCCTACCAACCCTTCCGCATGGGCATCCTGATGTCCGCCTACGTCGGGGAGACCGACGCCCAGGCCAGGGAGGAAGCCGAGGAGGGCGTATGGTACTTCCTGCGCAACTGCCTCAAGGGACACCTGCGCAAGGAAGGGCGCCAACTCACCTTCGGCGCCGGCGTTCCCTACATCCCCGCGCCGGCCTGGAAAGAGTACCTGAAGCACTCCGACCCCGAACGTTCCATGCTGGGGGACGTGCAGGACTGGGACGAGCTCGACAAGGCCCAGTCCATCGTCGTGGGCAGTCCCGAAACCGTGCACCGGAAGATCCTCGACCTCGTGGAGAAATCGCAGGTGGGCAACCTGCTGATCCAGTTCCACCTCGGCAACATGCCCGCGGAGCTCGCGCTCGAAAGCCAGCGCCGGTTCGCGACCCGGGTGGCGCCGGCCCTGAGGGAGGACTCCGCAAGGGCCTTCGCCAAGGCCTACCCGAGGATGGAAGAGGGCGTCGCCGCGGGAGCGGTGGCGTGAGCCGGCGCACCATCGAGATCAACGGCCGGAAGGTCTCGGTGCTGGAGGGCGGCGCCGGCGACGCCACCCTCTACCTCCACGGCTTCGCGGACGTCCACGGGGTCACCGAGGGCTGGCTGCCGTTCCACGAGAAGCTGCTGGAAGCCTGCCGCGTGTATGCCCCCGCACATCCGGGTTGCGCGGAGTCCGACGAGATCGCCCACCTGGAGTCCGTCGAGGACCTGGTCTTCCATTACCTGGAGGTGATCGACGCCCTGGGGCTCCAGCGGTTCCACCTGGTGGGCGCCTGTGTCGGGGGATGGGTGGCCGCGGAGCTCGCGGCGCGCCACCCGGAAAAGGTCGGCCGGCTCGTGCTCATGGACGCCTCGGGCCTGTTCGTGCCCGGGGAGCCCATCGGCGACGTCTTCATGATGTCCCACCCGCGCCGCGGCTCCGACTACTCGGAGCTCAGGGCCATGCTGTTCGCCAGCGACCGGACGCCGGTGGGGCGCAGGCTGTTCCCGGACGGCCGGGGCGAACTCGACGACGAGGTGCGGCGTTACCAGATGCTCCGGTTCGCCAACCGGTTCGGCTTCCACCCGCCCTACTTCTACAACCGCTCGCTGCGGAGCCGACTGCACCGCATCGGCGCGCCCACGCTGGTGCTGTGGGGCGCAGAGGACCACATGGTGCCCGTGGCCCACGGCGAGGCCTATGCCGCAGGGATCCCCCACTCCGGCGGCGTGGAGGTCCTGGAAGGCGCGGGCCACAGTCCCCAGGCGGAAGACCCGGAGGCAGCGGCCGCCCGGGTCGCCCGGTTCCTGAAAGGATAGCCGGGGCGGGAGGCCGCCCCGGAAGGTCGCCGGGCGCCACGGCGCCGACCGTCGCATCCCTATTCGGCCCCGGGGTCGTAACCCAGGACCGTGCCGAGCCAGCGTTCGACCTCGCCCACCGCCATGCGCTTGCGCGCGGCGTAGGACGCCACCTGGTCCCGGCCCACCGCGCTCACCGCAAAGTAGCGCGCCTCGGGATGGGCCAGGTAGAGCCCGCACACCGAGGCCGCGGGCCACATGGCGAAGTTCTCGGTCAACTCGATGCCGGTGGCCTGCTCCACCTCCAGCAGACGGAACAGGATGGGCTTCTCCGTGTGGTCGGGGGAGGCCGGATAGCCCGGAGCCGGGCGGATGCCGCGGTAGCGTTCCCGGATCAGGTCTTCGGGGGTCCATTCCTCGCCCTTGCCGTAACCCCACTCATCCCTTGCGCGCGCGTGCAGCCATTCGGCGAAGGCTTCGGCCAGGCGGTCGGCCAACGCCTTGGCCATGATGGCGTTGTATTCGTCGTGCTCGGCCTCGAACCGCCGGGCGAGGTCGTCCGCCCGGTGCCCCGCGGTCACCGCGAACCCGCCGACGAAGTCCTCCCGGTCCGAGTCCCGGGGCGCCACGAAGTCCGCCAGGGCGTATTGGGGCGCGCCCTTGCGCGCCTCCTTCTGCTGGCGCAGGGTGTGGAAGCGGGTCAACTCGACGGAGCGGGACCGATCGGTGAAGAGCACGATGTCGTCGCCGTCGCTGTTGGCGGGGAAGAAGCCATAGACGCCGTGGGCCGTCAGCAGCCCCTCCTCCACGATCCGGCGCAGGAGATCCCGGGCGTTGGCGAAGAGGTCCCGGGCCGCGGGCCCGCGCACCGGATCGTCCAGGAGGTCGGGGTAGCGGCCGCGGATCTCCCAGGCGTGGAAGAACGGCGACCAGTCGATGCAGGGAACCAGACGGGCCAACGGGAAGTCCCGCAAGACCCGCCGGCCGGTGAACTCCGGCGCGTCCACGCCGCAGGTCCGCCAGTCGATGCGGCAGCGCCGTTCCCGCGCCTCGGCATAGCCCAGCAGCCGGGCGCCCGCCCGGCCCTCGTACTCCCGGCGCATGCGCTCCTGCTCCGCCCGGTTGGCGGCGTCCAGCGCGGCCCGGGCCTCGGGGTCCATGAGGTCCTGCACCACCGGGACCGCGCGGGAAGCGTCGGTCACGTGGACGGTCTCCCGGCCGTAGGCGGGGGCGATCTTCACCGCGGTGTGGCGCTTGCTGGTGGTGGCCCCGCCGATGAGGAGCGGCACCCGGAGGCCCCGCCGTTCCATCTCCCGGGCCACGTGCGCCATCTCGTCCAGGGAGGGGGTAATGAGGCCGCTCAGCCCCACCGCGTCGGCGCCCTCGGCGATGGCGGCGTCGATGATCCGGTCCGCGGGCGCCATGACGCCCAGGTCGATGACCTCGTAGTCGTTGCAGCGAAGCACCACCCCGACGATGTTCTTGCCGATGTCGTGCACGTCGCCCTTGACCGTGGCGAACACGAGCCTGGCGCGCTTCCTGCCGCCTTCCCGCTCCCGGCTCTCGGCCTCCATGAGGGGGGTCAGCCGGGCCACCGCCTTCTTCATGACCCGGGCGCTCTTGACCACCTGGGGCAGGAACATCTTGCCCGCGCCGAACAGGTCGCCCACCACGTTCATGCCGTCCATGAGCGGTCCCTCGATGATGTGGAGCGGGCGTTCGTACCGGGTCAGGGCCTCGTCCACGTCCTCCTCGATGTGATCGGCGATGCCCTTGACCAGGGCGTGGGAAAGCCGCTTCTCCACGGTTTCCTCGC
Organism: uncultured Binatia bacterium (SeqCode); assembly: GCA_965204235.1. Lineage (GTDB taxonomy): Bacteria > Desulfobacterota > Binatia > UBA9968 > JAJDTQ01 > JAJDTQ01. Next base: position 619,561 of record OZ241979.1, read on the forward strand.
GCCAGCCCTCCGCCTCTGCCGCCGCGGGACCCGACCCCTTGACCTGCTCCGCGAACGCCACCAGCCGCTCGGTGGCGTCGGGACGCCGGTGGAACAGCACGTCCTCCACCAACTCCCGCAGCTCTTCCGGTACCTCCTCATAGACCGCCAGTTGCCCCGCGTTGACGATGCCCATGTCCATGCCGGCCTCGATGGCGTGGTAGAGGAACACCGAGTGCATGGCCTCGCGCACCCGGTCGTTGCCGCGGAACGAGAACGAGACGTTGCTGACCCCGCCCGAGACGTGGCAGCGGGGAAAGAGGGCCTTCAACCGCCGCGCCGCCTCGATGAAGTGGAGGGCGTACTCCGCGTGCTCCTCGATGCCGGTGGCCACGGTCAGGACGTTGGTGTCGAATATGATGTCGGCGTCGTCGAAGCCCACATCCTCGGTCAGGATGCGGTGGGCGCGCCGGCACACCTCCACGCGATCCTCCACCGAGGTGGCCTGCTTCTCTTCGTCGAAAGCCATGACCACCACCGCGGCGCCGTAGCGCTTGACCAGACGGGCGCGTTTCCGGAACGTTTCCTCGCCCTCCTTGAGGGAGATGGAGTTCACCACCGACTTGCCCTGCACGTGCTTCAGGCCCGCCTCGATGACCGAGAAGTCCGAGCTGTCGAGCATGACGGGGACGCGGACGATCTCGGGCTCGGCCGCCACGTGGTCGAGGAACGCGGCCATGGCCCGGGCCGAATCGAGCATGCTTTCGTCCATGTTGACGTCGATGATGTTGGCGCCCCCCTCCACCTGCTCCCGGGCGACGGCCGCCGCCGCCTCGTAGTCGCCTTCGCGGATCAGCCGGGCGAACTTGCGCGACCCGGCCACGTTGGTGCGCTCGCCGACCATGACGAAGTTCGTGTCCGGCCGGATCACCAACCTTTCCAGCCCGCTCAGGTGGGTGAAGCGGTCGGGCGCCGGAGCCTTCCTCGGGCGCGTCCCCTGCACCCGGGCCTTCAGCGCGGCAATGTGGTCCGGCGTGGTGCCGCAGCAGCCGCCCACCAGGTTCAGCCAACCCTCGCGGGCCCAGTCGGCCAGGGCGCCGGCGAACTCGTCCGGCCCCATGTCGTAGCCGCCGAACTCGTTGGGCAGTCCCGCGTTGGGGTAGGCGAACACCGGGAGGGAGCAGAGCCGCGACAACTCTTCCACGAACGGGGTCATCTGGCGCGGCCCGAAGGCGCAGTTGATGCCCACCGCGGCGAGCTCCGCGTGGCTGACGGAGGTCAGGAACGCCTCGAGGGTCTGGCCCGAGAGGGTGCGCCCGCTCCGATCCGTGATGGTCACCGAGGCCAGCACCGGCAGGGGCAAGTCCCTCTCCTCCAGGAGCTTGCCGATGGCGAAGAGGCAGGCCTTCAGGTTCAGCGTGTCGAAGGTGGTCTCGGGCAGCAGGAGATCGACCCCGCCGTCCACCAGGCCCCGGGCCTGGTCGTAGTACGCCTCCGCCAACTGGTCGAAGCTGACGGCCCGGAACCCCGGATCGTTCACGTCGGGCGACAGGGAGGCGGTCCGGTTGGTGGGCCCCAGAGAACCCGCAACCAGGCGCGAGCCTCGGTCCCGGGCGTTGCACCGGTCCACCGCGTTCCGGGCGAGGGCGCCGGCCGCGGCGTTGATGTCGTAGGCGTGGTCCTCCAGGCCGTAGTCCAGCAGCGAGACCGCGTTGGCGTTGAACGTGTTGGTCTCCACGATGTCCGCGCCTGCCTCCAGGTATTCCTCGTGGATTCGTTGGATGGCCCGGGGTTGGGTCACGCAGAGGACGTCGTTGCACCCCTTCAGCGGCTTCGGGTGGCGGACGAACCGGGAGCCGCGGAAATCCTCCTCTTCCAGACCCAGCGACTGGATCCTCGTCCCCATGGCGCCGTCCAGCAGGAGGATCCGCTCCGCCAACCGCGCTTCGAGCCGCTGCGCCGGCGTCATCGCCCGGTCTTCCCCTTGCCCCGGGGCGCCGGCGCTTCCGGCGTGACGTATGCGGCGCTGATGCCTCCGTCCACCACGAACTCGGCGCCGGTCACGAAGGAGGATTCGTCGCTGGCCAGGTAGAGCGCGGCCCGGGCGATCTCCCGGGCCTCGCCGAAGCGCCCCATGGGAATGTGCACGAGACGACGCTGCCGCTTCCTCGGGGTATCCAGCACCTTCATCAGGAGCTCGGTGCGCAGGGGGCCGGGGCACAGGGCGTTGACCCGGATGTTCTCCCGGGCGTGGACCACCGCCAGTTCCCGGGTCAGGGCCACCACGCCCCCCTTGCTCGCGGTGTAGGCGAGCTGCGGCGTGGCGGCGCCCATCAACGCCACGAACGAGGCCGTGTTGATGACCGAGCCTCCTCCCGACCGGCGCAGCGCCGGTATCCCGTGCTTGCACCCCAGGAACACCCCCTTGAGGTTCACCGCCAGCGTCGCGTCCCAGACCGCTTCCGGCGTGTGGACCGCGTCGGCGTCCGCGTCCAGCATGACGCCGGCGTTGTTGCAGAGGACGTGGAGGCCGCCGAACGCCGCTTCCGCGGCCCGCACCATTTCGGCGCAGTCGCCGTCCCGGGACACGTCCGCACGGCAGTAGGCGGCCTTGCCGCCGCTGCGGTTGATGCGGGCCGCCACGCGCTCGCCGGCGCGGTCGTCCAGGTCCGCGACCATCACGCAGGCACCCTCGCGCGCGAACAGCGCCGCGGTCTCCCGGCCGATGCCGCCGGCGCCCCCGGTGACGAGCGCAACCTTGTCCTTCAGACGCATGGGAAGAGGGTCTGGACGGAAGGATCCCCTGACGGTCTTGCGAGCCGCGCGCCCGGGGCTCAGCCGGAGCGCGCCGCCCCCGAGGCCTCCACCATCGCGTCGAACAGGCGCTGCTGCACCGGCTCCTCCGCGGCCGTGAGCTCGGGATGCCACTGGACGGCGAAGAGCCACGGATGCGACGGCCTCTCCAACCCTTCGATGGTGCCGTCCGGGGCCCGGGCCACCACCTCGAAGCCCGGGGCCACGCGGCGGATGGCCTGGTGGTGCCAGGAGAGGCACGAGAAGTCCGTGGCGCCCAGGACCTCGGCCAACCTCGACCCCCGCTCCACGAGCACCGGATGGGGGACGGGCTCGCGCGGGGGCGCGCGGTGGACCACGGTCTCCCCCACCTCGTCGGGCAGGTGCTCGATGAGGGTCCCCCCCTCGCACACGTTCATGAGCTGCGCGCCGCGGCAGATGGCCAGCGTGGGAACGCCCAGATCGAATATGCGCCGGGCCAGGTCGAGCTCGGTGCGGTCGCGTTCCCGGTCCACCATATAGACCGTGTGGTGGTTCCGGCCGCCGTAGAGGGCCGGGTCCAGGTCTCCGCCGCCGGTGAACACCACCGCGTCCAGCACCGGCAGGACCTCGTGCAGGCGCTCGTCCCCGGGGGGCAGCAGCAGCGGGACGCCCCCCGCCCGGCGCACCGCGTCCACGTATTGGCCGGGAAGCGTGAACCGGTTCTTCGCGTCGCGGCCGTAGGTGGTCACGCCGATGAACGGGGCCCTCTCGACGCCGCTCCCTCGAACCCGCCCGTCTCCTTCAGATCCTTTCAAAGTAGCGCTTCCTTTCCCAGTCGGTGACCGCCTCCCGGTATTTCCTCTCCTCGGTGCGGAAGAAATGCGCGTAGTGCTCCACCACGTCGGCGCCGAAACTCTCCCGTGCGAACCGGCTCGACTCGAACAGGTCCACGGCTTCGGACAGGGACCCCGGCACCTGCGGCGCGTCGGCCGCGGCGTAGCCGTCTCCCTCGAACGCCGGCGGCGGCTCGACCCGGCGCCGGACGCCGTCCATTCCCGCGGCCAGGGCGGCCGCGTAGAGGAGGTACGGGTTGCAGTCCGCGCCCGGCACCCGGCACTCGATGCGGCAGCCGTCTCCCTGGCCCACCACGCGAAACCCCGCGGTGCGGTTGTCGAGGCTCCAGGCGATCCCGGTGGGCGCCCAGGACTCGGCCCGGTACCGCTTGTAGGAGTTGACCGTGGGCGCGTAGAAGACCATGGTCTCGGCTAGGTGCGCCAGCCACCCCCCGAGGAACCAGCGAAACGTGGGGGAAAACGCGCCGGGGCCGTCGTCCCCGGCAAAGGCGTTGACTCCGTCCCGCCACAGGCTCAGGTGTACGTGGCAGCCCGACCCCGCGAGCTCCGCGGCGTACTTTGCCATGAAGGTGACGCTGCGCCCCATCTGCTCGGCGACTTCCTTGAGGCATTCCTTGTACACGCAGTGGCGGTCCGCCATGGTGAGGGCATCGTCGTACCGCACGTTCAGTTCGTGCTGCCCCGGACCCCACTCCCCCTTGGAGCCTTCCACCGGCACCCCGGAGTCCCGCAGGTGGCGGCGCACCGCCCCGTGGAAGCCCTCCTCCCTGGACCCCTGGAGCACGTGGTAGTCCTCGATGTAGCCGCCCGCGGGCGCGAGGTCGTGGTAATGCTTTTCCGCGGCCTGCCGGTACGAGTCCTCGAACAGGTAGTATTCCAGCTCCGACGCCGCCATGGCCCGGAACCCCAGGGCGCGGAGACCCTCGACCTGCCGCCGGAGGATGGACCGGGGCGCCTCGGCCACCAGCTCGTGGGAAGCGCCTTCCCGGACGTCGCAGAGCGCCAGCGCGGTCTTCTCCTGCCAGCTCAGGCAACGCAACGCGCCCAGGTCCGGCGTCAGATGGAAGTCGCCGTACCCCCGTTCCCAGTTGGCCAAACGGTATCCCCGGACCGGCTCCATCTCCATGTCCGCGGTGAGCAGGTAATCACACGCGTGGACGCCGTCCGACACCGCGGAGTCGAGGAAGAACCCGGCGTCCAGCCGTTTCCCCATGAACCGGCCGTAGAGGTCGGTGAACGCCACCAGGACGGTGTCCACCCGACCCGCGTCCACCGCTTCCCGGAGTTGGGCAAGGCTGAGCATACCCGTGACTTCGGCCACTCGTCTTCCTCCTGCGCTGGTTCCAGCGTCCCGTAACCCCTGGATCTCCGCCGCCTTCTACTGTAGCACGGGAATGGTTTGCATCTCCAATACGCCTACCCCGCCATTCCCGCGAAAGCATTTCCTCGCGGAAGCGGGGGCGGGAATCCGGATCGAGGCCCTCTCCCCGTGGGAAAGCGCGTCCTTCGACTTCGTTTCGCTTCGCTCAGGACGAACGGGGACAATCGTTCCGGGTTTCCTCACTATTAACGCGGGTCGGGTGGACACCGTCCTGGTGGCGTTCACCGACCTCTACGGCCGGTACTGACCGTCGACAACGGCGGCTCGGATTCTGTTGCATTCCCGCATGGGATGTGGCATGGACAACGCGAAACCGGAAGGGAGGCGGCGAACCGCCGTCAAAGGCTCACGTCCAAGGAGGACAAGATGAAACGTTTGTTCGCGATGATGCTCGGGTTGGCCCTGTGCGGCAGCGTGGCGGCAACCGCGAAGGATGCGGCTGCCCAGAACTTCCTGGTGGTCGGAGGCGGATCCACCACCGGGGTCTATTACCAGGTGGCCCTGAACGTCTGCAAACTGGTCAACGACAACCTGAAGGCGCAGGGGTACAACTGCATCGGCCGGCCGGCCCTGGGGTCCGTCTTCAACATCAACGCCATCAAGAGGGGCCTGCTCAACTACGGCGTGGCGCAGTCCGACCGGGTCTGGCAGGCGTACAACGGCAGCGCCAACTGGAAGGGCAAAGCCGACAAGGGGCTGCGCACGGTCTTCAGCGCCCACCCCGAGACGGTCATGGTCGTGGCCCGCAAGGACACCGGCATCAAGTCCATCCAGGACCTCAAGGGCAGGCGCGTCAACATCGGCAACCCCGGGTCCGGACAGCGGGGCAACGCCCTGGACGTGCTGCGGCTCTCGGGCATCGACAAGGACAAGGACATCAAGGCCGAAGGGCTGCAACAGCACGAAGCCAACCGCGCGCTGGTGGACAAGAAGATCGACGCCTTCTTCTACACCGTGGGCAACCCCTGGGGCGGCGGCCTGGAGATCGCCAACAGCACCGCCATCACCATGGTTCCCCTGGACACGCAGGCGATCCGGAAGCTGGTTGCGGACAACCCCTACTACGTCATGACCGCCATTCCCGGAGGGATCTACAAGGGCGTGGACGAGGACGTGACGACCTATGCGGTGAAGGCGACCTTCGTGACCGGCGAGAAGGAGCCGGCGGACCAGGTGTACGCCGTGGTCAAGACGGTGTTCGAGAACCTCGACAAGCTCCGCGGCCTGCACCCCGCGTTCCAGATCCTGAAACCCAAGGACATGCTGAAGGGCCTCTCCGCCCCCATGCATCCGGGCGCGGTCCGCTACTACAAGGAAAAGGGCTTGATGTAGCGGTCGTCTTTTCCATCCCGGGTTCCGGGGCCGGCGGCGCGGGCCGCCGGCCCCGGGCCGTGCCGAAACCGCCATGACCCGCGTTGGGCTTCCCCGTGAATCCCTCGAACCCTGACGACCATTCCAGCGGAACCGCAGACCTCGACGCGTTGGCCGATCTGGGAGAGGCGGAAGGGAAGGTTCGGGCTCCCGGCGGCGCGACCGGCGGCTTCCTCTGGGCGCTGGCGCTCTGCTGGTCCCTGTTCCAGCTCTACATCGCCTACCGGCCGATCAACTCCATCATCGCGCGCAGCGTCCACCTGACCTTCGCGGTGGTCCTGGTCTATCTGTCGTTCCCGGCCATCCGGCGGGCTGCGACGCTGGAGCGGGCGCGGGCCCTCGCCCGACGGCTGTTTCCGGGACGCCCGGAGCCGGACCCCAACGCGGTTCCCCGGTACGACTTCCTGCTGGCGGCCGTCGCCGCTTGCGGCGCCGCCTACCTGGCCTGGGACTACGAGGGCATCGTACACCGCTCCGGCCTGCCGCTGGAGCGGGACGTGTACATGGGCGCGGCGTTCGTCGTGTTCCTGCTGGAGTCCGCCCGCCGCTCCCTGGGGCTCGCCCTCCCCGCCTTGGCCACGGTCTTCCTCCTCTACTGCTTCATCGGTCCGTGGCTGCCGCGGTTCCTCGCGCACCCGGGCATCCCCCTCGACTTCGTGGTGGACCACATGTATCTCTCGGATAGCGGCATCTGGGGGGTGCCGCTCGGGGTGTCCACGGACTTCGTCTTCCTCTTCGTCCTCTTCGGGTCGCTGCTGGAGCGGGCAGGGGCCGCGGAATACTTCGTGCAGGTGGCCTTCGCCATGCTAGGCCGTTTTCGCGGCGGACCGGCAAAGGCCGCGGTGCTCGCCTCGGGCCTCACCGGGATGGTGTCCGGGTCGTCCATCGCCAACGTGGCCACCACGGGCACGTTCACCATCCCCCTCATGAAACGCGTGGGCCTGCCCGACTACAAGGCCGGCGCTGTGGAGGTGGGCGCGAGCACCAACGGCCAGCTCCTGCCTCCGGTCATGGGCGCCGCGGCCTTCATCATGGCGGAATTCCTCGGGCTCCCGTACATCGACGTGGTGACCGCGGCGGCCATCCCCGCGGTGCTTTCCTACATCGCCCTGCTCTACGTGGTCCATCTGGAAGCCCTCAAGCTGGACCTCACCGCCCTGCCCGAAGAAGAGCTGCCGCGGTTCTGGCCCACGTTCCTCAAGGGTATCCACTTCCTGATCCCCATCCTGGCCCTGATCTACACGCTGGTCGTCCTGCGGTTCTCCGCCATCGCCGCGGCCTTCAACGCCATCCTCCTGACCCTGGCCATCATGGTGGTCCAGAGGGTCGTGCAGAGCTGCGCCGCGGTCCGCGGAGCGTCGTCCCGGAACGGACCGGACAGGGAGGGGAGCCGCTCGCTCGAACACGCGATGCTGCAGGGCCTGGTCCTGAGCTTCCGCGAGATCCTGCAAGGGTTCGTGGCGGGCGCCCGGAACATGGCGCCCATCGCGGTGGCCACCGCGGCCGCAGGCATCATCGTGGGCACCGTCACCCTCACCGGTCTCAGCAGCCGGTTCATCGAAGCCATCGAGATCATCTCCCTGGGCAACGTCGTGCTCATGCTCCTCCTGACCGCGATCACGAGCCTGGTCCTCGGCATGGGCCTGCCCACCACCGCCAACTACATCGTCATGGCGACCCTCACCGCGCCGGTGATCGTCACCCTGGGAGGGCAGGCGGGGCTGGTGATCCCGGTGCTGGCGGCCCATCTGTTCGTGTTCTACTTCGGGATACTCGCGGACGACACCCCTCCGGTGGGGCTCGCCGCGTTCGCAGCCTCCGCCATCGCGGGATCCGAACCCATCAAGACGGGTCTCCAGGGGTTCACCTATGACCTGCGCACCGCGATCCTGCCCTTCGTATTCGTGTTCAACCTGGAGCTGCTGCTGATCGCGGGCGTGGGCGCCGACGGACAGATCATCTGGCTCGACGACGCGCTGCGGGTCGTGTGGGTGATACTGAACGGTCTGGTGGCCATGATGGCCTTCGCCGCGGCCCTGCAGGGATTCTTCGCCGACCGGTGCGGCTGGCCCGAGCGCGGGATCCTGATGCTGGTCTGCATCGCCGCGTTCCGTCCGGACCTGGTCGCGGGCGCGGCGGATTCGTGGCGCATGAGCGTGCAGTTCACCGCCTGGGTCGTATTCGCCGGCCTCTACCTCGCCCAACGGCTGCGCCGCGCCACAAGAGGGACCTCGTAGGAGCCCGCGAGGAAGCGGGCCGGAATCCCCTTCATTACGATACCCGAAGATAAAAAGTAAGGTGAGCGCCTATGCCTCCCCCCCGGGGTCCTGAACGCCTCCCCCTGCTGTTGCTGCTGCTTGCCCTGTCCACGTTGTTCCCGTACAGCTTCGACAAGGGATACTTCTACCACGGCGGCACCCATAACTGGAATACGGCGATGAACTTGGCGATAGCCGAGAACCTGTCGCCCGATCACGGTTTCCGGTTGTTCCGGGCGCGTCGCCAGGAACCGGGCGACGCCCTTGAATACGAGATGTACAGCCGCTTTCCCGTCGGCGGATACGCACTGATCAAACTCGCCATCCTCCCCTTCGGAAACGACCTGTCCGCCAGGATCCTGGCCGCCCGCATGCTCATGCTGCTGTTGTTCAGCGCCGCCGCGCTCCTGGCCTTCCACTCCCTCGCACGGATCACTTCCCACCGATGGATCGCACTGGCAGCCACCCTCGCGGCCTTCTCCTCCTACTACATGCTCTTCTACGGCGACGACGTCTCCGTCGAGATGAGCGTGGACCTGTTCGCGGTGATGCTGGTGTTCCACGGCATGGTGGTGTTCGTGCAGGAGGGACGGTTCCGCCAGTTGCTGGCCAGGACCTGCGTCGCGCTGCTGCTGGGGTGGCACGTATATGCCTTCCTGCTGCCGTTCCTCATCCTGGGTACGGCGAGCGAGGCGATCCGGGCGTGGAAGGACGGGACCGCGCCGTGGCCGCGTGTGCGCTCGGCTGCGGGGGCGGTGCTGCGCAGCCGCTACACGGCGCTGGGCGTGTTCGCGCTGCTGTTCGGCGCGGCCGTCCTGGGCTTCAACTTCGCCAACGAGTACGCCGCGTTCGGAGGCCAGACCGCGGTGAGCGAACTGCCGTCCGTCCAGTCCATGCTCAGGCGGACCGGACTGGACCAGGACGCTTCCTTCGACCCCAGGTGGTGGCTGCGCTTCCTGCGACAGCAGTTCTTTCGTGTCGGCGTGGCGTCCGTTCCATTGGTGCTGACCGACTGGGGAATCGATCTGCTGGAGTGGTTTTCCTCCACTCCCTTTTCGGCGTCCGTCTCTTCGGGACAGCCGTTGTGGGTTTCCCTTTTGGCGTTGCTGATGGTCATGGTCGCATCCATGACCGTGGTTTGCCTTGCGAGGCGGCTGTTGGACCGGCGGCACCGCATGCTCGTGGCCACACTTGCCCTGTCCGGGTTCTTCTGGGCCCTGCCCATGCGCCACAATACTGTAAACCCCGGCCACGACTTCGAAGCCCTGCATTACGTGGGCGTCCCGCTGGTGTCCTACTCCCTGCTCCTGCTGTACCTCCACAAGCGCCGGGGGCATGGTCCGGTGGTCGGCCTTGCCGTTGCGGCGCTGCTCGCCTTCGTCGTCTCCACTTTCCAGATGAACCACCGATGGCGCCCGGACGCCCCGGCGGCCGAGCCTGAACTGGCCGCCCTGGCCGAACTCGGGAGCATCCGCGAAACCACCCGGGGAAAGGGGGTCCTGCTTCTTGCGTCCGTCAAGCCGGACTGGGCCCAGGAGAAAGCAGCCACGTTCCGTTACACACGAATATATAATCTCGCCGGAAGCGTCTTGATACAACACTTTGACGTGGAAACCGCCGCCCGGGCTGCGGACTTCCTCCTCACCCGCGACCGCCTGGAGAGCAACGCCCTGCTCACGCCCCGGAACGAACAGGTGTTCCTGTATGATTCCGCAGGTACGGACGACTGGGTGGAGTTCTACCGGGCCACGTACCGGCAGGTGGTGTCCGGAGAGCCTGCGGCGCGCTCCCACTTCGACGTCTATCTCGGTGACCGCGCGCTGTTCCACGTCAAGGAGCCCTGTGTCCGGGAGGATCTGCCCCCCAGGGTCTTCGTGGAGGTGACCCCGGAAGACCCGAAAGACGTGCCCAGAGAGCGCCTGCCCAGATGGCTCTGGAGGTACGGCCTCAATAGGTATTCCAGCCCCTTCCGACGACATGGCGTGCTGTTCGAGGGGAAGTGCATGGCGACCCTTCCATTGCCCGATTATCCCGTCTCCAACATCCGGACGGGACAGGACGAAGGAAGACGCGGCCGAGTGCTCTGGGAAGCAAGGATACCGGCCCGGTAGTCCCCGCCGGCCGCGGCCATCGACGCTCTACGGATACGAAGTGCAAGCATCATGCGGCAGGGACCGTTGGGAAGACGGACTTGAACAGGTGGTGGATTTGGGGGTAGCCGACGGAGTGGCCATCGCGGTGGTTTTCCGGTATAGGGGAGCCAACACCTCCCGCGAAGAAGGAGACCCACACATGGCGGACACCATACCCCGTATCGTTGACGAGAACGATTCGGCCCTGGAATCGGGAACGGTCGAGTACGGAAGCTGCAAGGGTTACCTGTCGCGTCCCAGGGGCGGCGCCGACCTGGGCTCGGTCATCGTCATCCATGAGAACGTCGGTCTGGTGGACCACATCAGGGACGTGGCGCGCCGCTTCGCCAAGGAAGGTTTCGCCGCACTGGCGCCGGACATGCTCCAACGGGTGGGCGGCAGCGGGCAGTTCGACAAGTCGGAAGACGCCATTGCCGCGATCCGGAGCCTGGACCCCGACGGCTGCGTGGAAGACCTGACCAGCGCGCTCCGGTACCTGAAGGGTCAAGGGTTCGCCAACGGCAAGGTGGGCGTGGTGGGTTATTGCTGGGGCGGCGGCCAATCCCTGAACTTCGCCACGAAATGCAGCGACCTCGGCGCCGCGGTGGTCTATTACGGCCGCAACCCCAATCCGCTGGAGCAGGTCGCCAACATCTCGTGCCCGCTGATGGGGAACTACGCGGAGGACGACCCGAACATCGTCCCGGGAATCGAGCCCCTCGAGGAGGCGCTGGCCAAGTCCGGCAAGAGCATGGACCTGAAGATCTACCCGGGCGCCAGGCACGCCTTCCACAACAACACCAACGCCGACCGCTACCACCCGGAGGCGGCCAGGGACTCCTGGCGGCGGACCGTGGAGTTCTACCGGGCCCACCTGTCGAGCTAGACGACCGCGGCGGATCCCTCCGGCGGAGAGGGACCGCAGGCGAGCTCGTAACCGGAAGGCGGATCAGCGCCGGCGGGACAGGTCGATGGGGATGGCGTCGCGACGGTCGGGCGGCTCCAGGAACGTGACACTGTCGTAGAAATCGTCCAGCGCAATGAACTTGCCGTTCTGCTCTGCCCATTCCCGCATCCGGCGGTTGCAGCTATCTCGCCAAGACAGCACTTCGATACGCCAACTGCGGCGGTGCATCCGTTCCAGGTCGGCGTGAAAGCCAACGCCGTCCATGAAGCCGGCGCCATCGCCGGTGAGCAGGACCGCGATACCGGGATCGCCGTTGTAGTCCAGTGAATCGCGCAGCATGGCGGTCTGGAGCATCTGGTCCACGCCTTGCTCCCGGCCGCCCAACGCGCCGCGTTCCAGTAGCTGTACGGTGACGCCTTCGTTTTCCAGGCGGTTCCAGACGAGACGCAGTTCCGGCGGCACGGAACCGACGGCTATGGCGTGTTCGATTTCCCGCCCCGCGTGGGCCAGTTCCAGCAGGTTGCGGAACTGGATGCGCGCGCGGGAGCGAGCGCTTTCGCCTTCACGTTCGACGGCCGCATGCTGTGTGCCGATGAAGATGTTGGAGTTGTCCCAGTAGATGAAAACTTTTTCCATTGCGAACCACACGATGAATTGCCGAGGGCGCGCCGACGGCCTCGAAGACCGGCCGCGGGGCTCCCTCAACACTCGTCAGGGTCGAGACACGCCAGGAGTCGGCGGCACAGGCCGTTGCGGCCGGGGTCGTCGTAGTGCCGGACGCCGAAATAGTAGCAGCAGCTCTCGTTGTCCAGGTCGTTCTGGAACACGCGGAGCCGGCCGTCCTGGAAACGGATGCGCACGAGACAGGTGCCGCCGGGAACGTTCGAGGTGACCACCTCCTCCACCACGCCCACACCCCACTGGAGGTAGCGGTCGTGCTTCACCTCGTCCCCGGCCCTCAGAAAGAGTCTCGGATCATTTCGCACGACCCCTCTCCCAGGCCCCCCTCCCCAAGGCCCATGGGCAACCGCATCGGACCGCGGGCGCTAATCGCTGCCGCGCGCCAGGGTGAAGCCCAGCGCGCCCGCGGCCACGGGGAAGGAGATGTCCGTGAGTTTCCACCCGATCCCGAGGCCGTCGTCGCCTACCGTCCGGTAGCCAAGGCCCCATTCCAGGTTCAGGACGTAGAACCAGTTCCAGTAGTACAGCAGACCGATGACCCCGAAGGAGTAGAACAGCACGTTGGCGCTCAGCCGGGTCCACGTAACCGCGTCATCGGAAGCCGCGGCGTCAGCCGCGCGCTTGCGCGCGTATGCGAACAGGACGCCCAGCACCACCGCGGCCCCGGTGAACCAGTTGATGACGCTCCACCACGGGATGTACGGGGATGCCTCCGTGGACTCGTAGATCAGCGGCTCGACGAACCCGAGGATCCCCACCACCAGCGCCATGACGATGAGATACGTTCCGACGACCTTCTCCAGCGCGTCCATGTCTTCCCCCTTTCGGCAACGCTCCCGTCCTTGCCTCCCACAGGCAAGCACGCGCAAGCTCGTAAGCTAACAGCATCCGGCGGCCATCTCAACCGGGGAACCCGGACCCGACTGCGCGCAGGACCTCGGGAGCCGGCCCGATGGTCGGGTCCGAACGGTTCCGTCCGTCCACTGCGGCGTCAAGGGTTTCGGACCCTCGCCAACTCGACCTCCACGAATTCCTCGGCCTGCGGGTTCCAGGCATAGACCGCCATCCCGGCGACCACGCCGTTCATGACCGAGACCACGACCTGGGCGGCGTCCGGGTAAGTGGGCTCGCCGAAGGGGGTGGCGCAGGCCCTGTCTTCGTCGGAGAAGTAGGCGTGGTGGTCGGGGTGGGAATGGTAGAACGCCTTGAGGGAAAGCCCGCTCCGTTCCGCCTGCTCCAGGACCGCCTCCAGGGCTCCGGGGTCCATGGTGTAGGCGGTCCTGGCGTCCCGCGGGAAGGTCTCGGGATCCCTGGCGTGGAGGCCGTTCTGGACGTTGGCCAGCCTGTGGACCCGGTCGCCGCGGCCGTCGCCCAGGATGACGCCGCAACACTCCTCCGGCCACGTCTCCCGGGCGTGCGCGGCCACCGCGGCCACCGCCGCTTCGGTCAGTCGGAACACGGCCTCTCGCTGCGGTTCGCCCGACCGGACGGGCTCCTAGTCGATGACCCCCTCCCTCGTGAGGGTCTCGAACTCGTGGTCCGGCAGCCCCAGCAACTCGCGGTAGAAATAGGCGTTGTGCTCGCCCAGCAAGGGGTCCCTCCGCTCCGGGCCGCCTTCGCTTTCGGACAGGGTGAACGGCGCGCGCTGGTACGACATGACACCGATCTCCGGATGCTCCATACGGGTCCATTGGCCTCGATGCGCGAACTGCGGGTCCTGGTAAACCTGGTCCATGCGGTTGACCCGCCCCGACGGAACGCCCGCGGCCTGGAGCCGTTCCACCAGGTCACCGGCCTCGAACCGGCGCGTCCACTCGCCGACCCGGTCCTCCAGCTCGTCCACCCGGGCGCGCCGGGCGGCCGCGGTGGCGTACTCGTCCCGACCGCCCCATTCCGGCCGGTCCATGACTTGGCACAACCCCTTCCACTGCTCGTCCGAGGCAACGCTGAGGACGCACCAGTCGTCCTCGCCGGCGCAGGGGAACGCGCCGTGGGGCGCGGCCGTGGGATGCCGGTTGCCGTCACGCGCGGCGATGGCGCCGTTGAGGCCGTAGTCCAGCAGCAGCGGCGCAATGTACTGGAGCCCGGTCTCGTACTGCGCCAGGTCGATGTGCTGCCCGCGGCCGGTGGCGTCCCGGTGCTCCAGCGCGGCCAGCACCGCCACCACGCCATAGCCCACGGCGATGTAGTCGATGTACGGGCCGTAGAGGATCTGGGGCGAGCCGTCCCGGTATCCGGTAAGGTTCGTGAAACCGGCCAGCGAGGAGAGCTGGGAGCCGAAGCCGGGGTGGTGCGCGTGGGGCCCGGTCTGTCCAAGGTTGGAGCTACTCAACATGACCAGCCGCGGGTTGACCTCCTTCAGGGTCTCGTACCCCAGCCCCAGACGGTCCATGGTGCCCGGGCTGAAGTTCTCCACCAGCACGTCCGCCCAGCCGGCGATGCGCCGGGCCAGCGCCGTGGCCGCCGGCCCCTTCTTCAGGTTGAGCGTCACGCCCAGCTTCTCGCTGTTGCACAGGGCGAACAGGCCGGAGCGGTTGAGCCCGTGGACGTTGTCCTTGTAAGGAGGATAATGGGTCCGGAAACCGTCGGGGCGCACCCGCGACTCCACGTGGACCACGGCAGCGCCCTGGTCCACCAGATGCTTGCCCACCACCGGGCCCGCGGCATACGCGGCGAACTCCGCCACCTTGATGCCTTCCAGCGCCTTCATGAGTCTCCCCGTCCGGGAAGGCCGCTACCGGCCGCCCGTCCTTTTCTGCGTCAGACCACGCCCCGGTCCCCGAGGCGCGTCAACTCCTCCGGACCCAGTCCCAACTCGGCGTAGATCTCCCGGTTGTGCTCGCCGATGAGCGGCGCCCTGCGGCGGATCCGGCACGGGAACTCCGAGAACCGCGCGAACCCCCCGGGGTAGGTGATGGAGCGGTCGAGCTCGGGATGCTCCACCTCCTGCCAGAACCCCCGCGCCCGGAGCTGCGGGTCGGCGAGGATCTCCCGGGCCGTGGAGACGGGGTAGCCCAGCATGCCGCGCTCGGTCACGGCCTCGAAGAACTCCCGCTTGGTGACGCCCGCGAAGAACTCGCCGATGGGCTTCTCCATGTCGTCGATCTCCGCCTGGGTCACCTGCTCGATGTGGAACGCGCGCCAGTCCTTCCGCAGCAGGAACTCCGGCGCCGCCCCCTTGCTGGCCATCCATTCCACCAGCGCCTGGTTGGTCTTGCGTCCGGCTTCGCCCCCGTAGATGATGAAGTTGAGGTAGCCGTCCTTGCAGGGCCAGAACACCCGCATCCTGGCGCCGGTGATGGTGCGTCCGGTCATGAAGGAACCGGCGCGCTTCTCCAACGCCCGGTTGAGGTCCCAGAAGGTGTGGGCGTGGGAGAAACCCCAGAGCATGCACGCCTGGGCCGACACGTCCACGTGCTCGCCGCGGCCGGTGCGCCTGCGCTGGGTGTGGGCCACCAAGGCCGCCATGGCGGCATAGGCGCCGGTCCACTGGTAGGACTGGGGGAAGGTCACGCGGAGCGGCGGCCGGTCCGGGTCGCCGGTGAGCGACATGCAGCCGCTCATGGCCATGATCTCGATGTCCGTGGCTCGATACCGGCTGTAGGGACCGGTCAACCCGAAGGGGGTGATGGACACCAGCACCAGCTTGGGGTTGGCCGCCCGGATGGCCCGATGGCCGAGGCCGATGTCGTCCAGGTAGCCGGGACGGAACGTCTCCAGGACGAAGTCCGCCTTCTCCACGAGCCTCCGGAAAAGGTCCCGTCCCTCCGGAGCCTCGAGGTCCAGCGTGACCCCGCGCTTGTTGTTGTTGAAGGCGAACCAGTACAGGCTCTTCTCGGGATCGTTGCCGCGGTCGAGGTACGGCCCGATCCGCCGGGCGGCGTCGCCTCCGGGCCGCTCCACCTTGACCACGTCGGCGCCGAGGTCGCCCAGCGTCTTGCCGCAGAGAAAGCCCAGCTCGTCGGTCAGGTCCAGTACGCGGTAGGGCGCCAGAGGCCCTTGCTCATGCGGCGTCATCAGCCTGCCGTGGGTCCGTGTTCGCGATCATCGACGGGTTCGCCCCTCCCTTGCCCCTCTGGTTTCGTCCGCATAGCCCGCAGGGCCGGGGGTTGTCAACATGCGCTCGTCACCCGCCGCTCCCGTATTCGACGTAGTTGGACACGCGCCAGCCCGGCCCCTCCCTGCGCACGCGGACGAGGAGCCTTCGGTGGAATTCGCCGGCGCCCTCCGGCCGGATGGTGAGCTCGTACAAGAACGCGGCGCCTCCGCCCGCCTCGCGTCGTTCCAGCAGCTTGTAATAGACCCGCGGCTTGCGCGTACCCGCGTCGATGGAGTGCCCCGAAGTCAGCCGGATCCGCTCGTCCACCTTCCGCCGGGCCAGCCCCACCGTGTAGTCCCGGGACCGGGACAGGTCGATCCGCACGTAGTGCCAGTCGAGGAACGCCTCCGCCGCGCCCCGGGCCGTGGCGTCGCCGGCCCCGCCGCAACCCGCCAGGAGCAGGACCGCGCACACCGCGCGCCACGTCACCCCTCGGGCCTCGCGGGCGAGAACGGGTCCCGGCCCTTGGCCCGGAAGAGGCCGTAAACGCACAACGCCGCGCCCACGGAGATGAAGCTGTCCGCCACGTTGAAGGCCGGCCAGTGGTAGCCGTTCCAGTGGACGTCCACGAAGTCGATGACCTCGCCGTGGAACACCCGGTCCACCAGGTTGCCAGCGGCCCCTCCCAGGATGAACGTCAACGAAAGCGCGAGACCCGTATCCGCCTCCGAGAGCCTCCGCAGCAGGTGGACCACGAAGGCCATGGCCGCCAGCGAGACGACGATGAGGACGTAGGCGCCCAGGGCCCTGCGCTCGCCGGCCAGGAGTCCGAAGGCGGCGCCGGTGTTGCGGACGTGGGTCAGGTCCACCCAGCCCTCGATGACCGGGATCGAGTGATGGAGCGGGATCCAGTGGACGACCAGCAGCTTGGCGCCCTGGTCGAGCAGCAGGATCACCGCCACCAGGGTTGCTATGCGCGTGCGCATTCGGTCTGCGGCAAGGATCGCAACACTTCCGCGCAACGCGGACAGACGCCCGGATGGACCGCGTCCGCTCCCACGCCGGCGTGGTATTTCCAACACCGCTCGCACTTCCCGCCGTCCGCGGGATATACGCCGATGGCTCCGCCCAGCAGGGCGCTGTCGAATCCCGTGCCCTGCCCGGCGGTCGCCGGCCCGACGCGGTCGCGCCCGACGCCCTCTCCCCCGGCCCCGGGTTCCGGGTACGCCAACTCGGCCGACGGCGCCCCCGGGACCACCGACACCTGCGAGACGATGAAGACGTCCTCCCACGGCGTGGCCGAGCCGCCGCGCAGCAGGGCCTGGATGCCCGGAGCCTTGCGGTAGGCGTCCGGATAGAGCGCCACCCGAGCGTCCAGGGAATGGCCGACGGCGCCCGATTGACGCGCCGCCTCCAGGGCCTTCAGCACTTCGCCGCGCAGGTCCAGCCGCAACCCCCATTCGGCCGCCAACGCCGGGTCGGACCACCGGCCGTCCGGTTGCGGCATCGGCGAGAGCAGGACGCTCTCCCGACCGGGTTCCGTCCGGGGCGCATGCCCCCAGATCTCCTCGGCGGTGAACGAGAGGACCGGCGCCATCAGATGGACCAGGGTTTGCAGGATCCCGTGGAGCGCGGTCTGGGCCGACCTCCGGCTGACGGAACCGCGCGCCTCGCAGTAGAGCCGGTCCTTGACGATGTCCAGGTAGAGGGAGCTCAGGTCCACGCTGCAATAGTTGTTCAAGGCATGATAGACGAGGTGGAACTCGAACCGGTCGAAGGCTTCGAGGCACCGCGCCAGCAGCCGGTGGGTACGGTCGAGGACCCAACGGTCCAATGCCTCCAGGGAGTCGGGAGCCACCGCGTGGGCGCCCGGGTCGAAGTCGTGGAGGTTGCCGATGAGGAAGCGGGCGGTGTTGCGCAGCCGCCGGTACGACTCCACCAGCCGGTTCAGGATCTCCCCGGAGATTCGGACGTCGTCCCGGTAGTCCTCCGCGGCCACCCAGAGGCGGATGATGTCGGCGCCGAACTTCCTGGTGATCTCCTGCGGCGCGGTCACGTTGCCCAGGGACTTGGACATCTTGCGTCCCTTGCCGTCCAGCACGAAACCGTGCGTGAGCACGCCGTCGTAAGGCGCTCGGCCGCGGTTGGCCACCGACGTCAGCAGCGAGGTGTGGAACCAGCCCCGGTGCTGGTCGCTGCCTTCGAGGTACAGGTCCGCCCTGCCGCCGAGCTCCGGGCGCCGTTCCACCACCGCGGCATGGCTCACGCCGGAGTCGAACCAGACGTCCAGGATGTCCTCCTCCCGGGAGAACCGGGTGGATCCGCAGCTCTTGCAGCAGAACCCGGGCGGGGCCAGATCTTCCACCGGCCGTCCGAACCAGGCGTCGGACCCTTCCTGCTCGAACAGCCGGGCTGCGTGCTCGCACAGCGCCTCGCTCAAATGCGTCTCGCCGCACTCCCCGCAATAGAGCACGGGGATGGGCACTCCCCAGGAACGCTGCCGGGAGATGCACCAGTCGGGCCGGTTCGCCAGCATCCCGCCGATGCGGTCCCGTCCCCAGGGCGGTATCCACTGCACCCGGTCGATGGCGTCCAGGGACCCCTGCCGCAGGTCGTCCGCGGCCATGGAGATGAACCACTGCTCGGTGGCGCGGAACAGCACCGGATGCTTGCACCGCCAGCAGTGCGGGTAGCTGTGGCTCATCTCCTCCGACTTGAGCAGGCGCTCATCCTCCCGCAGCCTGGCGATGACCCTCGGGTTGGCGTCGAAGACCATCTCCCCCCGGAACTCGCCGGCTTCCTCGGTGAAGCGGCCCTCGGCGTCCACCGGCGCCCAGGCGTCCAGGCCGTACCGCTGGCCGACCTCGAAGTCCTCGTGCCCGTGCCCTGGCGCCACGTGGACGCACCCGGTGCCCTGCTCCGCGGTGACGAACTCCCCCAGGATGACCGGCGCCTCCCGGTCCAGCCACGGGTGCGAGCAGACGACGCCCTCCAGGTCCGCCCCGGACCATGACCCCTCCAGCACCTCGAACCGTCCGGGGCCGTAACCGAGGGCTTCCATCAGGGATGCAGCCAGGTCGCCGGCCACCACCAGCACGCCTGCGGGGGTCCGCACGCGCCGGTACCGGGTCTGCGGATGCAGCGCGACCGCCTGGTTGGCCGGCAGCGTCCAGGGCGTGGTGGTCCAGACGGCGAAGGCGGCGTCCGCGTCGCCGGGAAGCTTCCCCCCGGCGTCCTCCACGGGGAACTTCACGTAGATCGAAGGGGTCGCGTGGTCGTCGTATTCGACCTCGGCTTCGGCCAGCGCGGTGGCGCAGGACGCGCACCAGTACACCGGCCTCTTCCGCCGGTACAGGGAGCCTCTGGCCATGAACTTCCCGAGCTCGCGGACCTCCGCGGCTTCGTACTCGAAGTCGATGGTCCGGTACGGCTCCCGCCACCGGCCCAGCACCCCCAGCCGCTTGAACTCCTCCCGCTGCACCGCGATGAACTTCTCGGCGTGCGCACGGCACAGCTTGCGGACCTCCAGCTTGCCGAGCCGGTCCTTCTCCTCCCGGCCCAGGCTCTTCTCCACCTGGAGCTCGATGGGGAGTCCGTGACAGTCCCAACCCGGGACGTAGGGCGCGCAATAGCCCCTCATGCTCTTGTACTTGACGATGATGTCCTTGAGGACCTTGTTGAGTGCGTGCCCGATGTGGATGCGCTCGTTGGCGTACGGCGGACCGTCGTGCAGGATGAACTTCGGACCGCCGCGATTGGCCTCCACCATCTTCTCGTGGATGCCGTCACGCTCCCACCTCTCCACCTGCGCGGGCTCCTTCTGCGGCAGGTTCCCGCGCATGGGAAACGTGGTCCTGGGCAGGTTGAGCGTGTCCTTGTAGTCCATGAGCTTCGTCCCTCACTTGCCGACAAGCGACTCCCGGGTATCGGGGTGGTTGGAACGGGAGGTCTGGTGGGACTTGGTCGCTAACCCAGCCCCTTTTTAATGCCTTCGCGCAGCAGGCGCAACGCCACCTGCCGCTTTGTGATTCCGACCTCGTCGCACGCAGTCTCGTCGGCTCGCAACCGAGCGGAGGGCGTCAACCCGAAATCGCCGGGATTCCGTTTATGTTCCGGGTTGCCGCCATACCGGACCCGCGCCGCCAAATCCTGTAGCACGGAGGGGTCGGGATTCACGGCGACGCTGCGTTTCCAGTTGAATTTTCGTCAAGGCAAAGCGACCTCTCCGGCATCGGGACGTCGATGAACGTGGTTCGTCCAGAACCATACCACAGAACGGTTCGACGAGATAGCTCGTGTCCCCGGATCCAGCACCAGAAAAGGGGGAAGGGACGACGGGGGTGGGGATGTACGTGGAGAGGTTGGAGGGGGACGAGGGGTTGAAGCGGGTGATGGAGGAGGCGGAAGTGTACGGGTTGGGGAGGCGGGAGCGGCAGGCGTTGGGGAATTGGAGTGTCTTGACAGCGACCGGCACATGTAGTAAGGGAAGAAGTTCAACGGGATGCCTTGACCGTCGGAAACCGCGGAATCGGATCACATAACCGTCCCATGAGCGTGAAAACAATGAATAATCTCACCCCCCCCCCCCATTTTCACACGCATCAGATCAGGTAATCCTCCGGCGCCTTTGCCTGCGCTCCGTTCCCCCCTCCGTTACAACGACTTCCGTCTCCGGTTGCCCTCGCGGCACGGTCCACACAACCCACAGGGCGCACCGTCGCCCGTCCAGCTCCCCTGTCCCGGACTTGGGCAGGGAAAACCTGCATCGAGTCTCGAAACCGACTTGCTCCCGTCCCCCATCCTCGGTCCCACACACCGGACGTTCGAGACCCGGACGCCCCCAACCTCGTGCGAATTGCCGACCCTGATCGATGGTACGGAAACCCGGCGCAGTATTGTCCAACGAGTACGGACGAAAAGGAGAAGACCATGTATCCAGAGACCATGACAAATGATTCTGACCGCGTAGCCCCCGACCACCGTATCCACCTCCCCAGTCGAACCCCCGTGCGACCCCGCCGGCCCATTGCCGCCGGCGTCCTGTCCCTCCTGCTCGCCCTGTCCTGCTTCGCCGCCTCCCCGGCCTGGGCCTACAAGGCCGGGGGCGGTAACGACAGGCCCTCGAACCTCAAGGTATACGCCACCCGCAATGACTACTTTACAGCAGAGCCGGCGCCTCACAATAAATACACGCACGTCCAGATTGGGAGTTTGGTGTACCTTGTCACCGAACTCGAAGAGCATCGCACCGGCGGCACCCTTCCAGACCCTGTTGACGACGACACATTCGGATCTGTAGCCGTGGGACTGAACGCGCGGGCAGGACGCCCCGGCAACGTCGCCATCGGTCAGAACGCCGGGGCAGGCGCTGATCCCGCGCGTTGCTGCGGCGGCCCCGGATCTGTAGCCGTGGGACAGAACGCGCGGGCAGGACGCATCGGCGCCATCGCCATCGGTCAGGGCTCCCATGCCCTACCTAGGGGCTCCATCGCTTTAGGCCATGTCTCTCGTGCCCGGGGCAGGCACTCCACTGCTATAGGCCATCGTTCCCATGCCCAGAGCACGTTATCCACTGCTTTAGGCCATCTTTCCCATGCTCAGGGCGAGCACTCCATTGCTTTAGGCGATCAGTCCCATGCCGTCATGAAGAACAGCATCGCCATCGGCTCGGGCTTGCTATCGGGCTCGACAAGTCGGCCCGGCGCGCGTGCTAGCGGGACCAACAGCATTGCCCTGGGCTCGGCCTCGCTATCGGGCTCGACAATTTCGCCCGGAGCGCAGGCTAGCGGGACCAACAGCATCGCCCTGGGCCCGGGCACGACGGCTACCGGCACGGACAGCACCGCCCT
This sequence comes from uncultured Binatia bacterium (SeqCode), assembly GCA_965204235.1. GTDB lineage: Bacteria > Desulfobacterota > Binatia > UBA9968 > JAJDTQ01 > JAJDTQ01. Next base: position 641,787 of record OZ241979.1, read on the forward strand.
GGGCCGGGGCGCGAAGGCTACCGGCATGAACAGCATCGCCTTGGGCCCGGGCGCGAAGGCTACCGGCATGAACAGCATCGCCATCGGCAGTCAAGTCGAGGCCGGAGCGAACGAGGTGAGAGTCGGCACGGCAGTTACTACTACTTACAAGTTGCCGGGTCTGAAGACGACTTCGGGGACCCGAGTGGTGATGGTGGACAGCACCGGTCGGCTCTTCACGCAGGCCGGAACGGCTTCTTCCCGGGGCGCCGCCCTGCGGGGCGCCGCAGGGCTTTCCTCGGATGTGACCGCAGTGAGCCGGACGGAGGCAGCCGACTACGAGAAGGCCCCCGCCATCGGTTCCGGTCCCACTGCCCCGGCAACCGCAGAGCAGCGGCGGGTGGTGGTGCAGGATACCAACCGCGACGGCTCCGTCCGGCTCCGGACCCTCGACTTCGGTGACCTCTCGGGAATGGAGCAGCGGTTGGCGGGAGTGGACCGGCGAGTGACTTCCCTCAGCGAGCGCCTGAACAAGGCCACTGCCATGTCTTCGGCGTTGAGCGCGTTGCCCAACGTCGTGCCGGGGGACAATCGCTTCTTCCTCGGCGTGGGCGCCGGCCACTACAGCAGCGAGCAGGCCCTCGCCATCGGCATGAGCGCTCGGGTCCAGAGCCGCGTCTTCGTCAACGCCGGCGTGGCCCTCGCCAGTGGAGACGAAGTCAGCGTCCGCGGCGGCGTGGGCGTGGTCTGGTAGCGCCGGGTCCGGCAACCTCCCGACCGGAGGCTTGCCCGACCGACATGGCTGGATTCCGGGGAGTAAAGATACCGGTGGGCCGGTAGTCCCCGCGGTCAACGCACCCGTTCTACGCGGACCGACCTTGCCAAACCCGCGCGTATCCGTACTTCCCAGCCGCGGTGTCCTTCCTGGCGGAGGCGTCCTCCCCGGCGGCGGGGTCGGGGGATGGGTCGCTGCTGTCCCGTCCGGATGCCGGAGACGGGATAATCGGGGAGGGGAAGGATGGCCATGCACTTCCCCTCGAACAGCACGCCCCTGTATTGGAAAAAGGGGATGACCCTCCTGAAGCCGCGTTGCCTGTCTCGTCCGGGCAGAGCCTTCGGGTCCTCCGGGACCACCTCCACGAAGATCTCGTTTCCCACATCCTCCCGGACGCAGGGCTCCCTGACGTGGAACAGCGCGCGGTCACCGAGATAGACGTCGAAGTGGGAGCGCGCCGCAGGCTCTCCGGACACCACCCGCTGGTACGTGGTCCGGTAGAACTCCATCAGGTCGTCCGTACCTGCGGAATCATACAGGAACACCCGTTCGTTCCCGGGCGTGAGCAGGGCGTCGCTCTCCACACGGTCACGGGTGACGAGGAAGTCCGCAGCGCGAGCCGCGGCTTCCGTGTCCTGAAAGTGTGCCAACACGCTTTCTACGGGATAGTTTCCCCAGAGCTCTTCCGTGTGGAGGGGTTTCGCCAGGATGCTTCCGGCGAGATAGTATCTCGATACGTAGTCCGGATGCATGGCCTGCCAGGACCATTCCGGCTCGACGGACCCGAGGACCAGGACCACCTTTCCCCGGGTGGTTTCGCGTATGGTCCCGAATTCGGCCATGGTCGCCTGTTGGAGCTCGGCCGCATGGACGTCCGGCCCCCATCGTCGGTCCATCTGGAAGGCGGAGACGACGAAGGCGAGCAGCGCCACAACCGCAAAGCCGACCACCGGACCACGCCCCCAGCGCTTGTGGAGGTACAGCAGGAGCAGTGAGTAGGACACCAGCGGGACGCCCACGTAGAACATGGCCTCGTGGGTGTGGTTGGGGTCTGCCGTATTGTTGTGCATGGGCAGGGCCCAGAAGAACCCCGACAGGGCCAGGGTGGCCACCAGCATGCGGTGACGCCGGTCCAACAGCCGCCTCGCAAGCCGAACCACGGTCGTGGATGCGACCGCCACCATCAGCAACGCCAAGAGGTAAAATGACAACTCCGGCCCGAAAGGCGGGACCACGAAAAGGGAACCCGGGGAAACCACCCCCGCAACTCGGCCCTCCCAGTCGGTCAGCACCGATGGAACGGACGCCACGAAGACGCGAAAGAACTGCTGTCGCAGGAAGCGCATCCACCATCCGTGGTCGAAGGAGGCGTCCAGGTACTGGGCCAGTCCGGTCCGGCCGAGCATGGAGTGGACTGACGGCAGTTCGACCACCCGCGTCTCGCCTCCGAACGCGGCGTACTCGTTGGCGAAGTTGAAGCCCAGGACGGCCGCGCCGAACAGCAGCGCGAACAGGCCCAGCGCCGTGTAGCGGCTGCGCAGCACCGCCGCCCCGGTGGAGCGCACACGCGGCCACACAGCGGTCCCGTCCTTCCATGCCCGGACCGCCTCGTGCGCCAGACCCAGGATGAGGAACGGCAGCAGGAAGGCATAGACGCGCCACCCCAGCAGCAGCGCGACGCAGGTCCTGGCCAGCAGTTGCCGGAACCGTCCCTCCTGCACGAACACCACCATGCCGTGGAACACCAGCGTCACCGCGAACAGCTCCAAGCTCGCCTCGACGGAAACCGCGTCGCCGTAGAACAGCATGTAGTAGGAGGAGAACGCCGGGAGAGTGGCTGCCAGTGCGATCCATCGGTGGGAAGTGACCCGTGCGAGGGAGTGGAAGGCCAGGAGCGCGGCAGCGCTGAACAACAGCAACATGAGCATGCGTGCGGCCAGGATCCTGGCCGACAGGTCGTTTCCGAAGGGGAGGATGGCGAGTTTGATCAGTGCGTATCCGCCGACGGGAAAGCGGCTGTACATCTCGTATGCGGGGGCGTCGCCCGATCCTTGGCGACGCCCCACGAACAACCGGAAATGGTGGTCGGGCGACAGGTTCTCGGCGATGGCCATGTTCTTCGGGGTATCCCGGCCAGGTGGGTAGAAGCGGTAGAAGTATCCCTTGTCGAAGCTGCAAAGGAACAACGTGGACAGGGCGAGCAGCAGCAACAGCAGGGTGATGCGTTCAGGCCGGAACGGGGGGGGGGGGGGGGGGGGGGGGGGCAGGACGGTCTGTCTCCATTTTCTTCCAGAGGTTGACGTTTGCGGCATGGCCTACCTTTCTGTCCGTATGGCTCCGTCTCCGGGCGCTTGTCCGGGCCCGGTGGAAGGACGGGATGGGACTACCGGCCCGCGCGTATCCGTACTTCCCAGCCGGGGTGTCCTTCCTGGCGGAGGCGTCCTCCCCGGCGGCGAACTCGGGGGCGGGGTCGCCGCTGTCCCGTCCGGATGCCGGAGACGGGATAATCGGGGAGGGGAAGGATGGCCATGCACTTCCCCTCGAACAGCACGCCGATGTATTGGAAAAGGGGGATGTCCATCCTGAAGCCGCGTCGCCTGTCTCGTCCGGTCAGGTCCTTCGGGTCCTCCGGGACCACCTCCATGAAGATCCGGTTTCCCACATCCTCCCGGACGCAGGGCTCCCTGACGTGGAACAGCGCGCGGTCACCGAGATAGACGTCGAAGTGGGAGCGCGCCGCAGGCTCTCCGGACACCACCTGCCGGTACGTGGTCCGGTAGAACTCCATCAGGTCGTCCGTACCTGCGGAATCATACAGGAACACCCGTTCGTTCCCGGGCGTGAGCAGGGCGTCGCTCTCCACACGGTCACGGGTGAGGAGGAAGTCCGCAGCCCGGGCCGCGGCTTCCATGTCCGGGAAGTGTGCCAACACGCTTTCTACGGGATAGTATCCCCAGAACTCTTCCGTGTGGAGGGGTTTCGCCAGGACGCTTCCGGCGAGATGGTATCTCGATATGTAGTCCGGATACATGGCCTGCTGGCGCCATTCCGGCTCGACGGACCCGAGGACCAGGACCACCTTTCCCCGGGTGGTTTCGCGTATGGTCCCGAATTCGGCCATGGTCGCCTGTTGGAGCTCGGCCGCCTGGGCGTCCAGGCGCCCTCGTCGGTCCATCTGGAAGGCGGAGACGACGAAGGCGAGCAGCGCCGCGACTGCAAGGCCGACCACCGGACCACGCCCCCAGCGCTTGCGGAGGTACAGCAGGAGCAGCGAGTAGAACGCCAGCGGCACGCCCACGTAGAACATGGCCTCGAAGTCGTGGTAGTGGGTTGCCGTATTGTTGTGCATGGGCAGGGCCCAGAAGAACCCCGACAGGGCAAGGACGGCCAGCAGCATCCGGTGACGCCATGCCAACAGCCGCCTCGCAAGCCGAACCACGGTCGTGGATGCGACCACCACCATCAGCAACGCCAGGATGTAAAATGACAACTCCGGCCCCGAAAGGCCGGACGCCGAATAGGGAACCGGGGGGAACCACCCCCGTAACTCGGCTCCCCAGTCGGTCAGCACCGATGGAACGGACGCCACGCCGACACGAAAGAATTGCTCTCGCAAGAAGCGCATCCACCACCCGTAGTCGAAGGAGGCGTCCGAGTACTGGGCCAGTCCGGTTCGGCCGAACATGGAGTGGACTGACGGCAGTTCGGTGACCCGCGTCTCGCCTCCGAACGCAGCGTACTCGTTGGCGAAGTTGAAGCCCAGGACGGCCGCCCCGAACAGCAGCGCGAACGCGCCCAGCGCCATGTAGCGGCTGCGCAGCACCGCAGCAGCAGTGGAGCGCACCCGCGGCCACAGCGCGGTCCCGTCCTTCCACGCCCGGACCGCCTCGCTCGCCAGACCGAGGATGAGGAACGGCAGCAGGAAGGCATACACATGCCACCCCAGCAGCAGCGCGACGCAGGTCCTGGCCAGCAACTGGCGAAACCGTCCCTCCTGCACGAACACCACCATGCCGTGGAACACCAGCATCACCGCGAACAGGTCCACACTGTACTCGACGCAAACCGCGTCGCCGTAGAACAGCATGTAGTAGGAGGAGAACGCCGGGAGGGTGGCGGCCAGGGCGGCCCATCGTTGGGAGGTGATCCGTGCGAGGGAGTGGAAGGCCAGGAGCGCGGCGGCGCTGAACAACAGCAGCATGAGCATGCGGGCGGCCAGGACCCTGGCCGACAGGTCGTTTCCGAAAGGGAGGATGGCGAGTTTGATCAGCGCGTATCCGCCGACGGGAAAGCGGCTGTACATCTCGTATGCGGGGGCGTCGCCCGATCCCTGGCGACGCCCCACGAACAACCGGAAATTGTGGTCGGGCGACAGGTTCTCGGCGATGGCCAGGGTCTTCGGGGAGTTCCGGTCATCGGAGCCGGGGCGGTAGAAGCCGGGGGGGTAGAAGTATCCCTTGTCGAAGCTGCACAGGAACAAGGTGGACAGGGCGAGCAGCAGCAACCACAGGGTGAGGCGTTCAGGCCGGAACCGGGAGGGGGGCAGGATGGTCCGTCTCCATTTTCTTCCAGAGGTTGACGTTTGCGGCATGGCCTACCATTCCGTCCGTATGGCTCCGTCTCCGGGCGCTTGTCCGGGCCCGGTGGAAGGACGGGATGGGACCACCGTCATGCAGCCCAGATTCGTCCAAGACCATACCACAGAACAGTTTGAGGAGGTAGCTCGTGTCCGGTAGCGTCTGAATGCCCCCCCTCGTATCCACCACCAACCTCGTATCCACCACCAATAATGGAGAACCTCGTTGGAGCCCGCTCCCTCGCGGGCCAAGATGGAGTTGAAAGAGAAAAGGGGGACGGGGACGACGGGTTTGGCGAGGTCGATCCGTGCAGGACGGGTGGTTTGACCGGGGGGACTACCGGCCCGCGCGTATCCGTACTTCCCAGCCGGGGTGTCCTTCCTGGCGGAGGCGTCCTCCCCGGACGCGGGGTCGGGGGCGGGGTCGCTGCTGTCCCGTCCGGATACCGGAGACGGGATAATCGGGGAGGGGAAGGATGGCCATGCACTTCCCCTCGAACAGCACGCCGATGTATTGGAAAAGGGGGATGTCCCTCCTGAAGCCGCGTCGCCTGTCTCGTCCGGTCAGGTCCTTCGGGTCCTCCGGGACCACCTCCATGAAGATCTGGTTTCCCACATCCTCCCGGACGCAGGGCTCCCTGACGTGGAACAGCGCGCGGTCACCGAGATAGACGTCGAAGTGGGAGCGCGCCGCAGGCTCTCCGGACACCACCCGTTGGTACGTGGTCCGGTAGAACTCCACCAGGTCGTCCGTACCCGCGGAATCATACAGGAACACCCGTTCGTTCCCGGGCGTGAGCAGGGCGTCGCTCTCCACACGGTCGCGGGTGAGGAGGAAGTCCGCAGCGCGGGCCGCGGCTTCCATGTCCGGGAAGTGTGCCAACACGCTTTCTACGGGATAGTATCCCCAGAACTCTTCCGTGTGGAGGGGTTTCGCCAGGATGCTTCCGGCGAGAAAGTATCTCGATGCGTGGTCCGGACGCATGGTCTGCCAGGACGCCTGCCAGGACCATTCCGGCTCGACGGATGCAAGGATCAGGACCACCTTTCCCCGCGTGGTTTCGCGGATGGTCTCGAATTCGGCCAAGGCAGCCTGTTGGAGCTCGGCCGTCTGGGCGTCCAGTCCCCATCGTCGGTCCATCTGGAAGGCGGAGACGACGAAGGCGAGCAGCGCCGCAACTGCAAGGCCGACCACCGGACCACGCCCCCAGCGCTTGCGGAGGTACAGCAGGAGCAGCGAGTAGAACACCAGCGGCACGCCCACGTAGAACAGGGCCTCGTGGGCGTAGTGTGCATTGTTGCCCATGGGCAGGGTCCAGAAGAACCCCGACAGGGCAAGGGTGGCCAGCAGCATGCGGCGCCGCCATGCCAACAGCCGTCTCGCAAGGCAAACCACGGTCGTGGATGCGACCACCACCATCAGCAGCAACGACACGAAGGGAACCCGGGGAAACCACCCCTGCAAGTCGGCTCCCCAGTCGGTCAGAACGAATGGAACGGACGCCACGCCGACACGAAAGAACTGCTGTCGCAAGAAGGACATCCACCACCCGTGATCGAAGGAGGCATCCAGGTACTGGGCCAGTCCGGTCCGGCCGAGCATGGACCGGACGGACGGCAGTTCGGTCACCCGCGTCTCGCCTCCGAACGCGGCGTACTCGTTGGCGAAGTTGAAGCCCAGGACGACCGCGCCGAACAGCAGCGCGAACACGCCCAGCGCCATGTAGCGGCTGCGTAACACGGCCGCCGCTGTGGAGCCCACACGCGGCCACAGCGCGGTTCCCTCCATCCACGCCCGGACCGCCTCATGCGCCAAGCCCAGGATGAGGAACGGCAGCAGGAACGCATACACGTGCCACCCCAGCAGCAGCGCGACGCAGGTCCTGGCCAGCAACTGCCGGAACCGTCCCTCCTGCACGAACACCACCATGCCGTGGAACACCAGCATCACCGCGAACAGGTCCACGCTCATCTCGACGGAGACCGCGTCGCCATGGAACAGCATGTAGTAGGAGGAGAACGCCGGGAGGGTGGCGGCCAGTGCGATCCAGCGGTGGGAGGTGATCCGGGCGAGGGAATGGAAGGCCAGGAGCGCGGCGGCGCTGAACAACAGCAGCATGAGCATGCGGGCGGCCAGGATGCTGGCCGACAGGTCGTTTCCGAAGGGGAGGATGGCGAGTTTGATCAGCGCGTATCCGCCGACGGGAAAGCGGCTGTACATCTCGTATGCAGGGGCGTCGCCCGATCCCTGGCGTCGCCCCAGGAACAACCGGAAACCGTGGTCGGGCGACAGGTTCTCGGCGATGAGCAGGTTCCGCAGGGAATTCCAGTTATGGGAGCCGGGGCGGTAGAAGTATCCCTTGTCGAAGCTGCACAGGAACAACGTGGACAGGGCGAGCAGCAGCAACAACAGGGAGAGGCGTTCAGGCCGGAACCGGGGGGGGGGGGGGGGGGGGGGAGGGGGGCAGGATGGTCCGTCTCCATCTTCTTCCAGAGGTTGACGTTTGCGGCATGGCCTACCATTCCGTCCGTATGGCTCCGTCTCCGGGCGCTTGTCCCAGCCCGGTGGAAGGACGGGATGGGACCACCGTCATGCAGCCCAAGTTCGTCCAAGACCATACCACGGAACGGTTTGATGAGGTAGCTCGTGTCCGGTAGCGTCTGGACGCCTCCCCCTCGCCTGCTGGACTCACGAGGTGTCGTGTGGTATGGAACCCGGATTCCGACGGGCTTTTCGCCCGTCTCCATTCCCGCTGAAGAAGCGTTCCGCCTTTCCGTTCATCCGTGTGGGCAACGATCCCGGCGCGGGGCCCTGTTCGGCGTACCGAGGAGGAATCTCCATGGCCAAGCCGCAAAAAGGCAGACCCGACGCGCGCGAGCTCGGGCGGCTCAGGAAGACCGTGGCCCTGGCCACGCGCATGCTCTTCCACCAGGGTCTCGCGGATTACCACGGCCACGTGAGCGCCAGGGTCCCGGGCGCCAACAAGCTCCTCATCAAGCCGGTCCTGGCGCCCCTGGGCTCCATCCGCAGCAAGGACCTCATGGAAGTGGACATCGGGGAGTACAAGGAGAACTGCGAAGCCAACTGGGCCAGGGCCGGCGACCAGAAAGCCGTCATCAAGCTCAAGATCCCGCCCCGGGAAACCATGATCCATGCGGCCATCTACGAAGCGCGGCCGGACGTCCACGCGGTGGTCCACACCCATCAACCCCTGGCCACGGCGTTCGCCATCGCCGGCGTCCCCATCCGCCCCATCTACAACCAGGCTGCGGCCTTCGCCCCGGAAACGCCCATATTCCACAGCCCCCGGTTGATCTACACCGTCCGGGACGGCGTCGAGGTGGCGGCCGCGCTGGCCGACCGCATGGCCGTGCTGATGCAGGGACACGGAGTCACCACCGTGGGCGACAGCGTGGAGCAGGCCGCGTGCCACGCGGTTTACCTGGAACGAACGGCGTACATGCAGTGGGTGGCCAGCAGCGTGGGCCAGGCCGTATCCATGCCGGACCGGAACATCGCCATCATGGCGGCCACCAACCGCGGGAGGGCGCACCACGCCTTCGCCTACTTCACCGGCCTCATGCCGAAAGAGTTGCAGGACTAGGATCCGTCCCCCGGGGCCTGCGGAGCGCCGCGGGCCGTCGGTGGAGCCGCGAGAAGAAGGAAGGAGAACCATGGCCGAGCCGAACCGCACCGAGCCCAGAGCTGCGGGCCGTCCCATTCAGGACATCCGCGAATGGCTCGACCGCGCCGAAGGGATCCACGAGCTCATCCAGATCGACAAGCCGGTGGACCGGGACGAGGAGATGAGCGCCATCACCTACCTCGTGGCCAAGCAGAACCCGTCGCCGGCGATCCTGTTCGACAACCCCAGGGGATACGAGGACAGCCCCATCGGCGCCCGGATGCTGTGGAACATCCTGGGTCCGAGCCCGAAACGCATCGCCCTCACCATCGAGGAGCCCCCGGAGACCCCCACCCTGGAGCTCATCCGCCGGCTCAAGGAGAAGATGAAGCACCGTATCCCGCCGCGCGAGGTGCCCGCGGCCGAGGCCCCCGTGTACGAGAACACCCTGGCCGAAGACGACATCGACCTGGAGCAGTTGCCCATCCCCAGGCATTGGCCCCTGGACGGCGGCCGTTACGCGGGCACCGCGGACGCGGTGTTCACGCGGGACCCGGACTCCGGATACCTGAACGTCGGCACCTACCGGATGATGCTCCAGGGCAAGCGGGAGGTGGGGCTCTACCTGTCGCCGGGAAAGGACGCCCGACTCCACATCACGCGATGCTGGGAAAAGGGCGAATCCATCCCGGTGGCCGCGGCGTGGGGCATCGACCCGCTGTTCATGCTGGTGGGCTCCCAGACGTTTCCCAAGAACGTGTCGGAGTACGAGTTCGCCGGCGGCATCAAGGGAGAGCCCATCCCGGTGGTGCGGGCCCAGACCAGCGACCTGTTGCTGCCGGCCAACGCGGAGCTCGTGGTCGAGGGGGTCATCGAGCCCAACTCGGTGAAGACCGAGGGTCCCTTCGGGGAGTTTCCCGGATACTACGGCCGGCCGGAGGCCGGTTGCCCGCTGGTGGACGTCACCCGGGTGCACTACCGCACCCGCCCCGTGCTGACCAACGCCATCATGGCGGACTATCCCTCCTGCGAGCAGAGCGGCTTCTTCGCCGTGATCCGGTCGGCGCGCATCTGGGACGACCTCGACAAGCTGGGCATACCCGGCGTCCAGGGCGTGTACGCCCATCCCGCGGGCGCCGGAGGCTTCGGCATGACCGTCGTCAGCCTGGAGCAGCGCTACGCCGGCCACGCGGCCCAGTGCCTGGCTCTGGCCGCCCAGGCGCCCGGCGGCGCTTACTACACCAAGTGGATCATCGCGGTGGACGAGGACGTCGACCCCACGGACATGGACCAGGTGATCTGGGCCATGAGCAGCCGCTGCAACCCCATCGAGGACATCGACGTCCTGCGCAACACCTGGAGCACCTGGCTGGACCCCACCCAGAACCCGCCGGAAGAACGCCCCTACGGCTCCAAGGCGCTCATCAACGCGTGCAAGGAGCACCGCTACCTGCCGGTCTTCTCCAAACGCACCACCTTGCGGCGGGAGATGTACGACCAGGTGGCCCGGCGCTGGAAGGATCTCGGGCTGCGGGGAACGGTCCCCCAGGTCCGGGCGTTCGAGGAAGAGAAGAAAGTCGTCTATCACGAGCAGGGCGGATTCGAACCCGGGAAGGAGTAGCGTCGGGCAGCCTTCGCTTCCCCCCGCCCGGGACGACCACGCCGGAACCGCCATGAGCATGTCCTCGCGGATCCTCTACCAACCCGACGAACGCCCGCCGCAGGTCCTCGCCTTCGGCCTCGGCTGCCAGCAGGCGGCGCTGTGCGTCGCCGCGGTGGTGCTGACCCCGGTCATCGTCATCCGCGCCGCGGACGGAGGCGAACCCTACCTGTCCTGGGCCGTCTTCGCCGCGCTCTTCATCAGCGGGCTCACGACCATCCTCCAGGCAACGCGCATCGGGAGCGTGGGCGCCGGCTACCCGCTGCTCATGGGGACGTCGGGGACGTTCATCGCGGTCTGCGTCACCGCGCTGGCGGACGGCGGGCCGGGGATGCTGGCGACGCTGGTGTTCGTCTCGGCGCTCTTCCAGTTCGTGCTCTCGTCGCGGCTCGCCCGGCTGCGCCGCCTCATCACCCCGACCGTGGCCGGGACGGTGCTCATGCTGATCGCGGTGACCGTCATGCCCATCGTGTTCGACATGCTGATGGACGTGCCCGAGGACGCGGCCCCCGCGGCGGCGCCCGTCAGCGCCGCGGTGACGCTCGCGGCCATCGCGGTGTTGGCCTTGCGCGGCTCGGGCGCCCTGCGCCTCTGGGCGCCGGTGGTCGCACTGGCGGCGGGCTGCGTCACCGCATCGTTCTTCGGACTCTACGACACGAGCCTCGTGCTCCAGGCCGACTGGGTCGGCGTTCCCCGGAGCGGATGGCCCGGGTTCGACCTGAGCTTCGGACCGACGTTCTGGGCGTTGCTGCCCGCTTTCGTGTTCGCCACCCTGGTGGGCGCCATCGAGACCATCGGCGACTCCATGGCGATCCAGGGGGTCTCCTGGCGCAAGCCTCGGGCCACGGACTTCCGCGAGGTGCAGGGGGCCGTGGCCGCGGACGGCATCGGGAACCTGCTCTCCGGCCTCGCCGGCACCGTCCCGAACACCACCTACTCCACGAGCATCGCCATCACCGAGCTCACCGGCATCGCCGCGCGCAGCGTCGGCGTGTGGATGGGGGCGGCGTTCGTGGTGGTGGCGTTCCTGCCCAAGGCAGCCGCGCTCCTGCTGGCGGTGCCGGGACCCGTAGCCGCGGCCTACCTCACGGCCCTGCTGGCCATGCTGTTCGTGCTCGGCATGCGCATGGTGGTCCGGGACGACATGGACTACCACAAGGCGTTCATCGTGGGGGTGTCGTTCTGGATCGGCGTCGGCTTCCAGAACCAGGTCATCTTTGCCGACCACCTGGGGCCGTGGTGGGGGACGCTGCTCGGCAACGGCATGGCGAGCGGCGGCATTACGGCGCTCCTGCTCAACCTGTTCGTGGAGTTGACCGGACCGCGCCGCCGGCGCATCGAGACCGAGCTCGACATCGGGGCCCTGCAGAGGATCGACGGCTTCCTGCGCGAGTTCGCGTCCGCCCGGGGTTGGCCGGAGGAGGCCTCCGACCGACTCCGTTCGGCAGGGGAAGAGGCGTTCCTGAGCCTCGTGGACCGGCACCGGCAGGCGCAGGAAGACGACCGGCAAGGGAAGCGCCGCCTGTTGACCATGGTGCACGGCAACCGCCGGAGCGCGGAGCTGGAGTTCGTCGCCGCTTCCGGCGACGAGAACCTGGAGGACGTGATGGTGCTCCTGTCGGAACAGGCGGGAACCCCGGTGGAGCGCGAGATCTCGCTGCGCCTGCTCCGCCATTACGCCTCGTCGGTGCGCCACCAGCAATACCACGGCACGGACATCGTGACCGTCCACGTCCAGGGCGCGCACGACTCGTCCTGACCGCCTGCCGGGACGCGTTTCCGGCAGCGCCCGCCCGGGTCCCGGAAACGCCAGGCCGCCCGAAATCCAAGTTGCCGCAACCCGGTCTCCATGCTATCCTGCGCTCGTCGATGGGCTCCCGATTGGCCGCGCCATCAAACCGAGGAGAAAGGACGTCCAATGGAAATCCAGGAGGAAAAGGCGGGATCACTGGTCGTGGTCGCACTGGAAGGACGCGTCGACGGCCATAGCGGACCGGAACTGGAACAACGGATTACGGCGGTCGTCGAACGCGGCGACACCCGTGTGCTGCTCGATTGCGAGAAGATGGAGTACATCAGCAGCGCCGGCCTGCGCGTCGTGCTCGTGGGCGCCAAGAAATGCCAGGCGTCCGGCGGCAAGTTGGCGCTCTGCGCGCTCCAGCCCGCCTGCAAGCAGGTCATGGAGATCAGCGGCTTCCTGAACATGCTCGACTGCTACGAGACCCGCGCCGACGCCCGCGCCGCGGAAGGCGAGGCCTAGCCATGCTGACCTTCACCGAAGAGATCCTGCTGTTGATGCTGGACGACGACGGCCTCTTCCTGCCGATCCGCGGCGGCGCGGTGGAGCACATCCTGGCGGGCGCGGCGCTGATGGATCTGGCCTTCGCCAACCGTATCGACACCGACCCCGAGCAACTCCTGGTCCTCGACAGGACGCCCACCGGCAACCCCATGCTCGACGACACCCTGGAGCGCATCGCCGGTTCCGGCGAGACCATGGATACCCGCGGATGGGTGGACGCGCTGGCCCGGCAGGCGGCGCCCGAAATCCGGCGGCAGGCGCTGGCCAGCCTCATCGACCGCGGCATCCTGGAAGCCCAGGACGAGAGGTTCCTGTGGGTCTTCCGTTCCCGGCGCTACCCGATGATCGACGGCCGCGTCGAGCGCGAGGCCAAGCTGCGGATCGAGGACGTGCTGCTGTCCGACGACGCCCCCGACCCCAGGGACGTGGCCATGATCTGCCTCCTGGACGCCTCCGACATCCTCGGCGACATCTTCTCGGAACGGGAAATGGAGCGCGCCCGGCCCCGTGTGGAGCAACTCCGCAAGATGGACCTCATCGGCCGCGAGGTCGGCAGCGTCATCGCCGACATCGAAGAGTCCATCACCATGGCCATGGCGCAAGTGGCGCACTAGCCGCCCGGCAGCGGAACCCCCGCGGGCCGGGCGCCCGACCTCTTCCGTCTCTTTGTGTAGGGCGTTCGCCCGGTGAGGTCGGACAGTAGTGGGCAGCCATGATGCCTGATACGCGCAGGAGCCGGACCGCCGTTGCCGAAGCTGACGGAACGCAAGGCGACCGGAATCGACTACGGCCTGAAGACCGTCCCGGCCATCAATGGTATCGGTTCGTCCTGTCGTTCCCGCCCCATCTGGTAAGGGACTACATCGAACGGCTCGGCGTGGACCGCTCTCATACCGTCCTGGACCCCTTCTGCGGGACGGGCACGACGCTGGTGGAGTGCAAGAAACTCGGCATTTCCAGCGTGGGCGTCGAGTCGAACCCCATGGGGTCCTTCGCGAGTTCGGTGAAGGTCGATTGGTCGGCCGATCCCGCGGCGCTTTCGGAGTATTCCCGTCGGGTTGCGGCCTCGGCGCGAAGGGCGCTGGAACGGGAGGGCATACGGGAGGCCGCCGGGCTTCCGCTCTTTGCGGTGAACGGGAGCCAACGACCCGTATTGCAGGGTCTCCCCTCCGACCGGTCGAAACTGCTGCTGAAGGACTCCATCAGCCCGCTGCCCCTCCACAAGACGCTGACGCTGCTGGACGCCATGGACCGGCACGACCGTCCGCAACTGCGGTCCTATGGCCGCTTGGCGCTTGCCAACGCGCTGGTGCAGCGCATCGGGAACCTGAAGTTCGGTCCCGAGGTCGGCGTGGGTCGGATCAAGGACGACGCGCCGGCCATCGACGCATGGCTCGCCTGCTTGCGGACCATCGCCGGCGACCTTCCACTCCTCAAGGGCCGAACGGACGCGCCGTCCCGGGTCGTGGAGGCGGACGCCCGCGCGGTCCATCGAGCCCTGGAGCCGGGATCCGTCGATGTCGTCATCACCTCCCCGCCGTATCCCAACGAAAAGGACTACACGCGCACGACACGTTTGGAGTCCGTCATCCTGGGACTGGTGCGCGACCGGCAGGAATTGCGGTCCATGAAACGGAACCTGATCCGGTCCAATACCCGGGGCGTCTATAGGTCGGACACGGACGATCGGGAAGTTGCCAACCATCCCGAGATACGGAACATCGCCGAAGCCATCGAGAAGCGCCGTATCGAGTTGGGCAAGACGTCCGGCTTCGAGCGTCTGTATCCGCGCGTCACGCGACTCTACTTCGGCGGCATGTCGAAACACCTCGCGTCGCTCCGCGCCGTTCTCAGACCGGGGGCGAGGCTCGCCTACGTGGTCGGCGACCAGGCGTCCTATCTGCGGGTCCGGATCCCCACGGGCCGACTCCTGGCCGACTTGGCCCGATCGTTGGACTACCAGGTCATGGGCATCGACCTCTTTCGGACACGGCCCTCGACGGTGACCGGCGAACAGCTCCGAGAAGAAGTCGTGCTGCTGGAATGGCCGGGCCGCTGACGGAGGGGAGGCGGCCATTCCTTCCCGAAACCGCTACGCGGCAATCATCGAGGCGATCTTCCACGCCAGGTTCAAACCCGGCCAACGTGACGACTTGACGAGGTATCGGCAACGCCTGTCCGACGGGGGGTAGGGAGGCAATGTCCCGGCTTCCGTCAGTCCGCGGCTAACGGCCGCGGCCGTCCTGCTCGACTCCCAGCATCCTGCGCGCCTCCCCTTCCACCTCCGGAGCCGGTATCGGAGGCGCGGTGTCCACCGCGTCCGCCAACCGTTTCGCCACCGCTCTCATGGCCGCGAGACGCGCGTACTTCTTGTGGTTGGCGGGAACCGCGACCCAAGGCTGCGGAACCGTGGAAGTCTTCTGGAACATGTCCTCGATGGCCGCTTCGTACTCCGACCAGCGGGAGCGGTTGCGCAGGTCTTCCGCGGACAGCTTCCAGCGCTTGAGCGGGTCGCTCCAGCGCTGGCGAAACCGCTCCAACTGCTCTTCCGGAGTGATGTGGAGGAAGATCTTCACGAGGCGGATGCCGTCGTCGTCCAGCATGCGCTCGAACTCGTTGATCTCGGAGTATGCCCGGCTCCATTCGGACTCGGCGGCGAAGCCTTCCACCCGCTCCACCAGGACCCGGCCGTACCAGGAACGGTCGAAGATCACCATTTGCCCGGGACGCGGCAGACGCTTCCAGAAACGGTAGAGGTAATGCTGGCCCTGCTCGTCCGGCGTCGGCGCGGCGATGGGCCAGACCTTGAGGCCGCGCGGGTCCAGGGGCCAGCTCATGCGCCGTATGACGCCGCCCTTGCCCGCGGCGTCCCAGCCTTCGAACAGGACCACCGCGCGCCGGTGCTGCGCCCGGTAGGCCAGCGAAACCTCCCGCAGGCGCTCCTGAAGCCCGGCGAGCTTGCGCCGGTACTTCTTCCGTCCGACGCGCTTGTCCATGTCCAGTTCGGACAGGCGCGGCGGCGCGGGCTGTAGCCGGATCGGCGCCCGTTGGCTGAACCAGTTCCTGTTCTCGTCCATGGAGGCTTCCTGCTCGACGGCGCGGCCGGTAGAGGACGACTATGGCGCAGGCGACCGCGCCAGGAGCATGAGGGTTCTACCACGGGGAACTCCCGGACAACGACCCCCGTTCGTCCCGAGCGTAGCGAAGCGAAGTCGAAGGACGCGCTTCCCCGTTAAATCAGACGTTCCCATACCGTTCCACCAGTGGCCGGGCCGTCAGTCGTTGGCCAGCAGCCGCCCCCTGCCCCACTCCTCGTGACGGAAGATGAGCGACTTGATCACCACCGGAACCGCCCTGGCGTCCGGAAGCTCCTGGCCGATATCGACGAAGTCGAAGTCCTTGAGGTCGATGCCGTCGATGGAAACGACCCCGGCTCCGGGAAGGATCTCCTTGTCGATGAGGTTGCCCACCAGCTTGGCGATGTCGGCGTCGAACACCAGCACCAGGGAATGCCCCCGCCGCAGATGCTCCTCCATGCCCTCCACGACCCCCGCGGCGAGGGTGCGGATGAGCGGATACGAAGGCCCCAGTTCCCAGTGGAGCGCCAGCGCCGCGGCTCGGTCGCCTTCCGTCATGTCGAAGCGCTGAAGCGCCCTTTCGATGGAGCTCCTCACGTCTTCGATGGACAGGGGCTCGGTCTGGCGGAAGCGCGGGGTAACCACCTGCAGGTTCCTGAGGGGCAGCAGGGACCGGTCCGACAGGAATATGGTGTTGCCGCTCACCTGCACGGTGTACTGGGACGCCCCGATCACCGTGGCCCGGATGCGCACGTCGGGTTCCTCGAACCGCCAGGACTCGCGGGCCGCCAGCTCCAGGGCGCCCGCGCGGATCTTTCGCCCCACGTGGTTGCCGAGGTCCCCCTTGTCCGCGGTCTCGTATCCGTAGATGTACTCGGAGACCCCGCCGGAGAACTGGACGGAGTGGATGGGGTCCCGGTACGACAGCGCGGGGGTCAGCATGAGTTCCTGCGTCAGCGGCGAGAGCGGGCCGCGGTTCAGGACCTCCAGGAGGCAACCGCTCAACGTGTCGGCCATCCGTTCCTTCTCGTCCTCCCGCACCGCTTCGCCAAGCGCCAACGACACGCCGCTCGCCTTGCCGATGCGGGCGCCCGCGTCCTCGAGCCGTTCGACCTTCCGGTCGCCGTCCAGGGCCACCAGCCGCGCCCCCACCTCCAACGCCGCGGTGTCCACCACCTGTCCGCCCCGGGTGACCGCGATCTTGCTGGTGCCGCCGCCGATGTCCACGTTCATGCACGCCGCGTGGTCGTCCCGGGCCGACGCCTCCACCGCGCCGGAGCCGAAGGCGGCCAGGGTCGCTTCGAGGTTGTGGCCGGCCGCGGCGCACACGAACTTGCCCGCCTCCTCCGCGAACAACGCGGCGATGGCCTCGGCGTTCTCCTTCTTGGCCGCCTCCCCGGTGACGATCAGGGCGCCGGTGTCGATGTCCTGCCGGGTGAGACCGGCCCGGGCGTAGGCCTCGTGGATGAAGTCGTTCAGCTTTTCCGTATCGATGGTGCGCTTGTCGATGTACGGAGTCAGCAGGATGGGCGACTCGTGGAGGATCTCCCGCCTGACCACCACGAAACGGCTCGACAGGGAGATCCCCTGCCGGCGGAGGGTCAGCCGGGAGAAGATGAGATGGGACGTGGACGAGCCGATGTCGATGCCCACGGAAGCGAGCGAGATGCGCTCCGACCGCCACATGGGATGGTCTTCATCGGGCGGCGGCGCGTCCGGGTGGTCGTGGTCGTCGTCTCCTTCGTGACAGACCAGGGGAAGCTCGGTGGGGTCTCCGTCCATTCAGCGGCGTCCTTTCGCGGGTACGAATGAAACCAGCGTCATAACACAAGCCCCGGCGCGCCGCCACACGGCGCCCGGCCCCGGCCGCGGCGCCCGACGGGAGGCGGGGAGGCAAGTCCGAGGCGCCGCGGAGCGGAGTCCGGCGCGCGCCGGGCTTGAGAATCGGGCGAAAAGTCGTAGAATGGGTCCCGCATGGCGACCCCGTCCCACGAACGAGAGTATGGACAGGTACGCGACTTCCTGCGCCGGTTCGAGCGCCGCCTCCGAACGGTCCGGGGCATGGAGGCGTTGTGCCTCACCGGCGCCGCGGCGCCGGTGCTCGCGGCCCTGGGTCTCGGCGTCGATGCGGTCAAGGGGTGGCTGCCGTACGCGCCCCTGGCCCTGAGCCTCCTCTCCGCGGCGACGCTGCTGGCGCTGGTCGGCTACACCCTGCTGTGCTTCCTGCGGCCCCATAGCCTGTCGTGGGCGGCCCGCCGCATCGAAAGGCAACGACCGGAGCTGCGCAACGACCTCATCAACTCGTTGCAGCTCTACCCGCAGCTTGCGGCTCCCGCGGACGCCGCGGGAGCCTCCGCTCCCATGATCCTCGCGCTGGTCCGGCAAACCCGCGAGCAGGTCCGCGCCATCCGGCTCGCCGACCTGGTGGACTACGGACCGTTGAAGGCCAAGGCCCGGCTGCTGGCGCTGGTGGCCGCGCCGGTCCTCGCCCTGGCCGCATGGGACCCCGGCTTTCCGGGCCGGACCCTTGCGCTGGTGGTCCATCCGCTGGAGCATCTTCCTCCGGCGGACGTCTTCATCCACGTGGCGACCCGGGACGTGCGCGTGGTTCGCGGGAGTCCGGTGGCCGTCGAGGCGGCGACGTCCGGGGCGCAGCCGGACCGGGTGGTCCTCGAGTTCCGGCCGGCGGCGCCCGGGGACGGAGGCGAAGCCGCGCAGACCATCGACATGGACCGGACCCGACCGGACCGATATGCGGCGCTCCTGCCGGAGGTAACGGAAGACCTGGACTACCGGGTGGCCGCCGGGCCGTTCGCCTCCCCGTGGTACCGGATCGCGGCAACGGAGCGTCCGTCCGTCACGGACCTCGACGTGACGCTCTACCCGCCGCACTATACAGGCCTCCCCGACGAGACCCTCGCCGGCGGCAACGTGCGCGGCGTCAGGGGATCCACCTTGCGCTTCGCCGCGGCCGCCAACAAGCCCCTGGCCCACGCGGTCCTCGTCCTCGACGACGGCCGGGAAGTCCCCCTGAAGGTCACGGGAGACCGGGTCCGGGGCGGCATGGTGCTGTTCCGCTCGCAACGATACCGTATCCGCATCGAGGATCCCTTCGGCTTCGAGAACCTCCCCATCCCCTACGAGATGCACGCGGTCCCGGACGGCTTTCCCGTGGTGGAACTGCTCGAGCCCGCGGAAGACCTGGAGGTGAACGGCGACGAAAGGCTGGCGCTGGAGTACCGGGCCGATGACGATTACGGGGTCCGGGAGGTCGTCCTGGTCGCCAGGGTCGGCGACCGGGAGGAACGTCTTCCGGCATGGCGCCGGGAGCCCGCGCGGACCGTACGGGACCGTTTCGTCTGGGACCTGGACGCCATGCGCCTGGACGCGGGCGACGTGGTCACGTACCACCTCGAAATACTCGACAACGACACCATCTCGGGTCCCAAGCTCGGAAGGTCGCGGCCGTTCAGCCTCCGGCTCGAGGACCTGGAGGTCGAGCACCGACAGGTCACGGAGATGATCCGCGACCTGTCGGACAAGATGGTGGACCTGCTGGCGGACCACCTCGAAAGCGCTCCGGCCGAAGCTCCTCCGGACGCGGCGGGACCGCCCCCCGGGCAACGGTTGGCCGAGGGGCTCGACCGGATGGCGGAGCGCGTGGACGAGGTGATGGCGCGCGCCCGCAACGACCGGATGAGCGACTTCGCCACCTGGTCCGACCTGGAGACCCTGAAGCGCAACCTCGAATACGCCCGGACCGAGTTGCTCGACGACGTGCGCCGGGCGTCGTCCGCCGCGGAGCGGGAGCGGGCCCACGACGAGATGGCCACGGACCTGGAGCGCATGTCCATGCTCAGCGAGGAGATGAGCCGGCGTCTCGCCGGCCAGGAGATGGCGTCCAACGCCAGGGACATGGTCAAGGGCCAGGAGCGCTTCCTCGATTCGCTGGAAAAGCTCAGGAGCGGCCACAAGGATCTCGACGAGGTCCTGGACGAACTGTCGCGGTTGTCCAGGCAACTCCGGGAGCTCCAGGCGTCGCTCATGCAGTTCGCAAGGGACCTTCCCAGCGAGTTCCTCAACCCGGAGAGCATGCGGAACATGCCCTTCGCCGACATGCGCTCGGTCATGGACGAGATCCGCAGGAAGCTCGGGGAGGGCGACATCCAGGGCGCGATGCAGTTGGCGCGGGAGCTGTTCAACCAGATGGCGCAGTTGGCGGCCTCCCTCCGAAGCGGGCAGCAGCAGGCCCAGACGTCCATGATGGCGCGGATGCAGGCAGCCATGAGCCAGTCCGGCAACGAGCTGCAGCAGATCCTCCGGGAACAGCAGGACATCCTGCTGGGAACCGAGGGCATCCACGGGGAAAACACGCGGGAACTGGAGGAGAGGCGCCGGGAAGCGCTGGAACGGCTGGCGGCGAAGACCCGGTCCCGGTTGGAATCGTGGACCCGCCTCCTCGCCGACCACGACCTCGGGAACGCCCAGGGGCTGCCCGAGACCGCGGACGAGGACGCCGTGAGCGTCCATCCCCTGCTGGCCGGCCTGCTTTCCATGCTCGCGGACGGGGACTTCGCCGCCTTCGCCCAACAGTGGGAGCCCGCCCTCCGTCAACTCGACCAGCCGCTCACCGAGGACCAGGAGAAAGCCGCGGCGGCCATGGCCGAACTGGCGCGGGAATACCGGGACCTGGGCCGGATGCCCGCTCCCGATCTCACCCCGGACCAGAAGGAGACGGTCCGCGGCCTCGCCGCCCGACAGGGGGTGCTGGAGGAACGGACCGGGGACCTGGCCGAAAGGCTGCGGCAGCTCTTCCAGTTGTTCCCGTCGCTGGACCCGAAGATCGTCAGGGACATCGCGGAGGCAAGCGGGTTCATGGGCCGCGCGACCGATGAGTTGGGCCGTCTTGCGCCGGGGAGGGCCATCCCCCCGGAACAGGAAGCGGTGCGGCGCCTCGCGGAGTCGAGCGGGCAGATGCAAGCCGC
Source organism: uncultured Binatia bacterium (SeqCode) (assembly GCA_965204235.1). Lineage (GTDB taxonomy): Bacteria > Desulfobacterota > Binatia > UBA9968 > JAJDTQ01 > JAJDTQ01. Next base: position 662,767 of record OZ241979.1, read on the forward strand.
CATGCAGCGGTTGGCGCAGCGGGGACGGCTGGGGCGCGTGCCGCTGGTCCGTCTGTTCCGGGACGGCCGCTTCATCCCGCCCGGACGGTCCGCTCCCCCGGCCGGGACGCCACGGTTCCCCGATTTCAACGTGGACGAGAGCCTCGCCGGACTGGACACGGACAAGGTGGAGCTTCCCGGAAAGGACGACTACAAGCCCGAGAAGTTCCGCAAGGAGATCCTCGAGGCCCTCAAGCAGGGCGTGCCGGACCGGTACAGGGAACAGGTCGAGAGCTACTTCAAGGAGTTGTCGCAATAAGTCCGGGCTCCGAAGCCGCGGCGAGGCGGAAATCGTCCGCGGCCCTGGACCCGTCCTTCGACTTCGCTACGCTCAGGACGAACGGATGGGTCGTTCCGAGTTTCCCCCGGATTGCAGGCAACCTTTCCGGTATCCACAATGAGGATCCCCAGGCTCCGATACGCGTGGGCGGCGGTCCTGCTGTCGGCTCTCCTCTGCTCGCCGGCCGCAGCCCGGGACGAAGCTCCGGCGGCGCCGGCCGAGTCCGGCATCGAGACCGCGAAGGAGCTGCTGGGCGCGTGGCGCACGGGAGCAGTCGATAATCGAAGCCAAGATCGACAAATCGAGACCGCGAGGGAGCTGTTGGGCGCGTGGCGCGTGGAAGAGGCCCGGCCGGTGGTCTCCCGCCTCATGGAGGAGCAGCCGGGTTCCGCGGAGGCCCTGGACCTGGGAGCGCTCCTCGCCTACTACGAGGGCGACTATGCCGGGGCGCTCGAAACCGTGGAGAGGGCCCTGGAGATCGAGGCGGAGAACGACCAACGCCAGGCCCTGCGCCTCCTGCTGCAACAGACCCGCGACGCCACCCGGCGCTTCAGGCGCTTCGAGAGCGAACACTTCCTGCTCTACCTCCACGACGAACGGGACGGCATCCTAGCGGAGCCTGCGCTGGCGGCGCTGGAGAAGGCGCAGCAGGAGGTGGGGCGCGAGCTGGGGTATCGGCCCCGGTCCAGGGTGCGCGTGGAGGTCGCGCCGGACGTGCGGTCGTTCAACGCCGTCTCGACGCTTTCGCTGCGGGACATCGAGGAAACCGGGGCCGTCGGCCTGTGCAAGTTCAACAAGGTCATGATCATCTCGCCGCGGGTGCTCGCGCGCGGCTACCGCTGGCTGGACTCCCTCGTCCATGAATACATCCATTTCGCCATCGTCAACCTGACCCGGAACAAGACGCCCATCTGGCTGCACGAAGGCATCGCACGCTACTACGAGACGTTGTGGCGGAACCCCGTCCAGGGCGCCAGACCGGATTACCTGACCCCGGCCAACGAGACCTTGCTGGCGACGGCTTCGGCCACGGGGGAGTTCGTCGGCTTCGAGGAAATGGAGCCGTCCCTCATACGGCTGGATACGCCGGAGCAGGTGCAACTGGCCTATGCAGAGGCAGCCTCCGCGGTGGATTACATCAGGAGCGTCAGGGGTCCCGGGGGCGTCCGGGAAGTGCTGGCCCAGGTGGAGCGCACGTCCGCGGCCGAGGCCATCGAAGCGGTCATGGGGGCGCCGTTGGAGCAGTTCGAGGCCGACTGGCGGGAGTTCGTCCGGGGACAGGGTCTCCGGGTGGTGGAGGGCAGCCGCATACGCACCTACGAGGTCAAGGACGAATCGAGGAGTCCGGAGATGGTCGAACTGGGGGAGATCCGGTCCGAGATCGCCAGGAACCGGACCCACCTGGGAGACCGCATGCGTGCGCGCGGCCGCCTGCGCGCGGCCGCCGCGGAGTACCGCAGGGCGCTGCGGGCCGGCCCGAACTCCGTCGTCGTCCTGGAACGGCTGGGGGAGGCGCTCGTCCACGGCCAACGGTATGGAGAGGCCCTGCCGCACCTGGAGAAGGCACGGCGCCTGAACCCGGACTCGGTTCGGACCTGGTTCCTGATGGGCCGGCTCCACCAGGGCGCCGGCGACTACGCCGCGGCCCGCAGCGCCCTGGAGGAGGCGCTCCAGATCAACCCGTTCCACCCCGGCGTGCGCCGCCTCCTGGGCGGAGTCCACGAAGCGCTGGGCGATGAAGCGGAGGCGCGCAAGGCCCGGGAAGTCCTGGAACGGCTGGGGGGCCGGTGACCGCCGGTCCTGACGCACACACCCTCGGGAGGAAGTGGGACACCATGGACGACACACGACTCGCGGACCGGGAACTCGCAGCCATCGAGGAGTTCGGAGAAAAGCGCCGTTCGATGCTTTCTGAGATCCACAAGGTCATCGTGGGCCAGGAAAAGGCCGTCGAGGAGGTGCTGATCGCGCTCTTCTCCAGGGGCCACTGCCTGCTCGTGGGGGTTCCGGGGCTGGCCAAGACCATGCTCATCAGCACCTTGGCGGAAGTGCTGGACCTCCGGTTCAACCGCATCCAGTTCACCCCCGACCTCATGCCGTCGGACATCACCGGCACCGACATCCTCCAGGAGGACGCCGCCACCGGCCGGCGCCGGTTCCAGTTCCTGAAAGGCCCGATCTTCACCAACGTGCTGCTGGCGGACGAGATCAACCGGACTCCGCCCAAGACCCAGGCGGCGCTGTTGCAGTCCATGCAGGAGTACCGCGTAACGGCCAGCGGAAACACCTATCCGCTCGACCTGCCGTTCTTCGTCCTGGCGACCCAGAACCCCGTGGAGCAGGAAGGCACGTATCCGCTGCCGGAAGCCCAACTGGACCGCTTCATGCTGAACGTCCACATATCCTACCCTCCCCCGGAAGACGAGGTGCAGATCGTCCTCCGGACCACCTCGGCCGACAAGCCGGCGCCGGCCAAGGTCATGGACGGGCCAACGATCCTGGGGCACCAGGACCTCGTGCGGCGAGTCCCGGCGTCGCGGTTCGTCGTGAACTACGCGGTGTCGCTGGCGCAGCGAACGCGGCCGGGCAACCCCCAGGCCCCCCGGTTCATCCAGGACTACGTGGAATGGGGCGCGGGTCCCCGGGCGTCCCAGTTCCTGGTCCTGGGAGGCAAGGCTCGGACCATACTGGACGGCCGCTTCGCGGTCTCCGCGGAAGACGTCCGGGCCATGGCGCCATCGGTCTTGCGCCACCGCATCATCCCCAACTTCAAGGCCCAGGCCGAGGGGATCTCCTCCATGGACATCGTCACCCGGCTGCTGGAAGAGGTCCGGCCCGAGTCCGAGGGCAGCGCCGCGGCGTGACCGCTCCTCCCGCCCGGGCCGCGGGGACTCGCCTGCCCTCCGTCTGAAGACGCACCGGGAAACAGGCGTGTGCGCCGGGTCTGCGAGCGCATTCGCATCGAGGGCCATGCTGCTCCATTTCGACTACGACGGCGTGCTCGTGGACTCCTTCGACGAGTTGCTGTCCGCGGCGCGGAAAGCGGCTTCGGATACCGGTCTGGGAAGGCCGCCGACCCGCAACGACTTCGAGACCATCGAGGATCTCAGCGCAACGGGCATCGCCGCCCTGCTGGGAGTGCCGCAGCGGGGCATCGAGATCTATACAGACCGGATGCACCAGGCGCTGGACGCCGACGGCTACGAGCCGGCCATGTTTCCGGGCATCCCCCACCTCCTGCGGACCCTGTCGCAGCAACACACCCTGGTCATCGTGACTTCGAACTTCGGCCGCCTGGTGCGGCGCGGCCTGTCCCGGCACGGGGTGGCGGAGTGCGTGGCGCTCGTGCTGGACGCCCAACGCCCGGGCACGAAGAGCGGGAAGATCGCACACTCCCTGGAGCGCTTCGGCGTCCCTCCCGGGGAAAGCTTCATGATCGGCGACACCCGCGGCGACATCCGCCACGGCAGGACCGCGGGCGTACGCACCGCGGGCGTCACCTGGGGCTACCAGGACCGCCGGACCCTGGAGCGGGAAGCGCCGGACTTCATCGTCGATTCGCCGCGAGAGTTGCTGGACCTCCTGCGCGCGGTCGCGGGCGGCGCGGAGCCCTGAGCCGCGGTAGATTCCTGCTTGCTCGGACAGGCTCCTGGCGACAGCCCGTAGCGAGGGCAAGCGCACGATCCAACTCCGCTGCCGATACAAACAACACCGGCTGTGTCATGAATGGTTTCTGCATGGACTCATCCCATCATGCCTGCCCCGCTTTATGCAGAGGTCTCCCCATGCTAACTTGGCCACATGCACGGAGCGTTTTCGGCATGGCTGGGAAGGGCGCCGCTCCTCCTGTTCATGGCAGCGCTCATGCTGGCGGCCTTCGCCGGCGGGCTGTGCGTCGCGCAGTACAAGGTCTTCCCATACGCTCACCTGTCTTCCGCCAGGAAAACCTTCGTCTCGCTGGTCGAGGTCAACCTGCCCCCCCCTTCCGACCAGAAATTCGTGGACGTCCCTCCCGACCAGGCGGCGGCCCGGCGCTTCGAGTTCATCGGCAGCGATCGCCTGATCGACCCGATACTGGTTCCGGGAGGGCGGGGGCACTTCCGGGAGTACTGCCCGGATCACGTGGGCTGTCTTGCGGTGGAGTACGCCGGCCGCGGCGAAGTCCGGCATGCGTGGCCGTACCGCCCCGACGAGTTGGAGAGATGGATGGGGAAGGAAGATTTCACCGCGGATTTCCCGTACGAGCATGCGCCCGGATTCTCCTTTACCAAGCTCAAGCATGTACGTGTAGAGAGAGTATCGCAATACGCCAATGGAGATCTTCTGGCGGTCTTCCACTTCGATCGTACCCACCCTTACGGCGGCGGGACGGCGCGCATCGACCGAACCGGCAAGCCGGTGTGGTACCGTCCGGACTATAGCCACCATCGACCACACCTGACTGACGGTGAAGTGGCCCTGGTTCCGGGCATGCGGCGCGGCAGGCCCATCGACACCAGGATCATACCGGGACGGAGGGGAGCTCGAATCGCGATGTCTTGTCCGGAATGGCGTCACGATCTCGTGAACGTAATCGACCCTGCAGGGAGGCTGCCGCAAGAGATTTCCGTGTTCGACGCCGTACTCGAGTCCCCCTATGCCCTGCTTTTGCTCCATGTGGATCCTTGTAACCCGACGCATGTCAATTCCGTCCACCCGCTGAGGGAAGACGCCGCGGGCGCGGGCCTCGAACCCGGAGACTTGGTCGTGTCCATCAGGAACCTGCACGCATTCGCCGTATTGGACCGCGAAACCCATCGGTTGAGGCGCATGGTGCGCGGCGGGTTCATGATGCAGCACTCCGTCCTGCATTTCGAGGGGTCCCGGTTCCTCCTGCTGGACAACCTGGGGGGCAGAACCGCGGACGGCTCTCTGGGCATATCACGGCTGCTGATGGTGGACGCGGCGAGCGGCGAGGAAACCACCATCTTCCCGAACCACCGGACTCCTGGCCACTTGCGAGAACTGTTCACTTACGAGAGCGGCGGAGTCGCCATTTCCCCGGACCGTCGCAGGGCCCTGGCGACGTTTGCCGCGGAGGGCAAGGCAGTGGAGGTTCGGATCGCCGATGGCGCGGTGCAGGTAGTGTTCCACTCGCTCCACGACATGTCCCATGTGGAGGAGCTTCCGGAGGAACGAGCCACCCGGGCGCTTCAGAGTAATCTCAGCGAGGTTCGCTATGGCGGTGATGGATGATGCGCGATTCGGAACCCTGTGGACTTTGGTGGCGGACCGGGGTTGCGGCGAGGGACGCGCTTTTTCATGGGGAGAGGCGCCTCGATCCGGAATGGATCAGAGGCTCCCTTACCTGGACAGGATCCTAGCGACAGCCCGTAGCGAGGGCAAGCGCACGGCACACTTGGCGCATCTTTACGGCGCTCAGCGTCCCGACGTAGCGATGGAGCCATCGCTGCTCCACGGTCTGGACGTGATCGAGGTTGATGGCCGAGTCGTTCTTCAACCCTTCGTCCACGCCAACGATAACCTCGCTCGGCAATCCCCGGATCGTTGACGTGATCGGCGCCACCAACGCGGTGTGGAGCAGTGGAAGGACCTCCTGGCGGCTCAGGATGACGACGGGCCGCTGTTTGTCGGGCGCCCTGAAGCGGTATTGCCAGATATTCCCGCGACGCAGGTCGGACGTCAATACTCCGGCCATACGCCCTCGCTCGCCCATCCTTCGAGTTCGTCGTCCAGCGCGGCCTTGCGGCGATATCCGGTTCGGTATCGGCGCGCAACGTCCTCGGCGTCCTTGCGCTCGAGATACTCGGCTACGGCATCGCGCAACACCGCTGACCGGCCCCGTTCCCGTACCTCGGGGTATCGGTCCAGCTTGTCGAGCAGCGCTTCGTCAAACGTGACCTGGATAGCTTTCATACCCAGAGTTATACCGTATGGACAACAACATATCCAATCCTCATTCCCTGGGCCTGCCGGGAATGGGCCTCGGCATGGACGGATGCCGCGCGCAGGCCCGGGCCGAAGTCGAGGGACTGCGCACTAGGGTCCGTGGTGGGTGGCCAGGGGGCTCGTGTCCGTGAGGGCCATCATCTTGCGGGCCAGGACCTCCATGAGCTCGCCGCGCTGCTTCCGGGAGCCGTCGTCGTCCCAGAGGTTGCGCATCTCGTGGGGGTCGTTCTCCAGGTCGTAGAGCTCGCCCCAGTCCGCCCCTTCGTACAGGGTCAGGCGCCGGCCCCGGGTGACCAGGGTGCGGGCCCGGAAGTTGTGGTCGAAACCCATGTGGCCCCGGCGCTGGTGCTCCTCGATGAGCAGCGAGTCGTGGCCCGTGTCCGCGCCCTCCAGGGCGGGCAGCAGGCTGGTCCCCTGCATGCCGTTGGGCTCTTCCAGGCCCGCCCGGTGCAGGATGGTGCTCGGAAGGTCCGGGGCGTTGCAGAGGCTCCGGTTCACCACGTCCCGGGCGGCTGCCGACGGGTCCGTCCAGATCAACGGCACCCGCACCAGGCCCTGGTAGTGCAGGGCCCCCTTGAGCAGCAGTTGATGGTCCCCCATGAAGTCCCCGTGGTCGCTGGTGAAGACCACCACCGTGTCGTCCGCGAGACCCAGGCCCCGGAGGCGCTCCCGGATGCGCCCCACGGCGTCGTCGATCATGGTGATCATCCCGTAGGTGAGGGCGATGGCCTCCCGCGCTTCCGGCTCGGTGATGGCGAAGGTGCGCATCCCGTTGCGGTCGCTGCCGCCCCGGTCCCGCTCTTCGTAGAGTTCCCGGAGATGCCGCGGCACAGGGTTCTCCCCGGGATGGAAGGAAGCGGGCAGGGCCACCTGCTCCGGGTGGTACATGTCCCAATAGCGACCGGGCGGGGTGAACGCGTGGTGCGGGTCGGGAAACGAACACTGGAGGAAGAAGGGCCGCTGCCGCCCGGAACTCGCGTGCGCTTCCAGGAAGGCCAGGGTCCGCTCCTCCACGTAGGTGGTGGGATAGATTTCCTCGGGCATCCGCGTGCGCCATGCCTGGGGCGCCCGATAGTCGTTGCCGGGCAGTTGGTGCTCGACGCCGCGCAGGGAGTCGGGGTCGGGATGGCGCGCCCGGAGCCAGCGGTCGTAATGGCCCACCACCTGGTCGGCGTGCTTGATGGCCAACTCCATGTGCCGGAACCCGTAATAGGGCAGCACCGGCTCGAACTCCGGGTCCCGGGACCAGGTGGCGGGCAGCTCCTGGTCGTAGCGTCCGTCGTCGCCCTTCCACGCCTCCCGGAGCCCTTCGGGGACCGGGAGGCGTTGGGGGTCCCGCTCCGGCATGCCGATCACCGGAAGGTCCTCCTTGATGCTCTGCAGGTGGCATTTGCCGATGAGGGCGGTGTGGTAACCGGCCGCGGCCAGGACGTCCACGAACGTCGTCGCCCTGAGGGAGAGCGGGATGCCGTTGTGCCGGGCCCCGTGGAGGGACGGCATCCGCCCGGTCATCAACGTCGCACGGTTGGGCATGCAGATGGGCGTGGCCGTGTAGAAACGCTCGAACCGCGTTCCCGTTGCGGCAAGGCCGTCGATGTTCGGCGTCCGCACCACCGGGTTGCCGTAACAACCCAGGTGGTCCGCCCGGTGCTGGTCGGTGATGATGAAGAGGAAGTTGGGTCTGTCGGTCATGTCCGCCTCCAGGTCTGCCGCGAGCATCGGCAGGAAAAGTTCGACCACGCCCTCATGGATCCAGGGGCTTCTCGCCCTGTGCGGGCTCTACCTCCAGGGCGTTGAGGACGCAGGCCAGCAACCCATAGTATCCGATCAGGGCCGAAAGCTCCACGCAGCCCGCACCCCCCAGGGTCTCCTCCACCGCGGCGAAGGTCGGCGCGCTCACGCGGTGGTCCCGCAACAGCTCCCGGACGTAACGGCAGACGTGGACCTCGTTCGCGGCCAAGTCCGGCGGCGGCTCGCGCCGTCTCAGGGCTTCGACGCAATCCTCCGTCACGCCGGCCGCCCGGGCGTGCCCGGCGTGCGCCGACCACTCGAACGCGCAGTCCAGCTCCCGGGCCACGGTGAGGATCACCAGCTCCTTGAGCTTCTGCGGAAGCCCCAGCTCGAAACGGACCAGGGCGCCCAGATGGGCCACTCGACCGGCCAGTTCCGGGTTGTGCAACAGCATGGGGAACGGCCCCTGCACCCTGCCGCGGCTCTCGGCGATGGCGTCGAACGCCGCGTGGTGCTCCGGCGGCAGATCTTCCCTTCTTTCGATCTTCGCGATGCGCGCCATGCGATACGCTCCTTTCCGTTCCTTCCGTCGCTCAGGTCCAACCGTCTTCGGGGTAGTCCCAGCACCGGAGGTCCCACCCCCCGCCTTCCACCGCCAGCGCGGCCTTGTAGCCCTCGCCAGGGTCCAGGGCGCACAGGGACCACCGCGCCGGTTCCGCAGGGTCTCCCTCGAACCGCAGCAAGGCCGCGGGATCTCCCGGCCGCAAGCTCACGTCGAACCGGCGGAGACCCAGGGCCACCCCCTCCCCGCGGGCCTTGACGAACGCCTCCTTCCGGGTCCAGCACTCGAAGAAGGCTTCCCGCCGCCGTCCCGGGGCGAGGCCCATCAGCGCGTCCGCCTCGGCCGGCGAGAAGAAACGCCGGGCCGCCCGCGCCACGTCCGTATCCGGACGCAGGCGTTCGACGTCGACGCCCACCTCGCGCCCGAGGGCGAAGGCATGCAGCGCCAGTCCGCGGGAATGGGACAGGTTGAAGCGCACGCCGGGGCCATCGGCGCCTTCCGGCAGCGACGGCTTGCCGTGGACGCCGTAGCGGAGCTCGACGGCGGCGGGCTCCACGCGGAGGTAACGGCCCAGCAGCCTTCGGAGCACGCCCCGGGCGACGGTGAACCGCCGCCGGTCCCGCTCGAAGCGGAACCGGCGCGCCCGGGCCCGTTCGCCGGGCGCCAGGACGCCGTGCAGGGCGGCTACGCGGCGGTCGGGGACCTCGGTGGCCGTGCGCCACACGTGGACCGCGTCACGCGGCAACTCCAGGTCCGGAGCCGGAGGGGACCAGCGGGTCGGGGTTTCGTCCGGCACGCCGTTACCGTCCCGAGCCCCGGTAGAGCCGAAGCGGAAGCAGCACCACCGCGGCGGCCAGCAGCAGACCGCCGGACAGGTGGAAGACCGAGCCGATGCCGTAGAGTCCGATCAGGTATCCGGCGATGACCGGACCGGGCAGGGTGAACAGGCTGTTGGACAGGAAGGTGATCCCCAGGGAGGTAGCCTGGATGCGCGAGACCGCGGTGTCCACCACCGCGGCCGCGGTGACGTTGGTGAGCGTGTAGAAGAACAGGCTGATCAGGGTCACCACCATTCCGAGGGGAACCCCCGGACGCACCATGGGGATCAGGATGTAGAGCACGCCCAGCGCGACGAAGGCCGGCAACAACACCCGCTTCCGCCCCAGCCGGTCCGAGAGGTAGCCCAGGACGGGCTGGGACACCGTGCCCATGACGTGCAGCAGCATGTAGTAATACCCCAGGCCCGACGAGCTGTAGCCGAGGTGCTCCTGCACGTAGATGGGAAAGAACGTGATGACCAGCACCCGGCCGGTGTTCATGAGGCCGTTGGCCAGGGCCATGCCGAGAAAGGCGGGGTTGCGCAGGAACCGGCCCAACCCGGACGCCTGCGTTCCACTCCCGGACCCGGGCGCCCCAACCCCGAAGATCCCCCGCAGGCCGAGCCACAGGGGGACGCCCAGCACGACGGCCAGCAGGAGCTGCAACGCCATGAGGCCGCGCCAGGGATACAGGCCCAGGAGGATGCCCACCGCCAGCGGGGTGAGGGTGTCGCTCACGGTGGCGCCCATGCCGTGGACGGCGAAAGCCGTGGCGCGGTGCTCCGGGAAGCGGCTCGACAGCGACGCCATGGCGGTGGGATGCCACAGGGCGATGCCGACGCCCACCAGGCCCGCGGCCGCCAGCGCCTGCAGGTAGCCGGGGGCGAAGCCGAAGGCAAGGTAGGCCACCCCCATGGCCAGGAGGGCCGAGGAGAGGATCGCCGTGCGATGGCGCGCCAGACGGTCCGCCAAGAGTCCCGCGGGGAGGTTCATGAGCCCGGTGGCCAACTCCCTCATGGTGCTCAGGCTGCCCACCTGGACGTGGGTGAGCCGCAAGGCGCCCTTCAGGGGCGGCAGGATCATGGGGAAGAGCTGGATGAACCAGTGCACGGCGAAATGCCCTGCGGAAATGTACCCCAGGAGCGCCAGCCGGTCCCTGCCGACCGCTCGAAGTCCCCTGCCCCGTTTAACCCGGACGCCCACTCTTCACGCAACGCATCCGTCAGTCCAACTCGAACGAATCTTCGTAGCGCTCGACCTTGAGGGCGGGGTCCTGCTCTTCCTTGCGCAGGAAGCAGTTGCCCACGGCGAGGCAGTCGAGGTCCGTGCCCATGAAGCAGCGAAAGGCGTCCGCGGGCGTGCACACGATGGGCTCGCCGCGCACGTTGAAGCTCGTGTTCACGACCACCGGGCAGCCGGTCCTGGCCTTGAACGCTTCGAGCAGGGCGTGGTAGCGGGGGTTGGTGTCACGGTGGACGGTCTGCACCCGGGCGGAATAATCCACGTGGGTCACCGCGGGGACGTCCGAGCGCGGCACGTTCAGGAGGTCGATGCCGGACAGGGCGCGATGCGTCTCGCTCATGGGCTTCCGCCGCTCCGCCTTCACGTCCGCCACCAGCAGCATGTAGGGGCTGTCGCGGTCGAGGTCGAACCAGTCGGCCACGTCGGCGCGAAGCACGCTCGGCGCGAAGGGCCGGAAGGACTCGCGGAACTTGACCTTGAGGTTGAGCGTCTTCTGCATGGTGGGCGAACGGGCGTCCGCCAGGATGGAACGGCCGCCCAGGGCCCGGGGGCCAAACTCCATCCGGCCCTGGAACCAACCCAGCGCCTTGCCCGCGGCCAGGGCTTCGGCCGCGGTCTCGATCAGGACGTCGTCCGTGAGCGTCTCGTAGCGTGCGCCGGCCGCATCGAGGGCCGCGCGAACCTCCTCCGGGCCGAACTCCGGGCCGAGCAAGGCGCCGCGCATGGCGTCGGCGCCGCACGCCGAAGGCCGTTCGGACGGACCCGCGCTTTCGCCGGGAGCACGAGCAGCACCCACCTCCTTCCGCGCCGCCGGGGAGACGGAGGGACGCGCCTCGCCGAACAGTCGGTGGCTCGCCGCCAGCGCGGCGCCCAGGGCGCCTCCGGCGTCGCCCGCAGCCGGTTGGACCCATACGTCGTCGAACCGACCGTCCCGCAGCACCTTGCCGTTGGCCACGCAGTTGAGCGCCACGCCGCCCGCGAGACAGAGGTTGGGGATGCCCGTCTCCGCCCGCAGCGAGCGGGTCAGCCGCAGCACCGCTTCTTCGACCACCGCCTGCACCGAGGCCGCCAAGTCCATGTGCCGCTGGGCCAACGGCTCCTCCGGCTTCCGCGCCGGGCCGTGGAACAGCTCGTCGAACCGACCGTTGGTCATGGTCAGGCCGGTGCAGAAGTCGAAGTAGTCCAGGTCCAGGCGGAACGTGCCGTCCGGCTTGAGGTCCATCAGGTGGTCGAGGATGGTCTTCGAGTGCCTGGGTTCGCCATAGGGCGCCAGACCCATGACCTTGTACTCCCCCGAGTTCACCTTGAAGCCGGTGTAATGGGTGAAGGCCGAGTAGAGCAGCCCCAGGGAATGGGGGAAGTGGATCTCCCGGGTCACCTCCAGGTCGTTGCCGCGGCCGATGGCCGCCGAGGTGGTGGCCCACTCGCCGACTCCGTCCATGGTCAGCACCACGGCGTCCCGGAAGGGCGAAGGATAGAACGCGCTCGCCGCGTGCGACTGGTGGTGCTCGGCGAACAGCAGCCTGGCGTTCCAGTCCACGTCCGGCGCGAGCCGCTTCAACTCCCGGCGCAGCAGGTCCTTCTGGAACAGCTTCTCCCGGAGCCACACCGGCGCCGCCATGCGGAAGGAGCGGAAGCCCCGCGGCGCGAACGCCACGTAGGTCTCCAGCAGCCGCTCGAACTTGAGGAAGGGCTTGTCGTAGAACGCCACCCGGTCGACGTCCGCGGGGGCGATGCCGGCGTCCCGGAGACACCAGGCCACCGCGTGGGAGGGATAGCCGGCGTCGTGCTTGCGGCGCGTGAAGCGTTCCTCCTGGGCCGCGGCGACGATCCGCCCGTCCTCCACCAGGGCGGCGGCGCTGTCGTGGTAGAACGCCGAGAGACCCAGGATGCGCATGGCCTCGGAAAGTACCATAGCGGCGCGGGAACGCCAACAGAGGGGACCTTCCCATGCGGCATGACGCGGAAGGGAGGCCGCCAAAGCCTCCTTGAGTTCATCGAAGGAAGGTGGTTAACTGGCGCCGTATCCCGCTCCCGCTGCGGCGCTCATGGCCACGCCGGAACAAAGCTACTTCGACCCCGCGGTGCTGGCGCGACTCTCGAACCTGCACCTGAAGGCGCGTTGGGTCGTGGACGGCTTCATGGCCGGCCTGCATCGGAGCCGCGCCAAGGGCTTCAGCGTCGAGTTCGAGCAGCATCGCGAGTACGCTCCCGGCGACGAGATCCGCCGCATCGACTGGAAGGCCCTGGGCAAGCTGGACCGCTACTTCGTCAAGGAGTACGAGGACGAGAGCAACGTCAAGACCCACCTGCTGCTGGACGCGAGCGGCTCCATGGACTACGCCTCCGGCCAAGTCACCAAGTTCGAATACGGCTGCATCCTCGTGGCCTCGCTGGCCTGCCTGATCCTCCGGCAGCAGGACGCCGCGGGCCTGACCGTTTTTTCGGACCGCGTGGGGTCGCAACTGCCGCCCAGGGCCGCCCGGGGATACCTGGTCGAGTTGCTGCGGCGGCTCGAATCGGAGACCACCGGGGGCGACACCGACGTGGGCAGGGTCCTGCGGGAAGTGGCCGGCGGCGTCCGACGGCGAGGTCTGGTGGTCCTGGTCTCGGACCTGCTGGACGAGCCCGAGTCGGTGTTGCAGGGACTGCGGCTGTTCCGCTTCAAGGGCAACGACGTGCTGGTCTTCCACCTGTGGGACGAAGCGGAGCTGTCCCTCCCCTTCTCCGGCAACACCCGGTTCGAGGACATGGAAGACCCCCGGCTCCGGGTCACGGCCGATCCCAGGGCCATCCAGGCCGAGTATCGCCGCACCGTGGCCAACCACATCGACGCCCTGCGGTCGGGCTGCCACGAATACGCCATCGACTATCAACTGCTGTCCACCGCCACGCCGTTGGACCAGGCCCTGGTAAGCTACCTGAGCTGGAGGAAGTGAACCTGGCGTTCCTCTATCCGTTGTACCTGGCGGCCCTGGCCGCCGCGGTGGTCCCGCTGGTGATCCACCTGCTGAACCGGCGCCGGCAGAGGCGGCTGCGCTTCTCCGCGGTGAGGTTCGTGCTCGCCTCCCAGCGGCGCGTGGCGCGGTCCTGGCGCCTGCGGTACTGGCTGCTGCTCGCCGTCCGCACCCTGGCCATCGTCCTGCTGGCGCTGCTCATGGCGCATCCCCTGTTCGAGACCGGCGTGGGGTTGGCCGTCCGGGGCGCGCCGGCGTCCACCGCCGTCATCGTGGACAACTCGCTGAGCATGCAGGTGCGGGAGGACGGAGCCTCGTTCGCGGAAGCGAAACGGGCCGCGGCCCGCATCCTCGACGCCATGGACGAGGGCGACCGGGCGGCGCTCATCCCCACCAATCCGGTGGACCGCGGGGAGCCGCGCTTCCGGGACCCGCGGGAGGCAGCCATCGAGGATCTGGCTCCCATGACTGTCGCCGCCGGCGCCGCGGACGTGGCCGGGGCCCTGCGCACGGCCTACGGGCTGCTGCGGCAGGCCGGAGGACAGAAGGCCCTGTGGGTCGTCACGGACCTGGGGTTGCCGGGCTGGGACCGCCTGTCCCTGTCGGCCGTAGGCGAGTACGACCCCACCGTTCCCGTGAAGATCGTCACCGTGGGCTCGGCCGACGCCCCGCCCAACGCCACCATCCGGGGGGTCGAGTCCCGGACGGAACACGTGGCTCCGGGACTCGACCTGGAGCTTGCGGCCACCATCGTCAACTACACGGACGCGGCCATCCCGGACGTGGCCGCGCGCCTCACCATCGACGACAGGGTACGGGCCGAGAAACGGGTGGACCTGCCCGCGGACGCGGAGACCACGGTGGACTTCCGGTTCCGCCTGGATCGACCGGGCGGCCATCCCGGCCACGTGTCGCTCCACGGCGAAGGGTTCGAGGGGAACCGGCGCCACTACTTCACGATCCACACCCGGGACCGTCTGCACCTGCTGCTGGTGGACGGAGACCCGCAGCGGTCCCTGGCGGCCAGCGAGACGTTCTTCCTCAGCCGCGCCCTGAATCCCGCCGGAGACTTGGCGAGCTCGGTGCTGCTGCCCGAGGTCGTCCTTCCCGGCGCCCTGGAGCAAATCAACCCCGACGGCTACCAGGGCATCGTCCTGGCCAACGTGTCCAACGTGTCCGCAGACTTGGCGGCCAAGCTGACCGCGTTCGTCGAAGGCGGCGGCGGCCTGCTGCTGTCCCTGGGAGACCGGGTGGACGCCGAAGACTACAACCGGACGCTGTGGCGCAGCGCCTCGCCGCTCCTTCCCGGCCCTCTGGGGGAACGCAGGAGGGCGCCGCTGGACCGGCGCGTGACCGTGGGCGAGGTGGACGCGGCGCATCCCGCCCTGGGCGCCTTCGGCCACGAGCCTCTGCTGGAATCGCTGCGGTCGGCCAGGGTCTCTTCCTGGTTCGAGGCGGCCCCGGCAGGGGGGCGCGCCCTGATGCGCCTGAGCAACGGCCAACCGCTGCTGGTGGAGAAGGAGCTCGGACAGGGCCGCGTCCTCCTGCTCACCTCCAGCGCGGACGGCGACTGGAACGACCTTCCGCTCAAGACCGGCTACGTGCCGCTGGTCCAGTCCCTGGTGACCCACGCCACCGGCGGGAACCGCGGCTCGGTGGACACCGGGATCACCGCGGGGACGGCGAAACGGTGGACCACGGACCCGGCCCACGCGGGCACGCGGTTGCAGGTGGTCGATCCCGGGAACACGGAGAGAGGGATCGTCCTGGAGACCCGGGACGGGAAGGCGTCCGCGACCTTCGACGAGAACCATTTCGCGGGGATCTACCGGGTGGTCTCCCCGGGAGCGGACCTCGACATCCCCGGCATATACGCAGTGAACCCGCCGGCCGCGGAATCCTTCCTGGAACGCATGGGCGCCGACGAGCTGGAACGGAGGCTCGGCCCCGTGGCCCACGAGGTCCTTTCCGCCGGAGCCCTGTCCGGGGGCGGCAGCCGGACGGACCTTGCGCCGGCGCTGGCGGTGACGGCCATCGTGACGCTGCTCTTCGAGAGCTGGCTGGGGCAGAGGAACCATGGATAGACGCGGGTTCCTGCAGCGCGTCCTGGCGACGGCCGCAGCCGCGGCCTGGGGCGGAGCCGGCCCCCTCCGGGCCGCGGAGTCCCCGCGCCCGGACCTGTTCGTGTTCGCGCAACTGCGCTACCGCGGGGGAGACTGGGACCCGCGGCCCGGGGCCGCCGCTCCCCTGATGCAGGAGCTCATGCGCCGGACCAGCGTGCGGGCCGACCTCCAACGTCGAGTGGTCACGCTGACGGCCCCGGAACTGTTCTCGTTCCCGTTCCTCTACATGGCCGGCAAGTACGACTTCCAGCCGTTCTCCGACCGCGAGGTCCGGCGCTTGAGGCGGTTCCTGTCCTTCGGCGGGTTCCTGCTCGCCGACAACACCCTGGGACAACTGGGCTACGGCTTCGACCGGCGCTTCCGCCAGGAGATGCAGCGGGTGTTCCCCGAACGGGAGCTGCGCAAGATCCCCCTGACCCACGCGCTGTTGCGGAGCTACTACCTGCTCCGCCGGATCGGCGGACGCGTGGCCGCCAGCCCCTACCTCGAAGGGATCCGGCTCGGCGAGACCACGCCGGTGGCGTATTGCCACAACGACCTGGCCGGCGCATGGGAACGGGACGGACTGGGGCGCTGGAGCCACCCGTGCGTTCCCGACGGCGAACCGCAGCGGCGGGACGCCTTCCATCTCGGCGTCAACCTGATCCTCTACGCCATGACCGGCAACTACAAGCAGGACCTCATCCACGTGCCGTTCATCCGGCGGAGGCTCACGCAGTAGGAAGGTCCGGGTGACGGCATGGGACGAAGGAACGTGACCCTCACGGCGTTCCGGCGCGCCGCGGCGGCGTGAGATGGCCGGGATGCCCGACATCGCTTTCGGCGGAGGCGCGCCCGGGTGGCTGGCGGCGGCGTTGGCGCTGGCCGCGGCGGCGTTCCTCGTCCAGCAACTCCGGTTCCTGCACCGGAGCCTGGGCCCCGGCAAGGCGTGGCCGTTGACGCTGCTGCGCGCCCCGGTCTATGCGCTGCTGCTGCTGTTCCTCCTGGGTCCCACGCGCACCGTGGAGGAGCCCACGTCCCTGCGCCGCCCGCTGGTGGCGCTGGTGGACGCCTCCGCGAGCATGGGACTCCCTTCGGGGGCCGGCGCCGGGAGCCGCCTCGACGCCGCCAGGGAAGTCCTGGCGGGGCCGGGCCTGACCCGCGGGCTCGCGGACCGATACGACCTCAAGCTCTACTCGTTCGACCGGGAGACCCGCCTCCGGAGCATGGACGAGCTCGCCGGCATGGCGCCGGACGGCGACGCCAGCCGGCTCTTCCACGCTCTGGACCGGGTGGCCGCCAGCGAGCCGGAAGCGGCCGGGGTGGTGGTCGTCTCCGACGGCATCGTCAACCCGTCGGACGCCCGGGACACCTTCCCGGCCTTCCCGGGCCACCCCAGGCCGGTCCTGGCCGTGGGCGTGGGACGGACCGACGGCTTCAAGGACCTGCGCATCACCGACCTGAGCGTACCGGAGCTGGCCTTCCGCGGCCGCGCCGTCGCCATCGACTTCACGATCCAGGCCCACGGCCTGGCCGGCGTCCGGGCGCCCCTGTACTTCAACCTGGGCCGGAACCTGATCTCCACACACCCCGTCGCCATCCATGAGGACGCCTACGAGGAGCGGGTGACTCTCCACTACACGCCGCGGGAGCTGGGCGCCCACGGCTTTACCCTGACCCTGCCGGTCCAGAGCGGCGAGAGCATCCGCAGGAACAACCGGAAAGCCTTTCGGATGGACGTGCGGCCGGACAAGATCCGGGTGCTGACCCTGTCGGGGTCGCCTTCCTGGAACTACCGGTTCCTGAGGTTCGCGCTGAAGCAGGACCCTTTCCTGGAGCTGGTGTCGTTCGTCTTCCTGAGGACGCCCGACGACGCGGTGGACGTGTCCGAGAACGAGCTGAGCCTGATCCCGTTTCCCATCGACCAGATCTTCGTCGAGGAGATCGAGGACTTCGACGTGTTGATCCTCGACAACTTCTCCCACCGCGCCTACTTCAACCCGGTCTACTTCGAGAGGATGCGCGACTTCGTGCGCGATGGCGGCGGCATCGCCGTCCTCGGCGGCTCCCGGGCCTTCGACCGGGGCGGGTACCATGAGACGGCGCTGGCTTCCCTGCTGCCGGTGAAGCTCGACGGCCGCGGGGGGTTCGAGACCGGCATCGCCGCCCGCGCGGTGCTGACGCAGGCGGGCAAGGCCCACCCGCTGACCAGGATGTTCGCCGACCCGGACGCCAACCGGGAAGCCTGGCGTGGGCTGCCGCCCCTGCGGACCCTCAACCAGGTGGCCCGGGCCGGTGGCGAGGTGCTGCTTTCGACATCGGTGGAGGGACGGCAGTCGCCCCTCCTGACGGTGGGAAGGTTCCACGAGGGACGGACCCTGGCCTTCGCCAGCGACGACCTCTGGCGTTGGAACTTCGACGCGGTGGGCCGCGACCGGCACCCCCAGGTCCATCTGAAGCTCATCCGCAACGGCGTGCGCTGGCTGGCCCGGGAGCCCGCCTTCGACCAGGTGCAGGTGCTGGTGGTCGGGGGGTCCGGGGGAGTCGGAGCAAAACAGGAGTTCCGCGTCCGGGTGTTGCGGGACGACCACGGACCGGCCGCCGACCCCGTCCTCGACGTGGCGGTGACCGACCCGGAAAGCGGACGGTCTCCGCTGGAGGCCGCGGCGACCCGACGACCCGGCGAGTACCGGGCCGAGTTCACGCCGGGTCTCGAAGGACCCCACCGGGTCGAAGTTCGGGCGACCTCGTCCGGCGGCGGTCCCCTGGGAAGCGCCGCGGCCAACTTCCTCGTGGCGCTGCGGTCGGAGGAAAACGACGACGGGCGCCCGCGGCCCGAGCTGCTGCAAGCCGTGGCGGCGCGGAGCCGGGGCCTGTTCGTCCCCCACGAGACGTTGACGGACGCGCACTGGTCGGAGTTCGAGGAGCGGATGGAGCAGGCCGCGCCGTCGAGCATCGTGGCGAGGAGCCGCGTGGCGCTGTGGAACGAGCCGCTCCTGTTCACCCTGGCAGTCATCCTGCTGGCCGCGGAATGGTGGCTGCGGCGCACCTGGGGGCTGGTGTGAAGGGCGGGGAACCGGCGACGCGGGTCTTTTCCGGCGTTCGCGTTCCGACGGTCCGGGCTCGGACGCCTAGGACCAGCTATCCTGATAGACCCAGCGGTCGAGGTTGTCGAAGTACTGACGCCGGAGCATGAGGCTCATCTCCACCGCCCGCGCCACCCGGTCCTGGATCTCGGGGGTGGTGGCGTACTTGACCAGCAACTCGAAGGGATAGTTGCCGTGCTGTTCCTCGTCGTCGTGGATGCGCCGGTACGGCCCGGTCACCCACTCCGGCACGGCGCTGTCCGCGAGGCTCTTGCCGATGAGGTAGTCGGCCACTCCCTCCCCTGCGAACGGGAACGCCGCGATCCGCTCGCAGGTTTCGGACAGCGACTCGAACCCGTTGAACATCCCCATCTGGGCGGGCAGGGGCCGGTAGTCGTAGGGCGTCGCGCCCTTGCTCCTGAGGGCCTCCGAAAGATACTCCGCGTGGACGAACTCCTCGTGGATGGCTTCCGCCAGTATGGCCTTGACCTCCAGCTCCGGCGTGGTCTTGAGCCACGAGCCAAAGACCTCGGCGGCGCGGACTTCGTTGAACAGCCGGCTCTGCATCACCTTGATGCGCATCTCGTCCGTGGTGAGCGGGATGTAGCTGTAGGCGGGGAGCCTTTCGTCCAGACCCCGGCAGAACTCGGCGACCCGCTGCTGCACCTTCCTTGCGAATTCGCGACTGTCCATGAAAGCTCCCCTGCGGAACCTTGCGGCGTGGATGCCGGAAGTGATAACAGCACGCGGGGACACCGTCAACCGGGCGGCGCCGGCGGGTGACGTGCGAGATGCGGAAGCGGCTTGCGGCCAGACCCTCCGCCCTGCCGGAAAGATCCGGCAGGCCGTCCCTTGAACTGCCCGTCCGGGAACGCTATGGAACACCTCGGACACCGGCGGTCGGTCACGGGACCGGAAGAACGAACCGGAGGTGAAGCTTGGCCTATCGAACAGTCGGAAAGCCCATGCCCCGCATCGAAGGCGCGGACAAGGTAACGGGCGCCACCCGGTACGCCGCGGACGTGCCCATACCCGAATCCCTGTACGCCAAGGTCCTCCGCAGCCCGTTGGCCCACGCCTGCCTGCGCAAAGTGGATACGGCCAGGGCCCGCGAACTGCCGGGGGTCCACGCGGTGCTCACCGGCACCGACCTGCCCGAAGTGCTGGTGGGACTGCGGATGAAGGACATGCCCGTGCTGGCCAGGGACAAGGTCCGGTTCGTGGGCGACCCGGTGGCCGCGGTGGCCGCGGACACGCCCGAGGCCGCCGAAGCGGCGCTGCGGCTCATCGAGGTGGACTACGAGGAGCTTCCCGGGGTCTTCGATCCGCTGGAGGCCGTCAAGCCCGGTGCGGCGGCGCTGCACGACGCCCCCCGGGCGTACGAGAACGCTCCGCCGTTGGCCGAGGGCGTTCCCGACCACCTGCCCAACGTGCAGTCCCACAGCGTGTGGCGGAACGGCGACCTGGAAGCCGGCTTCGGAGACGCCGACAGGGTCTTCGAGAACACCTTCGCCACGCAACTGGCCCACCACGGCTACCTCGAGCCCCACGCCTGCACGGTGGCGGTGGACGCCTCGGGCAACGTCGAGGTATGGGCGTCCAACAAGGGGCCCTTCGCGCTCAAGAACCGGCTCTCCCGGGACCTCGGCATCGAGCCCGGGAAGGTCAAGGTGCACATCCTCCCGGTGGGCGGCGACTTCGGCGGCAAGGCCTCGATGATCGATACTCCGGTGTGCTATTTCCTGGCAAGGCGCACCGGCAGGCCGGTGCGCATGGTCCTCACCTACACCGAGGAGATCGCCACCGCGGCCCACCGGCATCCGGCCGTGGTCACCCTGCGCACGGGAGTGAAACGGGACGGCGCCCTCACGGCCATCGACGCCAAGGTCACGTTCGCGGGCGGGGCCTACGCGGCGTGGAAGGCCAACCCCGAGATCACGGTGCTGGGAGCCCGGCGGCTGGCCAGCTACTACCGGGTGCCCGCCATCCGCATCGAGACCGTCTGCGCCTACACCAACCAGGTCCCGTGCACCCAGACCCGCACTCCGGGGAGTCCGCAGATCGTCTTTGCCGTAGAGTCGCAGATGGGGCTCATGGCCAGGGAAATGGGCATCGACGCCGCGGACTTCCGGCTCCGCAACCTGCTGGCGCCCGGCGACGCCTCGCCGCTGGGCGCCAAATGGGACGGCATCCTGGCCAGGGAGACCCTGGAGAAGGCCGTGGAGGCGTCCGGATGGCGTCAGCGCCCCCCGGGCCCGAACCGAGGCCGCGGCATCGCCCTCTACGAACGCGGCGCAGGCGGCGGCAACGCCCATGCGGCCATCGACCTCGACGAAGACGGCGCGGTCACGGTCCTCGTCGGGGTGCCGGACGTGGGGCCCGGGATCCACACCGCCATCGCGCAGATCGTGAGCGAGACCCTGGGCATCGGGCCGGAAAGCGTGCGCATCCGGGTGGAGGACACCGACAACTCGCCCTGGGACCCGGGCACCGGCGGCAGCAAGTCCACCAACACCACCGGACACGCGGCCCACAAGGCGGCCCGGGAGGTGCACGGGAAGCTCGTGGAATGCGCCGCCCGGAGCCTCGGTTGCCGGCCCCATCAGGTGGGGCGCGTGCACGGGCGCTTTGCCGCCCCCGAGGGACGCGAGTTGTCCTTCGCGGAGGTGGCGCGCGCCGCGGTCGCCGAGGCCGGCGGCTCGTTCCGGCACGAGACGGTCTTCGCGCCCGAAAGCCAACCGCCCGTCACCTCCTTCACCGCGCAGGTCGCCGAGGTGGAAGTGGATCCGGAAACGGGCCAGGTACGGGTCACCCGGCTCACCACCGCCCACGACTCCGGCAAGATACTCAACCACCTGACCTACCAGGGTCAGATCGACGGCGGCGTGGTCAACGGCGTCGGCTTCGCGCTGATGGAAGACAACCCCATGGCCGACGGCCGCATCACCACCCTGAACCTCGGAGACTTCAAGCTGCCGTGCGCCAAGGACGTCCCCAGGCTCGACACCGTGTTCGTGGAACAGGGCCAGGGACCCGTGCCGTTCCGGGGAAAGGCCATCGGCGAGCTTCCCAACGTGCCCACTGCCGCGGCCATCGCCAACGCGGTGGCCGACGCTGTCGGCGTGCGGGTCCATGACCTGCCGCTCACCGCGGAGAAGGTGTATTCGGGCCTGCGCGAGTCCCGGTGATGATCCCCGGGGTTCCCGCCGGCGCCTGACCGTCAACGCCGCCCGAAGGAGGTTCCCTCATGGTACGGTACGCATCCAAGCTCACCTACGGCAACGAGATCTCGGACTGGCAGGAGCGGCTGAACACGGATCGCATGCGCCGGGAGCGGGCCGAACGGGCCAGGAGGATCATGCGCGAGCACGGCATCCCCGCGCTGCTGGAGGCCAATTCCGCCAACATCCGCTACCTCACCGGGCTCAAGGGTTTCAACTACCCCATGTGCCGATACACCCTCTTCTTCGCCGACCACGACCCGATCATGTACGAGCACAGCGGCCACTTCCACCAGATGCCGGACCAGGCGCCGTGGATCACGGAATGGCGGCCGGCGCGGGCCTGGCTGACCGCGGCCTGCGGCATGGAGGCGGCCAGGGACGAAGCCCGGCAGTTCGCCGCGGACATCCGCGACGAGCTCGAGGGCCGAGGGCTGCTGCACGAGAAGGTCGGCTTCAGCGCCTTCGACGGCATTGCCCGCGAGGCCCTCGCCAACGCCGGGGTCAGGAACCTGGTGGACTTCGGCATGGTCATGAAGGAGATCCGCAAGATCAAGACGCCCGACGAGATCGAGTGTCTCAAGACCGCGGCGGCCATCGTCGAGGGAGTGTGGTACCGCATCTGGGAGAGCGCCAAGCCCGGCGTCCGGGATACCGACCTATCGGGGGTCGCCACCAAGGCCGGCTACGACATGGGAGCGGAGTCGGCTCCGCCCGGCGGCTGGCGCTCCGGACCCACCACCTTCGACCGCGGCTTCCACCAGTCCAGCCGGCTCCTGCAGACGGGCGACCTCCTCTACGGTTCCCTGTGCGGGTTGACCTACCAGGGTTACGCCACCTGCACCTACCGGACGTTCGTCGTCGGCAGGAAACCCACCGCCCGGGAGCAGGACTGGTACAAGCGGGTGAAGGACAGCATCGACGGCGTCATCGACAGCATCGAGCCCGGCAAGACCACCGCGGATGCGGCCAAGCACTTCCCGCCGGCGTCGAGTTGGGGCTACGAGGAGGAGTGCGAGGTGCTGGCCAGCGAGATCGGCCACGGCATCGGCCTCACCCAGGGAAGCACCAACTACGACATCCCCATCATCAACCGCCAGTGGTCCCTCAAGTACCCGCAGGTGTTCGAGGAAGGCATGACCATCGCCATCGAAAGCCGCGAAGGCGAGACCCGCGTGGGCGGCGTGCGGCTGGAGAACATGGTGGTGGTGACCAGGGACGGCGCCGAGATCATGGACCACTTTCCCCGGGAGGAGATCCTCGTGGCGCCGCGCTGACGACTCGACGCACCGCCGCCAACGGACTGGCCGAGCCGTTGCCGCGGATGTTGCTGCGGCGTCCCCCGGCCCGGACGCGGTCTTCGCCGGCATGGGCGGCGGCGCCCGGGGGACCCCCGGAGGCGCCCCGCGGATGAGAACGGCCCGGGCCGCGCACTTTCCGGAAGCGTCAATCCACGATGGCGTTGATGGCCGCCGCGCTAACGGCGAAACTCTGTAAGAGCTCGGCAGCCAGGGTCCAGATCCTGACCGGCTCCACGTACTCCGCATCCAGGGGCACGATGATGCTGTCACCCGGCTGAATCGTCGTGGTGCCGTTGCTGCGATAGAAGAACCTGGAGGCGCTATACTCGGCCACCACTCCGCCGTTGGCTCGGACGATGTAGATGCGAGCAGCGTCGGCCTTGTCCGTCAGTCCTCCGGACAACTGGACGTAGTCATCGCGCTCCAGGTCCCTGTTGTACAGATGCGCCGAGGGGCGTTGCACCTCGCCGACCACGGAGACTTCCTGGGGGGTCTCCGGAACGAGAAGCCGATCCCCGTCTTGCAGGATGATGTCCTTTCCACCGTCGCCTGCGATGATCGCCGGCAGATCGATGATCAACCGACCCGTGGCCTCTACGCTGCGGAGTCGATTCAGCAACGCCTGACCCGTTGTGAACCGTTGTATCCCCTCCTCGCTGCCAAGAGCGACCGAAGCCAGTTCCGTCTCGAAGCGGTCGGCGACTCGTTGGAGGTTTTCCTGCTCCCGCCTCTGAAGATCGGTGCGCAAGAATATGGCTCCCAGGGGAAAGGCGTCGTCCATGAGACCACCCGCACGCTGCAACAGTTCGGACAGGCGTTCGCCCCTGTCTACGTGATATCTCCCCGGGAAACGCACTCGGCCCGTCACTACCACACTCCGCCTCTCGACCGCAGAGCGTGTCTTGATAGTGAGTTCATCCCTTCTTCGGAGCCGGATGTCGGCTGCTGCATGGCCCGCGAGGACGCCCGCCAGATCCACTTGTAAGGTCTTCCAACCGCCTTCCTTTCCAAGATAGCGCGCCAACTCCGCCTCGGTCCTGTAGGCGGACCGCTTCAACCCTCCGCCGGCCCGGATGAGGTCGCTGACGCGCATCCCCTTCACAAGCGGATAACCGCCAGGGATTCCCACCGCTCCCAACACCGAGACCCCACCACCGCCGCCGATCCCGCGAGCGAGGTATACCCTGGGCACTCCTCCGGGGAACACGAAAACCGTATCCCCGGGAAGCAACGTCAGGTCGGCTGCCGTCCGGGGCGCTCGCCACGCCGCTTCGAGGTTCGGGGAAAGCAACTCGCTTCGAGTCTTGAACTGGCTCTTCCTGCCGACGAGCAGGTAACGCACGTCGGCGCCGGGTTTCAGTTCGCTGGCATCGGGCAACAAGTCCGTCAGCCACATGCCCGGCGTCCACTCGTAGAGCCCCGACTGCCGTACATGGCCGGACAGCCGTACCGAGCGATGCGGCTTGTCGAGCTTCACGGGGACCTGTACGATGTCCCCGTTCCTGAGCGCTTCCCTGTCGACTTCCTCCCATCCGACGTCCCGTCCCGAACTGCCTTGGGTTTCCATGCGCGTCAACTTGACCCCGTCGGCGCTCGCCGTCACCAGCCTGCCCCCGGCCAGTGCGATCAAGTCGGCGACCGTGGTCTTGCCTCGAATTTCGTAGATGGCCGGCCGGTTCACCTCGCCGTACACCGCCACCGTGCCTCCTACCGGCGGCACGAAGACCACGTCACCCTGCCGAACCCGCGTGTCGCCTCGGGTGTCTCCGCGCAGCAGGAGATCATAGAGATCGAATCTCGAAACGACGCGTCCGTTCCGCCTGACCTCGATCCGCCTGAGCGAGCCGGTCTCCTTGACCCCCTGGCCGGCGAGGAGCACGTTGACCGCGGTGGAAAAGCCGCTCACCGTATAGAGCCCGGGGCGCTCGACTTCACCGAGGACGAAGACGCGAATGGACCGCAGGTGGTCCAGGGTCACGCTGACACGCGTTCCCATCATCTGTTCCGTGACCCGGAGCGCGATTTCCCTCCTCAACGATTCGAAACTCAGGCCTGCTACGGAGATGGGCCCGACCTCGTGTATGTGGATCACGCCGTCACGGTTCACGACCGCTTGAAATGCCCTGTTCCTGTTGCCGAAGAGCTGCACGTTGATTTGGTCGCCGGGACCGATGATGTAGCCCACTGGCACCGGGACATCCGCAACCCGAGGGCTCCGGCCCGGGTTTCGAAAGAAATCGTAACCGAACCTCTCCAGGGCATCCACGCCCAGCGGGGCGAGCGGCAACACATGCAAGGACACCAGGACGTTCGCGAGAGCCGGCTCCGCACGGAGCCTGACCTTCGCCTGTTCGACATGGAGCCCTGCCAGATGAATGGGCGGGAGGCCCGGAAGGTGGAGGGAACCCGAATCGTCGAGCCGATAGGGGTTCCCTTTTATCCATCGCTGCAGCAGCGAGCCTGCCGGGCCGGCAGGGTCGAACTCGGCGGTGATGCTGAACCGGACGACCAAGGTTGTGCGGGGCTCGAGCCGCGGGGCTGCGGGGGCTGCGGGGGCTGCGGGGGCTGCGGGGGCTGCGGGGGCTGCGGGGGCTGCGGGGGCTGCGGGGGCTGCGGGGGCTGCGGGGGCTGCGGGGGCTGCGGGGGCTGCGGAGGGCTGCGCGCGTCTTTGCAGCTCCTCCCGGATCTGCTGCCGCACCGCCTCCGGCTGAGACTCGATAAGACTGCGCAGGGATTGGGCCGTGAGCCCTTGAGCCCTCGCCGCCGCAACTTCGCACACGGCCATCGCCAGGAGCAACGCCAACGGCCAACCCACCCGTGGTGGCAGCACGCTCATCGATTCCGTCTCCTTCCCTCTGAACTCATCAGAAATCCCGCCGCCAGCGGAAGTAGCCCCGCACGTCCGTCCGCCTGCGCCCGGTACCCGGGCGCAGCCGCTCGAACCCCCCTCCCAACTCGAAGCGGCCCCAGCGGGTATCGCGCCGGTGAAACACCTCCAGGTTCGTCAACCCCGTCCACCCGTTCAGCACCGGCTGCGTCCCGCCGCCTCGGTTCAACCTGGCATGGCGCAACACCCCGCCCCATTCGTGTCCTCGTCGGGTGATCACGATGCCGCCGAGGGAGACGCCGCCGGCATCGCCCCCGAAAGAAGCACCGATGCTTCGGCCCCGGTAGCGATACCCCGTCTCGTAAACCGCATGACCATAGGCGCAGTCGAACTTCCGGTTACCCGCGAAGTTGCACGTGGTATCGGTGGCCTCGACGTACACCAGAAGGCTGTTGCCGCCCCACCGGCCCAGGTACTCGACACCGATCAATCCGAGCCATCCGGCCCGCCGCCCGGAACCGGAACCGTGCTCTGCCGCCGTCTGCCCGT
The DNA here is from genome assembly GCA_965204235.1 of uncultured Binatia bacterium (SeqCode). Classification (GTDB taxonomy): domain Bacteria; phylum Desulfobacterota; class Binatia; order UBA9968; family JAJDTQ01; genus JAJDTQ01. Next base: position 689,431 of record OZ241979.1, read on the forward strand.
AGATGGCGTGAGGGAAGAAGGAATAGCCGGACGGGACCACATAGCGAACGCTCACGCCCGTCAACCGGTTGCCGGCCTCGCCCTCGGGCGCGTCTCCTCCTGCGTCGTCCCTCCCCACGAGAAGGTTCCCCAACGTACCGATATCGCAGGTGCGGCCGCGGCCGCACCCAATGGCCGTGCGCTCCAGGCCGACCTCGAGTCCCGGCAACGGCTTGAAGTGGAACTGCCAGCCGAGGAAGAGGGCGTCGGGAACCTTCCGGCCGCCTTCCAGCCGCCCCAGCATGACGCTTGTGCTCCAAGGGCCCAGCCAGCGCAACCACCTCGTATCGAAAGGGTCGGGAAAGTTGCGTTGCACGGAGAGCGCCGGTATCGGACGCGCGTTGTTGGACAGGACCAGGCTGTCGTCCCAACCCGGACCCCACCAGCGGTCCGTGGCGCCCACGGCGACGATCCAGTTGCCCAGGGCAAGGGCGAGGTAGGAACCGTCCCCGCGGAGCTTGCTGTCGTCCACCGATCCGCCTTTGGCCGCGGTAACCGCCAATCGCCCGGCCGCGTGCTCGTCGGTCCAATCGACCTTGACCTTCGTCTCCGCGCTGCTGCGCGGGGTGTCGAGGAAGTTCCTCATGCGCATGGGGCTCGCCATGACCGAAAGCTCGCTCTCGGTCATCAACTCGCGCACTCGTGTCTCGTACCCGATCTGCCACTTGACCCGAGCCAGCGCCGCGGACTCGGCCTCGCGCAATCCGGTTCTGTCCTCCAGGTCCGTGACGTCCCGAGCAACGCTTCCCCATGGTATGGGCCATGCCATCATGGGCGCGGAAACCACGCCCGCATCCGCCAGGAGCCGCAGGTCGTACCGGAGCGCCCAGTCCCCGGGGTCGATCCATGGACCGGCCGCGGCCGCGCTCCAGGACAAGGCGCCCACCACAACCAGCCCGAATATCGCGAGCGTCCGAATCACGTCAGAGAGACATACCGTTGGCAATGGCTGCCGTTGGACAGGATAGCAAGCAACGGATGGCGTCGCAACGACCCCGCTCCTGCCCGGAACCATGGCTGTCCAGACCCTCGACCGTCCTTGACACACGGAGCCGTTGACGCTAATTAGAAGAGGAGCCTGTAGAAGCGGGGCCGACTCCCTGACAGGAATCCATTTTCACACACGGTGCGTCCGTCCTTTTCTCGAAGTTCGAAGCCTTGATCCGGTAACAGGTTGATGGCCGTTGCCAACACATATTCCCTCCGCCCGGATTGGATACTGCCGAACTTCCTCTATTACTGGGGCGTACTCTACCGGGCAAAGTGGCTTATCCTGGGTGTGACGTTCATCTTCGCGTTGGTCGGGGTGGGCACCGCCGTGACCACCCCCAACGTGTATCAGGCCACCACCGTCGTGACGGCGGTTAGAAAGGACAGCGCCGGGGATGTCCGTCGATTAGCGAGGTCCACCGGTCTGTTTGGACTGGGCAGCGTATTGACGGACGCTCTTAGCGTCAATACTTTCAACAACGGCCGGCAGGAGTTGTTGGCGCTCTTCAAGTCCCGCGATTTCTTGACGCGTTTCGCCAAGAGCCGCAAAATCGTGCAGGCGCTGCGCAAACCTCCCGATTTCGACCCGGATGCTTCGGACCGGGATGAGATTCGAGATATTCCCCCCTTGCAGCAGGCCTTCACGACCCTGAAGCGCGCCTACCGGCAATTCAGGGGGCGCCTCTCCAGCAAGGTGAAAGAACTTCTGCGGAAGCTGTACAAGCCTTCCGATTTCGACCGGGACCCCCGGCAGCGAAACATTCCCGGTTCGACGAACATCCACAAGCGATTCCGCAGGATCATTGCAATCGAAAGAAACCCGAGGCAGGGATTGTTATACGTGAACGTTCGCTGGAAGGACCCGGTGGTCGCCGCGGAGTGGGCCAACGCCTTGATAGTCGAATTCAATTCCTTCCTTCGGGAGACGGCCGTCGCAGAGTCCCGCAAGAGGATCGCGTATCTGAACCGGGAACTCGACGAGACCAACGTCATACCCCTCCGGCAAGCCATCTACCGGCTGATCCAGGTCGAGACTCGCGCCATCATGATCGCGGAAACACGGACCGATTATGCGTTCAGGGTAATCGATCCCGCGGTGCCCCCCGACTTCAACGCCCCCATCCGGCCCAAACGCGGCCTCCTGATACGGACGACAACGCTCACGGGCTTTATCATCGCAGTCTTTGCGGCCATCTTGCGTGACTTCGTCCGCATGCTGAGAGAGCAGGACGGGGGTAGTCCGGCCGCTCGATAGACCCCTGCCATGAAGCAGGTCGTCCAGAACGCCGGGAGCGGGGAACTCACCCTCAGGACCGTCCCGAACCCGCAGGTCGAGCCGGGCCATCTGCTGGTCAGGTCCCGATCGTCGTTGATCTCTGCGGGCACGGAACGTCAGGCGGTCGAGTTCGCCCGGAAGAACCTGCTCGAGAAGGCGCGCGCGCGCCCGGACCTGGTCCGCAAGACCATCGACAAATTCCGGCGGGACGGGCTGGCCGAGACTGTCAGGGCGGTGATGACGCGCCTGGACGAGCCGACGCCGCTGGGCTATTCCGCGTCCGGCGTCGTGGCCGAAGTCGGCGCCGGACTGGAGGGCCGATACCGACCGGGGCAACGAGTCGCCGTCTCCGGCGCCGGCTGGGCAAACCACGCCGAGTGGAACGCCGTTCCGGAGAACTTGGCGGCGCCCGTTCCCGATGGCGTCGCGGACGAAGAAGCGTGTTACGCCGCGGTGTGCGCCATCGCTCTCCACGGCGTACGCTTGACACGACCCGAACTGGGCGCTTGGTGCGCCGTCATCGGGGTCGGGCTGGTGGGACAGCTTGCCGCACAGTTCCTTACCCTGTCCGGTGTGAGGGTCCTGGCTCTCGACTTCGACCCCGGCCGTCTGGAGCTTGCCGAACGTCTCGGCGCGGAACGGACCTGCGACCTGAAGGGTGGAGACCCCGAGGCCGCGGCCATGGAGGCAACGGACGGCCTGGGCTGCGACGCAGTGGTCATCGCCGCGGCCACCGAGTCGAGCACTCCCTTCGAGACGGCCGCGCGGGTGGCCCGGGACCGGGGGGTGGTGTCGCTCATCGGGCGCACGGGCACCGGGTTCCCCTTCCGGGAGTTCATGCGGAAGGAGCTGACGGTCACGGCGTCCCGCTCCTGCGGTCCGGGCCGGTACGACCCGGACTACGAGAAACGCGGGATGAAGTATCCCCCCGGTTTCGTGCGCTGGACCGAGACCGAGAACCTGAAAACCTCGCTGGATCTCATGCGGCCGGGGCGGGGACGCCGCCTGGATCCCGGGGCGCTGACCACTCACCGGTTCCCCTTCGAACGTGCGCAAGCCGCCTATGCATTGGTCGTGGGCGGAGCCGAGCCGCACCTGGGGGTAGTCCTCCGATACGACGAGGCCGAACCCGCGGCGCACCGCGTCCACCCCGAACCCGCGGCGGCCGGGCGGACGTTTGCGGCGCGGGAACGTTGCGTCCTCGGGGTCGTCGGCGCAGGGGCCTTTGCGCGCACGACGCTGTTGCCCGCGCTCGAGAAGATTCCGCACTGCGAACTGCACACCGTCGTCACCTCCCGCGGCGTCTCCGCCGAGCACGTCCAGCGACGCTTCGGCTTTGTCCGGGCAACCACAGACGAGGACGCGGTCTTCGACGACCCGGACATCAACGCGGTCCTGCTGGCGACGCCGCACAGTCTGCATGCCGGCCAGACCGTACGCGCCCTGAACGCCGGCAAGCACGTCTTCGTCGAGAAGCCCCTGGCCCTCACCAGGGAGGAACTCCGGGAGGTGGCGGCCGCCGGCCGCTCGTCCCCGGCCTTCTTCCAGGTCGGTTTCAACCGACGCTTCGCACCCCTGAGCCTGGCCGCCAGGGAGCATCTGGCAACCCTGCCGGGACGACGGCACATCCTCCTGCGCGTCAACGCCGGCCGTCTTCCGGAGGACCACTGGCAGGCCGACGCGAACGAGGGCCGCGGGAGGATCCTCGGCGAAGCCTGTCACTTCATCGACCTCGGGGCCTTTCTCGCGGGCGCGCCCATGGTCTCGGTCCACGCCGAGGCCGCGGTCGGCGGCGACCCGTGCGAGGACGTGACGATCATCGGGGAACTGGCGGACGGAAGCCTCGTCACCGTGTTCTACACGGCCCTGGGCGACGCCGCCCATGGAAAAGAGCTGATCGAAGCCTACGCGGGGAGCAGCGTGGTCCGGATCGAGGACTTCCGGCAGTTGACCGTCGCCGGAAAAGGCCGGGTTCGGAAGAAGAAGCGGCGCCGCGCACAGGACAAGGGGCATGGCGCCGAACTGCAGGCGTTCGTGGATGCGGTGGTCGCCGGCGGCCCGCCGCCCATCGAAGAGGCGCAACTCGTCAATTCCAGCCTCGCAACCATCGCGGTCCCGGAGTCGCTGGCGAAGGGGGCGCGGGTGGTCCTGGAGTCGCCTTGACCGCGGGACGCTTCCCGAGGGCGGTCCGGCGTCCGGGAGCACCGGCATCGAGGCGCGTTCCTGTCCCGCTGCGTCGATGCGCGACATGACTTCCCGGAACTCGAGAACGAGCAAAGCCATAGCCTGGCTGGACCGGCGTCTCTACCCGGAGTTCTCCGACAACTGGGACGACGCATTGCTCCGAGAGAGAGTGCTCGACCACCTCGACTCCTCCACGGTGCTGCTGGATCTGGGAGCCGGCGCCGGGATCGTTCCCTACATGGATTTCAAGGATCGGGCAGGCCGGGTCTGCGGGCTGGACATGGACCCGCGCGTATGCGAGAATCCATTCCTGCACGAAGGCCGCGTGGGCAACGCGGAGTCGATACCGTGGCCCGACGACGCCTTCGACGTGGTCGTCTGCGACAACCTGCTGGAGCATCTGTCCCAACCGGCAACGGTGTTCCGGGAAGTCCGCAGGTGTCTGAAACCGGGCGGGAGGTTCCTCGCCAAGACCCCGGGGTCCATGCACTACGTCACCCTGCTCGCTCGTTGCACGCCGTACGCTTTCCACAAGTGGTTCAACGAGAAACGGGGCCGTGCGAGGGACGACACGTTCCCGACGCTCTACAGGGCCAACAGCGCCCGGAGCATCCACCGCCACTGCCGGTCCGCCGGCCTCACGGTGGAAAGCATCCATCGTGTGGAAGGCCGACCCGAATACCTCCGCTTTTCGGTCCCGAGCTACCTTGCCGGATTCGCCTATGAACGCCTGGTGAACCGGACGCGCATCCTGTCCCCTTTCCGGGTAACCATCATCGCGGTGATGCGAAAGCCCCCCCCCCCCCCCCCCCCCCCCCCCCCGCATGACAGGAACCGGCCGGGAGTCGCCTTGAGCGCCCTTCGCACGTGGCGGGCAGTCCGACACCTGACGCCCGAACAGATCGTCCAGCGCCTGGTCTGCCGAGGCCGCTTCCATTACATGAGCAGGTTTCCGGCGCGCGCTTGGCGTTCGGTCGCCCGAGACGCGAACCGGCTGCCGCTGCCGGATCCGGCGAACCCCCTTCTCGGGCGCGCGGCGCAGCACGTCCTGCAATTGCAGCAGGCGGTCCACGGGCGCTGCCTCGACGGCGTCAGCGAGGGCAGGTTCACACTGCTGGGACGGACCATCGACTTCGGCGGCGTCGAGGCCGTCCAGTGGCGGCGCGAACTGAACGAAGGCAACAACGCGCTGTGGCGAATGAACCTCTCCTGTTTCGGCTATGCGGCGCCGCTGCTGGCCGCAGGCAACGAGCGGGCGCTGGAAGCGGTCCATTCGCTGGTGCGTTCCCTGGAACGCCAGAACCCCTTTGCCGCAAGGGGCGTGTTTCGCGACGTGTGGAACCCCTACAGCGCCAGCCACCGCCTGATCAACCTGCTGACGGGGCTGCACCTGTTCCGGCACAACGCCGCGCGGAGCGCCGCGCCGCGCCTCATGGACGCGCAAACGTTCCTCTTGCGCCACGTCAGGTTCTGTGCCATCTTTGTGTGGCGCAACTTGGAACGCGACCTGCAATACAACCATCTGCTGAAGAACTACGTCGCTCTGGTGGTGTATGCATGCGGTCTGGGGGGATTGCCGGCAGCTTGGCGCTTCCTGAACAGGACGACACCGGCCTGTGTCGAGTCGCAAATCCTTGACGATGGCGGCCACGCCGAACGGAGTCCCATGTATCAGGCTCTGTCGCTCCTGGACATGAGGATACTTGCGGACGCCGGTGTGCTCGACCAGGCGGCGTCGCGGAAAATGGAGCCGCAGATCGCGCGGATGCAACAGGCTCTCGACGTGATGATGCACCCCGACGGCGACATCGCGCTGTTCAACGACTCCTGGCTCGGCGAGGCGCCTCCCGGCCATGCGTTGACCGCACGCAGAGCCGAAGACGCCGGGTCGGGGACGCTCGCCCTGGAGCACTCAGGGTACGTGCAACTCAGGTCCGGCGAGGACGCGGCGATCTTCGACTGCGGAGCGTGCGGACCGGACGACAACCCCGCCCACGCCCACGCAGACTTTCTCGCCGTGGAGCTGTCCATCGCGGGCCGCCGCTTCCTCGTGGACTTCGGCGTGCCCACCTATTCCGCCGGCGCGCTGAGGGACATGGCGCGGTCGGCGAGCACTCACAACGGTCCCCGTTTCGAGGGCGTCGAGCCGATGGAGTTCTGGCTGTCGTTTCGAGTGGGACGCAGGGGCCGCGCCCACCGCATCACCGGTCTCGGCCACACGCCGGATACGCCGCTCTGGTGCGCGGGTTGGCAAGACGGCTATTCGACCATCGCCGCGACAGTGACCCGGTGCTTGGCGCTGTATCCGGGCCAAGGCCTGCTGATCGTGGACGTCTGGCGTGGGGGCGCAGGACACGAGGCGGTCGTGGACTTCCTGGTGTCCGATCCGTGGATCCCCGGCCCATCCGGGCGCTTCGAGCCCGCAGAAGGCGGGTCCGGACCAGAAGTCCGGTTCGACGCCGTTGCCGGTTTCGTCGAAGATCCGGCTCCGGCGCAACACTGGCCGAAGTTCGGCCAGCCGCGGCCGGCCCATCGGCTGCGCGTCCACCCCGCGGGCAACGGCGCAAGGCGCTGGGCCGCGGTATGGATCGGTTGGGGCAGCGAGGCTCGGGGCGAGGAAGCGGCAACCCTGATGCGGGACGCCCTGTTCGATGCGCTCGATGCCGACACCCGACGGAGACAGTCTGCATGAAAATCATCGTCTATGGACTCGGATACGTGGGGACGGTCACCGCGGCCTGCCTGCTGAAGCAGGGTCACCGCGTCGTCGGCATCGACGTCAACCCGGCCAAGAGCGAGGCATTCGCGTCCGGCAGGTCGCCGGTGGGCGAAGCGGGGATCGATGAATTGTTGCACGCCGCCCGGACCAGCGGACGCATCCTCGACACGGCCTCCGCGGCCGACCATGTCCCCGACGCGGATGCGGTCCTGGTATGCGTCGGGACACCCCTCGGGCCCGACGGAGCGCCGGACCTGTCACAGGTCCTGGCCGTTACCGCGGAGTGCGGAGCCGCGCTGAAGCGCCGTCCGTCCCATGCTCCCCCGGTTACGGTGGCCTACCGCAGCACCATGCTGCCCGGGTCCATGGAAGAGACCGTGGTCCCCGCGCTGAACCGGTGCGCCGGCGCGCCGGGCGAACGCTATGAAGTCGCCTACAACCCCGAGTTCCTGCGCGAAGGCACGGCCATCGACGACTTTTTCGCGCCTCCCCGGATCGTGATCGGGGAGCGGGTTCCCGGCAGCGCCCAGTGTTTGGGCCAGATGTATTCCGGCATCGAGGCCCCCGTCTTCGAAGTTCCGTTAGTCGTGGCGGAAATGCTCAAGTACGCCGACAACAGCTTCCATGCCCTCAAGGTCGCCTTTACCAACGAACTTGCGAGGTTGGCCCACGCGCTGGCGATTCCCGCCCAGTCGGTGGCCGAGGTCTTCCTGGCGGACACGAAGCTGAACGTGTCGCCGGCCTACCTGCGCCCCGGCGGAGCGTTCGGCGGTTCCTGTCTGCCCAAGGACGTGCGCGCCTTGACCACCTACCTGAAAGAGAACGAGGTCCGCGCGCCGTTGATCGAGAGCATCCTGAGCAGTAACGACATACACAAGGAATACCTTGCGGAGTACGCGGCTGCGCACGTTTCACCGGGCGGACACGTCCTGCTCCTGGGTCTGAGCTTCAAACCCGGCACCGACGACCTCCGTGGAAGCCCGTTGGTGGACTTGGCGGAACGACTGCTGGACAAGGGGATCCGGTTGACCATCCACGATCCCGACGTGCGCCCCGCACGACTGACGGGAATCAACCTCGATCTCGCCCGGACGCACCTGCGCCGGCTTTTCGCGCTGTTGACCGACGACATCGATGAGATCTGGGACACCCCTGACATGATCATAGTCGGCAAGCCGATGCCCCATCTGGCAGACCGCCTTGCCCGCGATGCAAGGTCCGTCGAACTCGATCGTCTGAACGGCCGCGTGCGATGACCCGCTCCGAGACCTGCGCGAGCGGAAACGACGACGCCTGTCCTGTAACGACCTGCGGTATTCCGCGCCCGATGAACGTGGGAAAGGCACAGCGGCCCATGAGCATCGCCGTGGTGTGCCCGCGTTTTCCGTTTCCCATGACGCGGGCCGACCAGATGAGCGTTGCGCACCTGCTGGAGTTTCTGTCCGCCCGCGGCCACAGCGTGGACCTCTACAGCCTGACCGACGGCCTCCCGCCCTCCGACCGGCAACGCCAATGGGTCGCCAGCCGGTGCCGCGACGTAGCCGTTTTCGATCAGCCCACATGGCGCAAGGTCAGCGGCGCCGTACGGGCCTTGTTGCGGGGCCTGCCGCTACAGGTCGGCTGGTTCGACAACCCGCGTCTCAAGCGCCTGCTTCGTTGGCCGTCCCGTCAACGGCATGACGTGATCTATGGCTACACGCTTCGCACCGGGGAGTTCCTCCGGGACCTGGACCGGCAAGCCAACGGGCAGACGTGCGAGAACGACGACCATCGCCCCGTGACCTACCTGGCCATGCAGGTGTCGCAATCGCTCAATACCAGACGCATTGCCGCAAGTGCGCCCGGATGGTGGGAAAGACTGATCTATCGGCTGGAACATCGGCTGACTGCGGCGTACGAAGCGCGCATCTGGCGAGAGTTCACGCGGACCGTACTGATCGGTGAAGCCGACTTACGCGAGATCCGGCAGGTTGGCGCCGACAGAGGCGCGCCCGTCATCGACAACTACCTCCTGTCGCCGCACGGCGTCGATGCAGAGCGTTTCCATCCGTACGACGACGCGTCCGTGGAGCCCTGTACCCTGGCCTTTTCCGGCGTGTTGGCCACCAACACCAACGTGGGCGCGGTGCTGTGGTTCGTGGAACACGTCTGGCCCAGGGTGCGCGCCGAATTTCCCCTGGCCAAGTTCGTCATCGTCGGTCGCATGCCGAGACGCGAGATCCTCGTCCTTGGCGAGCGTCCGGGGATCACGGTCACCGGCGAGGTGCCCGATCCGGCCGATTACATCAGACGGGCGACGGTGTGCGTCAACCCCATGCAGGCGGGCGCCGGAATGCAGAACAAGCTGCTGGAATACATGTCCATGGGCAAGGCTGTGGTCGCCACTTCGCTGGCCAACGAGGGAATCCAGGCCCGGCCGGGCGGCGAAATTCTGATCGCCGACGGCGCGGACGAGTTTGCCGCGGCAGTCGTTTCCCTGTTGCGCGACGACAAACGGCGCGAAGCCCTCGGCCGGGCCGCCCGGGCCCGGGTGATACGCGACTGGAGGTGGGAGGGGCGCTTCCTGGAGCTGGAATCGGATATGGTGCAACATGTCGGTCCTTCCGCCACACGGGAATGGGGGGGGGGGGGGGGGGGGACATGATTGATGGCGCATGGCTTCGGGCGACCGACGCCCGAAGCGTCAGGAAGGCCTGAGCGAGTCGTGTGCGGCATTGCCGGTTTCATCGGCGGCTTTTCCCCCGATCTGCTCGGCGAAATGAACAAGTGCCTCGCCCACCGCGGTCCTGACGACTCGGGCGAATATTTCGATCCGGAAACGCACCTTGGCCTGACCCATCGACGCCTCTCGATCATCGATGTCTCCGCTCGCGGCCATCAACCCATGTGGGACGCGACGGATACGGTCTGCATCGTCTTCAACGGCGAGATCTTCAACTTTCGCGAACTGCGGGGGCAACTGGAAGCAGACGGATATGCGTTCCGCGGCCGTTCCGATACGGAAACCATTCTCAACCTCTACCTGAAATACGGCGACCACGCACTGGAACGGCTCAACGGCATGTTCGCCTTCGCCCTGTGGGACACACGGGACGGTTCGCTGCTCGTCGTTCGCGACGGCGTCGGCGTGAAGCCGCTCTACTACTCCGAAACACCGCATGGATTGATCTTCGCGAGCGAACTGAAAGCCTTGCTGCACTGCCCGTCCGTGGAGCGGCGGCTCGACTACCGGGCCATCCACGACTACTTGACCTATCTCTGGTGCCCGGCGCCGCGGACCATGCTCCAGGACGTGAAGAAGCTCGAGCCCGGCGCCGCAATGCGGGTCACCGACGGTCGGGTGACGTCGCGTTGGAACTTCTACACCCTCCCCTTCCACCAGCCCATCCGCGCCATGCCGGTGGCGGAAGCATCGAGGCTCGTGCGCGAACAGGTCCAGCGGTCCGTGGATCGCCAGATGATGAGCGACGTTCCCGTCGGGGCCCTGCTTTCAGGCGGACTCGACTCGAGCAGCATAGTGGCGTGCGCCGCCCGGAGCGGACATTCCCTCGACTGCTTCACCATCGGCTTCCGGGACGAGTCTTACCACTTGGAGGGCAACGTCGATGACCTGCCGTACGCGGAGCGTGTGGCCCGGCACCTGGGCGTGAGCCTGCACACGGTCCGCGTTGGCCCGGAGATGGCGGAGGAGTTCCAGCGAATGATCTACTCCCTGGACGAGCCTCAAGCGGATTTCGCGGCGATCAACACGTTCTTCATCTGCCGTCTGGCGCGCGAACGCGGCATCAAGGTGTTGCTCTCCGGCACCGGCGGCGACGACATCTTCTCGGGCTACCGGCGCCATCGCGCCCTCCTGTCGGAGCGGTACTGGAGTTGGCTGCCGACGTTTGCACGCAAAGGTCTCAGGCGCCTCTCGTCGTGGTTGCCCGTATCCCCGACCCTCGCGCGCCGCATCGGCAGGGCCTTCTCCTATGCCGACCTCGACGGCGACGAGCGTATCGCCAGCTACTTCCACTGGACACGACCGGCGGTGCTGGAGCCGCTCTACTCCGAAGCCCTGCTCGAACAGCTCCGGGACTATCCTTTCTCCGCGCCCCTGATGCAGTCGCTGCAGCGCATTCCGGACCACGTCCAGAAACTGAATCGAATGCTCTACCTGGATTGCCGTCACTTCCTGCCCGACCACAACCTGAACTACTTCGACAAGATGAGCATGGCCACCGGCGTCGAGGTGCGCGTCCCTCTGCTCGACCCGGACCTGGTCTCCCTGGCCGCACGACTGCCGGTGGCCTGCAAACAGCGGGGAGGAGTCGGCAAGCGGGTCTTCAAGATGGCCATGGAGCCGCTGTTGCCGCGAGAGGTCATCTACCGTCCAAAGTCGGGGTTCGGCGTGCCGGTCCGGCATTGGTTGCGCAGCGAATTGCGTCCCATGGTCGATTGCACGCTGTCAGGGGCGTCCGTCAAGCGCCGCGGGATCTTCGACCCTGCCGCGGTGCGGCGCCTGTTGGACCTGGACCGCTCGGGAGCGGTGGACGCAGCGCACACACTGCTGTCGCTGGTCTGCATCGAGCTCTGGTGCCGCATGTTCCTGGACGTCCGGATTCCGAGGAGTCCATGACGTGGTTGCGCCCACCCGTGGGCGCGGAAGAAGCGGCGAACCATTCGAGCCCATCGAACACCATGAAGACGGCCGCGAGAAAAAACCGCCGTTTCCTGCTCCTGGGCGATTTGCCGCCGCCGTCCCACGGCCAATCCCTGTCGTTCGAGATGTTGTGCCGCGAGCTCCCCGGCCGCGGCTTCGACTGCCGGGTCGTGGACCTGGGCAGGAAGCGCCCTTCTCCCTGGTCCCGGATGTCCGGGGGGCGCGCGACGGAGGTGTGCAGCGCTCTCGTCCGGTTTGCGGCCGACCTGGCGAGGGGCTACCGACGAATCTACCTCCTGATAGCCCGGTCCCGGGCAGGGTTCCTGCGCGACCTGCTGTTCATCTGGAGCGCCTGGCTGTGCGGTTGCCGCATCGTCGTCCACCTGAAGGGAGGGAACTACGATGGGTTCTACCGGGAGCAGCCCGGGTTCTGGCGTTTCCTGATCCGCCACACACTGCGCCGCGTCCATCGGATCATCGTCCTGAGCGAGCGGTTGCGCGGCATGTATGCCTTCGATCCCGCGCTTCGGGAACGAATCGTGGTCGTAACGAACGGTCCCCCCCGGGCGTTGCAGGGAAAACCGCGATACCGGGACGAGCGCACGGAGGGTCCTGTACGGCTGCTGTTCCTGTCGAACCTCAGACAATCCAAGGGCTACTACGACGTGTTGGAGGCCGCGGCGATCCTGTGCCGCACCACGACCATGCGGCTGCAAGCCACGTTCGCCGGCAGTTTCCTGTCGATGCCCGAAGACGCAATACCCATGTCGCCGGAAGAAGCCGAAACAGCGTTCCTGGAACGTATCAAGAGGAGTGGTCTCGGAGGCATTGCCCATTACGCAGGGCCGGTGACCGGCGAGGCGAAACAGCGCTTGCTCGACACCAGCGACTTCTTCCTGCTGCCCACGTACTGTATGGATGAGGGCCAGCCCGTATCGATTATCGAGGCCATGTCACAGGGTTGTGTGGTGATCGCGACCCGTTTCGGGGCGATTCCGGACATGGTGATGGACGGCGAAACCGGCGTCCTGGTCGATCACGGTCGTCCGGAGCAGATCGCGGACGCCGTACGCCGGATTGCAGGCGATGCAGAAAGGTACACGGCCATGAGCCGGGCCGCGGTCGAGCGTTACGAAAAGAACTTTACCGTACGCCGGCACATGGACGCGATGGTTTCGGTGCTCGAGACCGTATGAGGAACGCTTTCTCGATGAACTGCTTCAGGAGTGCTCGTGATCGTCCCTCACGAGGATCATCGGAGTCTTCCCGGCGATGGTGCGCTCGAGTTCCGGTACTTCCCGGACCTTCAGGAACTCGCCGAACCGGGGATCGATCCGGTGCGCCATGCCGCGGATCCTCCTGACGTCGGCTTCCGCAAGGGTCTTGCTCACGGTGACGTTCAGGGTCACCCGATCCTTCCCGGATATGGCCTGGTAGCCGGTGATCCCGGGCACGCCGCGAACGATATGGGAAAGCGCTTCCGAATGCAGGCTTCGACCGTCGGGCAACCGAACGGTTCGGTTGCTCCGTCCCGCGACGCGGCCAAAGGAGAGGGCGGAACACCCGGCGGCTTGCCGCGACTCGTCCGAGACTTCGTAGGAGTCGTGCAACCGATAGCGGAACAGCGGCGTACAACGTCGGAACAGGGAGGTTACGAAGACTTCCTGCAACTCCGGCCCCGGGGTGTATTCGAGCAGGTAACTCTTCCAGAATACTCGATAACCGCCGGCCGGATGGGTGTGGGCGACGAGGCCGGTTTCCACCGAGCCGTACTCCATCCCCACGGGAGCATGGAAGACGTCCTCGATGCGTGTTTCCGAGTCCTCGAAGGGAAACCCTTCGGCCGCGGCGATTACGGCCTTCAGGCCGAGAGCGGCATAGGCGGAAGACAAACGGGCGTTGGTCCTTGCCAATCGATCCAGGTAACATGCGTAACCGATGACGAAACGGGCCTTGGCGGCCAACAGGCGTCTTCCGGCGTTTTCGAGCGCAGCCTCCGACATGTCGTAACAGGAGTGCCTTCGGTAGTTCTGGATCCGGTCCTTGATGGACCTGTATAACCCGTTCACCTTCCCCCGCCACCCCTCTCCCAGCAAGTGCGAATGGCCCCAATACAGCATCAGGCGGTCACGTGGACCGATTCCATACCAGGAACGACCCAGCCACGGATCCAGCCGGTTCTCTTCGTATTCCCTGCGCCAGGACGGGACCTGCAGGGGCTTGGCCGTGCTCCCGCCGGTGACCCGGTTGCCGTCGGGGCGCGGATACGGGTTCCAACAAGGAACATCCGTATCCCGGAGGATCTCCCTGGTCAACGGCGGCGCCGCGGCAATGTATTGCGGCAGGGAAGCAAAGCGCCGGGGCAAGCCGTTCTCCACCAGTCTTCGGTAATACGGGATGTTTCGAGACGCCCAGTCCCATAGTTCATTGACTCGCACAAGCTGGTATTCGGCGATCCGGGACGAGGACCATGTCCGGTAATCGAGATCGAGCGCCTGCAATCGAGATTCGGAAATCCAAGCCATCTTGCGCTCTCACAAGGCATGGCTCGACAAGTAGGAGCGCCATCCCCTGGGGACGGTGAACGGTCGTGACAACACGGGCGCCAACTCCTCTTCGGCCACCGGCCTGCCGTTGGAGGATATGGACGGTTCCCCGTCCGCGGCGTCCCCCTGCCGACCCATGGTTCTCGATGCCCGCAGGAGCGGCAAAGCCTCCGGACGGTAACCCATGAGTCTCCATGCAATTCGATCGGCGAGAGCCGGCTCATCGGCGAACAGGAGCGTGCCGCAGTCCACCGGCCGCGGCGCGAGCGGTCCGTTGCCCTCGCCGCCGACGACGCCGTCCACCAGCACCAGGTGCCTTCGCTGCCGGCTCCGGTGCAATGCGCCGCTGCTGTCTCCGTACTGCAATATCCGATGGAGGTCCAGCACCATTCGCCAAGCCGTATCGTTGCCGTGCCATGATCCGCCGAGGGTGACTCCCAGCCGTCGCAAGGCGCTGCGCAGCAGGTAATACAGGACCTCCATGCTTCCCTGCAGCGGCGACCCCGGTCCCCGGCGGTTCAGCCAGTCGTGAAAATGCGACAGGGGAGTGGCGAAGGCATGTCTTGCGGGAAACTCGTCCCCCCCTCTGGAGGGCGATCCGAAGCGGTGGTGCGCCAGACAATCCTTGTGACCCACGGAACCGACCATCCCTTTCAGTGCGCACGTCAACCCGACCTTCTCGTGCGTCTTCAACTTCGGCAGGCTGACGATGGTCTGTGCGTCGAGCACGGATTTATGGATGACGTACACGTGGGAGGCTCGCGAGTGGTAGCGGTCGGTCCGGTCCGGGTTGTAGTCCATGACGCGAAAGGGAGACGACGTGTCCCTCCTTTCGGCCAGCAGGCTGCTGTCGCCCAGGTCGAAAACCGCGGCAACCGAGTCGTCCCCAAGGTTGCGCGACCGCACCGTTCTTCCGAGGATCGTCTTCTCCGTGGCGAAAAGGCGCAGGTCCTCGGCGCGCACGGAAGCTCCCTCCGCGGCATAGAACCCGGCCGCCTGATCGGCGCCCGTGTCGGCAAGCACCCTCGACCATTTGCATGACTGCAAGGGGGCGTTGCCGAATACGACGTTCCCCTTTGCCCCGACGGCGATCCATACATAATCGATCAACGCGCGAAGTACGGAGCCGTGGATGCATTTGGCCTGAAAATCCCGTAACGATTCCACCGGCCTCCGGTGGTGCACGAAGTTGCAAAGTACGAACGCACGGCTGCCGGGCGCCATGTAACCGCCCAGCGGATTCCACGAAGAGCTTCCAAAGCGGCGCCGGTCCAGTCCGGCGTCCGCCAGCGCCTGCCTCACGAGCCGATACACCGGATTCTCCCGTTTGGAGATCGTATCGAACGGATACTCGGGAAAACGTTCACTCGGGGAAAAGAAGTCGTCCCCCTTCGGGTATTGCATGCCGCGCCGAGTCACGACGGATGCCTTCGCGTCCATGGCAGTGCCCCCTTCCTCGATCCAACCTCCCGGCGCCGTGCCGTCCACGTTCCGGACGGCGCCGCCCGAACCCACTCAAGCGGGCCTGGCATCACCCGGAATCAGGCCGAGAGCTTCGACCAGTTCGGGAAGGACACGCTCCTGGTCGAATCCGGATGCCGCCGCTCTTGCGCCGTCGGCCAGCCGGCGCCGCAACTCGCGGTCGGCGGCAAGCCTTGTCATGGCTGCCGCGAAGGCTTCCCGGTCGCCGGTCTTGACGATGAGGCCGTTGACTCCGTCCCGGACGATCTCCGACGGCCCGGGCAGGTCGCTTGCGATGACCGGCAGACCCGCAAAAAACGCCTCGATGATCGCTCCGGGATGCCCTTCGGACCAAGCGCGGCTCGGGAACGCCAGGACGTCGTGCTGTTGCAACGCGGCCCGCAGCCGGTCGTTGGTCAGGCAGTCATGTACGAACACGTCCGGCGTCCGTCGTGCTCGTTCGACCATGCTGCCGGGGACCGAGCCGTAGATATGCGCCTCCATGAACCCCGTCGACGCTCGAGGGCTGCGCGCCCGTTCGAAGGCGTCGAGCAGGACGTCGAGTCCCTTCTCCGGCGTCCCCGACTCCGACTCGGTTGACACGGTCCTCCCCACGAAAACGAAGCTCGTCCTTCCCCGGGGGCGACGGATGGGGGGCGAGACCGGACCCCGGGGGCGCAAACCCCCGGTCACGACGGTCTTCGCCCGCAACCGCTCGGGGAGGTCGTTCCGCGCCACTTCCGTCTGCACGGAAAAGGCGTCGACGGCCTGGAACAGGGAAAGACACGCGGCGCGCAGGGGCGCCGGCAGGCGCTTTGTCTGGAATACCGCCCGCCCGCCCGTCATCCGAGCCACACAGCGCCTGCGGAACAGCTTGGCGCAGAACACGAACGCGAGACCGTAGGAGAAGCAGAAGTCGCTCGTTCCGACAAGGACGACGGTGTCCACCCGAGGCGTCCGCATCAACGCCCGCAATACACCCACCAGGGTGCGCCGGTGGCTCAAGGGACCGGGCAAACCGCCATGGTCGTAAAACGGGTGATGAACGGGCAGGTCGAATCCTTCCATGGCAAGACGGGGAAACCGGCCAAGGTAATCGACCAGGATATCGAACGTGACACGAGCGCCTCCGTCCCGGTAGGGCGGAGGTCCGATCAGAAGCAAACGGCTACTCCCCGGCTTTCGCATCGGCCGTACTTCGGATCCAGGAGGCGCTCCCCGTTCTACGGTGCGGCGCGTTGGCCAGGCGGCTTTGCCGAACGTGGTCGAACCACGCCTGGAACATCAGGACACTCCAGAGATGATTTTCCCATGACTCTCGTCCGCTCAGATGCTCGTTCCACTTCCGGCGGATGGGGCGCGGATCGAAAAAACCGTCCTGCTGCAGCCGCCGTTCGTCGAGCAGGGCTTCCGCCCAATCCCGGAGCGGTCCACGCAGCCATGCGGCGAGCGGTACGCTGAACCCTGCCTTGGGGCGTTCGACGAGCTCCTTCGGTACGTGTCGATAGAGCACCTGCCGCAGGATCCACTTGCTGCGGCCGTTGCGGATCTTGAAGGACAGGGGCAACCGCCAGACGAACTCCACCACCCGGTGGTCCAGGAACGGCGCGCGGGTCTCCAGGCTCACCCCCATCGCGGCCCGGTCCACCTTGACCAGGATGTCGTCCGGGAGATAGCTCAAGGTGTCCACCGCCATCAGTCGGTCCGCGAGTCCGGTCGCGTCGGGCCAGGTTGCCGGTTGGTTCAGCACGGTTCGGGGCTCGGAGGTCCCGGGCACGGTCGCAGGCGGGTTCGGCCAATGCGAGAGCCGTCGGTAGTGGAACTCCTCCGGCGTCCGGGACCTCGCCAGCCACGTTGCCCTGCGGACCCTCCCCGGCGTCCAGCGCCGCCTTCGACTCGTCGGCAGCCGGCGAAGCATTCGAGCCGGCAAACCGTCCGGTCCCGGCACCAACAGGGAGGCGGTCCGGCGGAGCGACATCGGAGTACTCGACAACAAGCGCCACTTGCGAGGGGTCGAAGAATGGTGGTCGTATCCGCCGAACAGCTCGTCGCCACCGTCGCCGGACAGGGCGACGGTCACCTGCCGGCGAGCCATCCCGGCGACCAGGAAAGTGGGGATCTGGGAGTGGTCGGCAAAGGGTTCGTCGAACAGGTCGGGCAAGCGGGAGAGGATGTCCTGCGCCTCCTGCGCCGACACGTACAGTTCGGTGTGCTCGGTTCGAAGGCGCCTTGCCACCGCCTTGGCGTGCGCCGCTTCGTTGTAGGCAGGGTCTTCGAACCCGATGGTGAACGTGCGCACCGGTCGCTCGGACTGGGCCTGCATCAAAGCCACCACGGTGGAAGAGTCGATCCCGCCGGAGAGGAACGCTCCGAGGGGAACGTCCGCGACCATCTGCCGGCCCACCGCCTGCAGCAACACGTCGTGCAACGCGTCCACCGCGTCTCCGGGAGCGCCCTCGAACGGCCGCGCCCGGCCGGACGTGACCGCCTCCCGAAAGGACCAGTACGGCCGCGGCTCCGGCCATTCGCCGGCCGGTTGCCGCGAAGCGCGGGCCGCGACGCTCACACAGGTGCCGGCCGGCAGCTTCCGCACCCCTCGGTAGATCGACCAGGGCGCCGGGATGTAGGCATGGCGCAGGAGCAGGGTGAGCACGTCCCGGTCGATCTCCCCCGCGAACGCCGGGTGCATGGCGAATGCCTTGAGCTCGGACCCGAACAGGAACGTACCGTTCTGCCAGCCGTAATAGAGCGGCTTCTCCCCTACCCGGTCGCGGGCGAGGCGCAGTATCCGGTCGTCCCGGTTCCAGACCGCGAGGGCGAACATGCCGACCGCGGCTCGCAACGCCTCCTCCAGACCCCAGCATTCGATGGCGGCGAGCAGCGTCTCCGTGTCGGAACGCCCCCTCCAGCACGGAGGGTCCGGGTGTCCGGCTTCGATCCGGCGCCGAAGGTCCCCGTGGTTGTATATCTCGCCGTTGAAGACGATGACGTTGCGCCCGGAGGCCGACTCCATGGGCTGACCACCCGCGGGCGACAGGTCCATGACGGCCAGGCGGCGATGGGCGAGCGCGATTCCCGCTTCGCGGTCGAGCCAGGTCCCGGCATCGTCCGGGCCGCGGTGCGCGACCGCATCCGCCATTTCGCGGGCGATGGCGAGCGCTTCTTCCGGTGAGGTTCGATCCGCACCCAGGAAACCGGCTATGCCGCACATGCAATGTCTCCCACCGCTCTCGTCACGGCCCTCCCCCTCCCCTTCTCTCGCCCATGATAACAGTCAGTCCGAGCCGCGGGAAGACGGCAGCCGTCGGAGCCCCGAGCGCAGGCAACGGCCCGGGGTTCCCAGGGCTTCGAAAGGGAGGTTCGCCAGCGCCCAGGGGAGGGACCGGAGACGGGCGAAGGAGGGCGCCCAGACCACGGCCGCGGCCGCCGCGGATCCCCAGACCAAGATCTCGACGGCCAGCGCCGCAACGCTTGGCAGCGCCAGGGCGCGCAACCGGCCGACGGTCAGCCACAGGGCAAGCGCACTCCAGGCGCCGGCCCACAGGGCCGACAGCCATCGTTGCAGTAGCTGCCGCCTGCGCACGCCGAGAAGGGAAAGCGCCGCCTGCGCCATGATCAGGTGAGCGGCGACCTGGGCGCCGACCATGGCCGCGGCCACGCCGCCCAAGCCCCACCGGCTCCCGAACCACGCGCCGAGGACCACGAGAACCGCGTGCGCCGCCTGCCGCCAAGTCTCCCGGGAGACGGCGCCCGCTGCGCGAACGGCCGCGACGTTCAGGACGCCGCAGGTCTGGAACGGTATCGAGAGGGCGAGGACCTGGAGAACGGAAACGGTTGCGTCCCACTTCCCTCCCAGGACCACCGCGACGATCTCGGGAGCGCTCACGAGCATCAGGACGCTCAACGGCAACGTCGCCAGCGACAACAACTCCATGCAGTGGAGATGGACGAGACGCAACTGGTCGAGCCGCCGCTGCCCGCGGGCCATGGCCGGGAAGGCGACTTCGAACAGACTGCCGCCCACGTACTGGAACGGCAGCGAGGCCAGCCGGTCCGCACGGGTGTAGTAACCCAGTGACGCGGCGCCCAGCGAGCGGGCGACCACGAAGCAGCCGCCCATTCGCACGACGAAGTCGAAGACTTGAACGACCGAAAGTCCCGTCCCGCGAGAGAGGATTTCGGCTGATTCGCGGGCCGGGAGACGCAGGCACAGGCGCGGAGGCGCGTACAGCGTCACCGCCGCGGTGTGGATCAGCACCCGTACGAGCTCCCCCCAGACCAGCGCCCACACCCCGAACCCCCGGAACGCAAGCACCGTTGCAGTCAACCCGTAGCCCGCCAGGTACGACACGAGGTCAGCCGTCATCAACGGCTTGAACCGGAGGCTGCGGCGGAGGAGATGCCCCGACACGACCCCTGCCCCGGCGACGACGAACGCAGCCGCCAGGGTCTGCAGCGGCCGGGTCACCGCGGGCTCGTCGAAGATCCGGCCGACCAGCGGCGCGAGCAGCAAGACGGTTGCGGCGATGACGCAGCCGACCGCCACAGAGAGCAGGAAGCCCGCTCCGACGTGACGATCGGTCAACTCGTCCCGCTGGATGAGCGCATGCCCGATGCCCGACTGGCCGAACCTCACGGCCAACTCCACCAGGATCCAGGCGATGGCGAACAGGCCGAAATCGCGAGGCCCGAGCAGCCTCGACAGGGTCGCCAGCACCAGCAACGTCAGCAATGCCTTGCTGACGACCGTCGCGTAGGACCATCCAAGCGCGTCCAACGTCCGGTCGCCCAGCGGCAGGGCGTCTTCGCCTGCTTCGACCCTCGCAGCGTCCGGCGCCGGGGCAGTGGACCGCATGGTTGGCGTGGTCAACATGTTGCGGAGGGCGCCGCATTCGTCCGAGCGAATATCGGCGGCGTCTCCGACGTCCGTCCGCCCGACCCACGAGCTGCATACGACGCCACCGCACAGGTCACGCCTCCAAGGAAACCATACATCCCCAACTCAAACAGTTGATGAAACGCCATGCCCTGCAAGACGACGAGGATCGTCCAGCCCACGATCGCGTCCCTGGCCAGCGATTTCGGCACGGCCCAGCGCAACCGCAGCAACGAGAACAGGTACAGCAGGTACAGCGACAGAGGCACGATACCGGCCTCCCCGAGCAGCAACAGGTACACATTGTGGACACCCGCCAGGACCCCTTGCCTTTGGGAGAAAAAGGCGCGGTCCATCAGATAGAATCGGCCGAGTCCCTGGCCGACGATGGGTGATTCCAGGCTCTGGCGCAGACCCAGTTTCCACAAGGTCGGTCGCGACGACGCGGTACCGTCGCTAAAGTCCCCGGTCAACAGAGCCCCGATATGGTACAACCGTTGCAATCCTGCAAATGAGATGATCGCCGTCTCTTCCAATCGCAACCACCTGAACAAGTCCGCCTTCTGGACGTAGATGGCACTCATCAGGGTCAGGGCGCCCACACAGAACAGGATGGGACTTCGACCGCCGCGACCGTTCAACAGCAGGAAGAAGACCAGGACCACGCCCATGCTGATGATGGCCGTCTTGGACAATGAACCAAACGCGGCAAGGAGACCCACGATCAGGGCCGGATACGCGAGCACGGGACGCCGGACGTTGCCCAAGAACGCCAGCGCCAGCGCCGCGGTCATGCAACCGATGAAACCCGGAGAATTCGACTCCCAGAAAGCGCCGCTCAGGCGTTGGATGTCCACGTTACGAAGGCCCGCGTCCACGAGGGTCTGCACCGTCGGAAGCACGCCCATGCTGCGCAGGACCTCTGTGAAAACGATGCTGGCGCTGCTTGCCGTCAGCACCAGCATCACCGACTTGAGAAACGCCTGCATCCCCACGCGTTCCAGGATCGCGTAACCGCCGAGCGCAGCGCTCAGGACCAACACGATGGAAATGGCGGTCTTTGTCACGTACACGTACAAATTGAACCCGTACAGTTCCACGAGAATCTCGGCGCCGGTGGTAACCGAGACGAAGAAGCCGATCATCAGATAGGACGCCATCGAGCCGAGGAGCCATACGCCAGACTTCCCCAGCGCCTGCGGCAGGCGGACGTGGACCAGACCGATCAGGAGCAGACAACAGACGACCCGGAGCACGGCGAAAAGCAGCGCCCTGTTGTCTCCCGGCACAAAGAGACCCCTGAGATTGATCAGTATGATCGCGGCCAGCGTCCAGAACGCGGCCGCAATGAACGGATCCAGGGGGGATCCCGGCCGACGCCCGGGCTGCTCCATGGCCGCGCTCGCTTGCTCGTTCACGTCTGCGTTCCTCGACGATACGAGATTTGTTCGGACACGATGTGACAGGCCATGGATCTCGACGCGCGGCAACGGGAAACACGGGAACGCCGATCCATCGGGAACCGTCGTCCCAAGGCGGCAGGGACGCCGGCCGAGATCCTCGTCGTCATGATCCCGGTGTAGTGTGGATTCAAGGAAGCAGCGTTTCCATCACCCGCTGGATGATCGGAAACAGTATCGCCGCGGCGCCCAGTACGGCCAGAATCCAACGGGTCTGGATCGTGATCTCGCTGCGGACCGCAGCCATTTCCTTGTGAAGCTCCGCACGAACACTGCCAATCTCCCCCCGCAACTCGCCGACCTGCCGCTCGAAGTCCGCACGAACACTGCCAATCTCCCTCCGCAACTCGCCGACCTCCGTGGCCAGGGCGGATATCTGCTCCTGCTGCCGGGTAAAGCCGGCCTGCATCTCCGCGCGCAATTCCTTGCGCACCCGATCCTCCGACTCCACTACGTGCCGGAGAAACCGCTCCTCCAGGACATCGAAGAGATGCTCCTTCTGCGCTGCCCGATGGTTTTCCTGATCGGCCTCAATCTGCTGCAGCATCCCCACCAGGGAATCGGTAGCAGCGTCACCCAACCGATCCTGCAACGGGCGCGGCACCGAAAGCACTGCCATGGCTCCCACCTTATGCGGCATCCGGACAGGTGTCAACCGGATCACGGCGAGTCAGTCGAACAGCCGCAGCAGCGAATCGACCGCGGCCCCGGTGTCCGAGAAGTCGGGCAGGAAAGCGTCGGGCCGCATGGATTCGAGCTCCGCCGCAGGGTGGCGGCCGGTCCCCACCAGCAGGCATCTCATGCCGTTCTCCCTGGCCGCTTCCAGGTCCCTGGGTGTGTCCCCGACGATCAGGCAGTGCCCGGGCGACACCGCCGCCTTCAGATGACGGCGCCACCGTTCCACCGCGATCTTCGGCAAGTCGTTGCGCCGAGCGGAGTCGCTGCCGAAGGCGCCGGGGCCCATATGCTCGCCCACGCCCGCCGCCCGGAGCTTCAACCGGGCGGTGACCTCCATGTTGCCGGTGACGACGCCGAGGCGCACTTGCGGCAAGCGGCTCAGTTCGCGCACCAGCTCGGGGACGCCGGGAAGCGCGTGCACCCGGGTGGAGCCCTCGGAGATGGCGCGTCTGTAGCACGCCTCCAGGTGGCGGCTGAAGGTCCGCCAGTCCGCGGGTCCGCATTCCACCTTCCGACCGTCGGCCTCGAAGATCTCCTGCAGGATCTGCGGATCGGTCTTGCCGTCCGGCCGGATCGTGCGGATGTCCCCGGGACGGCCGAAGGTCATGAGGATCGCCTGGTTGAAGGCCACGTGGCCGTTCCGGGAACGGAGCAGGGTGCCGTCGAGGTCGAAGAAGATGATGCCGCGCCGCATGAAATGGGTTTATACGCTCGAACCGCGCATGGGAAGGGACGCCCACCCGGACCCACCGCCAAAGAAGACCCGATCGTCGGTCAGGGAGATGAACTCGTCTCGTTTTGTGCTACGATAGCCAAGCGCCGTGCCGCCATTCCGGGATGGCGGGAGCATTGAACGGACCATGACGACCTTGATCGAGACGCCGACCCTATGACATATCATCCCCGACGGGTATGCAGGGCATGGAATTACCCACCAAGGATTCTTTCCACAAGGGCGCGGCGTCCATAGGCATCGTCGGCCTTGGTTACGTCGGCACCCCGTTGCTCGTGGCGTTACGGCGTTGCTTCCCCGTGTACGGCTACGACCGGGACGCGCATCGGGTGCGGGACCTGCGCCACGGCGTCGACCAAACCCGTTCGAGCAGTCCGGAAGAACTCCGGTCCGTCAGCCAGTACCTGACCACCGACGCGAGCGTGCTGCGGCGCTGCCGGTTCATCATCATCACCATTCCGACGCCGATCACCGCTGACTGCGCTCCCGATCTCGACCTGCTGAAGGACGCCGCCCGCACGGTGGGCGAGCACCTCGTCCCGGGCGCCGTCGTGGTGGTGGAGTCCACGGTCTATCCGGGAGTGACCGAGGAGGTGGTCGGCCCGATCCTGTCCCGCCGGAGCGGACTGAAGGCCGGAGAAGCCTTCCATCTGGGCTATTCGCCGGAGCGGATGAACCCGGGGGACCGGAAGCATTCACTGACGGCGATTCCCAAGGTGGTCGCCGGTGACAGCCCGGCGGTGACCGAACTGATGGCGGCCATCTACGGCACGGTTGCCGGCGGGGTGCACCGTGCGGCGAACATCAGGACGGCGGAGGCGGCCAAGGTGCTGGAAAACACCCAACGGGACCTGAACATCGCCCTGATCAACGAGGCGGCGATGATCTTCGACCGGCTCGGGGTGGACACGCAGGAGGTGATCCGCACGGCCAGCACGAAATGGAACTTCGTTCCCGTCCAACCCGGACTGGTGGGCGGCCACTGCATCGCCACCGATCCGTACTATCTCGCCCACGTCGCCGAACGGAACGACTGCCTGCCGCGTCTCATCCGTGCCGGGAGACAGGTCAACAACGCCGTCGGCTACTACGTCGCGGAGCGCACGGCGGAGTTGATCCGGTCGAACCGGGGACAGGTCGAGGGCGCGCGGGCGCTGGTCCTGGGCTTCACCTTCAAGGAGGACGTGCCCGATACGCGCAACACCCGGGTCGCGGACATCGTCGGTGCTCTCGAAAAACGCCGTATCGAGTGCTCGGTGTTCGAGCCGGAGGCCGACCCCTGCGCCGTCCGCGAGCAATACGGCTTGCACCTGCTGGACCGGGCGGAACGAAACGCCCCGTACGATGCGGTGGTCGCCGCCGTCAAGCACCGTGTCTTCGCCTCGCGGTTTCCCGTCTCCGCCCTGCGCGCGCTGGCGGTCCCGGAGCGCCCGGTCCTGATGGACGTCAAGTCGGCCTACGACCGCGGCGAAAGCGAGGCGGCCGGCTTCACCTACTGGCGGTTGTAGGCCGAGCCGACGGATTGACAAAGCCGCCCGACCGGAGTACGAATAGGTCCGCACAACTGGCGTGTACGTGGATGCAACCACGGGGAGTGCCAACCGCCGGACGGCCGAACGCCTGGGTCTCTGTGCCAAAGAGGTTCAGGCTTTTTTTCGTTCGGATCCCGCCCAAGGGAACGAGCCGCGCGCCATCGGACGCAACCCCATGATCAAACGATACCTGCTGTCCCCCGGGCCGACGCCCATCCCCAACGAAGTGCAGTTGGCCATGGCGCAGACCATGATCCATCACCGGACGCCGGAGTTCGCGGTCTTCCTCGAAGAAGCGCGCCAGGGGTTGAAGGCCCTGTTCGGGGCCGGGAACGACGTGATCCTCCTGGCCTCTTCCGGCACCGGCGCCATGGAGGCCGCGGTGGCCAACCTCTTCTCGCCGGAAGAGAAGGTCATCGTGATCAACGGCGGCAAGTTCGGCGAGCGGTGGCTGCGCCTGTGCCGCGCGTTCGGCCTCCGGGTGGTGGAGATCAAGGTGCAGTGGGGCGCCGCGGTGGAGGTCGGCGCCGTGGAACAGGCGCTCCGGGCGCACCCGGACGCGGGGGGCGTGCTCATCCAGGCCAGCGAAACCTCCACCACCACCCTCCACCCGGTGCGGGAGGTCGCGGCCCTGACCCGGGACCGCGGGCCCCTGCTGGTGGTGGACGGCGTGACCGCGGTGGGCGTGCTGCCCGTGCCCATGGACGACTGGGGCATCGACGCCCTGGTGACGGGCTCCCAGAAGGCCCTCATGCTGCCCCCGGGCCTGGCCTTCATCGGCCTGAGCGACCGCGCCTGGCAAAGGACCCGGGAGACGCGCTCCCCGCGCTTCTACTTCGACCTGGAGCTCGAGAGGAAGGGACAGGCCAAGGGTTCCACCGCCTTTACCCCCGCAGTCTCCCTCGTGTTCGGGCTGTGCGCCGCGCTCAAGCTGATGCGCGAGGAGGGACTCGAACGGGTCTATGCGCGCCACGACCGCATGGCGCGAGCCACTCGGGCCGCGGCCGCGGCCCTGGGCCTCCGGCTCCTGGCGCCGGACAGCCCCAGCCCTGCGGCCACCGGCCTCTACGTGCCCGAGGGCGCCGACGGCGAGGCGTTGCTCGAATACCTGCGGGCGCGCATGGGGGTCACCTTTGCCGAGGGGCAGGACCATCTGCAGGGGAAGGTCATCCGCATCGCCCACGTAGGCCACATGGGAGCGTTCGACGTGGTGGTAGCCGTCGCCGCGATGGAGATGGCGTTCCGGAAGTTCGGGCTTCCGGTCACCCTCGGCCAGGGCGTGGCCGCGGCGCAGGAGGTCCTGCTGGAGGCGCTGGACTGACGGGCTTGGCGGACTTCGTTCGCAACGCATCTCGCCACCGGAGACCGTGAAACCGGGACGAAGGAAAGCAGAGGGAATCGCATGAAGGTGCTGGTTTCGGACCCTCTTCCGGCCGAGGGACTCGCGGTGCTGCACAACGCCGCGGACATGGAGGTCGATGTGCGTCCGGGGCTCGAGCCCGACGAACTCCGGGAGATCATCGGCGGCTACGACGGACTGATCCTCCGCAGCGGCACCAGGGTCACTGCCGACGTGGTCGCGGCCGCGGACCGGCTCAAGATCATCGGGCGCGCGGGCGTGGGGGTGGAGAACATCGACGTGGACGCCGCCAGCAAGAAGGGCATCGTGGTGATGAATACGCCGGGGGGCAACAACGTCACCACGGGCGAGCATACCCTCTCGCTGATGTTCGCCCTGGCCCGGCACATCCCCCAGGCGGCGGCCTCCCTCAAGGACGGGAAGTGGGACCGGCAGAAGTTCACCGGCGTCGAACTGTGCAACAAGACCCTGGGAGTCATCGGCCTCGGCAACGTGGGGCGCATCGTGGCGGAACGCGCCCTGGGCCTGCGCATGAAGGTGCTGGGGTACGATCCCTTCATCCCCGCGGAGAGCGCCGCGCGCATGGGGGTGGAGACCGTGGGTCTGGACGACCTCTACGGGCGCTCGGACTTCGTTACCGTGCACGTGCCGTTGACCGAGGAGACGCGGGGCCTCATCGACCGCGAGGCCATCGCCCGTATGAAGGACGGCGTGCGCATCATCAACTGCGCCCGGGGCGGCATCGTGGACGAGAACGACCTTGCCGAAGCGCTGCAGGCGGGCAAGGTGGCGGGCGCCGCCCTCGACGTGTACGTGGACGAGCCGCCGGCCCCGGACCACCCGCTGTTGCAACTGGACCGGGTGGTGGCCACGCCGCACCTCGGCGCGTCCACGGACGAGGCCCAGCTCAACGTCTCCATCGCGGTGGCGGAACAGGTGCGGGACTACCTGACGGACGGCGTGATCCGCTACGCCGTCAATGCGCCCAGCGTAAGCCGGGACCTGCTGCGGGAGCTGCGGCCGTACCTGACCCTGGGAGAGAAGCTCGGCAGCCTGCACGTCCAGTTGCTCGGAAAGTTCCCCGAGGAAGTCCAGGTCGAGGGCGGCGGCGAAGTCGCCCAGTACGACGTCGCGCCCATGGCCGTGGCGGTCCTGAAAGGCATGCTGCGCGTCGCCCTGGACGACTCGGTCAATTACGTGAACGCCCCGATCATCGCCCACGAGCGCGGCATCAAGGTGGTCCAGTCCAGGAGCGAGAGCGCCAGGGACTTCGCCAGCTACATCCAGGTGCGGACCCGGACCGGGGGCGAGGAAACCGAGATCGAGGGGGCGATCTTCGGCGCCAACAACCCCAGGATCGTGAGGATCAACGACTTCTACTTCGAGGCCGTCCCCGACGGCCACATCCTGGTCTCCTACAACCACGACGTCCCCGGCGTGGTGGGGAGCATCGGCACCCTGCTCGGAGAGAACGGCATCAACATCGCCGGGCTGGAGCTCGGCCGGGAAGAGGCGGGCGGCGCGGCCATATCCTTCATCCACGTGGACAACCCGGTGCCCAGGGAGGTGCTCGACAAGCTGCGGGCATTGCCCGAGATCATCTCCACGCTGGCCGTGAAGCTCTGACCGCCCCGTGTCCTGACCCACCGGAACGAGTTCGGACGTGGCGAACGTTGCAGTGATCGGGGCGCAATGGGGCGACGAAGGCAAGGGGAAGATCGTCGATCTCCTGGCCCGGCAGTCCGACGTGGTGGTGCGATTCCAGGGCGGCAACAACGCCGGACACACCCTGGTGGTCAACGGCGAGAAGACGGTGCTGCACGTGGTCCCGTCGGGGGCGCTGCACGAGGGGAAGGTCTGCGTCATCGGCAACGGCGTCGTGCTGGACGCCGAGGTCCTGCTGCACGAGCTCCGGGAACTGCGCCGACAGGGGCACCTGCAAGACGACCGGCAGCTCCGTATCAGCGAGCAGGCGCACCTGATCATGCCCTACCACAAGGCCATCGACCAGGCCCGGGAGCGGATGCGCGGGGCCGGCAAGATCGGCACCACGGGCCGGGGCATCGGACCCACTTACGAAGACAAGGCGGCCCGGGTGGGGATACGGCTGATCGACCTGCTGGAAGAGGACACCTTCCGCCGCAAGCTCGAGCACAACATCGCGGAGAAGAACGTGTACCTCAGGGCGATCCTCAAGGAAAAGGCGCTGGACTTCGAGGAGATCCACCGAACCTACAGCGGCTATCGCGAGCGGCTCGCGCCGTACGTCACCGACACCGGCGTGCTGCTCGAGGAAATGGTCCGGGAAGGCAGGAACGTGCTCTTCGAGGGCGCCCAGGGGACCCTGCTCGACCTCGACCACGGCACCTACCCCTTCGTCACCTCGTCCAACACGGTCATCGGAGGCGTGTGCACCGGCGCCGGCATCGGACCGCGGCACGTCCACCAGGTCATCGGCATCTCCAAGGCCTATACCACACGGGTCGGCAGCGGACCGTTCCCCACCGAGCTCGTCGGCCCCGAGGGCCGGAAGCTCCGGCAGGACGGCGACGAGTTCGGCGCCACCACCGGACGGCCCCGGCGCTGCGGATGGTTCGATGCGGTGGCCGTGCGGCACGCCGTGCGTCTCAACGGCTTGACCGGCATTGCGTTGACCAAGCTGGACGTGCTGACGGGCTTGCCCAGGATCCGGGCGTGCACGGCATACCGGAGCGGCGAGAAGCGGATCCGCCACTTTCCCGCCAGCCTCAGGGTAATGGAGTCCGTGGAACCCGTCTGGGAAGAGTTCGAGGGTTGGCAGGAACCGGTCTCCGGCGCCCGGAGCGTCGCCGACCTGCCGCTCAACGCACGGCGTTACATGCAGCGTCTGGAGGAACTGGTGGAGACGGAGGTCGTCATCGCCTCCGTGGGACCGGACCGGGACCAGACCATCCTCATCAAGGACCCATTCGCCCCGTGAGAGGCTCCCGGGCGCCGGCGCCCTCCCTCGTCCCGGACCATGCCCCGGGCCTCGGCTCCGAGACCGCGGTGATGCTCTTGCCCTCGACCCGGATGGCCTGGACCGCGCCGAGACGCGGGCTCCGCCGAACCGTGTGACCCTTTCCCCGGAGCGACGCCACGACCTTGTCGCTCACGCCCTCTTCCACGTCCACGGTCATCGGCGCGTCCACCGGTACGTGGAGGCGCGCCGCGGCCACCGCCTCGGTCAGCGGCATACGGAAATCCACCACGTTGAGCACGGTCTGGAGCACCGCCGCCATGGTCTGCGAGCCTCCGGACGCGCCGATGACCAGCACCGGCCGGTCGTCCCGGAGCAGGATCGCCGGCGTCATGCGGTTCACCGGCCGTTGCCGCGGCCGGAGCAGGTTGGGGGCACTGCCGGCGGCCGACCCGGAACCGGAGGGCAACGAGAAACCCTGCATCTGGTTGTTGAGGATGACGCCGGTCCGGCGCACCAGCATCCTGGCGCCGAACGGGCTGCCGATGCCCAGGCTCATGGCGACTGCGTTGCCGTCGCCGTCCAGCACGCCGATGGCGCCCATGGCCTCTCCCGTTGGCGGGGCCGGTTCGCGGACCATCCGGGGCGAGGCCAAATCCATGTCGATCCGCCTGCGGACCGCGGCGGCGCGCTCCCCGGCCGTGAATCCCCCAACCGGAACGTGGTT
The DNA here is from genome assembly GCA_965204235.1 of uncultured Binatia bacterium (SeqCode). GTDB lineage: Bacteria > Desulfobacterota > Binatia > UBA9968 > JAJDTQ01 > JAJDTQ01. The sequence goes on from OZ241979.1 coordinate 719,592, forward strand.
GGAACCCGGGTCCTCCGGGGACTCCCACAGGTCCACGGCGCCGGCCTTGGCGGTCTCCGCGATCAGGTGGAGATAGGCCCCGGAATTGTGGTGGAACCGGTCCGGCCCATAGCCCTCCATGACGCCCAGGATCCCCACCAGGGCCCACCCTCCCACGCTCGGCCGCGGCGCCGTGACGACCGTCCTGCCCCGGTAGCTCCCGATGACCGGCTGGCGCCAGACGGGCTCGTAGCTGTCGAGATCGTCCAGGGTCACCGCGCCGCCGTCGTCCGCCATCCGCGACGCAATGGACCGGCCGATGGCGCCCTCGTAGAAGGCTGCCGCACCGTCCCGGGCGATGGCCTTCAGGGACTCCGCCAACTCCGGTTGGCGGAGCACTTCTCCCACCTCGTGGGGCGCGCCGGACGCCTTCAGGAGAACGCCGGCGAGGTCGGCGCGTTGCCGCAGCACGGCCAGGTTCTCCCGGATCGTCCGGTGGAGTCGGGGCGTCACCGGAAACCCTTCCGCGGCATGGCGTATGGCGGGGGCCAGCACCGTCTCCAACGGCAGGGCGCCGAACCGCTTCAGGGCATCGACCAGGCCCGCGACGGTCCCGGGGACCGCCACGGCCAGGGGACCGGCGGCCAGCACGTCCCTGCCCACGCCGTCCTCCTTCCGGTACAGACCCGCCGCGGGCGACACCGGCGTGAAGTCCAGCGCATGGGCCTTGTTCCCCTTCGACTGGTAGAGCACCATCACCCCGCCGCCGCCCAGACCGGACGACGCCGGGTCCACCACCGCCAGGGCGAACGCGGTCGCCACCGCGGCATCGACGGCGTTGCCCCCTTGCTCCAGGATCCCCATGCCCGCCCTGACGGCCGCATCGTGGTCCGAGACCACCACGCCGTCGAGACGGGACTGGGCAAGGGGAAACGACGGATCGGAAAGGAGCGCAACCCCGACAACCAAGGTTGCGAAAACGCGACGGAATCGGACTGCAACGGCAAGGACGCTGGCCACCATGAACCCATCCGGTCGAGGGTCGCAGCCTGTTTAGTTCTTTGCCGCGGGGTTTGCAACTGCGAACCCGGAATCTTTGCGAGGGACAGCGGTTGTGGTAACCTTGGGCTGCGCTTCCCCAAGGCCGGCAGGCTGCCGGTCCCGGCGTTCGGAGCGAGCCGTCCCGGAAACCACCCGGAGCAGACGTTTGGCGCGCAAGTACATCCTCAAGAGCACCGACCCCGCGCTGTCGCCCGCGGCGGCCATCGCCTACGAGCAGGAACTCAACGAGGCGCAACGCCAGGCGGCCATGTTCCTCGAAGGTCCGCTGCTGGTCATCGCCGGCGCCGGCACCGGCAAGACCCGGACGCTGGTGTACCGGGTGGCCCGGCTCATCGAGCGGGGGATCGACCCCGGGTCCATCCTGCTGCTCACCTTCACCCGGCGGGCGGCGGACGAAATGCTTCGGCGCGCGAGCCTGCTGACCGACTCCCGTTGCGAGCGCATCGCCGGCGGCACCTTCCACTCCTTCGGCAACATGGTGCTGAGAAAGTATGGCCAACTCCTCGGACTCGCGCCGGGCTTCACCATCATGGACCGTTCCGACAGCGAGGACGTGATCCGGCTCTTGCGCGCCCAGATGGGCCTGGACGCCCGGGAGAAGCGCTTTCCCAGGAAGCAGACCATCATGGAGATCCAGAGCCTCGCCCGCAACCGGCAGGTGACGCTTCCGGACCTCGTCGAACGCGATTACTCCCATCTGGCGGACTTCCTGGAAGAGCTGGTGGTCATCGAGGAGCGTTACCGGGACTACAAGCGCGAGAAGTCGCTGCTGGACTACGACGACCTGCTGACCCGGCTGAAGGAACTCCTGGACTCCCGGGAGGACCTGCGCCGCCGGCTGTCCGACCAGTTCCGCTTCATCATGGTGGACGAGTACCAGGACACCAACCGCCTGCAGTCCGACATCGTCCGCGGGCTGGCCTGCACCCACGACAACGTCATGGCCGTGGGCGACGACGCCCAGAGCATCTACTCGTTCCGCGGCGCCAACTTCCGCAACATCATGGATTTCCCCGACCGGTTTCCGGGAACCACCCTCATCCCCCTGGAGGAGAACTACCGCAGCACCCAACCCATCCTGCGGCTCACCAACGAGATCATCTCCCGGGCCGCGGAGCGCTACGAGAAGCGTCTCTTCAGCCGCAAGAGCAAGGGCGAGGCGCCGCTGCTGGTCCAGGCGGAAAGCGAGCAGATGCAGTCGCGCTTCGTGTGCCAGCGCGTGCTGGAGCTGCGGGAGGAGGGAGTTCCCCTGTGGGACATGGCGGTGCTGTTCCGCTCCAGCTTCCATTCCTTCGACCTCGAGTTCGAGCTCGCGCGGCGCGACATCCCCTTCGTGAAGCGCGGCGGCTTCCAGTTCATGGAATCGGCCCACATCAAGGACCTGCTGGCGCACCTGCGGGTGGTCAGCAACCCCAGGGACGCAGTTTCCTGGAACAGGGTGTTGACGTTGCTGGAAGGCGTCGGCCCCAGTATGAGCCGCAAGCTCATCGACCGGATCCTGGCCCACGACGACCCGGGCCAATGCCTGGACCGGGTGGAATCCCGCGGCAGGGCGAAGCAGGGGCTCAAGACTCTGGGCCAGGTCCTCGGAGAATGCGCGGAAAAGACCCGTCCCGCGGACATGACCCGATACCTGATGCGATACTACCTCCCCATACTCAAGCAGAAGCATGCCGACGACTACCCGAAGCGGATTCGGGACCTGGAGCACTTCCAGGGCCTCACCGAACGCTACCAGAGCGTCGAGCGCCTGTTGACCGACATGGCGCTGGAGCCGCCCTCCGCCAGCGTGGACGAAACCCTCGCCGTCGAACCCGACGAAGGCCCCCTGGTGCTGTCCACCGTGCATTCCGCCAAGGGGCTGGAGTGGCACTCGGTGTTCGTCATCTGGGCCCTGGAAGGGCGGTTCCCTTCGTACTACAACACCAACAGCCTCGAGGAGCTGGAAGAGGAACGGAGACTGCTGTACGTGGCGGCCACGCGCGCCAAGGAGAACCTGTTCTTCGCCTATCCCGCGCGCGTGTACGACCAGTCCCTGGGGATGGTGTTCTCGCGTCCGTCCCAGTTCATCGACGGCATCTCCGAGGAGCTGCTGGAGCCCATGCCGCTGGTCCATGAAGACTCGTACTACAGCCAACTGTGACGACGCCGGTCCCGTTGCCGGACCGTGCGCATGAACCCCATGCAGCGCCTCCTGGCCTGGTTGGCGGAACGGGGCGGACGTTCGTCGCCGGCGTCCCCGGGGACGCTGCGGAGGGGTTGGGCGAGGACCTTGTACGAGAAGGACACCGAGTACCACCGCATCCGCGTGGAAGAGACCCGGGAGCGGCGTTACCTCTACTTCGACGGCACCCTGCAGAGCTCCATGGACCTGAGGGACCCCACCTCGCTGGAGTTGCTCTACTCCCGCTTCGCCTCCCTGGGGCTGGTACTCAAGCCGGACGCCGCCAAGGCGTTGATCATCGGCCTCGGCGGCGGGTCCATGGCCAAGAAGTACCACAAGGAGTTCCCTGGGATGGAGATCGACTCCATCGAGATCGACCCCCACGTGGTGGACGTCGCCCGCGAGTTCTTCCATTTCGAAGAGGATCCGAACCAGCGGGTCCATCGCGGGGACGGCCGCGAGTTCCTCGCGCGGACCCGCCGCCGCTTCGACCTGATACTGCTAGACGCCTACTACGCGGACAACGTGCCCTTCCATCTGGTCACGCGCGAGTTCTTCGCCGCCGCCCGGCGCAAGCTGACCTCCGAGGGAGTGCTGGCGGCCAACCTCATCGGATCGTTGCACGGAAGCGACAGCGCCATGATCCGCGCCGCCATCAAGACCATGAAGAGCGTGTTCCCGCAACTCTACACCTTTCCCACCTTCGGCAACCGCGGCTACGTGCTGCGCGAGGTCCAGAACGTGGTCGTATTGGCCAGCAAGTCCCCGGACCGCGTGAGCACGAAGGAGATGGAACGGCGGGCGCGCCGCCTCGACCGGGACCTCTTTCCCAAGCCGGTCAGCAAGATCCGGAAATCCTGTTACAACGGCCCGCTGGAGCAGGACGACGTGGAGGTCCTCACCGATGACGACGCGCCGGCTGACGACCGGGTTCGTCTTTAGCGCCTTGCTGGCCGCGGGCTGCGCCGCCGACCCGCCGGGCCGAGGGTCCGGACCGGTGCGGGTGGTCCAGGTCAAGCTCGTGGCCGACCCCGCGCTGCGAAGGACGGACCCGCGCTGGCGCGACACCGCCCGGGGCCTGCTGCGAGCCGCATCGGACTACTACGAGGCGGCGTTCGGCATCCGGCTGGCGCCGCAGGCCGTGGAGCCCTGGCGCGTGGAGGGAACCACCACCTCTTCGGTCACCCTGATGAGACGCCTCAAGCGCTCGTACCCCCGGGCCGGCGGCAACCTGCCCCACGACGTGGTCATCGGGTTGACCCGGCAGCCCCTCGACTACTACCGGGGCGGACGCGCCCGGGCGGACCGCTTCGGCAACTGCGCCGAAGGACTGGGGAACTACATCGTGAGCCACGTCGGCGACTCCCTTGCGTACGACGACGGCGAACTGACCCACGACGCCGCGGCGCTGGTCCACGAGATGGGGCACCTGTTCGGAGCCGTGCACACCGACGATCCGGCCTCGGTGATGCACAGGGACTTCGACCTGAGGACCGGGTTCGACGCGCCGAACCGGGCCATCGTCACGGCGAACCGCCTGTGCCCTTTCGCCGAGCCCCACCGGAACCGGGGGACCGGCTCCGCATGCGGAGATCCACGAGGAGGTCCATGATGTCAACGCAGACTCAACCCCGTTCGTTCACTTATCGAGACTACCTGAACACCCCGGACGACGTGCGCTACCAGCTCATCGAAGGACAACTGGTCCGGGAGCCGGCGCCGACGACGACACACCAGACGGTCCTGGTCAACCTGACCGTTCTGCTCGCGCCGTTCGTCAGGAGCAACGGCTTGGGCAGAGTGTTCGCCGCCCCCACGGACGTGTACCTTTCGGACACCAACGTGGTGCAGCCGGACGTGCTGTTCGTGTCCGCGGCGCGAGCGCACCTCGTCACCGAACGCGACGTCCACGGCGCCCCGGACCTGGCCATCGAGGTCGCCTCGCCCTCCACCGAGCGGCGCGACCGCCAAGTCAAGCGGGAGATCTACGCCCGCCACGGAGTATCCGAGTACTGGCTTGTCCACCCCGTGGACCGGACCGTGGAGACCTTCCGTCTGGAGAACGACCGGTTCGCGGCCACCGGAAGCTACCGCGGGACCGACGCCTTCACTACCCCGCTCCTTCCCGGCCTGCGCATTGAACTGGACGCAGTGTTCGGGTGCTGAGGTACCGTAGTCCAGTTTATCGCGGCCTGCGAAACGACGTTGGCCTCAATGCTTGACCGCCGTTCCCTTCCGTATCGTAGGGCGGAGTGCGGGCGCGCCCCGTCAGCGCCGTCTCCGGCGCCAGTCCAGCCAGGGGAACCGTTCCCGGTAGCGCCGCACCACCTCCCTCCCGCCGATGAGGCAACCGGCCCAGAAGACCAGTTGACTGACGAAGTACACGCCGGCCGCCACCGCCAGCTTGTTGTGTTCCAGATCCAGGAAGGGCAGCAGGAGGATGCCGCCCGCTATGGCCCAGGAGCCGCCCATCAACGCCACCGCGAGCTTTTCGAGAGGGGTCATCGCAGAGGGGACGTGGACCTCCGTGGACCGAGGCCGTCCGTCAACGGTCCCGGGGCTTTCGGACCACCCTCACGTCCACCGCAGCCACCCCCGCGCCCGCCTCCCTCACGATCAACGGGTTGACCTCCAGGTCGCTCAAGTGGGACCGGTGCGCGGCGAAGAGAGCGGACATGCCGGTGATGGCCCGGACCAGCGCGTCCACGTCCCGGGGCTTCTGGCCGCGTACTCCTTCGAGGATACGGAAGCCCTTGAGCTCCCGGAGCATGGCTTCGGCGTCCTCGCCGGTCACCGGGACCAGACGCAACGCCACGTCCTCGAGCACCTCCACGAAGATCCCCCCCAGACCCACCATGACGAACGGGCCGTACTGCGGGTCCACCCGGGCTCCGAGCAGGACCTCCGTGCCGGTGACCATTTCCTGCACCAGCAGCCGGGCATCGGCCGGACCCCTGGCCAACAACCCTGCGCCCGCGCTTTCCACCGCTTCCGCGGAGCCCAGCCCCACCACCACGCCGCCCACTTCCGTCTTGTGGACCACCTCCGGCGATTGCAGCTTCAACACCACGGGGAAACCCACTGCCGCAGCCTTGGCCGCGGCGTCCGCCGGCCCGTCGGCCACGGCCTCCGCGGGAAGCGTCAACCCGCAGGCGGCCAACCGTTGCCGCCACGCGGCCCCTTGCAGCTCGTCCGGACTCCCGTCGGCCGGGGGGACCTGCGGGATTCCCACGCGCCGGCGACGGCCGTAAGCGCCAAGGCCGTTGAGCGCCCGCAGCGTGGCCTTGATGCCCTGCAGGTGCGGCACTTCGGACGCTTCCTGGAACGCGCGGCTCTCGTCCATCAGGCTGTAGGTGGAGCGCGCGTGGGCCACGATGGGCTTGTCGATGCTCCGCGCGATCTTCCGCAGCAGGTCGGGATTGCGCTTTTCGCCGAAGCGGGGCAGTTCCCCGTGGATGGCGAGCAGGTCCACGCCTTCGTCCTCCGCGTGGATCCGGACGATCTCGGCAAAGGTGTTCTCGTTGCCGAAACCCGCGACGCCGCACTCCAGGGGGTTCTCCACCACCAGGTCGTCGGGAATGAGGGGGCGCAACGCCCGGTTGGACGCATCGCCCAGGGCGGCCAACTCGATGCCCACCTCCTCGATGTGGTCCAGCAGGATCCCCTTCATGCCCCCGGAGTTGACCACGATGGCCGAGCGTCCGCCGCGGGGGCGCCGGCCCGGCAGGAACGCCAGGGTCATCTCGGTGAGGTCTTCCAGGCTGTGGCAGCGCACCATCCCATACCGCTTGCACGCGGCCGAGAAGACCTCGTCGTCGCCGGCCAGCGAGCCCGTATGCGAGATGGCCTGGCGTCTCCCCATCTCCGACCGGCCCAGCTTCACCACGATGACGGGTTTGTCCTTCTCCAAGGCCTTGGCCGCGGTCTCCAGGAACAGCTTCGGCCGTCGGATTCCCTCCACCATGAGCAGGATGATCCCGGTCTCCGGGTCGTCGATGAGGAAGGACAGGTAATCCACCACGTCGAGGCTGACCTCGTTGCCGCTGGAAATGGCGTAGCTGAACCCGATGCCGCGCTCCCCCGCGCCCTTCATCCAGTTTCCCAACGAGCCTCCGCTCTGGAACACGGCCGCCACCGGACCGGGCTTGAGCAGCGGCAGACGCTGCGCATAGGTCATCATGCGCCGGTTCACGGAGGAGGCACCCATGCAGTTGGGGCCGCAGCAGACCATGCCGCTCCGCTCGCAGAACTCCGCCAAGTCCCGGCCGCGCTCGTGGCTCCCGGGGTCGCTGCCTTCGCCGAAGCCGGCGCTGTAGATGGTGGCCGCCTTGGCCCCCAGCGGCGCCGCCTGCTCCAGGGTCGGGATCACGGCCCGGGTCGGCACCAGCATCAACAGGTGCTCTGCGGGCTCCGGCAGCGCGTCCAGACCGGGATAGCAGGGCGCGTCCCATATCCCCCGGTAGTTGGGATTGACCAGGAAGACCTTGCCGGGGAACTCCGCGGCCTTGAGGTTGTGGAAGATCAGGTTGGGCCAGTTGCCCTTGGGCGACGCGCCCACGATGGCCAGGGTCCTGGCGTGCAGCAGGTTGGCCGCCGGGCGGATGGTGGTTCTCTCGGTTCCTTCGCTCATTACCGCTCTTTCCCTCCCTGGAATACCCTCCCTGGGAGCCTGCGCCGCAGGAAGTTTTTTTGCAGGACGAGGGAACAGATGGGGGAGTGGATTGGATGGGAGGATGGGCAGGAGTGCCGGGACCGGGGAGTGTGCAATGGCGCGCAGGGCCCGGGAGAGGGTTCGAGGAGTCGGACGAGAGGCCTCCTGTGGGTCCGGTTGGCCATGTCTCCCGGGCGAGCCGACTCCCTCACGCAGCCGCAAGGGTTTGCAGACGCTTGAGGTTCAGCGCCAGGCACACCAAGTCCCATTCCCCTCGCACCTTGGCCAAGCCCCGGACACGGAATCGTCGGAATCCCAGGACTTCCTTGATCCAACCATGGGGGGCTTCCGACAGCCATTTGCGTTGCGCGTACTGCTTGCGTCCCTCCGAGGTGGCCAGCTTCTTCCCCATGCGGTACGTCGCAGGGTTCCGATGCGGGTCCCGGATCACTGCCCTCTTGCCCTCCCGCCCCGTCGCCACATACCCATCGATGCCTCGTGCTTCCAACTCCGACAAGTCCCGCTCGTTGCAGTACCCCGCGTCCGCAAGCACCTTCTCGGGCTGCACCCCGAACTTCTCCCTCACCTCGTCGAGCAGCCCCACCATCGCCCCCTGGTCGCTCGCGTTGGCCGTCAACTCCGTAGCCACAATCAACTGATGGTCACCGTCCACCGACACCTTCCCCAAACTCGCCATCCCCAGCTCCCGCGCCACTCGCACCACCTCCACGAACAACTCCTCGAAGTCCTCCAGGTGCCGACGACGAAACTCGCTCAACGTCCGATGACTCGGAAAGTTCCCCGCTCCCAATACCCGAAACGCCACGTCCTCCTCCAACTTCCTCGCTATCCCACGCCAAGAAAACACCCCCGTCGCATATCCGTACAGCAGCACCTTCAACATCATCCGAGGCTCATACGGCGCATAAAACGCCGTCAAATCCAGCCCCTCCACCAAGTCCCTCACATGATGCGCCAAATGCCCTTCCGGCAGCCATTCCTGCAACTTCGGTGACAGCAGCAGCATCTGCTCCGGCTCATAAGGTCAAAATCTCGTCGGCATCTCCCTCCAACCCCGCCTTCCTACCCCTCTATCCTACCCACTATTCCCTGCAGCGCAAACTCCTAGGGTCTGACCCTGTCGCACCCCCTCCCTCTCCTACCTTACCCACACAAAAGCCGGAAGAGCCGAGAGTTTGAAGTAGCGTTGGCGGTGGGGCTGGAGACCGAACAGGCGGAACCAGCGCTGTACGGTGCTCTTGGAGATGCCCGTGTGTGCGGCCATGGCGCGTGTGCTCCAGTGAGTGGCGCCGCTGGCGGGAGTGGTTTGCAGGGCGGTATGGATGACTTCGGCGACTCGTTCGTCGCTGTGGGTGCGGGGCCGTCCCGGACGCAGTTCGTCGTGCAAGCCCTGGATTCCCTGTGCGTGGTAGCGCTTGCGCCACTTGCCAACGGTGGCAGGGGTCAGGTTCATTCGCTTGGCGATGGAAGCGTTGGGTTCGCCTCGGGCGCAGGCCAGGACGATCTGTGCCCGTCGCACCAGTCCGTTCGGCAGGGAGAGCGCGTTGGCGAGCCTCAGAAGTTGGGTCTTCTCCGCATCCTCGAGAACAATGGCCTCCACTGGACGACCTCGGGGCATGGCTGGACTCCTTTCCTACCTTCAGCCATGATTATACCACTTACCTGCGGGACGGTACACTAGCGGCCCTTTCCACACAAACCTCCGGCAGGACGCATCCTTCCCGGCGCGGGTTGACAGCCTTTCCAGACCCCGATATATCCCTGTGGATTTCCGTGCGGGCTGAAGGGAGTTCCCATGCTGGAAGCCGCCACCGCGGCGTTCGAGAACCTCCTGGTTCCGACCCGGTTGGGGTATCTGTTGATCGGCGTCCTCATGGGGTTGGCCCTGGGCGCGATCCCCGGTCTGGGGGGGCTCGTGGGGCTTGCCATCCTCCTGCCCTTCACCTTCGACATGGATTCCTTCGAGGCCTTCGCCATCATGATCGGCCTGATCTCGGTGACGAGCACCTCCGACACCATACCCTCGGTGCTCTTCGGCGTCCCCGGCACCTCGGCGTCCCAGGCCACCATCCTCGACGGCCATCCCATGGCCAAGAAGGGCGAGGCCGGACGGGCCTTCGGCGGCGCCTACATGGCGTCGCTGCTGGGCGGCGTGTTCGGGTCGCTGGTGCTCGCCCTCTCCATCCCGGTGCTGCGCCCCATCGTGCTGGCGTTCGGCTCCCCCGAATTCTTCATGCTCGGTCTCCTGGGCATCTCCATGGTCGCGGTGCTGAGCGGCAACGCCCCGGTGAAGGGTCTCATCGCCGGCGCCATCGGCCTGTGCGTGGGCATGGTGGGAATGGATCCCCAGACGGGCGTGCTCCGCTGGGTGTTCGGTCAACTGTACCTCTGGGACGGCGTGCCCCTGGTGCCGGTGGCCCTGGGGATCTTCGCCATCCCCGAGATCGTCGATCTGACCATCCGGGGCACGCGCATTGCGGACGTGCCCAAGGAGCGGTTGAAGGGCGTCATGACGGGGATCCGGGACACCTTCCGCAACTGGTTCCTGGTCCTGCGCTGCGGGGTGGTGGGGGTCTTCGTCGGCGCCATACCGGGGCTGGGCGCGTCGGTGGTGGACTGGTTCGCCTACGGCCACGCCATACAGACGGAGAAGGACGCCAACAAGACCTTCGGCACCGGCGACGTGCGCGGCGTCCTTGCGCCGGAAGCCGCCAACAACGCCAAGGAGGGCGGGGCGCTGATCCCCACCATCGCCTTCGGCGTGCCCGGCAGCGCGTCCATGGCCCTGTTGCTGGGCGCCATGACCATCCAGGGGCTGACCCCGGGCTCGGCCATGCTCACCAAGGACCTGGCGGTGACCTACACGATGATCTGGAGCCTCGCCATCGCCAACGTCTTCGGCACCGTGCTGTGCATGCTGCTGACCAACACCCTGGCCAAGATCGCCATGGTGCGGATCAACCTGCTGACCCCGCTGGTGGTGGTCATCGTGTTCCTGGCGTCGTTCCAGGCCACCCGACACTACGGGGACCTGTGGTCGCTGCTGCTCTTCTCGCTCCTGGGCTGGTTCATGAAGCGGTTCGGTTGGCCCCGGCCGCCGCTGATCCTGGGCCTCGTCCTCAGCGGCATCATCGAGAACTACCTCTTCATCTCCATCAGCCGCTACGGTGCCGAGTGGATGTTGCGCCCCATCGTCCTCGTGGTGTCGGTGCTCATCGCGGGGAGCCTGTACTACGGCATCCGCAGCACGCGCAGGCAACAGGAGCTGCAGCGTACGCGGGAGGCGCGGGTCGGGCGCGGACAGGGCAGGGAAGCCGATGAAGCTTAGGGCCAACCCGGGCGCGTTGTTCACGGTCGTCGTCCTGTTGTGGATGGTGGCCCTGGTGGCCACCGCCAAGCAGTGGCAATACCAGGCGAGGCTGTTCCCGTGGACCATCGGCATTCCCACCATGCTCCTGTGCTTCCTCCAACTGGGGCTGGACCTGTTCCGCGGCAAGGACGGCGGCGAAGACGCGGCCGGCATGATGGACCTGCCGGTGGACCGCAGCGTACCGGTGGCGGTGGTGATCCGGCGCGCGGTCAACGTCTTCGGATGGATCTTCGGCCTGTACCTGTCCATCTGGGTCATCGGGTTCATCCTGAGCGTGCCGCTCTTCCTGCTCCTGTACCTTTCCCTCCAGGCGGGCGAGTCGTGGAAGGTCGCCGTGGCCTACACGGTAATCATGGTGGTCTTCATGATCGGCGTGTTCGAGATGGTGCTCCACATCCCCTGGCCTCCGGGGCTGGTGAACGCGCCCCAGGAGTTCATCCTGGGTCTGGTCGAAAGGCGCCTTTCGGGTCTGGTTCCGATCTGACCGCGGGGCGGAAAGTTTGCCTGGCAAGGCTCTTGACATTATCGTCGAGGCTTACGTATAAAAAGGTCGAAGCTGTCTGGATCAGTGGAAGATCAAAACCCAAAGGAGGTGGCTTATGGTTGCGAAGAAGGGGCTGGTCGGCATGGCGGTAGTCCTGGGGGCGTTGTTCCTGTTGTCGTCCGCGGCGATGGCGGGCGAGGTGATGTTCAAGGTGTCCCCCGGCACACTGAAGAAGGCCGGACCGGTGCTGCTCTTTGCGTCAGGGCTGAAGGCGGGCCAGGAGGTCGGCGTCCGGACCATGATGGGCGGGGTACTGTCCGACGTGAGCTTTTTGGCCAAGCCGGCGTTCGAGAAGGCAGACGCGAACGGCTCGGTGGCCTCGGTGTGGAGCATCAGGTCACGGACCTTCAAGAGGCTGCTGAAGCCCGGCGACTACCAGGTCGAGTTGGTGGACGGTGACGGAAACACCCTGGCCACGGCCAAGATGTCGATCCCCAAGCCGAAAGCGAAAAAGAAATAGGCTTCGCGCGGAGAGAGTGTCCTGGGCTCGCGCCAGCGAAGCTCTCGGCGCCGGTCGGTCCCGGACGGAGCGGCCGAACATCGAACGGGCTGAGGATCTCGGGTCAACTGAAGTCCTCAGCCCGTTTGCGTTCGAGGCCCGGACCGGGTGGGATGGGGCAGTCCACGGGTAAGGAGTAAACGTCATGAAGAGAACGAGACTGGCGGGTTGGCGCACACTGTTCCTGCTTTTGCTTTCGAGCTTGCTCCTGGCCGGGGGGACGGCGTTCGCCCAGGCCTCGAACGTCCGGATCCTGATCGGTTATCCGCCCGGGGGCGGGCATGACCTCGAAGCGCGCATCATGGTGCGGCACCTCGGCCAATACCTTCCGGGAAACCCCAAGGTCCTGGTCCAGAACATGCCCGGGGCCGGCGGCATGATCATGGCGAGTTACGTCTATAACCGGGCGAAGCCGGACGGGGGCACCATCGGTCTGTTCGGCAGCAGCCACGGACTCCAGGCGGTGCTCTCGCCGCCGGAGATGGTCAAGTACGACCTCGCCAGGATGCCGATCATCTGGTCCGTGGCCGGCATCCAGGTCCATATCGTCAGGGACTTTCTCGGGGCGAAGAACGCCAGGGAGTTCCTGACCAAGGTGGACCGCTCCAGGATCGCGCTGGCGGGCCGGTCCAAGCAGGGATCCTCGTGTCTGCGCGGCCAGTTGGCGTTGAAGCTACTCGGGGTGGAGGGCTTCAAGGCGGTCTGCGCCTATCGGGGGACGTCGCCCATCAAGGCCGCCATGGAGCGGGACGAGGCGAGTTTCTTCGTTGCCAGCGATGCCCACCTGGTGGGCGGCGGCGCGTTCGTCGATATGCACGAGAGGGGTCTGGTCTTTCCCGTGTGGCAGAGCGGTATCCTCAAGGAGGACGGGACCGTCGTCCGTTCCGATACGGTGAAGGGGGACGTGCCGACGCTGTTCGAAGTCTATCGGGAGGTCCACGGCAAGGACCCCTCCGGGCTCGACTGGGAGTCGTGGCGTGCCATCGGCCTTGGCATGGCCAAGCTGACCAGGACCCTGGTGCTGCCGCCGGCCACGCCGCCGGCCAAGGTCGCGGAGCTGCGTGCGGGGATCGCGAAGATGGCCGCGGACCCGGGCTTCATCGAGGATTGGGAGAGGGTCTTCGGCCAGAAACTGGCGCCGGTCCTCGTCACGCCGGAAGAGGCGGAGAAGATCCGGGACGAAACCATGGCGCCCACCGAATGGCAGGCTTACCTCCGCAAGTTCGCCGGTTCCTGACGGCCTGTGGAGCGAGCGAACCCGGAAGGGAGGAATCTCATGGTGAAATGCGGCGTTTCCCTGGCGCTCCTGGCGATGCTCTGGCTCCTGGTCCAGGGTTCCGCCCAGGCGTTTACCGAAGGCGAGAGGATCCAGATACTCTCCGGGTATTCTCCCGGAGGAGGGCACGATACCGAAGGTCGGTTGATCGCCCGCTCCATCGGCAAGTACCTTCCGGGCATGCCCAGGAAGGTCGTCAAGATCAACATGCCCGGAGCGGCCGGCCTCATCCATGGCGCCTATATCGCCAACAAGGCGAAGAAGGACGGCCTGACCTGGTCCATCATGGGCACCTCCCACCTGGGCAGCCAGGCCCTGAACGACCCCAAGCCCAACTACGACTTGATGAAGATGCCGGCGATCTTCGGCACCAGCGGCGCTTCCGCGGCCATCGTCCGGGATTTCCTCGAGGTCAGGACCGGCGTCGAGTTGACCAGGATCGATCCGACGAAGATCGCGGTTTCCGGCCGCTCCATCACCGGCCCGTCGTTCCTGAACGACGTGATCGGTCTCGACCTGCTCGGCATCGAGGGTTACAGCTACGCGGTGGGTTACCCGGGCACGGCCCAGATGGCCCTGGCGTTCCTGTCCGGGGAGGTCTCGTACGTCGGCGGCACCGGGCTCCACCACGTGCTCGGCACTGGGGGGCGCTACTACGGACCCGTCAAGGAGGGGGTGGCGGTGGTCGTCTGGCAGGGCGGAGTGTTGACCCCGGACGGAAAGGTCGTGCGCTCGCCGGGCACGGACATCCCGACCTTCGAGGAAGTCTATAAGCAGGTAAAGGGCAAGGCTCCCTCGGGTCCGGCGTGGGAGGCATACAAGCTGACGGGCCCCACCATGCGGACGCTGAACCGGACCCTGGTAGTGCCTCCCGGCACGCCCCCGGACCGTGTGGCCGCCATCAGGGCGGCGTTCGACAAGATGTACTCCGACCCGGCCTACGTAAAGGAGTGGGAGCGGATCTTCGGCCTCAAGCTGGACTACTTCCGCGGCGCGGACGTGGACAAGATCGTCCGGACCATGCTCCGGCCTTCGCCGGGATGGGACTACCTCAAGAACGAGTACATCCCCGCGCTCCAGGCGCGCAAGAAGAAATAGCCCGACCGACCCGACCGTCGTCCGGCGCGTTCCCGCGTCGGACGGCGGCTTCGGACCCGTCTCGGGACCGCGGAACAGCCGGATGAAGAAGGACATACGCACCTGGATCGACCAGTTGCGCGGCGCGGGTCTGCTCGACACCGTCTCCAAGCCGGTGGACCCGCGGACGCAGATGGGCGCGCTCCTGTGGCAGTCCCGGGAACGGGCGCTGCTGTTCGACAACCTGGAGGGTTTCCCGGGATGGCGTTGCCTCGGGCAGGCCCCGGGCGACGTCCGGCTGGCGCCGCTGGCCTTCGGCTGCGACCGCGACGAGATGGTGCCGGAGTTCGTCCGGCGCACCGGAAAGAGCGGCTCCACCCGCCTGGTGTCCTCGGGGCCGGTCAAGGAACGAGTGTTCACGGGCGACCGGGTGGACATCACCACCCTGCCCATCCACCAGTGCGGCGTCCGGGACGGCGGCCCGTTCATCTCCGCGGGGTTGATGATCTCCAAGGACCCGGACACCGGGCGCCGCAACCTGAGCTTCCACCGCCTCCAGATGAAGGGGCCGCGCAAGACCGGCATCCTGCTCTATCCCCGGCACGGTTGGATCAACTACCGGAAGCACGAGGCCAGGGGCGAGGGCATGCCGGTAGCGGTCATGATCGGCCACCACCCCATGTATTACTTTGCCGCAGCCACCACCACGGACTACGGCGCGGACGAGCTCGCCATCGCGTCGGCGTTGCTGCAGGAAGAAGTGGAGATGGTCAAGTGCGAGACCATCGACATGGAGGCGCCGGCCCAGGCGGAGGTGGTGCTGGAAGGGGAGATCCTGCCCAACGTGCGGGAGGAGGAAGGCCCCTTCAGCGAGTTCCAGGACTATTACCTGGCGGGAGCGGGACAGAACCCGGTGTTCCGGGTCAACGCCATGACCATGCGGGGCGACGCCATATTCAAGAACATCCAGAACGGCGCCGAGGTGGAGGGGTGCGTCTATCACAAGGTGCCCATGTCGTCGCAGATACTCCGGCGCATACGGAGCGTCGGCGGCGGCGCCCAGGTCAGGAACGTGCTGGTGCTGCCGGGGATCTTCGGCGTGGTGGTGCAGATGAACGCCCGCTACTACGGCGAGGCCAGGAACGTGCTCATGGCCGCCCTGTCCAGCGAGTACCAGCATCCCAAGGTGGCCATCGCGGTGGACGAGGACGTGGACATCTTCAACTACGCGGACGTCCTGTGGGCCGTCTCCACGCGCGTGAACCCGGCCGAGGACATCATCACCATACCCGGGGCCAGGGTCCACGCCATGGACCCTTCGTGCCGGGAGGTGGGCGCCCCCGGGGCGCCGGGCTGGCACCGGGTGGGCGGAAAGGTGATGATCGACGCCACCAAGCCGCCGGAGTGCGACCCCGCCCGGCGGTTCGAGTTCGAGCGCCTGAAGCCCATGGGGGCGGACCAGGTCCGGTTGGAGGACTTCCTCTGATCCGGTTCCGGCGCGAGTCGGCGCGGTCACGGGAAGGAGCCTGAGTTGAGCGAGGTGGCCATCGTCAGCGGCGGCGCCAACGGCATCGGACGTTGCGTGGCGTTGCGGTTCGCCCGGGCGGGCATCGCCGTGGCCATTGCCGACTCGGACCGGGAAGGCGCCCACCGGGTCGCGGGCGAGTTGCGCGCCGCGGGAGCGCAGGCCCGGGCCTACGAGGTGGACGTCACCCGGGCCGCGGACGTCAAGGACGTGGCGGCGCGCGTACGCCGGGACCTCGGGGCCGTGGACTTCCTCGCCAACCTGGCCGGGGGGACCATCCATGTGAAAGCGGTGGAGGACCTCTCCTGGGCGGAATGGCGGGAGGTCATGGACGTCAACCTGAAAGGGACGTTCCTCTTCTGCCGCGAAGTGGCGCCGGCCATGATGGAAAGGCGAAGCGGCCGCATCGTCAACACCGCGTCCAACTACGGGTTCACCGGCTGCGCCCTGCGCACGCCCTACTCCGCGGCCAAGGCCGGCGTCATCGGCTTCACCAAGTCCCTGGCCCAGGAACTGGCCCCCTACGGCATCCTCGTCAACGCCGTGGCCCCGGGCCCCACGGACACCCCGCGGGTGCTGGCGAAGTCCACCCCGGAAGCGCGAGAGAAGTGGAAACCGCTGATTCCCCTGGGCCGCACCGGGCAGCCCGAGGACGTCGCCGAGGGGTTCTACTTCCTGGTAAGCCCGGAGAACACCTACATCACCGGCTATACCCTCCACGTCAACGGCGGCCTGGTGATGAACTGAGACTTCTGCATCACGTCATTTCTCTCCGAAGGGGGTATGACCTATAGGTCTCGTGTCACATGGGAAGATTCTGATCCTGGCGGTAGATGTGTTACAGTCATGCCAGGTTTTGAAGGGTAGGTTGTCGCGCTTGGCGCTGGTTTCGAGGGAGCGACCGTGGCCGCAGAAACGAACGTTCAACTCCACTTGTCCATCTGGCGGGATTATGCACCGTCTCATCCTCTCGCGCTGCGTGGCGGGCAAACGGGTTTTCAGTTGGTGACATCGGAGCACCGTATGCAAGCGGAGGTGTACTCATGGCCGCTACAGCAAGATGCTTTGGCCGGAGTCTCGAAAGATGAAGTCCGCAATCGTCTTCGCGAGTTCCTTGGCAGATTGGATGTATCCCGTCCACCGGCCGAGCGCTCCCTTGCCGTGCTCGACGAGTTCGTCGCCGCGGCGGAAGAAGCCATTGAAGCCGGCAATGCCGCTTCAGTTCCTTGGGAGTCCGGGCACACGACGGTTGATCTTGATCCGCTGTTGACCTTGGTGCTGCACTTGAAGTGGCTCATTCGGTGCTTCAAGGATCGTCCGGGGATCTCGGTATCCATACGATGACTGCCGTACTCGTCTCACCAGACCACGCAGCGTCTCGAATCGCGGAAGCGTTCAGGCGCAAACCACGTTGCCGCCTGCTCGTACAGGAGCAACGCGCCTTCAGCAACGGCTGGCTCTGCCTCGGCGCTGTCTCGCTGCTGCGAAGTGCACCAGACTCCGAAGACGAGCCACCGGATGCTGCGCTCATGAGTGCAGCTTTCGAGTGGTTGGTACCGGACGCGGGCGAGGTGGAGTCGAAATTGGCCTCATTGCTTGCAGTGAAAGAAGGAAGCAACGATTACTCCAAGGTTGCCCGCGCATTGGACCAGACGGCCTCGACTGCAATCCGCACCGGGCTTCTGCATCCCGTCTTCGATCCGGCCGCCATCGAGGAGATGCCGTTTCGCCGCGCCACCACCGTGGTGTCGGATACGTCGGGTGTTCTGCAGGGCGCGTTGGATTTCGTCGTAAGATATCTTCATCCGGCCGCCAGAGTGAAGATACCAGCCATCGTGCAAATGGAAGTGGTCAACTTCTCCGACCGTTTTTTCAGCATTCGAAGATCAAACGAGACGAAAGTTCGTAGGAATAACACGAGCAAGCTGCGCCGTGTGGATGAACTGATCGGGCATCTGGAAAGCCAGGGAGGGCAGAGAGCGCTCTTGCGGCTTGAACTGCAAGCGGAGACGGAGATCGAACGAACCTATCTGCTCGGCGACCCTCTTCGTAGCGCCTTCCAGCAGGAAGGAGACAGCGCACTGAAGGACCTCAATATCAGCGTGCCCGTGCCAGCCTATGCGGATCGGCTGATCTTGGAGGCCGCCAGGCATCATCAAGCCCAGTCGGAGCCTGGCCATGCCGTACGGTTGCTGACGAGCGATCAAGGTCTGGCCCGTATGGCCTTGGCAGAAGGTATGACGCCGCTCTATTTTACGGCGGTGAAATACGCCGACTTCTTTGGCACACGGCTCACGGGCCAGACCTTCAACCCGTTCAGCGGTGACGTCCACAGCATCCCGTTGGTGCAGGTTCTTTGGGAACTGGCCACGGCTTTCGGCACCGCGCGCTTGCAATGGGAGAGCGGCGACGCCATCACGATCTCCGCCTTGAGCGATGGTATGTCATGGTCGCCCTTCCACTCCGTGGATGACCTCCTCTGGTTCAGCGCAGAGGAGGCGGCTAGCAGCCCTGTGTCAACCAAACAGTCCGATGCGCCGGCCTCGGGTTTGCGTACAGAAACGGTGAACAAGGAAGCAGCGACTATTGCGGGTCGCACAACTCCGAATGCGTCGTTCCAGCGAATGAGTGTAAACCGTCTCTTGCAGTTGATTTGCGCATTGGACGACAGACAAGTGCTCGATGCCATGCAAGTTGCCGCGCTGCTCAATGTCCGCGATGCCCGAAATGCGGGCGATTACCGGCGCTTCCTGCTTTCTGCCGGTCTTCTCGATATGGACGGTGATCGTTGGATGTCCACGCCGTCCGTGCGTCGTCTTTCGGCCGGACTTCGGAACGAAAACGCCGCTGCACTCCGCGATGCGCTCTTGCAGGCTCCCTCTTTTGCTGCTTTTCACGCACGCGTTGCGGACTCGAAAGTCGGGCATCCCATAGACATGTCCGACCTGTCGCGCAGCGCTGCGACCTACCGCATACTGGGCGAGTTGGCGTTCATTTGCGCGTCGGTCGGTAGGGATTTATACGCTACCACAGCGAGGCCGGCTGCTCGTCCCTTCGCGCAGATCGCGTTGCAGAGGTTCAGGGAACTCGACAGCGGCGATGCTCTGGTTGCCACGGGCCGATGGCTGGAATCCCTGATCCAATATGAGGGCATTCATCCGGAAGTCGCCCGGCGAGCATTGGAACAGGCAAACGAGGACGGGCTGTTGCGCCGCTCCACGGAGGGATCCACCACGCAAACCGCCTTCGACATGCACGTTGTGCACGTTCTGCGTAAGAATGCTGACGGAATGCCTTTCGCTATGCCTGTGCGTCTGTATCGGGGCGACTACCTGATTCCAGGAAAGGCCAGCGTAAGTCTGCGTATCGAGGAGCGGCCATGAGCTTGCGCGACAGGTTGCGGAAGAGCAAAAACGCGGGTGCGATCGGTCGTCTTTACGACCGCTTCGGCATTCTCGAGAATCCCTTCCCCGCTTCCAATCAGACAGCGGACAATCCCCATTACCCTCTCGCGGCGGATGGAGAGGCCGAAGACCGCATCTTTACCTTCCTTGACAAGGGTCGATCCCAGGTCGTGGTCGTCAAAGGCACGCAAGGCGTTGGCAAGACCAACTTCCTGAATCATTGCGAAAAAGAGATTCGGGATGCGCTGCAGGAACTGGAAGGCTACTACGTCGTTCGCTACCTCGCCGATCCGGAGGCTTCGTTTGACGGCACCACGCGGCGCCTGTTCGAGGAACTGGGCGCCGAACATCTCCGCGGACTCGCCAGTGCCTTGCGGTCGGACGATTCACCGATCGAGGAGGCCCGTAGCCACGACATGAGAGCTGCGTTGCGTCACTTGGCGAAATCCACCGACGAGGGCGTCACTGAGCTGATGATGGATTGGTTGCTGGGCCATCGCCTGCTGAAGGCCCATCGGCTCTCGTTGGCGGTTCAGTTCCGCCTGGATACGGTGGAGTCCAGGATAGCGGCACTTCGGGATCTGGTGCAGGTAAGCGACGAAGCTGGCGTTCTGAAGGGGATATTCCTGCTGCTCGACGAGCTCGAAAAGCAGGACGGCGTACTCGGACCACGTGCGGTCGTTCGCTACCTGTCCGCTGTGCGGGCAATCGTGGATGCTTTGCCGAGGCGGCTGTTCTTGATGATGGCGATTACCCCGGACGCATGGAACCGCTATTCATATTCGCTGCCGGCCTTGCGCAGCAGGCTGGAAAATCAAATCGAGATATCACCCCTCACGGAAGTTGATGAAGCTGCGAAATTGGCACAGTGCTATATCGACGATTCACGTCGCAAAGCGAGGCAATCGCAGTCCGGAGACGGTGGCGCAGAGCATATTGTCTCTCCGACGAAAATCAAAGAACATTATCGGAAACTGGAAGATCAAGCGACGAAGCAAGGTGATCCCGGCGTTCGGCAACGCGAATTCCTGCACGGTCTGCACAGGATGGCAGAGAAGGAGATTCAAGCATCGTGAGCGGCAACGGACCGGATGCATTGCGCGAGAAACTCCTGCTCCGGCTGACGCTGGCCGGCTGTTCTTGCAGCAATCGACGTGGTCGACAGCAATCGCCCATTGTGATCAGGCCGACCTCCTGTATCGCCAGGACTTCTCCACCGATGTGCTCCTCAAGCTGACGTACTGGCAGCCCAGCCCCCGCAGGCGCAGTCCCGCCGCACGCCGCGCCTTGAACCGCGAACGCCGAGGATGAAAACCAGCGTTCGCCGGTCCGATCCGGGCTTGGTGTCCTGCCATCGTCAGGCCCCCTTGAATCCGGGGACCGGACGCGCTAGCTAGTGTCTTCTGCTGCGCAACCCGGCTGCGGCAGGCAACGGGGTGCTGGAACTTCGGCGCCGCAGGTCCCGCCGCCGAGTCGGCCGGGCGCTCCATCGGAAGGTTGCGGGAGACGGCAGGTTGCCAGGCGCCTCCCGGCGGGGGCGGTGCGAGGCAACGGGGTCGAGTTCGGGATCAGGAGGAAGGAAAGGCATGGCCGAAGCGAAAGACTATATCGTCGGTATCGATACGGGAGGGACCTTTACGGACGTGGTGGTCATGTCTCCGAGCGGGGAGGTGTGGACCGCGAAGGCGTCCACCACGCCGGATGAGTTCTCCCGGGGCGTCATGGACGCCCTTGCCGAAGCCGCGCGGGTGCTGGACGTGGACCGCGCCGAGCTCCTGGGCCAGGCGGTCCTGTTCAAGCACGGCAGCACCGTCGCCACCAACGCGCTGATCACCCGCACCGGGGTCAAGGTCGGTTTCATCACCACCCGGGGGTTCGAGGACACCACGGAGATCATGCGCGCCATCGGGCGCGTGGACGGCCTCTCCGAAGAGGAGATCCGCCACGCCACCTGGGTCACCAAGCCCGAGCCCCTGGTCCCCAGGGAACGGGTCCTGGGCGTGCGCGAGCGCATCGATTACCGCGGCGAGGTGGTGGTGCCGTTGTCCCGCCAGGACGTGATGGACGCCATCCGCAAGCTGGTGGACGAGGAAGGGTGCGAGGCCATCGCGGTGAGCTTCCTCCACGCCTGGGCCAACCCCAGGCACGAGGACGACGTGCGCGCCCTTGCCCTGGAGGCGGACCCGTCGCGCAAGGTGTTCTGGTCCTTCGGCAGCGAGCTCGCCCAGGTGGCGGGCGAGTACGCACGGGCCAACACCGCCATCATCAACAGCTTCCTCGGCCCCACCGTGGACCGTTACCTCGGAGGTCTCCAGGGCAAACTGGAAGAGGGCGGCCTGAAGGGACCCTTCCTGATCATGCAGGGCAACGGCGGCGTCGCCCACCGAACCCATGCCACGCCGGTGTCGAACCTCCAGTCCGGGCCCGCGGGGGGCGCCATCGCGTCGGCCTACGTGGCCGGCCTGTTGGGCCATCCCAACGTGATCACCGCGGACATGGGCGGCACCAGCTTCGACGTGGGCCTCATCACCGAAGGCTATTGGCGATACGCCAACGAGCCCATCGTCGAGCGTTTCCGCATGTTGCAGCCCATCATCGACATCCAGTCCATCGGCGCAGGCGGCGGCACCATCGCCCGGGTCGACCACGAGACCGGCCGGCTGCTGGTGGGTCCCCAGAGCGCCGGCGCGAGCCCGGGGCCGGTCTGCTACGACACCGGCGGCGAGGAGGTCACGGTCACCGACTGCGACCTGGTGCTGGGCATCATCGACCCCGACTACTTCCTGGGCGGACGCAAGTCCCTGAACCGGGAAAAGGCGGCGAAGGCCGTGGAAGAGAAGATCGCCAAGCCGCTGGGGCTGAGCAACGTCGAGGCCGCGGCCGGTGTGTACGACATCGTCAACAGCAAGATGTCGGACCTCATCCGCCAGCAGGTGGTGCGCACCGGCTACCTGCCGGAAGAGTTCGTGATCTACGCCTTCGGCGGCGCCGGGCCGGTCCACGCCGCGGGCTTCTCCGCCGAACTCGGCATCCACCGGATCTACATCTTCCCCACGTCGCCGGTGTTCTCGGCTTTCGGCGTGGCCGCGGCGGACGTCATCCACACCCGGGTGATGACCTGCCAGTACATCCTCCCGACCCAACCCGACGGTCCGAACCAGAGGCTCGAGGCCATCGAGAAGGAGCTCGGAGAGGCCATGACCGCGGAGGGCTTCCAGGCCGACCAGGTGGAGTTCCGCCGGTTCTTCACCATGCGCTACCGCCGGCAGACCGCCGGAGTGGAGATCCCGCTGTCCTGGGACCGCTTCACCGACCCACGGCTCCAGGAGTTGCAGGAGATGTTCGAGAAGAAATACGAGGAGCTCTACGGCGTGGGCGCGGGCTACACCAAGGCCGGTATCGAGATCAGCGCCATTCGGGTGGACGCGGTGGGCCTGGTCGCCAAGCCGCAGCTCAAGGCGCAGCCCGTGGAGAAGGGGGACGGCGCCCAGGCGGTCAAGGGCAAGCGAGGCGTCTATTTCACCCGGCCGGAACGGAAGTTCATCGAGACCCCGGTTTACGACGACGCGCTGCTCAAGGCAGGCAACGAGGTGGCGGGTCCGGCCGTCCTGGAGTTGCCCTTCACCACCATACCGGTGCCGCCCGGAGCGCGCGTCACGGTCGATCCGTACCTGAACCTGGTGATGGAAATATAGGAGACGGGAGACGGCGATGGAACCAGCAGCGGTCGATCCCATTCGTTACGAGATGTACTTCCATCGGCTCTGGGCCATTGGGGAAGAGGGGCGCATGACGCTCCAGCGCGTCACCGCGTCGCCCATCGTGGCCCAGGGAGGCGAGTGCATGAGTTCGTTCTACGACGCCAAGGGCGTCATGGTGCTGGCATGCTCCGGACACCTCCGGTTCGCGGCCGCCACCTCCCAGGCCATCAAGAACATGATCGAGTACTTCGAGGAGTCCCCGGGGTTCCACGACGGCGACCAGTTCTTCTTCAACGATCCCTACGTGGCCGGCTCCCACACCTACGACATGATGGTCATCAAGCCCATATTCCACCAGGGCGAGTTGATCGCCTGGACCGCCACCAGCACCCACACCGCGGACACCGGCGGCGTCCTGCGGGGAGGCGCCCTGGAGATCTACCACGAGGGCATCTGCATCAGCGGCCTCAAGATCGTCGAGAAGGACGAGTTCCGCGAGGACGTGTTCCGCACCCTCACCGGCATGTGCCGGGACCCCCAGTACGTGGGACTGGACATGAAGGCCATGATCGCGGGCAACAACGTCTGCGCCAAACGGTACCTGGGGCTGGTGGAGAAGTTCGGCGCGGACTTCGTGGCCGCGGCCGGGCAGCGCATGATCGAGGACTCCGAGGCCAAGGCCCGGGCCAAGCTGCGCTCGCTGCCGGACGGCGCGTGGGTCTCCCGGGAGTACGTCACCACCCTGGACCGCAAGTCGCGCAAGGCCGTGGCCCAGCAGCTCTACTGCACCATGACCAAGAAGGGCGACGAGCTGGAGTTCGACCTCGAAGGGACCAGCCCGCAGACCGACACCGACCACAACTCGACGCTGCCCAGCACCGCGGCCCACATCACCCTGGCCCTCACCAACGCGCTCTTCTGGGACGTGCCATGGAGCGACGGCAAGATGAGGCCGGTGACCATCAAGGTGCCGGAGGGATCGATCCTCAACTGCACCTACCCCGCGGCCTGCGGCGCGGCCCCGCGGGTGGGCAACGTCCTGGTCTCCACCATCTGCGAGTGCGTGTCCAAGATGCTCTACGCCGCCGGCCGCGCGGACGACGTCAACGCTTCCACCACCGGCAACCTGGCCTACGCCGGAGGGCCGGGCTACTTCTACGGCGGCCATACCCGGGACGGCATCCGGGTGGCGCAGGGGTTGTACGACATCCACGGCGCCGGCATGGGAGGCGCGCCCGCCCGGGACGGGGTCAACACCGGCGGCCACATGAACATCCCCTCCGCGGGCATCAGCGACATCGAGCGCATCGAGATGCAGTATCCGTTCCTCTACTTCACCCGGGGGCACAACCCGGACGGCAGCGGCTTCGGAAAGTACCGCGGCGGCCTCGGCAGCTACCGCATCTACTGGATCTACGGTTCGCAGGACTGTAGCGTGGACTACAAACCCTACGGCGGCGTGGCCCAGGGGGGCTACGGGCTGTGCGGCGGTTATCCCACGGGAAAGAGCGTGCTGCGCTACATGGTGCAGACGGGGATGGAACTGCTGGACCGGGTCAAGGGGGGCGAGTACCCGGACGGCGCCGGGATGCGGGACGGCGCCTGGGGCCGGGTGGTCCATCCGGACGGGGTTCCCGAGCGCGTCGCGTTGCCGGAAGGGAGCCTCCTGATCGACTACGTGGCCGGGGGAGGAGGGTTCGGTGACCCACTGGAGCGGGACCCCGCGCTGGTGCTGCGGGACTACGTCCGGGGTTGGCTCAATTTCAGGATGGCGGAAGAGGTGTACGGCGTGGTCCTGGCCGCGGACGGCAAGTCCGTGGACGCCGCGGCGACCCGGGGTCTCAGGGAGCGCATCCGCGCCGAGCGAAAGCGGCTCGGGGCGCCGCCTTCGGGCAAGACCTCGTCGCTGGACCCGGGCCGGGCGGAGGAGTACGGCTCGGTGGTGCGCTTCCACGAGAGCCTGGAGATCGCGCGCGGGAACGGCCGGCACGCCATCCGCTGCGTCCACTGCAACCACCTGTTCTGCGGCCCCGATGAGAACTACAAGAACTACGCGCTGCGGCGCGTCGTGGACCTCAACGACTACATGGACGACGCCCTGCCGTCGGGCGAGCCGTACATCGGGGAGTACCACGAGTACAGTTGTCCGGGCTGCCAGGTCCAGTTGCAGGTGGACCTGTTCTGCCCGCACATGGGGGGCGACCCGATCCTCTGGGATACCCGTATCGACGTGTAGGCCGGCCGGGGTTTCCTCCACCGTCGGCGGAACGACTGCAAGGAGTCTCCAGTGAGTGACGACAAGACGAAGATCGTAACGGGGTTGGGCAAGGCCGAGTTGCACCGGGTGCTGGTGCGCAACAGGGACCTGACCCAGGACATACTCGGCAAGCTCAGCTTCGGACAGATGACCTTCCTGATGCTGGTGGGCCGCACGCCCACCGAGGACGAAGGCCGCATGACCGACGCGCTGCTGAACGTCCTGGTGGAGCACGGCATGGTGGGCAACGTCATCGCGGCGCGCTTCACCGTGTCCACCGCGCCGGAGGCCATCCAGGGGGCCGTGGCCGCGGCCCTGCTGGGGGCCGGCAGCGTGCACCTGGGCTCGTCTGAGTACTGCGCCAGGATGCTCCAGGACGCGCTGCCCCTGGACCGCGGCGACGCGGATTTGGTCGCGGTGGCCGCGGACGTGGTGGAGGACTACGCCAACCGCAAGCAGCGCGTGGCGGGCATCGGCCACGCCACCCACTCCGAGGGCGACCCCCGGGCCGACCGGCTGTACGAGATCGCCCGGGAAACGGGCGTGCGCGGTCGTTACTCCGAGCTCCTGGAGGAGATCGCCAAGGCCGCGGAAGCGCGCCACCGGCGGCGCCTCCCCATCAACGTCACCGGCGCCATCGCCGCCATCGCTTCGGACATGGGGCTCCAGTGGCAGATGGCCAAGGCGTTCGCCCTCATCGGCCGCACACTGGGAGCCATGGCCCACATCGGCGAGGAGATCCGCAACCCCATGTCCCGGCGCATCAGCAACCTGGTCCGTTCCTCGTTGTCGTACGAGCCATAGCCCGGACCTCCTCCGGGAAACCCCGAACACAAGGTGCTCACGCGGGCCATCGTGCTGGCCGCCGAGACCGTCAGCCTCCGGGTCGTCGATCATCTGGTCGTGTCGCCGGAAGAGACCTTCAGTTTCAGGAAGGAAGGACTGCTGTGAGCATCGCGCCCGCGTCCAGGACATCGCCCGCAATTGCGACCCCCCGGTGAAGGTGCTGGTGGAGCCGGTGGACGGGGTACTCGCGGTCCACGTTCGGGAAAGCGACGCCAAGCCTGTGCAGTGCAGCGACGGCTTCTTCTGGCGTCAGGGCGCGGTGACCCAGAAGATGAGTCGTGACGAGATCCGCGACTTCTTCCACACCGAGGGCGTGATCCGGTTCGACCTCTCCCCCTGCCCCCGCTTCAGCTACCCGGAGGACTTCGACCGCGGGAAGTTCGACGCCTGATCGAAATGACCATCCCGGACAAGCCGCGCAGCAGCAAGCAGCGATACCGCTTGACGCCCGCGGGAAGCGGATACCTGAAACGAATCGGAGACGCCCGGTAATGCCGAAGATCGACGTCACGAAGACCGAGCTGGTCTGGCCCGGCAAGTACAGCGAAGACGGAACGCTCAAGGAAGTTCCGCGGGTCAATCTGCCGTTCCAGGTTATCGAGACCGTCAACGAGAGCCGCCCCACGCGCGAGGCGAAGAAGGGCGGCGTGCAGGCCTCGCTGTTGTGTTTCTGCACGGTCTTGCCGATGACCTCCCCCGTCCGAGTGTCCAGGGCCGCGAACAACGAGACTCCGGCTTGGCGCGAACATCCGGCTTGGGGGGTACAGATTCCAGTTCTTCAGGTGCGCAAAACTCCTCCAGCGTCAGCGTTTCAGAGGATGCAGAGAGAACCGAAGGCCACAGCATGAACACGCTCGCAAGCAACAGAGCTTTCTTCATGGTTCAATTTCCTTCCTTCGCGCCCGCTTCCCGCAGCACCTTGACGGCCTCCATAGGCGCTCTCCACTTCGCAAGATCCAAAGGCGTATTTCCGCTCTTGTCCCCGGTGTTGACATCCGCACCCGCTTTCACCAGCACCTTGACGATCTCGACATGATCCTCCGACTGCACCCTCAGCGTCAGCATAGACAGCAAAGGCGTCCTTCCGATCTTATCCCGGACGTTGACATCCGCACCCGCTTCCACCAGCACCTTGACGGCCTCGACATCCCCTCTCCACGCCGCAAAATACAAAGGCGTCCATCCGTTCTTGCCTCTGGCGTTGACATCCGCGTCCGCTTTCAGCAGCACCTTGGCGGTCTCGTCATGCCCATAATCCACCGCATGATGCAAAGGCGTATATTCGTCACTGTCCACGGTGTTGACATCCGCACCCACTTTCAGCAAACCCTTGATGACCTCGACCTCCCCGCCAAGCACCGCAAGATGCAAAGGCGTAGAAGTCCTGCCCCCCGCACCCGCTTCCAGCAGCACCTTGACGATCTCGAAATCCCTGGCCTCCTCCGCAGAATACAAGGGCGACACTCCGTGCATGTTCCATGCGTCAACCTCTGCACCCTCTTCCAGCAGCACCTTGACGGCCTCGACATGACGCCCAAACACCGCATCATGCAAAGGCATATTTCCGTACTCCTTCCTGGCGTTGACATCCGCATCCGCTTCCAGCAGCACCTTGACGGCCTCGACATGACCCTTCCCCGCCGCAAGATGCAAAGGCGTAGACATGTCCATGTGCCATGCCCATGCGTCAACCTTCGCACCCGCTTCCAGCAGCACCTTGATGGCCTCGACATCCCCCTCCCTCGCCGCTTCATGCAAAGGCGGCTCTCTGTCCAGGTCCCCGGCGTTGATATCCGCACCCGCTTTCACCAGCTCCTTGACGAGCTCGACATTCCCCTCCTTCGCCGCTTCATGCAAATCTTCCCCGAATCCCAACGCCGGCATGGCCAGCATCAAAAACAGCGCCATCAACATCTTCATTGGAAACTCCTTTCGGTGAAAGAGAAACGCCATCCTGGGGCAACCTGGCGCGCCCAAGATAGCGTTTCGTTGGAAGGGGTCTATTTCGCACCCGCTTCCAACAGCACCTTGACGGCCTCGTCATGCCCCCCCTCCGCCGCATAACCCAAAGGTATATCTCCGTACTTGCCTCCGGCGTCGACATCCGCACCCGCTTCCAGCAGCACCTTGATGGCCTCGACATTCCCATTAAACGCCGCATTATGCAAAGGTGTATCTCCGTTCTCGCCTCCGGCGGCGTTGACCTCCGCACCCGCTTCCAGCAGCACCTTGACGGCCTCGACATTCCCCTGAAGCGCCGCTTCATGCAAAGGCGTCTCTCCGTCGTTGTCCGCGGCGTTGACATCCGCACCCGCTTCCAGCAGCAACTTGACGATCTCGACATGCTGCCCCGCCGCATAATGCAAAGGCGTATCTCCGTACTCGTTCCTGGCGTTGACCTCCGCACCCGCTTCCAGTAGCACTTTGACGGCCTCGACATGCCCATAGCTCGCCGCATGATGCAAAGGCGTATGTCCGCCGATGTCCCCGCCGTCGCCGTTGCCCTCCCCGCTTGCTTCCAGCAGCACTTTGACGGCCTCGACATGCCTCTCCCTCGCCGCAGTATCCAAAGGCGTCTCTCCGTTCTTGGCCCTGGTGTTGACATCCGCACCCGCTTCCAGCAGCAACTTGATGGCCTCGACATTCCCCGACCTCGCCGCTTCATGCAAATCTTCGCCGAATCCCAACGCCGGCATGGCCAGCATGAACGCGACTGTTACCGCCATCAACATCTTCATTGGAAACCTCCTGTTCGGTTAGTGACGGCGGGCGGAAAGGATTTAACGAGGCAATGCCGACCCCGGTAGCGGACCGCCCACCGTCCGACCCCTTGCAAGACCGCTACAGAAAACAAGGGTGAACCTGCCTATACGACACCCCCTGCCCCCCTGTCAGTGTCCCTTCCCCTTCGAGAGGCGCGCCAGGTATCATGCTTCCCTTCGAGGGGAAGTTCGTATCGTCACTTCAGGGGAGGTTGAGAACCTCTGAACAATTCAGGAATTGAGCTGGAGGCATTCCAGATGCAGTTGACGGGAATGTCATGAGTATCATTTGGCGTCGGAGGGGCGGCGTAGAAACGGGGATTCAGGCGTCGATCAGGGGCTTGAGCACCTTCCATTCCCGAATTGTTCAGAGGTTCCCCGGCAAGAGTGCCCGGATCGACCTGTTTCGGAAAGCTTACGATCTCCCACCTGCGTCGGCTGGAACTCCCGAAACCCGGGAACCGATCATTCCCCCCTCGTGTCAGCAAATTCACTCCACTCAGGGCCCACCCGACACCTCCATCCGCGCGGCGCAGCGTGCAGGCACCTCAACCCTTCGTATAGCTTCTCGGCCCACTCTGTCGGGTAGGAGTATGGGCCACAGGCAACGGAGGGAGGGATGTCCCGACCGAGGGCGAAGGCCACCCTGTAGCTGCGATCGAAGCCGGCGCTCAGCTCCTCGTAACCATTGGAACCGGAACCGTGGTCGAGATAGCTCCGGTTGAGGCTCTCGGCGAAAGATCCCTCCAGGACTACACCCATGATGTCCCCAAGGCGCAGCCTCTGTGTGCGAGCGTAATCCGTGTCAGGGTAAGCCCTGGGCGGAAGCCCCAGCTCCAACTCCGTGAACTTTCTCAGGTTCTCCAGCAGCATCTTCACTCGATCCGCCCTCTCGCCCACCGGCCGGTCCAACGAACAGACGCCGGCAATCGAATCCACGTACTGGTTCAAACGGATCCGCGACCAGATGGGATCGACGACCCTGGGCTTGCGCGGCTCACCTTTCCCATAGAAAACGTCGTCGTAGTACTCCAGGCCCTCCACCGTCCTCACCGCACGAGCCCACCAGCCCGCATCGGCCAACGGGGTCTCGCCCGACCCCGGCTTCCCGTCCAACCTGGCGCCGCGGGAGGCCAGCAGCGTCGCCACCGGTCGAGCCTCATGCCACACCGCATGATGCAGCGCGGTCCAACCCGAGTGGTCCCGCGCCTCCATGTCCGCGCCACGCTCCAGCAGCAGGCGCGCCGTCGCCTCGGCGTTGCCTGCGGCTGCGGCGTGCAGCGGCGTCCATCCCTCGGCGTCCCTCGCGTTGACCTCCGCCCCGTGCGCCAGCAGCGCCTCGGCCGCGTCACGGGCGTCGTTCCACGCCGCACGGTACAGCGGCGTCCAGGCTCCCTGATCCGCCGTAGCCTCGATCGACTGCGCACCGTCTTCGGCGGACTTCCACGAGGCTATCGACGGAACCGCGGCGATGTCCACCGGGACCCCGAGATCCACCAACGCTTCCACCGCAGCGCGTGCGTCCCGCCAAGCCGCGTCGTGCAACGGCGTCGAGCCGTCGTCACGCACCGCCCTCGGGTCCGCGCCCGCCGCCGCCAACACCTTCACCGCCTCCTCACGGTCGTTCCACGCCGCGTAGTGCATCGGCGTCCGACCGCGCCCGTCACGCTCGTTCACGTCCATGCCTCGGGCCGCCAGCGACCCCACCATCCCCGCGTCCCCGTTCCCTGCCGCGTGGTGCAACGGCGTCCGCTCCGAACCGACCTCGTAAACCTCGCGCAAGTTTACGTCCACGTCCTGAAGCAGCCACGCCGCCGCCTCGCGTGCGTCCACCAGCGTGGCCAAATTCAGCAACTTCCCGACCTCGCCCTCCCGGATGAGATCGAAGAAAGAGCCGCCCCGGCCCCGGGCAAGAACCGACAGGGCCTCCACGGCGTTGCCGACCACCGCGAACTCCACCGGCGTGTCATCGAGACGGAGCCAGCCGGCAACGTCGTAGCCCACCAGTTGGCACAACCGCCGCCGCACCGGCCCGGACAGGTCGTGGAGATCCTCCAGCGTCACATCCAGATCCAGCATCACATCCGGATCCGACAGGCGCTGGCTTCGGAACAGGTCCTGCTTCTCCGCTTCCGTCAGTTCGGACAGGTAGAACGTATCCCTGAAGCCGTGGGCCAACGGGTCCCGGAACTCCGCTTCCGTCACCAACACGGGATATTTCGTTCCGTCGGGCATATAGACCCCGTCGGACACGCCAAACATCCTGTCCACCACGGCTACCCAGGGCTCGACGACGGCGCCTGCGGCCATCAGCTCCCGCACCGCCTCCGGCAAGTTCAAGAGCGCCGCATAGTGCAGGTCCGTGAAACCGTCCTCATCCACCGCCGCCGGAGAGAGCGGGCGCCCCAGCACCCTGGAAAGCCCTTCCCTGGTCCTGGGTGGAGGATCCCCCACGGGTCCGGACACCGTCTCAACGCCGCACCAGGCCGAGTCCGGTCGGGCGAACGCTCCCGCACCCGACCGTTCTTCCCGGATTCGCGAATCCGGGCCTCCCTCCCCGAAAGCGGACGATGCCCCTTGCGGACCTGCGGCCACGGCGGCGCCGAAAACCGCCAACGACATGGCCAACGCCAACGCCGTCCCTGGAACGCTTCGCATCACAACGGCCCTTTCTCTTGCCTGCGCCGCCCTCACGTCGTCACGAAGGGACCAAATCCGCCCGGGAGACCGAACCGCCGTCAGCCTTGCAGAGGGTTCGCGACCCAACCCGTGAACAGGACGGTGTCCGTGCCATGGTGGACCACAGCGAACGCAAAAGGTCGATCCACCTTCACGTCGAAGCGGTCGGGAACAAGCGACGTCGGCATGGCGAAGGCGCCGGTGGCGGCCGCGGCCTCGGTCCCCTTCTCGTCCAGCACGAGCCTCGTGCGGTGGAGCACCCGGCTCAGCTTCGGGGGCGGCGCGGCGATGCCCGCGAACGCCTGCTCGTCCTTCAGCACGGACTCGAGACCGAGCTTGTGCAGTACCGGCAGCAGGGACACATCCTCGTTCAGGGTCATACGCGGCAGCGTCAAGGAGCCTTCGACGTGAGGGAAAAAGCCCTCTCTGCGGAACCACGATGGGTCCATCTCGCGAAGCGCGTCAGGCGCCGCGACCCCGGCCCGCGGCAACACGACCACGAACCAGTAGTCCCCGCCGCCATAAGGCAGCGCCACGGCCTGGAAGCTGCTGTTCTCCCGGTACTCGGCCGTCACATCCGCCCGCATGGCAGGAACTTCCACGGACGCACCGGACCCGAGGTGGAAGGGAGCCGGCGCGGTCCGTTCCGGATCGAAGCGACGCCTCCATTCACCGCGGAAGCTCACGGCGTTGACGAGCACCAGCGCCTCATACGGTCCGAACGAGGAGACCACTTGGGGGATGGCGTTGCGGGTGGCGGAGGCCACCCAGGAGTTGATACGTCCCACCGATCCCGCGTCCGAGAAATCCAGCCGCTCGACACGGGCATGGAACCGGTCCCGAAGCACCGAGGCGAACTCGGGGAAGAGGGCCAGCCGCGGGTCCACGAACGCCCCGTTGGCGATCCGGACATCGACCTTGTCATCCCCTTCCGCGGAGATGCTTACCCTCCGAAGTTGGCAGCCCAGCCTGCGGGCCACATCGCTGTCGCGCGTATGGCCGGCGCTCCCCGCACCGTCTGCCGTCTCACCGGCCGCGAGAGTCGTTTCCGCGGCGCCGGTCCCGGTGCTTTCCGTATCGGCGCTCCCCGCACCGAGCATCTCCCAGATGGATTCACGTACCGGATCCTTCGCGCCCGGCGCCAGCATGGCGAGCACCGCGCCGATGCCGAGCGGCGAAACCAGGGCGTTCTCCCGGCCCTCGCCGGAGACCGCGCGCAGCAACTCCACGCCAAACCCGGAGAGCGAGCCGACGTCCCGCACCTCGTGGCACCGGCCCGGCTCCCGGTCCTGTTGCACTGCGGCTGCCGGGACAGGCAGACCGACTCCGGTGACGACGTGGAGCACACATCCCGCCGCTACAAGACGAACGAACGTTCTCACGAATTCCCTTTCCCCATGTCTCCATGGTGTCCGGCGACGGCCTGTCCTGCCCAGGCTAACGCGCGAGCGTCCGGGCAACCCGGAAGCCAACGAAGAAAACCCGAAGTCTGGTGGAGAACCTGGCGCGGAACGCGGAGCGGAGGAGCGTCGGAGGCAAGATCCAGGAGCCGCCCCGCAACACGCGACGGCTGCAATCTCCGGACACCCAAGCGCTCCCGTCCGATGGCGCTCCCCGGTAACCGTCCGCCTCCCGGTCGCTGTCGTCGTTAACGCAGTCCTCTACCCATTCCCATACGTTCCCCAGCACGTCGTGCAACCCAAATCCGTTCGCCTCGTAGCTCCCCACCGGCGCCGTATGCGAATGCCCGTCGTTGCATGAAGCCATCCTGCCCAGGAGACTGCGATACGAATCCTCCCAGTTACCCCCTATCTCCCTGTCCGCCCAATCCTTCGCCTCCCTATCCGCCCCGTTGGCGTGGCGACACTGTCCACCCTCTCCCTCCCCCCAATACCGCGCTGTTACGCTTCCCCCTCGCGCCGCATACTCCCACTCCGCCTCGCTCAACAGCCGATACTCCTTGCCCGTCTCCCTCGACAACCACCTCGCATACGCCTTCGCATCCTCCCAACTGACGCACACCACCGGATGACCGTCGGTCTGGCCATACCCGGGATTACCCCAATTCCTCCCGGAAACGGGCTGCCCGCCAAATGGGTGGAGAAAGTCATAGTCCCAGCAGGAATCCCCCGCCGAATGACCACTCACGGACACGAAACGCGCGAACTCACCCCGCGTCACCTCGTACACCCCCACCGCAAACGGCTCCCGTATCACCACCCCATGCTGCGGCCCTTCGTTGTCAATCCGATTCTTTTCCGACGACGGCGATCCCATCATGAAACTCCCCGCCGGCGCCACCACCATCTCCGGACACCTGTCGCAGTCCCGGAACACCTGCCCCGCCGTCCACTTCCGTTGCTGCTCCGCGGCTTGGGCGGCGCCGACGAACCCCAACCACATGGCCAACACCGCCGCCGTCCACGAAGCGCTCCGAATCACGACGCCCCCCCTTCCCTTGCCTGCACCGCGCCGCCCTCACGTTGTCACGAAGGGACCGAAACCCGGGCGTCGGTCCTCAGAATCGGATGGTCAAGCTGAACCATAGCTGGCTACCGCGTCTCTGCTGGTCCTTGATGCTTATGACGAACTGGAAGTCGCCGGTGTAACCCGAAAAATCCACCCTGGGCACACGAATGGCATTGCCCTGGACATGGGCCCTCACCGTCTCGGTGATGTCCTTGCCGAAGAATCCTCTTCGCACCACCACCTCCAACGTATCCATGTCGGGTTCGGCGCCGTCGTCCGCGGGAAGGAAGGCAATGTCCACCGCCACGGCCTCGCCGGCTCGAAAGACCTTCTTGTCGCCAGGTTGCCGCATGTCGATCCTTGGTCCCGTCTGGCCCATTGTGCGCACCCCTGGCTCAAAAGACGCGACGGCACCCAGAACGCGACCCTCTGACTCAAAAAGCGTGTCGTCCATCCTTTCGAAGCGCCGGGGGTCGATCACCAGAGCGTCCGCCGCCGGGCCATCGCCGGTCTGGGACGAGGCAAAGCCGGCCGCCGTGACGACGAAGAGCAGCGTCAGCCAATACACGCATTGCTTGTACGGCATCATCACATGAGTCCTCTCTGTTCCAAGTGATTATCCCGGTCCCGTGAAAGCCGTAACGTCGATGGACAAGCGTTCTCCTTTCCAACACTACCGGTTCATGACGAGCATCAGCACCAGGCCTTCGCCAGCCCCGGACCAGGGCTCGAGGGCCTTGCCGAACACCGTCCCCGCAGTCACCCGGGGGTCAGCGGCGCGCATGCCGACGCCCGCCGTGCTCGACGGAACCAGTAGATCACCCGGCTCGACGGAACCCGCTTCTCCCGAGACCCGGACATAGACCACCCCGCCCACCGCAACCGGGAAATCCTTGGTGCCGTCCGCCCGCGAGCCGATCACCATACCCGGACGGAACTTTCCCGCACCGCTGATGACGCCCACCACCCTCCCGGCGTTCGACCCCGAGGCCGGCACGAGGCCGGACGCGTCGGGGTCCCATGCAACCACGGAACCGGCGCGGATGCCTTTGCGGGTCGCCAGGTCGAGGATTTCCGCGTAGTCGTGGATTTTTATGCCGTTGACAGCAACGATGCCTCCACCCCCTTCCACCTTCAAGATCACTTGATGCTCTCCGTTGCTGTCGGCGATTCCCAGATACCCGCTGTCCGACCCCTTCTGCACGAGCGCCAATACGCGCGTTTTCCCGTGTCTGTTCTTTACCTGGATCTGGCCTCCGCCGCCGGCTGCGCCGAGGCTGATGGCTCCCCGGGCAATATGCAATTGATCCTGGCTTCCGGCAGAGCCGCGCGGGCCTCTGGATCCCCGTGCTCCCTGGGGTCCCTTTTCTCCCCTCGGTCCCTGCTCTCCCCGCGGTCCCCTTTCGCCTTGCGGGCCTTGCTCTCCCCGTCGCCCTTGCTCGCCCTGCGGCCCCTGGTCTCCCCGCGGCCCCTTCGCTGCGGTACGGATGCGTCTCAGCTCTTCCAAGTCCCGATCGATCTCGTCGATCTTGCCGGGAAGGGATTCGACCCCACTGTCCTTCAATGCCTTCAGATCGCCTTTGATGCCCTTGACTTCCCCTTTGAGGTTCCTGACTTCATCCGGAATGCTCTGCGCCCCGGCCTGCGCTTGCCACAGTGAAAAAACCATCACCCACAGCATCAACACGACTACATGGTTCATACGCGCCACCCTCTTTCTTGCAAGGCGTCTTCCCTCGAACCCCGCATTACCGGGTGCAAAGCCCGATGTGCCTCCATTCCAGTCGGGTTCTTGCGCTTATCCCCTGGGAGTAACACCCTCCTCTGACCATCGAATAATTCCTGACCTCGTTCTCGGAGATCCGACCTTCGGCAGCCACTTCCAAGTGCGCCTCCTCGATCTTCTGGCCGGCGCCGACGCCAAACTTGAGATAGACACCCGGGTCTGACGATGGCGGCGGTGGTTCAATCCTGGCAAGGTGAATGGAGGCTCCCTCGCTGGCAACCCAGGGGATCTGATCTTCTCTGGTTTTCTTTTTGACATCGACGCTTACCTGACTAAAAATGTCAGCCAGACTCTTATCTTGGCGGATGTACCTCAGGAGCGCCTCGGTGAAGGGTGAATTCCTGCCCTTCCCATCCTCGGCCGTATCACCCTCAGCCGCCGCATAGGCGATAAACGTGCTCTTCTCACTCTTTGTCTTCACTCTGGCGAGCCCTCGTGACCTGGACTTGGCGTCTCCTCGTCGTTTCGTCGGTGGTTCCGTCAATCGTGCCTCCAGGGGATTATTGCGACAGGCGTCCAGAATTACGATTTTGGTATTGCTTTTCATCATGTCGATAATCTCATCGAGACTGATATGCCAGTCCTTGTAATCACTCTCCTTAGCCAGCTTGGCATCGCTGGGCACCAGATAATTGTGACCCTTGTATTGCGCTCCGTGGCCTGCATAGAAGAACATGGCCACGCCCTCCTCCTTCGTCTTCTTCTGAAATTCCCACAATATTTCCTTAAATTGGAGATATGTGATGTCCTCTCCCTTTATGACCTCGAACCTCAGATCCCGGAGCGCCTTAGCCACAGCGGTGGCGTCGTTCTTGGGATTGGCGAGATCGCTGTTATGCAGATAATCCGAGTTTCCCACCACCAACGCCACCCGTCTCTCTGCCATCGCCACGCCGGAGAACGACCACAGGGCCACGCCTGACGCCAACGCCCACGATGCCAAACGAAGGTTACGCATGTCAGCCTCCCAGGGGGTTGGCGACCCAGCCCACGAACAGGGCGGCGCCCGTGTCACGGTGGACCACGGCGAACGCAAAGGGCCGGTCCACCTTCAACTCGAAGCGGTCCTCCACCGGGGCCGAGCGCGTCGTCATGACCGCGGCGGTGGCGGCCGCGGCCTCGGTCCCCTTCTCGTCCAGCACGAGCATGGTTCGGTGGAGCACCCGGCTCAGCGTCGGGGCCGGCGCCGCAATGCCCGCGAACGCCTGCGTATCTTCCAGCGCGGACTCGAGACCGAGTTGACGCAGTACCGGCAGCAGGGACACGTCCTCCTCCAGGGTCATGCGCGGCAACGTCAAGGAGCCGCGGGAGCGCCGGAAGCCCCGTACCTCCAACCACGACGGGTCCGCGG
Organism: uncultured Binatia bacterium (SeqCode); assembly: GCA_965204235.1. Lineage (GTDB taxonomy): Bacteria > Desulfobacterota > Binatia > UBA9968 > JAJDTQ01 > JAJDTQ01. Next base: position 757,015 of record OZ241979.1, read on the forward strand.
CAAGCCGGCCAAGCGCGTCAGGCGCCGCGGTCCCGGCCCGCGGCAACACGACCACGAACCGGAAGCCCCCATCGCCGTAAGGGAGCGCCACGGCCTGGAAGCCGTCGTCCTCCCGGTACCGGGCCGGCAAATCGTCCGCCTGCATGGCGGGAACTTCCACGGACGCACCGGAACGGAGGTGGAAGGGCGCCGGCGCGGTCCGTTCCGGATCGAAGCGCTGCGTCCACTCGCCGCGGAAACGCAAGGCGTTGACGAGCACCAGCACGTCGTCCGGTTCGAGCGAGGAGACCAGTCGGGGGATGGCGCCGCGGGTGGCGGAGTCCACCCAGGAATTGATCCGTCCCACCGAACCCTCGTCCGAGAAATCCAGCCGCTGGACACGGACTCGGAACCGGTCCAGAAACACGGCGGCGAACGCGGGGAAGAGGTCCAGCCGGCGGTCGGCGAACGCCCCGTTGGCCATCTCGACCTCGGCCCCTCCGTCATGCTCTATTACGAGTTCCCCATCCTTCACCTTGAGATGGTCAGTCCTCACCCTCTCAAGTTGGCAGACCAGCATCCGCATACGGCTATCGTCTTCGCCGTACACCAGAATCCGCATATGGTCATCGTCGCCGGCGTACGTATCGCCGGCGCTCGTGGCGCCGGCTGCCGGCTCACCGGCCGCGGGAGTTGTTTCCGCGGCGTCGGTCCCGGTGCTTTCCGTATGGTTGCTCCCCACACCGAGCATCTCCCATATGGATCGACGCACCGGGTCCTTCACGCCCGGCGTCAGCATGGCGAGCACCGCGCCGATGCCGAGCGGCGAAACCAGGGCGTTCTCCCGGCCCTCGCCGGAGACCGCGCCCAGCAACCCCACGCCAAATTCGGAGAGCGCGCCGACATTCGGCACCCTGGAACACCCATCCGGCTCCCCTTGTGGGAGAATGGCTGCCGAGACGGGCCGACCGACTCCGACAACGACGTGGAGGACACATGCCGCCACTGCAAGGCGAACGAACGTTCTCATGAGTTCCCTTCCCCATGTCTCCATGGTGTCCGGCGATGGAACGGCCTTGCCGCCATGGCGTTCGCGCCGCGGCCTGCTTCGTCCGGACCGTCGGCGGCGTCCGCATCCACCGGGGCATGGTCCCCCGTCATCGTACGATCTCGTACTCTACCCGGTCCATGGACCAGCGTGTCTCGCGGGTTCCGGCTTCGTCCGCCCAAGGCTCCCGCAGCCGGCTGCCGAGTTCGAGCAGCCAGTTCACCGGGTCTTGCACGATCTCCAAGTCCCGGTTCGAGCCGGTCAGGTCATCGAGTGAAACTCGATCCTCGGTAACGATGGCGTACAGGGCGCGCCGGCCGGCGGGTGGTTGGGCCCGGACGATGAAGCCGTAGTAGGCGTTCGGAATCACCACGGGACGACGGGCTTCGATCCTCGTCCCGCTTCCGGCCCGGTCGGACCACTGGTTGGGGAAGATCTGCGTCATGTTTCCGTCGGCGCCGACGTCCACGACCAGGAGATGGCCGGAACGCCCGCTCAGCACGTAGAAGGTGACCTTCTCACCCATCCGTACCCGTGAGGACGGCAGGATCTCCAGGCGCACGTCCGCGGCGTTGTCGTGGCCCAACACCACTTCCGCCACTGCTCCAGGGGTCTCCTCCACAGGCTCCCCGACCACCGCCACGTCCCGCGCCAAAACGCTTGGCGGCGCTTCCAGGGTCGGCGTCAGACCCCTTTCCTTGCAGGATCGGTTGCGCTCGCAGTACGACTTGGACTCCGACCTGACGTAATCGAGCAGTTCCGTGTGGACCACGCGCCCGTCACCGTTGCGGTCTGCAAGCCGCTCGGCGATGCCGCGCACGAAACGTCTGGTGAAGACGCCTTGTCGTTCCGGCGCCTCGACGTCCTCCATGGCGAGCTGGTGGGCCGCAACCGCGGTCCACGCCACGAGGTTGTCCCTGCTTTCGACGAAGCCCTCCCGGCCAGCCGCGGACCGGTCTGCGGACCGCTGCCGTACTTCTCGACTCTGCACCTCTCCGAGCCTGAGGGCGATGCTGCGCACGGCGTCCGGGTCGGGGCGCTGTAGGGAACGGGTAATGGTGCCCGAGTGGCACGAATCGACGATCAGAATCACCTGCCGGTCCTGCATACCGTCAATGAGTTCCCCGATATCGTCGTCGAGGATCAGGTTTGCGAATCTTTGCGGAACCAGGTCGCGGTTGGCGGGTACGAGGCGGACGTCGTGGGGCGCCAGCGCCTCGTCGTACCCGTCCTGCTCGTCGCCGCTTTCGTCCTTTTGGTAAAAGCCGTGGCCCGCGAAGTAGAACAAGGCCCGCGACCCCCGACGGGTGCCGGCCACCAACCAGTCCCGCACGCCGTTCAGGATACTGTCGCGAGTCGCCTGCTCATCGGTCAGGAGGCGGATCTGGTCGTGCCGGAAACCGAGGTGTTCGGACAGCAGGTCGCGCATGTTGTGTGCGTCACGCACCGCGCCTTTCAGGTTGAAACCGGGGTTGTCGTAGCGGTTGATGCCGACCACCAGGGCCCGGTCACCCTGCTGCAGGGCGCCGTCTTCCGCTACATCCGACCCGCCGCCGGCCGCTCCGAGCGCGAGCCCGGTCGTACGCTCCAGCCAACCCGTGAATGCCCCGACGCGGGCATAGACTCCGTAGGTCCCGGGCTTCGCACAAGTCGCCCCCCAGCTCGTGATCCCGACCTGTACCCACCCTTGGCCGTCCTTCACCATCAACGGCCCGCCGCTGTCTCCCTGGCACGCGGACTTTCCGCCTACGTGAAGCCCGGCGCAGAGCGTCCGGTCGTCGATCGGCGCACCGGGATAGACTCTGCGGCAGGTCTCCTCGTCCACCAGCGGCAACTCCACCTGCCTCAGACGGGACTTGCGGACTTCGCCCAAGTCCACCGGACGCCCGGTCAGTGCGTCCACGAAGTGGCCTCTTCCGCCGCCAGCCAAGACGCATGAGCGCGCACCGGCCTTCGACCCGGGCTCGCAGCGGACCGGGCGCAACAGTCCCCAACCGATGGCCGTGGCTATTTTTCCCGGCGTCGCGATGGCCGCGGAACGCCTCCTGTCCGATAACCGGATGGTATCGACGCCGGCCGGTGAGGCGAGCCGCAACACCGCGATGTCGTTCTCGATGGTCTTCGGATCATAACCTCCATGCATGTGAATGGCCGTGACGCCGATCCGGCGTCCGTCCTCGTCTTCCAGGTCGTTGACCCCGACCAGCACCTGGATTTCGTCCGCATCCTCGTCTTCCACACAATGAGCCGCGGTGAGCACCCACCGCGGGGCGATCACCGAGCCGCCGCAGAACTGGGAGAAGCCGGAGTTTCGCGGTCGGATGATCGCCGCTTGCCACGGCCAAGCCCTGGCGTCGGCCACCTCGCCTCCAACGATCCGCGCGGAGCTCTGCGCGGACTGGGCCAAGGCCGACGCTCCCCACGCCAACAGCCATCCGACCAGCAGGCAACAGGTCACGGCCGCCCTGACGGACGGTGTCCCCAGGTTCTTCATTGCCCCGTTACTGGGCTGAGGTCGAGGTCGAGATCCCCGGCCTGCTCAACCTCAAACACCTGGAACGGGTCGGGCAGCCCAGACAGGTACACGCCTTGGCCCGACGAGCCATAGACAACCACCTGGGTCGGCGTGGCCTCCCCCGTCATCACCTGGTTCATGACTTCGACCATCTCCGGCTCGGTGAGGTTCGCGCCGTCCACCAATCGGGCGATGGCTTGCCGGACGTTCATCCGTTCCTCCAGATCTCCGCCTTCTTGAAGTCCGCCGCCCTGAGCCGTTGGAGGTCGGCCAGGGCTTCCCGGCGGCTCCCGTACCTTCCCACCCGCACCCGGTAGAACGTCTTGCCCTCGAGCTCCACCGAAACCGCGTAGGCGCCATAGCCCTGCCGCCTGAGGCTTGCCACCAGACCGTCCGCCTTGGCCCGGCTTCGAGACGAGAACACCTGCACCGTCCACGCGCTGTCGGTCGGGCCCTGGACCAAAGGCTTGGGATCACGGGGAGGTTTGGGGTCCGGGGAAAGCTCGGTGGCCGCGGGAGGCTTGGGCGTGGTCAAGGTCTTGTGGAAGGTCAACTCCAACTCGTCCCCGGGGGCGTTGGAGCTCACCGCAACCAGGCCGCCGGATCGTAACCAGTGCGTACACTGCCGAGCCAGCTCGTCCCCGGGGGGCGTTGGGCCCACCGGAACCCCGACCGCCTGCCCCTCGGTCCGCAGGAGCTTCCGCTCCTCGACGCTCTGCCCGATCAGGACGCCGAGGAAGAAGACGACCACGAACCCGGCGACGAACAGCGACGAAACGGTGATGAGTTGGCGGCGGTTGAAATAGACGAGACCGTTTTCCGTCGCCTTTCGATGATCGGCCATGGTTATTAAACCTCCGATTGTAGTTGCCATCGAACGAAGTGATATAGTAACGGGCCATGAACACAGACGGACGAAGCGTGCATTTCCAACCTCGATCTTCTCATCGATGCCGCCTCCCACCCTATGGCGCCGTGTACACACCCTGTATCCCGAACCACCAGCCGCTCGCCTCGCCCAAGGAGCTGGCCAGCTCCGTCGTCGCAGCCTTGCGGCCGTCCAGCCGCATGAGCCGGGTGTTGAGACCGTCCAGCGGGCTATCCGCCGACACCGCCACCACGTGGTCCGCCCCGAACGGAGGCGTGACTTCCGTCTCGAACCGGACCGGGCCATCCGCGGCGACCTTTGGACGATCCCGAGGGTTGGGATAGAGATGGTAGAGGACGCCGTTCCCCGACAGGCTGAACACGGTGAGCCAACGACCTTCCGAGCCTTCGACGCGTACGGCAATCCGGGCGCCGGGCCGGTGCAAGCCGTCGCCGGGGTCGAGTCGAAGCCGCAGGCTGTTGCGCGCACTGAGCGCCTTGATGGCGCGCACCGCCTCCCACTTGCGAACCACGCCGGACAGGGCCTCGACGTCCACGTCGTACGCAGCCACGTCCCCCAGCCCGGTTATGACCTCCCCGCGCCCGGCGTCCCAGACGAGGTCCGGTGATTCCCTATCCGATACCATCCGAACGTCGGGGAGCCTCTCCCGCAACGCGGCGAGGGCCTCGGGTCCGGCATCTCGAACGTGGAGCCGGGTCACGCCCGGTGTGGCCGATGTCCCGGCCGCGGGCTCGGTCGGAGTCGTCCGCAGGAAAACTTCGTCGCCGCGAGCGTTCGGCAGCAGGTTGGGGGTCTGCCGACCCGCGGACAGTTTCCGGACGTTCTCGCGCACGAAACGCCACACCTCGCGCCGTCGCAAGACGCCGTCGCCATCGTCGGCTTCGCCCCTGACGGCCCGCGCGAACATGTAGCTCAGCGCGCCGCGGCGCCGGGGGTTGCCGTCTCTGTCCCACACCTTGATCTCGGGGACGGTCTCGTACTCCTGGCTGCCCGCGAGAAAGCTCACGTGGGCGAGCTCGTCTTCGTATGCTTTCGCGGTGTCCGCGGCCTCTTGCGGCAGGTCGAGCTCCAGGCGGTCGTCCGTCAACGTGTACGGCGAAGTATAACGATACGTCTGGACGGGGGCGCGCGCGTCCACGGATCGGGTCAAGGTCCCGGAGTGGCAGGCGTCCGCGACGAAGATCACCCGCAGACCCTTCCTGCCCGCGCTCAGGAGCCACTGGTGGATCTCGTCGTCGATGATGCGCTCGAGGGTCCCCTCGCCCGTGCGCGAGAAGCCGCCCAGCACCAGGACCTCGTCCTTCCCGTCCTGTTCCGTCCCGGGAACGCGCTCGGCTTCCTGGCTGCCGTGCCCGGCATAGGTCAGCACCAGCGTGTCGCCCCGCCGAGAGCGGTCCAGGAGCGCTTGCCACTGGGCCACGATGTTGTTCCGGGTCGCGTCCCCGTCCAGCAGGACCGTCAGGTCATCGACGCCGACCTCGCGGAGGGCTCCGCTGATGTCCCGGGCGTCGTTCACCGCTCCCAGGAGCCGTGCTTGATGGAGATAGTCGTCGATGCCGATGACGAGCCCCCGCACCGTCTGCGCCCCGGCTGCGTGGACGCACGCCAGGACGGCCACTCCCGCGACGAACAGCATCCACCGGACACGATGCAGCCCGTTCGTCTTCCTCATTGTCCCCCTTCGGAATCGCCAGGTCGTCGCACAACGATCCTCGGTCCCGCTACGGCGCCTCCTGTGGAATCAACCGCCAATCGAACCAAGTCCTCCCGGATACAACGCCATCAACACCTTCATGGCAAACCCTCCCCTTCATTGGCAATCAACGGTATTGTGAACATCATACCAAAGATACTCCTGCCCAGGGCTACAATCGCGGCATCTTTCTCTTTCTCGATGCACATGGTAGAGAATCCGAACCTTTTTCCCTTGAGCCTTGCATCCACCAGGACCTTTCGCTCTACGCACTTCCCTTTCACACCACGCGCCTACACCCTTTTCCAGTTTCCATCTCCTGTCGCGGGCCCAAGTACGGCATTTCCTGTCGCCAACCTCGTACGTATCACAGTACGAGAAGTCACCTCTGGACACCGTGGTGACGGCATAGTCGCAATCGTAAATCTCCGTCGAATTCCAAGAGCGTGCATCATGGGCCAGAGCTAATGAACCTGGCGCAATCAGCCCAGCAACCGCGAAGGCAATCGCAAACAGCATGTTCCTAGCGTACCGTCCCGGAAATATCCCTCTTGCGCCCAACAAGACCCGTCGCACGAAATCCATACCGTCCTCCTTCTGAGTTCCGCCACGTTTCGCGGCAGGTTCGACCGTTCGGCATCGGCACACAGAGATTTGCGAACGGCGGTTCCGCTATCGCTCCAACTCCACGCGCCGGTCCATCTGCCAGCGCTCCGCCTGCGTGTGACGCTCCCGGTCCCGGAGGTCCAGCGGGAACGGTCGGGATTCACCCATCGCTTCCACACGGATGGGTTGCGTGAAGCCTTGATCTCGCAGAAACCGCTTCACGGCCTCGCCGCGTCGGCGCGACAATTCGAGGTTGTACTCCTCGGAGCCGCGCGGGTCGGTGTGGGCGGAGAGAGTGATGTTCCCGGGTCGCTGCTCCTTCAGGTAAACCGCCATGTCCCTGGCGAAACGGCGTCCCTTCTCGGTGAGCTCCGCCGAGTTGGTCCTGAAAGTAATGGGAACGGCTACCCTCTCGGGCTTGAAGTTACGGTAACTGACTGCGGCAAGCCCGTCGCGCCGGCCCGAACGGTTCGTCGGCGTCGGGACGAAATCCCTGGCGAGCAGCCGGCTCTGTTGGGCGCGGCCATGTATGCGCTCGGTGGTGGGCACGGACGGAGCGCTTGGGGTCTCCCCCTCGTTCCTTATCACCGTCAACGCGCTCTCGTACCACTCGGTCGCGCGGCCATAATCCCGCGACTCGTAGGCGACGTCGCCCAGCAGGGTGAGGACCGGCCAAGTCCGCGCGTAGTCGAGACCCTGCATCAGGAGAGCGCGCTGGGACCGGAGGCTCTCCCCGCTCGCCATCCGCTCCTCCGCGATCCAGGCATGCAGGTCCGACACCTTGCGCTTGGCCCTGGCCCGGTAGGTGTCGGCGCATTCGGACTCACCACGGTCCACCGCTTCGTAAGAACGTCGGGCAGCGTCCAGGTCGCGCGCCTGCAGCGCCTCCTGCAACGAATGCGCAACGTCACGGCAACCTGCCCAGGCGTCCTGGCCGGTCCCGCCCGCCAGCAACACCGCCTGTATCACCAGGACTGTCAGGAGGCCGGACGGAAGGAAGGGACGGGAGGCGGGAACGAGCGACGTGTCGAATATCCGCATGGGTCCGTTCTCCTGGTGGTTCGAGGACGGGACGCCGGCCCGGAGCGATTCCACGCACCCGCGCCCCGGGGTTCGAGCCGCGGCCGCAGAACGCCCGCTTGGCACAGGTCGCTACTGCGCGACCACGAAGCCCACCGCGGCCTGTCCCACCTGGCGATTCGGGGCAGGGGCCGCGGCCACCACGGCCAAGTCACGCGCCACCGACGCACGGCCGTCGTCCAGCGAGGCGAAACCGTTCTGTCCGTAGGACAGGCCGAAGGGGAAGACCGGCTGGTTGTCGGTGCTGCAGACCGCGACCACGGTCTCCATGCCCGGGGGGCCGATGGGGGAGACCCGCAGTTTCGATGCGGCCGCGGGAAAGACCACGGTCCGGCCCGCGGGAAGCAGGTGGTTCTGCGGTTGCGCGGCGTTCGGCAGCAGCACCCGCACCCGCCTGGACGAGCCGACGTTGACCAGGGTCAGGTAGCACGGAGTGTCGGCCGCGGCGTAGATGGAGACCGGCTCGCCCATCCGGTACACGGGCTTGTCGGTAGCGATGCGAAGGCCCAGGGGCGGCGCGGGCCAGGCCGACCCGGCCGGCGCCAGGGGCGCCGCCGCGGCCGGACGGCTTGCGACCGTGGTGATGACCTGGTTGAAAGTGTCCCACTCCTGGTCCGTTTCCTTGTCCATGGTCACCTGCAGGTCCCGGGCCATGGACCGGGCGTCGACGTCGAGGGTCGTGAAGGGACCGGCGCCTGCCTTCTTGACCGCGGCAAAGAGCGGCGTCGGCTTGGTGGAGGCGATCACCTTGATGAGTTCCCCGCCCGTGGGGCCCCTCACCGAGATGCTGGCCTTCGACTTCCGGGAGGGAATCTCCACGACCTGGTTCGCCCGGACCCTGGTTTCCGACTGGTGCTCGTTCGGGAACAGGACCGTGGTCCGCCCCGAAGCGCCGACGTTCAGCACCGTCAGGTAGGCGTCCTTGTTCGCCTTCACGAACAGCCGCACCTTTTCGCCGATGGCGTAGGTGCTGTCGGCGTGGTCAACCCACGCGACGACGTCGAGCCGCTCCGCCGGGGCCGGCGCCGCGGCGTCGAAGACCGCGGTCTGCTCCACCGTCAGGTCGCGCACGGCCGGCTCCTGGCCCGCGGCATACCCCGCGGGAAACGCTGCAAGAGCGGCCAGGAAGACGATGGACGAGACGGCCGGGGGCCACCCACCTGTCGCCCGTTTGCGTATGGCCTCGAACATGTCCGTTCCTTTCAGCGCCTTGCGACGGTGGTGATGACCTTGTTGTAGTCGTCCCACTGCTGGTCCGCTTGCGTGTCCATGGTGACTTGCAGGTCCCGCGCCATGGAGCGGGCGCTCACGGTGAGCGTCGCGAAGGGGCTCATGCTCCTCGTCCTCGCCATCTTTTCCCTGCCGAAAACCGGCTTCGGGCTCGTGGAGGCGATCACCTTGATCAGTTCATGACCGACGGGACCCTTCACCTTGAAATTCGCGCCCGACCTGGAAGACGGGATCTTGACGACCTGGTTGCCCAATACCTTGTGGTCGGTCTGGTGCTCGTTCGGGAACAGCACCGTGGTCTTCCCCGAAGGGCCGACGTTGAACACCGAGACGTAGGCGTCCCTGTTGGTCTTGACGAACAGGATCACCTTCTCGCCGAGGGCATAGGTGTTGTCGTTCCGGTCAACCCAGGCAGTCACGCTGAGCCGTTCCGACGCCGGGGCGCCGGGCGTCGGCGCCTCGACGTCGAAGACCACGGACTGCTCCACCGTCAGGTCCCGCGCCGCAGGGTCGTCGCCTGCCGCGGCCGGCGCCAAAGACGATCCGAGGCTTCCTGCTGCCAGGAAGACGAACGACAGGAACGCCGCGGCGAAACGCCGCGGCGCCGCTCGAACATGGACCCTCTCGAACATGGCATCCGTTCCTTTCATCGCTACCCGCCCGAGGGGCGGGGCTCTCCGTTCGCCATAACCTCGATGCGAGCCTCTGTCACCGCCCAGTCGCTCCCCGGAAGCTCGGCAACCGCGGCGTTCAGCTCGGCGATGAACTCGTTCGGCCTTACCGCCAACGGCACGGGCTGACTTCCGCCCATACCGGCGCCGCGGAATCCCCGGAAGGGCTTCCGCGTAACCAGGAACAATACCCTGTCCACACCTGCCGGCGGCCCCGCCCGAAGGTTGAAGCCCCCCGCGAGCGGGGGAAACAGGACGGACTCGTTGGCCGTGAGCCGCAGGTTCTCCGTGAGCACAAGCACCTTGCCTGATTTGGTGAGCAGGTAGAGGTTCCCGTAGCCCTCGGTGCTGGCAGACAGCATGAAGCCGGCCTTTTCCCCAAAACGGAGAGGCGTCTTCGTCGGAAAGATGCTGGTAGAGACACGTGATACGGGGTTGGACGCCACCGTCGTCGGGGGTTTGGGCGCAGGTGTGGAGGGCGGAGACACCGCGCCCGGCATACCGGCGCAACCGGCAAGGACGACAGCGCCCGAGAGGGCGGCGAGCCGCACGGCGCATCGCCGCCACGGAAGGGAAAAGGAGGCGCTCCCAACGGGCCTGGAACGGCCCGTTGTCCGAAGTTCACTCGTCATTCTGTCCCTCCTGGTTCCGCGAGGTCGTCCCGAAGGTCGCCGAAACAGCATACGCCGATCAAACTCTGTTCTCGTCCGGCCTTGGCCCTACTCCTTGGCCTTGCACCCACTCCACTTCACCAAGTTGGTGGCTTTATCCCTCTCTTCCCACCCCAGACTCACCAAGAAATCCTTGAACTTCCCTTTGACGTCGCTGTCGGTTATCGCCGTCGGGGGGCAAGCCGGCTGAAGGGTCGGTCGCTCCAAGGGTATTTGCTTGTCATCGAACGTTCCCTGGGGACGTCCGATCTCGACTTCTCGATACTGAACCACTTGAAAGGGACGAGGGTAGTCGTTTACTATATGTTTTCTGGCAATCAGGACATACACCGTCCGCTTCTTGTTGTTCTGAATAGTCTCACGAGGGTCCTCTTTGAGCTGACCCTTGATGCGTAGAGAAAAAACATCCCTATCCTTATTAATTGTATGCCCCTTCCCCTGGAACACCCTTTTCGATTTCTCGTCTGGATAAACTTCCCAATTCAATTGTTCATATGGATGCAACCAGTGACCTTTTTCAGGTACAAGGAGCACTGATGAAATCGCTAACACATCCTTCACGTTGAGTGTAATTGACACTAAGAATTTCTGGTTCGTAGCAGCACCTGCGACGCCCGGGACAGCCACGTAATCCACCTGTACCTTCTTCGTATCCGTTCTGCACGGTTCAAACGTATCCTGTCTACCGAGCACCACCTGCTCGCGACCACCGCCATCGACATCCCTGCTTTTCTTTGCCCACTCGTCTATTCGCCCCCGAATCGCAGCATACTTCGCCTTAGTCAAGTCATGATAATGAAGCGTATAGACCGTTCTTTTTTTTGGTTGAGGGTGGGATGGAATTCCAATTAACCCTTGACCAATCACCATAATAAAGCTTATAGGCCTCTCTTTTTTTGGGGTCGGTGTAACGCTTCCAATTAACCTTTGACCTATCCTGTTCATCCTTTGACAGGTCTATCCAATGGGTGTCGTTCCAACTAACCCTTGACGGTATTGTCCAGTCTTTTTCCAGCAACTTATCCATTAAATCACCGTTTATAGCCTCCTGAAACCAACCTACGTCACGCAGTGTGATAGTTCCGGGACGCACGCAGAGAATGTCTCGTAGGGCTTCCTGTAAGTCTGGTTCCCGCTGTATGGCATTCTGTATGGCATCCTGTAATGGTCTTTGTAATTTGGTTACGCACTTTTCGGGATCGAGACATTCCTCCTTCAAATGAACCGTAGAAAGCTCTTTCATGAGTTCTGGCCTCACCGCCGCGACCGCTTCCGCAATCACCTCCTTCTTCTGTTGCTGCATGAGTTCTGGCCTCACCGCCGCGACCGCTTTCGCGACATCTTGCTCCAGTTTCCGAATGCGTTCCGCTTCGACTGCCCGCACCTGCTCGCCCGAATCCGGGGCGTCGATGGGGGGGACACAACCCGACACCAGAAAGATCGCCGCCGCAACCACGGTGAGGAACAGGTATGACATCGTTCTGCCGATCATGATTCTCTCCTTCTGCGTTTGATGAGCCTTTCGCTCGACTCGTTCGTCTTCTCTGGCGTCGGGCCTGTAACAGGGGAACACGTTGCGTAAGGTGCGCTGACGCCGGGGCTTCATGCCGCGGTCCAGTCAACGCCCTGCGGAGGCGACCGTTTGGGTTTTCGTCCGAGTGACGGGAACCGCTTCGAGAGCGCCTCCTTACGGACGGCGTCCTCGACAATGGAAACACGAGGTCCGCCCCGGGTTCGGCGCCAGGACCCAGGCGCCGAACCCGACTTCGGACGGAGTCCGGGTTCGGAACGGAGCAAGACGAGGGCCGGAAAAGGGCGGCCCGGTAGATAAATGGGAGGAAAAAGGGTCGAAAAACCCTTACAGATCAAGTAGTTGGCAGGTTTCCGGAAAATCCGGGGGGGGGGGGGGGGGTAGATTGTCTCTCGTTGAGAGTCATGGGGTTTTCCGCGAGAATGGTCTTCAAACCTGCCATGGGTTCCGGTTGGGATACGTCAACCGACCTGAGCTTGTCGGGAACAGGTACAACACAAATCCCGGCGGGTGTCAAGGGGGGTCTCGTCAACCCGGATCCTCCGCAACTCCAACTCCTTCATCTCGCGGCGGAGGCTGATTCCCAGTTCCTCCATGTCCTGTCTGGCGGCCGGTCGCGGGCGCCAACGAGGTTCTCCCTTTTCTGGTGGTGGATCCGGGGTTGCCGAGACTCTTTCCAGAATCCGCGGCAAGGTGTAGAGTGAAGACATGCACGCCATTGACACGCACAAGGCCGTGACCCGCCTCGAAACCGCCGGTTTGTCCCGTCAGACCGCGGAAGCCGTAGTCGAAATCTTCGACACCGCCTCCAACGTCGCCACCGCCGACCTGTTCTCCAGGATGGACGCCTTGAGCGAGAAGCAGCAAACCCTGGCCACCAAGGACGACGTGGAGAAGGTCGAAAAGGAGATGGCCACCAGGGACGACGTGGAGAGGATCGAGAAGAACATGGCCACCAGGGACGAACTCAAGTCCCTGGCCAACAAGATGGGAGACTTGACCGGAAGGGTGGACCACATCGAGAAGAGGGTGGATCACATCGAGAAGAACATGGCCACCAGGGACGACGTGGAGAGGATCGAGAAGAGGTTGGATCACATCGAGAAGAACATGGCCACCAAGGGAGAACTCGCCGAGATCAAGGTAGATATCATCAGGTGGAACATCGGCTTGATCATCGCCTTCGCTGCCCTGATGATCGCCTCGGCCAAGCTGCTGTAACCACGGTCCCCCCTGATCCTCACCCCCCTCCCCAATCCAATCCACAATCGACCATCGCCGCTGCGCCCGTAAATGGTCTGTGTGGCGTCGGCTACAGGAGCTTCACCGGCACGGCCACCACGCCGATGGCCGCCGCCATCATGGAGCCGAGGCGTATGGTCAGCCGCAACTCCAACTCCTTCATCTCGCGGCGGAGGCTGATTTCCAGTTCCTCCATGTCCTGTCTGGTGGCCAGTCTTTCGTCGATGAGGCCGGCCTGCGAGCGCGCCAGCACCTCGGCCTGCTCCACCGGCATACCCGCTTCGGTCAGGTCCTTCACGAATGCGTGGGTGTCGAACAGGATGGCGCCGCTCATGAGGTGATCTTGGCCCACAGGCACGGCAAAGTCCATCCGGAGGCGTCTCCCTGACCGCGAAAGCCGGGGGAAGGCGACGCCGGGCTGCGCGGTTCCTGCCCGCATGCGGCCAGAGGTCCGCGGCGAAAAGGGAGCGGGCGCCAACGAGGTTCTCCCTTTTCTGGTGGTGGATCCGGGGTTGCCGAGACTCTTTCCAGAATCCGCGGCAAGGTGTAGAGTGAAGACATGCACGCCATTGACACGCACAAGGCCGTGACCCGCCTCGAAACCGCCGGTTTGTCCCGTCAGACCGCGGAAGCCGTAGTCGAAATCTTCGACACCGCCTCCAACGTCGCCACCGCCGACCTGTTCTCCAGGATGGACGCCTTGAGCGAGAAGCAGCAAACCCTGGCCACCAAGGACGATCTCAAGTCCCTGGCCAACAAGATGGGAGACTTGACCGGAAGGGTGGATCACATCGAGAAGAGGGTGGACCACATCGAGAAGAACATGGCCACCAGGGACGACGTGGAGAGGATCGGGCAGAGGTTGGATCACATCGAGAAGAACATGGCCACCAAGGGAGAACTCGCCGAGATCAAGGTAGATATCATCAGGTGGAACATCGGCTTGATCATCGCTTTCGCTGCCCTGATGATCGCCTCGGCCAAGCTGCTGTAACCACGGTCCACGATCCCTCCTGATCCTCACCCCCCTCCCCAATCCAATCCACAATCGACCATCGCCGCTGCTCCCGTATCCGGTAAGGCAGTACGGTCAGAGCGGCGCGGGACAAGTCGAGACCGGCCAGCTCGTCGAAGAAGAGACTGACGCAGCGCCGGGTCTGGCCGTCCCGTCCGACGTTCGTGAGGCATCGAACATCAGGTCGTCGCGCCGCCTGGCCCCTCACTTCCTCACCAGCGTCTCCCTGGCCACGAAGGCCAAGCCCGCGGCCGCGGCCAGCAGGAGCGGGGCGTAGAAGAGGAACGTCGCGCCGGCGCTGAACAGGTGGGCCAGCCAACCGCCCACGAGGGGGCCGACCACTGCGCCCGACTCGCCCACGGTGCGGCGGAGTCCCTGGAGCCGTCCGCGGGCGGACTCGGGTATCACGTCGTAGGTGGAGACGGACAGGGCCCCCAGGGACATGCCCTGGGCCAGGCCGATCAGGACCATGATGACCATGAGCTGCGGCAGGGTCGAGGCCAGGGGAAAGGCGAGGAAGGCGACGCCGGGCAGCGCGGTGCTAGGGACGCTGGCGTACTTGCGGCCCACCCGGTCGGTGATGAGGCCCGCGGGCAGGATCATGAGGAGGACGAAGAGGCCGGACACGCCGAACAGGCGCCCCACCCGGGCCGCGGAAAAGCCCAACTCGACGCCCGCGTAGAGCGGCAGCATGCCTTGCAGCGCGGTGCGGTACATCTGCATGGCGAAGGTCGCCGCCACCAGCGCCACGAACGTGGGCCGCAAGTCGGGCGCCACGTCCGAGACCTTGCCCCACCAGGAGAGTTTGCCCACCGCGCCCCGGGCCGCGTCCTTCCCGGACGGCAGGGACGCGAGCAGCACCAGGGCTGCGGCCCCGGCATAGGCCGCGAACACGGTCCGGAACCCGGCCCACTCCGCGATGACGCCCCCCGCCACCGGTCCGATGGCCATGCCCGCGGACTTCACCCCCATGAAACCGCTCAGCAGGCGCCCGCGCTGGTCCTGGGTCACAGACTGGACGCCGGAGACCTCCCGCCCCATGGTCCAGACGCTTTCGCCGACCCCGGCCAGGAATTGCCCCAGGAAGAGCAGGCCGAGGTAAGGGGTGACTGCGGTCAACCACGCGCCGGACAGCACCAGGGAGCCCCCCGCCAACATGGCGATCCTGGCCCCGTACCGGTCGATGACGAGACCCGCGGGGATCAACGAGACCGTCCGGCCCAGGGCATGGGCCGTGACCACCTGCACGGCGAGGCCCGCGGACACGTCGAAGGACGACGCCAGCAGCGGGATGGTGGGGAACACCATGCCCTGCCCCAGGCTCATGAGCAGGGTGGGGCCGTACAACAGCGCGAGGTTGCCGACCTGCGCTCCCTTCATGGAGCAAGGCGCCCCGGGGACTTCAGGGCTTGGCGCCGCCGTACAGGGAGAGCCCCGATCCCTTCTCGTGGCACTCCACGTCCCGGAACCCCGCGCTCCGGAACCAGTCGAGCTGGTCCTCGACCGCGGAGCCCCGGTCGAGGTTGAAGAACCGTCCGCCCGACCGGACCCGCCCGAAGATCTCCTCGTACACCGCCAGGATGACCTCGCCGAGCCGGACGTTGTGGATGGCGTTGCACGAGACCACGAGGTCGAACTCGCCCTCGGCCGCCCGGCTCCAGCCCTTCTTGCTGAAATCGGAGATCACGTACTCGAACCGCCCTTCCAGTCGCCTCATGCGTTCGCCGCCCAGCTTGGCCATGGCGGCCGAGCCGTCGTGGCACACCGCGGTGGCGCCGGGAAAGTATTCGAGCAGGAACCGGCTGAGCGCACCGTAACCGCAGCCCACGTCCAGGAACCGGAAAGGGTCTTCCCGCTCCATGGGCACGAGACCGGCGAGAAGCGTGAACTGCCGGTTCCTCAGGGTCTCGTTCACCCTCTGGCGCCTGGCCCAGTCCTCGACGTATTCCTCCGAGTTCCAATCGTGGTGCCGCAGCGGATCGATCAACTCTGCCATCGTTGCGTTGGACCTCCTTGGGTGGCCGGCCGTGCAGTCCCCGGACCGGCGGCCGATCCCCGGGACTTAGACGAAATGCCGGCGGATGTCCAGGAGCCTGTTCCCATCCGGAAACGCCGCTGAAGGGAGAGAAGGGTCAGGCTCTGTAACCCCGCTACGGAATTCTCCACCTCGAGGGAACCCTGAACGATTGCCTCCGTTCGTCCTGAGCGTAGCGAAGCGAATTCGAAGGACCCGCTTTTTCATGGGGAGAGCGCCTCGAGCCGGAATGGATCAGAGGTTCCTTGAATGGAGCCATACAATGGTCCATATTGGAGCATGTCGAGACTTTGCGAAGGGAGAAGGCCTGTGCAGATCTCCGTCACCGAAGCGAAGGGACAACTGACGGAGCTCGTCCGCCGTGCGGAGGCGGGCGACGAAGTCGTGCTTACCCGTGATGGTCAAGCCACCGTCAAGCTGGTGCCGGTGCGGCGGCGGCCCGATGCCGAGGCGCGGCGCGCGGTGATCGCCCGAATGCAGGCCGCCGCTGCGGGCAAACGGGCGGCGGGCGCCAGCGCCGCCCGCAGTCAGGATTTTCTTTACGACGGTGACGGCCTGCCGAAATGATCGCGGTTGACACCTCCGCATTGATGGCGGTCTTGCTGGACGAACCTGACGCCGCGGCCTGTGCGGAGGCTTTCGCGACAAACGACCGGATCGTGGTCTCCGCCGCTACGGTAGCCGAGGCGCTGGTCGTTGCCGAACGGCGGGGCCTCGGTGCGGAAATGACCGGGCTCATCGACGGCCTCGACCTCGAGATTGCAAGCGTCTCGCCGGCCATGGCGCGGCGGGTTGCCGATGCTTACGCGCGATGGGGTAAAGGCGTCCACCCTGCCGGGTTGAACTTCGGCGACTGCTTCGCCTATGAAATTGCCAAGACACGGGACTGTCCCCTGCTCTATGTCGGGGCGGATTTTGCCCGGACGGATGTCGCAAGCGTGCTGTGACCTTTGCCTCGGTCTCGTTGCGTTGGACCCTGGAGCGGGCCGGCCTGCGTCATGCGGCGCATGGAAGGCCGAGGGACGGAGGGAACGACCATGAGCGATCGAGTGATCTCTGCCGACGGACACATGGACCTGTTCTACCTCGACGAGGACACCTTCACGTCCCGGGCGCCGGCGGGCATGAAGGAGCGCGTGCCCCACGTGCGCACCGTGGACGGGAAGCCTACGTGGGTCGGCGACGGCGTGGTGATGGGCGGCCACAGGGCGTGGATGGGGCGGCAGCCCATGACCAACCACCGGGGACGGCGCATGCGCGAGGCCGGCTGGGAGCCCACCCACCCGTCGGACCCGAAGCTCCGAGCCCGGGACCTGGACATGGACGGCATCGCCGCGGAGGTCATCTACGGCATCCGCTTCGTGGAGGACAGCATCGAGGACCCGGACGTGGTCACCGCCACCTACCGGGCCTACAACGACTTCATCGCCGAGTTCTGCGCGCACGACCCCGGCCGCTTCATCGGCATCGCGGACGTGCCCGCCCATTCCCCCGAGGCCGCAGCCGCGGAGATCCGCCGCGTCGGCCGCAACGGCCTGGGGCTCAGGGGCGCGCTGTTCGACTTCTTCAACGGCCCCGCGCCCGTCTGGCACGAGATGTGGGAGCCCATGTGGGCCGCGGCCGAGGAGGAGGAAGTGGCCCTGTCGTTCCACATCGGCGCGGGGCACGGCACCACCACCGTGGGGCCGAGGAACGCGGAAGAGAAGCTCCGCAGGAACATCCCCAAGGTCTCCTACCAGGCCCACATCGCGGTGGTGGCCATGCAGGCCGACGAATGCCTCGTGTCCATCCTCCTGTGCGGCGCCCTGGAGCGCCATCCGGCCCTCAAGGTGGTGATGGCCGAGAGCCACATCGGCTGGATCCCCTACGTGCTGGAGCGCCTCGACGCCAAGTTCCGGGAAGGCGAGTACGAGGGCATGATCCGCACGCCGCCCAGCGTGCTGTTCCGGCGCCAGATGTGGGCCACGTTCCAGGACGACAAGGTGGGCGCGCAACTGGCCGAGGAATACGCTCCGGAGAACTTCTGCTGGGCGTCGGACTACCCCCACCGGGACGGGGTCTGGCCCGACTCCCGCGAGTTCATCGAGCAGACCATGGGCGGCCTGAGCGAGACCATGCGCCGGCGCCTGACCGCGGACAACGTGGCGCGGCTGTACGGCATCCGGTAGCCCCCGGTCCCCTCCCCCCTTCGTCATCCTGGGAAACTCTGAAGAATTGCCCCCGTTCGTCCTGAGCGTAGCGAAGAATCCCGTTCGTCCTGAGCGTAGCGAAGTCGAAGGACGCGCTTTCCCATAGGGAGAGGCGTCTCGAGCCAAAATTGGAGCGCGGGCCGGCGGCGGTTACAGGATGCGTATCCGGGCCCGGTTGTAGGCGGCGACCGACGCGGCCGACGCGCGGCTGCCCGGGTACTCTCCGGCGTCCATGGCCCACACCATGGTGTCCCGCAACCGCCCCTCGGCGTCGGTCTTGGCGCCGTACAGCGTCGTTCGGTGGACGAAGCCGAGTTTCTCCGCCACCCGGGCGCTGGCCCGGTTGCGCGGGTCGCAGCGAATCTCGACCCGCTCCACCCCGTTGATCTCGAAGGCGACCCGGGTCAACGCCCCGGTGGACTCGGTGGCCAGCCCGCGGCGGCTGTAGGCGCGGCCGATCCAGTAGCCGATCTCCCGCGCGTCCTTGTTCTCACGGGTGTGGAGTCCCGTGCCCCCGATGATGCGGACTCCGTCCGCGGCGAATATGCCGTACACGAAGTCCCGCCGGAGAAGGAAGTCGTCCCGGAACCGCCGCAGCCGCTCCGTCTTCAAGTCGAGGGACTCCGGCTCCTGCAGCGCCCAGTCCATCCACGGGCGCAGGTAGTCGAGGTTGTCGTTGATCTCTCTCTGAAGCAGGTTGGCGTCCGTGGGATGCCAGCAACGGAGGATGAGCCGCGGCGTGTGGATGCGGTACGCCAGTCCCGAAGCGCGAGCCATTGGTCGAACCAACGCCAATGAAACAGGGGGAGGCGCCTTGAGTCAAGGTCCCTCCCCCTGTTTCCCTCCCGCGGCGCCCGCTACCGTTTCGGGGCGAAGGTCTGCCGGATGGTGCCCATCAACTCGGGCGGCAGCTTGGCGATGTCCGCCACGAGCCGCTCCACCTCCTCGCCGGAAACGGGGTTGACGTCGAACTTGGACTTCCGGGCTTCGGCCAGGAGCTCGGGGTCCTTCATGGCGGCGTCGAACGCCCGGCGCAGGACCATCACCCGGTCCCTGGGCGTGCCCGGAGGCAGCGAGTAGGGCCGGTTGAGCGAGCCGCCGATGTCGTGGACCACGGTCTTGAGCACCAGCCGGCCTTCGTCCGACTTCATGATGTCCCTGGCCAGGGGAACGTTGGCGAGGTCCGGGTGGGGCTTGTCCACGAGTTGCAGCACCACCTTCACGGCACCCTTCGCGAGGGCCGCGGCCCAGGGGTTCTTGAGGCCCTCCCAGCTCGCGCACACGCCGGCCAGCTCCCCCCGCTCCGCGGCCAGCCGCACCGGCGCGGTGCCCCCGTAGCCTTCGATGAGCTGGGTGGGGAGGTCCGTGTGGTTGATGAGGATGCGCGGGATGTCCCAGGTGGTGGAGCCGGGCCGACCGCCGCCGAGCTTCACCGGCTCCTTTGCCGCGCGCCATTCGTCCACGTCGAGGATGCCGCTCTGCCGCGTGACGATGCACACGTTGTGGATCCGCACCGGCGCGCCGACCCACTCGAACCTGGCCGCGTCGAAGCGGACCCCCTTGTTCCCCAGGTACTGCTGCAGGATCAGCCCGCCGATCCAGTTGCCGATGGTCAGGCCGTCGGGCCTGGCCTTGTGGTAGAGGAAGTTGCTGCTGATGAGACCGCCGGCCCCCGGACGGTTCTGGACCACCACGGTGGGGTTGCCGGGGATGTGCCTGGGCATGTGGCGCGCGAGCATCCGCGAGTAGGCGTCGAACCCGCCGCCGGGCGAGTAGGCCACGATGATGCGGATGGTCTTGCCGGCAAAGAAGTTGTCGGTTGCGGCGTAGGCCGCTGCCCCGGAAAAGGCCACCGCCGCGCCCAGAGCCAAAAACGCCAACGCGACCAACGCGAATTTCCTGGTCATGGTGTCCTCCCGTGTCGTCCGGAGTTGACGGTCTCGGTACGCTCCCATGCAGGGGCGAGCGTGGTTCCGACCCTATGGTTCCCGCGGCGGGATGTCAAGGACGGAACCCGGCCTTGACAAGGAACACCGCGTCTGAATAGTAGCTTCCTTCGACCACGACCGGAACCGGAGGAACCCGCCCATGAACGACCCATGCCGACTCTCCGCCAGCGAAGCCGTCGAACGGATGGCCCGGGGCGCGCTGACCTCCGAGGCGCTGGTGGCCGCGTGCCTGGAGCGCATCGAGGAGCGGGAACCCGAGGTGGGGGCCTGGGTGCACCTGGACCCCGACTACTCACTGGCCCAGGCGCGGGAGCGCGACCGGGCCTCCGGGCGCGGCCCGCTGCACGGCGTTCCTTTCGCGGTCAAGGACATCATGGACACCGCGGACATGCCCACGGGCTACGGCTCGCCCATCTACGACGGCTACCGGCCCCGGGCGGACGCCGCGTGCGTGTCCCTGGCCCTGGCCGCGGGCGGGGTCCTGCTGGGCAAGACCGTCACCACCGAGTTCGCCAGCCGCCATCCCGGCAAGACCGGGAACCCGCACGACCCGCGGCGTACTCCGGGCGGCTCTTCCAGCGGCTCGGCCGCGGCGGTGGCGGACTGCATGGCGTTCATGGCCTTCGGCACCCAGACCCTGGGGTCGGTCATCCGTCCCGCGTCCTATTGCGGCTGCGTGGGTTACAAGCCGAGCTACGGCGAGGTCAGCACGTCGGGCGTCAAGGAGAACACCGCCTCTTTCGACACGGTGGGGCTCTTCGGCCGTTCGGTGGAGGACCTGCCGCGGTTCCGGGCGGCCGTCACCGGCGCTCCGCTCCAACCCCTCGGTCCGGTGTCGGCCGGGGACCTGCGCATCGGGTTGTGCCGCACGCCCCTGTGGGACCGGGCCCAGGATTACACCAAGGCGTTGGTGGAAGGGGCCGCGGCGCGGCTCGCCGGGGCCGGCGCCAAGGTGTCGGACCTGGACCTGGGCGGACCCTTCGCCGATTTCGAGACCATGGGCCGCCGCGTCAGCGACTACGAGATCTCGCGCGCCCTGTCGTGGGAACGGACCCGCCGCTTCGACCGGCTGAGCGGGTTCCAGCAGGGCAAGCTGGCCGACTGGCCCGGCGTCTCCTACGAGGAGTATCGGGAGGGGGAGCAGGTGGTGGCCGCGTGCAGGGCGCACCTGGAGGAGGCGGCAAAGGACTTCGACGCGCTCCTGACCCCGGCCGCCGCCGGGGAAGCCCCCGAGGGACTGGGCGACACCGGAGACACCTCCTTCAACATACTCGCCACCTGGACCCACGCCCCGTGCGTCACCCTCCCGGTGTTCGAGGGACCAACCGGCCTGCCCGTGGGGCTGCAAGTGGTCGGCCGGCGTTGCCGGGACCACCGGCTGTTCGAGGTCAGCCGCGCGGTGCTCCGCGCGTTGTCCGAACAGGGTCCACGGCCGGAACGGGCCGGGTTCGCCTGAGGAAACCCTGAACGACGGTTCCCGTTCGTCCCGAGTCCGTCAGTGCGGGCGTCCCCCCACCCTGTCCCTCCCCCTCAAGGGGGAGGGAATCGGATGGTACAGATCGTGTAACGAAGATCCCCGTTCGTCCTGAGCGTAGCGTAGCGAAGTCGAAGGACGCGCTTTTCCTCGTAGCGTGCGCCCGCGTCATGCCGGTGGCCGGGCACTCACGCCAGTATCCGGGGACCGTAGAGCTTCACCGCGTTGTCCCACAGGATCTTGCCCTTGGCTTCATCGGATATGGGCTGGGCGTCCAGGTCCGGCAACGCCTTCTCCGGCCTGGGGGCGTCCGGGTGCGGGTAGTCCGTGTTCCAGGCGATGTTGTCGCCGTTCAGGTGCTCCACCGCGTACGACAGGGCGCGTTCGTCGCTGTCGCACGTGACCGTGACCTGCCGGGCGAAGTATTCGCTGGGCAGCAGCGGCAGGCGTTCCACCGCGTTTCCCATGACGCTGTTGCGGCCGTGGGTGTGCTCGTCCATGCGGCCGAGCCAGAAAGGCGCCCAGCCGACGTTGGACTCCAGGATGCCCAGCCGCAGCGTCGGGAAACGCTCCAGGATGCCGGTGAAGATGAAGTGGCCCAGAGTCGCCATGTTGTCGCACGGGAACCCCAGCGCGTGGTCCAGGCCCCGCAGGGCAAGCTGCCGGAGGTCCCGGTCGTCCACGTTGCCTCGGTTGCCGCCGGCGAAGGGGTGGAAGCGGCGCTGGCGGTACTCGCCGTGGACCGTGATGGGGAAGTCCAGCTCGCAGGCCAGCTCCCACAGGGCGTCGTTCTCGGGATCGTGCAGCCACTTCCCTTCCGGCAGGAACGGGTTGCGGACGGATACGGCCCCGAGTTCCCCCACCGCGCGCCGGGCCTCGGCAACCATGTCGCCCGCGTCTCCCCCGGGAAGGACCGCGACGAACTTCAGCCGCCCGGGGTCGGCGTCGCAGTAGTCCCTGCACCAGTTGTTGTACGCCCGGCACATGGCTGCGCCCAGCTTGCCGTCCTTGAGGGCCACCCGGTAGGCGAAGTTGCCGTTGTTGCCCGTGGGCAGCAGCACCTGGACGTCCCAGCCGTAAGCGTCCATGTCCTTGAGGCGCGTTTCCGCGGACCACCAGGTGCGGTACCCTTCCCCGTACCTGGCCTCCATGTCCGCCCACGCGGTGGCCGGAAGCTTGGGCTGCTTCTCGCTCTTGGGGATGATCCGCCCGTCCGGCTCATAGACCATGAAGGCCCCGTCCATGAACGCCACCTTCGGCGCCCGGTCCCGGTAGGCCGGCTCCACGTACCTCTCCCACAGGTACCGGGGCTCGTGCATGTGCGCATCCGCGTCGATGACCTTGAATCCCTTCCACATGACGGCGCTCCTTTCAGCCACGAGACGAACTCGACGCCACACTATCCCCCGTTTCGCCGCCCGCTTCAACCGCCCGGGGGCGCGACCGCCCGCGGACCTGCCTCGTCTCGCCCCCGTCTGCGGTTGACCGTCCGGGGACAGGCTCTATAATCGGGTGGAGGGAGGTGCGCATGGAAGACAGAGCCGCTCCGGTCTCGTTGCCCGAGGTCCTGTCGGTCTTTCCGCTTACCGGGGTGTTGTTGCTGCCGGGCACGCGGCTGCCGCTGCACATATTCGAGACCCGCTACCGGAACATGGTGCACGACGCCCTGGAGGCCGAGGGCGTCTTCGGCATGATCCAGCCCTTCGTCCCCCAGGACGACAACCTCCCCCGGCCCGGGGCCGAGCGCGCCGCGCCCGAACTCTACGGCGTGGGTTGCGCCGGACGCATCGAGCGATGGGAGAAGTCTCCCGACGGGCGTTACATGGTGCAGCTTCGAGGCGTCAGCCGCTTCCGGGTCCGGGAAGAGCTGTCCCTCGAGCGCGGTTACCGGCGCGTAAGACCGGACTACGAGTGCTTCGGGGACCTTCGGGACGACGAGGCCGGGACCGTGGACCGCCCGCGCCTGACCCGGGCGCTGCGCCGCTACGCGCAGGCCCGGGGCTTCGCCGTGGACCTGGACCGGCTCGACCCCATACCCGACGTCGACCTCGTGAACACCCTGGGGGTCGCCGTGCCCTTCCACCCGTCGGAGAAGCAGGCGCTGCTGGAAGCCGGGACCCTGGGAGAACGGGAGAGGGTCCTCCTCAGCCTGCTGGAGCTGGGCGGCGAAACCCCGCCGGCGACCGCGGCCTCCGGCCCGCGCACCCTCAATTAGCCGCGGGCTCCGTCCGCTCTTCCATCACGCTACCGCGGCAGGCAGCAGCGCTTGTACTTGCGTCCGCTGCCGCAGGGACAGGGGTCGTTGCGGCCCGCTTCCGGCCGCGCCGCGGCGTCCGCCTCCCGCACCAGCCGCATGACCTTCTCGATGGGCTCGCCCGCCTGCCACAGGCCCGCCATGGCGCTCAGGTGCTCCCGGCTGTGGAGGAAGAACTTCTTGTAGCCGGCGCAGAGGTAGTTGAGGCCCGGCTCTCCGTCCGGGGTCTCGATGAACCGGTCCTTGGGGCAACCGCCGTTGCATTGGGCCCGGACCTCGCACCCGCGGCAGTAGCGCGGCAGCGAGGTCCACTTGTCGCGGCCGAACCGCCGCTGGGCGTCGCTGTCGATCAGGCGCGCCAGATGCGTGTCGCGGATGTTGCCCACACGGTAGCCCGGGTCCACGTAATGGTCGCAGGAATAGAAGTCGCCGTTGTGCTCCACCACCGGCACGTCGCCGCAGGTCTCCCGGAAGATGCACAGGGCGTGCTCGATGCCCAGGCCGGTGCGGGCCGCCTCGTCGAAGATCTGCACAGTCACCCGTCCCACGTCGTTGCGGATCCATTCGTCGAAGACCGCGCACAGGAAGTCCCCGAATGCCTCCGCGGGCACGCTGCGGGAGCTCGCCGCCGCGTCCCCCGGCACGGGCTCCACCAGGGGAATGAACTGCATGTGGTTCGCGCCGATGCCCTTGAAGTAACGATAGACCTCGGTGGGATGGCCGGCGTTGCCGGCGTGGACCACGCACAGCACGTCGCAGGGCACCTTGTGGGCCTTGAGCCGCCGGAACGCCTGCACCACCTTCCGGTGGGTGGGTTGCTGCCCCTTGGTGACGCGGTACTCGTCGTGGAGCTTTTCCGGGCCGTCAAGGCTCAAGCCGATGGAGAAGCCTTCCTCCGCAAGGAACCGGCACCATTCGTCGTCCAGCAGCACCCCGTTGGTCTGCATGCCGTTGCGGACGCGGCGGCCGGGAGGACAGTGCTTGCGCTGGAGCGCGGCCGCCTCCCGGAAGTAGTCGAGACCCAGGACGGTGGGTTCCCCGCCGTGCCATGCGAAGTCGATCACCGGGTCCGGCGACGCCTCGATGTGCTGCGCGACGTAACGCTCCATCACGTCGCGCTCCATGCGGAAGGACGTCGTCCCGGGATAGAGGTCTTCCTTCTTCAGGTAGTAGCAATAGACGCAGTCCAGGTTGCAGATGGCCCCGGTGGGCTTGGCCATGACCTGGAAGCTGCGGGAGGCCGCAGGAGCCTCCGTGGAGGGTTCGACCGACATGTGCGCCGCTCGGCGCCGAGGAAAGGGAGCCCCCGGGACCGCCCCGCTTTCCTCGAACGCCCGGATGGACGCGCCTCAGTTCAAGCCGAAGAACTTCCTGGCGTTGTCCAGCATGAGCTTCTGCTTCACTTCCGGCTTGAGGTCGAGCTTGGAGAAGTCGTCGAGCCAGCGCTCCACGCCGATGGCCGGCCAGTCCGAGCCGAACATGGCCTTGTCCTGGAGTATGGAGTTGACCTGCTGGACCAGCTCCGCGGCAAAGTACTTGGGCGACCATCCCGACAGGTCGATGTAGAAGTTGCTCTTGTGCCGGGCGATGGCGAGACTCTCCGCGGTCCAGGGCCACGACGGGTGGGCGCAGATGATCTGCAATTCGGGGAAGTCCGCGGCCACGTCGTCCAGGTGGATGGGCTGGGTGAACTTGAGCTTGTTGCCCATGCCTCCGGGGGTGCCGGCGCCGGCCCCGGCCATGCCGCTATGGAACAGGATCGGCAGGCCGAGCTTCTGGCACTCTTCCCACAGGGGGTAGAAGCGGGTGTCGTTGGGGAAGAACTGCTGCCGCGCGGGGTTGATCTCGCCCACGCCGTGCAGTCCAAGGTCCTTGATGCGCCGGATTTCCTGCAGCGCGACCTTCTGCTGCCACGGGTCGATGACGCCGAAGCCCATGAAGACGTCGGAGTTCCGTTTCACGCCGTCGGCCACGTGGTCGTTGGGCACCGGCTTCAACCCCGTGATGGTTTCGTCGGTGGTGTTCTGGATCACCGCCATCATCTTGCGCGCACGGTATTCGTCGGCCATCTCGTCGATGGAGACGGGCTTGCGCTCCCTCTTGAAGTACTGGGCCATCTGCTTCGGGCGGTCGCCCTTGGAACTGAGGGTCAACTCGTCGCAAAGGTGTACGTGCACGTCAATGGCAACCGGTTCCATACGTGGACCTCCTTGGGGTTTCCGGGGTCGGCGAACGCCGCCGCCCCTGTCGAGGACACCACCTAGCACGATCCGCGGCGGCTGGCCAGTGCAGGCCCGACCCCGAACCCACCATCCGATCGTGGCAGGCGGGGTTTGGCGAGGTCGATCCGTGTAGAACGGGTGCGTTGACCGCGTGGACTACCGGCTCGCCGGTATCTCTACTTTCCAGCCATGGTGTCCTTTCCAGCGGGGATGTGAGTATCCCCGCTGTCCCGTCCGTATGCCGGAGACGGGATAATCGGGGAGTGGAAGGATAGCCATGCACTTCCCCTCGAACAACACGCCGCGGTGTTGAAAGGGGAGGGTGAGCCTCTCGAAGCCGAGCCGTCTGCGCCCTCTGGGCAGGTCCTTCGGGTCTTCCGGGACCACCTCCACGAAGACCCGGTATCCCAGGTCTTCCCGGACGCAGGGATCCCTGACCTGGAACAGCGCGCCGTCACCGAGATAGACGTCGAAGTCGGAGCGCGCCGCAGGCTCTCCGGCCACTGCCTCTCGGTACGTGGCCCGGTAGAGTTCGACCAGGTCGTCCATGCCCGCGGAATCATACAGGAACACCTGTTCGTTCCCGGGCGTGAGCAGGGCGTCGCTCTCCACACGGTCCCGGGTGACGAGGAAGTCTGCGGCGCGGGCGGCGGCTTCCATGTCCGGGAAGTGTGTCAACACGCTTCCGGCGGGGTAGTGTCTCCTGGCCCCTTCCGTGTGGAGGGAGTGCGACAGGACGCTTCCGGCGAGGTAGTATCTCCATTCGTAGTTCCTCTGCATGACCTGCCAGGACCATTCCGGCTCGACGGATGCAAGGACCAGGACCACCTTTCCCCGCGTGGTTTCGCGGATAGTCTCGAATTCGGCCAAGGTGGCCTGTTTGCGCTCGGCCGCATAGGAGTCAAGGCGCCCTCGTCGATCCATCTGGAAGGTGGAGACGACGAAGACGAACAGCGCCGCAACGGCAAGGCCGACCACCGGACGATGCCCCCATCGCTTGTGAACTGACAGCAGGAGCAGCGAGTAGAACACCAGCGGGACGCCCACGTAGAACAGGGCCTCGTGGGGGTGGCCTGCGTTGTGGCGCATGGGCAGCGTCCAGAAGAACCCCGACAGGGCAAGGGCGGCCAGCAGCATGCGGCGCCGCCGGGCCAACAGCGGTCCCCCAAGGCAAACCACGACCGGGGGTGCGACCACGACCATCAGCAACGCCAGGAGGGAAACCGACAACTCCAGCCCCGAAAGGCCGGACTCCAAAAGGCGAACGGAGGGAAACCACCCACGCAAGTCGGCTCCCCAGTTGGTCAGCACGGATGGAACGGACGCCACGCAGACACGAAAGAACTGCTGTCGCAAGAAGCGCAGCCACCCGAAAGAGGCTTCCTGGTCCAGTCCGGTCCGTCTGAGCATGGACTCGAAGGAAGGCAGTTCGGTCACCCGCGTCTCGCCTCCGAACGCGGCGTACTCGTTGGCGAAGTTGAAGCCCAGGACGACCGCGCCGAACAGCACCGAGAACACGCCCAGCGCCGTGTAGCGGCTGCGCAACACCGCCGCCGCGGTGGAGCGCACACGCGGCCACCGCACGGTCCCGTCCTTCCACGCCCGGACCGCCTCGCTCGCCAGGCCCAGGATGAGGAACGGCAGCAGGAACGCATACACGCGCCACCCCAGCAGCAGCGCGACGCAGGTCCTGGCCAGCAACTGGCGGAACCGTCCCTCCTGCACGAACACCACCATGCCGTGGAACACCAGCATCACCGCGAACAGGTCCATGCTCATCTCGTTGGAGACCGCGTCGCTGTAGAACAGCATGTAGTAGGAGGAGAAGGCCGCGAGGGTGGCGGCCAGTGCGATCCAGCGGTGGGAGGTGATCCGGGCGAGGGAGTGGAAGGCCAGGAGCGCGGCGGCGCTGAACAACAGCAGCATGAGCATGCGTGCGGCCAGGATCCTGGCGGACAGGTGGTTTCCGAAGGGGAGGATGGCGAGTTTGATCAGCGCGTGTCCGCCGACGGGAAAGCGGCTGTACATCTCGTATGCGGGGGCGCCGCCCGATCCCGGGCGCCGCCCCAGGAACAACCGGAAACCGTGGTCGGGCGACAGGTTCTCGGCGATGGCCAAGTTCTTCGAGGAATCTCCGTCATGGTTGTCGGGACGGTAGAAGTCATGGTTGTCGGGACGGTAGAAATATCCCTTGTCGAAGCTGCACAGGAACAACGTGGACAGGGCGAGCAGCAGCAACCACAGGGTGGTGAGGCGTTCGGACCGGAAACCGTGGGAGGGGTTCGGGCGAGCGCGCGCGCCTGCGCTCATTCCCAGGGCGCCGCCCGCAACGCGCAGCAGGTCCTGTCGAGCACCTGCTGCATGAACTCCGCGTTGCCGCTCCGGTTCCACTCGTAGCGGACCCCCGTCACGATGGAGGCGCCGGGGTCCTGGTCCTCCAGCACCGTATGGATCTCCACCTGGAACAGCGCGAAGGGGGTGTCCGCCAACTGCTCCCGGGTCCGCCGGGCGTCTCCCTTCAGGTAGAAGTTCACGCCGCGGTCGGTGACCACCAGGGTCAAGGCGCCGGTGCGCACGAGGTTCCCCTCCGTGGTGCTGTTCCTGCCCACGGCCAAGTGGACGCGGCTCGGCCCCTTGGCCGCAAGCTCGTAATAGGAGGCCATGGCCGGGTGGGCCCACCCCTTCTCGTCCACCGTGGCCATGACCACCACCTTGCCCGCCTGGGCCTCTCCGCCGCTCATGAGCGCGAGCAGCTCGTCCGGAAGTTCCTTGCCCACGAGTCGTGACACGAGCCCCTCCTCCCTTGCGCCGCGGTCCGTTGCCAGCGGCAGGCCGACCCCCTCAGCCCGCGGCGGGGCGCCCGCCCAGAGCCAGTTCCTGCCTCTTGCCGAACCCTTGCCGGTTGTCGATGTAGTACAACCTCTCGGGAACCACGCGGTAGAACTTCACCTTGAGGAACGCCCGGTGGTAAACGCCGCTCCCCGGGTCCGTGAACAGCTTGATGATCCCCGGATACTTGCGCGCATAGACCGCCAGGGCCTTGGCCTTGGCCGCGGCCGAGTCGAGGATCTCCACCGTCCCTTCGAGCTGGATGCCTTTGATCTCGCGCCAGTCCCGGTAATCCTCCTGGACGGTCACCGCCGCCCGCGGGTTCGCCGCCAGGTTGGCGCAGTGGCGCGAGTCCGGCGCCGAGAAGAAATAGAGACGGAACCGGTCGCTGGCGTAGAACACCGTGGCGTTCCACGGCAGCCCGTCCCGGCACGTGCCGAGGGTCATGGTGTTATGGGTCCGCAGGTATTCGAGGACCTGTCCTTCGAGATCGGCCATGTGAACCCCGCATGGGAGGGCGCGCCTTGCAGGGCCGCCTCCGGATCACTCCCCGGCCCCGGGATAACGGCTCAGGGACTCTTCGTTCCACCTCTTGAACATGTCCGTCTCCACGTCGAACTGGTCCAGGATCCGCGCCACCGTCTGGTTGATCACGTCGTCCAGGGTCTTGGGGCGGTGGTAGAAGGCGGGCACGGGGGGAAAGATCACCGCGCCCATGCGCGTGAGCGTGGCCATGCTCTCCAGGTGGCCCAGGTGCAGGGGGGTCTCCCGCGCCACCAGCACGAGCTTCCTTCGCTCCTTGAGGATCACGTCCGCGGCCCGCACCAGCAGGTCGCCCCCCACGGAGAGCGCGATGCCGCCCATGGACTTCATGGAGCAGGGCGCGATGACCATGCCCTCGGTGCGAAAGGAGCCGCTGGCGATACTCGCCCCGACGTTTTGGATGTCGTGGGCCACGTCCGCCATCTCCTCCACTTCCTTCACCGAATGCGGCGTCTCCACCTGGAGGGTCATCTTGGCGGCCTTGCTCATGACCAGGTGGGTCTCGATGTCCGGCATCGGCGCCAGCACCTGGAGGATACGGATGCCGAAGATGGATCCCGTGGCGCCCGACAGGCCTACGATGAGACGGCGCATGTGGACTTACCTCCCGTAACGGTCATGTGCGCGGCGCGTCTTTCCGCCCGGCGCCCTCCCGGAACGCGCGGCCGGGTCATCCCTCGAACGCCACGGCCAGCTCGTCGCCGTCCCGCACCGAGCGGGTTCGCTTCAAGGAGACCGCAGCGACCACTTCCAGCTTGTCGCCGGGGTAACCCTCCACCTCCGGCACCACCACCGCCACCCGTTCGCGCGGCTCCGGTCCGCGCCATCCCCGCAGGGAACCCGTGAGCAGGAACGCGCTGCAGAAGGCGGGGTCGGGCGACGGCAGGACGATCTTCCCGGGGCGGCGCCGGACCTGCTCCCACCACCCCAGGTCCTCCCCCCGGACCCGCATGTTCAACGTGCCGGGATAGGGGTCGAAGCCGACCCTCTCCCGGATGGCGTCCCGCACCCAGCCGAGTCCCAGGAACTCCCCGGCCCGGCCCAGGTCCGAGAACACCACCCCCTTCACCAGGATGTCCCGGGAACCCTCCACCCGCGGCCGCTATTTCCCGGAGAGGGACCGGGCGTTGCCGCCGCGCCGGACCTTGATGATCTCGCCCAGGATGCACAACCCGATCTCCTCCGGCGTCTCCGTGCCGATGTCCAGCCCGATGGGGGCGTACACGCGGGAGATGAGGTCCTCGGAGACGTCCTCCTCCTTGAACCTCTCGAAGCACGCCTTGATCCGCCTCTTGCTGCCGATCATGCCGATGTACCTGGCCGGGCGGTGGATCAGCTCCCGCAGGCAGGGCTCGTCGTACTTGTGGCCCCGGGTGATGAGGACCACGTAGGTGGAAGGCGTGACGTCGAGATCCTTCACGGTCCGGGCCATGTCGCCCACCACCACCTCGTCGGCTTCCGGGAACCGTTCGCGGTTGGCGAACAGGATGCGGTCGTCGATGACCACCACGTGGTAGTCCATGAGCTTGGCCATCTTCACCAGGGGCACGGCGATGTGCCCTGCCCCGACCACCACGAGCTTTGGCGGCGACGGCATCACCTCGAAGAAGACGTCCGCCTGCCCCCCCGACGCGGTCTCCACGGACACGAGCCCGGAGCGCTCTTCCGAGAGCCGCGCGGCCGCCTCCCGAAGCAGCGTCCGCTCCAGTTCCGGGTCCGGCGCCGACCCCAGGACGACCCTGCCGTCCCGGACGAGACACTTGGCGCCGCTGCCGAACCCTTCGAGGCCCCGGGACTCCACCACGGTGACCAGCACCGCGGCCGCGCCGTCACGCTTGACCTCGATCAGCTCCCGAACCAGTGCGTCCATTCGTCCTCCACCCGTTCGTCCTTCAGGAACCCCTGAACAATCCTGGCTCGAGGCGCGCTCTCCCCACGGGAAAGCGCGTCCTTCGACTTCGCTTCGCTACGCTCAGGACGAACGGGGGCAATCGTTCCGAGTTTCCTTCACTTCGTGGCGCGCCCGGAACTCCGCCTGCGGCGAGGCGTCCGTCAGTCGCTCTCCCCGTCCTTCCACCACGGATCGATGAAGACGTTCATCACGCCGCCGCACACCGCGGGACTGTCGGAGGAGATGTCGTCCAGCAGGTCCACGCGCACCGTGCGGGGTTTGCGGATCCGCACCACCTCGATGGCCTCGCGCCGGACGTCGGCCTCGCCGCATCCGCCGCCGATGGTGCCGAGGATCTCGCCCCAGGCCGTCACCACCATCTTGGCGCCCACCTCCCGAGGCGTGGAGCCCCGGGTGGAGACGATGGTGGCCACCGCCACCGTCTCGCCCTTGTCGAGAAACTCCTTCACGTCGTCATAGACGGAATCCATGGGTGCCTCCTCGTGGAGCCGTGGGGCCGCGCCCGGCGTCGGTCCGGCGCGCCCTCCGCCTGCGCCCCCGCGCGTCCCTAAGCCACCAGCCGGCGCATGGTATGGCCGAGATGGACCAGGCTGCTCACGTTGTGGGCGGACAGGAACAGGTCCAGGTACGGCAACGCCGCCTGCATGCCCTTGCACAGGGGCTCGTAGTTCTCGCTGGCCAGCAGCGGGTTCAACCAGATCATCTTGCCGCAGCGCCGCTTGAGAGCCTGCATCTGCCGTTCGAGGACGCCCACGTCGCCCCGGTCCCAGCCGTCGCTGATGATGACCACGACGGTCCGGTGCGTCACCATGCTGACCGCGTGGTCCCGGTTGAAGACCTCCAGCGAGCGCCCGATGTTGGTCCCGCCGGACCAGCCCAGGACGCTCCGGGATATCTTCTCCAGGGCGTTGCCGATGTTCTTGGTCCGGATCAGGTGGGTGATGCGGCTGAGGGTGGTGCTGAACACGAACGTCTCCACCCCCCAGAGCTCGTTCTGCAGGCCGTACATGAACTGGATGAGGAAACGGCTGTAGCAGTCCATGGAGCCGCTCACGTCGCACAGCAGCACGACCCGGGTCTTCTTGATGCGCCGCTTCCGCGCCACCAGCTCCACCAACTCGCCGCCGTACTTGACGTTGCGCCGCATGGTGCCCCGGGGATCGATCTCGGCGCCCCGGCGCGCGCGCTTTTTGCGGCGGCTCACCTGGGTGGCGATCTTCGACGCGATGAGCAGGATCGCCTGACTCACCGCGCGGCTCTCCTCGATGCCCATCTCGCTGAAGTCCTTCTCGTGCAACTGCTCGTTGGGGCTGTAGGCGGGGACCTGCACGGGCTCGGGGTCGTCGGCGCCGGAGTCGCCGGCGATCTCCTGTTCGACCGCGCTCTCTTCCATGTCGCCGCCGCGGTCGTCCGACGGGTCCGGGGCGTCGTCCAGGCTCCAGGCCGGGACCTCCATGGTCTCCATGGCCGGCGCCATGTCTCCCTGCCAGAAAGCCTCGAACACCTGGTCGAAGAGCGCCATCTCCTCCCTGTCGTGGAGGAGGTTGGCGGAAAGCGCCCGGTGGAAGTCCGGCCGGCGCCGGATGTCGATGAGCGGCAGGCACCGGTTGGCGTCGATGACCTGGCTCAGGCCGACCCGGAAACCCAGGTCCTTGAGCACCCGTCCGAACATCAGGATGTTGGCAAGGGTGCCCCGGCCCCGCAGGGGCTGGTAGCGCTCCACCGCGCGGAGGACCTCTTCGTCCGTCAGTTCTCTCGCCATGGTCGGGTCCGGGGATCCTTCCGGGTCACGGGCGTCCCGGCTCGCCCGCCACCGAAGCGGGTTCCTTGAGTATCCGGTCCATGTCGAGCCTGTCGCCGGACAGCTCTTCCTCCAGGTGGTGCAGGTCCTCCCGGTACTTGAACACGCAGCCGACGGTCTCCTTCACGATCTCGGGGTCCAGCTCGGCGCGGTTCAGCAGCAGCAGGGCGGACGCCCAGTCCAAGGTCTCGGCCACCCCCGGCCGCTTGTAGAAGTTCATCTGCCTCACCTGTTGCATGAACGCGCAGATCTGCTCCGCCAGCAGCGTCCGGATCTCCGGATACTTGGTCATGACGATCTCGTATTCCTTGTCGAACGCGGGGTACTCGATCCAGTGGTAGAGGCACCGGCGCTTGAGAGCGTCGTGGATCTCCCGGGTCCGGTTGGAGGTCAGGAAAACGTACGGCCGCCGGCGGGCGCGGATGGTGCCGACCTCCGGGATGCTGATCTGGAAGTCCGAGAGCACCTCCAGCAGGAACGCCTCGAACTCCATGTCCGCCCGGTCGATCTCGTCGATGAGCAGGACCGGAGGAGCGGCGCCGTCGGTGCGGATGGCGTCGAGCAGCGGGCGGCTGATGAGGTACTCCTCCGAGAAGATCTCCGTTTCCAGCGCCTCCCGGTCCCGGGAACCGACCTCCTCCAGCTTGATCCGCAGCATCTGCTTCGGGTAGTTCCACTCGTACAGCGCGGTGTTGGCGTCCAGGCCTTCATAGCACTGGAGCCGGATCAGCCGGGCGCCGAGGACGTCCGAGAGCACCTTGGCGATCTCGGTCTTGCCCACGCCCGCTTCGCCTTCGAGCAGGACCGGCTTGCCCAGCTTGACCGACAGGTACACCACCGTGGCCAGGCTCCGGTCGCAGATGTACTTGCGCTCCCTCAGGGAATCGCGGATGGATCCGACGGAAATGCTGTCCAGGTTCATGCGTGTCCCTTCTTCGCAGACGGCCCGCCCCGGGCCGCGGGTCCGCGCAGGGCGTTCCCGGCGGCTACTTGTTCTCGGCGAGCTGCCGTTTCCACCCCAGGGTCCTGGCCTTGGCGCCCACCGCTTCGGCCTCCTCGATCATCCCCTTGCGCTGGTAGAAGATGGAAAGGCTCGTGTAAGCGAGTTCGTCGTCGGGGCTGACCTCGATCAGGCGCTTGCCCGCGTCGATGGCCTCGTCCAGGCGGTCCAGGTTCGCGTACGCCATCCCCAGGGCGTGCAGGGCGTCGGCATAGTCGGGGTCCTCGGCCAGAGCCTTGCGGTAGGCGTCGATGGCCTCCTCCACCCGGTCGTCGGCGTAGGACTCCATGCCTCGGTGGTAATGGTCCTCTTTCGTCATGGGCTCCCCCCTCGCCCGATGTTCCGGCCCGATATTCTGTATTACGAATCCGTGATATTCTCAACCGAACGCCGGCAAGGAGCCCGGACCGGCAACCTTGCCCGGAACCGCCGGAGGACGATCCCATGGCCGAGGCCGCAACGCTCGACGAGGTCAAGGACCGCATTCGCAAGCGCGTGGGCAAACGCAGCCCGTTCCACCTGATGGAGCCGGGCGAAGCCGGGGAAGCGCTGTCCGCGCTGGAGAGCCTGGACCCGGACCACTGGGCCGAGGCGTGGAGCAGACCCGGCGCGCGCTGGGAGGAGAGCGCCCGGGAGGCGGAGTCCCGGGGGTCGGCCGAGGAGGCGAAACGGGCGTACCTCCGGGCCGCAGGGTACTACGGAGCCGCACGCCACCCGTTCCCCATCTCTCCCGGCAAGCAGGAAGCCTACCGCAAGACCATCGAGAACTACCTCGCCGCCTCGCGCTACTTCGACCCTCCGCTGGAGCGCGTGGCCGTTCCCCTGCGCGACCGGGAAGTGGTGGGCTACCTGCGCCTTCCCGCGGGACGGCCCGCGCCGCTCGTCATCCACTGGGGCGGCATCGACAACTGGAAGGAAGAACGCCACGGCTTCGTGGAGTCCCTGCTGGCCGAAGGCTGGGGCTGCTTCCTCATGGACAGCCCCGGCACCGGCGAGTCCCCGGTGCGCGCCTCCGAGACCGCCCACGAGGTTTACTGCGTCGCCCTGGACTACCTGGCGGCCCGGCCGGAAGTGGACCCCGCCCGCATCGCCGTCCTGGGAGCGAGCTTCGGCGGCTACTGGTCCACCAAGATGGCCCACGTGGAGCCGGAACGACTTTGCGCCGCGGTCAACTGGGGCGGCGGCGTACACGGGTTCTTCCAGCCGGAATGGCAGCAGCGGTCCCGCAACGCCTCGTCCTACCTCTTCGACCTCATCGAAGCCCGGGCCCGGCTCTTCGGCAAGGAGACCTTCGAGGAGCTCGTGTCGGTCATGCCCGTGCTTTCCCTCAAGGACCAGGGCTGGCTCCACAAGCCCTGCGCCCCTCTGCTGCTGGTCAACGGCAAGGACGACCTCCAGGTCCCCATCGAGGACTTCTTCCTGCTGCTGGAACACGGCGACCCCAAGGCCATGCGGCTCTTCCCCGGCGGCCACATGGGCGAGTCCCCGGACGTCTTCCCCACCATCCTCCGGTGGCTCCACCGAAGGCTCGACGCCTCCTGACCGGGCCGCGGCCACGTCCGGCAGGCTGCCTGAAACCCTCCCATGCTCCGCGGCTTCACGACGACGAGTTCCGGCAGGTCAACGGCCCATTACACAACCCTCTTCCGCAAGCTGCCTGATGTCCGCCAGCAACGTCGGCGAATGCTCGTATTCGGCGGAAAACAGCGAGTCCAACTCCATCAAGGCTTGCGCCAGACGGTCGAGACCGACCCCGTGGAACGGCCCGTAACCCGGCACCAGGACCTTTCCGGCCAAGTGCTCGCGGTCGAGAGGAGCGGCGTTATGAACCGCACAGTCCAACAGCAGGTAACGCCTCACGATGTCTCGCCGTTCCGAGGCCAGGGCGACGCCCCGGCCAGACTGCACCAGCAACGCCCGGTCCAGGCAGTCCTCGGTCACGCGTTCTATCTCGTTGGCCCGAAACCCTTCCTTTTCCAGGCGTTGCCCGATCTGCGGCCTGGACCTGGCCCCAAGGGCGACCGTCTGTTCGAGCTTGAGCGGCGACAGGAACCCGATCTCGTCGAAGTAGGCCCGTAGCCTGACCGGCGCCGTTCGGATCTGGATCAGTCCGTGTGTGTCTTCGTAGGCAAGCAGTCGTCTCAAGACAGCTTTCCTCGGACTCGAACTCCGAGGTGGCTCTGCCCAACGTCTCGAAGGCGTCTGAAACCAGCGCCATCTCTTCCTTGAACCGGTCCGTATCGACGATCTCGCCAAGGGAAGGAGTGATCCAGACGTCGAACTCCTCCAGTTGTGACTGCGTGAAATCATTGGGGGTGGGAAGGCGCATTCCGAAGGTAGTCAACGACTCGCACGAAGCGTGTCTGCCGGCGTCGTCCGGTGGATATCCAGGCGTTCTTCCACGATACGGATGTATTCATCGTTGTGATCGGAAAGCACACAGGAGAATCCCAACTTCCTGGCGACTGCCCCTGTCGTACCGGAACCGCACATGGGATCCAGCACGAAGTCACCGGGGTTCGTCGTCATTCTGTACAACGGCTCGTAAACGTTTTCCGGTTTCTGCGAAGGATGGGCCGTCTGTTCCTTCTTCCCGACGAAGCCGATGATCAACGGCGCGTCGATGACGCTTGGCGGGCCGGGCATGTAACGTAGCTTGCCCTCGGCCTTCTTTTGCAGTTGCTTTTCGTTCAGGAAGTGTTCCGGGTACAGAACGGCATCCTCCCTGGTGAGATGGAGACACGTCATCTGCGCCGAGCGCCAGCCGCGAATGACCGAAGGGTTGTTCTTGTAGTACCAGGTGAGCCAGCAGTTCAGCTTCAGCGTTGGCGGCAAGCGGGGAATGAACCACGATACGATCTCGGGAAATCCCCAAAGGAACGTATGCGGCGAAACAGTGGATGAGAGATGGAGCAGGCGCAGGATGTAGTCCACGTAGTCGTCTCTCCTGCCGCCAACGCCCTTGTTGTACCACGGGTCGAGCATCGTAACCTTGAAGCCGACGTCGGACCGCGCCGCCAATTCCAGGGATTCCTCGACATCCAGGGGCGTCAGAACAGCGACGGTTGGGTCGATCACCGGGTCGATACGGCTGTCGAACAAGGAAGCCTGCATTGGACGGTTCAGATATTCGAGCACGGGCGTCAACCGGAGTCTGCGCCGGGCGGTCCTCTACGAGACTTTTTCCCGGGCCTCCTGGATCTTTTCCACCACCACTTCGACGTCGCGCTCGTCCACGAAGGGCGAGAGGATGTACGACTTCAAGGCGAATATGGGCTCCCCGTATCGCGTCCGCCGGTAGCAGTCGGTGGAGGAGATGACCACGCCGCGGCCCGCCATGGCCTCCGCGTGCACGTGCTGGAAGATCTTCCGGTTGTAGTCGTTGTGGGCGAGCAGGGTATCCCGGTACGCGGGGTCGTCGAACTCCTGGCGCTTGATCGAAAAGGTGTCGACGCCCGGCGGATAGGCCCGGAAGAGGGTCACCGTGCCGAAATTGTCCCGGTTGAGCACGGTGGTGCCTTCGCGCCCTTCGAGGTGCTCGCGCAGGAGCTGCACCATCTCCACCGCGTGCCCGATCACCACCTGTAGTCCCTGCTCGCCGAACAGGCGGAAGTTGGCGAGGGCCGCCAGGGGGCCGGTCCCCGCCCTCGACGTTTCGAGGGTGTACATGCCCGGCCGGTATTCGCCGTCCTGGTAGAGGTACGGCATCTGTTCCGGGCGCCGCATCATCAGTTGCAGGTCGTCGCGGTCCTTGACCACCACCAGGCTGGAGATGTACGGGGCGAAGCCGGTCTTGTGGAAGTCCACGCCGATGGAATCGGCCAGCGACAGGTGGCGTATGCGGCGGCACGCGCCCGCCAGGGCCCGGAGGGTGCGCGGCCGGAACCCCAGGGGGTTCCCCTCGAAATCGTAGTCGTTGAACACGGACCAGGCCCAGCCGATGACCGCATCGGCGTGGACGTGCGGACGATACGGGAGCTGGAACTCATCGACCAGGGCGTCCCGCACCGCCGCGATCCCCTGCAGGTCGTCCAACCCGAACGCATCGGTGGTCCCCAGGGTCGCGATGACGGCGGCGATCTTCTTTCCGTCGGCCAGCGCCGACCGGGCGGCCTCTTCGAGTCGGGCCAAGTCCATTTCGTTGTCGGCCGTGGTGGGGACCACGATCAGGTTGTTGGCGCCGATCCCGAGCCACCCGGCCACGTTCGTGGCGCAGTAGTGCCCGGCCTCCGAAACGAGGACCACCGCGTCTTCGGCGACGCCCTTGTGCATGGCCTGGGGACACGCCTTCTCCAGCCCGATCTTCACTCCGTAGAGCGACGTGCCGGTGCCGCC
The DNA here is from genome assembly GCA_965204235.1 of uncultured Binatia bacterium (SeqCode). Classification (GTDB taxonomy): domain Bacteria; phylum Desulfobacterota; class Binatia; order UBA9968; family JAJDTQ01; genus JAJDTQ01. The sequence continues at coordinate 795,728 of OZ241979.1, forward strand.
GAAGGTGAACACGCCGGCGGCCCGTTGCGGGTCGTAACCCACCAACCGGGCGGTGACGCCGACGGCCTCGACCTCGGCGAGGGCCACGAGGCGGCTGAACTCGTCCCACACCACGTTGGCGTTGTGCAGCGAAGAGAGCAGGACGCCGATGAGGCTCGGGATGGTCGGCGGCGGGATGACGTTCTGCTGGGTACGGGGATGGCCGAATATGGGAATGCCGCGCAGGTAGCTCACGAGGTCGGACGTGACCGACTCCACCGACGACGTATGCGCGGGCAGCGCCGCGTTCCTGGCCTCCTCGAAGTCGCCCGACACGCCGGAGCCGAGGATGGGCAACTGGGTCTTCATGGCGTCCACCTGGTCCAGGGCGCGCATGATGGAGTGCACGAAGTACGAGTCGTGGACCGGGTCGGACACGGGCTGGGGAAACGCGAGCCGGAGCTCTTTCAGGAGGTCGCGATAGGGCGTAGGCATGGTATCGGGTCCGTGACGGCGCTGGAGATCGCAGCGTCTTGAAATCGAAATGTACCTCGAAATCGGAGTATCCTGCCGGCGCGTCCTTCACGCGCGTCCGCGGAAGTACGCAACCGTACGCGCGAGCCCGTCGGTCAACGGCACCTCGGGGCGCCAGCCGAGGACGCGCTCCGCGCGCGACACGTCCAGCCAACTCTCCCGGAGGTCGCCGGGCCGGGCCGGGCCGGTGGTCGCGGCCAAGTTCGTGCCGCACGCGGCCTGCACCGCGCGCAACAACTCCCCTGTGCGCACGGGCGCGCCGCCGGCGATGTTGAAGGCCCCCGCCGCGTCGGTCTCGAGGGCGCGCACGTTGGCCCGGACCACGTCCTCCACGTACACGTAATCGCGGCTCATGCCCGCGGGCTGGTCCGGATAGGCGAAGACCGTCGGCGGCTCCCCGCGCAGCAGCTTCCCCACGAAGATGGCGACCACGCCGGCCTCTCCGTGCGGGTCCTGCCGCGGCCCATAGACGTTGCCGTAGCGCAGGGTGATGGACGAGAGACCGTATTCCCGCCGGTAGAACTCCAGGTAGCGTTCCCCGGCGAGCTTGTGGATGGCGTACGGCGACAGCGGCTGCGGCGTCGCCTCCTCGGACGTCGGGCGCTGGCGGACGTCGCCGTACACGGCTCCGCCGCTGGAGACCATGACGAAGCGCCGGACGCCGTGCCGGACGCAACTCTGGAGCACGTTGAGGAGCCCCACGCAGTTGGTGCGGGCGTCCAGCCCCGGATCGCGCGCCGAGACCGCGACGCTTGCCTGGGCCGCGTGGTGGCTCACCACGTCCGGGCGCTCCCTTTCCACGAGCAGGGCGAACTCGGGCGCGGATATGTCCACCAGATGGAGCCTCGCATTGCCGGGAACGTTTTCGGCGCTCCCACCGGACAGGTTGTCCGCGACCGCCACGTCGTGGCCCGCGGCGAGGTAGCCGTCCGCCACGTGGGAGCCGATGAAGCCGGCGCCGCCGGTAATGAGTACCTTCATGGCCGTGGTCCGATCCATAGCACAGCGCACGGCGAAGCACTACACGAGCCCGCCGGCCGCGGGCGCGCGCCTCCCCTTCCCCGCGCCTCCGGCGTCTCCCCGACCCGGGTTGACACCGTCGCGGGGGAAGGCGTACAAGGGTTCCAACTCGCGGGTCGCCGGGTCGTGCGGCGGCCCCGGAATCCGCTTTCCGAAGGAGTCGCACCATGAGCCACACACTGGAACAGTTCGCGGCGGACTGTCATCGTATCCTCGAGGCCGACCCCGGCCCGGAAGGACGCCGGAAGGTATGCTCGCTGGTGGAGGAGATCCTCCGGGACGAGGAGTTCCTCGCCAGGCACATCGAGGAGGATCAGCCGGAGCGCAAGGTGATCTACGAGGACCCCGACCTGGGGTTCTGCATCCTGGCCCACCACCACAAGGGGGCCAAGGGAAGCACGCCCCACGACCACGGTCCGGCATGGGCAATCTACGGCCAGGCTTCGGGCGAGACCGAGATGACCGACTGGGAGAAAGTCGAAACCGCGTCCGAGGGGAACCCCGGCAAGGCGCGCAAGCTGCGCACCTATACCCTGAAGCCCGGCATGGCGCACCTGTACAACGAGGGCGACCTGCACTCCCCGTACCGCGCGGACGCCACCAAGCTCATCCGCATCGAGGGCAGGAACATGGAGAAGGTGAAGCGCTATCCCTACCAGCCGGTATGACCGGCCCGAGGCCGGTCCGCGCCGAAGACCTGCGGGAACGCGGCGCCGGGCCGGGCGTTCTCGCCGGAAGGGATCGACCCGTTGACGGGGAAAACTCTCCCCCACAGGACAACCGGAGGCACACCATGCGCAGGAATCCCTGTTGGAAGGTCTCGCTGCTCGCTCTGCTGCTGTCCGTACCCGGATGGAGCCTGACCGCGGGCGCCCCGGCCGATGCCGCGCCGGTGGTGGTCCGCGCCATCTCGGCCTGGCCGCTGAGCATCGACGGCAACACCTGGTACAAGAACTACATCGAGGAAGTGAACAAACGGGGCAAGGGCGTGGTGCAGATCCGCCTCCTGGGCGGGAACGAGGTGGCCTCCGCGTTCGAGCAGTTCCAGGCCCTGCGCACCGGCATCGCCGACATGACCAACTCCGCGCCCGCTTACTACGTGGGCGAGACCGTGGAAGCCGCGGCCATGAGCCTGATTCCGCCCGACAGCCTGGAGAAATACCTGGAGGCCCTGCGCAAGAGCGGCGCCCTGGAAATCATCAACAAGGCGTACGCGGAGAAGTCGGCCATGCGCTTCCTGGGCATCACCGTGGCCGGGACCGGCTTCCGCTTCCTCATGGCCAAACCCATCGACGACCTCGACGGTCTCAAGGGCAAGCGGATCCGGGCCTCGGGGGCCCAGGACGCCGCCGCGATCCAGTCCCTCGGAGGCTCGCCCCAGACCCTCCCGGCCAACGAACTGTACACCGCGTTGCAGCGCGGCGTGGTGGATGGCGCCTACCGCGCGCCCAACGACGCCTGGAGCTTCGGCGAACACAAGGTTTACAAGGCCATGATCGCCACGCCCATCCAGTTCGCGCCGGGCGGCGTCTATATGCCGACACGGGTGTGGGACAAGCTGCCGGAGGCCGTGAAGAAGGTGCTGGCGGGGACCATCGAGGAACTGGAGCCCACGATACTCGGCTACTTCCAGACCAACGACCGGGCGGCGATCAAGAGGCTCCAGAAGAACGGCATGAAGGTCGTCGAGGTGGACGACGCCGCCAAGAAGCGGCTGGCCGACGCCCGCAACGCCTACTGGCCCGAGCTGCTCAGGCAATCGCCCGAGTACGGCCCGCAGATCCGGAAGGCCCTGGCGCCCTACAACTGATCCGGGCCCACCGGACCCGACGCGGCGGCGGCCGCCCGAACCCGACGGCCGCCGCCCGCGGCCCACCCGATGCTGGATTCGCTGAACCGCGCCTTCGACGGAACGAACCGCGTACTCGGCTACGTCTCCGCCGCGTTCGTGGCGGTCATGGCGGTGACCGTCCTCTACGACGTGTTCGCCCGTCTGATCTTCCACGCGCCCACCATCTGGGTCATCGACGTCAACGAGTACCTGCTGGTCTATCTGACCTTCGTCCCGGCCGCGTGGATCCTCATGAACGACCACCACGTGAAGGTGGAGATCCTGACCTCGCGGCTCAAGCCGGCGCCGCAACGCAGGCTGCGCGTGGCCACCGACGTCATGGGGCTCATCTACTGCGTCGTCCTCGCCTGGCAGTCCTGGGTGGTGGCGTGGCACGCGTTCGAGAACGGCTACCGGTTCTCCACCGCGCTCAACCTGCCGAAGTTCCCGGTACTCGTGGTCATCCCCATCGGGGCCGCGTGGCTCGGCCTCGCCTTCGTGGTCCGGATCCTTGCGGCGTCGCGCGCGGACCCTGCGACGGCTCCCGGGAAGGGAGGCCCCTGATTCTCCTCGAGTGGTGGATCGTCCTGATCGTCATGTTCGGCGCCCTCATGCTCCTGATGGCGTCGGGCATCCCGATTGCGTTCGCGTTCGGCGTGCTGAACCTGGGGTTCCTCTACGTGCTGGTGGGCCCGGGCGCGGTCCAGGCGGTGGCCCTCAGCAGCTTTACCAGCATCGGCACCTTCGCGTTCATCGCCCTGCCCCTGTTCATCCTCATGGGCGAGCTGGTGCTCCACTCGGGTCTCGCCGCCCTCGCCATCACCTCCATCGGCAAATGGCTGGGCGCCGTTCCCGGCAGGCTGGCGGTGCTGGCGGTGCTGGCGGGCACCGCTTTCGGCGCGGGCAGCGGCTCCAGCATGGCCAGTTCCGCGACGCTGGGGACCATACTGATCCCGGAGATGCGCAAGCAGGGCTACGACACGGGACTCGCCGTGGGCACCCTTGCCACCTCCGGCGCCCTCGCCGTGCTCATCCCGCCGAGCGCCCTGATGGTGATCTTCGGCGGCATCAGCCAACTCTCGGTGGGGGATCTGTTGATCGGGGGGATCCTGCCCGGCCTGCTGCTCGCCACGCTGCTGTTCGGGTACATCGTCGTCGCCTGCACCCTCCGGCCTCGACTGGCCCCGGCCGTCGATCTGGAAAGGGCCTCCTGGAGCGAGCGTGCGGCCGCTCTCAAGTACTTCCTTCCGTTGGTGGTGCTGGTTCTGGTGGTGCTGGGGTCCATCTTCTTCGGCGTGGCCACCCCCAGCGAGTCGGCCGCCATGGGCGTGGCCGGAGCCTTCGTCCTCGGCCTGGCCTACCGGCGCCTGTCGTGGGAGATCCTTCGGAAGTCCCTGCTGGGCACCGTGGAAGTCTCCGGGTTCGCCCTGCTGATCGTGACCAGCGCCACTGCGTTCAGCCAGATCCTGGCCCACTCCGGCGCCGCCATGGGGCTCTCCCTCTTCGCCACCGACCTGCCCGTGTCACCCTGGTTCATCATCGCCAGCATGCAGGTGGTGATCCTCATCATGGGCTCCTTCATGGAACCCATCTCCATCATGCTCATCACCGTGCCCATCTTCTTTCCGGTGATCCGTTCCCTCGGCCTGGACCCCTTGTGGTTCGCCATCGTCACCATGGTGAACATCGAGCTCTCGCTCATCACCCCGCCCTTCGGCATGAACCTCTTCGTCCTCAAGGGCGTCTCGCCCCCGGACGTGACCCTGGGAGCCATCTACCGCGGCGTCATCCCCTTCGTGCTCATCAACATCGTCGCCCTCACCCTGGTGATGCTGTTCCCGCCCATCGCCGTCTGGCTGCCGGGACTCATGCGCTAGCCGCCGGGCGCCCCGCCGCCCTGCCCATGAGTTCGAGCCGGAACCCGGCGCCGCCCCCATGAACCACCGGAATCCCGTGCGCCCCTCTTCCGTTCCGCGTTCCGAGGGTCTAACATGGACCGCGGCTCCCGGCGTACGGCGCGCGGCCCCGCCTCCCGCGGAGGCGCGGAGCGGACTTGCCCCGGATCGAGCGAGAGGAGGAAACTCTGGAGAACTGTCCCCGTTCGTCCCGAGCGAAGCGAAGTCGAAGGACGCGCTTTCCCATAGGGAGAGACACCCCAAGCCGGGATTGAGCAGAAGTTCCAGGAGGCGAACGATGAACGAGCACGCGGTCTCGACCCCGACCCGGGAACGGTGCGTCACCTCTTACGCGGCGCGCACCCAGTACAAGCCCGGCGTCGTCCACCCCGACCACATCAAGGTCAGGGACGCCATCGACATCCACTGCCACGCCCACGCGGGCCAGCAGGACGCCCTGGACCTGGTGAAGAAGGCGTCCCGGGCGGAGATGAAAGGCATCCTGTTCAAGTCCATCGTCGGGAACGGCGGACGGGCGGTCCGTGACTTGCAGCGGCAGCTCGACGCCTGGGCCGTTGGGGAAGGCGTTGCCCCGGTGAGATGCTTCGGCGGTTTCGTTTGCGGCAGGCAGCAGGAGCCGGTGTCGGCCGCGCTTGCCGAGCAGGCCATCGACGCGGGGGTGGCGGCCGTGTGGCTTCCGGTCTTCAACCACGCCAACACCATCCACAAGGTAGGAAGCCACCGGGCGCTCATCGAGCGCGACATGGACGCCAAGGGCTGGACCGGCCCCCTCTCCTGGGAAGAGGCTCTACGGCACGGGCACTACAACCTCGACGAGTCCGGGGAGCTGAAACCCGAGGTGCGGGACGTCATCCGCCTGTGCGCCGAGCGCGACGTGGCGCTGTTCTTCGGCCATCCGACCCACGACGAGATCTTCGCGGTCGCCGAGGAAGCGGACCGGATCGGCCTCCGTCGGCTGGTGGTCGATCATCCCTACAGTCCCTTCCTCGACCTGTCCCCGGCGCAGATGAAAGAGCTCTCCAAGGCGCACGTCCTGTTCAACTTCACCTTCGACGAGCTGTCGCCACTCCTCGGAGTGGACCCCCGGATCATGTACGACACCATCCGCGAGGTCGGGGTCGAGCACTTCACGCTTTCGAGCGACGCCGGCGAACCGCTGTTCCCGGACTCCGTGGAAGCCATGCGCCTCATCCGGGGCTACATGGAAGCCTTCGGCCTGACCGAAGACGAGCTCTACACCGTCTGCACCCGGAACCCCGCGCGGGTCGTGGGCATGGACCTGGACTGAGCCGCCTCCCCCAAGCCGCCCTCCCCTCCCGGAGAGGAGCCTCCGTGCCACCGGACCCGTCGGCGCCAGCGCCAACGGACAGACAGCTGAATCGGGCTGGGTCGGTCCGTGTAGAGGACTCCTCCCCTCAACCCCGCCGTACCCCCCTCCCTGACCCTCCCCCTCAAGGGGGGAGGGAATTTTACTCCGTGAAACTCTGCCTACACAACCTGCCCACACGAAAGCCGGAAGAGCCAAATTGGTGAACCATGTTCGGGTTGCACAACCTCGCCCTCAGATCGCCTGCACCCGCACTTCCTCCCGCGGCAGCAGGGCATCGCACGTGCGGGACGCCACTCCGCAGGCGCGCCCCAGCGCGGACAGGACCAGGTCGGCCACCGCGCGCTCCTCCGCCTCCCGGCTCCGCGCCCCCTTTTCCAGCGTGACCGAGTGGACCGTCACCGTCCCGCCCGCGCACACGGCCACGTGGGCCCGGTGGTCCCCCTTCCGGGGCCGGTCTGTCGCCAGCGCCGCGGTGCAGGCAACCCCCATGACCGGCGCGTCGGCCCGGGGCCGCAGACGGACCGCCCTCTCGCAGGCCTTCCGGGCCATGGCCGACGCGGTCTCCACCGACACGGCCTGCCGCGGCGTCGCGCCGAGGAACCCGGTCAGCGACCGCTCCCCGTAGGGCGCCCAGGCTTCCAGCACGGTACGCGATGCTCCAGGGACGGTCAACAGGTCGGCCACGGCCCGGGAGCCGCCGCCCGTAACCACGAGCACGGCCATGGACGGGCTCCGGTGGACGCCGTCGATGAGGTCGGAACGTTCGGCGGCAACCGTGTCCACGGCAGGAACCTGCTCACACCGCGCCGCGCTCGCGCAGGGTGCGGACGGCCTCCCGGTCGTAGCCCAGCTCCCGCAGCACCTCGTCGGTGTGCTCGCCCACCAGCGGCGCCGGGCGCGCGAACCGCGGCGGGGTGGCGGACAGGTTCACGCTGCTGCCGATGAGGCGGGTGGCGCCCCGCTCAGGATGGCGGATCTCCCGGGGCAGCCCCAGGTGTCGGACCTGTGGGTCTCGAAAGACCTCCTCGGGCGCGTAGATGGGCGCGTGGCTCACGTCCGCCTCGCCAAGCCGTTGCAGCCACACGGCGCGGGGCGCCGCGCCGAAGGCCTCGCGCAGCACCGCCGCCAACTCCTCGTGGTTGGCCGAGCGGTCCTCGAACGCGGCGAAGCGCGGGTCCCGAAGGAGGTCCTCCCGCTCGATGACGCGGGCCAGCGCCTCCCAGGACTTCCGGTGCGCCGCGAGGTGGACCAGCAACGGAAGCCCGTCCCCGGCCGACAGGCAGAACAGGCGCCCCCGCTGGAAGTTCTTCGGGGTCACCGGGTCGCCGCCGTTCAGGAACTCGGCCAAGTGCGACTCCATGAAGCCCAGGCTCGCCTGCAGCAGGGACGCGTCCACGAACTGCCCCCGGCCGGTCCGGCTCCGCGCCGCCAGGGCTGCCAGGACGCCATAGGCTGCGAACACCCCGGTCACGTGCGCGGCGATCGACAGGCCCCCCATGCGCGGGGCGTCCAGGTCTGTGAGCAGGCTCAGCATCCCGCTCACCGCCTGCCCGACGGACTCGAAGCCCGGCCGGTCCTCGTACGGGCCGCTCTGGCCGAACGCGGTGACCGAGCAGTGGACGAGCCCGGGGTTGACCTTCCTCGTCTCCTCGTAGTCGAGGCCCAACGCCTTGCGCGTCCCCGGCCGGAAGCTCTCGATCAGGACGTCCGCGGGCTCGAGCATCCGGCGGAATATCCGCCGCGCTTCGAGGTCGCGCAGGTCGAGGGTGACGCTCTTCTTGTTCCGGTTGAGGACCCGGAAGACCGGACCGTAGCCCTCCCGGCCCCGGGCCGCGTCTCCCGCGGGGGGAGGCTCCACCTTCACCACCTCGCAGCCAAGGTCCCCGAGCAGGCTGCCCGCGTAGGGACCGGCCACGTGTCCGCTGGCGTCGATGGCCACGACGCCGTCCAGTGCGCCGACCACGCTCCTCCTTCCGAACCGGCATCGGGGACCCCCGATCCATTCGGCTCGAAGCGCCTCTCCCTACAGGGAAAGCGCGTCCTTCGACTCCGCTTCGCTACGCTCAGGACGAACGGAGGCATCGTTGGCGCTTCCGGATTTCGTGTGGGTTGTCACACTCCCCACCCACACGATGAAGCCCGATTCCCCCCTTGCTATCCTCCATTCGGCATGGCGGAGAACTCCGATTCCCTCATGGCGGAGAACTCCGATTCCCTCATGGCAGAGAACTCCGATTCCCTCCCCCCTTGAGGGGGAGGGTTAGGGAGGGGGGTTCTCCGTGCAACCCGACCCATCGGCGTCAACACCGACGGACGGATGGCTGACACGGTTGGGGCGATCCGTGGAGAGGACCCATCCCCTCCACCTCGCCGTACCCACCCTGTCCCTCCCCCTCAAGGGGGGAGGGGACGCTACGCCGTGGCACCCCGCTTGCACATACACCTCGTGAAACCCTGCCTACACGGAAGCCGGAAGAGCCCAATCGTTCAGGGCTTCCGTCAGAAGGGCCTGCCCAGGAAGGGCTTGCCCTCCCTCATCCTGAAGAAACCCACGAAGCCCAGCAGCCCGCCGACGAACCCGCCCAGGAAGAGGGCGGTGGCCAGGAGGTCGGTCACGGGACCCCGCGCGAAGACCGCGTAAGCCAACTCCCGGGCCGCCAGTCCCGTGAGGACGGCCACCACCAAGCCGATGGCGGTGAGGGTCCGGTACTTCATCCATGCGGCTTCCGGGCGTGCTCCCGAGTCCCGTCTTCGGCCCGGGGCGTGTGGGGGGACTCATCCCCTCCGCCCCGCCGTACCCCCCTCCCTGACCCTCCCCCTCAAGGGGGGAGGGGACGCTTGGCCGTGGGACACCGCCCACATGAAAGCCGGAAGAGACGCGTTGACAAGGGGTTTCAGGATTGCATACTGTGGGAACCCGTTGCAAGCCGGAAGTGAGCGGGTGGATGGAGGCGGGGATCGATGGGGTCCGGCTGTCCCCGGACTTCGAGAGTTGCAAGCCGGAAGTGAGCGGGTGGAGGGGGGCAGACGGAGAGGGGGCGGACGGAGGAAGCGGGTGGAGGGGGCGGACGGAAGCGGGTGGATGGGGGCGGAGTGCGGGAACGGAACGGGAACGACGGGGACGGGAGCGCCGGCTTTCCGGCGGTTCGAGACATGGACGCCATCAAGCTGGAGGTCATCTACAACGCCACAAACCAGATCGCCTGCGAGCTCACCCAAAAGCTCATGCGGAACGGCTACTCCTCCATCGTCAAGGAGAGCCAAGACCTCGCGCTGAGCATCTGCGACCGCCGGGGACGCAACGTCGGCCAGTACTCCCCCAACCCGGTGGGGCTGGGGGTGGTGGGCTCCCAGCTCCGGGGGATACTCCGGGACTTCGCGGACGACATCGGCGAAGGGGACGCGTTCATCCTCAACCACCCCTACCGCTATTGCCAGAACCATCCCAGCGACGTCACCCTGATCGCTCCGGTGTTCCACGAGGGACGCCTGACGGCCTTCGTGGGCAACACCGCGCACAAGCCCGACATCGGGGGCAAGGCGCCGGGCACCAACACGGGCGACGCCACCGAGGTGTTCCAGGAGGGCCTGCTGATCCCGCCCCTGAAGCTCTACCGGGGCGGCGTCCTCAACGAGGGCGTGAAGCAACTGATCCGCGCCAACACCCGCACCCCCGAAGTCACCTGGGGCGACGTCCGCGCGCAGGTCCAGGCCAACCTCCACGGCATCGAGCGCCTGGCGGCGCTCATGCGGCGCTTCGGCGCGGACGAGGTCCTGGCCTGCTGGGAGGAACGCATCGCCATCACCGAGAGGGAGCTCCGTTCCCGCATCGCCGCCCTGCCCCAAGGCTCCTACGGCCCGGTCACCGACCATATCGACGACGACGGAGTCGATCTGGACAAGCCCCTGGCGGTCACCGTGACGCTGCACGTCCGGGGCGACGAACTGGAGTTCGAGTTCGCATCGGCCCGGCAGTCCCGGGGCCCCCTGAACCTCCGGCCCTGCGTGGTCCGAGCGGTGGCGGAGTATTGCGTGCAGGCCGCCCTCGGCCCCGACCTGCCCAAGAACCAGGGGTGCTCGGCGCCCGTCCGCATCACCCTGCCCGCCCCCGGACACCTGTTGAACCCCGAGTTCCCGGCGCCGGTGAACATGTACGCCACCACCTGCCACCGCCTCGCGCCGGTCATCATGACCGCCCTCGCCCAGGCCGTGCCGGACCGGGTGGCCGCGCCCCAGAGCGGTTCGGGCGGGGCCGTGTCCTTCAACGGCCGCGTCCCCGGCGGCCAACGCCGCTACTCGCAGTACGAGATCCTGTGGGGCGGATACGGGGCGCGGCCTACCAAGGACGGCGTCAGCGGCTGCGCCGCGGACATCAGCAACGTCATGAGCACGCCGGTGGAAGCCCTGGAGAACGAGTTCCCGGTGCGGATGAAGTGTTTCGAGGTGAACCCGGACTCGGCCGGCGCGGGCAGGCGCCGGGGCGGCCTGGGGGTCCGGCGGAGCTGGGAGGTGCTGGCCGACGACGTCACCCTCAACCTGCGGCTCGACCGCTTCCGGCACTCCTCCCCGGGCCTGTTCGGGGCCCGTCCCAGCGCCCGGGCCCGCTGCACCCTCAACCCCGGCGCCCCGGACGCACGGCCCCTGCACTCCAAGGCCGCCAACGTCCCCCTGTCCCGGGGCGACACCGTGCTGCTGGAGCTCGGCGGCGGCGGGGGATGGGGCGACCCGCTGACGCGGGAGCCGGAGCGGGTGCTCGAGGACGTGCGCAACGGTTACGTGTCGCTGGCCGCGGCCCGGGACCTCTACGGCGTGGTCATCGACCCGCACACCCTCGCCATCGACCACGCGGCCACCCACCGGCAACGCGAGGAAACCGGCTCCCGTGCTGCGGATCGGCATTGACACCGGCGGCACCTTCACCGACCTCACCGTGTTCGACGAGGACGACGGACGGGTCCTCCTCGCCTGCAAGGCGCCGTCCCAACCCCGGGACCCCGCCGAGGCCATCGCCCGGGGGCTCCGGGAAGTCACAGACCGACTGTCGGCAAAGGCCCGCTACGTGCTCCACGGAACCACCATCGGGCTCAACACCCTGCTGGAGGGACGCGAACCGGCCCCGGGCCTGCTGGTCACCGAGGGCTTCCGCGACATCCTGGAGCTCGACCGCCAATGGCGCGGCGACCGGGTGTACGACCTGTTCTTCGAGCGGCCGCGGCAGCTCGCGCCCAGGCGCTTGATCCGGCCGGTGCGGGAGCGGGTGGACTCCCGGGGCCGGGAGGTCCTTCCCCTGGACGTCGAACAGGCCCGCGGCAGCGTCCGGCAGCTCCTGGACGCCGGGGCGCGTTCCGTGGCCGTGAGCCTGCTCTTCTCCTTCGCCAACCCCGGCCACGAACGGCAGGTCCGGGAGATCCTGGAGGAACTGGGCCCGGACGTGTACGTGACCCTGTCCTCGGAGGTGGACCCCCAGTTCCGGGAGTTCGAGCGCACCAGCACCGCGGTGGTCAACGCGTACATCGGGCCCCGGGTCGGCAGCTACATGAGCGTCATCGAGGCCGTGGTCGAAGACGCCCTGGCGGGGGCCAGGGTCCTGGTCATGCAGTCCAACGGCGGCGTGGCGGCGCCGGCCGACGTCGCGCGCGCGCCGGTGCGGACGCTGCTGTCGGGACCGGTGGCCGGCGTGGTCGGGACGCAACGGCTGTGCCGGGAGATCGGCCGCAGCAACGCCATCTCCCTCGACGTGGGCGGCACCAGTTGCGACATGTCGGTGATCCCGGGGGAGCTCCTGACCGCGCCCCAGAGCAAGGTGGCGGGCTATACAGTGCGCGCGTCCACCGTGGCCATCGAGACCATCGGAAGCGGCGGCGGCAGCATCGCACGGGTGGAATCGGGCCGCATCCTCAAGGTGGGACCCGAGAGCGCGGGCGCCGCGCCCGGACCCGCCTGCTACGGCGTCGGGGACCGACCGACCCTCACGGACGCGCTGGTGGTGCTCGGCCACCTCAACCGGGAAGCGCTCCTGGACGGCGCCATGCCCATCGACGCGGGCGCGGCCCGCGGGGCCGTCGAAGCCGCGGTCGCGCGCCCCCTGGGAATGACGCCGGAGCGGGCCGCCTCGGGCATCGTCGAGGTGCTCGCCGCGCAGGTGGCCATGTCCATGCGCTCGGTCACCATCGAGAAGGGCTACGACCCCAGGGACTTCCTCCTGGTGGCGTACGGCGGCGCCGGACCGACCGTGGTCTGCCCGGTCGCGCAGGAGCTGGAGATCCCGGAGGTCTGCATCCCGCAGCATCCGGGCAACTTCTGCGCCGCGGGGATGCTGCTGACCGACCTGGTGCGCAACCATTCGGTGACGCGGATCCGCCTGCTGGACGACGCGTCCCCAAACCGGATCCGCGAGGTCCTGGACGAGTTGCGGGACCGGGGGGTCCGGGAGCTCCGGGAGCAGGGAGTGGCCCCGGAGAGCATCGAAACCGAAGACTTCCTGGACATGCGCTACCTGGGGCAGTCCTACGAGGTCACCGTGCCCGCGGACGACACCCGCAAGGAACGGCTCACCGAGGTCTTCCACCAGGTCCACGGGCGCCTCTACGGCCACACCGCGGAAGACGAGCCCATCGAGGTCGTCAACTACCGCGTGCGCTGCATCGGCCGCCTGCCCGGGATGAGCTTTGCCGCGGCCCCCCCGGGAGACGGCGCAACGAACCCCCGGGACCGCCGCTCCGTGCTGTTTCCGGGACGGACGTCCCCGGACCGGACGCCCGTGTACCGGCGCGCGGACCTGGGGCCCGGCTGCCGCATTCCGGGGCCGGCCGTGGTGGAGGAATACGGCTCCACCACGGTGGCGTACCCGTCCTTCGAACTGTCCGTGGACGCCCGCGGGAACCTCATGCTGCGGCGGCGGGTCCCGGGCGACTGCTGAGAAAGCGTCGAGGAATATCTGAACAATGGCTCTTCCGGCTTTTGTGTGGACAGGGTGTCACGGGTGAGCGTCCCCTCCCCCCTTGAGGGGGAGGGACAGGGAGAGGGGTACGGCGGGGTTGAGGGGAGGAGTCCTCTACACGGACCGGCCCAACCCGTTTCAGCCGTCTGTCCGTCGTGCTGACGCCCATCGGTCCGGTTGCAGCGACCAACCCCCCTCCCTAACCCTCCCCCTCAAGGGGGGAGGGAATCGGAGTTCTCCGCTATGAGGGAATCGGAGTTCTCCGCGTGGGAGGAACTCGTCCCGGGCGGGTGCTTGACAACGCTCACGGACTCGAATCTAATACGGGTCGCATCCGACGGTTCCAACGGAGGCATCAACCCGCCGGGGCGCGAGACCCCGGCAAGGGAGGACACGCGCATGAAAAGGACTACGTTCGCAGCGTTCGCCGCGCTGACGTTCGCCCTGTTCGTACTGGCCGCAGCCGCGCAGGCCGCGGTCACGCTGCGGGTCAGCACCTGTCTGGCCAAGACCCACGACCAGGTGGAGACCTACTTCCAGGCCTTCCATGACGCCTTCAACGAGGCGGCCAAGGGCGAGGCGAAGTTACACTACGTGGGCGGTCCGGAAGTGACGCCGCGAAAGAAGCAGGGTCCGGCTCTCAAGCGCGGCCTGGTGGACATGATCTTCTGCCCCATGGGCTACTTCGAGGGAATGGTGGCGGAAGCGGGACTGACCTCGGTGACCAACCTCTCCACCAGGGAACTCCGCGACAACGGCGCCATCGACCAGCTCCAGCCGGTGTGGAAGGACAAGTTCAACGGACGCATCCTGGGCTGGTGCTGTTACGGCGTGGACTTCCACATCTACACCACCTTCAAGCCCAAGGAGAGCGCCAAGACGGGCCTCGACCTCTCCGGCCGCAAGATGCGCTCCACCGCCACCTACAACCCCTTCTTCAAGGCCATGGGCGCCATCCCCATCAACATGGCGGCCGCGGAGATGTACACGGGCCTGCAGCGAGGCGTGGTCCAGGGGCTCGCGTGGCCCGAGGGGGCGCTGGCCAAGTACGGCGTCCAGAAGTTCCTCAAGTACCGCGTGTACCCGGGGTTCTACCGCAGCGGCTCCATGGTCGTGGTCAACGCCGACAAGTGGAACGGGCTGCCCAAGGCGGTGCAGGACAAGCTCACCGAGTTCGGCTTGGCGTTCGAGCAAGGCAGCGAGCCCATACTCCGCAAGAAGGCCGACGCCGACAACGAGAAGCTGTGGGCCTCGGGCCTGCAGAAGTACGAGCTCGAAGGCGAGGTCCGCAAGGCCTACCTGCGCACCGTGTACGAACTCGCCTGGGAGGTCCGCTCCGGCAAGAACTACTCCGTGCCGTTCGCCAAGCTCAAGGAAAAGATGTACCGCGCGCCCTGATGCCGCCGCGGTCGAGAACGTGGAACGCCCCCGACCCGCGTTGCCGGATCGGGGGCGTTCCCGTACCTCGTGACGACGAACCTGAAGCCGGAAGACCCGCGTCTCAACATTGCATTGTCACGTGTTGCACGGACGCCTTGGGGTTCTCGGGATGGACAGAGATTCCCGGTCCTTCAGGCAGCGGTTCACCTTGCCGGTGAAGGGACTCCAAGTAAACCTTGACCCCCTCCCTGGCTCTTTCCAAGGCTTCCGTCTCCGTGCCTCCGTCCATGAGAAGCCCCTTGAGCGCCGGTGCGTAGGCAAAGAAACCATCCACCTCGCCGCCCTTGTCATACCCGCCTTCTTTCCCTTCCATGCCCTTCCTGCAAGAGGAATAAGACAGAAAATACTGTCTATCAACCTGATAAGGGAGGCTCCATACGCTGGTCCCGCCTGCCCGCGTCACTCCATGAGGTCGGGGAGGAACAGCGCGAGCTCGGGGTAGGCGATGAGGATGAATATCAGGATGAGGTCGCAGACCAGGAACGGGAGGGCCGCGTTGGCGACCTGCAGCAGCGTGGTCCCCCGGGGCGCCACGCCGAGCATGACGTAGAGCAGCAACCCGAAGGGGGGCGTGGTGCCGGCCATCTCCAGCGTCATCAACACGAACAGGCCGAACCAGATGAGGTCGAAGCCCAGGGCCTCGGCCAGGGGAAAGAAGATGGGCACGGTGATCAGCATCATGGAGGTGGCGTCCATGAACATCCCCAGCACGATGAGGATCAGGAACATGACCGCGAGCACCACGAGGCGGGACACCTCGAAGCCGGTGGCCCATTCCAGCATGCCGGCGGTGGCGCCCGAGTAGGCCAGGAGCTGGCTGAAGACCGTGGAGTTCATGATGATGAAGAACACCATGCCCGCCACTCGCACCGTGCCGGACAACGAGGTGCGGATGGCCTCCCACTTCAGCACGCGGAAGGCCACCGCCAGGATGAAGACGCCCAGCACGCCGCAGGCCGCGGACTCCGTGGGCGTGGCCACGCCCAGGATGATGAACCCCACGACCATGAAGATGACGAGGCTCACCGGCAGGATGTTGAAGCTGACGAACTTGAGCTTGTGGCTCCAGCTCGTGGGCGGCACGTCGTAGGCCGGCGCGCCCGCGGGGTTGAGGAGGATCTGGAGGTACAGCATGGCGGCGTACAGGACCGCCAGGACGAAGCCGGGCAGGAAGCCCGCGATCAGCAGGCGGCCCACGTCGATGTTGGCGACGCTCGCCAGCAGCACCGCCAGCGCGGACGGCGGTATGATCATGGCCAGTCCGCCGGTGCCCAGGATGGGCCCCATGGACATGCGCCAGTTGTAGCCCCGCCGCTGCATCTCCGGGACCAGCAGCGAGCCCAGCATGGCCGTGTTGGCCATGGACGAGCCCGTGAGCGTTGAGAAGACGGTGCCGCCGGCCACGGTGAGGTAGCACAGCCGGCCCCGCAGCTTGCCGAACAACGTGTCGA
This sequence comes from uncultured Binatia bacterium (SeqCode), assembly GCA_965204235.1. Lineage (GTDB taxonomy): Bacteria > Desulfobacterota > Binatia > UBA9968 > JAJDTQ01 > JAJDTQ01. The sequence continues at coordinate 812,169 of OZ241979.1, forward strand.
GCCCGTCGAAGACGCGGATGGCCAGGCCCGTATGGAAGAAGAGCGCGCCCATGAGGATGAACATGGGCACCGGCCCCAGGGTGAACCGGGTGATCAGCACGGTGGAGTTGTCCACCACCTGGATGAGCCCGTGGCTGCCGGCGAAGACGAGTATGCCCACGAAGTTGGTGGTGATGAAGGCGAAGGCCACGGGGACGCCCAGGGCCATCAGGCACACCACCATGCCCACCAGGAAAGCGAAGGCCCAGTACCATTCCATCACACGTTCTCCCGCACATCGGTGCGCGAGGTGTACATGGTGTCCACGCCCCACAGGTAGCGGAGGAACTCCACGGCCACCATGGAGAACGACACCGGCAGGGGCGCCAGCAGCAGCCACAGGGGCTGCGCCTCGCCCCGGATGTCCATCTCCCCGGACAGGAACGCCGCGACCGTGAGGTCGATGGAGAAATAGACGAACAGCAGCGAGCCGCCGATGCAGACCAGGTACACGAGCCTGGCCAGGGCGGTCCGCACCCGCCGGGGCAGGAACTGGACCAGGGAGTCCACGAACACGTGGCCCTTCATGCGCACCAGCCACGGCGCCCCCAGCATGGTGAACCACAGGAGGCAGTACTCCACCACCCCCAGGGTGTAGGTGGAGGGCTGGAAGCCCGCCAGGCGAATGAACACGTCGCTGGCGATGAGGAAGAAGATGAGGAAGACGACGACCTCCGCTCCGACCTTGCACAGGTCCAGGAGCCGGTCGTAGTACCGAGCCATGCTTTGCATCCTGCCTCCGTGTCCCGCCCCGTCACCGTGTCCGCCCGTTCACGGAACCCGCGGTCCTTCCCCGGACGTCCGAAATTTCCTGCTTGTACCGTCTTGCAACCCTCGTGTCAAAGCGCTTCCGAACGGTGGCGGAGAAGGGAGGGAGTCGAACCCTCCGAGGACCTTACGGCCCTCAGACTGGTTTTGAAGACCAGCGGCGCCACCGGGCGCCTTCCTTCTCCGGAAACCATCGGCGGCCCCTCCCGCACCACCGGTGCGAACGCGACCGGGCGTCGCGTGCGCCAAACGGAAAATCCGTGGCGATTTGGCAAAGCTGCGGTCGAGGATGGGTGACCGGTCGGCGCATACCGTGACAGAGTACGGCGCGGGTATCGCAATGCTGAAAAGAGCCGATCGGGGTAAAAGCAGGGTGGGAAGGAGGAGAGGCGCTTCAGGCTTTCGTGTGGGTTGTGACACTTCTTCCCACGCGAAGAACTCCGATTCCCTCCCCCCTTGAGGGGGAGGGTTAGGGTGGGGGGTTGGTCGGTGCAACCGGACCGATGGACGTCAGCGCCAACGGACAGATGGCTGAAACGGGTTAGGCCAGTCCGTGTAGAGGACTCCTCCCCTCAACCCCGCCGTACCCCCCTCCCTGTCCCTCCCCCTCAAGGGGGGAGGGGACGCTACGCCGTGACACCCCGCTTGCACATACACCCGTGAAACCCTACCCACACGAATTCCTGAAGAGCCGGAGAAGAATCGTCCTTATGCAGTCAGTTCATCCTCGTCGGCGTCTTCGATCGACCATTCATCTCCACGGATTGCCTTATGCAGCTCCTGGTAATGAACGGGCGTCCTCGAGACGAAGTAGTGAGGCAGGAACCCGGAGTCTCGTGCCGGATGAGTACACGACCAAATGAAACTTGGGTAGAAAACCGCCGCTCTCCCGCAGTTCTCCCCAGGTGTCGGACGACTGCGGAACTCCGTGTCTGCCGACTCCTTCCCGGAATGGACCCTGTTGGCGACAACGAGCCTGTCCAGCAATCCGTTGAACCTGTGATGGGTCCGTTCGAGGTTCTCCGCTGCGTCTCCGAGTTTCTTCTGTTCCCGGACTCGGGCGATTGCCAACGCCGCGACGACCACCACGAGAACGGCGGCGAGACTGTTGACCACAACGTCCATCAGGTGGAACCTCCTGAGCGATTCATCAGGTCTTTGATCAACATATCGACCCGATCGGCTTCTCTCTGGTGTGCCTCAAAGAGGACCTTAACAAGCAGCCAAATGGAGGTCAACCCGGAGGCGTGGTTCCACCGACGCCTCCGGGTTTCCCACCGCGCCCACCCGCCACCGCAAAGGCGCTACAGCGGCGGGACGAACGCGCCGAACAGGACGCCGGCGAAGAGATCGACTTTCAGCGTCTCCTCGAAGACGAAGTAGAAGAAGCCCAGCGCCAACGCGGTGACGAAGGCCGAGCCCTGCCAGCTTACGCCCCCTTGCAGGCGGGTGAAGAAGAGCGCGAACAGGGTGGTGGAGACGTAGAACCCTGCGACGAAGACCAGCACCCCGAACGCGGCGAACCACACGAACATCCGGGTGATGCGCGCCATCTCGCCGGCCCCGGCGCCTTCCGACGCCGCCGAACCCTCGACCTTGGCGTCGCCGGCCGCGGTGCTGAGGACGTCTTCCAGGCTCACCTCGAACGCCTTCAGGATGCCCGGATACCTCTCCCCCGCCAGGCACAGGGCCGCCAGCACGGTGGTGGGGAGCGCGAGCACCACCGGCACGAACCCGGCCATACCGTTGTAAGCGAAGGACCACACCAGGAAGAGCGCCGAGACGGCCACCAGGACCGCGCCCAGCAACGCGGAGCCCTTCATGACGACGCCTTCGCTTTCCGGCTCGACAGCCACGGCAGGCACAGCATGAGCAGGCTCAACGCCATCAGCACGACGGTGACCGGACGGTTGAAGAAGATGGCGTAGCTGCCTGCGGAGATCTGGAGAGACTGCACGAACGACAACTCCGCCCGGACCCCCAGCAGGAAGCCGATGACCAGGGTGACGAGGGAGAAGCCGAAGCGGTTGAAGGCGAAGCCGAGCACCCCGGCCAGGATGGCGATGCCGATGTCCCAGACGTTCTCACGGGCCGCGTAGGCGCCGCCGACGGACAGCAGGAAGGCCGCGGGGACCACGTAGCCCACCCGCAAGGTGGTGACCCGGGCCAGGATGTCGGCGCCGAAGGCGGCCATGAGGCTGGCGAGGAAGTTGGAGACCACGAAGCCGAAGATCAGCACGAACACGATGTCCATGTGCTCCCGGACGAAGAAGAAGCCCGGCTGGAGCCCGTGGAGGATGAACGCCCCCAGGAGCACGGCCATGCCGGCGCTTCCGGGGATCCCGAAGATGATGGTGGGCAGCAGGGCGCCGCCGTCCTTGGCGTCGTTGGAGGCCTCGGAAGCGATGATGCCCTCGGGGTTGCCGGTGCCGAACAGCTCCCGGTTCTTCGAGAACTGCACGGTCATGGAGTAGGAGAGGAAGTTGGCGAGCACGCCGCCGATGCCGGGGATGATGCCCGCGAGTATGCCGACGGCGGAGCTCCGCACCAGCGTCGCCTTGTAGCGGAAGACCTCCAGGAACCCCGCGAAGGCGCCGAACACCCCCACCTTGATGCGTTCGCCGCCCGCGGCGATGGTCTCGCCGCGCAGCACGTGGTTGACCAGCTCGGCGATGGCGAACAGGCCGATGAAGAAAGGCACCAGGGGGATCCCGTCCCACAGGTAGTTGTCGCTGCCGAAGTTGAACCGCAGCACCCCGTGCACCGGGCTGAACCCGATGAGGGACAGCAGCACGCCGATGCCCGCGGACACGAGCCCCTTCAGCATGTTGCCCCGGGCCGCGTAGGCCACGGTGAGCAGGCCGAAGACCACCAGCATGAAGAACTCGGGCGGACCGAACGACAGCACGATGATCTTCACGAAGGGGATCAGGATCATCAGGAAGCACATGCCCACCACCGCGCCCAGGAACGACGAAGCCGCGGCCAGCCCCACCGCGCGGCCCGCCTCCCCCCGGCGGGCCATGGGATGGCCGTCGAAGCAGGTGGCGGCGTTGGGGGCCTCCCCGGGGATGTTGAGCAGGATGGCGGGGACCGACCCCCCCTCGGTGGCGGCCCCCATCATCCCCGCCATGAGGAACATGGCGGTGCCCGGGTCCCACCCGAAGGTGAAGGTCATGCCGATGGTCAACCCCGCCAGGAACAGGCCGGGCAGCGCCCCCAGGACCAGCCCGGCCACCGCGCCCACCGCGAGCACCAGCAGGTTCGCCGGCTGGCTGAGCTGGCCCAGGGCTTGCACAAGGGGTTCCCACATGACGTCGGTCCTCGAACGCCGCGGCGGGCCGCGCGCGGCCCGCCCGCACGGGGCGCTAGTTGCCGCCCGTGGCGATGGCCTTCTTCATGTCCTCCAGGTTCGCCTCGAACAACCCCTGGTAGTACTTCAGGTCCTCGGCCACCGCGGACCCCGGCCCGGCCACCAGCACGATGGACGACTGCTTCTTCCATGCGACGTACTCGGGGTCGTTCATGGCCTTCAGCAGCAGGTCCTCCAGGACCTTGGCCCGGTCCGCGGGGATCCCCGGCGGGCCGCCGATGGCGCGCAGGTCGCTGAAGTACAGGTCGTAGCCCGTCTCGTAGGAGGTCTTCACGTCGGGCGCGTTGACCGGCCGCTTCCGGTCCAGTTGCACCACCGGCAAGAGGTCGGTGCCCAGGTACGGAGTGACCGAGGGGTGGTCGATGGGCTGGGCCCAGACGTCGAAGTCCCGCCGCAGCAGCGCGGGCAGGGACTCCCCGGTGCCCCGGTACCCGGCCACCACGTTGAAGTCGATGCCGAAGGTCTTGGCGGCGAGGAACGAGCCGAACCACCGGCCCACGCCGATGCTCTCCACCCCCCAGGTAATCCGCTCGGCCGCTTGCAGGTCCTTTATGGACTTGAAGGGTCCCTTGGCGGACACGAACAGGCCGAAGGGGTCCGCGCCCACCCGCGCGAGCCATGTATATTTGGCGGTGTCGAACCCGATGCCGCTTCCCTTGAGCATCTGCAGGCCGAGCATCCCCGAGGACTGGAAGTGCGCGATGGTGTAGCCGTCGGGCTTGCCCCGGTACACCGCCACGCTGGCCCGCAGGCCGCCCGCGCCGGTGACGTTCTTGACGATGACGCTCACGCCTTCGGGCAGGTATTTCTTCATGCTCCTGCCGATGGCGCGGGCAATGGAGTCATAGCCGCCGCCGGGCGAGAACGGCACGATCAGGGTGATGTTGCGCTCCGGAAAGGCGGCGCCGGCCGGGGCCGGGGACAGGCCCGCGGCCAGGCAGAGGGCCAGGGCGCCCAACAGGGTTCTCGTTGCCAGATTGCGCATGTCGTCCTCCCGTGGTTTCATTGGAACGGAGCCGCGTTGCGAGCGGTCGAAAAAAAACCGGGCCATGGGGCTATGGTAGCGCCGAAGGTTGCCGATAATGAAAAGCAATGAACAGACACCTTTATGGAGGTCCCCCGGACTTGTCAAGGGAAACGGCCGAAATTGTCTCCCGGTCGGCGCGCGGCCCCGGAAGGGATCCCGTGTTGACCGGAACCCGGGTTCGGGATAAGTTCCACGCAGAAATCCATCCAGCGAGGTCCACATATGTCGGTGAACATGGCGATCCTGGTAGGGAACCTTGGCAAGGACCCGGAGGTCCGTTTCACGCAGAGCGGCCGCGCGGTGGCGAACTTCTCGGTCGCCACGTCCGAGGTATGGACCGGTCAGGACGGCAACCGCCAGGAGCGCACCGAGTGGCACAACGTCGTCGTCTGGGGCAAGCAGGCGGAGAGTTGCGGCCAGTACCTGGCCAAGGGCCGGCAGGTGTTCGTCCAGGGCAACATCCGCACCCGCTCCTACGAGGACAAGACCGGGAACACCCGCTACGTGACCGAGGTCGTCGCCCAGCGGGTGCAGTTCCTGGGCGGCGGAGGCGGCGCCCGGGCCTCCCAGGAGCCCCAGCAGCAGGACCAGGGCTTCGGCGAAGCGCCCTCCTCCATCCAACCGCCCCCCATCGACGACGACATCCCCTTCTAGGGTCCCGGGGGGCCGAACCATGACCCTCGACAGCCACACCTGACGGGCAAAAGAGGCACACCGTGACGACCGCCGAATGGATAGCCTTGGGGCAGATGCTCACCGGGATGGCAGGGGTCGGACTCGTAGGGCTGGGGCTCCATCAGATGCGCCGTGCCGGAGACCAGCGAGAGAAACGCGAAGACGCCAGGCACCGCGAAGCGATGGCAGCCCTGCGACAGCAGGGCGAATCACTACGACAGCAGGGCGAATTGCTTCGACAGCAGGGCGAATCACTGCGACAGCAGGGCGAATCGCTACGACAGCAGACCGAATCACTGCGACAGCAGACCGAGCAGCAGGGTGAATACCTGCGACAGCAGGGCGAATCGCTACGACAGCAGACCGAACAGCAGGGTGAATCGCTACGACAGCAGACCGAACAGCAGGGTGAATACCTGCGACGGCAGATCGAACAGCAGGGTGAATACCTGCGACAGCAGATCGAACAGCAAGGTGAATACCTGCGACAGCAGGGCGAACAGCAGGGTGAATCACTGCGACAGCAGGGCGAACAGCAGGGCGAATCACTGCGACAGCAGACCGAATCACTGCGACAGCAGACCGAATCCCTCCGGGTCCTCACCAGGGGCATGGAGACCGTGATCGAACGGACCGCGCCCAAGGGAACTTGACCATGCGGCGCATCGAGAACCGGACCGACCGCATGGTGACCGGCGGCAGCGCCCGGCTTCGCCGGGAAGGGTGACGCCATGACGCCGTTCGAGTCCGCTTCCCTGGCCATCGCCGCCGGGCAGATGCTGACAGGGGCGGCCGGGGTCCTGCTCGTATGGGTCGGCGTCCGGCAGATGGTGCGGGCCAACGACGCACGCGCCAAGCGGGACGGCGTGCTGCTCGAAAGCCTGAGCCGCGCCAACGAAGCCCTGGCCGAACTGCTGCGAGACCGCGGCCAAGCCGGGAAGGGTGACGCGCCATGACCACAATGGAATGGATCGCGCCAGCAGGGCGAATCCCTCCGGGTCCTCATCGAACGGACCGCGCCCAAGGGACCTTGACCATGCGGCGCATCGAGAACCGGATCGACCGCATGGTGACTGATGGCAGCGCCCGGCTTCGCCGGGAAGGGTGACGCCATGACGCCGTTCGAGTCCGCTTCCCTGGCCATCGCTGCCGGGCAGATGCTGACAGGGGCGGCCGGGGTCCTGCTCGTATGGGTCGGCGTCCGGCAGATGGTGCGGGCCAACGACGCACGCGCCAAGCGGGACGGCGTGCTGCTCGAAAGCCTGGGCCGCGCCAACGAAGCCCTGGGGCGCGCCAACGAAGCCCTGGCCGAACTGCTGCGAGACCGCGGCCAAGCCGGGAAGGGTGACGCGCCATGACCACAATCGGGTCGAACGGGAAGAACCCATCATGGAGACCGTGATCGAACGGACCGCGCCCAAGGGACCTTGACCATGCAGCGCCTCGAGACGGGGTGCGGGATTCAGGTGCGGATTGGAGGAGTAATATGAAAAGCGCGGTCTGGTTGTCCTACGACCTCGGTGTCAACGGCGACTACGAAGGGATGTATTCGTGGCTCGACAACCTCGGTGCGCAAGAATGCGGTTCCAGCGTCGCATTCCTGAAGTATTCGTATGAAGGGGATCTGAAGGAATCCCTGAAGAGCGATATCGGCGACGCGGTCGCGCTCGACAAACGATCGAGGATCTACGTCATCGGGATGGACGACGGAAAGATCCGCGGAGGTTATATCGTAGGTCGCAGGAAGGGCGCTCCCTGGGAAGGATTTGGCGACCACGGTGACGCCGAAGAAGACATGGCGTGATTCATGGTTGTGGTCAACAGTGGATTGCTGGTGGATACCGGCTATTTCATCGCGCTCTATACGGAGAGAGACGAACATCACTCCGCGGCGAAGCGCAAGCAAGGGTTGCTGGAACGATGGTCCATCGTCCTGCCTTGGCCGGTTCTCTACGAGACGATGAACACGAGGTTCGTCAAGATGCCGGGAGCCCTGGCCCGCTTCGGTGCAATCGTAGTTCATCCGGATACGGTACTGCTCGACGACTCTCCCTATCGGGAGGGGTCGTATCGAACCGTCGGAGAAACGGCTCCACAACGCTACTTCAGCCTCGTTGACGCCGTGCTCCGCGCAATCATCGAAGACACCAACGTCTCCATTTCAGCGATGCTGACGTTCAATCCGAGAGACTTCCATGACGTTTGCCGAAAGCACCGAGTAGCCCTTCCCTGCCAGGACGAAAGCGACTGAAGAACGGATGAAGAGTGATCTTGTACTCAAGTCAAGAGATATTCAGCAACTGGCTAAGGCCATACTTGGAAAGGTGTTTATGTCGAAAGAAGAGAAGGCCGACCGAAAAGAGGTAAAAGCTGACCATAAGGTGTACGTCACCCGTACAGGGGGGTTGTACGTCAAGGCGCACGAGTTGCTTCGGAGCCGCAAAGGACGGGAAAGACTTGCGGCGATGACGAAGTTGGCAAACACGTTGCAATCCCATGCGAAGGCTCGGAAGGGTTCCTGAGAGGAGCCGGCACAACCGTTCTGTCAGGAGGCGGCCTCCATGGGCTTGGGTTTGTTTCTGCTTCCCACCATTGGCGGTTACTGGCTTTTGACACATCTGAACTACACCCGATACCGCACCTTTCGCGAGTCGGGTTACCATCTCCTTTTCAACTCCGCTTTCGCCGGCGTCATTTTATTCGGCGCCGCTCAAGTGACCAGCCTGTTCCTGGATCATTGCTTCCCACAGCTTGATGTTTGGGGCTCTTCCGGCTTTCGTGTGGGCAGGGTTTCACGGAGTAAAGTTCCCTCCCCCCTTGAGGGGGAGGGACAGGGAGGGGGGTACGGCGGGGTCGAGGGGAGGAGTCCTCTACACGAACCGGCCCAACCCGTTTCAGCCGTCTGTCCGTTGGTGCTGACGCCGATGGGTTTGGTGGCGCGGAGGCCCCCCTCCCTAACCCTCCCCCTCAAGGGGGGAGGGGATCGGAGTGCTCCGCCATGCCGAACCATGCCGAACCGAGGACAGCAATGTGGGAATCGGACATCATCGCGTGGAGGGGGTGTCACAACCCACACCAAATCCTGAAGCGACCTTTTTCAGAACTGCCTGACGAAGCGGAGTTCGCCCCGGTCCCGGGTGTAGTCCCCGGGGACTTGGGCGTTGGTCTTGCGGACTTCGTTGACGAACACCACCTGGGGGCTGAAGCCCATCAGGGTGAAGGCGCGGTTGAGGAGCGACACGCGCAGGATGTGGGTCCGGTCCGAGCGACGGGCGCCGTCCAGGGTCAGGTAGTCCCGCCCGGTCCCCTTGAAATCCCGCCAGCGCATCTCGGCGCCGGCGCCCAGGGTGAAGCCTAGCGGCAAGGCGAGTTCCGCCCCCAGCCGGCCCAGGCGGGTCCCGTTGCGACCGGGCACGAACTCCGGGTGTTCGCGGACGTAGCCCAGGCTCGCGCGGGTGCGGAGGGTCGGCGTCACCACCCACACCAGGCCCAAGGAGAAGTCGGTGACCGGACCGTCCAACCCGTTCCCCCGCCGGTAGTCGCGCCGACGCCACGACACCGAGGCGTTGGCGCCGAGGGTCCGGGTCAACCCGCGCCAGACCTCGACCCGGCCGCCCAAGGCGTCGTTGTCGGGACTGCCCGCGGTCCACTGGCGGTGCGCCACCCCCAGCACGCTGAGCTCGGTGCGGGGCGAGACCAGCCAGCGCGGCCCGATATGGACCCCCATGAAGGTCCGGTCGAACCTGCTGCCCCGGTACTCGTCCCGGGCGGCGTCCGCCCCGAGGCGCAGCCGCAGTCGCTGGCCCAGCGGATACTGGTACTCGCCGCCGCCCCAGACCGAGAACCCCACCCCCGACTGCGAGCGCGAATCGGCGCCTCGCTGGAACGGCAGTAGCTGGCCGAAGAACGGGACGAGGACGGTCTCTTCGTCCGACGCGGCGTTGATGTTGCTGTTGGGCGCGATGGCGACGCCGGCGTAGGCCGACCAGCGCCGGCGGGCGCGCATGATCGACAGGAAGCGCCGGATGTTGGCGGCCACGGCCGGCGGCGGGTTCCCCGCCAGCACCTGTTCGAAATGGCGGCGCGAGAGGCCGTCCTCCTCCTTCAGGAAGAACGCCCGGGCCAACTCCAGGCGCACCCTCACCAGGTCCGGACGGTCCACCAGGACGGCGTGCAGGGAGGCGACCGCCTCGTCGAGCAGCGCGTCCCGCCGGTCTTCCGAAAGGTCCGGCTTCCCGGACGCGGCCACCGCGGCCATGCCGGTCTGGAACAGCACCGAGAGGCGGCGAGCCCCGTCCCGCGGCAGCTCCCGCAAGAGGTCCAGGGCCTGTTCGGGTCGGCCGGCCGCCATCAGCGCCCTGGCCCGCTCGATGGCGGCCTCCACCGACGGAGGCCGCGGCCGGGCGCCGGCCGGAGAGTCCGCGGACGCGGGCGCCGCGGTGGACGTGGACAGGAGGACCGCGGCGACCGCGGCAAACGCCAGCGTGCGGCAAAGGGATGCGAGGAACTCCCGGTTGGATGCGAAGAACTCTCGGTTCGGCATTGCGGAAAACTCCGACCCCCTCCCCGAGTCCGACCCCCTCCCCCCTTCGAGGGGGAGGGTCAGGGTGGGGGGTCTTCAGTGCAACCGGATCGACCGGCGCGGCGCCAACGGACGGATAGCTGAAACGGGTCGGGCTAGTCCGGGTAGGGGACTCCTCCCCTCGAGGGGGGAGGGAACTCTACCCCCTTGAAACCCTAACACACGAAATCCTGAAGACCAATGAGGCTCTTCAGGATTTCAAAAGCCTTTTACGTCCGTTCGTTACAGGACGGAACTCAGGCAGGAACCGCGGCAAGGAATTCCGCTTCGAAGCGCGCTGCCTCCGTCAACCTTGCGGAGACTTTCGGCCACGCCTCCGTGATCTCGGCTTGCTTGCGTCGATAGTCGTCCTAGCGTTTCCCGAACCGCTGGTTTCTGGGCAAGGTTGCGAGCTGGCCTTCCGGGTCGGGGCGGCACTCCCAATCGTCTCGCCGGACCACGTTGTTTTTCGGACAGATTGCGGCAAGCACCCAGGCTTCGATGCTCTTCGAAGGCGTGCACAAGATGATCCGTGGCGGACGTTCCTGCTCGCCAAGCCAGTTGAGGACCACCGCTCGCAGGGCGGTGGTGGTTTCATCCGGCGGCGGGCAGGGTCGTTCGCAGGGCAGGTCTTCGCCCGGTGCGTCTCGGATATTGCCGTCGGCGTACGTCTTGCCCGCCACGTCCGCATCCACGTGCACGATCAACAGGTCATGATTGGACAGTGCCGAAGAACCGGACACCGAGCCGCCGCCCTCGGAGACCGCTTGACGACCCCAACGATAGACTCCGACCCATCCCGCGCCCGTTCTGCTGGACGGTGCGGAACCGAAAGCAACGGATCCCTCCGGCTGCAACGGCTGAACCTCGAAATCCGTATCCGGCAGCAAGGCTCCCAGGATCGCTTCAAGCACGATTACGTCGGTGGGTCCTTCGGCCGCGACCGCGATACGCAACGGCTCAGACATTGGGAACACCTCCAAGGTCTCCCCTCACCCACAGTCGAGACAAAGTCCAATCCTGCGCCGCTTTCTCCAGCAGACGGTCATCGACGACCACACGACGGACCGAGGTACGGCCCGAACTGGTCCTCGAAACGGTAAACAATCGCACGCGTTCATCCTGCAACGGCAGACCGTCCAGAACCACCGGATTGTGCGTGGTCAGCAGGATCTGGCGTGGCTCCTTCGAGTCCAGATACCATTGACACAGATACCCCATCAGAGACCGGACCAGTCTGGGGTTCAATCCATGATCCGCGTTGTCCACGGCGCAAAGGGCGGGACTTGCTTCGTGTCCGGAAACCACCGCGAGGAACAGGGCATACAAGGCACCTTCGGAAGCGTCATAGCCGGACAGGACGTTTTGGTCCTTGCGCATGAACCGGTCACGAAACCGGATTGCGTCCCTCGAAGCTGCCGCACTCGGAGAGAGCGGTAGTCGGTTGGAGGAGGTCCAAGCAAAACTCTCGGCCCAATCGACAAGTCCCAGCACTTCCCGGCAAATCCGACGACTGCGGTCATCCCGTCTGCGTTGCCTGAGCAGATCCAGAATGGCTCGCGGAAGGTTTCCTCCGGACAGGCCCACCGGATTCTTTGTCTGTGTTTCAGGCGCAACACCGCGCAAGACCGCTGTGGTCGGTGAAAATATGACGTAGCCTTGCAGCGTTCTCAGAAGACCGAGCGCGGCTCCCGCAGAGGCTTCCACTGCCTTCAGCGCAGCCAGTCCTCGTTCAGGATTGGTCCTGGTTTTTTGGAGAGGTGAGCGTACAACCAGCTTGCCCTCTGCGTCTTCCCATACCTCCGTCTTGAACCTCCAGGCGGGCGCCGGATTGTTCAAGGGATTGTGTAGCGAGACTTCGTACTTGGCTCGCCCGCTGTGCGCACCGAAATGCAGATGGGGAGGAACCCTCTTTCCGCGCTTGACTGGAAAGGCGGACTTGTACAATGCGGGAAGACCGGGACGGACGCCGCGAGCCAGCAATGCCTGGTCGTCAACCTTGCCGTCCGCGGCCGCGGAGAGGATCCCCAGGGCTTCCAGCAAGTTGCTCTTTCCGCTTCCGTTGGCGCCGACGAAAACATTGACCCGTCCAAGGTCAACCGTGACGTCTTCCAGGGACTTGAAAGTTCTGACAGACAGCTTATCAAGCATCCGGCATAGCTCCCCAGTTTCCCCGGAACACCTTGGCCGCGGCCGATCCGTACGTCAGGTGGACGAATCGATGTCTCGCCTTGAGGAGTCTCGATTCGGGCCGGCCACTTATCATGAAAACAAGTCCCCGCCGTACCCCGCTCCCTGTCCCTCCCCCTCAAGGGGGGAGGGGACGCTCACCCGTAAGGGGGGAGACTCTACTCCCGTGGAACCCTGCCACACGACCTGCGCCCACACGAAAGCCGGAAGGAAGATCCGGGGAATGAAAGGAGACTTGCAAAGGAAAGTTGACGCGCCATGAACCGCACCCATGAATACCGCGTCTTGCCATCGGGTTCCGCCAGTCGATCCCTGGACCGTGCGCTGTACGCAACGCGGACTGAAAAGGGACTCCATACAACGGAGAGGACAACCGGACTTGCCGGTTGTCCTCTCCGTTGGGCCTTCGGTCTCTCGAAGATGGTTCGGGAGAAGGAAGGGTAGCTGGTTGCTTGTGTTACTGGCGTTCAGCGGCGAACGCGCCGACGACATGCAGAAGATTGTCCTCGCTAGTAGCGGTGGACGCATCGAACGTCCCCCCGGCAAAGCCCAGCCCTGGTGTGGGTGTTCGTTGGTTGTTCCAGTAGAACTGGACGCCCCAATCACCCGTCAGGCTCTGACCACTTGTCGTTTCAAGGGCAGTAGTGCCAGTAAACAACTCAGTAGTGTCAGTATCGTGACCGGTCGTCTGCTTCAAGGACATAGTCCAAGGGAGCGACTCGCCACTGCTGTCCATGAAATTGTTGACGGTTCCTATCACCCCGGTAAAACTGTCGTCACTGACGACGGCGGTGGTGCCAAATGTCCCGACCAACGTGGCGGCTGCGGTGAAGGCATCGACCTCTGCCGCTGTCACCGTGCGTGTGGCACCGCTACCGCTACGGGTACCCGTCGTATAGATACCGGTTGCCGGACCTTTGAACGTGATCTTGCCTTGATTGGAGCCGCTTGCTGCGCCTGCATTGCCATCGAGCTGGGCCGCGGTGAGCAGACCATCAGCTACACCTGAGGCGGTGAAGTGGAAGACCCCCAAGTTGTAAGAGTCCGTAGCATCGGTATTGGTGTTGGGCAACACCAGCCATGATCCGAGAACTTGGTAATCCGTGTCCTGAGTTCCTCCCATACCGAGACGAACGGGATTGCTAAGAGTCCACGTACCTTGCAGGCTTCCTCCAAAATACCGACACGTCAAGACCGTGCATCTCAGCTCGACATCCTCTCTTGTTCTTGTCGTACCGCTATCATCGTATTCGACGTCTACCAAGAGCCTACTCTGAGGGGCTCCCGTCCGCAAAGCAGTGATATCACTTGCATCAATTGTGACCTTGAAGCCCTCGATCGTGAGTTCCTGGGGGGAGGTTATCGCAGAGGAAGCGCCCAACAACGTATTCAAGTCAGAGTGGCCACTCAAGTCAAAACCTTCCGCGAAAGTACGCGCCGGTGTGTCGGTGACCCCCTCCCCCGTAGGCTTTGCCGCGTTCGTATAGACGACGCCACGAATGGTCCTTCCGTTGACTTCGGAAAGATCCTTGCTCAGTGCGACACCGTTCCAACCTCTTCCAAGGCTGGGGAGCGCACTATCCTTGTCAACCGAGAGCTTGCCGGAATTCATGGGCAGGGAACCACTGTCGAGTCCGCTGAACGCTTCAGAACCCAAAGTCAACCCCAACATTGGACTGGTGCCCCTTGTCCACGTCATGCTCGGGGTAATCGTCGGAACAGCCGTCAGGGTGGTCTGCGCGTTGCCCCCATCAAAGCCTGTTGGAGGGACGGGCGGAGGGCCCTGAGGATATGGCAACGCAGAGGTACCGACTGAAGTAGCTCTGGCGTCCAGTCTTTTTAGGATACCCACGGCATGCGCTCCGTCAGAAGACCCGGCAGGGCCGTTGTTGGCCTGCCAGACCAGCTCGTTCGTCGTGACCCTGACCGTAGGGGTAGCACCCGTCGCTCTGGCGGTGCCGTCATCCGCAACGGTGACGACGCAGGCTGCGCCGCCGGGCGGGCACGAAATGGTGGCGCTCCTGCCCTTGGAGTAGGCCAAAATCGTCTGGGACGCACCCGCAGCAATCGTACCGCTTTCCAGCGTATGACCCGCAGGCAGTCCCGTTATGGCTGTACCGGGGTCAGGCATAGGATCGGGGTCAGGATCAGGCATCATCCCCCCGGTCGTAGTCTTCTTGCTGCCGCCACCGCAGCCAGCCAGTGCGATGATCAACAGAACACTTGCGAAGACCAACGCCGATTGAGCTATGGTTCGTCTCATGTGAAGTCTCCTCCCTGATTGAGTCCCTGAGAGCCTCCCTCGACTCCGGGGAGTGAGGCCGAATCCGAGAAACAGAGGCCAGTCGAGTACAGATTTCCGTGGAGTCTGCCACAATCGGAGTCCGTTGTCAACGCGATACCCCACGCCTGCCAAAAAAATTGCGGACCGTGCGAAACGGGCTCACGGGGAGCCATCATGCCCGGAACCTCGCCGTTTTGCAAGCGCCCCGGCCCGGAAATCTCGCCGGGGACCGGGGCGGACGGGGCGGGTCCCGGACCGCTGCGGGGGTCGAGGGCGGGTCCCGGGCCTGTTCGGGCCGGCTTTTTCGCCGAATCCCGGACCGTTGCGGGGACCGGGGGGCGGCGGGAGCCTTCGATTGCCGGTCGGCGCCGGGACGGCGCTTGGCCCGGACGCACGCTGGCCGGGACCGCCGCGCCCGCGTCGGGCGGCGGGCCGGCGCCGCCGGGACGGGTGACCTGCCCGGCCCTGCCGGGCGCCGGTGCGCCGGCAAAGGGCCGCGGTCGCTGCGGCCCCCAGGGGCCGGAGGAAACCATGGTCCATGGGGACAAGGGGGGTTCGTGAGCGCGTCCTTCGACTTCGCTACGCTACGCCCAGGACGAACGGGGAGAGGAATGGACCAGCAGGCCGAAGCGCTCAAGGTCGTGATCGACGCTCAGGACGAACGGAGAGAGGAGCCTGTCCCGTCGTTCCGGCAGACGCCACATCCTCGTCGGGCGGGTGCGGCACACCGTCCTTGACCCGCGGTTTCCGCTTTGACCATGCCCCGGCGAGGGGCTATGCTGTCCCCATGAGGATGAGGTTGTCCATGAGGTTGTCCCCATGAGCCTTCCCGACAACGGCGCCGCCAGACGCAAGCTGCCCATCGGCATCCAGACCTTCCGCAAGATCCGGGAGGGCGGATGCTACTACGTGGACAAGACCCCCTGGATCCGGCGGCTGGTGGACGGGGGCGAGCACTACTTCCTCTCCCGCCCACGGCGCTTCGGCAAGAGCCTGCTGCTGGACACCATCAAGGAACTGTTCGAGGGCTCCGAAAATCTCTTCCGGGGTCTCGCCATCCACGACCAATGGGACTGGGACCTGCGCTTCCCGGTGGTCCGGCTGGACTTCAGCATGGGACCTTTCGACAAGCCGGGGCTGGCGGACAAGGAGGCCATGGGCCAGTTGGACGCCATCGAAAGGGAGGCCGGGGTCGAACCCCGCTACGACACCGCGCCGGCCCGCTTCCGGCATCTGCTGGCGACACTGCACGAGCGCACCGGCCAACGGGTGGCGGTGTTGGTGGACGAGTACGACAAGCCCATACTCGACGTGCTGGACAAGCCCAAGGTCGCCAAGGCCAACCGCAACTTCCTGCGCAACCTGTACTCCACCATCAAGTTCAGCGACGCCCACGTCAAGTTCACGCTTCTCACCGGCGTGAGCAAGTTCTCCAAGGTGGGCATCTTCTCCGGCCTCAACAACCTCATCGACATCACCCTGGACCCGGACTACTCCGCCATCTGCGGATACACGGAAGCCGACCTGGACACCGTGTTCGCCCCCGAACTGCCCGGACTCGACCGGGAAGAGATACGCCGCTGGTACAACGGATACTCCTGGCGGGGAGACGAGAAGGTTTACAACCCCTTCGACGTCCTGCTGCTGTTCCGTTCGCGCAAGTTCAAGGCCCACTGGTTCGAGACCGGTTCCCCGACCTTCCTGGTGGAGACCCTGATGCGCCGCAGTGTCTCGCCCATGGACCTCGACCGCATGGTGGGCGACGAAGAGATGCTGTCGGCCTTCGACGTGGACGAGATGGCCATCGAGGCGCTGTTGTTCCAGACCGGCTACCTCACCCTCACCGGAGAGGAGGACCAGGACGGGTCCATCGGTTACCGCCTGGCTTACCCCAACCGGGAAGTCCGCCAGAGCCTGAACCGGCATTTGCTCATGGCCCTGCTGCCCGACGACTCGAGGCAGACGGCCCGGCAAACTCCCCTCCGCAAACTCCTGGCCGCCAACGACTTCGCCGGCCTGGAGGCCTTCTTCCGGGCCGTGTTCGCCGGCATCCCCTACCACTGGCACATGAAGAACGAAATCCGGCAGTACGAGGGCTACTACGCCAGCGTGGTCTATTCCTGCTTCGCCGCTCAGGGCTTCGACCTGGTCCCCGAAGACAGTTCGAGCGCCGGGCGCGCAGACATGACCGTGCGCTTCGACCGCAACCTCTACCTCTTCGAGTTCAAGACCGTGGACAACGAACCCACCGGCGAGGCCATGGCCCAGTTGAAGGCCAGGGGCTACGCCGACAAGTACCGCAGCCAAGGCCACCCCGTCCATCTGATCGGCGTGGAGTTCAGCAGGCAACACCGCAACCTCGCCGCCTTCCACGTGGAGACGGCCTCCTGATCCCCCCGGACGCGGTTGCCTGCGGAACGTCTGAACCGTCACTCCCGCGAAAGCATGTCCTCGCGGAAGCCCTTGCCCGTCATTCCCGCGAAAGCGGGAATCCAGCCATCTTGAGAAGGTCGGTGCAAGTGGATTCCCGCTTTGACCATGCCCCGGCGAGGGGCTATGCTGTCTTCATGAGGATGAGGTTGTCCCCATGAGCCTTCCCGACAACGGCGCCGCCAGGCGCAAGCTGCCCATCGGCATCCAGACCTTCCGGATGATCCGGGAGGAGGGCTACTACTACGTGGACAAGACCCCCTGGGTCCGGCGGCTGGTGGACGAGGGCCGCTGCTACTTCCTCTCCCGCCCTCGGCGCTTCGGCAAAAGCCTGCTCCTCGACACCATCAAGGAACTGTTCGAGGGCTCCGAAAATCTCTTCCGGGGACTCGCCATCCACGACCAATGGGACTGGGACCTGCGCTTCCCGGTGGTCCGGCTCAGCTTCGGCGGTCGGAGCTTCACCGCAATGGACCACCTGAGCCTGAACCTCACCGCCCAGTTGGACCGGGCCGAGAAGCGCTTCGGCCTCACTTCCCCCTACCCCACCGGCCCCGAACGCTTCGCCCACCTGATCGAAGAGATGCACGAGCGCTCCGGGCAGCGTGCCGCGGTGCTCATCGACGAGTACGACAAACCCATCCTCGACGCGCTGGGGACGCCGGAAGTGGCCCACGCCAACCGGGACTACCTGCGAGGACTCTACTCCGTCATCAAGGACTGCGACGCCCACATCAAGTTCACCTTGCTCACCGGCGTCAGCAAGTTCTCCAAGGTGGGCATCTTCTCCGGCCTCAACAACCTGAAGGACATCACCCTGGACCCCCGCTACTCCGCCATCTGCGGCTACACGGAAGCCGACTTGGACACCGTGTTCGCCCCCGAACTGCCCGGCCTGGACCGGGACCAGATACGCCGCTGGTACAACGGCTATTCCTGGCGGGGGGACGAGAAGGTCTATAACCCCTTCGACGTCCTGCTGCTGTTCGACACACGCGAGTTCAAGGCACACTGGTTCGAGACCGGCTCCCCGACCTTCCTGGTGCAGACCCTGATGCGCCGCAGCGTCTCGCCCATGGACCTCGACCGCATGACCGGCAACGAAGCCCTGCTGTCAGCCTTCGACGTGGACGAGATGGCCATGGAGGCGCTGCTGTTCCAGACCGGCTACCTCACCATCGTGGACTCGGAGGACCGGAACGGCCGCGTCCGCTACCGCCTGGGCTATCCCAACCAGGAAGTGCGCGAGAGCCTGAACGAGCATTTGCTCATGGCCTTGCTGCCCGAGACCCCAAGGCAACTGGCCAATGACGGCCCCTTGCGGGAACTCCTGGCCGCCAACGACTTCGCCGGCCTGGAGGCCTTCTTCCGGGCCGTATTCGCCGGCATCCCCTACCATTGGCACATGAAGAACGAGATCCGGCAGTACGAGGGCTACTACGCCAGCGTGGTCTATTCCTGCTTTGCCGCCCAGGGCTTCGACCTGGTCCCCGAAGACAGTTCGAGCACCGGGCGCGCCGACATGACCGTGCGCTTCGACCGCAACCTCTACCTCTTCGAGTTCAAGACCGTGGACAACGAACCCACCGGCGAGGCCATGGCGCAGTTGAAGGCCAGGGGCTACGCCGACAAGTACCGCAGCCAAGGCCACCCCGTCCACCTGATCGGCGTGGAGTTCAGCAGGCAACACCGCAACCTCGCCGCCTTCCACGTGGAGACGGCCTCCTGATCCCCCGGACGCGGTTCCCCGTCCTTGACCCGCCGCTCCCGCTTTGACCATGCCCCGGCGAGGGGCTATGCTGTCCCCATGAGGATGAGGTTGTCCCCGTGAGCCTCCCCGACAACGGCGCCGCCAGGCGCAAGCTGCCCATCGGCATCCAGACCTTCCGCAAGATCCGGGAGGGCGGATGCTACTACGTGGACAAGACCCCCTGGATCCGGCGCCTGGTGGACGGGGGCGAGCACTACTTCCTCTCCCGCCCTCGGCGCTTCGGCAAGAGCCTCCTCCTCGACACCATCAAGGAACTGTTCGAGGGATCCGAAGAACTCTTCCGGGGTCTCGCCATCCACGACCAATGGGACTGGGACCTGCGCTTCCCGGTGGTCCGGCTGGACTTCAGCGTGGGACCTTTCGACAAGCCGGGGCTGGCGGACAAGGAAGCCATGGGCCAGTTGGACGCCATCGAAAGGGAGGCCGGGGTCGAACCCCGCTACGACACCGCGCCGGCCCGCTTCCGGCATCTCCTGGCGACACTGCACGAGCGCACCGGCCAGCGGGTGGCGGTGTTGGTGGACGAGTACGACAAACCCATACTCGACGTGCTGGACAAGCCCAAGGTCGCCAAGGCCAACCGCAGCTTCCTGCGCAACCTCTACTCCACCATCAAGGACTGCGACGCCCACGTCAAGTTCACCCTGCTCACCGGCGTGAGCAAGTTCTCCAAGGTGGGCATCTTCTCCGGACTCAACAACCTCATCGACATCACCCTGGACCCGGACTACTCCGCGGTCTGCGGCTACACGGAAGCCGACCTGGACACCGTGTTCGCCCCCGAACTGCCCGGACTCGACCGGGAACAGATACGCCGCTGGTACAACGGATACTCCTGGCGGGGCGACGAGAAGGTCTATAACCCCTTCGACGTCCTGTTGCTGTTCGACACACGCGAGTTCAAGGCCCACTGGTTCGAGACCGGTTCCCCGACCTTCCTGGTGCAGACCCTGATGCGCCGCAGCGTCTCTCCCATGGACCTCGACCGCATGGTGGGCGACGAAGAGATGCTGTCGGCCTTCGACGTGGACGAGATGGCCATCGAGGCGCTGTTGTTCCAGACCGGCTACCTCACCCTCACCGGAGAGGAGGACCAGGACGGGTCCATCGGTTACCGCCTGGCCTACCCCAACCGGGAAGTCCGCCAGAGCCTGAACCGGCATTTGCTCATGGCCCTGCTGCCCGACGAATCGAGGCAGACGGCCCGGCAAACTTCCCTCCGCAAACTCCTGGCCGCCAACGACTTCGCCGGCCTGGAGGCCTTCTTCCGGGCCGTATTCGCCGGCATCCCCTACCACTGGCACATGAAGAACGAAATCCGGCAGTACGAGGGCTACTACGCCAGCGTGGTCTATTCCTGCTTCGCCGCTCAGGGCTTCGACCTGGTCCCCGAAGACAGTTCCAGCACCGGGCGCGCCGACATGACCGTGCGCTTCGACCGCAACCTCTACCTCTTCGAGTTCAAGACCGTGGACAACGAACCCACCGGAGAGGCCATGGCGCAGTTGAAGGCCAGAGGCTACGCCGACAAGTACCGCAGCCAAGGCCAACCCGTCCACCTGGTCGGCGTGGAGTTCAGCAGGCAACACCGCAACCTCGCCGCCTTCCACGTGGAGACGGCTTCCTGATCCCCCCGGGCGCGGATTCCGTCCTTCCCCCTGTCCAGTATGCGCTTGACCGCGACCGCCGCAGCTCCCCGTCCTTGACCCGCGGCTCCCGCTTTGACCATGCCCCGGCGAGGGGCTATGCTGTCCCCATGAGGATGAGGTTGTCCCCATGAGCCTTCCCGACAACGGCGCCGCCAAGCGCAAGCTGCCCATCGGCATCCAGACCTTCCGGATGATCCGGGAGGAGGGCTACTACTACGTGGACAAGACCCCCTGGGTCCGGCGGCTGGTGGACGAGGGCCGCTGCTACTTCCTCTCCCGCCCACGGCGCTTCGGCAAAAGCCTGCTCCTCGACACCATCAAGGAACTGTTCGAGGGCTCCGAGGAACTGTTCCGGGGTCTCGCCATCCACGACCAATGGGACTGGGACCTGCGCTTCCCGGTGGTCCGGCTGGACTTCAGCGTGGGACCTTTCGACAAGCCGGGACTGGCGGACAAGGAAGCCATGGGCCAGTTGGACGCCATCGAAAGGGAGGCCGGGGTCGAACCCCGCTACGACACCGCGCCGGCCCGCTTCCGGCATCTCCTGGCGACACTGCACGAGCGCACCGGCCAGCGGGTGGCGGTGTTGGTGGACGAGTACGACAAGCCCATACTCGACGTGCTGGACAAGCCGGAGGTGGCCAAGGCCAACCGCAACTTCCTGCGCAACCTCTACTCCACCATCAAGTTCAGCGACGCCCACGTCAAGTTCACCCTTCTCACCGGCGTCAGCAAGTTCTCCAAGGTGGGCATCTTCTCCGGCCTCAACAACCTCATCGACATCACCCTGGACCCGGACTACTCCGCCGTCTGCGGCTACACGGAAGCGGATCTGGACACCGTGTTCACGCCCGAACTGCCCGGACTCGACCGGGACGAGATACGCCGCTGGTACAACGGCTATTCCTGGCTGGGGGACGAGAAGGTCTACAACCCCTTCGACGTCCTGTTGCTGTTCCGTTCGCGCAAGTTCAAGGCCCACTGGTTCGAGACCGGCTCCCCGACCTTCCTGGTGGAGACCCTGATGCGCCGCAGCGTCTCGCCCATGGACCTCGACCGCATGACCGGCAACGAAGCCCTGCTGTCGGCCTTCGACGTGGACGAGATGGCCATGGAGGCGCTGCTGTTCCAGACCGGCTACCTCACCATCGTGAACTCCGAGGACCGGAACGGCCGCACCCGCTACCGCCTGGGCTACCCCAACCGGGAAGTCCGCGAGAGCCTGAACGAGCATTTGCTCATGGCCTTGCTGCCCGAGACCCCAAGGCAACTGGCCGACGACGGCCCCTTGCGGGAACTCCTGGCCGCCAACGACTTCGCCGGCCTGGAGGCCTTCTTCCGGGCCGTATTCGCCGGCATCCCCTACCATTGGCACATGAAGAACGAAATCCGGCAGTACGAGGGCTACTACGCCAGCGTGGTCTATTCCTGCTTTGCCGCACAGGGCTTCGACCTGGTCCCCGAAGACAGTTCGAGCGTGGGGCGCGCGGACATGACCGTGCGCTTCGACCGCAACCTCTACCTCTTCGAGTTCAAGACCGTGGACAAGGAGCCCACAGGGGAAGCCATGGCGCAGTTGAAGGCCAGAGGCTACGCCGACAAGTACCGCAGCCAAGGCCACCCCGTCCACCTGATCGGCGTGGAGTTCAGCAGGCAACACCGCAACCTCGCCGCCTTCCACGTGGAGACGGCCTCCTGATCCCCCGTCCACGGTTCCCTGACCCGCGGTTTCCGCTTTGACCATGCCCCGGCGAGGGGCTATGCTGTCCCCATGAGGATGAGGTTGTCCCCATGAGCCTTCCCGACAACACCGCCGCCAGGCGCAAGCTGCCCATCGGCATCCAGACCTTCCGCGAAATCCGCGAAGAAGGCCACTACTATGTGGACAAGACCCCCTGGGTCCGGCGCCTGGTGGACGGGGGCAAGCACTACTTCCTCTCCCGCCCTCGGCGCTTCGGCAAAAGCCTGCTCCTCGACACCATCAAGGAACTGTTCGAGGGCTCCGAAAATCTCTTCCGGGGTCTCGCCATCCACGACCAATGGGACTGGGACCTGCGCTTCCCGGTGGTCCGGCTCAGCTTCGGCAAGGGACCCTTCGGCAAGTCGGGTCTGACCGCCAAGGGGACCATGAACCAGTTGGACGCCATCGAAAGGGAGGCCGGGGTCGAACCCCGCTACGACACCGCGCCGGATCGCTTCGGCCACCTGCTGGCGACACTGCACGAGCGCACCGGCCAGCGGGTGGTGGTGTTGGTGGACGAGTACGACAAACCCATACTCGACGTGCTGGACAAGCCCAAGGTCGCCAAGGCCAACCGCAACTTCCTGCGCGACCTGTACTCCACCATCAAGGACTGTGACGCCCACGTCAAGTTCACCTTGCTCACCGGCGTCAGCAAGTTCTCCAAGGTGGGCATCTTCTCCGGCCTCAACAACCTGAAGGACATCACCCTGGACCCGCGCTACTCCGCGGTCTGCGGCTACACGGAAGCCGACCTGGACACCGTGTTCGCCCCCGAACTGCCCGGACTCGACCGGGAAGAGATACGCCGCTGGTACAACGGCTACTCATGGCGGGGGGACGAGAAGGTCTATAACCCCTTCGACGTCCTGCTGCTGTTCGACACCCGCGAGTTCAAGGCACACTGGTTCGAGACCGGCTCGCCGACCTTCCTGGTGGAGACCCTGATGCGCCGCAGCGTCTCGCCCATGGACCTCGACCGCATGGTCGGCGACGAAGAGATGCTGTCGGCCTTCGACGTGGACGAGATGGCCATCGAAGCGCTGTTGTTCCAGACCGGCTACCTCACCCTCACCGGAGAGGAGGACCAGGACGGGTCCATCGGTTACCGCCTCGCTTACCCCAACCGGGAAGTCCGCCAGAGCCTGAACCGGCATTTGCTCATGGCGCTGCTGCCCGACGACTCGAGGCAGACGGCCCGGCAAACTTCCCTCCGCAAACTCCTGGCCGCCAACGACTTCGCCGGCCTGGAGGCCTTCTTCCGGTCCGTATTCGCCGGCATCCCCTACCACTGGCACATGAAGAACGAAATCCGGCAGTACGAGGGCTACTACGCCAGCGTGGTCTATTCCTGCTTTGCCGCCCAAGGCTTCGACCTGGTCCCCGAAGACAGTTCCAGCGTGGGGCGCGCCGACATGACCGTGCGCTTCGACCGCAACCTCTACCTCTTCGAGTTCAAGACCGTGGACAAGGAGCCCACAGGGGAAGCCATGGCGCAGTTGAAGGCCAGAGGCTACGCCGACAAGTACCGCAGCCAAGGCCACCCCGTCCACCTGATCGGCGTGGAGTTCAGCAGGCAACACCGCAACCTCGCCGCCTTCCACGTGGAGACGGCCTCCTGATCCCCCGGGCGCGGTTCCCCGTCCTTGACCCGCCGCTCCCGCTTTGACCATGCCCCGGCGAGGGGCTATGCTGTCCCCATGAGGATGAGGTTGTCCCCGTGAGCCTTCCCGACAACGGCGCCGCCAGGCGCAAGCTGCCCATCGGCATCCAGACCTTCCGCAAGATCCGGGAGGGCGGATGCTACTACGTGGACAAGACCCCCTGGATCCGGCGGCTGGTGGACGGAGGCGAGCACTACTTCCTCTCCCGCCCTCGGCGCTTCGGCAAAAGCCTCCTCCTCGACACCATCAAGGAACTGTTCGAGGGCTCCGAAGATCTCTTCCGGGGTCTCGCCATCCACGACCAATGGGACTGGGACCTGCGCTTCCCGGTGGTCCGGCTCAGCTTCGGCAAGGGACCCTTCGGCAAGCCGGGTCTGACCGCCAAGGGGACCATGAACCAGTTGGACGCCATCGAAAGGGAGGCCGGGGTCGAACCCCGCTACGACACCGCGCCGGACCGCTTCGGCCACCTGCTGGAAACCCTGCACAAGCGCACCGGACAACGGGTGGTGGTGTTGGTGGACGAGTACGACAAACCCATACTCGACGTGCTGGACAAGCCCAAGGTCGCCAAGGCCAACCGCAACTTCCTGCGCGACCTGTACTCCACCATCAAGGACTGTGACGCCCACGTCAAGTTCACCTTGCTCACCGGCGTCAGCAAGTTCTCCAAGGTGGGCATCTTCTCCGGCCTCAACAACCTGAAGGACATCACCCTGGACCCGCGCTACTCCGCGGTCTGCGGCTACACGGAAGCCGACCTGGACACCGTGTTCGCCCCCGAACTGCCCGGACTCGACCGGGAAGAGATACGCCGCTGGTACAACGGCTACTCATGGCGGGGGGACGAGAAGGTCTATAACCCCTTCGACGTCCTGTTGCTGTTCCGTTCGCACGAGTTCAAGGCCCACTGGTTCGAGACCGGCTCCCCGACCTTCCTGGTGGAGACCCTGATGCGCCGCAGCGTCTCGCCCATGGACCTCGACCGCATGGTCGGCGACGAAGAGATGCTGTCGGCCTTCGACGTGGACGAGATGGCCATCGAAGCGCTGTTGTTCCAGACCGGCTACCTCACCCTCACCGGAGAGGAGGACCAGGACGGGTCCATCGGTTACCGCCTCGCTTACCCCAACCGGGAAGTCCGCCAGAGCCTGAACCGGCATTTGCTCATGGCGCTGCTGCCCGACGACTCGAGGCAGACGGCCCGGCAAACTTCCCTCCGCAAACTCCTGGCCGCCAACGACTTCGCCGGCCTGGAGGCTCTGTTCCGGGCCGTATTCGCCGGCATCCCCTACCATTGGCACATGAAGAACGAAATCCGGCAGTACGAGGGCTACTACGCCAGCGTGGTCTATTCCTGCTTTGCCGCCCAGGGCTTCGACCTGGTCCCCGAAGACAGTTCCAGCACCGGGCGCGCAGACATGACCGTGCGCTTCGACCGCAACCTCTACCTCTTCGAGTTCAAGACCGTGGACAACGAACCCACCGGCGAGGCCATGGCGCAGTTGAAGGCCAGGGGCTACGCCGACAAGTACCGCAACCAAGGCCACCCCGTCCACCTGATCGGCGTGGAGTTCGGCAGGCAGGACCGCAACCTCGCCGCCTTCCACGTGGAGACGGCCTCCTGATCCCCCGTCCACGGTTCCCTGACCCGCGGTTTCCGCTTTGACCATGCCTCGGCGAGGGGCTATGCTGTCCCCATGAGGATGAGGTTGTCCCCATGAGCCTTCCCGACAACGGCGCCGCCAGGCGCAAGCTGCCCATCGGCATCCAGACCTTCCGCGAAATCCGCGAAGAAGGCCACTACTATGTGGACAAGACCCCCTGGGTCCGGCGCCTGGTGGACGGGGGCAAGCACTACTTCCTCTCCCGCCCTCGGCGCTTCGGCAAAAGCCTCCTCCTCGACACCATCAAGGAACTGTTCGAGGGCTCCGAAGAGCTCTTCCGGGGTCTCGCCATCCACGACCAATGGGACTGGGACCTGCGCTTCCCGGTGGTCCGGCTCAGCTTCGGCAAGGGACCCTTCGGCAAGCCGGGTCTGACCGCCAAGGGGACCATGAACCAGTTGGACGCCATCGAAAGGGAGGCCGGGGTCGAACCCCGCTACGACACCGCGCCGAACCGCTTCGGCCACCTGCTGGAAACCCTGCACAAGCGCACCGGACAACGGGTGGTGGTGTTGGTGGACGAGTACGACAAACCCATACTCGACGTGCTGGACAAACCGAAGGTGGCCAAGGCCAACCGCAGCTTCCTGCGCGACCTGTACTCCACCATCAAGGACTGCGACGCCCACGTCAAGTTCACCCTTCTCACCGGCGTCAGCAAGTTCTCCAAGGTGGGCATCTTCTCCGGACTCAACAACCTCATCGACATCACCCTGGACCCGGACTACTCCGCGGTCTGCGGCTACACGGAAGCCGACCTGGACACCGTGTTCGCACCCGAACTGCCCGGCCTCGACCGGGAAGAGATACGCCGCTGGTACAACGGATACTCCTGGCGGGGCGACGAGAAGGTCTATAACCCCTTCGACGTCCTGTTGCTGTTCCGTTCGCACGAGTTCAAGGCCCACTGGTTCGAGACCGGCTCCCCGACCTTCCTGGTGGAGACCCTGATGCGCCGCAGCGTCTCGCCCATGGACCTCGACCGCATGACCGGCAACGAAGCCCTGCTGTCGGCCTTCGACGTGGACGAGATGGCCATGGAGGCGCTGCTGTTCCAGACCGGCTACCTCACCATCGTGAACTCCGAGGACCGGAACGGCCGCACCCGCTACCGCCTGGGCTATCCCAACCAGGAAGTGCGCGAGAGCCTCAACGAGCATTTGCTCATGGCCTTGCTGCCCGAGACCCCAAGGCAACTGGCCGACGACGGCCCCTTGCGGGAACTCCTGGCCGCCAACGACTTCGCCGGCCTGGAGGCCTTCTTCCGGGCCGTGTTCGCCGGGATCCCCTACCATTGGCACATGAAGAACGAAATCCGGCAGTACGAGGGCTACTACGCCAGCGTGGTCTATTCCTGCTTTGCCGCTCAGGGCTTCGACCTGGTCCCCGAAGACAGTTCCAGCACCGGGCGCGCAGACATGACCGTGCGCTTCGACCGCAACCTCTACCTCTTCGAGTTCAAGACCGTGGACAACGAACCCACCGGCGAGGCCATGGCGCAGTTGAAGGCCAGAGGCTACGCCGACAAGTACCGCAGCCAAGGCCACCCCGTCCACCTGATCGGCGTGGAGTTCAGCAGGCAAGACCGCAACCTCGCCGCCTTCGAGGTGGAGACGGCTTCCTGATTCCCCCGTCCACGGTTTTCCCTGCGGAACGTCTGAACCGTCATTCCCGCGAAAGCATGTCCTCGCGGAAGCCCTTGCCCGTCATTCCCGCGAAAGCGGGAATCCAGCCATCTTGAGAAGATCGGTGCAAGTGGATTCCCGCTTTCGCGGGAATGACGGGGGGTGGGGCAGGTGCGGGATGACGGAGTGGGGCGGGCGCGGTTCCCTGCCCCTGACCCGCGGTTCCCGCTTTGACCATGCCCCGGCGAGGGGCTATGCTGTCCTCATGAGGATGAGGTTGTCCCCATGAGCCTTCCCGACAACGGCGCCGCCAGGCGCAAGCTGCCCATCGGCATCCAGACCTTCCGCAAGATCCGGGAGGGCGGATGCTACTACGTGGACAAGACCCCCTGGATCCGGCGCCTGGTGGACGGGGGCGAGCACTACTTCCTCTCCCGCCCTCGGCGCTTCGGCAAAAGCCTCCTCCTCGACACCATCAAGGAACTGTTCGAGGGCTCCGAAGAGCTCTTCCGGGGTCTCGCCATCCACGACCAATGGGACTGGGACCTGCGCTTCCCGGTGGTCCGGATCAGCTTCGGCAAGGGACCCTTCGGCAAGCCGGGTCTGACCGCCAAGGGGACCATGAACCAGTTGGACGCCATCGAAAGGGAGGCCGGGGTCGAACCTCGCTACGACACCGCGCCGGACCGCTTCGGCCACCTGCTGGAAACCCTGCACAAGCGCACCGGACAACGGGTGGTGGTGTTGGTGGACGAGTACGACAAACCCATACTCGACGTGCTGGACAAACCGAAGGTGGCCAAGGCCAACCGCAGCTTCCTGCGCGACCTGTACTCCACCATCAAGGACTGCGACGCCCACGTCAAGTTCACCCTGCTCACCGGCGTGAGCAAGTTCTCCAAGGTGGGCATCTTCTCCGGACTCAACAACCTCATCGACATCACCCTGGACCCGGACTACTCCGCGGTCTGCGGCTACACGGAAGCCGACCTGGACACCGTGTTCGCACCCGAACTGCCCGGCCTCGACCGGGAAGAGATACGCCGCTGGTACAACGGATACTCCTGGCGGGGCGACGAGAAGGTCTATAACCCCTTCGACGTCCTGTTGCTGTTCGACACACGCGAGTTCAAGGCCCACTGGTTCGAGACCGGTTCCCCGACCTTCCTGGTGCAGACCCTGATGCGCCGCAGCGTCTCTCCCATGGACCTCGACCGCATGGTCGGCGACGAAGAGATGCTGTCGGCCTTCGACGTGGACGAGATGGCCATCGAAGCGCTGTTGTTCCAGACCGGCTACCTCACCCTCACCGGAGAGGAGGACCAGGACGGGTCCATCGGTTACCGCCTCGCTTACCCCAACCGGGAAGTCCGCCAGAGCCTGAACCGGCATCTGCTCATGGCGCTGCTGCCCGACGAATCGAGGCAGACGGCCCGGCAAACTTCCCTCCGCAAACTCCTGGCCGCCAACGACTTCGCCGGCCTGGAGGCTCTGTTCCGGGCCGTATTCGCCGGCATCCCCTACCATTGGCACATGAAGAACGAAATCCGGCAGTACGAGGGCTACTACGCCAGCGTGGTCTATTCCTGCTTTGCCGCCCAGGGCTTCGACCTGGTCCCCGAAGACAGTTCCAGCACCGGGCGCGCAGACATGACCGTGCGCTTCGACCGCAACCTCTACCTCTTCGAGTTCAAGACCGTGGACAACGAACCCACCGGCGAGGCCATGGCGCAGTTGAAGGCCAGGGGCTACGCCGACAAGTACCGCAGCCTCGGCCACCCCGTCCACCTGATCGGCGTGGAGTTCAGCAGGCAACACCGCAACCTCGCCGCCTTCCACGTGGAGACGGCCTCCTGATCCCCCCGGACGCGGTTCCCTGCGGAACGTCTGAACCGTCATTCCCGCGAAAGCATGTCCTCGCGGAAGCCCTTGCCCGTCATTCCCGCGAAAGCGGGAATCCAGCCATCTTGAGAAGGTCGGTGCAAGTGGATTCCCGCTTTCGCGGGAATGACGGGGGTGGGGCAGGCGCGGCTCTCCGTCCTTGACCGGTCGTTCCCGCTTTGACCATGCCCCGGCGAGGGGCTATGCTGTCCCCATGAGGATGAGGTTGTCCCCATGAGCCTTCCCGACAACGGCGCCGCCAGGCGCAAGCTGCCCATCGGCATCCAGACCTTCCGCAAGATCCGGGAGGGCGGATGTTACTACGTGGACAAGACCCCCTGGATCCGGCGGCTGGTGGACGGGGGCGAGCACTACTTCCTCTCCCGCCCTCGGCGCTTCGGCAAGAGCCTCCTCCTCGACACCATCAAGGAACTGTTCGAGGGCTCCGAAAATCTCTTCCGGGGTCTCGCCATCCACGACCAATGGGACTGGGACCTGCGCTTCCCGGTGGTCCGGCTCAGCTTCGGCAAGGGACCCTTCGGCAAGCCGGGTCTGACCGCCAAGGGGACCATGAACCAGTTGGACGCCATCGAAAGGGAGGCCGGGGTCGAACCCCGCTACGACACCGCGCCGGACCGCTTCGGCCACCTGCTGGAAACCCTGCACAAGCGCACCGGACAACGGGTGGTGGTGTTGGTGGACGAGTACGACAAACCCATACTCGACGTGCTGGACAAGCCCAAGGTCGCCAAGGCCAACCGCAACTTCCTGCGCGACCTGTACTCCACCATCAAGGACTGTGACGCCCACGTCAAGTTCACCTTGCTCACCGGCGTCAGCAAGTTCTCCAAGGTGGGCATCTTCTCCGGCCTCAACAACCTCATCGACATCACCTTGGACCCGGACTACTCCGCGGTCTGCGGATACACGGAAGCCGACCTGGACACCGTGTTCGCGCCCGAACTGCCCGGACTGGACCGGGACCAGATACGCCGCTGGTACAACGGCTACTCCTGGCGGGGGGACGAGAAGGTCTATAACCCCTTCGACGTCCTGTTGCTGTTCCGTTCGCACGAGTTCAAGGCCCACTGGTTCGAGACCGGCTCCCCGACCTTCCTGGTGCAGACCCTGATGCGCCGCAGCGTCTCGCCCATGGACCTCGACCGCATGACCGGCAACGAAGCCCTGCTGTCGGCCTTCGACGTGGACGAGATGGCCATGGAGGCGCTGCTGTTCCAGACCGGCTACCTCACCATCGTGAACTCCGAGGACCGGAACGGCCGCACCCGCTACCGCCTGGGCTATCCCAACCAGGAAGTGCGCGAGAGCCTCAACGAGCATTTGCTCATGGCCTTGCTGCCCGAGACCCCAAGGCAACTGGCCGACGACGGCCCCTTGCGGGAACTCCTGGCCGCCAACGACTTCGCCGGCCTGGAGGCCTTCTTCCGGGCCGTGTTCGCCGGGATCCCCTACCATTGGCACATGAAGAACGAAATCCGGCAGTACGAGGGCTACTACGCCAGCGTGGTCTATTCCTGCTTTGCCGCTCAGGGCTTCGACCTGGTCCCCGAAGACAGTTCCAGCACCGGGCGCGCAGACATGACCGTGCGCTTCGACCGCAACCTCTACCTCTTCGAGTTCAAGACCGTGGACAACGAACCCACCGGCGAGGCCATGGCGCAGTTGAAGGCCAGAGGCTACGCCGACAAGTACCGCAGCCAAGGCCACCCCGTCCACCTGATCGGCGTGGAGTTCAGCAGGCAAGACCGCAACCTCGCCGCCTTCGAGGTGGAGACGGCTTCCTGATTCCCCCGTCCACGGTTCCTTGACCCTTGTAGCCTTTCGGTTGTAAGTAACGCTCGAGGAAACCCTGAACGATCCGAACGATTGCCTCCGTTCGTCCTGAGCGTAGCGGAGCGAAGTCGAAGGACGCGCCTTCCCATGGGGAGAGGCGCCTCGAGCCGGAATGGATAATGGACCAGAGGTTCCCTGAAAGGAGACCGGACAGATGACGGAAAGGGTCAAGATCAACGTGGAGAGCGCCGAGGCGGTGCTCGGGCTCCACTGGTTCGTGGCGCAGGAAGAGAGGCTCTTCGAGGAGGAGGGCATGGAGGTGGAGATCTTCCTGCCCGGTGTCCGCGAGACCAGGTTCGCCCGGGACGACCCGCGCAGGACCGACCACCGGCTGGTGAAGTCCACCAACTACCAGTTCCTGTACGAGCAGAAGAAGGTGGACATCTACCGTGCGTGCTCGTGGGGTCAGGTGCGGCGGGCCTACGACAGCGAGCGGCGCAGCCCCATCTGGACCAAGCGCCCGGCGGTGGTGTGCCAGGGCGTTTACGTCCTCCCGGACTCCCCGGTGAACGCGCCCATGCAGCTCGCGGGCAAGAGCGTCGGGGTCCAGTACCACCAGGGCTCGCACTACCACACCCTGTCCATGCTCGAAGGGTTCCTGGGCCGGGACGAGATGAACGTGGTCCACGCGGGCACGGTCAGGGAGCGGTTCGAGGCGCTGGAGAGCGGCGAGGTGGACGCGGCCACGCTCATGGAGCCATGGATCGCGCTGGCCGAGAAACGCGGGTACAAGAAGCTCGTGGAGGGCCACTACCTGGGGGTGGAGAACGGCCCCGCGGACATGGACCCCGAGCTGCTCAAGGGCATGCTGCGGGCCATCCGGAAGTCGGTGACCTACATCAACCGGAACCCGAAGAAGTACGTCAAGCACCTGCTGGCGGAGATCCCCGAGCGCTACGCCAGGGAGCTCACGCCGGACGACTTCTACCTGCCGCGGCTGCGCTACGTGGACCCGGAGCCCTACACCGAGGAAGAGTTCGAGCGCCAGTACAAGTGGATGCTGACCTGGGACCTGATCCCCCGGGACGCGGAGTACGGCGAACTGGTGTGCAACGTCACCGTGTAGGCGGGCGGAACCGCCGGCCCGGGTTTCACGGTCGAGCGGGCCGGGAAGCCCGGGCCTTCTCCATCGCCTCCCACACCCGCTCGGGCGTGAGCGGGAGGTGGTCGAAGGCGCAGCCCAGGGGCGCCAGCGCGTCCTCCACCGCGTTGACGATGGCCGCGGGCGCGGGAATGGCGCCCCCCTCCCCCACCCCTTTCATGCCCAGGGGCGTGTACGGCGACGGCGTCACCAGGTGGTCCATGCGCACGTCCGGGATCTCCACCGCGGTGGGCTTGAGGTAGTCCACGAAGGTGGTGGCCTTCAGGTTCCCCTGTTCGTCGTAGTCGAACTCCTCGTACAACGCCGCGCCGATTCCGTGGGCGGTGGCGCCCTGCACCAGTCCTTCCACGATGGTGGGGTTGAGCACCGTGCCGCAGTCGTGCACCACGCCGTACTTGAGGATGGCGACGCCGCCGGTGTCGGGGTCCACCTCCACCGTGACCGCGTGGGCGGCGTTGCTGGCGAACAACTGGTTCCGCACCCGGCGCTGCTCGTCGGGGACGTTGGCGATGTCCGGCTTGTAGTAGAACCGCCCCTCCAGCCCGGGCTCCATCTCCGGGGGAAGCGACAGCAGGTCGCGGTAGGCCACGAAGGCGAGCTCGGCCAGGCTCTTGCCGCGCTCGGGACGGGCGCGGGAGCGCACGCCCCCGTCGGCCAGCTCCAGGGCGTCCACGGGCGCGCGCAGCAGGTGCGCCCCGAGATCCAGGAGCTTGCTCCGGACCTTGCGGGCGGCGCCGAGGATGGCGCCCACGTCGGTGCCGGCGAACTTGTTGGAGTAGTTGCCGGTGGCGTAGAGCCACGGGCCGGCCTGGGAGTCGAAGAACGGCGACACTCGGACCCGGTCCATGGGCACGCCCAGCTCGTCGGCGACGATCTGGGCCGCGGCGGTCTCGTGCCCCTGGCCGCTGCCCACGTCTCCCAGCAGCACCAGGATGCTGCCGTCGTGCTCCACCCGCACCATGGCCGCTTCGGCCGCGCCCGAAGCGTTCCGCTTGCCCGAGGAGAGGATGTACGCCGAAGCGTTGGAAGTGCTGGGCTCCAGGCCGATGGCGATGCCCAGGCCGAGGAACCGGCCCTGGTCCCGGGCCTCCCGCTGCTCTTGGAGGAACTCCTCGTAACCGACGAGCGGCAGCAGCTTGTCCAGGGCGCCGCCGAAGTCGCCGCTGTCGATCAACGCGCCGCTGGGTCCGGTGTAGGGCATGGCCTCCGGCGGCACCAGGTTCCGCCGCCGCAACTCGATGCGGTCCATGCCGGTCTCCCGGGCCAGGTGGTCCATCATCCGCTCCATGGCCAGGCACATGAAGGGCTTGCCGATGCCCCGGTTGGCCCCGGACGGGCACTTGTTGGTCATCACCGAGTTGACCTCGTAGCGGGCCACCGGGATGCGGTAGCAGTTGGTCAGGTTGCCGAGCTTGAGGATCGAGTGGACCGTGGGGTTGAGGACGTTGGCCCCTTCGTCGGCGACGTCCCGCACCTTCAGGCCGAGTATGCGGCCGTCCCGGTCCAGGGCGGCCTCCAGGTCCATCACGCCGTTGCAGGCGTGGACCAGCGCCATGAGGTTCTCGCGGCGGTCCTCCAGGTACTGCACCGGCCTGCCGCCGCTCAGCCCGGACAACAGGGCCGCGACGATCAGGTACTGGGCCTTGCGCTTGTTGCCGAAGCCGCCGCCCACGTCCGGGGTGACGAAGCGGATCTGTGCGTGGGAGAGGCCCAGGCTGTGGGCCACGATGGGCATGGCCTGTCCCGGTCGTTGGTCGTTGGACCAGATGGTGAGCTGCTCGCGGCGACGGTCGTACACCGCGGTGCAGCCGAAGGTCTCCAGCGCGGTGGACGAGTACCGCTGGATGTGGAAACGCTTCCCGACCACGCGGTCCGCGGCGCGGAAGGCCTCGTCCACGTCGCCGTAATCGAAGCGGTCCCGCCACACGAGGTTGGTTCCCATGGACTCGAACAGCAGCGGCGCGTCCGGCTCCATGGCCGCCTCGGGGTCCACCGCCGCGGGCAGGGGCTCGTACTCGACCCGGATCTTCTCCAGCGCGTCTTCCGCCAGGTAACGACTCGCCGCGGCCACCGCGGCCACGGGCTCGCCCACGTGGGTCACCTTGCGGTAGGCCAGGCAATAGGCGTCGAGTTGGACGGGGATGGGGACCAGGGAGCGCAGCGGCTCGGTCATGCGGCCCGCGTCCTCCCCGGTGAGGCCGCACGCCACCCCGGGGGCCTGCAGCGCCTCGCTCATGTCCACCCGCAGGATCCGCGCGTGGGCGTGCACGCTGCGCAGCATCGCCACGTGGAGCATGTCGGGGAACTTCATGTCGCCGACGTAGGTCCCCTTGCCGGTGGCGAACCTCAGGTCCTCGCGCAGCGGGACCCGCCGGCCTTTCCATTGCGTGGATGCCGTTCCCATGCCCGAAGGTCAGCCTTTCGTTTGCGCCGCCGCGGCGCGCACCGCCCGGACGATGCCGGTGTAGCCCGTGCACATGCACAGGTTGCCGGACAGGGCCTCGCGGACCTGGGCCTCGGTGGGGTCGGGACAGTGCTCCAGCAGGTCCACCGCGGCCAGCAGCATGCCCGGAGTGCAGAAACCGCACTGGAGCGCGTGATGGTCCACGAACGCCCGTTGCAGCGGGCTGAGCCGCTCGTCGCCGCCGAGACCTTCGACGGTGACGACCTCGTGGCCGTCCGCCTGCACCGCGAAGAGGATGCACGACCGGACCACTTGGCCGTCCAGCAACACGGAGCAGGCCCCGCACACGCCGTGCTCGCAGCCCACGTGGACGCCGGTAAAGCCCGCGTCCTCCCGCAGGAAGTCGGCGAGGGTCTTGCGCACCTCCACCTCCGCCTCGCAGGGCGCGCCGTTGACCGTCACCGAGACGGCGCGTCTGTGGGTCGGGTCCGTCAAGCGCGGCTCCATCGCTCCAGCGCCGCGGCCACCCCGCGCTTCACCAGCACCGCGGTGAGGCGCCGCCGGTAGGCGGTGGCGTCGTCGTGGGCCGCCAAGTCCGCCACCGCGGCTTCCGCGGCCCGGCCCGCCTCTTCCGCCAGCTCGCGCTGCGCGGCCCGGTCCGTGCGGGCCACCCGGGCCCCGGCCACGAGCCCCTCGACGGCGTGGAGCCGCGAGGGCGTCCACGCCGGACCCGCGGCCGCCACCCGCGCGCCGGTGCAGCGGCCGTCGCCGTCCAGCACCACCGCGGCCCCCGCCAGGGCGAAGTCGCCGTGCCGGCGGCTGAACTCCACGAAGCTGGCGGCCCGGGGCGCGCCCGGGACCGGGACCCGGACCTCCACCAGGAGTTCGCCGGGCGCCAGCGCGGTCTCGTAGGGGGCCAGGAAGAAGTCCTGCGCGCGCGCCACCCGCTCGCCCCGGGGGCCGGCCAGCACGAACTCGGCCTCCAGCGCGGTCATGGCGCAGGGAAGCTCGGCCACCGGGTCGGCATGGGCCAAGCTGCCGCCGATGGTGCCGCGGTTGCGGACCGCGGGATGCCCCACCTGGGCCAGGGCCTCCACCAGGAGCGGGCACCGCTCCGCCAGCAGGGGCGAGAACTCGGCCTCGCGCTGCCGGGTCATGGCGCCCATGCGAAGCTGGGCGCCCGCGTCGCGGATGTAGGACAGGCCCTCCACCCGGTTGAGGTCCACCAGCGCATCCGGACGGGCCAGCCGCAGGTTGAGCAGCGGCGCCAAGCTCTGCCCTCCGGCGAGCGCGCGCGTCTCCCCGGGCAGGTCCCGCAGGAGCTCCAGGGTCTCGGTCAGCGACCGGGGGGCGTAGTAACGGAAGGGCGGCGGTTTCATGGAACCTCCGATCCATCCTGGCATGAGGCGCCTCTCCCTGTGGGAAAGCGCGTCCTTCGACTTCGCTTCGCTACGCTCAGGACGAACGGGGACAATCGTTCAGGGTTTCCCATGGAGGGCGCCGGGGCGCGTGCGGGAGCGCCGGGTACGGGAAGCTACCGTAGCGTCCCGGGGCAACGGTCGTCAAGCGCAGCCGCGGGACGCCGCTCGACGCCCACACGGGCCGCCGGGCGGGTCCAAGGGATGCGACGACGGACCGCGGGGCGCCGCCGCCTCGTTTGCCTATCCGTCCGGTATCGGCTACAGCGGACTGCATCCTCCCGAGACCCGAAGCGATGCGTCCCGAAATCGTTCCCATCCTCTCGGCCATGGGTTGGGCCGTGGACTCCATACTGGTGCGCCGGGGCGCGCGCGCCTCGAGCGTCCTCAGCGCGGCTTTCCTCAGCTACGTGGTCACCGCCGTGCTGATGTGGTCCTTCGTGGCGTTGCGCTATCCGTTGTCCATCGTCCGCTCCCCCGCGGCGTTCTACTTCATGGCCAGCGGCACGCTCCAGCCCCTGCTGGCGCGGATACTGCTCTACATCGGCATCGAGCGCATGGGCGTGGCCCGGGCCATGCCCCTCCGCGGCACCGGACCGCTCTTCTCGGTGGCGGTCGCGGTGCTCTTCCTGCACGAGCGTCCCGCCGCTTCGGTCTATCTCGGAGCGCTGCTCATCGTCGCCGGAGGGTGGATGGTCCTCTACCGGAGGGGCGCCGCCGCGGGCGGCTGGCGGCTGGTGGACGCTCTCTATCCGCTGGCCGCGGGGTTGCTGGCCGGGGTGT
Source organism: uncultured Binatia bacterium (SeqCode) (assembly GCA_965204235.1). Classification (GTDB taxonomy): domain Bacteria; phylum Desulfobacterota; class Binatia; order UBA9968; family JAJDTQ01; genus JAJDTQ01. Next base: position 849,075 of record OZ241979.1, read on the forward strand.
CGCAGAACTTCCGCAGGGCCGGACTGCTCATCCTGCCCAACCCGTTCGCCGCGGGCGCGGTGACCACGGGGACCTCCCTCACCCTCTTCGTCCTGTACCTCTGGATCAAGCGGCAGTTCTCCGTGGTGGCGCCGAGCCGGGAAAGCCTGCCGTACTTCCTGCCCACGGCGTTCGTCTCGGCCGGCTCGCAACTCCTCGTGTTCGTCTCCCTGAGCCTGGGCGAGGTCTCGGTCATGGTCCCCCTGCTCAATACCACGCCCCTGTTCTCGCTCCTCTTCAGCCTCGTCTTCCTCCGGGACATGGAGAAGGTCACCGTCAACGTCGTCCTCGGGGCCCTGTCCCTCCTCGGCGGCGCCGTCCTCATCACCGGCCGGTAGCGGCTCACGCCCGGCCGGCAAGGCTCCCGCCGTTGCCGTCGTCACGACCCTCGCCGGAGGGTCCCGGTCCATGGAGCCGTTCCGCCGATTCGATTGACAGGGCTGAAATCCGCGGGTTAACTTCTCCCGGGAACGCGAAGAAATCCGCGGAAGCGCGTCCTTCGACTTCGCTTCGCTACGCTCAGGACGAACGGGGGCAATTGTTCAGAGTTTTCTAAAGTCACGGGAACGAACGCCGATCATGGTCAACAGGACGAAACGGGACGCATGAAAGGAAGGCTCCGTACATGAGCAACGAGATACTGACCATGATCGGCATCGGGATCACCCTCGGCCTGTTCATCTGGCGAATAACCGGACGACTCGACGCCAGGGTCGATGGACTCCAGGGACAGATCAACGCGTTGCGGACGGAAGTCCACAACCTGGCGCGGGAGTTTTCCGAACTGCGGGGAGAGATTCGAGGCGGCAGGGCGTAAGGAAACCCTGAACGATTGCCTCCGTTCGTCCTGAGCGTAGCGAAGCGAAGTCGAAGGATGCGCTTGTTCCACTAGTCCACGCGGTTCCGTCTCCGGCCGCGCCGGAACGCCCGGACGTTCTCGAACACTTCGTCCATCAGCCGCTGGCGCGCCTCCCGGGCGGCCCAGGCGCAGTGGGGGGTAACCAGGAGGTTGTCCAGCCGGGCCGCCGCGGCCATCATCGGGTGGCCCCGGTCCGGCGGTTCCTGCGAGATGACGTCGAGGGCCGCGCCCGCGAGCCGGCCCTGCTCCAGCGCCTCGATCAACGCCGCCTCGTCCACGAGGCCGCCCCGGGCGGTGTTGACCAGGTAGGCCGCGGGCTTCATCAGCGCCAGGGTGCGCCGGTTGACCAATCCCGCGGTGAGCGGCGTGAGCGGGCAATGCAGGCTCACGAAATCGGCCTGCCCCAGCACTTCCTCCAGGGGCAGGCGGCCCGGTCGGCGCCGGTGGTCTCCCACCCGGTCGGCCAGGACCACCGTCATGCCGAGGACCCGGGCCGTCTCCGCCACCTTGCGCCCGATGGCGCCGTATCCGACGATCCCCAGCACGCGCCCCCGGAGCTCGAAGCTCGGGTAGTCGTGCCGCGTGAAGATGGTGCTCTCCTGCCAGTGGCCCATGCGCGTGCCCTGGGCGTACCGGGCCGCCCGGGTGGCCAACTCCAGGATCAGCGCGAGGGTGAACTGCGCCACCGCCGCGGCGGCGTAGCCCGGCACGTTGCACACCGCGACCCCCAGTTCCCGGGCGCATCCGATGTCCACGTTGTCGGTGCCCGTGGCCCCCACCGCAACGAGCCTGAGGCCCCGGGCCGAAGGATGCTCCAGCCGTTCCCGGTCGAGGACGAGCTTGTTCACCACCACGCACTGGCGCCCGGCGAGCCGTTCGGGCAACTCGGCCGCGTCCGTCAGCTCGTGCACCACGCACTCGCCGGCCTCCTCGAACCGGGCGAGCGAGACGACGCCGAAAGTCGCCGCGTCCAGGAAGGCGGTGCGGAACGCGCTCACCGCGGTCCCCCCGGAGCCTTGGCCCGTTCCCACGCCCGGTCCAGCTCCTCCGGCGGCGTCTCGCCCACCGTCTTGCCCCGGCCCGCGAGCTCGCGCTCCACGCGGGCGAAGCGCTGCTGGAACCGTTCGACGGCACCGGCCAGCGCCTCTTCCGCCTGCACCTTCAGGAACCGGCCCAGGTTGACCACCGAGAACAGCAGGTCCCCGAGCTCCTCCTCCATGCGTCGGGCCTCGCCCGTCCCCGCCGCCTCCCTGAGCTCCTCCAGCTCTTCCTCGACCTTGCTCCAGACGGGCTCCGCGTCGGGCCAGTCGAAACCCACGCCCGCGGCCTTGTCGCCGACCCGCTGGGCCCGGGCCAGGGCCGGCATGGCCCGGGGCACGGAAGTGAAGAGGGAGTGTCCCTGCCCGCGGCTCCCAGGCTTCTCCGTCGCCTTGACCTTCTCCCAGTTCCGCAGCACCGCGTCGGCGTCCGCGGCGCTCTCGCCGCCGAACACGTGGGGATGCCGCCGCACCAGCTTGTCCCGCAGGCCGGCCATCACCTCCTCGACGGCGAACCGCCGCCCCTCCCCGGCCATCTGGGAGTGGAACAGCACCTGCAACAGCACGTCGCCCAACTCTTCCCGGATGGCGTCGTCGTCCTCCTCGTCAATGGCCTCCAGCAGCTCGTAGGTCTCCTCCAGCGCGTAGCGCTTCAACGACGCGTGGGTCTGCTCCCGGTCCCAGGGGCACCCGCCTTCCCCCCGCAGACGGGCCATGACCCCGACGAGCTCCTCGAACAACTCCCCCGCGCTCCGGTCCTTGCCGCGGCTCACGAGACCTCCGTCCGCAACCGGCGTCAGTCCTGATGGGGAGCGCCCACCCATCCGGTGTCGGACACGTCGATCTCCTGCTCGTCGGGGCCGGTCACCTTGACCTCGAAGTAGGACTGGGGATGGGACGGGTCCGCGGGGGTCAGCCGCGCCAGCTCCGTGAGCCGTCCGCCGCCGAGCTCGGACACCCGCTCCACCGTCTTCTCCAGGTCGTCCACCTGGAAACCGAAATGGTCCACCCCCGCGGGAGACGTGGGGGTCTTGAGGTCCAGGATCGCGAGGTTGACGTGTCCGTCGGAGAGATAGACGCCGGCCCGGCCCTTGCCGACCTCCCGGAGGTCGAACGCCTCCTTGTAGAAGGCCGCGGTCTTGGCCACGTCCCCGGTCCTGATCGCAACGTGCTTGAGTCTTGCCATTCCAACCCTCCCTGGGCGAGGCGTCCCTCGCCGGCGTGCGGGACGCCTGCGGTCCCGGGGACACTCTATCGCATAACGCCGCAAGTTTCATTCCCGGAGGATCGTCCGACGGGAAGCGAAAAGCGCGTCCTTCGACTTCGCTTCGCTACGCTCAGGACGAACGGGTCAATCGTTCGGAGTTTCCGCAAGTGGATTCCCGCTTTCGCGAGGACATGCTTTCGCGGGAATGACGGAGGTGGGCTTGAAAGCCGGAAGATCACCGTAAATGAGCACGAGTGGCACAGGCAGGCCGTCGCGGGGCCGGGTGTCCATTGCCGGCGCGTTCGGATAGACTGCGGGATCCATGAGCTTCCGGCGCCACGGCCTGTCCATCTCGCTGTTCTGGTTCACGTTCTTCGGGGCCCTGGGCGTCTTCTTCCCCTACTACAGCCTCTACCTCAAGGAGAACGCCGGGCTGACCGGCGCCCAACTGGGCATGGTCCTCTCGGTCATGCCCCTGGTGGGGATCGTCGCGCAGCCGTTCTGGGGCCAGGTGGCGGACCGGACCGGCGCCCGGGGCCGTCTCGTGGCCTTCCTGACCCTGGCGTCCGCGTTCGGCTTCGTGCTGCTGGGACTCGCCCGGGGGTTCGCGTCCATCCTCCTGGCCGCGGTCTTCCTGGCGTCGTTCTCGACCCCGGTGATCCCGCTTTCGGTGTCCGTCGCGCTGGCGGCCTTCCGCTTTTCCGGACCCCACGCGTACGGCTTCGCCCGGGCCTGGGGGACCGTGGGCTTCCTGGCATCGGTGCTGGCCTTCCCCGCGGCGCTGGACGCGGTGCAGCGCTGGCAGGGGCTGGCGCCGACGCCGGGAGGTCCGTCGGAGCCGGGCCTGGGGGTGATGTTCCAGGGAACCGCCGGCATCGTGCTGCTGGCCGGGGCCGTGGCCCTCGCCCTGCCCCGGGAGGGGGTCGTGTCGCTGCGGGCCGCCCCGGGGGAATGGCGCGCCCTCCTCCGCAACCGCCCCATGCGCCGCCTGCTCCTGGTGGCCTTCAGCGCCTACCTGTTCGTCACCGGCCCCATGGGGCTGTTGCCGGTGTACGTCCGCTCCCAGGGCGGCACGCTGGAGACCGTGCAGCACATGTGGCTCCTGATGCTCGTGGTCGAGATCCCCCTCATCCTGTGCACCGGCATGGGCCTCAAGCGCGTGGGCTCGCGGGGGCTGCTGGCCGCGGGCGTCCTGGCCGGCGGCGTCCGCTGGACGGTGTGCGGACTCACCGCCAACCCCTACTGGCTCTACCCGGTGCAGACGCTGCACGGCGTGATGGTCACCGGCCTGATGATGGGCGGGCCGTTGTACGTGGACAGCGTGGCGCCCGGGCGGCTGCGGTCCACGGCCCAGTCCCTGGCGGCCATGGTGGGGCTCGGGCTCGGGGGCATCGCCTCCAACACCGCGTCCGGCTGGATCCTCGACCGTGCGGGCGCCCGGGCGCCCTACCTCATCGGCGGCGCCGGCGCCCTGGCGGTGGGGCTGGCGCTCCCGTGGCTCCTGCCCCGGGCGGAGCGGGAGGACCCGGACACGGTCAGTCCCCCGCAGGGACGCAGCCACCCGTCCCAGGAGTCCGGCCGGGCGGAGCGGGAGGACGAGGACGCGGTCAGTCCAGCCTGACCAGCTTCTGCAGGCTGCGCATCTCCCGGGGCGGATCCAGCCGCCGCCCCATGATGGTCCAGGACACCTCCGCCACGTAGAGGTTCCTGCCGGAGTCCAGGCACAGGCCGTGGGGAGCGATGAACTGGCCCGGCCCCTCGCCCATGACGGGATGGCCGAAGCGCGCCAGCTCCACGCCGTCGGCGCTGCGGACCACGATGCGGTGGCCGATGTTCGGATAGGCCGCGTTCTGCGACGCCCCCGGACCCAGTTCGCCGATGTAGCAGACGGGGCTGGGGCCGGTCTCCATGTACAGAGCGCAGGGACGGTGGAGGTTGTCGCACCACTGGGTCTCGAACCGGCCCTGGCCGTCGAACACCTGGATGCGGTGGTTCTCCCGGTCGGCCACATAGACCCAGCCGTCCGCGTCTGTGCAAACGTTGTGCACCAGGTTGAACTGGCCCGGGTCGGTGCCGGGCTCGCCCCAGGAGAACAGCAGCCTGCCGTCCGGGGAATACTTGTGCACCCGCGAGTTGCCGTAGCCGTCCGAGACGTAGATGTCGCCCCGGGGCGAGAAGGCCACGTGGGTGCAGCGGTTGAAGGGCTCGCCCCCCTGGAACGCCGCGGCCTTGCCCGGGACCCCCAGGGTCATCAGCACCTTGCCGTCCAGGGTGCACTTGCGCACCGTGTGGTCGCCGTCGTCGGTGAAGAAGATGGTGTCCTCCGGCCCCATGGTGACGCCGTGGGGCCGGGTGAAGACCCCTTCGCCCCAGGTCCGCAGGAACCGGCCGTCCCGGTCGAACACGATCACGGGGTGGTCGCCCCGGGTGAAGCAGTAAACGTTGTCGGCCTTGTCCACGCCGACTCCCGCCACCTCCTTGAAGGTCATGCCGTCCGGCAGCCTGGCCCACCCCTCCCGGACCTCGTAGCGGAACGCGCCCTTTCCCACCACCGTGCTCATGATGCCTCCCGGTCATCTCCCCGCTTTGCGATGGTCGATGCAACGTTCGGACTGAGCGGGTTGACGATGACCTGTCTGGTCCTGGGCACGACGACCAGGTCCATGTCTTCCATCGGAATCGCCCCCAGCAAGGCCGTTTCCCCCATGACGAGAGCGCCGCTGAAACCGACCCTGTTCTCATAGCGCAGCTCGATGGGTCCCACATAGGGAACGAACGTGCGGCTTCCGTCCGCCAGGACCACTTCCCTGGCTTCGGCTTCGTCCAGTTGCAACTGCAATCGTACGTGGGACGGAATGCACATATGGACCGCCCCGGTATCCGCCAGCGCATCCACCTCCACCGCCTTCAGTTCGGGACGTCTCGGGTTGCGCAGTTGGATCTTCGCGTTCGCAAGGCCCATGGTCTCCTCCTCTCCGGGACGGGCCGACAAGTCCACGGCTACGCCCGTGAGACGCGTTTCGAGACATCCTACCCCGGTGCGGAACGATTGCAAGTCACCTCTGATCAATTCCGGCTCGAACTCCCTCCCCCTGCGGGAAAGCGCGTCCTTCGACTTCGCTTCGCTACGCTCAGGACGAACGGGGATCATTGTTCGGAGTTTTCTCGAATCACCGACGGCGAGAAGGCGCAGCGACAACGAAAGACCGGTGCACCGTGTGCAGCGGTCGGAACGGAATGCCGGGAGGTCCCTGCCCGCCGGCGGCCCCGGCTTGAACAATCGTCCGCGCCCGTCTAGGATCGCCCCATGGCGGTTCGCATGGAAACGGACGTGCTGGTGGTCGGCGGCGGCATCGCCGGAGCGTTTGCGGCCTACCGGGCGCGGGAGGCCGGGGCGCGGGTGCTCCTGGTGGACCGCTCGTACTTCGGCCGCAGCGGGTGCAGCGCCCTGGCGTCGGGGGTCTATCCGTCGTACATGCCGGGGGACGACGTGGACGCCTGGATCCGGGCCTTCGGCGGCCCGTTGGTGAACCAGCCCCTGCTGGCCAGGTCGCTGCCGGTGATGCACGAGCACGTGATGCTCATGGACGGCTGGGGCGTCAAGTGGCTCAAGCAGGGCCGGAAGATCGTCCGCATGGGAGCGCCGGGGCGTTCCTTCGCCAACGGCGTGTGGATGGCCGAAGGCGGCCCGCAGATGATGATGGCGGTGCGGTCGGGGGTCGTGGGCAGCGGCGTGGAGGTGGTGAACCGCGTGGCCCTGACCGAGTTGCTCACGTCGGACGGGCGCCTGCCCACCCGCGGGCGGGTGGTGGGCGCAATGGGGTTCCACACCCGCACCGGGGAGGTCCACGAGTTCGCGGCCCGCGCCACCGTGGTCTGCACCGGCCCCTACAAGTTCCCGTATCCGTGGCCCGGGAGCACCCTGGGCTACATGCCCATCGACCTTTCCGGCGACGGCATCGCCATGATGATGCGCGCGGGCGCGGAACTGTCGCGGCTGGAGCTGGGGGGCATCAACCTGAACCCCGACCGCGTCCTGTCCGCGCCGGGCCTGGAGTCGCTGATGCCTTCGGGGGCCAAGTGGGTGGACCGGGACGGCCGGCGGTTCCTGGAAGACTACGACCCCAAGCGGATGGAGATGACCAGCCGGGCGCTGCTCTACTTCGCCGTCGCCCACCAGAAGGAACGGGGCCGGGCGCCCGCCATGGACCTGCGGGACGTGCTGCCGGAACGGATGGAGCTCATCCGGCGGGTGGTCCCCATCGTGGCGGCCAACCAGGAGGCCGTGGCCGGCGACCTCACGGAGACGCCTGTTCCCTATACCTACCAGGTGGCGGGCACCAGCGGCATCTTCGGGGCCGGCGCGCGGGTCAACGAACGCGGCGAGACCACGGTGCCGGGGCTCTACGCCGCGGGCACCTGCACCGACATGGCCTACCTGCCGGGGGGGCACCTCCCCTTCTGCTCGGTCACCGGCGACTGGACCGGCCGGGCCGCGGGCGCGGGCGCGCGCTCCGGGAAACCGGCGCACCCGGAGCCTGGGCAGCTCCGGCGGGTGGCGGAAGAGATCCGGGCGCCCCTCCGACAACGGGACGGAGCCGCTTTCGACCGCGTCCATCGGCGCCTGGGACGGATGCTCATGGAGAAGGTCGGGCTGGTGCTCCACGCCGACCGCATCGACGCCGCGCTGGACGAGCTCGCCGAGATACGCGGCCGCGACGCGCCCCGGCTCATGGCCCGCGACCCCCACGAGCTCGCCAAGGCGTGGGGCCTCAGGCAATACGTCCAGGTGCTGGAAGCCACGCTGCGCGCCTACCGGCGCCGGACGGAAAGCCGCGTGGCGTTCATCCGCGAGGACTACCCGGTCATCGACAACGTGGACTGGGTCAGGATGGTGGTGGTCAAGCAGGAGGACGGAGGCCTCGAGCTCTGGGACGAGCCGCTGCCCGACTCCTGGCACGACCCCATCCCGGTGCGGCCCACCCGGAACCTGCACCTGGTCTTCCGCAACCGGGAGTCGCCCCATGCCGCGGGTTGAAGTGAACGGGCGGGCGTGCACCGGCTGCGGCGTCTGCGTCGAGACCTGCCCCACCGACGTGCTGCGCCTGGACCCCGACCGGAAGGCCCGCATGGCCTACCCCGGGGACTGCCAAGGCTGCTTCGTCTGCCAGTGGGACTGCGCCTACGGAGCCATCCGCGTCCGCGTGGACGACCGCTGAAATCCGGCGCGCCGGCGGGCGTCCTTCGACCTCGCTTCGCTACGCTCAGGACGAACGGGGGCAATCGTTCGGTCTCGGGACGAACGGAGGCAGTTGTTCCAGGTTTCCTCGGTTCCCGGTCCTCGATCCTCCCACCCGCTCCCGCAGCGCCCGCTTGTCCACCTTGTCGCCCGACGCGACCCGGGGAAACCCGTCCAGGGACTCCAGCCGGTCGGGCCGCTTGAAAGGGGCCAGCCCCTGTTGCCGGAGGAACTCCCTCACGCCCTCCAGGGTCAGCCGCGCGCCTTCCTCCGGCACCACGCAGGCGGCGATGCCCTCGCCCAGGTCCGCGTCGGCATAGCCCACCACCGCCGCCGCTTTCACCCCGGGGCAGCGGAGGAGCAGGTCCTCCAGGTCCGCGGGAAAGACGTTCCGTCCGCCGCGGATGATGAGGTCCTGGTCCCGGCCCATGAGATAGACGTTGCCGCCCTCGTCCATGCGGCCCCACTCCTGCAGGTCGAGGAAGCCGTCGGACCGCCGGCGCGCGTCGAGATCCAGGTTCCGGAAGAACCGCGCGTCCGAGGGCAGGCCCCGGACCCACAGGCGGCCCGGCGCTCCCGGACGGACCTCGTTGCCGCCCTCGTCCACGATGCGCAACTCGTTGCCCTCCAGCGGCCGGCCCACGGACCGGATGCGGACTTCGGGCGGGTCGTCCCAGGAGGTGGCGCACAGGCCGCCGCAGTCCACGCTGCCGTAGCCCTGCATGATCCGGCAACCCAGCCGCGCCTCGGCCTCCACGCCCAGCTCGCGGGGCAGCAGCGCCCCGTGGCTGACGACCATGCGGAGGGAGTCCAGGTCATGGCCGCGGAGGTCGTCGAGGGCCAGCAGCCGGGAGATCATGGTGGGGACCAGCGGGAGCACGTTCACCCGCTCCCGCGCCACGGTCTCACAGGTTCGGCGCGGGTCGAAGCGGTCCATCAGGACCACCCGGGCGCCGGTCTGGCACGCGCCGTTGTAGATCAATCCGTCGGCGACGCCGGAAATGATGGCGGTGACCGCGCACAGGGTGTCGCCGTGGTCCACGCGGAACCGCTTCACGTGGCTCCAGGCGGTGAGGAGCCGGGTGTAGAGGGGCACCGCGGCGCACTTGGGCAGGCCGGTGGAGCCGCTGGTGGTGGCCAGTTGGCACACGTCCTCGACTCCGTACCGGGTGGCGGCCAAGCGCTGCCGAGCGCGGTCCGGGACCGGGGCGGACAGGACCTGCTCCAGCGAAAGGCAGCCGCGGGGGACCTCGTCCCACGCCGCCAGCACGTGGCGCAGCTCGGGTACGCGGACCTGCTCCAGCAACTCCAGGTGGCGGAACCCCCGGTACGCCGCGGGAACGATGGCGGCCTCGGGGCGGGTGAAGCGGACGATGGGGCCGAGCTCCGCCCGCCGCAGGCTCGGGGCCGCGGTGACCAGCCGCAGGCCCGCCTTCTCGCACGCCAGCCGGGCGAGGAAGAGCTCCGCGGAGTTGGGCATCTGGATGAGCACGCGCGCGTCGCGTTCCAGACCCAGGTCCAGGAGCCCCAGGGCGAGGGCGTCGGAGAGCTCCGCGGTCCGTTCCCAGGTAAGGCGGCGGCGGGAGTCCACCAGCGCTTCCTTCCGGCCGACGCGGCGCGCGTTGTCGTCGCAGAAGTCGGCCGCGGTCCTGGGCGGCATGAACCGCGACACCGCCTCCCGCAACGCCTTGCGCTCGTCGGACATGGACTCCTCCCCCGGGCCGGGGGGCGCGCCGCAAGGCGCTGTCGCCCCCTCGGCCTGTCGTCCTCGTACTGTACCAGTTCCGGGGTTTCGTAGTAGAGTCACCTCCGGTCAATTCCGGCTTGAGGCGCCTCTCCCCATGGAAAAGCGCGTCCTTCGACTTCGCTTCGCTACGCTCAGGACGAACGGGAGGGGGGCAACTGTTCAGAGTGGCTCTTCCGACTTTCGTGTGGGTAAGGTCTCACGGCGTAGCGTCCCCTCCCCCTTGAGGGGGAGGGACAGGGAGGGGGGAATTCCTGAAGAGCCTTCAGAGTTTCCTGGAGTCACAACCAGACCGCGGCGTCGGGGAAAGGAGCGCGTTCCATGGTGATGATCGTCAACGAGGAAGAGGGCAGGGACCTGCTCACCATGCGCGAGTGCATGGACCTCATGGAGGACGTGTTCCGGGAGATCGGTCGGGGCAACGGAGTCAACCGCCCGCGGCTGCGCTACTCGTGCCCCACGCCCGACCCGCAGGCCCGGTACTTCGCCAACATCCACGCCGGCGCCCTGCCCAAGTATGGCGTGGCCGCATTGCGGTTGAACTCCCGGCTGGCCCAGGAGAAGGACCATGCCACCCGGCGCGTGGAGTTCCGGCACCCCACCCGGCGCTACTGGGGCCATTTCCTGATCTACAGCCTGGAGACCGCGGAGCTCCTGGGCATCATCGTGGACGGGACCATCTCGCCGTTGCGGGTGGGGGCCACCAGCGGCGCCGCGGTCCGGCTGCTGGCGCGCGCGGACGCCCGGGTCGCCGGACTCTTCGGCACCGGTCACCAAGCCGAGTTGCACGCCAGGGCCCTGGTCGACGCCCTGCCCCTGGAACGCCTGAAGGTCCATAGCCCGTCGCGGGCCCACCGGGAGGACTTCTGCCGGAGGTTCGCAACGGAGTTGGGAATCCCTGTGGTGAGCGCCGACGAGCCGCGCGAGGTGGTCCGGGGAGCGGACGTGGTCTGTTGCGCCACCAACTCATCGGGACCGGTATTCGACGGCAGGGACCTGGAGCCGGGCCAGACCGTCGTGTCCATCGTCAACAGCGACGTGGTGTTCGAGCGCCACGAGGTGGACAGGGAGACCTTCCGGCGCAGCGACCGGATCGTGGTCAACGACCGCGAAAGCGTCCACGCCAACCGCCAGAAGGAGTTGCTGGAACCCATCGAAGCCGGCGAGACCTCCTGGGACCGGGTGGCGGAGCTCGGCCAAGTGGTGAACCGGACCGTCCCCGGGCGTCGGGGCGACGCGGACATCGTCTATTACAAGAACAACTCCGGCATGGCGATCCAGTTCGCCGCCATGGGCAAGGCGGTGCTGGACAAGGCCCGGAGGACGGGCGCGGGCCGGGAGGTCCCGGGCGAGTGGTTCTCCGCAGACCTGGAGCCCTGGTTCGCCCGGGGTTACTCGCCGGCATCGTAGGCCATGTCCTCCGTGACGACAGAGGCGGGGCTCGGCCGTCTGGCCGGGCGCATCAAGGCGTGGGGGCGCGAGCTCGGTTTCCGGGAGGTGGGCATCGCGGGCGTGGACCTGGAATCGGACCGGGCGTTGCTGGACCGCTGGCTCGCCGACGGACGGCACGGAGAGATGGCGTACATGGAGCGGCACGGGTCCCGGCGCTCGCGGCCCGCGGAGCTGGTCCCGGGAACCGTCCGGGTCATCTCGGCCCGCATGGACTACCTCCCGGAAGCGGCCGCGGACCCTTGGCGGGTGCTGGGCGACCCTCGGCTCGGCTACGTCTCCCGCTATGCCCTGGGGAGGGACTACCACCGGCTGGTGCGCAAGCGCCTGCAAGCCCTGGCGGACCGCGTGGAGTCGGCCGCGGGGCCGTTCGGATACCGGGTGTTCGCGGACAGCGCGCCGGTGCTGGAGAAGCCGCTGGCGCGCAACGCCGGCCTGGGCTGGATCGGCAAGCACACCAACCTGATCCACACCGAAGCGGGATCGTGGTTCTTCCTGGGCGAGATCTATACCGACTTGGCGCTGCCCACGGACCGGCCCGTCCCGGACCGGTGCGGCTCGTGCCGCGCCTGCATGGACGTGTGCCCCACCGGGGCCATCACCGGACCCTACCGCCTGGACGCCCGCCGATGCGTCTCCTACCTCACCATCGAGCTTCGAGGCTCCATCCCGGTGGAGCTCCGGCCGCTCATGGGCAACCGCATCTACGGGTGCGACGACTGCCAACTCGTCTGTCCCTGGAACCGTTACGCCAGGTTCACGCGGGAAGCCGACTTCCTGCCCCGGCACGGGCTCGACGCGCCGGAGCTGCTCGCGCTCTTCCGCTGGAGCGAGGAGGACTTCCTTCGCCGCACCCGGGGCAGCGCCATCCGCCGCATCGGCCACGAGTGCTGGCTGCGGAACGTGGCGGTGGCGTTGGGCAACGCGCCCTACGACCCCCTCGTGGTCCGGGCGCTGCGGCAGCGCAGCGAAGACCGGTCGCCGCTGGTGCGAGAGCACGCGGCCTGGGCGCTGGAGCAACAGGACCGCAAGCGGCGCGCCGCCCTTCACTCGCCGCGAACCCCGGCCGACGTGTCCGTGAAGCCGGAGACGTAGTCGATCGCAAGCGGCGCGCCGCCCTTCAGGAAACCCCGAACGATTCCGGCTCGAGGCGCCTCTCCCATGGGAAAGCGCGTCCTTCGACTTCGCTTCGCTACGCTCAGGACGAACGGGGGCAATTGTCCAAGGTTTCCCTTACCCGTCGCGAGCGGACGCGCAGGTGACCGCGACATCCGACCTGTGGACGGGCAATTGTCCAAGGTTTCCCTTACCCGTCGCGAGGGACCTGAAAGACCTCCTGATCGGTCTGGTTGGCCAAGGCGAAGTCCTTGAGGTTTCCCTTACCCATCGCGAGGGACCTGGAAGACCTCGCCGTCGTCCAGCCGCAGCGCCGTCAGCGGACCGCCCCACACGCAGCCGCTGTCGAGGCAGACCGCACAGCCGGCGAAGTGCAGGCCCAGGGCCGACCAGTGGCCGAACAGGACGGTCTCCGCTTCGGGCTCGCGCCGCAGGGCGAACCAGGGGCGGAACCCTTCGGGGGCGTCCGCGGGCGGGCCGGAGAACGACGCCTCCACCGCGCCCCGGGCGGTGCAGCAGCGCAGCCGCGTGAGCACGCCGACGACGCAACTCCCGCGCGCCGGTCCGCTCAGCTCCTCGGACCACGGGACGGCTTCGTGGGCGAGTGTGTGCCCCAGGAAGTCCCGGTAATCCCCCGCGCGCAGGCGGGATTCGGCCTCCCGGGCCAGGGCCTCGGCCTTCCCCACGCTCCATTGGGGCAGCAGGCCCGCATGGACCAGGACATGCTCGCCGCCGCGGTGCAGCAACGGTCGGCGGCGCAGCCAGTCCGTCAACTCGTCGCGGTCGGGAGCCGACAACACCGGGCCCAGCGTGTCCAGCCGTTTCTCGGGTGCGAGACCCTCCGCCCGGCGCAGGAGGTGCAGGTCGTGGTTCCCCAGCACCGCGACCGCGGAAGCGCCGAGCCCCTTGACGAAGCGCAGCGCCTCCAGCGAGTGGGGACCGCGGTTCACCAAGTCGCCGGTGAGCCACAGCCCATCGGCCCCCGGATCGAACCCGACGCGGTCCAGCAGCCGCCGGAGCGGGTCGTAGCAACCTTGCAGGTCACCGATGGCGTAGGTGGCCATGGACGGGTCTCGGGGCGATGCCCGGCGCCGGCGCGGTCCGGGCGTTGGGGTCGAGACCCACGCCGGAGCCGCGGCCTTGCGCCGTCGGTTGCCGCCGGCTAACCGCGGGAGCCGCGGAGGCTCAACGGGCCGCTGCCCCGGCTCGCGATGTAGAGGAACAGGAAGCAGAAGAGCACCGCGAGCTCGCCCTCATTCTCGATGGGCCAGAACCCCCGCTTCGCGTGGGCCATGAAATAGGCTGCGGCCATGAGACCGCTGCTGACGAAGGCCGCGTACCTCGTGAGGATCCCCGCGGCCACCAGCACGCCGCCGCAAAGCTCGATGGCGCCCGCAAGGCCCATGAGCGAGACCCACTCGACAGGCGCGCCGCCGCCGAAGACGCCGAACAGCTTCTGGGCGCCGTGCTGGGCGAAGGCGGCCCCCGCCACGATTCGCAGGGCCGCGTACGCGTAGTTGGAAAAACCTTCGAGCAAACGTCCCATGACCTGTCTCCCCTCCGCTCCCGAAGCGTGCGGCCGGCTCCCGGTCCGGCCTCCTTGCGGTCACCGTGAGGCCGGCGCCCCCGCTCCGGAAGCGCGCGCCTACTCGTGCTTCTCGGTGATCATGGAGATCACCGCGCCCTGGGGGTCCCGGATGACGCAGAAACGCCCTACCCCCGGAATGTCCGTCAGCGGCACCACGATGGCCCCGCCCAGCTCCCGGGCCTTGTCCGCGGCCGCGTCCACGTCGTCCACGGTCACGTACGCTCCCCAGTACGGCGGGTTCCCCCGGGATTGCGGCGGCCACGCCATCATCCCGCCCACCTCCGTCTCCCCCGCCTTGATGAGGGTGTACTCCACCTCCCCCATGCCCTCGACGTAATCGTGGGTATGGGTATGGGTGGTCCAGCCGAAGAGCTCGGAGTAGAACCGCTTGGCGGCCTCCACGTCCGTGGTCATGAGCTCGCACCAACTGAAAACGCCGTGTTTGGCTGCATCCATGCGCAACCCTCCTTTCCTTCTACGGAAAGAATCTATGCGAGGTCCCGGCAGGCTGTCAAACGGCGTCCCCGGTGGGGCGGCGGCTCCCCGGAGGCGCCGCCCCCTCCCGGACCCGCGGCCTACTCATGGCGCAACGCTTCGATGGGGTTGAGCCGGGCGGCCCGGTTGGCCGGCTGGAAGCCGAAGAAGACGCCGATGGCCGCGGCGAAGAGGAAGGCCAGCAGGATGGAGCCGGTGGAGATGACGATCCGCCAGCCGCCGAACCAGGAGAGACCCATGGAGGCCAGCGAACCGGCGAGGATTCCCGCGACCCCGCCCAGCAGGCTCAGCACCAGGGCCTCCGTGAGGAACTGGCGGCGGATGTCCCGCTTCCTCGCGCCCACCGCCAGGCGCACGCCGATCTCCCGGGTGCGTTCGGTCACGGACACGAGCATGATGTTCATGATGCCGATGCCGCCCACGATGAGCGCCACCCCGGCGATTCCCGCCAGCAGGTAGCCCAGGGTGCTCGCGGCCTCGTTGGCCGCCTCGATGATCTCGGTGCGGTTGCGGATGCGGAAGTCGTCCAGCTTGGCGCCGGTGATCTTGTGCCGCACCCTCAGGAGCGCGGTGACGTCGTCCTGCACCTTTCGGGTGGCCTCCTTGCTCCGGGCGCCCATCTCGATGTTCCGCAGGTGACGGATGCCCAGCAGCTTTCTCTGGGCCGTGCGCAACGGCACGACCACCACGTCGTCGAGGTCCCCGGCGAACGAGGAGGTTCCCCGCTCCCTGAGCACGCCCACCACCTCGAACGGTATGTGCTTGATGCGGATGGTCTGGCCCACCGGGTATGCGCCATCGAACAGCTCCCTGGCCACGGTCTTGCCCACCAGCACCACCTTCCGGTTCAGGAGCACGTCGTCCTCGGTGAAGTTGGCGCCCAACTCCACGCCCCAGTTCATGATGCCGAGGTAGTCCGGCGTCGTCCCGGTCAACGCCGAATGCCAGTTCCTGTTGCCGTACACCAACTGCGCCGACCCCCGCACCCCGGGCGCCACCGCGGTGACCTCCGGGACCTCCGCCAGTATGGCCCGGGCGTCCGCCTCGGTGAGGGTCGTGATCCTCGCCCCTCCCAGGCGCCGACCGCCCCGGGTCACCGCCCCGGCGAAGACCGACACCCGGTTGCTTCCCAGACGCTCCATCTGCTTGGCCACCCGGGCCTTGGCCCCTTCGCCGATGGCCACCATGGCGATGACCGCGCCCACGCCGATGATGACCCCCAGCATGGTCAACGCCGACCGGAGCTTGTTGACCCGGACGGCGCGCAACGCGATACGGACGTTGGCCCGCAGGTCGGCGCCCGGACCCCGCCGGCCCCCGGTGCGGGCCTCCGGCTCCGGGGCCGGGGCCGACTCCGCCGGCGGCCCCTCGCTCCCCGCCTCCTCCCTTTCCACCACCCCGTCCTTGAAATGGATGATGCGTTGCCCGTGGGACGCCACTTCGGGGTCGTGGGTGACGAAGACGACGGTGATGCCCTTCTCCCGGTTGAGGGCCTTGAAGAGCTCGATGATCTCCGCGCCGGTGCGGGTGTCGAGGTTCCCCGTGGGCTCGTCCGCCAGGATGATGCGGGGGTCGTTGAGCAGGGCCCGGGCGATGGCCACCCGCTGCTGCTGGCCGCCGGACAACTGCGTGGGCCGGTGCCCTTCCCGGTCTCCGAGCCCCACGAGCCGCAGCGTCTCCCGGGCCTTCCCGCGGGCTTCCGCGGACGGAGTATCGTTGTAGAGGGCCGGCAGCTCGGCGTTCTCCATGGCCGTGGTCCGGGCCAGGAGGTTGTAGTTCTGGAAGACGAAGCCGATCTCCCGGTTGCGCAGCGCCGCCATCTCGTCGGAGGACAGGGACGCGGCCTCCCTGCCTTGCAGCCGGTAACGGCCCGAGGTGGGGCGGTCCAGGCAGCCCAGGACGTTCATGAGGGTCGATTTGCCGGAGCCGGACGGCCCCATGAGGGCGACCACCTCGCCCGGGAAGATCTTCAGGGAGACTCCCTTGAGGGCGGCCACCTGCTGCTCGCCCAGGTCATAGACCCGGGTCAGGTCCTCCACTTCGATGACGGGCCGCTGGGCCATCCCGCTAGAGACCTCCGAGTATCCGCGAACGCACCCAGGACCGCCGCGTGGCGCCGGCGGCTCCCTGCATGGCCTCCGCCCGGATCCCCACGATGACCTGGTCCCCCTGCCGAAGACCCGACAGGACCTCCATGTTCCGGGCGTCGATGGCGCCGAAGCGGATGCGTTGCCGCCGGGGTCGGCCGTCCCGGTAAACCCACACCGCGCCCCGCCCTTCCGCCCGCCAGCGGCGGCGCTGCTCGGTGCTCGGCCGACGACCGCGGCGCGGTCCGCCTCCCAGGTCCGGGTAGAGTTGGCGGACGTCCCGGCCGCGGACCCGCAGGGCCGCGTTGGGCGCCAACAGCACGTCGTCCTTCCGGGCCAGGACCACGGTGACGTTGGCGGTCATGCCGGGCTTGAGGGCCAGGTCGTCGTTGGTCACCCGGATCTCGGTGTCGTAGGTCACCACGTTGTCCTTGATCTCGGGGGACGGAAAGATGCGCACCACCTTGCCCTCGAAGACGCGGCCCGGGTACGAGTCCACCTGGAACTCCACGTCCTGCCCCACCTCCACCTTGCCGATGTCCGCTTCGTCCACCCAGGCGTCCACCTTCATCCGGGTGAGCTCCGCGATCTTCACCAGCGGCGGCGACGACAGGCTCGCGGCCACCGTCTGTCCGGCCTCCACGGTCTTGTGGATGACGATGCCCGAGATGGGCGCCCGTATGACGCTGCGGTCCAGCCGCACCCGGGCGATCTCCAGTTCGGCCTCCGCCTGCTGGACCTGCGCCCGGATGCCGGCGATGACCGCCTCCTTGACCTTGACCTCGTCCACGCGAGCGGACTCCTCCCGGAAACGGGCCGAGGCCAACTCGAAATCGGCCTTGACGGACTCGTAAGCGTCGTGCGAGATGAGCTTGCGGGACACTAGGTCCCGGTTGCGCCGGTACCGCTCTTCCAGCTTCCGGAACTGGGCCCGGGTCCCCTCGATGCCGGCGGCGATGCGGGACTTCAGCATCTGCACGCCGGCGCGCTCCTTGGCAAGGTCCGCCCTGGCCTTGGCCAGACGCGCTTCCGCCTTCAGGACTTCGGCTCGGAACAGGTCCTGGTCGAGCCGCGCGATGAGGTCGCCCTCCTCCACGCGCACGGGCACGTCCACCGGGAGGTCCTCGATGGTGCCGGAGACCTGGGTGGAGACGGTGACGGCCGACACCGGGTTCACCGTGCCCGTGGTGGTGATGCGGGCGAAGATCCGCCCCTTCTCCACCGCCGCAAGCTGGAAGGGCATGACCGTTTCCGCTTCCGCGGGGAGAAGCCTGCTCGTCAGCGAGGAGAGGTCGCCTGTCAAGGCGCCGACCTTGCTCTCCACCAGGGCGGGACGGTACCAGAAGGCGCCCGCGCCCCCCGCCAGGACCAGGGCCAGGACGAAGATCCACCAGAACCGCTTCATGGGGTTTCCCCTTCGTATGCGACCGCCGGCCATACCCCGACGCTCGAGGCGCCTCTCCCCATGGGAAAGCGCGTCCTTCGACTTCGCTTCGCTACGCTCAGGATGAACGGAGTTCTTCGCTTCGCTACGCTCAGGACGAACGGGGCAATCGTTCCGGGTTTCCCTTTTCCATTAGACGGCCACGGGTTCCACGGCCGGGATGCTACACCCGGCGCCGGCGGTCGGCAACCGCCGGAAAGGCCGTCCGACCCGACCCTCGCCACCCCCGGCGGGATCTGATAGACCATCTTCACGGACCGAACACCTCACACACGGAGGCGCCGCCGATGCACAGCACGCGTTACGACTACAACCCCATCCTCCACCGGCCCCGGCTGGAATGGCCCGGGGGGGCGCGGGTCGCCCTCTGGCTCGGGCCCAACGTCGAGTGCTTCCACATCGACAAGGCCCTGCCCCGGGTCCACGAGCCGCTGCCGGACGTGCAGTCCTATTCCCTGAGGGACTACGGCTCCCGGGTGGGGGTCTTCCGCATGATGGAGGTGTTCGACCGGTACGACATGCGGGCGAGCGTGCTGCTCAACGCCGAGGTGTGCGCCCGGCACCCGGCCATCATCGAGGAGGGCAACAGGCGTTCCTGGGAGTGGCTGGGCCACGGCATGAACAACAACACGCGGATGAACGCGTACGGCGCCAAGAAGGAGCGCAAGGTCATACGCAAGGTGCGCGACCTCATCACCCACTTCACGGGGAAGGCGCCCAAGGGCTGGCTGGGTCCGGGCCTCGCGGAAACCTGGGACACGCCGGACTACCTGGCCGCCGCGGGGTTCGAGTACCTGTGCGACTGGGGCTGCGACGACCAGCCCGTCCCCATGCGCGTCAAGGCGGGGCGCATGGTCACGGTCCCCTACCAGCAGGGGATCAACGACATCTCGCTGTTCGTCCACGCCAACCATACGCCGGCGGAGTACCACCGGATGGTCTGCGACCAGTTCGACACCCTCTACCGGGAAGGCGAGCGGGGCGGACGGGTCATGGCCATCCCGCTGCACCCGTACGTCACCGCCATGCCCTTCCGCATCGGCGCCCTGGACCGGGCCCTGGACTACATCTGCTCCCACGACGGCGTGTGGAGGACCACCGCGGGCGAGATCGCCGACTGGTACTACCAGCATTACTACCGGGCCCCGGACGGGCGGGTCCGGGAATGACGCAACGGCGGGAAACTCTAACAACGATATCCGTTCGTCCTGAGCGTAGCGTAGCGGCCCCGTTCGTCCTGAGCGTAGCGTAGCGGCCCCGTTCGTCCTGAGCGTAGCGAAGTCGAAGGACACGCTTCCCCACAGGGAGAGGCGCCTCGAGCCGGAATTGCTCGTGAGGTTCCGGCAGCCGAACCTCACGAGGGCGTCTCACCCCTGCGGCCCCTCGCCGCCCACGGAGATGTCCATGAGGTCTTCCTCGCCGCCCAGGGCGGGGCAGTACACGTCCACCTGGAGCAGGGTGGCGCACCCCGGACACACGTACAGGTGGAACCGCCCCAGGTAGTCCTCGCCGGAGGGGAGCCGGGTCCCCGAAAGTTCCTCCGGACCCGCCGCCAGACGGACGCTGTGCTTCTTGTAGTTCTCCCGCGGGCTGCAGAACAGGTAGCCGCAGGAGACGCAGCGGACGGCCCGGGCGCCGGCGTCGTCCGACACGACCTCCAGGTACTCGTGCATCCGCAGCAACGAACGCCAGTTGCGCCCCTGGTCGGCAACGCCGGACGGAGCGAGCAGCGTTCCCGCGGCGAGACGCTCGGCGCGTATCTGCCGGCGCTTCTCCGCTGTGGCTTCCGCGTCCACCGCCGGGATCCCCGGGCCGAGGACGACTCCGTAGATGCGTTCCGCGGTCTCCTTCGACACCGCCCGGATCCTCACGTCCCGGGCCACCCGCTCCGGCTCCCGTTCGAGAGGGTCGCCGAAGCCGCCGCCGCTGGCGGTGAAGTCGGACATCAGGCTGGACTCCGGCACCGCCACCCGCTCCGGGGCGCCCTCGGGAATGCGCAATTCTCCCCAGCCGTCCGACGCCACCTGGGCGGGATGCGTGGGGTAGTCGCCGGCCTTCAGCCGCTCCCACACGTCCCCGGCAGGGTCGAACAGGGCCCGGAACGCGCCGCTGCCCACCGGGTAGCCGCCGAACAGCCCGAAGGCGCCCTGGGGGATGCCGCCGTAGGGTTTGTAGTCGTTGGTGAAGTCCCGGGAGCCATAGACCATGGTGACGCGGAAGCTGCCGAGGCCGCCGCGGTGCTTGCCGGCGCCGGGGCCGTCCATGTTGTGGTTGCGAGTGAAATAGAGGAGCGGGTACTGCATCTCGATGCGCTCCACGTCGCTGATGCCGCCGGAGGGGATGTTCATGTGGCCGCCGGTGTTGACGCCGTCCCGGTGCGGCGCGGCGCCCAGTCCGCCGCCGTGGATGTCGTAGATCCCCTGGGCGGTGCGGATGCCCTCCCGGTTGGTGCCGCCGGGGAAATACCCCGGCCCGCCCGCGGCCCAGAGGCCGTACCAGCTCGCGTTGACGTCCTCCAAGCGGCCGGCGGCGTAGAGCATCTTGGCCATGCACTCGACCACCGCGGCCACCAGCTTCTCGCCGATCCAGGGCGCAAAGCCGCAGGCCGCGGGGAACACGCAGTTGAGCACCGTCCCTTCGGGCACGGACACCTCCACCGGCGCGAGCTTCCCGTCGCTCCAGGGCACGTCCCAGAAGAGCGTGTTGGTGAGGGCGACCCCCACGTGGGCCACGGTGCTGGGCAACGTGGAGTTGGCGTCGTTGGCCATCTGCGGGCTGCTGCCGTCGAAGTCCAGCTTCAGCCGATCCCCCTCCTTGTCGGCGGTGCATATGACCCGGATGGGCATGGCCCTGCCGGTCCGCTTGTCCAGCGCCGTGGTATAGATGCGCGACACCCACCGGCCGTCCGGCAGGGAGCGGAGCTTGGCCCGCGCCATCTCCTCGGAGTCCCGGATGGTCTTCCGGCCCGCGGCCTCGAGGAACTCCGGACCGAACTTGTCCAGCAGCTCCAGGTAGCGCTTGCCGCACACGTTGTTGCCGGCGATCATGGCCTTCATGTCGAGACCCACGTACTGCGGGTCGCGGCACTGCTCGGTCAGGGTCCGGAAGACGTCCTCGCGGAACTCGCCCTTCTCCACCACCTTGACGCCGAGGATGCGGATGCCCTCGTGGAAGATCTCGGAGGCCGCGCCCCGAAGCAGTCCTCCGGTGTCCGCGGTGTGGGTGCTGGTGGCGGTCCAGGCGATCAGTTCGCCCCGGTGGAACAGGGGCTTGATGACCATCATGTCGTAGGTGTGGGAGCCGGCCACGTAGGGGTCGTTGAAGAAGATCTGGTCCCCGTCGAAGAAGCCCGGAGACTCGCCGTACCACTCGATGAGGTACTTGATGGCGTCGGAGGTGGCGCCGGCGAACCGCAGGTGGCCCGAGCAGGCCAGCACCATCTTCCCCCCGGTATCGTAGAACGAGCTCATGACCTCGCCGCCCTGGGCCACGATGGGAGAGGCCGTCACCCGCTGGAGGGTCTGGCGCCCTTCCTCCCCGATGGCCCACAACCGATGCAGGAACACTTCGTACCGGACCGGATCCATGTCCATGACGTTTCCTCGCGTGGCTCGCCCCGCCGCCGTGTCCCATCGCCCAGCGCGAACCTCTGACCCATTCCGGATCGAGGCGCCTTTCCCCATGGAAAAGCGCGTCCTTCGACTCCGCTTCGCTACGCTCAGGACGAACGGGGGCAATCGTTCCGGGTTTCCTAACCCGAACCGCCGCCCATTGCCAACCGGCGAGACCCCGCCGACCCCCGCGGTATGACGGCGCCGCGCCGCGGCGTCACGGACTTTCCCTTGGCGGGGGCGGACCCCAGCGGGGCTCGCGCCGGACGCGGCGGTTCCACCAGACGATGAGCGGCGTGATCAGGAGGGTCGGGAGGATCCAGGCGAGCCATGCCGGCCGGGTGTTGACGTTGACGACCACCACCGCGGTGACGGTGGCGATGGTCCCGGACAGCATGTTGGTGAGGTGCCGGGCGATGCGTTGGCGAGCGGACCGGGGCCGCGTCCGGTGGTAGCGCAGGTCCACGGCGCTCAGCGCCAGCGCGATGAACCCGAATACGGCCATGGTGACCCATTGGCCGTCGCCCTCCACGAAGAGCACGGCGCCGTAGCCCCACATGGCCAGTCCGGTGAGCCCCATGACCGCCGCCGCAGCCCAGTCCACCGCCTGCGGGACCCCGCTCCCGTTCCGGGCGAAGCGCCAGCCGGCGAACACGAGGTAGAAGCTGAACACGGCCACCAGCGACAGCAGCGCGTCCGACGCAGCCACGGCCAACGGCAGCGCGGTCATGGCCACCAGTCCCATGGCCGCGGCATAGACCCTCCCTGCCCTCCTGTGAGGGGCGCCGCCCTTGACCGTGAGCAGCGCCGCCGCGACCGCGGCCAACGCCGCCGAACCCGCGGCGATGTGGATGACGAGCAGAACGGCGATGATGTCCATGCCCCCAATGTAAAGCCGGGAACCGTGGATTGCGAACCGGGAGTTCCCTTCGCCCCTGCGTATGCGGGAACCCGCACCGCATCCCTGAGCACGTCCCCCGCGACTTGCCTTCGCCCCCGCGTACGCGGGAACCCGGCTTCCTCCGGGTCCACTCCCTTGACAAACCGGGAAACCCGGCGCTAAGGGAGTCCGCATGGGTACGGTTTACGAGATCTACGTTGCGCCCGAAGGCGGCGCGCGCATGCAGAAAGTCCATGAGGCGGAGGCCGTGGCCGGCATGGGCCTCGAGGGCGACCGCTACTGCGAGCGGGGGGGCCACTACAGCGGGGGGGACGAGTGCCAGGTCACCCTCATCGAAGCGGAGGACCTGGAGTCCGTGGCGGCCGCCTCGGACCTGCGCGTGCTCCACGGCGAGCACCGGCGCAACATCGTCACCCGGGACGTCCGCCTTGCCGACCTGGCGGGACGCGCCTTTCGCGCAGGGGAAGCGGTCCTGGCCTTCGACCGGCCGCGGCCGCCGTGCGCCTACATCGAGTCCCTTACCGAGCCGGGCCTGACCCGGGCCCTGGTCGGCAAGAGCGGGGTCTGCGCGCTGGTGGTCAAGGGCGGCGCCATACGGCCCGGCGACGAGATCACCGTGCTCTGACTACGCAGTGCAACCCCCGACGCCGCACCGAGTCCGTCCACCGTCCACGTACCCGTTCTTCTACGGTTGGGTCATCCTGCTGGGAGGCTTCCTCGTCCTGGCGGTGGACGGCGGGGTGCGCTTCTCCTTCGGCATCCTCGTCAAGCCGCTGGCCGCGGAGTTCGGATGGGACCGGGGCGCGGTCACGTTCGCCTACACCCTGAACATGCTCGTGTTCGGCTTCGGGCAGATGGTGGCGGGAAGGCTGCTGGACCGGTACGGACCTCGCCTGCTCTTCTCGGTCTCGGCCCTGGTGGCGGCCGCGGGCCTCCTGCTCACCTCCCGCACCCAATCGCTCCCGGAGCTCTACCTCTACTACGGAGTCGTCACCGCGGTGGGCATATCGGGCATCACCATCGGCGTGGTGACGTCCACCATCTCCCGGTGGTTCCGGAGCCTGCGGGGACTGATGGGCGGCATCGCCATCACCGGCACGTCCTTCGGACACTTCCTCGTGGTCCCGGCATTGGCGTACTCCCTGGCGCACTACGGTTGGCGCGGCTCGTGGGTCGGCCTGGGGATCCTGGTCTGCCTGGTGGTGGTCCCCATCGCGCTGGCGGTCATGAAGAAGGAACCCGCGGAGGTGTCCCAGACGCCCTACAGACGGGCGACCCGCGGCCTCAAGGCCCCGGCCTCCTTCCGTACGGCGGAGACCTCGCCCCGGGAGGCATTCCTCTCCCGGAGCTTCTTCTTCGTGGCCGTGAGCTACTTCATCTGCGGCTTCCACGATTTCTTCTTCCTGACCCAGTTCATCCCCTTCGCCACCGACGTGGGCCTGACCAACCAGCGCGCCTCGAACATCCAGGGGGTGGCCGGCCTGCTCAGCGCCCTGGGTCTGCTGACCTTCCCGATACTGGTGGAGAAGGCGGGCCACGCCCTCCCCCTGGCCTTCATGTTCCTCCTTCGCGCCGTCGCCTTCGCGCTGCTGACGCTGGGGTCCGGGGAAACCGCCATCTCCGCGGCAGCGTGGTTGATGGGGTTCACGCTGCTGGCCACCGCACCGCTGGCCGCGGCCATGACCGGCGACTACTACGGCGTCCGCAACATCGGCCTCATCACCGGCGCCATCCTCTGGGTGCACCATACCGGCGGGGCCCTGGGCGCACTCCTGGGAGGCCTGGCATACGACTGGACGAACTCCTACGCGGTCATGTTCCTGGCGTGCCTGCTCACGTCGCTGACCGGCGTCGCCACCGGCCTGAGAGTGCGGCCGCCGAAACGGAACCCGTGACCGGCGAGGCGGTCCGAAGGCCCGAGACCGGAGGGCCGCGGCCGCATCCGGGACCGGACCGGTCCGAGGGTCCGCTCCCGCGTGCGCGCGCCCCGGTGGAGCGGGTGGGCGTCAGCCTCCGGCGACCCGAAAGCGCGCCACGAAACGGCTGTCGAGGCGATGCTTCCACCGCCAGCACCACCGGGCGTGGACGGCCCAGCCCCAGTAGTCGAGCAGCGCCTTGCCGTCGCCCGTGTTGAGCAGCCGCAGGAAGTCGGGCTGGGGCGCGTACCGGGCCAGGGGCTCGCCGCGCGCGAACGAGTGGAGGTTGCGCCACAGGACCGGTCCCTGGCGCACGGCATGGACCCCGGCCTTGGGGGCGCCTCCGTCCGCCAGCGTGCCGCTGTCGCCCACTGCGAAGACGTGGGCCGCGCCCGTGGACTGGAGGGTGTTCCGGATGAGCAGGAACCCCCTCGGGTCCTTGGGCAGGTCCACGCTCTCCAGGACGGGCGGCGGAGCCGCGGCAGTGGCCAGCACCACCACGTCCGCGGGGATGCGGCGGCCGTCGGCGCACACCGCCTCCCCCTCGGTCACCCGGGTCACCCGCCTGCCCGTGAGGACGTCCACTCCCCGCGCCCGCAGCAGCCGCTCCACCTTGCGCAACGCCCCGGGGGACAGTCCAGCGCCGATGCGATCCCCCGCCTCCACCAGGCTCAGGCGCAAGGGGCCCGCGGTCCGGCGCACGTACCCGGGCAGGCACAGGCCGAGCTCGATGCCGCCGGCGCCGCCCCCCACCACCAGCACCCGCACCGGGCCGCCGTCCCGCGGGCGCAACCCGTGCAGGCGCTCTCGAAGCCGCGACACGAAGGTCTGCATGGGCTTCACCGGAACCAGCGCGCCGCCGGACGCCTCCCTGCCCGGGGCGCCCGGGACCGACCCCACCCCCACGGACAGCACGTCGAAGCCCACCGGTTCCCGTCCCTCGAAGCGGACCCGCCGAGCCTCCAGGTCCACGGCGCAGGCGGGGGCCGCCACGAGCTCGGCGCCCGCGGCGCGGGCAAGGCCGCGGAGGTCGATCTCCAGTCGTCCGGGCGGATACTGACCGGCCAGGGTTGCCGGCAACATTCCCGAATACGCGGCGACGGGGAAGCTCGAGACGCACACGAGCCGGGCGCCGGGGATGGGCCGCCGGCGCCACATGCGCAGCACGTGGGCGTTGGCGTGCCCCACGCCCAGCAGGACGATCTGCCGCAGGGGTCCGTTCACCCGGCAGTTCGGCGCCCCCGCACCACCCGGTCCAGCTCGTCCTTCCACCCCGCGGACACCCGGTCGCGGGTGTCCGGATCCATGCGGCTCACCGCGGGGAACCGTTCCTTCCACTCGAAGGGTCGGGTGGCGTCGATGATGGCGCGCGAGTTCAGGCCCTTGCGGTCCCGGGGGATGATGGGGTCCAGCGGCCCGCTCCAGGCGCGGCGGATGATGTCGATGGACTCCTCGGGGTTCGAGCGCGTGCACAGGGCCCACACCACTTCGTTCAGGTTGGTGATGTCCACGTCGTCGTCCACCACCACCACGTAGCGGCCGAGGTAGGCGCCCGCGTGGCACTGGGCGGCCATGAGCGCCGCCTGCTTGGCGTGGCCCGGGTAGCGCTGCCGGACCGCCACCACGATCAGGAAACGCTGGGCCGGCGGCGGCACGTACACGCCGCAAACGTCCGGCACGCCGCCCTGCTCCACCCCGTTCCAGATCATGGCCGACCGCAGCATGGAGCGGTACATGCCGTGGATGGTGGGCCGGAAGGGCGGCGCGCCGGTGAGGATGGGGTCGTCCCGGTGGTAGAGGGCCTTCAACTGCACCACCGGCTCGGCCCGGCGCGCGCTGGCGTAGTAGCCGGTCCACTCGCCGAAGGGGCCTTCGGGCCGGGTGTCGCCGGGAACGATCTCCCCCTCAATGACGATCTCCGCGGCCGCGGGCACCCGCAGGCCGGTGAGAGGGGCTTCGATGACGCTCAGGGGCTGCTGCACCAGCCCGCCCGCCCAGGCGTACTCGCTCATGCCCGGGGGCACCGCCTGGGACGCGGCCACGAACATCAGCGGATGCTGGCCGAAGGCCATGGCCACCGGAACCGGCTTGCCCGCCCGAAGGGTCTTCTCCATGTGCATGCGGCCGTGCTTGCCCGGGGAGATGTAGAGGGCCACCTTGTCCGGCTCGTGGACCATGACCCGGTAGCAGCCCACGTTCTCCGCGCCCGTCTCCGGGTCCCGGGTGACCACCAGGTGCGCGGTGCCCAGGTAGCGGCCGCCGTCGCCCGAGTGCCAGCGGGGCACGGGAACGGCGAGGATGTCGATGTCCTTGCCCGTGCGGCGGTTCTCCAGCACCGGACCCCAGGACACCACCCGGGGCTCCCGCGGCTCCAGGCTTCCCAGCCGCGTGCGCAACCGCTGGATGACCTCGATGGCGCCGAGGTCCAGGGGCAGGTCGAGCGTCAGCGCGGTGCGCTCCATGGTCTCCATCATGTTGACCAGGACGCGCCCGTCTCCGCGGTGGCCCGCGACCCGGTCGAACAGGAGCGCCGGCGGGGCCGGCAGCCGCTCGCACACGATCTCGTTCAGGGCACCGATCTCCAGGTCCCAGTGCGCCCCGGAGACCCGTTCCAACTGGCCGATCCCTTCCACTTGTCCGAGCCACGTCCGAAGGTCGTCGAACGGCGTCAGTTCCGGATCCTGCCTGCGCTGGGGTCTCGCCATGGGGTCACCTCCCGGTCACGACGCCTCTTCCCGGTAGAGCTCCAGCGCCTCCAGCACCGGGCGGTCGTTGATGGAGAAGAGCACCGCCTCCTCGCCGAAGGGGTTCTCGTGACGGTGCCACTGCCAGTTGGGGACCAGGAACGAGTCGCCCTGTTCCCATTCGAGGAACCCCTCCCCCACCGCGGTCCGGCCGCGGCCGCGAAACGCGTGGTAGAGGGCGGTGCTGGTGTGGCGGTGGGTCCCGGTGACCCAGCCCGGCTTCAGGAGCTGCGCCTCGCAGGACATGGTGGCCAGCGTGTTGCCGCCGGTGGCGGGGTTGACGTAGCGGACCAGGTGGCCGTCGAAGGGGTCCGCGTCGCGGTCCTCCACGTCCCGCAGAGAGGCATGGGTGTCCTCCCAGCGGTAACGGAACGGCAGGCCCCGGCCCGGAGAGTCCGGGCGAGACGGCGGCCGGGCGAAGCCGAAACGCCGCCGGGCGTGGCCGTCGGACCGGGTCACCCCCTGGGTGTCCCGGTCGTGGTTCTCGAAGAAGAGCACGTTCAGCGCGTTGATGAGGGGACCGTCCAGGCCATCGAGCCACACGATGGGCCGGTCGGACCGGTTGTGGTGCTCGTGCCAGGTCCAGTTGGGGGTGAGGATCAGGTCGCCCTCGCTCATGGGGAACCGCTCCCCTTCCACCAGGGTGAAGGCGCCGCTCCCCTTGACCACGAAGCGGACCGCGGCCATGTTGTGTCGGTGCGGCCGCGCGACCTCGCCGGGGTTCACCACGGAGAAGGTGAAGAGCAGGGTCCGGGAGGTGGCCCGGGTCGGGTTCTGCGGGTTCACCAGCCGTATGGCCCGGCGTTCCGCCAGTTCCAGTCCCACGGACTCCCCGGCGTCCATGAGGCACGGATAGACCTCCCGCCACTTCCACAGGAAGGGCGCTTCGTCCCGGTGCTCCGGGATGCGCGTGTTCCAGAAGCCCGACAGGTCGCGCCGCGCCAGCGAGTCGTTCAACTCCTCCAGGTCCATCTTCATCCGTCAACCCCCGCTCACGGAAACTCTGAACAATTCCTCCGTTCGTCCTGAGCGTAGCGAAGCGAAGTCGAAGGACGCGCTTTCCCACAGGGAGAGGCGCCTCAAGCCGGAATTGGCCAGATGTTCCTCACGACAGCCGCGCCATGGCCGCGGCCATGCCTCCGAAGTAGGCCCGGTGGATGTCCATGGACTCCCTGGCGGTCTTCAACAGGCTCTCCTCCGCGCCCGCGGGCACGAAGCGCTCGAAGATGTCCAGGAACATTTCCGAGTGCTTCTCGTCCGCGGCCCGATGGGCGGTGAAGTTGGGCATCTGCTCGTCGGTGAAGTCCAGGTCGCGGCTCCAGCTCTCGTAGAGCCGGCCGCAGTTGCCGCCGCCGATGTCCCCCAACAGGCGGTCGTCGTTGGTCCACTCGGCGATGGTGGACGCGGCCAGCGCCTCCTGCCAAGGGCGGGTCCGGGCGATCCACCACCAGCCGTAGATGGCCGCCCGGGTGGTGGGCAGGGGCTCGGCGTCCAGCACCTCCCGTTCGCTGAGGCCCACCTCCCTGCCCTGCCGGAAGATCAGGTCCAGGTGTCCCGCGGAGGAGTACTCGTCCTCCACCAGCTCCTCGTACTCGTGGGAGAGGATCCGCTGCTTCACCACGAACTCCGGACAGTTCGCGGCTACCTGGGGCCAGTAGTGCCGCCGTTGCCGGACGTAGATCCCCAGTTGCGACAGGTAGAGCCTCGCTCGCTCCATGGTGACCTTCGTGCCGTAGAACTGGGCCATCTCCGGCGAGAGGAAGAACTCCCTGACGATCCCTCCGAGCTCCTTGCGCCATTCCTTCGGGTTCATAGCGTTTCCCCCCGACGCCCGACCGTCGCTGCGCCCTCCCCCGTCAGTCCCGGGCCGCGGCCAGCGCGTTCCTCAGCCTGGCGGCCTGCTCGCCGCTCATGTCCCGGGTGGGCCACCGGGGGAAAGACACCACCGGCAGGTCCCGCAGCCTGAGCGACTCCCGCAGGACCGAACGGCCCACCGCCCGCTGGAGGTCGCTGACGACCGCGGTGAACTCGATCACGCGCCGTTGCAGCTCCAAAGCCTCCCGGAGCCTGCCCGCCAGCGTGGCGTCCCAGAGGTTCACCAGGAGCTCGGGGATGGCCACGGTCAGCGGGTGGATGGACCCGGCAAGGCCCCACAGCGCCCCCGGCATGATGAGCGTGGCGGAGCCCGAGAACACCGCGCAGCTCGCAGGCAGCGCGCGCACGAAGGCCAGTTGCTGCTCCAGCGGAATGAACGACATCTTGATGCCGCAGGCTTCCGGGACTTCCCGGGCCAGTTGCGCCGTCCACGGCGCGGTCATGCGATAGCCGCTGTTCACCGCGTTGTTGTAGATGAACATGGGATACCGGATGGCCTCGTACACCTCGACGTAGTGGGCGAGCACCTCGTCGTCCAGGTGGTCGAAATAATACGGCGGCACCACGCCCACCGCGTCGGCCCCCCGATCCCTGGCGTCCAGGGACAGGTCGATGGTGGTGGGCGTGTCCGCGGCGCCCGCGTGGACCACCACCGGAACCCGTCCGGCCACCCGGTCGATGACGAGCTTCGCCGTCCGCTTGCGTTCGTCCGGGGTCAGCGCCGGACCCTGGCCGAAGGTGCCCAGCACGAACAGGCCGTGGACGCCGGCTTCGACGTAGAATTCCGCCAGCGCCAGGACCGCGTCCTCGTCCACCGCGCCGGTGTCGGTAAACGACGTCGGCAACGGGATGTAGATGCCTCTCAGACCTTCCATCTTCGCTCCCGGAGACCGCCGCCGGAGACCCCTGCCTCCACACCGCGGGCCTCCCAGGTCAAGACGCCGGAGCCTCGAAGAACGCCAGCGTCCGCATCTCGATGCTCTCCCGGGCCGGCGCCCCCGGCGGACCGGCGGGGGCGTCGAAGGAAGTGTGCGCGGTGAACCGCGCCCGCCCGTCCTTCTCGGAATCGAAGACCTTGAAGACGATGGCTTCGTCCCGCGTCATGGCCGGGAAGTAGAACCAGCGATGGGCCGGGTTGTAGGTGATCCGGTACGTCTCGCCCACACGGTCGGGATAGCTGCGCTGGGCCGGAACCAGGTCCCGCGGGTCCAGGGTGCGTGCGTCGGCGACGGCGAGGGGATTGGTCCGCACCGGGTTCCGGATCGGCCGCCACACCTGGACGATGGCGAACCGGCCCCGGAGCAGCGCCTCCGCCTCGTCTTCCGGCAGGAGATCCCGGACCCGCTTCGGCGCCGACCACTCGGTGTAGTCGTTGTGCACGGACCGGTTCGGCTCCCGGACCTTCTTCTCGGCCCGTAGCCTGTCGTCCTGGGCCCTCAGGGTATGATCGAAGATGACCACCCGGGAGGCGCCGGTCAACTGCTTCACCAGCGCGTCGATCTCCGGGTAGTAAACCGAGCGGAGCTGTTCCTCGTCGTAGAAGTCGGCCACGCGGGTGTCGTGCCGCACGAAGACGAACCCTTCCCGGTCCAGCGAAAGACGGTCCGCGGCGGGGCGCGCGTCGTGGACCGTCACCGTGCGGGGTTCGAAGGCGCCGGTGCGCTCCACCGGGGTGGCGCCGAACTCCGCGGTATGGGTGACGGGCTTCACACCCGTGTCCCGCAGGTAGTTCACCACCGCCTCCACCGAATCCGCCGGAGTCTCCGGGATCTCCTGTCTCGCCATGATCGGGCGCCTCCTCCTTTGTCCAACCTTGCAGGCGCGACCCCGAAACCGCGTCAAGGCGCGCCCGCGGGAAACAGCTTCAAGGCGGCGAACAGCAAACCCGCCGCCCCGAAGACCGTCAGCACGAGCCGGGTCTCGAGGCGGGCGAGCTTGTTATCGACACGGACTTCGATCCCGTCTTCGAGACGCCGGAGGTCCGCCTTGGTCACCATGTTCTCTTCGACCGCCGCTATCCTGCCCTCGAGACGCCGGAGGTCCGCCTTGGTCACCATGTTCTCTTCGACCGCCGCTATCCTGCCCTCGAGACTCGTCATCCGGTCCTCGAGACTCGTCATCCGGTCTTCCACACGCCGGACGTCGGCGTCCGTGGCCACGCCTTGGGTGACCGCCTTGCGCATGGTCGTAGCAATGGCCTTGGCGTGGGCTTCCGCCATGCCGGCCGCAGCCAATGCCTCTGCCGCCTCCAGCGTATCGAATCCGTATTCCGCCATGCCAGGAACCTCCCTCCCGGCGTCCGCGCGCCCGACCTCCCCGCGTCGCCTCCCGAAGGCGCCAACCATGGCGCAGGCCGCCATGACCGGGGGCGCCACCCTCTTCCGAACGTTCCCTACCAGCTTATCACCCCTGATGGAAGACGCTCAACGCTCTCCTTCAGGTTGAACTCGAATTACCGTTCCTGCTCCGACAGGCGGCCCGCGGCCGGCTCTACGGAACCTCCGAACAATCCTGACTCGAGGCGCCTTTCTCTATGGGAAAGCGCGTCCTTCGACTTCGCTTCGCTCAGGATGAACGGAGCACTTCGCTCCGCTACGCTCGGGACGAACGAGGCAATCGTTCCGAGTTTCCTTCGATCTCACGGGGCCACAGGGAGCAAGGGACTTCCCTTGGCTCACCCGCATCGAGCGTGGCGTGGCGGAATCGAAGGAAGCTCCGGTCGGGACGAGCCCGGGCGAGGGGCGCGTCAGGCCGCGTCCGGCGGCGGGCCGTCCGGGGTGAGGTCCCGGATCGGGCGGTTGGCGGCCGCGGTGACGCCCACCACGGCGCACATGCCGAGGCCGCCCAGGATGACCGCGAAGGGGGCGCCGGCGAAGCGGCCGAGGACGCCCGAAAGGTGGTCCCGGGAGAGGCCGGCCACCGCGCCCATCTGGAGTTGTCCGAGGGGAAGGGCCACGCTGTAGTTCATGCCCCACATGGCCATGACGCGGCCGCGGAACTCGTCGGGCGCCAGGGTCTGCACCGTGGTCTGCGTGCTCACCATGAACAGGGAGAGGCCGACGCCGGCCATCAGCAGCAGGCACAACGACAGCGGATAGGATCCCGACAGACCGAACAGGGTCAGGAAGCCGGCCTGGATCCCGGCGCCCAGCAGGATCAATCGGCCCCGTCTCCGAAAGCCACCGAGGTTCGCGGCCGCCAGGGCGCCCGCCATGCTGCCGATGCCGCTCACCGTGTAGAGGGATCCCAGCGTCGAGGCGTCGCCCCGGAACACCACGCCGGCGAACACGGGCAACAACGAGATGTGGGAGGCCAGGAGGAAGATGTTCAGGTAGTTCATGGCGATGAGGGAACGGAACAACTTCCGGGTCCACACGAACGACAGTCCGCCCAGGACGGTTCGGACGACGCTGCCCCCGGAGGTCCGTTGGATGACCGGCGTCCGCACCGGCAGCAGCGCCAGACCGAACGCCGCGAACGCCGCCGCGGCCACGTAGAACGCGGCCCCGGCCCCGGACAACGGCGCGCCCGTGAAGCCGCCCACCCAGTCGATGATGACTCCGCCCAGGGCCGGGCCGAATATGCGGGTGCCGGGCCAGATCATGGAGTTGAGGCTGACCGCATTCATCAGGTGCCGCCGCTCCAGCAGGTGCGGAAAGAGCGCCTGCCTCGCGGGATGGTCGAACGCCACGATCACGCCGAAGACGAAGGCCATGGCGAACAGGTGCCACACCCGCACCAGTTCGGTGACCACCAGCGTGGCGAGCGCCAACAGCGCGAACCCGGTGGCGAACTGCAACGCGATGAGCAGGCGCCGCAGCTCCCACTTGTCGGCCGCGGCGCCGCCCAAGAGGCTCAGGGCCACCGCGGGCGCGGCCGCGGCCACCCCCAGGCCGCCCAGCACGTACTCGGACCGCGTCAACTCCCAGGCCAGCCACCCCTGGGCGAGTATCATCATCTGGTGTCCGGCAACCGCGGTCAGGTGGCCGACCCAGTAGAGACGGAAGTCCCGGTGGCGGAGGACGTGGAATACGCGCAGCCTCCGGCTGATGGGTGCGAAGCGTGTCTTCATCGGAACGTGCGGCCCGCTGCAAGAGCGGCCGAAAGGCCGTGGCCGCCCCGTGAGGGAGGACCGGAGCGGAAGAACCCGAAAGAAAAAGGTCCTCCACGTTCATGGAGGACCTTGGCGGACTTCAGGACGGGGACCGCGGCTACAGCTTGACCAGGTCCGAGTAGCCGGCCCGGGAGTCGGGCTTGAGGCCATAGCCGGCCATCCAGTCCCGCGCCCGTTCGAACTCCTCTTCGGTGTAGTCCTCCGGATAGACGTAGTCCAGGCGGTGGAGGTTCAGGTCCTCGGGCCGGAAGTCCCCGATGAGGTCCGCGGGAATGTCCCGCAACAGGAGCGCGGCGTGTTTCTCCAGGTCCGCGTTGATCTCGTCCACCGAGCGCCGCAGCGCCCGGAAGATGGCGTCCCGGGCATCCTCGGCGTCGTCGCTGTTGACGAACAGCAGGCCCCAGTACCTGGACTCCGCCAGCACGCGGCAGCCGCGGCTCTCTGCCAAGCTGATGAAGGGCTCCATGAGCGTCGCCGCCTCCACCTCGCCGTTCAGCAGCAGCCGGGTGCGGATGGCCGGACCGCCGTCGTGGCGCAACTGCACCCGTCCCTTGTCCACGTGGCCTTCCAGCATCTTGAGGGTCATGTAGTGGGAGCCGGTCTGGTCCTGGATGGAGATGGGCGCGTCCGCAAGGTCGTCCAGCCGGTGGTAACGGGAATCGCCGCGCACCACGATGGCCATGGCCGCCACGCTCTCCCGCCGTCCGAGGATCCAGCCGTCCCGCTCGCCATCGGCCGCGCGCTTGATGACTCCCCACTCGCACTTGTTGTACCCCTCCAGGTCCCCCGCTTCGTAGTCACTGGCAATGGGCCGCTCGAACACCTCCGCGGGCGCGAGCTGGGAGTCCGGAGTCACCACCTCCGCGTCGATGCCCTCCGCCTCCATGAAACCCCTGGCCACTCCCACGTCCCACGGCAGCGTCCACACGGTTCCTTCGCTGGTAACCCTGATCTTCCGAGACATGACGACGTCACCTCCGACTGCGTGATGATGGGGGGGAGGCTAGCATACCCGCTCCGATGATGGAACAATGCAACCACGGGCGAAGCGCGAAGGACGGCTCGTTCCCGGGCGCTTCCCATGTCGAACCCGCAACCGAGGAGAAGGCCGCCATGCACACCTGCGCCATCGACATCCACCACCACTACCTGCCGCCGGGCCTGGTCGAGGAACTCAAGGTCCACGGCAAGGCCGTGGGCGCCGAGGTGGGCGCGACTCCGGAGGGCCTCACGACCCTCACCATCGGCCGCGGGCCGAGTTTCGTGGTCCCGCCTCCCCTCATGGACGTCCACAAGAGGATCGAGGACATGGACGAGGGAAGGATCGCCCTGGCGACCCTGGAGCCCCACACCGCGTGCCTGGGCTACCGCCTCGACCCGGAACGGGGGGAAGCCTGGTGCAACCTGTACAACCAGGGCCTGATGGAGTTGAGGGACCGGCGCCCGGACCGCTTCACCGCCCTGGCCGCGGCGCCGCTGCAGGACCCCGTGCGCGCCGCCCGCGTGCTGGAGCGCGGCATCCTGGACTCCAAACTGGCCGGGGCCTACATCGGTACCAACGTGAACGGCGAGTACTTCCGCAGCCGCGAGTACGACGCCTTCTGGGGCAAGGCCCAGGAGCTCGACGCCCTCATCGTCATGCACCCCGAGGACATCGCCGGCCTGGAGCGCATGGCCCCCTACGGCCTGTTCCTCATCTGCGGCAACCCCGCGGACACCGCGCTCTCGCTGGGTTTCATGACCTACAGCGGCGTGTTCGACCGGTTCCCCGACCTGCGCCTGTGCGTGCTGCACGGGGGCGGCTTCTTCCCGTACCACCTGGGACGTTTCGACCAGGGCTACGGGGTGCGTCCGGGCGCGGCCGACGCCGAGGCCCGGGAAAGGCCCAGCGCGTATCTGAAGAACCTCTACTCCGACACGCTGGTCTATCGGGTGGACACCCTGGAGTACCTCAAGGGCATTCTGGGATGGGAGCGCCTGATGGTGGGCACCGACTACCCCTATCCGCTGGGGGACTGGAAGGCGGTGGAGAAGGTGGAGGCCCTGGCCTGCTCCGACGAGCAGAAGCTCGCGATCCTGGAAGGCAACGCCCGGCGGCTGCTGAAGCTCGGCCCGGCGGCCGGTTAGCCGCCTACCCCTGCGGCCACAGACCCAGCAGGGACTCCGGCCACACGATGTGGAGCCCCCAATCGTAGAAGCCCACGATCAGCAACAGGAACGCGAGGCTCACGCCCGCGGACCCGAGCCATCCGGCCCGGCCATAGTACATCAGGTAGAGGAAGATCATGCACGGAAGGGCCACGTGCACTCCGAAGATCCAGATGCCGGCGTAGAGCAGCGCGGTGAACCCGAAGATGCGCGCGAACCTCAGGCCTTCGGTCCTGGGGTCGTCGCCCAGGATGAAACCCGTGTCCATGATGTCGCCCTCCTCCGGACGTTTCTCCCCGCGGCCCCGCAAGAGCGTCGCCACCCGCACGAGCCAGAACGGCGTCCCCACGATCACCGCGATCCTCGGCATGAGCGTGGCGCCTTCCGGCCAACCGAAGGAATCGATGAACATGTAGGCGAAGAACGCCCCCACCACGAGCAGGAGGAACGCCTCTCCGGCGACTTCGAGGGAGAGACGGCGCTTCCCGGCCTCGCGCCCGTCCGCTTCACGACTTGCGGGCGGCCCGGACGATCGGTCCCGGCCCGCAGGGACCCGGGCCGCCTCCGCCTCGTCTTCCCCGCCTTCGGTCATGGACCTCATGGCGCGCTTGGCGCCGCGTTGCGCCCGCAGGCTGAACAGGGTCACCAGGACCATGAAACCGAGTATGGCCAGGAACTGGGGCCGCAGCAGCATGCCGAAGCCGTAGTTGCTCACCGAGATCCAGAGGAACCGCTCCAGGATGTCCGCCAGCGCCACGGCGATGAGGATGGGAGGCCTGGGCCAACCGTACCGTTTCATGAAGACGCCCAGCAGGCCGAAGGCGAGCACCGCGGCCAAGTCCCCCAGTGACGAGCTCGCGGCCAGTGCGGCCAGGGAGACGATGCCCACCACTACCGGCGCCAGGACGTTGGGCGGGATCACTGCGATGCGGCACAAGGTGGGCGCGAAGGCCAGCATGATGGGCACCACGATGAGGTTGGCGAAGGCGATGGTGTAAACCATGCTCACCGTGAGGTCCAGATGCCTCGTGAGCATGCCGGGGCCGGGCGAGATCCCGGTGAGCACGAGGATGGCGAGCACGATGGCCATGCCGCCGCTTCCGGGTATGCCGAAGACCACGGTGGGGATGAGCACGCCGCCGTCCACCGAGTTGTTGGCCGCGTCGGAAGCGATGACGCCGCGCACGTCGCCCTTGCCGAAGGTCTCGGTGGCGCCCTTCTCGGTCTGGCGCGCCTGGGCGTAGGCGATCCAGTGGGCCGCGCTGCCGCCCACCCCCGGCATGACGCCCACGAACACGCCGATGAGGGAGGAGCGGACCATCAGCCACTTGTGGCGCCAGGCCTCCCACATGCCCCGCCACACGTCCGACTTGGCTTCCCGCAAGAGCGTGTCCAGACGCTCCCGGGCGATGGTGGTGTCGCCCACCACCAGGGCGATGGCCTCGGGCAGGGCGAACAGGCCCACCACCACGGGCACGAGCCCGAACCCGTCCCACAGGTAGAAGTCGAACCCCATGGCCGCGCGCACGTTGCCGCCCAGGTCCGCGTAGCCCACCATGGCGATGGCGATGCCGAAGGCCGCGGTGAGTATGCCCTTGACGAAGGCGCCGGCGCTGACCACGGCCACCGCCAGCACCCCCATGAGCGTCAGCAGGAAGAACTCCGCGGACCCGAACCATTCCAGGATCTGCCGGCTCACCGGCAGCGACAGGAGCAGCGCCGCGGCGCCCACGACGCCGCCCACGATGGTGGTGGTGTAGCTGGCTCCCAGGGCGACCCCCGCCAGCCCCTGCTGCGCCATGGGATAGCCGTCGAGCACGGTGGCCTGGGACGAACGCGAACCGGGGACCCCGAAGAGTATGGCGGGGATGGGCTCGGTAATGTCGCTGGCCGCCATGTGGAACACCACGATGGTGATGGCGACCCACGGGTCCAGGTGGACCGCGAGGCTCAGCACCACCACGGACACCGGCAGGCCGCCGCCGGGCATGAGCCCGGAGAACAGCGCCACCGGCAGCACCAGGAGCATCGCCAGCAGCGGCCCCGGCGAGAACAGGTGGAACAGCGCGTCGACGGAAGCTTCGAGCATGAAGCCCCCCGTGGATGACCAGCGTCAGGCTAGCGTTTCTCGCCCATGAGCTTCTGGAAGAACAGCGCGCCGTCCGGGGGCAGGTCCTGGATGGTCGCGAGCTGCTTCTCGTACTGCTCCGGAGAGCCGTACCCCACGTCGTAGTTGGCCACCTTGGCGGCCTCGACGAACTCCGGGTCCTCGATGGTGGCCTTGAAAGCCTTGCGCCACACGTCCACGATGGGTCTGGGGGTCTTGGGCGGCAGCATGAAGGCCCTCAGGTGCTGATGGATGTTCACCGCGGTCTGGAACGCCACCTTCCGGGAATCGGTCAGCTTCAAGCCCGGCAGGTCGAAGACGTGGTAGGGCTTCCCGCCTCCCAGTCGGGCGAGCCACTCGTCGCTGGCGGGCGCGTTCCACCAGTAGATGGGCACGAGCCGCTTGTCCTCCACCAGCTCCGGGTACATGCGCGGCAAGCGGCGCTCGAGGCACGTCACCACCTCGGTCTCGCCCCGGGCGAAGGCCGCCAACTCCTCGCCGGTGGACTTGTAGCCGTAGATGAGCTTGATGGGGCCGCCCACGAGCTGTACGAACTCGCCGCCCATGGGCACCCGGCCGATGCCGGGCCGCTGGGACGCCATGCGCAGCGGCCGGCCCATCTTCCGCATGTCTTCCCAGGACTTGGCCACCTTGCGGTCCACGCAGATCAGGTAGTTGTCGTCCACCAGGGTGGGCGCCCCCAGGATGATGAGATCCTTCACGTCGAAGCCCGGCACGTCCACGCCCGCCAACTCCTTCATGACGAGGCTGGTGAAATGGGGACCCACCGTAAGGCCGTCGGGCTTGCTGCGGTTCATGTACTGGGTTCCCTTGAGGCCGGCGCCGCCGGGAACGTTGCGCACGATGAACCGGGGACTGCCCGGAAGGTGCCTGGGAGCGTATTTGGCGAACAGGCGGCTGATGATGTCGTAGCCGCCGCCCGCGCTGGTGCCCACCACGAGGTTGACGGTCTTGCCCTCGAAGCGTTTCTCCATGTCCTGGGCGCCAACCGGGCCGGCGAGCAGCAGGACGAACCAGACGGCGATGGCGCAGCGCGCGTATCTCATGGCGGATTCCTTTCTCCGCGGTCCCCCACGGATCGAACCGAACTCCTCCTGATCCTTGCCCCCGGACCCGCAGCGTGCGCGGCTTCGGCCAAGGCTCGGGACGAGACCTCTCTACCCCGGCGGGTACAGCGCGTCCACCATCCGGCGCTTGTGGTAGTCCGGCGTGCCCAGGTACTGGTACAGGGTATGGGCGAGCACGCTGTGGACCATCAGCGGATGGAGGTAGTCCGTGCCGGGACCCGCGTGCACCATGTGCGAGTAGCTGCACGCCTGGTGGTAGCCTTCGCTGGCCGCGGCCTTGGCCTCGTGGACCTGGGCCTCGGCCGGCAGCCCCTCGTCGAGCTTCCACAATGCCTCGTAGGTGGCCATCCGGGCCGCGTCCATGTGGATGGACAACTCCACGCAGTGGTCCTGCACCCGCTGGAACCGGCCGATGAGCTGGCCGAAGGCCCTGCGCTCCCGGGTGTACCGGACTGTGAAGTCGAAGATCTCCTGGCACGCGCCCACCTTGTAGGCGCACAGGACCGGGATGGCCTTCCGCGCCGCCCGGTCCACCACCTCCCAGCCCGCGCCCGCCTCGCCCAGGAGGTCCGCGCCCTCCACGCCGTCGAAGGACACCTCGCTCACCGACGCCAGGAAGCCCGCGTGCGGCGTCACGGTCACGCCCGGGGCGTCCCGGTCCACCACCGCCAGGACCACCTTGCCGTCGTCGTCCCGGGCCGCGCAGAGGAAGGCGGTGGCGCCCTCGGCGTCATGGACGTGGCGCTTGGTCCCCTGAAGCGACAGCTTGCCGCCGGCCCGCGTGAGCCGGGTGGCCACGGTCTCCGGCCCCCAGTGGACGCCGTGGTCGCCCATGGCCGGGACGACGATGGACTCGCCGTTGCAGACGGCCGGCAGGAGCGCCTTCCGCTGCTCCTCCGACCCGCCGTCGTGGATGATCTGGGCCGCCAGCACCCCGGACGAGAAGACCGGCCCGGGCACCGGCCCCCGCCCCAGCTCCTCGAACACCACGCCGCAGTCGAGCCAGGACAACCCCGCGCCGCCGTACTGCTCGGGGACGAGCATGCCGAGCCAGCCCAGCCCGGCGATCCTGGCGTACAACTCCGGCAGGAAGGTCTCCTTCTTGAGGAACTGCCGGGTCAGCAGGGTGGACGGCGCCTCGGCCTGGACGAAGTCCGCGGCCACTTTCTTGAACATCTCCTGGTCTTCGCTGAGTCGTAGGTCCATGGTTCCCTCGCGTGAGCTTTCGGTCTTCGGTCAGGGGTCGATCAGGGGGTCCGACTTCCCGCGCGGGCGGGCGGACCCGCCGGCGTCCCCGGAAGCGCGGCCGCCCTATACCGTGTCCGGCGCCTTCTCCCTGGTCTCCCGGCCGATGCCGGCCCGGCGGGCGAATATGAGCCGGTCCGTGTCCAGGGTGCCGCCGCCGTGGAGCTGGCCGGGGCCGCTCCGGATCACGTACTCGAAGTCCACCACCTCGTGCACCCCGTGGTCCGGGATCAGGGCGTCCGCGCCCATGATCTTCTGCAACCGCTCGCCGTTCCGCAGCCGCACCATGCGCTGGTAGTAACGGAACTGGGCGCCGCCGTACGCGTGGGGCTCCTTGACGAAGCGGTGCCAGAAGATGCGCCGGGCCATGCGGTTGACCGTGTTGATCTCCATGACCATGTCGGCGATGACGTCCCGGACGTGGGGGTCCGCCAGCAGCGGCCTGCCGTCCACCTCGTGGTTGCGGCAGTACTCCACCACCCGGTCCACCACCGGGTCCGTGCCCACCCGTCCGTCGCCGCCGTGCTCCAGCTCCAGGTGCGTGTGGGCCACCTTCCAGCCGTTGTTCTCGCCCCCCACCAGATACTTGGCGGGCACGCGCACGCCGTCGAAGAAGACCGCGTTCTTGATGCCCATCATCAGGTGCATGTGCTGGATGGTGATGCCCGGCAGGTTCGCGGGGATGTGCAGCCAGCTCAGGTTCTCGTGCCGCTTGCCGCCGGGGTCGGTGCACACCAGGGTCCACAGCACGTCCGGCGGCAGGTGGTGGCCCACCATGACCTTCTGGCCGGTGACCACGTAGTCGTCGCCGTCGCGGACGGCCCGGGTCTGGCAGTTGGCCACGTCGCTGCCGCTCTGGGGCTCGGTGAGCACCTGCCACACCACGACCTCCCCCCGGGCAATGGGCGGCAGGAACTCCCGCTTCTGCTCCTCGGCGCCCCAGTGGAGCAGCACCGGGGCCACGATCCGCGCCAGCGTGTAGAAGACGTGGGTGAGGTTGAGGCCGTAGCGGGAAAGCTCGGTCTCCAGCACGAACTGGTGATCGACGGTGAGCCCCGCGCCGCCGTACTCCTCCGGGAACATGGGAAACAGCCAGCCTTTCCGCCCCAGCTTCTCCCCGAGCCCGCGGCGGAACCGGTACTCCTCCTCGTCCTCTCGCGTGGACCACGAGGCCGACCACCGCAGGTGCTCCGAGCCCTTCATGTTCTCTTCCATCCAGGCGCGGACCTCCTTGCGGAACTCGCTCATCTCCGGGGAATCTTCCTGCAGGTCGAAGTCCATTTGCACTCCTTGTGGTCTGTCGTGAGATTGGCTTACGGATGAGGGCGCACGCCTGTGGTTGCCGTCCCGCGGGGTTCCATGCCGTTTCGCTCGGACCCGTCAGGAGGTCCGTACGGGCTTGGTGACCGCCAGGGTGTTCCGCCCCGTCCACATGGGCAGGAGGACGGAGTGGCGATGCTTCCCTCCCAGCACTGCCACCATAATGTCATCGGGCCGGGTGGCCAAGTGCACGACCCCGTCCGCGGTGACGTTGGGAGACTCCCGCAGCAGCTCCTCGTCGCTCTTGGTCCCCTTCCGGCGGTCCGGGATGCTGGCGAAGGGGATGGTCGCGTGCTCCCAGAGGTATTCCCGGACGTCCGCCCGGGAGATGCCGTCACCGGCCATGATGCCGGCGTCCTCGATGCCCAAGGCCACCAGCGGCGTGCCGCCGCCGAAGCTGCCCACGTCCAGGTGGCTGCCGCCGTGGTGCATGGCGATGACCTCGGCCAGCGACGACAGCGCCTCCTGCCCCGAACTCCCCGCGGTGTGCATGGGGATGAAGCCGTTGACGCCGCACACGGTCACCGTGCTCTGCTCGGGCCGGTAGCCTCGGCTCACGTGGTAGGGCTCCCAGGGGCTCCCCTCCTCGTTCTCGCCGAAGCAGAAGGTGTATTTGCCGGGCCAGCCGAAGGTGGCGCGGTCGGTGTCGCCGGGGTAGCCGCCGCCGACGGTGATGAGGATGAGGCGGACGGCGCGGCCGATGGTGGCGTTGGCGCGGTGACCCGGGCCGAACACGCCGGAGTCGCAGTTGATGCCCAGCTCGTTCCGGACCGGGCCGTTGACCAGCAGCGCCGGGCCGACGTATCCGGTGGTGGCCTGGACGCCGTAGAGGTTGAAGCGGGGCTCCACGATGCCTTCCACCGCGGCGAGGACCACCGGCAGGTATTCCGGCAGGCAACCCGCCATCACGCTGTTGACAGCGACCTTCTCCACCGTGGCCGGGGCCCACTTGGGAGGTATCTGTCCGATGACCTCCTGTGGGTCCCGGTGCGTGCCCGTGAGCATGCGCTCCACCCGCTCCCGGGTGGGAGGCACGATGGGCAGCCCGTCGCTGAGCTTCCGTTCGCAGAACCAGTCGTTGGCCGCCTCCAGGGAGTCCTCCACCTCGACGACCTCGGAGACGAGGGTGGCCTGGGAACCCGGCTTCGCCTGTGACGTGTGGGCGGTCATGCTTGAAGGGTCGGCGGATCGGCCGTAACGGAACCTCTGAACAATCCTGACTTGAGGCGCCTCTCCCTATGGGAAAGCGCGTCCTTCGACTTCGCTTCGCTCGGGACGAACGGGGCAACTGTGCAGAGTTTCCTGACGCTGGATGCCGGAAACTCCCGCGCAGGGCGCTATTCCGCTGGCCGGGCGTCGTTCCCCGGGGCGCCGGCTCCTGCGCGTCCCCGCTCTCCGACCCGGGCGTCCGTCAGGGTCTCCCGCACCGGCCCGACCGCGATCTCGGCGTCCTGCCGGTGCTCCCCGGGCCGGGCGCCGCCGCTTGGGTGGTGCGGGATCTCCACCAGCGGCAGTTGCGGCATGCCGAAGAACACCGCTTCCTTCCTGCCCAGCGCCATGAAGATGGACTGGCACAGGGTCACGGTGGGCTTGCCCCGCTTCTGGACCTCGATGGCGTCGTGGACACTCCACGACGTGCACGAGCCTCAAGCGCCGAGGCCGGTGACCACCGCGTCGCACCGGCCGAGCATCTCCTCGATCATCTCCCCCGGCGCCCCCTGCATGTGGCTGGGCTTCTTCCACACCGCCACCTCCGCGGCCCCGGACCGCTCCTCCATGAGCCGCGCCAACTCCCGGAACATGGGGCTGGAGTTGGCCTGGCCGTTGTCCAGGATGCCCACCACCTTGCCCGCCAGACCGTCCAGCCCGGGCACCGGCGGATGGTCCTCCAGAAGAACGTCGGCCCTCGGATCGAGCATCAACAGCTTTGCCATGGTCCCCCCGATCTTGCGCACGCCATCACCTGCGAGACATTACCCAACCCGGATTCGGGTTGTCAACGGCCTGGGGGAAATCGTAGCCACAGCGGGGGATCGCAAGGGCAAACCGGGGACAGACAGGACGACTCCGAGGGTCCGGCGGCGCTTGACAATACCGATGTTTGACTTTATCGGATCAATGTGGATAAAGTGCGTCGCTATCGGCTCTGGCGGTTACGGCATGGCAACTTCTTGCCCACTCCTACCATGAGGACAAGGCCATGTATATGAAATATGAAACATGGACGTGATACGAAAGCCTAAATTGTCGAGATTCCATTTCGACCAGCAGGTTCCCGAGCGGTTAACACATTATTTGTTCCGGTACCCTGCAAAGTTCCATCCTCCGGTTGCCCGGGCACTCATTGAAAAATTCACCAACCCGCAAGACGTAATACTCGATCCTTTCTGTGGCAGTGGCACCTTACTTGTGGAGGCATTGCCTCTCGGCCGAAGAATTATCGGGGTGGACGTCGATCCCGTCGCTACCTTCGTCAGTCACACCAAGATCCTACCGATCTCCGCCCGTCGCCTACGAGG
Organism: uncultured Binatia bacterium (SeqCode); assembly: GCA_965204235.1. GTDB lineage: Bacteria > Desulfobacterota > Binatia > UBA9968 > JAJDTQ01 > JAJDTQ01. Next base: position 892,967 of record OZ241979.1, read on the forward strand.
CGCCGCCCAGAAATTGCTCACGGTGTTAGCGAACTTCGAAAGGCCAGAGCACGACTATGAACACCTCATGTTTGAAGACCTCACCGACGCCGCGTTCCGGGCAGAGATCCAGAGCGAAAACCTCTCACTACCTGCCATACCCAATCTGTTTCATTGGTTTCGTCGTTATGTCGCAGTCGACCTCGGCGTGATTAGACGTGAGATCAACCGCTTACAGATCGCTTCTTCTTCTCGCCAATTCCTTAAATTATGTTACGCATCAATCATCCGCAAGTCATCGAACGCCGATCCTGTTCCTGTATCAGGTCTCGAGGTCACCTCTCACATGCTCAAGCTCGAAAAAAGGGGACGACAGGTCAATCCATACTTGCTGTTAAGGCACGCGATGGCCCGCGCGCTCGACGATTGGGAACAGTTTGAGCGTCGTGCAGGAGCCAATCGGAAACTCGGCCAAGTCAGGTATGGAAACGCCGTCCAGATACAGAAGTACATTCGTAAACCGGTAGATGTAGTGATTACTTCACCGCCTTACCACAATGCCGTTGACTATCACCGTCGCCATACCCTTGAAATGTACTGGTTGGACCTGATTGATAGCCGTCAGGCTCGACTGGCCCTGCGTCCTCATTACATAGGCCTTGACAGAGTTCCAAAGTCAAACTCCGTAGTCCTGAGTTCCAAACTCACATCTGCATTAGCACAAAAATGGGAAAAGAAAATCACTGCCTTCAACGAACAGCGTGCGCGCAACTTCAAGCATTACGTCTGTTCCATGACCAAATGTCTCACCAGCCTGGCTGCCTTGTTGCCCCCTGGACGCCAGGCCATCTTCGTGGTTGGGAAAAACTCTTGGAACGGTTTCGAAATCCCGACCATAGAGTTGTTTAACGAAATGGCTGCATCAGAATTTCGTCTGGTCGATCTATATTGGTACCCGATAAAAAATCGATACATGACTTACTCTCGGCATAACAGCGCCGATATCAACAAGGAGTACGTCCTCGTTTACGAAAGGATTTGAACAAGTCTCTCCACAACATCCCCATCTTCCATCCCCTTAACCCACACCTTAGTCCATCTTGATATAAGCCGGAAATCCAAACCTATCTACGTGAAGTCGGATCTTACGAGGCGCATATCGTTGCATTATCTTCAGGCGTGCCAATATATCCTTTATTCCAGGCGGTTTGCGATGTTCCATTACAGACTGAACCTGTATTGCCTCCGCCACCGTCTGTATCGGACAAATCGCGACGCCGGTGGCCATCACATCACGATATACCGACCGAACCTTGTCCATAAAATCAGTGTCATGCATCTCTTGACCAGAACCTGCGTATCCAAGCACCTCGCCAACCACGTCGTAACACGTACCAGCATCCACAATACGCTCCAGGGTCATCAGGTCCGGGATTGCACCGATCAGCCTGCGTGTAGGGCGTTGCATCCCGTCTACCTGGAAATTACCCTTGTAGACCCGTGTGGTTCCCTCTTCAATTTGCTCCACAAGGAGCAGCCTGTGAAGCGTGTGTATATGAAGGAACGACTGATGCGTGCCTGATTTACCCTGGAACGGCCGTCGCCTCCGTCTTTCAAGCAATTGACGCAACCGAATCCGAGGTGCAGGACCGGTGACGAACTTCAGATACTCTTCGTATGTGCTTTGGAAAAGGTCTTGGGCAATCCCCGTCCAGCTTTCGCCCTGATCTGGGACCTTGGATTGTCTTTCAATCTTCTTTGCAAAGAAAATGAGCGCCGCACCGTCGAATTCAAGGAAAAGTCTAAAAAACACGATTCGCTCTGCCTCGTTGAGTTCTCGCCATGAATCTGCTGCATGATTGCCGGCTGTTATATTCAACAAATGACCTAGATTAGTCCACACAAGATTCCCGCGCACGAGTCTCAACGCCTTCCCCAAGTCCACCGCGTAACCGGCGGCCACCACGTTCAAGTCGCGTTGAGAGCCAGAGAGCTTTCTGGCTACTTGGTCTCGAAAAGCGCTACTTACCGGTGAAGTACAACTCTGAACCAATGATCGGAGCAGTGCCGGCTCCAGCACTTGGTAGTGAGTACGTCCAACCAATCGTACCTCTGTCAATAGTCTCCTCCCCCGTGTATCGTCGCCCTTGGCCTTACTTTGATTGGAAACAGTCGGTTGGCACGATCGGTCGACGCAACAGCATAACCGATGGGAAGGTTCCTCACCAACGCTTCGAAGGTCTTGTTTGTCGGGAATTTGTACTTTCCATCCAACGTCACCTCATCAGGACTGGATGTGTTGATCATACCTCTCGCGGCGACAATGTCATCCTGGTGACTCAATGAATGGATCACGATCACGTCCGCGTTTCGTTGAATTGACGGGTCGAGGCCGGAAGGCTGCTGCGTGGCGACCACAATCGAAAGGCCCAGGTTTCGGCCTTCGTCTACATATTTCTTGAGTGGCTTTCGCGACGGTGCGTTACCCTTGGCCGGGATGTAGTTGTGGGCCTCATCAATAATGATCCAAGAGCGAGCCAGGCCTTCCTTGGCTCGCTCTTCGCAAAGTCGCGCCTCTTCCTCTTCCTTTCGTGCTGCTGCGGGATCCAGGCGCATCAACCTTGCCGCTCTTCCCCTGTGTATCGGGACAAGACGCTCGTGCTGCTCGGATATGGACCGCAAGTGCATTACACGTTTGATTATCAACGAAACCAGTATCGACCGCAGTTCGGCTTCAAGATCACGGAGAAGCAAAATCGAAATTCTCCCCGGTTGAAGCAAATATCGCAAGTCCAGCCCATGTGGTCCAAAAAGTGGCAGTCGGTCGAGAGCCTGCAAGCGTCGCTTCAATGCTTCCCGTGTGTCAACAGCAAATGCGTCCACCTCCACATCCCTGTCCACGACCTCGATCATTTGTGCGATGTCGAAAACCTCCATAGGCTCTACTACTTTGCAAGTTTCCTTGTCTCGCATTCCCTCCTGGACAAGCTTGGAACAAACGGTTGTTAACAGGTGTCCCATCGGGTCTACAAAAGGATCCACTTCGAACAACCCGCACCACTCCTCTGTGCCTAGATCCGATGCTCGAAGGGTGATCGTCTCTCCTTCGAGTCCCGTTGGCAAGTCGAATCCGCTAGGCGAAAACAGTCTCGGTCGGAGCTCTTCAACCTCCAATTTCCACTTCCTGGCCTCCCGAACTTCCGGATTTTCCTCGGACAACGTGCCTTCTACGGCGAAGGGCATGGTCAAATAGACGTTCATCGTATCCAAAATCAAAACGCCAGGGGACATTTGGCCTTGATGTACCCATTTCGTCGAGACAAGTCCTTCCGCGATAGTGCCCAGTGTATAGCTCTTGCCACTGCGCCGCTTGCCCATTACATAGAGAACATGAGCCCCTCTGGTGTCCATCCATACATTCCGATGCGGCGGTTCAGCACTTTTGCCCAGATAGATGGCCTCCACCGTGTCTTTGACAGTATTTTGACCTATGAGCCACCCCTTATCCAACATCGGATCGCAGGTTAACGGAGGTTGTGCGCCAAACGTAGGAGACAACCGGAATCGTGTGTCTGGGATTTGCCCTGGCATCGGTCTTGACCTACGCAACACACTCGGTGGTAACAACGTCCAATCGTCGTCGATAAGCTCTTCCCAGAGCTCTCGTCAATTGCATGGTAATGGCGCGTGGTGTCAACGTGTTGAGGTTGGAATTCATGGCCTCGACGGCTTCCTTGGTGAATGGATAGAATGTTGCGTCTAACGTCTCATTGGTCGACCTGTGCATCGTTTCTATAGCCGCCGCAACATCAAAATCCTTCTTCCTGACAAAACGAAGCAGCTTCTCGATGAATTGCTCTACGTCCCGGTCCTCCAGGGCTGCAATCTCGATCTTGACGTCGTCGCCTAGTCGCGACATTACCGGACTCGTTCCATTGAAGATCTCCACTATGTCGTCTTGTAACACCGCTGAGGCGCCAATGAGCACACTAACCTGGCGTTGATTCGGGTCTACCAGATGTGAAAATCCCGAAAGGAAGGTCGTAATCACTTCTGAACCAATCGTACTGAGCCGCTCCATCTCGTCGAGGATCAACACAAGCGTGTGTCCGCGAAGCCGCTTCAATAATCTGCCAAGCATTACGACCAAGTCCGCAAGTCGAGCTGCTTCAGCCTGTGTCAAATCCTGAGTTTGTCCCAGCAAATCCAGATCGGCACGTGACATCCCGACCCCGGAGATCCAGCGCCATAGCTTCAGTCGATCGAAATTTGGATTATAAAGTTGTTCAGCGGCCTTGCCGACCTCTTCATCGCCAAACCATCCTGTGAGTTCAGCGCGCAATTCCCCCGGCCGCCTGAAACCTACCTTCTGAACGACTTCCTCCATCAATCCTATTACGAAAGCCTCTCCTAGAGATCGCATAACGCCTTCGCGGTAAAGATCATGGAACCGGGACTTCCTGGACAGATCCGGGCACTCGATCCTGAACGCCTTTATGTTCGTAAGTTTCTCCAGCTCCCTCATGGTCTTCATCAGCATGTGCGTCTTGCCGCCGCCATATGGTCCCCACACCAGACGCTTCGGTGCCAACCCGGTCACCAAGTCGATGTCGAGGCCTTCTGCAATGTCCTGTACCGCAATGTCGTCTCTCGCGAAACAATCAACGTCCTCGATCGGGTCGAGAATGAAATTGTCGCGGGATAAGCCGTACTTGTCCGCAATTAACTCCTTACCGTCATTCATGGGAATACTCCTGGGCTTCTGTAGCGATGTTCGCCAGATTGTTAAAGTAGCGGATCAGTTCGTTGACGATCCGGTCGTTACCGTTAACCATAATGCCAAGTTCAAGCCAACTGGAGCGGGTCAGGTTCTCGGAACCTACTATCGCCAATAGCAGTCCGCCGTTCAAACCTGGTTCTCTAATGTACAGTTTGCTGTGCAATCTCTTGTGGTAATAGACAATCCCGCCTACCTCTCTGAAACAGTCCAATCCCATCTCCGTACCACGAGGTTGATTCTCAGGGGGACGTGTCACGACCTGTAATCTTGGCCGTATTCCAGTACGCCTCTCCTCCTCTGTCATCGCATATTTCAGCCTCTTGCAGTCCTCTTCCAACGGATTTATCCAAGGCGAACAAACATATAGGGCGCCAAAGCCTGGCCGGTCGATCAGGGAGCTAAAGAACTCCGTGGTCATCCCTTGTCTGACCAATTCGTAAGTGGGTCCTTCTCCATCAATACGGCGTAGGCGAAGAAACACATATTCAATGTCTGCGCCGTTGATCGCACTGATGAGTAGCGAAAGTTTCCGACCGTGAGCAGATAACGCAAAACGTTGGCCAATGTTTTGCAGCACGTTGGAATGCAGGAGACGGTCAAATAGCTGAACAGGCGAAACCGTACCATGATCCTGCAAGAGGTTTTCGAGATGGCTTCGGTCGAATGCCGCTTCTGACGACTTCATGAGTTCATCCAATGTTTCGTCGACGCCAGGCTCACCCAGGACTTGAAGCAAACTACTCATGGTGACTCACTGTCCTTCTTCACTGGAAAGGACCACGTGGCCCGCTAGCGCAACTTTGACGAACGCTCCGGAAATCGAGTTGATCTGGTTCACCTCGATTTGAGGGTCGGCCTTCTCGAGAACCGCATTGAATGCCTCCATTACGGAACGTGGGCGCAGGTTGCCTTTCTCTTCGAGGTAATCCAAAATCGCATCACACGATTCGGTAGTAAATGGGTACAAAACCGAATCATTGTATCCGTTCATACGGAACTGCCTGAGGACGTCTTCGACAAACCTCTGCGCTTCAGTTCTTTGAAGAGGCGGCAGTACCATTACCTTCGTTACGCCGATACGATCTTTCATTTCAGGACTGAACCACGCGGGCAGGCTCTTGGGATCCGGTTGCCCGGAGAACGATAATACCAGAGACAGTCCTGCAGGACATGCGTTAAAGAGTGAATGTAGTCCTGCATTGATGTCCAGGACTCCGTTCTTGCCTGCGTGCTGCACGCGCTGAAACTCGTCGATCAACCAGATGAGACGATGACCTTGCCGTCCTTTCAACTGCTCCGCCATGGTCAGAAGGTTGAGCAGATCGGCAAGTGTCCGGGTACCCAAGTCAGTGGTTCGGATCTTTTGAGAAATGCCAACATGACGGAATTCCGATTGTGGAAGGACGTCTCCCCTCATCCAGCGCCTTGCTGTCGTTTGTTCTCGGCCATCCCCGGTAGCCAGGAGCCTTAGGGCGTTTGCGAGGTCCGGGTTGTTGGTGAAAAGGTCGTCGTATACTGACTGTTGTTGGGGTGAAGTGCCCAACTCAAGAAACGCGTCGGCAAATACCTGGAGGTTCATCGAACTGGCAAAGGTTCGATAGAGATCAACGAAGTTCCTGGCCGATCTTGGAAATTCTGTGTACACGGGATGAAGCTGGATCAGCGGCCCACTACCGTTCAACTCCCTTGCACGGTTGGCGAGAAAATGGAGGGAGTGCGTCTTGCCTGCACCGAACCAGGACCACAAAACGTGGATGGAAGACACGTCACGCCTCGATAAATTACGGAGCAACTCGTTGACGTCTGAGTCCAGTTGAGGCCTCCCGGCGATAAACGTACACAAGTTGGCCCTGGGCACAACAGAGAACGGCCAATCAGACAAGCCAAGATGACTGTAGGCGCATTCCACTCTTCTCTCCTCAACGACCCAAGTGTCGAAAACCGTGTGGACGCTTTTTTCTTGCCTGTACGTGGGATTCAGAAATAGAGTTTCAAAGCCCCATCTTGACCGTAACACATGAGCTGCGGTCCGCAAGTCGCCTGTCACTCCCTCCACAACCGCCGGCTGGCCAGGCGCGCCCCTTCGGACATGGCCCGGAACTTGGCCCAGACGATGGCCGGGTGGATCTCCGGGACTTCCAGGGCCTGGGTGCCGAAGCCGCAGTCGCTGCCGGCGATGACGTTCTCGCGCCCGACGAGTCCGGCGAACCGCATGAGCCGCTCCGCGACCAGCTCCGGGTGCTCCACCACCACCGACGACTGGGTGATGACGCCGGGGACGACGAGCTTGCCCTCGGGCAGCTTTACGTCCTCCCAGATGCGCCATTCGTGCTCGTGGCGCGGGTTGGAGGCTTCGAAGGAATAGGCCCCCGCGCGGATCTCGAGGACGATGTCGATGAAGTCCTTCATCTCCATGTCGTGGACCCGCGGCCCCATGTTGATGCCGTAGCAGGTATGGTAGCGCACCCGGTCTTCGGGAATGCCTCGCAGGGCGTGGTTGATGGCTTCGACCTGCCCTTCCGCCCACGCCCGGCACTGCCGCACGTCCAGGTGCGGGTTCTTGACGTAGTAGTTGACGAGCAGCGGGTCGTCGATCTGGAGCAGGAAGCCGGCATCGACGATGGCTTGGTACTCGACGCGCAGGGCGTCGGCGATGGCGAAGAGGAACTCCTCCCCCGTGGCGTAGAACTCGTTCTCCAGGTTGCCGGCCACGTCGCAGGGGGAGATGGCGGGCACGAACGCCTCCGCGGCTCCCGCGGCGGCCGCCGCGGCCGCGAGGTTCTCCAGGTCCCGGGCGAGCCGTTCCCGGGCCTTGTAGGCGATGGGGCCGGTGCAGGCCATCTGCATGTTGCCGGGGTTGGGTTTCGCTCCCGCCGGGGACCTCGCCGCGGCGTAGAACTCCGGGAACGCCTGCGACTCCCGGGAACCGTCCCAGGGCGAGACCCGCACCCGGCCGGTGGCGGTGAGCCCGTCGAGCCGCTGGTGCGCGTACACCGCGAACCCGCGCTTGCTGAACTCGCCGTCGTCCACCACGTCCACGCCCAGTTCCACCTGTCGGCGCACCACGTCGTGGACCGACCGCCGGAGCCTCTCCTCGTAGTCGGCCCGGTCCACCTCCCTGCCCTCGTTCTCCGCGAGCATCACTTCGATGAGCTCCCGCGGGCGCGGCAGGCTTCCGGTATGGGTCACGAGCAAGCGCTCGGTGCTGTGTCGCATGGGACCTCCGTCAGCGGGACCGGGGGCTACCCGCCCCTCGCGGGCCGGAACTTGTACAGGGTCCGGTCCGGGGTGACGTCCTCGAACACCACCTCCACCGGCATGTCGCAGCGCAGCTCGTCGGGCTTGCAGTCCACCACGTTGGTGGTGAGCCGGGGACCCTCGTCCAACTCGACGATCACCAGCGCGTAGGGCAGTTCGTCGGCAAAGCCTTTGTGGTAGGCCCGGTGATAGACGCCGAAGGAGTAGATCTTCCCCCTTCCGCTCACCCGTGTCCAGGTCCAGTCCGTGCTCCAGCACCGGGGGCACGTGGCGGTGGCCGGGAACCAGTGGTGCGAGCAGGCGTCGCAACGGGGCGCCGCCAGTTCGTGCCGCTTGCAGGCTTCCCAGAAGGGCGCCGACTCCACCGACGGCGGCGGCAGCGGCTTGCGGTACTCGCTCATCCCGCTTCCCTCCCCAGGATCAGCGCCGACTGGCACACGGTGTTGCCGCCGTGGCCGGTGACGAGGGCGATGTCGCAGTCCGCGACCTGGCGGTCGGGGGTGTGCTCGCGGCGGACCTGCCGAGCGCCTTCGAGGACCTGGAGCATGCCTTCGATATGCCCTTCGGACAGTTGCCCGCCCGAGGTGTTGGTGGGCAGCGCGCCGCCGAGCTCCAGCGCGCCGGAGGCCGCGAACGGCCCCCCTTCCCCCTTGGCGCAGAAGCCGTAGTCCTCGAGTTGCAGCAACACCATGTGGGTGAAGCAGTCGTAGATCTGGGCCGTGTCCACGTCCCCGGGACCGATGCCGGCCATGCGGTAGGCCGCCTCCCCCGCTTCCCTGGCCCCGGTGGTGATCATGTTGTCGTCGGCGTACCAGCCGCTCAGTCGGTTGCCGAAGCCGAACCCCAGGACGTAGGCGGGGGGCTGCCGGAGGTCCCGGGCCCGTTCCGCGCTGGTCACCGCCACCGCGCCCGCGCCGTCGATGAAGACGCTGCAATCGTAGAGGCACAGGGGGTCCACGATGAGCCGGGCGTTCAGGTACTCGTCCAGGGTCAGAGGCTTCTGCATGAACGCCAGGGGGTTCCTGCGGGCGTGGTTGCGGAACGCCACCGCAATGGCGCCGAGTTGCGCCTTGGTGGTGCCGAAGCGCTCCATGTGGCGCCGGGCCGCGACGGCGTAGTTCACCGGGGCGCCGAACTGGCCGAACTCGGAGCCGAACTCCGAGTAGGTGCGAGGCCGGGAGGCCACCGCCTGTTTGGCCTCGGCGTCACGGTGGGTGCGCGACCAGGTGTCGCGGCCGTAGCCCACCACCACGGTACGGCAGACGCCGGCTTCGATGGCCATGCAGGCCATGGCCACGGCCATGGCCTGGCTCGCGCCGCCGTTGGCGGTGGAGGTGCTGAAGGTCACGTCGAGCCCCAGGGCCTCTCCCACCCGCTGGTGGTGGCAGTACACGTCGTCCGGCCCCCGGGTGATGAGGCCGTCCACGTCTTCCTTCCTCAGGCCGGCGTCCTCGATGGCGTTCCTGGCCGCCACCGCGAAGAGCCCGATGGGGCCAAGCTCCGGCGCCTTGCCCAGGGGGCTCTGGCCCACCCCGACGATGGCGTACTTGCCGCTCAGGTTCGTGCTCATCTTTCCTCCTGCGTTCCATGGGCCGGACCGCGGCCGACGCGGACCGCCCGGCCGCCGCGGCCCGCTTACCGCCCCTTCCACACCGCGGGGCGCTTCTCGGCGAAAGCGCGCGAGCCCTCCTTCTGGTCCTCGGTGGTGGAGAGGGCGAGGCCCAACTCGCTCTCGAGCTTCAGCCCCTGCTCCAGGGGAAGCTGGCAACCCCTGGTAATGGCCTCCTTGATGGCGATGACGGACAAGGGCGCGCCGAGGCAGATCCTGGCCGCGATCTCCCGGGCCGCGTCCATGTACCCGTCCACCGGCGCCACCCTGTTCACGAGGCCGATGCGCAGGGCTTCCTCCGCGCCCACGGCCTCACCCGTGAGACAGAGCTCCAGGGCCTTGGCCATGCCCACGAGCCGCGGCAGGCGCTGGGTGCCGCCGCCGCCCCCCAAGCGGCCCCGCCGGACCTCGAACATCCCGAGCCTGGCGTCCTCCGCGGCCACGCGGATATCGCAGGCCAGGGCGAGCTCCAGGCCGCCGCCCACCGCATAGCCCCGGATCGCCGCGATGGTGGGCTTCTCCAGCGCGGCCACCGCCCGGTTCTGGGAGTGGACGCTCGGCCGGTTGCGCTCGCGCCGCTTGTCGAAGAAGGTCGCGTCGTCCGCTTCCCTCGCCCGCTCCTTCAAGTCGAGCCCGGTGGAGAAGGCCCGCTCCCCCGCGCCGGTGAGGATGCACACCCACACGTCCGGGTCCGCGGATACCTTCCCGCACGCGTCCACGAGCTCGTCCCGGGCCCGGTAGCTGATGGCGTTCATCGCCTCCGGGCGGTTGAGGGTGATGGTGGCCACGTGGCCGGCCACTTCATACAGCAGGTTCTCGTAGCTCATGGGGTCCTCCCTGCTCCGCGAGATCCGGCAAGGTGATGAGCGCGTCCGCCACCACCACGCCGCAGCCCTCGGGACGCACCATCACCGGGTTCATCTCGACGGCGCTGCACCGGCCCGCGTTCCGCACCACGAAGTCGCCGAAGCGCACCACGCACCGGACCAGGGCGTCCAGGTCCCGCCGCGGTCCGCCGCGCACGCCTTCGAGCAGGGCGGCGCCGCGCAACTCCGCCAGCATCTCGCGCACGTCCGCCTCGCCCAGCGGCGGCAGCCGGAAGGCCGCGTCCCCGAACACCTCCACGTATATCCCGCCCAGGCCCAGCATCACCAGCGGCCCGAACTGGACGTCGTGGGCCATGCCGACGATGACCTCCAGCCCGTCCGGCACCATCTCCTGGACCAGCACCCCGTCGATGCGCGCGTCCGGGCAGGCCCCGGCGACGCCTTCGACCATGCGGACGAACGCCTCCTCCACTTCTCTTGCGGTCCGGGCGCCGAGATGGACGCCGCCCACGTCGGACTTGTGCGGGACCTGCGGCGACTGGACCTTGAGGACCACCGGAAAGCCCAGGTCCGCGGCAATGGCCGCGGCCCGTTCCGGGGTCTCGGCCAACCCCTCCCGGGTCACCGGCAGGCCCGCGCGCGCCAGCGCCCGCTTGCTCTCGTACTCGGTGAGGGCGCCAGCGCCTTCGGGCGGCCGGAAGTCCACCGACGTCCCGGGAACCCGGGAAGGCTCCCCCCGGCGGAGGAAGGCCGCGTAGTCCACGAGCCTGCGCACCGCCTTCATGCCTCGGGCCACGTCTTCCAGCATGGGGACGCCGGTCTCGCCGGAGAACGCCCGGCAGTCGCCGGTGAGGCCGTTGGAAGCCAGCGACAGCACGAACAGGGGCTTGGCCGCGGTGCGGGCGCACGCGGCCACCTGGTCCAGCAGCTTCCGCTGGGCCGGCGCGCCGGTGCGCTTGACGCTCAGGGCCAAGCCCACGAGGTCGATGCCGTCGTCCCCGAGCAGGGTATCGAGCACCGCGGTGAGGTTGTCGCCCTGCTCGATCCGCGGCATCCCCACGGTGTCGATGGGGTTGTGGAACGGACGGTCCGTGACCCCGAGAATCTCCCGGAGCCTCGCGTGGGCGGCCGCGGACAGGTCCGGGCACTCCAGGCCCGCGGCGGCGTTGACGTCGCTGATGAGCGCGGTGGCCCCGCCGGAGATGGTGAGGAACGCCGCCCTCCCTCCCGCGGGGAGGCGCGCGTGGAGGAACAGGCCCGCGGTCTCCACCAACTCGTCGATGCTGTCCACCGGCGCCGCGCCGGTCTCGCGAAACAGCGCCGCGTAGGCTTCCTGCCGCCCGGCCAGGGTGCCGGTGTGGGCCACCGTGGCCCTCCGCCCGGACTCGGTGCGGCCGAGCTTCAGCACCACCACGGGCTTCTTCCGGCCCGCCGACGCCAGCACCCGGCGCAGCTTGGCGCCGTCCCCGGCCCCTTCCATGATGCAGGCGATGACCCGGGTCTCGGGGTCGTCGGCCAAGTATTCGACGTAGTCGGCCATCTCCACCACCGCCTCGTTGCCGCTGGAGATGATGTAGTTGAACCCGACGCCCCGGCTGGCCCCCAACTCGGTGACCGCGTTGGTCAACCCGCCGCTCTGGGAGACCAGCGACACCCCGCCCGGGACCGCGTCCCGGGGAATCGAGAAATAGGAGTTGGCGAACCCGTACCGCAGGCTCGCCACCCCCATGCAGCAAGGCCCGGTGACGGCCATGCCGCCCTTGGCCGCCAAGCGCCGGAGTTCGCGCTGCCGCCGGCGGCCCGGGGCGGTATCGCCGTCGGAGAACCCCTCGGCCACCACGATGCCCGAAGGCGCCCCCGCCGCCACCGCCTCTTCCACCACGCGCAGCACCTGGGACGCGGGCAAGGCCACCACCACGCAGTCCGGCGCTTCGGGGAGCCGGTCGAGGGACGGGTAGCACTTCCGGCCCCGGACTTCCGCATGGTTGGGGTTCACCGGATAGACCGCTCCCCGGAAACCCGAGGCGAGGACGTTCCCCAGGATCCTCCCGCCGGTGCTCGCCCTGGGCGACGCGCCCACCACCGCCACCGACCTCGGCCGGAGCAGCGCCCGGAGGTTGGCCCGGGAGACCGTTGTCCCTTGAGAGTCGGTCACTTACACGCTTCCCGGCCCCGACCGGGCGAGGCGGCCCCGTCCACCGGAATCGGCGTCCCGTCCGCAACTATCCGAATTTCTCGAAGAAAGCGTTGCCCAACCATTGGGCTATCCGTTGGATCACGGATGAACAGGGACCGTTGCCGGTGCTTTCCGGCGTTATCGACAGACTTTTCCACAGCAAGTGTTACCAAATTGACACCCCTCCTCGACGGTCGCGCCATCCCTCGACCGCTACCGGACGGTGGGGACGCCGGGGTCCCCGGGCTCGTGGCCGTCCCGGTCCCGCACGTGGTCGTACTGTCGGGCGAACCAGCGCATGTATTCGCTGTAGGTGACCGGCTCGTAGCGGGGGGGATTGGCCGGTCCCTGGCAGGTGGGCAGGCACGCCATGGGGAAGTCGTGGGCGGCGTCGAAGAAGAACGGGACGGCGTAGCGGTCCCGGCCGGCGTTCCGGTTCACCACCCGGTGGGGCGTGGACAGGAACCGGTGGTTGGTCCACCGGCGCAGCATGTCCCCGGAGTTCACCAGGAACGCGCCGGGCGCCGCGGGCGCCTCCACCCATCGGCCCGAGGGCATGCGGATGGACAAGCCGGGCAATTCCGACTGCGGCAGCATGGTGAGGAAGCTCGAGTCCGTGTGCGGCGCAAGCCCGTACTGGTCGGCGCCGCCCTGCTCCGCGGGCGGGTAATGGGACATGCGCAGGGTGTACTGGGGCTCGGCGAAGGCCTCCCGGAAGTAGTCCGGGTCGAGGTCCAGGGCCGCGGCGTAGAGCGGCAGCATGCGCTTGCAGAGCCGCTCCATGGCGTCCAGGTAGGCCGTCACGGTCTCCCGGAAACCCGGCAGCGCGCGGGCTTCCGGCCACTGGTTGGCGCAACGGTAGCGCACGCCGGCCACCACGTCCGGATGGTCGGGGGGAAGGTCCCGCTTGAGGAACAACGCCTCCACGAAGTTGGGCCGGGTGGCCTTCTCCACCCGGGAGCTCCGGGACACGTATCCGTTCACCGGCATGTATCCCACGTTGTGCTCGTTGCCCCGGATCTCCATCTTCTCCGAAAGCGGGAGCGCGTGGAAACGGGCGCACTGGACGAACACGTCGTCCACCAGTCCCCGGGGCACGCCGTGGCCGTACAGGAAATAGAAACCCACCTGCTCCAGGGCGCGGCGCAGCCCCGGGGCCGTCCGCTCCAGGGCGCCGGGAGCGCCGGCCAGGAAATCGGCCGCGTCCAGGACGGGGATGCCGTTCTCCGCGGCGGCGTCGTCGAAGGGGACGGGACCCGGTACGGGCTCGGACATGGCGTTCATCCCGCGGGCAGGATCGGCATGCCTTCGGGCGCAGGGATCTCGAAGGCGTTGAGCGAGCACGCGAGGCCCACGTACGCGCCGACGATGCCGGTAAGCTCCGCCAGCCTCCGGTCCCCGAGACGTTCCCGCAGCGCCCGGAAGGTGGGCTCGGTCACCCGGCGCGGCGGCCGGAGGAGCTCCTGGACGTACCGGACCAGCGGCGCTTCGTCAGGGTCGAGGCCCTCGGGCGCCCTGCCGTCGCGGATGGCGGCCACCGCCTCCTCCCGTACTCCGGCGTCGAGGGCGTGGCCCGAGTGGGCGGCCCACTCGTACACGCAGTCCATCTCCCGGGCCACCGTGCAGATGACGAGCTCCTTCTCCTTGCGGGGAAAGTCCGAGGTATGCAGCGAATACCCCACCAGGTGGGCCGTGCGCGCCGCCAAGTCCGGGCAGTGGAGCAGGTTGGCGTAAGGCGCGCCGATCCGTTTCCGGCTGGCCATGATGGCGTCGTAGTGCCGCCGCTGGTCTTCGGGAACGTCGTCCCGTCTCGTGAGCTCCGGTATGCGGGGCATCCTCCCTCCCTTCCCCTTGCGCGGGAGTCGGCCGGCGCGCGCCCGGCCGAGCGGCCGCCGGCGGCTTCACGGCCGCCGCGAGACCCCGGCCTCGCAACGCGCGCGGACCCCGCGGCCACCATGGGCTTCGGGTTTGTTGGCACGAACCCGCCTCGCAACGCGCGCGGATCCCGCCTGTGGCCGCGTCAGAGCGCCGGCGCCGCGGCCGGCGGCCGGCGGTGGCGGGTGGCCTGCTCGTAGGCGTAGGCGAACCGGATCATGCGGCCGTCGTCGTAGGGCCGTCCCAGGAACGTGATCCCCCCGGGAAGGCCGTCCCGGGTAAAGCCCGCGGGGATCGCCACCGACGATACGAACACCAGGAAGGTGTTGATATGGGGCACCCCCTTCATGTTGACGAACGGCGGCCGGACGCCGTCGCGGATGAGGGTGGGCTGGTGCTCCACCGACTTGTGCACGATGGCGTCCAGCCGGTGGTCGGCCATGACCTGCAACAGGTTGCCCATCAGCGCCTCCCGGGCGAGCAGGTACTCGTAATGCTTCCCGGGGTCGGCGGGCGCCTGCCACCGGTTCCGGGCGTTGTGGTGGACCTTGGCGAAATCCGGGGAGGCCATGGCTTCCCGGCGCGACTCGAAGGGGCGCTTGGCGCTCCTGCCGAAATACCGCCGGAAGGACTCCTCGCCGCTGGTGGGGCTCGACGCCCGTTTGGCGAGCAACTCGTCGAGCCGGGGTATCGCCACCGGGTCCACCACCTCGGCGCCGCAGGACCGGAGGTCCGCCACCGCCCGGTCGAACACCTCGGTGACCTGCCGGAAGTCGTCGGTGTCCGGCTCCGCCATGTAACCCATGGGCTCGCGCAGGACCCCCAGGCGCGCGCCGCGCAGACCCTCGGCATCCAGCAGGTCCGCGTAGCTCGGGGGCGTACGGCCGACGCCCCGGGCCGTCACCGGATCCTCCGGGTCGTAGCCCACCATCACGTCCAGCAACCGCGCCATGTCGCCCACCGTGCGCGCCATGGGCCCCAGGGAGCCGGTCACGTCGGGCCAGCCGTCATAGACCCCGCCGCGGCTCACCAGCCCCGGGGTCGGACGCATGCCGGCGACGCAGTTCCAGGTGGAGGGCCGGCGTATGGAGGCGTAGCCCTCCTGGCCCACGGCCACCGCGGCCAGGTTGGCCGACACCGCGCCTCCGCTGCCGCCGGAGGACCCTCCCACCGTGCGCTCCACGTCGTAGGGGTTGCGGCTGGAGCCGAACAGGGAGCCGTGGGTGTCGCCCCCGCCCAGCTCGCCCAAGGTGGCCTTGGCCAGGATGACGGCGCCCGCTTCCTTGAGCTTCTCCGCCACGAAACAGTCGCGGTCCGGGTAGTAGTCCTCGAACAGCACGCTGCCCAGGGTCGTGGGCATCCCCTTGACGTCCCCCTGGTCCTTGAACACCACCGGAATGCCGTGGAGCGGACCCGTGCGGGGCGAAGCGCCGAGCCGGTCGGCCTCCTCCAGGGCGTTGGGGTTGACGGTGATGATGCAGTTGAGGGCCGGTCCCTTCCGGTCGTAAGCCTCGATCCGGTCCAGGTACGCCTGCACCAGCTCCCGCGGGGTCAACCGCCCCGACTCGAAGGCTTGGTGGACCGCGTCGATAGTCGTTTCCACCACGTCGAAAGTGCTCATCTGCGTCTCCTTCGTTGGGATACCGGCAACCGCGGTCTCCAACCCCCTTCGCCCCGCCGTACCCCCCTCCCTGTCCCTCCCCCTCAAGGGGGGAGGGGACGCTCGATCGTGCGCCGTGCGTTGACCAACTCTCTCCCGTCCGATGGAGAGGGCGCAGGATGAGCGTGTCCCTTCCAACGGCGAAGGGGTCCGCTAGAAGAACGCCAGCGTGCGCATCTCGATGCTCTCCCGGGGCGGGGCGCCGGGGGGCGTGTCCGGGTCGTCGAAGGCGCAGTGCAGGGTCCACCGGGCGCGTCCGTCCCGTTCCGACTCGAAGGTCTTGAACACCACCGCCTCATGGCGCTGCATGTGCGGGAAATAGTACCAGCGGTGCTCCGGGTTGTAGGTGTAGTGATAGACCTCCCCGCGCCGGTCGGGATAGATGCGCGCGCTCGGCACCGCCCCTTCCATGCCGGTGCTCCGGGCGTCGGCAATGGCCAGGGGCTCCCGCGTCACCGGGCGGTTGATGGGCCGCCACGTCTGCACCACCGCGAACCGCCCCCTGAGCAACTCCTCGGCCTCCTCCGGCAGGATGTCGCGGACCCGCTGGGGCCCCGACCATTCCGTGTAGTCGTTGTGGGCGCTGCGCACCGGGCCGCTGATCCGCTGCCGTTCCCGGGTGGCCTCGTCGCCCGAGCGGAGGGTGTGGTCGAAGACCACCACGCGCTTCGCGCCGGAGGTCTCCTTCACCAGCTCCTCGGTCTCCCCGTAATAGACCGTGCGCACCTCGTCCTCGTCGTAGAAGTCCTTCATCCGGGTGTCGTGGCGCACGAGGACGAACCCCTCGCGCTCCAGGGACAACTCGTCGGCCAGCGGGCGCGCGTTGCGGATCTTCATGGCGTGGCCCCGGTACTTGCCCTTGCGCTTCCGGTCGGCCTCCGACTGGCTCATGCCGCCGTAGCTCTCGGGCGCCTCGCTCGTTTCCGCGAGGTAGTTGAGCACGCCTTCGATGAATTCCCGCGGCGCTGCCGCCGCTTCTGGTCTCGCCATGATGGCCCTCCTTCGGGTTGGGGAAACCGGTCCCGCCCACGGTGACGCCCATGAACGCTTCGGGCCTCGTCCCGGCGCCCTCCCCGGGACCGGAGACCGGTAGGATTCCGGTTCCGGAAACGACGCCCCGAGCTTCGAGCGGGGCCGCGGGTCCCCGCCCGCAACCTGCCGCAAGCGGACGAAAGCCGCCGAGGGGCGGCTTTCGAGCTACTGCGCGGGGTGCGGAATGTCGAGCTGGTAGAGGTTCCTGACGTTGGTATAGACCAGCTTCCTCCGTATGTCGGCCGGCAAGTGGCCCAGGTCCCGGTCGATGTACTGCTTCGAGTCCGGCCACGTGGAGTTGGCGTGGGGGTAGTCGTTGGACCACATGCAGTTGTCCTGGCCCCACCAGTCGAAGTTGTGCCCGGCCACCGTGTCGCGGAAGAAAGTGCCGTACACCTGGCGGGCGAAGTACTCGCTGGGGTTCCTGGTGATGGAGATGGGGTTCTCCTTCCTGAAGCGGTTCCAGTAGTAGTCCCACTGTTGCAGCATGAACGGCATCCAGCCGATCTCGTTCTCCACGCAGACGAACTTGAGCCCGGGATGGCGCTCCATGACTCCGTAGAAGATGAAGTCGAACACGGCGTTGATGATCTCCTGGAGCTTCAGGTTGACGCTGCCCCGGTAGGCCTCCACCCCGGTGCGCTTGTTACCGAACACGGTCTGCTTGTGGTAGCCGTGGCCGGTGAGGATGTGCAGGTGCACGGGCATCCCCAGGTCCTCGGACGCGGACCAGAACTTCTCGTAGTGCTCGGACCGGAACGGCAGGTCCGCATGCGGCGCCTGCCAGATGAGCGAGCCCTTCAGGCCGAGCCTGGCGCAGCGCTCCAGCTCCTCCACCGCCTTGTCGATGTCGTACACGGAGATGGCCGCCACGCCCACCAGCCGGTTGGGCGCCACCGAGCAGTAGTCCAGCACCCAGTCGTTGTAGGCCCGGAAGGAGACCTCCTGCAGCCTAGCGTCGTCCATGGCGAAGTGGGGCAGCAGGTAGGTGGGAAAGAGCACCTCCGCGCTCACGCCGTCGGTCTCCATCTCGGTGATGCGCTTGTCCGGGTCGGACCCGCCCGGCTGGGTCTGGAAACTCGTGCCCACCTCCAGCTTGGGGAAGCGCGGCACCTGGTCCCTGAAAGCGCCGGGACACCTTTCCGCCAGGGTGTCCGACGGCTCCATGACGTGGGAGTCCGAGGAAATGATGACTTCACAGCCCTCTTGCGTTCCGTTACCCGCCATTTTGGTTACCCCCTTGTGAACGTTTCCGGACGTTTCGCGCCCTTCTCCATAGCCTCTACCACTACCGGTCTTCGGCCGTCAAGATTCCTCAGCCGCCAAGATTCGCGCCCGCGCCGCGGCGTTCGCGCCGCGGCTCGCCTCACGGCCGGGAGCCGGTCACCCCTCGCTCCCGGAGCCGCGCCAACGTCGCCTCGTCGTAACCCAGCTCCCGGAGGATCTCGTCGGTGTCCTCGCCCAGGAGCGGCGCGGCCCGATGGAACCGGGCAGGGGTGTCGGAGAGCCGGACGGCGTTGCCGATGAGGTTGCTCGGCCCCATCTTCGGATGCCGGATCTCCTGGGGCAGGCCCATCTCCCTCACCTGCGGGTCCTCCAGCACCTCTTCGATGCGGTATATGGGCGCGTTGGGCACGCCCGCGGCGTCCAGGGCCTGGAGCCAGTGGGCCCGCGGCTTCTTCTCGAACTCGGCCTGCAGGATGGGGACGACTTCGTAGTGATGCTTCCAGCGGTCGTTGCGGGTGGCGAAACGGGGGTCTTCCAGGAGGTCGCGCCGCCCCGCCGCGGCCACCAGCCCCTCCCACGCCTTCTGGTGCCCGGAAAGATGGACCACCAGGGGCTTTCCGTCCGCGGGGATGAAACAGTAGATGCGGCCCCGGGGAAAGTTCTCGCGCGTGATGGCCTCGCCGCCGTTCAGGTAGTCGGCCATGTGGGACTCGATGAACGCCAGGCTGGTGCGCAGCAGCGACGCGTCCACGAACTGGCCCCGGCCCGTGTGGTGGCGCGCCAGCAACGCCGCCAGGATGCCGTAGGCGGCGAACGCCCCGGTGGAATGGTCGGTGACGGACACCCCCACCACCCTGGGCCGGTCGAAGTCGGTCATGAGGCTCAGCATGCCGCTCAGGGCCTGGCCGATGGTGTCGAACCCCGGCTTGTCGCGATACGGACCTTCCTGGCCGTAGCCCGTGATGGAGCAGTGGACCAGCCTCGGGTTGCGCCGGGACAGGCGCTCGTAATCGAGGCCGAGCCGGGTGCGGGTCTCCGGACGGAAGTTCTCCAGCAGGACGTCCGCCTTCTCCAGCAGCTTGAGGAGCGCCTCCCTCCCCTCGGACCGCCGCAGGTCGAGGGTCAGGCTCCGCTTGTTCCGGTTGAGGGCGCGGAAGCTGGGGCCGTAACCCTCGTAGAGCGGGTTCCGCCCCCGGTGCGTATCGCCCCCGTCCGGCAACTCCACCTTGATGACGTCGCACCCGAGGTCTCCCAGGAGACTCCCGGCGAACGGCCCCGCCACGTGCCCGCTGAGATCGACGGCCATGGTTCCCTGCAATGCCGCGGTCATGGTTCGAGACGCCTCCCCTCGTTGCAATCGTGGATCCGGAACCGGAGATCGGGAACCGCTACCGGGTCAGGACCGAGGTGACCCCGCGGCCGGCGTCCGTATGGATCACCTCGCCGGTCATGACGCGGGACTGGGACGACGCCAGCATCACGTAGGCCGCGGCGTGGTCCTCGGGCTCCACCGCGACCTCCAGCAGGTTCCGGCTCAACGCCGCGGGAGCCCGGGGAGCGCCGAACACGTCGTCCCCGGCGCCCGGGCCGCGGGCCAGGGACGGCGCCGTGCGCAGGCCGGTGGCCGTGCCCGACGGGGCCACGCCGTTGACCCGGACGGACGGGGCCAGCTCGTTGGCCAACTGGCGCACCATCCCCAGGGCGGCGTGCTTGGAGGCCACGTACAACGTCCCGCCGCTCACGTAGAAGGACGACGTGGACAGGGTGAACACCATGTTGCCCCGGGTCTTCCGGATCTCGGGCCACGCCGCCCTGGCGCCCAGCAGGTAGCCCTTGAGGTTGACCCCCAGGACTTCCTCGTAGCCGCGCTCCAACTCCTCGTCGGAGAGGTCCATCAAGGCGCGCCTGCCGTCGTGGATGCCGGCGTTGCCCACGAACACGGTGAGCCGGCCGAACTCCGCCGCGGCCGCGGCCACCGCCCGCCGGTTGTCCTCCAGGCTCCGCACGTCGCCGCGCACCACCGCCACGCCCTCCCCCACCTCGTCCTGCAACGCGGCCAGCCGCCGGGCCGACAGGTCGAAGGCCACCACCTTGGCGCCTTCCTCGACGAAACGGGCCGCCACCGCCTTGCCGATCCCCGACCCGGCGCCGGTCACCACTGCTACCTGGTCTTCGAGCCATTGCATCGACGCTTCCCTCCTTGCCGTCCGGCCGCGCGAGTCGCCGCGCGTCCCGCTGCGGTTTCCCGGTCCCCGCCGGTCCCCGATTCTTGACACCCCGCCCGGAGGCGGGATAGAAACGTCCCGCACGACTCAGGAGACCGACCCCATGAGCCTGACGATCCAACCGTTATCGTCCGCCATCGGCGCCGAGGTCAAGGGCCTGGACCTGCGGGAGCCGCTGGACCGGGAGACCCGCGCCCGGGTCCTGGACGCTTTCCACGAGCACGTGCTGCTGCTGTTCCGGGGACAGGACCTGACCGAGGACCGGCAGACCGCTTTCGCCGCCGCCTTCGGCGAGCTCGGCAAGCGCACCGTGGGCGCCCGTTTCGTCAAGTCCCCGAAGGACGCCTACGCCAGCCCGGTGATGATGGTCACCAACCGCAGCGACGAAGGCCCCACCGGCGGAACCGCCTCGTTCGGCGACGGCGACATGTGGTTCCACCACGACACCTGCTTCTACCCGGTGCCCAACATCGCCACCATGCTGTACGGCATCGAGGTCACCACGCGCGGGGGTCTCACCCGGGTCGCGAACATGTACAAGGCCTACGACCGCATCCCCGCCGGGCTCCGGGACCGGCTCGAAGGACGCACCGTCCTCCAGGTGTACGACTACAACCGTTACCGCATCGACCCCGACGTCGATATGGCGGGCGCCCGCAGCCACTCGCAACCCATATTCGTGCGCCATCCGGCCACCGGCAGGAAGGCCCTCTACGTGAACCGGACCATGACCGCGCGCATCGAAGGCATGGACCGGCGCGGGAGCGACGCGGTCCTCGACCAACTGTTCGACATCGCCGAGGACCCCCGCATCGTATATGACCACCGGTGGCGGGTGGGCGACCTGCTCATGTGGGACAACCGTTGCTCCACCCACGCGCGCACGGACTTTCCCAACGAGGAGCGGCGGATCCTGCGGCGCTGCACCGTGGCCGGCGCCGAGCCCGTGCGTGCGTGAGCCGGAACCGGGAGGAGGACCCCATGAACCTGACCACACGCCCGCTTGCGCCCGCCCTCGGGGTGGAGATCCGGGGGCTCGACGTGAGCCGGCCCCTGGACCAACGGACCCGGGACGAGGTCCTCGCCCTGTTCCACGAACACGTGGCCCTGCTCTTCCGCGGCCAGCGCCTGACCGTGGAAGAGCAGAACCGCTTCACCACCGAGTTCGGCGACATCGGCAAGCGCACCGTGGGGCCGCGGCTGCGCAAGTCCGCGGACGACGTCTACACCACGCCGGTGATGGTGGTGAGCAACATCCTGGAGGACGGCAAGCCGATGGAGGGAGCCTCGGCCAACGGCGACGCCGAGTTGGGCTTCCACCAGGACACCGCGTTCCACGAGGTGCCCGACGCCGTCACCATCCTGTACGGCATCGAGGTGTCCGCCCACGGCGGCCGCACCCTGGTCAACAACATGTACGCCGCTTACGACAACGTGCCCGCGGACCTCAGGGAAAGGCTCGAGGGTTGCCGGGTGCTGCAGGTGTACGACTACCAGCGGCACAGGGTGGACGCCCAGGTG
This sequence comes from uncultured Binatia bacterium (SeqCode), assembly GCA_965204235.1. Taxonomy (GTDB): domain Bacteria; phylum Desulfobacterota; class Binatia; order UBA9968; family JAJDTQ01; genus JAJDTQ01. The sequence continues at coordinate 915,136 of OZ241979.1, forward strand.
GACCTGGACGGCGCCCGCTACTACGTGCAACCCATCTTCATCACCCACCCGGTGACCGGACGCAAGGCGCTGTACGTGAACCGCATGATGTCCGTCCGCATTGAGGGCATGGAGCCGGCGGAAAGCGACGCGGTGCTCCACACGCTGTTCGACATCGCGGAAGACCCGAGCTTCCGGTACGAGCACGTCTGGGAGGCGGGCGACCTGCTCATGTGGGACAACCTCTGCTCCATCCACGCCCGCACGGCCTATCCCGACCACGAGCGGCGCCTGCTGCGGCGCACCACCGTGGCCGGCACGGGACGGCTGCACGCGTAGCCGGGCCGCGGGACGGCTATACCCTGAAACTTGGCGTTTCGGGCGCGGCTTGCTATCAAGTCGTGGGTACTCCGGGGGGTGCACGGTCCGAAGCGGCGAAGGTCCTAAACGCGGTCCTCTGCGACTACGTGAACAGAGAGCTTGCGGCAGAGGAAGCCGAAGACTTTTGGGGAGAGTCCGCGGTCAGGAACGGCGAGCATCGGAACATCAACGTCTATCGGGATACGCTGGCCGCGGTGTTGGCAGCATATCGGAAGAGGCACGATACGCCCTTCGGAAGCAACACGGGGGTGATCCGGTATGTCCTCGGTCTCTACCTCGCGCACCTGGCGAAGGGGAAGGGAGACTGAGTATGGGTAGGCTTTGACCCTTGCGGCGGTAGTGGGGGCTGCGAGGAGAAAGGGCGGCGGGCAGCCCACTACCGGGGGTTTCTCTCTCCGACACCCTCGACTCCTGCACGCCGCCCGCCAACCTGGAAGGAGGTTCCCATGAAGACAATGATCTTGGCGGTAGCGTTGGCGGGCGCGTTGCTGGTGGCCGGGTGCGGTGGCGGATCGAAGGGAGGCGCCGGGGCTGGTATGCCTTCAACGCAGACTCCAACGACACCCAGGCCAACGGTAAGGGTTGTACGTCTGTCAGTACCTGGAGAGCCTGAAACGCCCGCGGTGCACGTGGAGATACCGGACAACACCGTCAGGATTAACCCCGGACAAACGCGGGAAGTGAGCGTAGGCGGGCGATCCGTTTCGGTCAGGTGTCCTTCCGGCGGCGCGTCATGTCATGTTGGCGTCCACGAGGGTTCGTTGTGGTACAGGCTCGACGGCGCGATTCCGTTCGCATTGGCCAGTCTGCCTTCGACTCCGACTACGCCGCCTACTCGGGTCATTGAACCCCCGCTTGTCACTACTCCGGTCATTGAATCCCCGCTTGTCAGTTTGGGGGAACTGCCTGCTCTGGTGGATCGTATGAACCACCGGACGGAGATGCGATCAGTACACTTCCCGGGAACGTCGTCATGTGACGACGGCGTTGCGGCCTGCCAAGCCGTAGTGAAAACCGCGATTGCGGACATGACAACCGCGATTGCGGACGGCCGGGAGGGGAGTTGGGGAGAGATCTTTGTAAGGTCCCCACGTTCTAATCTACGGATTCATATGGGTGATTGGCTTGAGAATAGCATCTATATTTATAGTCAGGGTTGGTGGGATAGACACGGCGATTCTCCTGAACGTGCTATTTCCATGGGCATAAGGGACACCACCCCGGTTACAGGGGTATATCGGGGAAAGGCCGTTAGTCCGAAGTTCTTGGGGTCAAGCGGGGTCGAATCCTCCCTAACCCATTGATAATGCTAAGGAAACGGCTTGCGGGGCGTCGATTCCGGCGTCAAATTGTAGTCACTAAAAATGAATAATGCCTATTGACATTCCCTCTGGCATCGTTGTATCATGCAGCATGCCTCGTCGTAACCAGGTCGTTCACGTCGTTACCACACGGAGACGCTACAAGGACCGCACCTACGAGACCCACCTGCTCCGCCGCTCCTACCGGGAAGACGGCAAGGTCAAGAACGAGACCCTCGGCAACATCTCCCATCTGCCCCCACATCTCATCGACATCATCCGCCGCACCCTGCGGGGCGATACCTTCGTCTCCGCCAGGGACAACCCGGCCATTTTGCGCTCCCGTCCCCACGGCCACGTGGCGGCCGTGCTCGGAGCCATGGAGAAGCTCGGTCTCCCTCGCTTGATGAGCGCACGCCGGAGTCCGGAGCGGGACCGGTGCACGGCCCTGATCGTCTCCCGCCTGCTCGCTGCCGGCTCCAAGCTGGCCACTGCCCGCACCCTCCATCCCGAAACCGCCACCTCCACCCTGGGCGAGAGACTGGCTTTGGATGACGTGAGTGCAGAGGACTTCTACTCGGCCATGGACTGGCTGCTCCCACGCCAGGAGACCATGGAGAAGGCCCTGGCGCAACGCCACCTGCATGACGGCACCCTGGTGCTCTACGACGTGAGTTCCAGCTATCTCGAAGGAAGGCACTGTGAACTGGCGCGTCCGGGCTACTCCCGGGACGGTCGGAAGGGGACCTTGCAGATCGTCTATGGGCTGTTGTGCAATGCCGAGGGCTGTCCGGTGGCAGTGGAGGTCTATGCGGGCAACACCGCAGACCCCGGGACCTTGTCCGATCAGATTGCCAAGCTGCGCACCCGCTTTGCGCTCAAGCGCGTGGTGTTCGTGGCTGACCGGGGCTTGCTCACCAGTGCGCGCATCGACTCCGAACTGCGCCCGGTGCAAGGGCTGGACTGGGTGAGCGCGCTGCGCAGCCAGGAAGTGCGCCAACTGGTGGACCGGGACGGGCCGCTGCAACTGTCCCTGTTCGACCAGCGGGACCTGGCCGAGATACGCCATCCCGACTTCCCGGGGGAGCGGCTCGTGGCCTGCATGAACCCCCTGTTGCGAGTCGAGCGGGCACGCAAGCGCGAGGACCTGCTCCAGGCCACCGAACGCCAACTCGACAAGATCGTTGCCGCAGTCTCCCGACCGCAGCGCCCTCTGCGAGGCGCCCACAAGATCGGAGAACGGCTGGGCCGGGTGATCCACCAGTACAAGATGGCCAAGCACTTCGAGACCGAGGTCACCGATACTTCGTTCCGCTACCGGCGCAAGACCGACCGCATCGAGGCCGAAGCCCGTCTGGACGGCATCTACGTGATTCGTACCTCCGTGGACTCCCAAACCCTGGACGCCACGGAGGCGGTCCACGCCTACAAGCGTCTGGCCACGGTCGAACGCGCCTTCCGCTGCCTCAAGACCATCGACCTGCACGTGCGTCCCATCTACCACCGACTCGGCCATCGCGTGCGAGCCCACGTGTTCCTGTGCATGCTTGCTTATCATGTGGAGTGGCATATGCGCCGCTGGCTCGCTCCCCTCCTGTTCGCGGATGACCACCCCTACGCTTCTCCCACGCCACGCCCCTCCCCCGTACAGGCCCCGGAACGCTCCCGGAGCGCCCAACACAAGGCCAGCACCCGACGCACCACCGACTGCGAGTTCCCGGTGCATCACTTCCGGGGCTTGCTCGATCATCTCGCCACCCTCACCCAAAACACCATGCGGATGCACGGCTCCACAGACACCTTCGAGTTGCTCACCGTGCCCACACCCATCCAGAGAAAGGCCTTCGATCTCATCGGCGTCCCACTCTCCATGTAGTCAGAAACTCATCCTCTCTCCAGCGTAAAACCTAATGAAAACAACCCCTTGCCTTGTCACCACGCCAGAACTTCGGATTAGTGATTATAGCTGGCTTCCGAACTCAAATTTTGAATTGACCTATACATCAGGTGCTACAGGGGGCCAGCTAGACATGACGGTTGAATTACGAGAAACGGATAATTCTCCATTCACATACACATGGACGAACGTTTCTGTTGATAATGAAGGGTACTTCGATAATGGCATAGCACAGAATAGACAGGGACTGGGCGCCCACAAACTGGAGGGTAGCTTTTATCAAGGCGGCGAAGTGGGAGGGGTGTTCTCTTACCGTAAGGGCAGAAGAACCCGGGACGGCATCGCTTCTTTGGGGGTATTCGGGGGAAAGCTGGTCCCTGACACTCCCTAGCCAACCTGCCCAACGAAACGCCGCCCCTGACGCCCAAGGATGGACAGGGGCGGCGTTTCTTCTCTCTCCCTACCCAACCCCTACCGGCAGAGCTTCGGGCGCGTCCACGGCGTTCATAGGGCGTCCGAATCCTGACACCCCATCGACACCCACCGCGAGGTCCACGTCTGGCCGGATGGAGAGAGACAGCCCGGACGGACCCCCCAGACACCCCACCACGGCGCCCAGGATTGTCCCAGGTGGACGTTTGCCGGTTGCCTATGCCTTGGGGTCAGGTGAGAGCTTGACGGCGCCCACGGGCAGGTTTGGGACGCTGGCAGGTGGACCCGGCCGGCGCCCGCGGACGCCTCTTCGATGGCCGGGGCGCCCAAACTTTTTGCTTGACGGGATTTCGGAAATTTGCTAGGATTTACAACAGGTTAGGGTCATTCACCATGGGCAAGACGGCGAAGAGCGGCGGCGCGGGGAAGCGCGAGCCTCCCCCGGACTTCATTCGCGCCATCATACGGGACGACGCGGCCGCGGGCCGGCACCCCGGCGGCGTGGTGACGCGCTTTCCGCCCGAGCCCAACGGGTTCCTCCACATCGGCCACGCCAAGTCCATCTGCCTCAACTTCGGGGTCGCCGAGGAGTTCGGCGGACGCTGCAACCTGCGCTTCGACGACACCGACCCCGCCAAGGAGGACACCCTCTACGTGGAGGCCATCCAGGACGACATCCGCTGGCTGGGGTTCGACTGGGCCGACGGCCCGTACAACGCCTCGGACTACTTCGAGGAGCTCTACGGCTTCGCCGTCCAACTCATCGAGCGGGGCCGCGCCTACGTTTGCAGCCTGAGCGAGGCGGCCATACGCGAAGGCCGCGGCACGGTGACCCGACCGGGCCGCGAGAGCCCCTACCGCGGCCGCGCCGCGGCGGAGAACCTGGGCCTGTTCTCCCGCATGCGCCGGGGGGAGTTCGCGGACGGCGCGCACGTGCTGCGGGCGAAGATCGACATGGCTTCGCCGAACATGAAGATGCGCGACCCCGTGATCTACCGCATCCGCCGCGTGTCCCACCACCGCACCGGCGACGCGTGGCCCATCTATCCCATGTACGATTTCGCCCATCCCCTGTCGGACGCGCTGGAGGGAGTGACCCACTCGCTGTGCACCCTGGAGTTCGAGAACAACCGCGAGTTCTACGACTGGATCCTCGGACAGGTGGACGCGCCCTCCCACCCGAGGCAGATCGAGTTCGCGCGGCTGAACCTCGACTACACGGTCATGAGCAAGCGCAGGCTCCTGGAGCTCGTGGAAGAGGACCACGTGGCCGGTTGGGACGACCCGCGCATGCCCACACTGGCGGGACTGCGGAGACGGGGCTACACGCCCGAGGCCATCCGCAGCTTCTGCCGCGGCGTCGGCATCGCCCGGAGCGGCAACACCGTGGAGACGGACCAGTTGGAGTACTGCATCCGCGACGACCTGAACCCCAGGGCGCCGCGGGTCCTGGCGGTGGCGCGCCCGCTCAAGGTAGTCCTCGCCAACTACCCGGAAGGCCGGACGGAGGAGTTGGAGGCGCCCTACTTTCCCCATGACGTGCCCGGGGAAGGGGCGCGCACAGTCCCCTTCTCCCGCGAGATCTACATCGAGGAGGACGACTTCCTCGAAGATCCACCCAAGGGATACCACCGGCTGGCGCCGGGGCGCGAAGTGCGGTTGCGCTACGCCTACGTCATCCGGTGCGAGGGAGTGGTCAGGGACCCCGCCACCGGGAGGGTGCTGGAGCTGCGCTGCACTTACGACCCGGAGACCCGAAGCGGATCCGACGCCAGCGGCAGGAAGATCCGGGGGACCATCCATTGGGTGTCCTCGGCCCATGCCCTCGAAGCCGAGCTCAGGCTCTACGACCGGCTGTTCTCGGTTGCGGACCCCCATGCCGACCCGGACCGCGACTACCGGGAGCTGCTGAACCCCCGGTCGCTGGAGACCGTGAAGGGTTGCGTGGAGCCGAGCCTCGGGACGGCGCGTCCCGGGGACCGGTTCCAGTTCGAGCGGCTGGGGTACTTCTGCGTCGATCCGGACTCCGCCGCGGACGCGCTCGTCTTCAACCGCATCGTGACCCTGCGCGACTCGTGGCTCAAGCTCGTGCAGCGGGGAGACCGCGCCGGCCGGCAAAGGCGTCCACGGCCGCGGCCCGAGGCGGCCCGGGCCGCGGCCCCCGCGGACCGCGGGACTCCGTCCCCTGCGGCGCTGACCCCGGCCCGGCGGTCGAAGATGGACGACTACCGGGACCGCCTCGGTCTCGGGCCGGAGCACGCGTTGCTGCTGGCCTCGGACGACGGCCTCGCCCGGTTCTTCGAGGAGACGGTCCGACGCCACCACAACCCGAGGGCCGTGGGCAACTGGGTGGTCAACGAGCTGCGTCCGCTGCTGAAGGAGAAGCCCCTCGGGTCGTTGCCGGTCACGCCCGCGGCCGCGGCGGAACTGATCGCGCTCATGGACCGACAGGTCCTCTCGGGCAACGCGGCCCGGCAGGTCTTCGCGGTCATGCTGGAGGACGGAGGGAGCCCCGCGGAGATCGTCGAGGCCCGGGGGCTGCGGCAGGTGGCGGACCCGGGCCGACTGGAACCCGCGGTGGACGCGGTCATCGCCGCCCATCCCGAGAACGCCGCCCGCTACCGGCAGGGCAAGACCACGCTGCTCGGGTTCTTCGTGGGCCAGGTGATGAAGTCCACGGACGGCAAGGCGGACCCCCGCCTGGTCAACGAGATGCTGCGCTCGAAGCTGGGCTGACGCGGCGCGCCGGACTCACCGGAGACGATCTCGGCCTATGGTTGGAGGCATTCCAGATGCAGTTGATAGGAATGTCAGGAGTATCGTTTGGCGTCGAAGGGCGGTGTAGAAACGAGGATCCGGCGTCGATCAGGGGCTTGAGCACCCCTGGAAGCATGTTCCAGGGGTGCTTTCCCTGCATTCTACGCAGTCCCACGCAATAATTCCCTCTTCGCCATCACCGGGAGGTGGACACCCGTTTCGAGATCGCCGCAGGCATCCGGAAGAGCTCCGACACGGGCGGTCCGGCGCTGTTGTTCGACAACGTCAAGGGCCATCCCGGGTGGCGCGTGCTGGGGGCGCTGTTCGCCACCCGCCGGCTGGCGGCAATGGGGCTGGGCGTCACCGAGGACAAGCTGCTGGAGCGCTACCTGACCCTCGAGGACCAACGCATCCCTTCCGAGGTGACGGCGACGGGCCCGGTGAAGGAGGTCCGCTGGACCGGCGGCGACGTGGACCTCGACCGGCTCCCCATCGCAGTCCATTCCGAGAAGGACTGCGGCGCCTACGTCACCATCAGGAGACGCCGGAACCGGCGTCCGAGCCGTGACCGCACCCACTGGCGCCAGCATCGACCGATGCACGGCTGACGCGGATCGAATTTACACGATCTTGGGTTTGCGTGTGAGTCCGAAGACGCCGAGAGACTGTTCGTCAATCGAGTCGATGTTCTCGAACAGCAGATCGACGAACTGTTGGCCATCAATGAAGGAAATGTACAGACCCTTCTCCGCATACTTGCTCGCGAGATCCTTTGCATCGTTTCCAACAACTCCCGACGTAACGACGATTCCGATGTCGCCAGGTTCCATCGAGTCAGCAAGTTGGCGCACTGCATCTTCACCTAGATGGCCCATGGACGGATAGAAGTTCTTGACCTGGATTCTCACTACGACGTCGCCGGGCAAGTCGGCCTTGAGATCGGTGTCACCACTCGAACTGTTGCGCGTGGACTGGCGGTCCAAAGACGGATAATACAGAGACAACAGCTTTCGGACTGCCTCCTCGAAGGTGAACGGATTTACGCCTCGAAGTGACCCATCCTGAAGCTTGTGGAGGTAGCGCGGTTTCAGGTCCGTGTCCGCTCCCGGCTTGAAAAGATCAGAGCGATCAACGGTCGTCTCAACGTCGCCGACGTTGTAGATCGAAAATACACTGAGCCTTCCTTTCAGAGTATTCGACATGCGCCCGGTGAGCGCTTTTCGCGGTAGTGGGCGCCCATCCTGCAGCCATCGCACCTTCCTCTGATGAGGATATCCTTCCTCATCCGTTGCCACGGTGGGCTCATATCTGTAGTCAGATGTCACGACACTAAAGTACACATTGTCACCGTCGGGCACTACAATGAAATCTCCTTTGAGGATCTCGACTACGAACCGGTAGAGGGAGCCAGCGGCTGCGCCGAGAGGCCTGGCGCTTCCTCCATATTGTTTGCTCAACTGATGCTTGATTTCGTCACGTGTCGTCATTCCGGTCAGGTCACCCAGTGCTGGCCACCCAACAGCGACGAGGTTTCCCTCAAGGAATTCCCGCATGCGGTAGATATTATGTGGATATGGACGTACCACCCAAGCGTTTCTCATCTCTATCTCCCATCTCACTTGCCGAATGATTCTTGCGGCGGCTGTCATACAGTGGCCGCAAGAAAAAGGGATGAGCCCTTTGTGGGGCTCCTCCCTTGAAACACCCGACATCCAGAGTGAACGCCGGGGGCATAAAAGCGGCATTTGCACGCTTGGAAGGTAACGTAGCCCCACAGGTCGCTCGTGTCAAGACGTAGGGGGGCGTCGTCGAAGTTTTGGCCACGACCGTGCCACAGTGCTCCGGACCTTACATGACGGTGTCTTCCAGCCATTTCTTGAAGAAACTCTGGATTGGTTGTCAGAGCTACAGAAATTGTGTATTCTAACACACAAAACGGTAAGGCATGGAACGTGACAGTCGCAAGCTGATCAGGCTCTTGAAACAGGATGGCTGGTTTCTTGTCGCCACCAAGGGCAGTCATTACCAGTTCAAGCATCCTGTCAGAAAAGGCCGTGTCACGGTGCCCCATCCGAACAGAGACCTCAAACGAGGTACGGTTACCTCGATCTACAAGCAGGCAGGCTGGAAGTGAGAGGAGGACTCCATGCGCTATGTCGCGTTTATCCACGGTAGTGACGGCCCCGGTTTCGGCATCAGCTTCCCCGACTTTCCCGGGTGTGTGTCGGACGGCGACACCGTGGAGGAAGCGATCCACCGCGGCGCCGAGGCGCTGGCCTTTCACGTCGAGGGCATGATCGAGGACGGGGAAGCGGTCCCGGAACCGCGCGCCGTCCAGGAGATCAAGGCCGACCCGAGCCTCGTGGAGTGGCGGGAGGGCGCGGACGTGGCCTTCGTTCCTCTCGTCCTCGACAAGGGTTCCCCGCGGCGTGTCAACGTCTCTCTGGACTACGGCCTGCTTCAGGCCATCGACGACGAAGCGAAGCGTCGCGGCATGACCCGCTCGGCCTTCCTGTCGAGCGCGGCCCGGAACGAGATCGAAGGACGGCGCTAAGCTGCTTCCTTTGTCTCGTTCATGACACGCTGTCGGGAAGGATCCCGTTGCAGTTTCCGTTTGCGCTGCGGATGGTGACGATGACGCGAGGCATGACGGCCTCCTCGCACTCACCCGAGCACGCTCATCACCGCACGCGCGTCCACCACGTGGACGCCGGCGCGGGTGGGCGGAGCAGCGCTTCCCGGGACGAACAGCGCATGGCAGACCTCGGCGTTCCCGACGTGGGGCAGGTTTCGGAGGGTGGCGCGGGCGCCGGAGGAGGCGGCCGGCTTCATGGACCACTTGACCTCGCCCACCAGCAGCCGCCGGCCATCCACCGAGTAGGCGACGACGTCCAGTTCCGGCTCATGGACCCGCCAGTACCTTTGCGCGGGCTCCCACGGGCCGAGTTCCGCCAGCGTGGTGTCGGAGCGGTGCAGCAGGGGCACGGCCATGCGGCACAACTCTTCCCAAGCCAAGGACTCGAGGCCGGGTCGATGCCGCTCCCAGTAGCGCAACCGCGTCTCGCGAGGCGCGGCGGCAAGGGCGGCCCGGTGGGGGGCGACCACCCGGAACCACAGCCGCAGAAAGGGGTCGTCGATCCGGTAGAGGCTTCGCCTGCCTGACCTCGGGTCGCTCCCGAAGGGCGTCTCGCGGCGCACGAACCCCATCTCCATCAGGGACGCCAGGGGCTTCGACAGGCCGGAGGCGGGTTTGCCCAGGCGGCCTGCGACCTCGCTGACCCGATGCGCGCCGTTGCCGATGACGTCCAGCACGGGCCGTAGCGCAGTGGCCGGAGGCGTTTCCTCCCGCAGCAACCGGTCGGGCTCTCCATGCAGCGGTCCTGCAGGGTCGAGGACCAGGGCGTCCACCGCAGCGTCGCAATCGTCTCCGAAGGGCTGGGCCAGCTCCCAATAGCGGGGCATCCCGCCCCACAGCGCATACACGGAGACCAGGTCGCGTGGGGCGTCGAAGGGAAAGACCTCGGCAAGATGCCCCGGTTGCAGCGGACGCACGGCAAAGGCTTCCGCGGCCCGGCCGTACAGGGGCGCGGCGGCGTCGAGGATGGCGCCGTGCATCATGTGCTGACTGGAGCCGCATACGACCAGCTTCAGCCGACGCTCCGGGCGGTCCAGCCAGTTCTGCAGGACACCGGCCAGGGCAGGGTCTGCGGCAAGGAGGTAGGGCAGTTCGTCGAGTACGAACGGTCCCTGCCAGTCGGCCCGCCCGGCCTCCACGGCAAGCCGTGTCAGGAACGAGCGCCAGTCCGGGTATTCGACGTCGGCAAAGCCGGGGAACCGTTCGGCGACCGCTCCGGCCAGGTAGCGCCGCTGCACCGGAGGCGCGGATTGGTCGGCCACGGCGTAGAGGCCGTCGTGACGCCGGGTCCACTCGATGAGCAGGCGTGACTTGCCGACTCTGCGGCGACCCCGGACGACGGCGAAAGCGCCGGGCCGCAAGAGCACGCCGTCCAGTCGGCGCATCTCTTCAGCGCGGTCGAGGAACTGCATGGAAGTATTATGTGGGTCAGTATTATGCTTGTCAACATAATCTTCGGATACGCGCCGGCAGCCGTTGGGCGAGGCCATGATTCCGGCGCCAGGGAGCGGCGGCCGATTCCAGGACGGTCCGGAGGACGTTCGCGCTGCCTGCCTACTCTCGCAGCGGGGTCCGTGTCAAACCGGTGGACTCCCCCCGGACCTTCTGGTAAGTAGGGAAATCCCCGTCTGCCCGGGGTTCGCCCGTTGGCGGACGGGCGGTTTCGTTTTCGTGCAAGAGCGCTGCGGAAGGGCGCCCCAGGACGGCGACCGGAGACGTTATGTTTCAGGATCTGAGAGGTTTCCTCGAAGTGTTGGAGCGCGAGGAACAGTTGCTCCGGGTGCACCGGGAGGTGGACACCCGTTTCGAGATCGCTGCAGGCATCCGGAAGAGCTCCGACACGGGCGGTCCGGCGCTGTTGTTCGACAACGTCAAGGGCCATCCCGGGTGGCGCGTGCTGGGGGCGCTGTTCGCCACCCGCCGGCTGGTGGCAATGGGGCTGGGCGTCACCGAGGACAAGCTGCTGGAGCGCTACCTGACCCTCGAGGACCAACGCATCCCTTCCGAGGTGACGGCGACGGGCCCGGTGAAGGAGGTCCGCTGGACCGACGGCGACGTGGACCTCGACCGGCTCCCCATCGCGGTCCATTCCGAGAAGGACTGCGGCGCCTACGTCACTATCGGGATCCAGATCGGAAAGGATCCGGACACGCGCGTACCCAACGTGTCCATCCACCGCATGCTGCGTCTGGGCAAGGACCGCCTGTCCCTGTGGGCGCCGCCGGACCACCACCTGGGGCGCATGATCCTGAAGGCGGAGGACCGGGGGGAGGGTCTGGAGGTGGCCACCGCCATCGGCGTGGATCCCGCCCTCATCATCGGGTCGCAGGCGCGGGTGCCGTACGGCGTGGACGAGTTCGCGGTGTCCGGCGGCCTGCGGGGCGCGCCGGTGCAGTTGACCCCGTGCGAGACCATCGACGTGGAGGCGCCGGCCCACGCGGAAGTGGTGATTGAGGGGGTGACGGTCCCGGGGGAGAGGGTCTCGGACGGTCCCTACGGGGAGTACCCGGGCACCTACAGCGAGAGCAAGCAGGCGCCGGTGCTCCGGGTCACCGCCATCACCATGCGGCAGGACCCCATCTACCAGACCTGCCTCACCGGCATGCCGGTGACCGAGAACCACACACTCATCGAATGCGCCAACGCCGCTCTGGTCTATCGCACGGTGGCCGCCGTCACCCCGGAGGTCAGGGACGTGAGCGTCACCGCCGGCGGCACGTTCCGCCACCACGCGGTGGTCTCCATGCGCAAGCGGCACGAGGCCGAGGCCCGGAACGTCATCCTGGCGTTGCTCGCCACGGGCGCGGGCTTCAAGCGCGTGGTGGTGGTGGACGAGGACATCGACGTGCACGACCCCGTGGACGTGGAATGGGCCATGAACACCCGGGTGCAGCCGGATCGGGACGTCGTCATCGTCCCCAACTTGGCGTGCTCCACCCTGGACCCTTCGGCGCCGGCGCCGCGCACCACCGCGGGGTGGGGCGTGGACGCCACCATGCCGCTCCGGGACAACGAGTATTACCGGAAGGTCCGGGTGCCCGGCACGGACCAGGTGGACTACCTGTGACGCGCGGGCGGTAACCGTCCCGCGCCCGCGGAACGACCTCCGACGGCTCACGTCTCCCGGCGGCCATGAAGCACTTCGAGTACCTGGAACCCCGCACCGTCGCCGAAGCGTGCGAGATCCTGAAGCGTTACCGCGGGGCCGCGCGCGTGTTCGCCGGCGGCAGCTCTCTGACGATCCTGCTCAAGCAGGGGTTCCTGCAGCCGGATGCGTTGGTCAACATCAAGAAGATCGACGAGCTGCGGCGCATCGAGGAGTCCGGCGGCTCCCTGGTCATCGGCGCGCTCGTGACCCATCACGACATCGAGACTTCCGACCTCCTGGCGGCGCGTTTGCCGGTGCTGTGCGAACTCGAGCGCGACGTGGCCAACATCCGGGTGCGGAACATGGCCACCGTGGGCGGCAACATCGCTTCCGGGGAGCCCTTGACCGACCTGCCGTGCGTCTTCATGGCGCTGGACGCCTCGGTGCGCGTGGCGAACACGTCGGGCGGGCGCACCCTGCCCCTGGAAGAGGTCTTCGTCGATTACTACGAGACCCGGTTGCAGGAGGACGAGGTGTTGACGCACGTGGTGGTCCCGGATCTGCCGCCCCGCAGCGCCGTCGAGTACGTCCGGTTCTCCAGCAGTTCGGTAGTGGACAAGCCCTGCGTCGGCGTGGCCGTGCGGATGTCGGTGGACCCCGACGGAGGGGCTTGCCGCGGCGTTCGCATCGGTCTGGGCTGCGTGGCGCCCACGCCCATGCGCGCGCGCAAGGCCGAAGCCGTACTGGAGGGGCGGAGTCTGGACGACGAGAACCTCCGGGAGGCGGCCCGGACCGCCGCGGAAGAGTGCAACCCCTTGAGCGACTTGCGCGGCTCGGAGCGCTACAAGCGCGAGATGGTGGCGGCGCTGCTCCGGCGCGTCGCTCCTAGGGCGTACGAAAGGGCCGGAGAGCAGGGGCGCTGAGGGCGCGTGACGGACTTCGGGAAACTCTGAACAATTGCTCCGTTCGTCCTGAGCGTGGCGAAGCGAAGTCGAAGGACGCGCTTTCCCGTAGGAAGAGGCGCCTGGAGCCGGAATGGATGAGAGGTTCCTTCGGGGCCTGACCGCGGGATCGACGGGGAGGGTCTTGCAGCATGAAGAGGGTCATCCGCATGGAGGTCAACGGCGCGTCCCGCGAGTTGGAGGCAGAGCCGTGGCGCACGCTGCTCGACGTGGTCCGTGAAGAGCTGGACCTCACCGGCGCCAAGCTGGGCTGCGACATCCAGGTGTGCGGCGCGTGCACGCTGCTGCTGGACGGCAAGCCGGTGAGCGCCTGCTCGGTGCTCGCCGTGGATGCCGACGGCCGGCGGGTCACCACCGTGGAGGGCCTTGCCGACGGCGACCGCCTGCACCCGTTGCAGGAGGCGTTCATGGAGCACGGGGCGTTGCAGTGCGGTTACTGCACTTCGGGGTTCCTGCTCACGGCCAAGGCCATGCTGGACGAGAACCCCAGGCCCGACGACCGGGAGATCAAGAGCTACATGGGCGGCAGTTTCTGCCGGTGCGGCTGCTACCAGGAGATCCTGGAGGCCATTCGGAGCGTGGCCCGGGTATAGGAACCTCTGTTCCATGCCGGCTCGAGTCCCCTCTCCCTGTGGGAAAGCGCGTCCTTCGACTTCGCTTCGCTACGCTCAGGACGAACGGGGGTAGTTGTTCAGAGTTTCCCATGGTCTAATCACAGGTCCGAGGGGGCGGGGACGGCGCGAGGCGCCGGGCTTCGGTCCATCGGGACGTGTTCCAGAGGAGCGTGTCATGGCGATCGTCGAGAAGCCCCGGAGCGCGCGGGACGGCCACCGTCTGGATTACCGGGCCAAGCTCACCGGGCGCGCCGCGTACCTGGCGGACATGAAGATGCCGGGGGTGTGCGAGGCGGTGGTCCTGCGCAGCCCCGCGGCCCACGCCTGGATCCGCTACGTGGACGCCTCGGAAGCCTTGAAGGTCCCCGGGGTGGTGGCGGCGTACACCCGCGACGACGTGGTCCGGGGGAGCGGCATCGAGCCCTACTACGGGCCGGTGTTCAAGGACCAGACCATCGTGGCGGTGGACAAGGTCCGCCACGTGGGGGACCCGGTGGCCGCGGTGGCGGCGGAGACCCGTGAAGCCGCGGAGGAGGCGGCGGCCCGGATCGTGGTGGAGTACGAGGACCTGCCCCCGGTCATGGACGTGCGCGATTCGGTGGCGGAAGACGCCGCGCTGGTGCACGAGACCGTGCGCATTCCGGAGCACGGCTTCGCCGACCTTGCGGAGCTCAAGCCCATCGAGGGCACCAACGTGTGCACCCACTTCCAGCTGCGCAAGGGGGACATCGAGCAGGGTTTCGCCGAGTGCGCCCAGGTCTTCGAGGACACCTTCGTCCTGCCCACCACCCAGCACGTGGCGCTGGAGCCCCACGGCTGCGTCGCGGCGTTCCAACCCGACGGGCGCCTCCATCTCTGGTCCACCACCCAGAACCCGTTCGTGGTGCGCACCCAGCTCTCCAACATATTCAAGCTGCCGGTGTCGAAGATCCGCATCGTCGTGCCGTACCTCGGAGGCGGCTACGGCAGCAAGGTCTATCCCAAGGTCGAGCCCCTGACGGTGGCCCTCGCCCGCAAGGCCGGGCGTCCGGTGCGCCTCCTGCTGAGCCGGGAGGAGGTGTTCTACACCGTCACCAAGCACGCCGCGGTGATCCGCATGAAGACCGGGGTCAAGGCCGACGGCGCGTTCCATGCCCGGGAGGCGGAGGTGCTGCTCGACACCGGCGCGTTCGCGGAGATCGGCCCCCGGGTGGCCAAGAAGTCGGCCTACACCGCGGCCGGACCCTACAAGTTCCGCCACGTGAAGATCGACGCCAAGTCCGTCTATACCAACAAGCCGCCGGCGGGCGCATTCCGCGGCTTCGGCGTGTCCCAGTCGGCCTGGGCCAGCGAGTCCCAGACGGACATCATCGCCAAGGCCCTCGGCCGCGACCCCTTCGAGCTCCGCATGCAGAACCTCTACGACGAGGGCGACGAGTTCGTCACCGGCGAGAAGCTCTGGAGCATCGGGGTCAAGGAGTGCCTGGAGAAGGTGGCCGAGGAGATGGAGTGGGGGAAGCCCGCGGCCGCGCCCGAAGATCCCGCCAAGGCGCGCGGCAAGGGGCTCGCGTGCCTCATCAAGGCCACCATCACGCCGTCCATCTCCTGCGCCGCGGTCAAGCTCAACGAGGACGGGAGCGTGAACGTGTTCACGAGCACGGTGGAGATGGGCCAGGGCTCGGACACGGCCATGGCCACCATCGTCGCCGACACACTGGGGATCGGGCTGGACCAGGTGTCGGTGCTGGGCGTGGACACGGACGTGGTCCCGTACGACCTCACCACTTCGTCGAGCCGTTCCACTTTCCACATGGGCAAGGCATTGCAGCTCGCCTCCCTGGACCTGTGCGAGCAGCTCCGCAAGTTCGTGGCCGAGGAGTACGACGTGCCGCTGGAGGAGACGCGCGCCGAGGGCGGCAAGGTGCTGTTCCGGGAGAACGCCCTGGACTTCCGGGAGGTCCTGTTCCGCCATTTCGGCATGCAGGGGGGGACGCTGGTGGGCCGCGGCGAGGTGAAGACGAGCCTGCGAAACCCGGAGACGGGAGACAAGACCACGTCCTCCTTCTGGTTCGTGGGCGCCGGCGGCAGCGAGGTGGAGATCGAGCGGGACACCGGCAGGATGCGGATCCGCAAGCACGCCACCGCGGTGGACGTGGGCAGGGTGATCACGCCCTTGGGCTGCCAGCAGCAGCTCGTGGGCGGCGCCGTCACGGGGATCGGCCAAGCGCTGTTCGAGCAGATGGTGTTCGACAACGGTGTGCTGGTGAACCCCAACCTGGTGGACTACGTGTTGCCGGCCCTGGGCGACATGCCCGACGTGATCACGCCCATCACGGTGGAGGCGCCGCACAAGAACGGACCCTTCGGGGCCAAGGGCATCGGCGAGACCTCGCTCATCCCGGTGGCGCCGTCCATCGCCAACGCGGTGGACGCCGCGGTGGGCGTGCGCGTCAAGGACTTGCCCGTGACCCCGGAGAAGATCTTCCTGGGGATGCTCGACAAGTCGTAGCGAGGACGTTTGGACGCCGTCTTCCGGGCCTTCCGGGAGCCGGCACGGGCAGTGGACGCACCGTTCAGCGGGGCAAGGAGGGAGAACCATGAAGCTCAAGGACCGTGTGGCGGTCATCACCGGAGCGGGCCGGAACATCGGCGAGGCCGCGGCCAGGCTGTTCGCATCGGAAGGCGCCAGGGTATGCGTCGTGGACATGGATCCGGGACGCGGCGAGAAGGTCGTGAAGGACCTGGAGGACGGTGGACACCAGGCCATCTACGCCAAGTGCGACGTCTCGAAGACCGACGAGGTGAAGGCCATGGTCCGGGCCGCGGTGGACGCCTTCGGCGGCATCGACATCCTCGTCAACAACGCCGCCATCACGGACCACGAGACCATCTTCAGCATCTCGGAGGAAGAGTGGGACCAGGTCATCGACGTGACCCTCAAGGGACCGTTCCTGGTGGGCCGCTGCGTGGCGGAGCAGATGGTCAAGCAGGGCAGGGGCGGCGTCATCGTCAATGTGGCCTCCACCTCGGGCCTCTCCGGCCGCACCGACGCCATCGCCTACATGGCGGCCAAGGGCGGTGTGGTGAACCTGTCCCGGGGCATGGCGGTGCAGCTCTCCCAGTACGACATCCGCGTCAACTGCCTGACCCCCAACCGCTCGGGCTCTCCCGTGGGACAGGACGAAGGCGCCGAGGGGCGCGAGTTCAAGAACTTGGCGGGACGGCTGGGGACCGCGGAGGACCAGGCCCGGGCCATGCTGTTCCTGGCCAGCGACGATTCGGGCTTCGTATGGGGCGCCAACCTCATCTGCGACGGCGGCGTCACCGCGGCTTCGAACTTCCCCAAGGACCGGGTCCCCCCGGCGAGTTGACCGGTCCGTCCGCGCGGGTCCGGGGCGCCGGCGGCGCGGCCTGCGCCGGTGCGCCGCAGGGGCGCGGATGCCCTTGACACGCGTTCGCCGGTTCGATTAGTGTCCTTTGCATGCGGTGAGGCCGTGCGGCCGGAGCGGCGCCGGCGGCGCGGCATGCGGGCCGGTGGGAGTCGGCCCGGGCACCGGGACGATGTTGCGACGTGGAGGCCGTGGCGTACGGCGTCAGGGCAAAGGCAACTCACAGAAAGGGGAGAGCATGAAGGCATTATCGAGAACGTTGGCGGTCTTCCTGGCGGCAGGCTTGCTGTGGGCCGCGGGAGCGGCGGTTCCGAACGACGCGCAAGCGAAGATCATCCTCAAGGTGGCGACCCAGTCCGCGCGCCCCGGGACGCCCCGGGCGGACTACATCGTGCACTTCAAGGAGGGGGTGGCGAAGAGGACCAACGGCGAGATCGAGGTCCAGATCTTCTGGGCCAACTCGCTGGTGCACGCCAAGGAGGCCCTGGAAGCGGTGCAGTTGGGCACGTCCGACATGGCCGACCTGGCCCTGGGGTATTTTTCCGACAAGATCAAGCTGCTCCAGGTGGCGGGTCTGCCCTTCTCCGTGAGCGATCCGGTGGAGGCCCGGAACGGCGGACTGCGCGTGCTCAGGGAGGTCCCGGAGGCGATGGCGGAGCTCGCCAAGTTCGGCCACGTGGTGGTGGGCATGACCTCCACCGCGGACTACCAGCTCGTGGCCCACGACCCCATCCGGAACCTGGCGGACCTCAAGGGAAAGAAGGTGGGCACCTTCGGCCGCATCGCGCCCAAGGCCATCCAGGCGTCGGGAGCGATCCCGGTGAGCACCACCGGCGGCGAGATGTACGAGGCGCTCCAGCGCAAGACCATCGACGCGCGCATCCTCTCCTTCGAGGCCGCCCAGCGGTTCAAGACCTACGAGGTGGCCAAGTACATGAGCACCATCCGGTTGGGGGCCATCGCGGGCGTCAACGCCTTCACCATCAACAAGAGGAAGTGGGACTCCCTGTCGAAGGAGCACCAGAAGATCCTCCTGGAGGAAGGTGAGCGGGTCGGCAAGTGGGAAGCCCAGGCCATGAAGGACGACGACCTCAAGTTCCAGGAGTACCTGAAAGGCAAGGGCGTGCAGATCGTCGAGTTCTCGGACTCCGACCGGGAGAAGTGGAAGGACACCCCGGGCGTCAAGAAGATCGCCTCGGACTGGGTGGCGAGCGTGGAAAAGGCGGGTCTGCCCGGCAAGAAGGCCCTCGCGGTCTTCCTGGGCCAATAGCTTCCTCGATGAGCGAGGCAAGACCCTTCCGGGCAGGGACGCAAAAGGGCAGGGGCGGCCGGCTGGCCGCCCCTGCCTTGCGAACGGGGATCTTCCGTCTTGAACCAATCGAACGATAGCCCCGAATCCGGGACGGACCCGGGAGGAGTCTCGCCGCGGGTGGACCGCTCCCTGATCACCCGGTTCCTGACCCGCCTGAACGAAGGGAGCGGCTACATCCTCTTCTTCATGATGCTGCTGATCACCACGGACGTGGCCGGGCGCTACCTGTTCTCGAGCCCCATCCCCGGGACCCTCGAGTTCACCGAGTTCCTCATCGTGTTCGTGGTCTTCTTCAGCATGGCGTACGTCCAGCTCACCAAGCGGCACATCTGCGTGGAGCTGTTGACCCAGCGGCTGCCGCGAAGGGTGGCGGACGGACTTGCGGTGGTGGTCCTGCTGATCGCCGCGTTGTTCTTCGTGCTCATGTGCTGGCAGTCGTTGTTCTCGGGGCTTTCCGCACTCGAATACCGCGAGGCGTCCGACGGCCTGGTTCAGATTCCGGTCTATCCGCCGAAGCTCGCCATTCCCTTCGGCGCCGCGCTCATCGCCCTCCAGATGGTGAGGGACGCCTGGTGGCGTTTTCGGAGTCTCCTGAACCCCGGGTAGGCGTACATGGATCCGACCTTCCTGGCGCTCCTCAGCGTCGCAGTGCTGATCGTCCTGCTCCTGTGCGGGCTCCACGTGGCCGTCTCTCTGGGTCTGGTGGGAGTCGTGGGCTTCGCCATGCTCACCGACTGGGCCGCGGGCGTGGGCCTGTTGCGGACGACGCCTTACAAGGTGGTGGCCAACTTCACGTTCTTCGCCATCCCCGTCTTCATCCTGATGGGCCAGTTCGCCAACTACGGCGGCCTGAGCGCGGACATCTACTCGGTGGTCCACAAGTGGCTGGGGCGGGTCCGGGGCGGCCTTGCCATGGCCACCACCGCGAGCTGCGCCAGCTTTGCCGCGGCCTGCGGCTCGAGCGTGGCCACCGCGGCCACGTTTACCCAGGTGGCGTTGCCGGAAATGGTGAAGTACGGCTACGACAAGCGGCTCGCCACCGGCGCCATCGCCGCTTCCGGGACCCTGGGCGCGCTGATCCCCCCCAGCGGCCTCATGATCATCTACGGCATCATCACCGAGCAGTCCATCGGCAAGCTGCTGATCGCCGGCTTCATCCCCGGGATACTCTCGGCGTTGATCTACATGGGCATGATCTCCTGCTGGGTCAGGCTCCGGCCCGAGATGGCGCCCATCATCGAGGAAAGGCCGCCGTGGAGGGAGAAGTTCCTCTCCCTCTACCGGGTATGGGGCATCGTGACGCTCTCCCTCATCGTCATGGGCGCCATCTACCTGGGGATCGCCACGCCCACGGAGGCAGGGGCCTTCGGCGCCTTCGGCGCTTTCGTCATCATGATCCTCAAGGGGAGCTTCTCGCGCCGGAAGCTGCGGGACACGGTCCTCGACACCGCCACCTCCACCACCATGCTCTTCACCATCATCATCGGCGCCTACATCTTCAGCCGGTTCCTGGCCGTCACCAACGTCGGCCCGCAGTTGGCGGACTACCTGGTCAGCTCGGGCATGCCGCGGCACCTGATCCTGGCCGGGTTCCTGCTGCTCTACGTGTTCCTGGGCATGTTCATGGACCCGGCCGCCATGATGGCCATCACCCTGCCCATCGTCTTCCCCATCGTCGTCGAGATGGGTTTCAGCGGCATCTGGTTCGGCGTGCTGGTGATCAAGACGTCGGAGATCGGCCTCATCACCCCGCCGGTGGGAATGAACGTCTATACCGTGAACGCCGCGGCCCACGGCATGGTGCGCCTGGAGGAGATCTTCAAGGGCATCCTGCCGTTCTTCCTCATGGACGTCCTGACCCTCGTGGTCCTGGTGGCCTTCCCGCAGATCTCCCTCTGGCTGCCGGACCGGATGTTGGGGTAGGACGCCGGTCTGAATTCGAGGACACGACCATGACCGCAAGGGAACGGATTCACCAACTGGTGGACATACTGCCGGACGAGGAGTTGGAGACGGCCGGGCGGGTCCTCGCCGGGTTGTCCGCCCTGTCGTATTCCGGTTTGGTGGCGTCCGCGCTGGCGAAAGCGCCGATGGACGATGAGCCGGTCACGGCTCGCGAAGCGGAGGCGATCGAGGAAGGGGAGCGCGACTTCGAGCGTGGACGGACCGTCACCGCCGCCGAGCTTCGTGCTCGCCTTGGACTGTGACCGTCCGCTACACCCGTCGCGCCGCCAAGGAGATGGAAGACCTCCCGCTCGAGGACCAGAAACGGGTGCTGGAGGCAATGGATCGTTTGAACTTGGGAAGTTCCACCCGGATCCACCACCAGACAAGGCCTGGACCTGGGCAGGAACGGTGAAGGCATCTGCGGAAAATACGGTGGCGGTGGCCATGAGCGGAGGCGTGGACAGTTCCGTGGCCGCGGGGCTGCTGGTGGAGCAGGGGTACCGGGTCGTGGGCGTGTCGTTGCGGCTATGGGAGGGCCGGAACCCGGGACCGCGTAACTGCTCGGACCACCGGGGGGCGGAGGAAGCGGCGGCGGTGCTGGGCATTCCCCACACGGTGCTGGACCAGCGCAGCGACTTTCGCGCACGCGTGGTCGCGCCTTTCGCCCGGAGCTACCTGGAGGGGTACACGCCCAATCCCTGCGTCGCCTGCAACCGCGGGTTCAAGATCGAGAAGCTGCTGGCCTGGGCCGAGGCCCGGGGGATCCTCCATGTGGCCACGGGCCACTACGCGCGGATCGAGCGGCGCTGCGGGAACGCCTCGCTGCTGCGCGGCTCGGACCGCAACAAGGACCAGTCCTACTTCCTCTTCGGGCTCTCCCGGAGGCAGCTCGAGCGCACCCTGTTCCCGCTGGGGGAGTTCCACAAGGAGGCGGTGCGCGCCAAGGCCCGTGAACTGGGGCTGCCCGCGGCCGACCGGCCGGAGAGCCAGGACATCTGCCTCGGGGACCATCGCGCGGTGGTGGAGTCCCTGGCGGGGGCCGACCGGCCCGGTCCGGGGGAGATCGTGGACAGCCGCGGCAACGTCCTGGGGCGCCACAACGGGGTGCACGGGTTCACCGTCGGGCAGAGGAGGGGGCTCGGCCTTGCGGCGCCGCAGCCGTTGTACGTGCTTCGCATCGACGCAGGCCGGAGACGGGTGGTGGTGGGGCGGCGCGAAGAGTTGCGCACTCCGTCCTTCACCGCGGGGCGCGTCAACTGGCTCGAGCCGCCCCTGCGCGAGGAGACCGCGGCCGAGGTCCAGGTGCGGTACCGCTCCCTGCCGGCGCCCTGCACCCTGACGCCCCTTCGGGAACACGGCATCGAGGTTCGCCCCGACGAGCCGCTGCCGTCGGTAGCCCCCGGACAGGCCGCGGTCTTCTATCGCGGCGAACAGGTCCTGGGCGGCGGCTGGATCGAACGGGCGCCGGTCCCGCCGCCGCCATCCTGAACTCCGGGCTCAGGGTTCGCACGGAACGCCCGTCATGCGTGTCGCCATCAAGACACTGGGATGCAAGGTCAACCAGTACGACTCCGCGGTGATCCGGGAGCGTCTGGCCCGGGAGTCCTGCTCCTTCGTCCCCTTCGACGACCAGGCCGACGTGTACGTCATCAATACCTGCACGGTGACCGACCGGGCGGACTGGGAAGCGCGCCAGCTCGTGCGCAGGGCCAGGAGACGGAGCCCGGGGGCGCGGGTGGCGGTGACCGGTTGCTACGCGCAGGTCAGCCCCGGGGAGGTGGCGGCGCTGCCGGGCGTGGACTTCGTGGCGGGCCTCAACCGCATGGACGACCTGGTGCGTTACGTCCGGGACGGGGTTCCGGGCGCCGGGGCCGCGGTCTCCGTCGGCGACCCCAGGGACGAACGCGGCGTCGGCGTGCTGGGCGCCCGGCGCTTCCTCGGCCGCGCCCGGGCCTTCCTCAAGGTGCAGGAGGGGTGCAACTTCGCCTGCAGCTACTGCATCATCCCCACGGCCCGGGGACGCAGCCGCAGCGTGCCGCCGGAGCGGGTCCTCGAACAGGTGCGCGGGCTCGCGGAGGCGGGCTTTGCCGAGGTCGTGCTCACCGGCATCCACCTGGGAGGGTACGGTTACGACCTCGCCCCGCGGGTCTCCCTGAGCCGGCTGGTGCGGCGCATTGCCGGGAGCGGGTTGATCCGCCGGCTGCGTCTGAGCTCCCTGGACCCGCGGGAGGCGACGGACGAGTTGCTGGCGGTGATGGCGGACTCGGACGTGGTCTGCCCGCACCTGCACGTGTGCGTGCAGGCCGGGGAGGACGGAGTCCTCAGGAAGATGCGGCGCAACTACGACACCGCCTACTTCGCCCGGCTGATGGCGCGAGCCAGGAAGAAGCTGCCGGGCGCGGCCCTGGGGACCGACGTCATCGTGGGGTTCCCGGGAGAGACCGACGCCGCCTTCGAGGCGTCGCTGGACTTCCTCGCCGGCCAGCCGTTGACCTACTTCCACGTGTTCCCCTACTCGGCCCGCCGGGGCACTCCCGCGGCGGGGTTGCCGGACCAGGCGCCGCCGGCCGAGAGGAAGGAGCGCTCGCGCCGGGCGCGTGACCTCGGCGCGCGCAAGAAGCACGAGTTCTACCGGAGTCAGGTGGGAAGCCTTGCGTCGGTACTGGTGGAAGGAGAGGCGGCCGGCGAGCCGGGTTGGCTCAAGGGTTACAGCCGCAACTACCTGTCCGTGCTCTTTCCCGGCCCCCCGGGTCTCGTGCGCCGCGAGGTCCCGGTGACGCTCCGACGGTGGTCGGGCGGACGCCTGTGGGGGGAAGGGGCGCACTGATGGCGGACGCGGCGGAGCTGGAGCGGTTCCAGGAGGCTCTCGGCTACCGCTTCCGGGACCCGGCCCTGTTGCGCCGCTGCCTGACCCACGTTTCCTGCGGCCGCGGTGCGGACGCGCACAACGAGACCCTGGAGTTCCTCGGCGACGCCGTGCTCGGTCTGGCCGTCAGCGACATGCTCATGCGGCGGTTTCCCCATGGGAGCGAGGGGGACCTCTCCCGGATGCGCGCGTCGCTGGTGAACCGCAAGAGGCTGGCGGAAAAGGCGCGCCGGTTGCGTGTGGGAGCGGTGCTGCACATGGGCAAGGGTGAAGAGCGGACCGGGGGCAGGCGCAAGGACTCCATCCTCGCCGCGTCGTTCGAGGCCGTGCTCGGCGGCATCTACCGGGAGGGCGGTTACGAAACCGTGCGGCCGGTGGTGGAGGGCCATTTCGCCGCGGACCTGGACCACGCGGGACTCGGGCTGGACGACTACAAGACCCGTCTCCAGGAGGTCAGCCAGCGTCTCTACCGCGTCCTCCCCACGTACCGGCTGGTGCGGCAGACCGGTCCGAGCCACGACAAGTGCTTCGAGACGGAGATCCGGGTCGGAGGCCGTCGGGTGGGCCAGGGAGCGGGTCGGAGCAAGAAGCAGTCCGAGCAGGAAGCGGCGCGGCGGGCCCTGGACACGCTGGAAGCGCCGCAGTAGCGCGCGCCCTCCTCCCCCGGTCATCCATGGCGAAGCTCACCTACAAGGACGCAGGGGTGGACGTGGAACGCGCCAACCGGCTGGTGCGCTCCGTCGCCGCCATGGCCCGCAAGACCGCCAGGCCCGGACTCCTGGGGGGCATCGGCGGGTTCGGGGGACTCTTCGACCTCACGCGCGTCCGCGGTCGGCGGCCCGTGCTGGTGTCGTCCACGGACGGGGTCGGCACCAAGCTCAAGGTCGCCTTCATGGCGGGCCGCCACGACACCGTGGGCATCGACCTGGTGGCCATGGGGGTCAACGACATCATTACCCAGACGGCCCGGCCGCTGTTCTTCCTCGACTACTTCGCCACCGGGAAGCTGGACCCGGCCACTTTCCGGGAAGTGGTGGGGGGGGTTGCGGAAGGCTGTCGTCTGGCGGGCTGCGCGCTCCTGGGCGGCGAGACCGCGGAGATGCCGTCCCTCTACCGGGACGGCGAGTACGACCTGGCGGGCTTCAGCGTCGGCATCGTCGAGAAGGACCGCATACCCGACCCGCGCGCGGTGCGCGCCGGAGACGTGGTCGTCGGACTGCCGTCCAACGGGCTGCACAGCAACGGCTACTCCCTCGCCCGCAAGGTCCTGCTCGAAAGCGCCGGGCTCAAGTTGCAGTCCAGGGTGGCGGACCTGGGTCATCCCCTGGCGGACGAGTTGTTGCGGCCCACGCGGATCTATGCGCCGCTGATCGGCGGCTTGGCCGCCCGGCGCCGCCTCAAGGGCATCACCCACATCACCGGCGGCGGCATCGTGGAGAACCTGCCTCGGGTGCTGCCGCCGGGCCTGCGCGCGTGGATCCGCCGGGGAAGCTGGTCCGTGCCTCCGGTCTTCGGACTCATCGCGCGGTTGGGAGGGGTGCCGCAGGCGGAGATGGACCGGACCTTCAACAACGGCATCGGCATGGCGCTGGTGGTGGGAGCCGAGGCATTGGACGGGGTCGAGCGCGCCCTGCGCCGCCGCCGGGAGCCCTATGCGGTCATCGGCGAGATCCGCAAGGGCCGGCGCGGCGTCTCGTTCACCGACCGGGCTCCGGGGGGATCGAGGGCAAGCCGTTGACCATGCCCCGCGCGGAAGCCTTCCCGTGAGCCGCAAGGTCCCCATCGGCGTGCTGCTCTCGGGTGGCGGCACCAACCTCCAGGCGATCATCGACGCTGTCCGGCAGGAGCGTCTGGACGCAACCGTCCGCACGGTGGTCAGCAACCGCAAGGACGCTTACGGGCTCACGCGCGCGCGCGCCCACGCCATCCCCGCCGCGGTCCTCGACCACCGGGACTTCCCTTCCAGGGAGGACTACGACCGGGCGCTGGTGGAGCACCTGGAGCGGAACGGCGTGGAGCTGGTGGTGCTGGCGGGGTTCATGCGGCTGTTGTCGCCGGTCTTCATCCGCAGCTTCCCCAACCGCGTCATGAACATCCACCCTGCGTTGTCCCCGTCTTTCGCCGGTCTCCACGGCCAGCGGCAGGCGCTGGAGTACGGCGTGCGGTTCACCGGCTGCACCGTCCACTTCGTGACCGAAGGCTGCGACGAGGGGCCCGTCATCATCCAGGCGGTGGTGCCGGTGCTGCCCGACGACACGGAAGAGACCCTGTCGCAGCGGATCCTGGTCCAGGAGCACCGGATCTATCCCCGGGCCATCCAGCTCTACTGCGAAGGAAGGCTGGCGGTGGAGGGTCGGAAGGTCAGGGTGACGGGGGGCGGGGGAGCGGAGGCGGTCGACGACGGCGCCCTGGTGAACCCTCCCGTCCGGGGAGGTTGACGCCTAGGCCGACGGCCGGACGCCGCGGGGAGCCGACGCTGCCGCGGGCCGGGCCCCGGGCGCTTCCTCCTTGCGGTTGACGCCGGTGACCACCGTGTAGAGCGAGAAGCGGGAGAACTTGTATGCCTTGCACTCGGTGAACCCCGAGTCCCGGAGGAAGGGCTTGAGCCTGAGGTTCGTGCGCCAGCCCAACCGACGGGTGACGGGGTCGAGGGACTTGGTGAGCGCGCCCCAGACGGGCGACTCGCTGGTGAAGTGGTTGACGATGACGATGCTTCCGCCCGGACGGCAGACGCGCTTCATCTCGGCCATCATCCGGACCGGATCCGGCACCACCGACACCACGTGGAACGCCGCCACGTAGTCGAACGCGTTGTCCGAAAAGGCGAGGTTCAGCGCATCCATCTCCATGACCCGGAGGTGGCGCCAGTCGTTCTGGGCGATCTTCTCCCGGGCGCGTGCGAGCATGCGGGGCGCCTGATCGACGCCGACCACGCGGCAATGACGCGGGTAGGCGGGAAACGAGGCGCCGGTGCCGACTCCGACCTCCAGGACCTCGGCGCCGGGCGGAAGGTCCATCCGCTGTATCACGGTCCGTTCGCGCGAGTAGAAGTACTTCGCGAAGGTCTTGTCGTACAGCGGCGCCAAGTCCGAATACAGCCTGCTCTCGTGCGCTCCCGACTCGGCCATGTTCTTGCGTGCGTCCCTTCGCGTCATGAAGACCCGTCAGGCCATGTGTTGCAGGTTATGGGAAGGACCTCGTAACCGTTCCGGTTCGAGGATGGAACCACTCGGAATGCGTATCAATTCACGCCCGCCTTGTCAAGGCGCGTGCGGCCGCGGAGTGTTTCATGGGCGCCGGAGATCGACTTCCGCCTCCCATCTCCGTACCCTCCGGCCAAGGACCCCGCTGAACTGGCCCGTGCGGATGCGGGCGATTTCATAGCCGGGGAGTTCGACCATCGCTAGACACTTCCCGTCCAGGATCGCGCCGGCCTTACGGAAATTGAAGTCCAGGTTGTCGTAGCCCCAGGGCTTTCTGTGGGAGGGAAGGTCGGCCGCGTCCCGCGGGACCAGGTGCAGGAAGAAGGGCGTGGCGGCGTCCTCCCTGGCGCACGGCTCCCTGACGTAGGCCAGCGTATCCCCGTCGAGGTAGAGGTCGAAGTGCGATTCCGCGGCGGGCTTCGCCGACGCCCCGGGGAACGGCCCTTCCCGGACCTGGGCAGAGGCCGCGCCATCGGGGGACAGGCGGACGGCGGCCCTCCAGAGTCTGCCGGACGCGGGTTTCATCTGTCCGGTTTCGATGGCGCGGACGGGGTAGTCCGGCAGCCGGAGCCGCAGCATGCACTTGTCGTCGATGCGGACGCCGTATCGGGAGAACTCGAAAGGCAGTGGTTCGAAGCCCTTCCGGCGGTGGTAGTGGGCGAGGTCGTGGACTCGGACGGGGAAGACGCGCAGGGAGAAGGGGTCGCGGACGTCCCGGGGGCGGCACGGCTCCCTCAGGTAGGTGAGGGTCTTGCCGTCGAGGTAGAGGTGGAAGTCCGAACGTGCGACCGGTGTGGTGGAGACGAGGGAGCGGTATGTTTCCCGATAGGCGTCCGCGGCGGCCCGGTCCACCAGGGAGGGGTCGGCCGCGGTGACCGTGAGGATGGTGTTGTCGTAGAGCTTGCGGGCGTGGACGACGGGCGCGAAGGGCGGTCCGTAGGGTCTGGTTCTCACGCGTTTACGGAAGAAGGATGAGGCGCCGGAAATGTAATAGTCAGGCCACCGTCCCTCCGACTTTCCGCCGAAGACGATCCTTCGCCGGTCCGCTCGAGGAAGGATCTTCCGGTTCTTGACCGCAGGGTTGCCATGCAGCCTCGACCCGCCCACGTACACGGGGGAAGAGGGATGGCGCCGGAGCAGGTGTTCCAGCCCTTCCCGGAAGGCGATCCCCCAGTACTCCATGCTGTACCGGCTGCGCAGGAGTTCGGGCGTACGGCGGTCCACCAGGAAGTTGAAATAGGCCGCCTGGTAGGGATGGATGGAGGTCGTTTCGACCGCGGCAACGGCCACCCCCGCCGCGGCAGCCACATAGACTCCCTTCCGCAGCATGGGCCGCCCGCCAACGGAGGCCAGCCATCGAAGGCCGAACACGGCCAGCATGCATAGCGGCGCGTAGAGGAAATAGACGTGGCGCCATCCGTTGTAGATGTTGGAACCGAGGACCACGATGGCAAGGACGGTCGAGGCCGCGCATGCGACGAGCAGCAAGGCGAAGCGGAGGTCGGTGTTGCGGAGGGCATGGCGGGGACGGTCCCACAGGGAGCGGAGCACGGAAGCCGCGCCGGCGAGGCTGAGCAGGAGGGTGACGGGCGGGGTGGTGATGGCGATCCAGACGGGGATGTAGTGGGGCGGGATCTCCGGCCAGCTAATCGGTTCGCCCTGGAAGAGCGAAACGGTACGGGTAGGGTGTCGGGACAATATCGCCAAGCCCATGACGAACTCGAACGGGTTGCGCCAGAGCCAGGGGGAGGTCGCGTACAGGGTCAGGGCGCCGGCGGTCAGGAAGACTGCCCCGGTGGTGCGGAGGCGCTTGCGCTCGTGGTCTTCCGAGGCCTGGAAGAAGTCGCACGCCCGCATGGCCAGGACTGCGGCGAACAGCATCACGCCCATGATGCGGAGGTTGGTGAGCAGTCCCACGGCCGCCCCGCAGAGGAGGAAGGCTCCGATCGTGTCCCTGCGGAAGGCCCGGTGGACGAGATGGAGGGAGAGCATGAACATGACGAGGAAGGGGATGTCCTTGGAGTTGACGAAGGAGTGTCCGTAGAGCCTGGGATGGAGGAGGAAGAGGACCAGGGCGAAGAGAGCCAGCAGCCGGCTGTCGAACAGGCGGTAGGCGAGCAGGGAACAGAAGAACCCTCCGACCAGGAAGAACAGGTGGGTCAGGAGATGGCGTGCGAGATAGACGCTGCGGCTGTCGTCCAGCCCCGGGAGGCGCTCGGCCAAAGCGAGGAAACCCTCGAACACGTTCGAATAGAACCTCTCCTTGCCTTTCGACAGCGCATCCTCCCGCCCCAGGAAGGTGTTGACCGTCTGGTGTCCGATGGCGCGCTGGATGATTTCGTCCGTCGCCACGCCGTAGTCGTCGAGGACGGCGACGCCCACGGCTGCGAACAGCAGGCAGACCGCCAGCGCCCACACCGGGAACGGGATGCGCCACGGCAGCGTCATGCGGGTGGCTTTCTTCTCGAAGGCCGAGCTTATGTACTCAGGCATTGGGCTTCAGCGCTCCGCGCCTGCCTTGTCGAGGCGCGTGCGGCCGCGGAGTGTTTCATGGGCGCCGGAGATCGACCTCCGCTTCCCATATCCTCCGGCGAGAGGCTCTGAGGAACTGGCCCGTGCGGATGCGGGCGATTTCATAGCCGGGGAGTTCGACCATCATCAGGCACTTCCCGTCCACGATCGCGCCGGCCATTCCGGAACCGAAGTCGAGGTTGTCGTAGCCCCAGGACTTTCGATGGGAGGGGAGGTCGGCCTCGTCCCGCGGGACGAGGTGCAGGAAGAAGCGCGGGATGGTGTCCTCCCTGGCGCACGGCTCCCTGACGTAGGCCAGCGTGTCCCCGTCGAGGTAGAGGTCGAAGTGCGATTCCGCGGCGGGCTTCGCCGACGCTCCCGGGAACGGCCCTTCCCGGACCTGGGCAGAGGGCGGGCCGTCGGGGGGCAGGCGGACGGCGGCTCTCCAGAGTGTGCCGGGCGTGGGTTTCATCTGTCCGGTTTCGATGGAGCGGATGGGGTAGTCCGGCAGCCGGAGCCGGAGCATGCACTTGCCGTCGATGCGGACGCCGTATCGGGAAAACTCGAAGGGAAGGGGTTCGAAGCCTTTCCGTCGGTGGTAGGGGGCGAGGTGGTGGATTTCGACGGGGAAGACGCGCAGGGAGAAGGGTGGGTGAACGTCTTGGGGACGGCACGGCTCCCTCAGGTAGGTGAGGGTCTTGCCGTCGAGGTAGAGGTGGAAGTCCGACCGTGCGACGGGGTTGGTGGAGACGAGGGAGCGGTATGTTTCCCGGTAGGCGTCGGCGGTGGCCCGGTTCACCAGGGAGGGGTCAACTGCGGTGACCGTGAGGATGGTGTTGTTGTAGAGCTTGCGGGCGTGGACGACGGGCGCAAAGGGTGGCCCGTAGGGTCTGGTTCTCCCCCGTTTACGGAACAAGGGGTAGGTATGGGAAGTGTTGCGGAGGATGCGGTAGTCAGCCCACCGTTCTTGCCGTACTCCCCTGCCGATGACGACGATTCTTCGCCGGTCCGCCGGAGGAAGGATCTCCAGGTTCGAGAAATCGAGCAGCCTCGAGCGGCCCACGTATATGGGGGAAGAGGGATGGTGCCGGAGCAGGTGTTCCAGCCCTTCGCGGAAGGCGATCCCCAGGTAGTCCATATCGTACCGGCTGCGCAGGCGCTCGGGCGTGTGGCGGTCCACCAGGAAGTTGAAATAGAGCGCCTGGTAGGGATGGATGGAGGTCGTTTCGACGGCGGCAACGGCCACCCCCGCCGCGGCAGCCACATAGACTCCCTTCCGCAGCAAGGGCCGTCCGCCAACGGAGGCCAGCCAACGGAGGCCGAACACGGCCAGCAGGCACAGAGGCGCGTAGAGGAAATAGACGTGGCGCCACCCGTCGTAGATGTTGGAACCGAGGACGACGATGGCAAGGACGGTCGAGGCCGCGCACGCGACGAGCAGCAAGGCGAAGCGCAAGTCGGTGTTGCGGAGGGCGTGGCGGGGGCGGTCCCACAGGGAGCGGAGCACGGAAGCCGCGCCGGCGAGGCTGAGCAGGAGGGTGACGGGCGGGGTGGTGATGGCGACCCAGACGGGGATGTAGTGGGGCGGGATCTCCGGCCACCAGGTCAGTTCGCCCTGGAAGAGCGAAATGGTACGGGTAGGGTGCCGGGACAATACCGCCAAGCCCGTGACGAATTCGAACGGGTTGCGCCAGAGCCAGGGGGATGTGGCGTACAGGGTCAGGGCGCCGGCGGTCAGGAAGGCGACCCCGGTGGTGCGGAGGCGCTTGCGCTCCCGGGGTTCCGACGCCTGGAAGAAGTCGCACGCCCGCATGGCCAGGACTGCGGCGAACAGCATCACGCCCATGATGCGGAGGTTGGTGAGCAGTCCCACGGCCGCCCCGCAGAGGAGGAAGGCTCCGGCCGTGTCCCTGCGGAAGGCCCGGTGGACGAAATGGAGGGAGAGCATGAACATGACGAGGAAGGGGATGTCCTTGGAGTCCACGAAGGAGTGTCCGTAGAGCCTGGGATGGAGGAGGAAGAGGACCAGGGCGAAGAGGGCCAGCAGCCGGCTGTCGAACAGGCGGTAGGCGAGCAGGGAGCAGAAGAACCCTCCGAGCAGGAAGAACAGGTGGGTCAGGAGATGGCGTGCGAGATAGACGCTGCGGCTGTCGTCCAGCCCCAGGAGGCGCTCGGCCAAAGCGAGGAAACCCTCGAACACGCTTGCATAGAACCTGTTGTAGTGTATCGACAGCGCATCCCCTCCCCCCAACCCAACCCACGACCGGACCGTCGCATGTCCGATGCTGCGCTGGATCACTTCGTCCCCCCCCATGCCGTAGTCGTCGAAGACGGCAACGCCGATGGCTGCGAACAGCAGGCAGACCGCCAGCGCCCACACCGGGAACGGGACGCGCCACAGCGGCGTCAAGGGGGTCGTCATATGGGAAAGCGCGTCCTTCGACTTCGCTTCGCTACGCTCAGGATGAACGGGTAGCTTCGCTTCGGTACGCTCAGGATGAACGGGGATCGTTGTTCGGGGTTTCTTAGAGTCCCCATACGCCGGTGTCAAGAAGGTTCGTGCGCGAGACGCGGTTGGCAATCGGCGAGGTTCTCGGATAGATTGGGACGGGTCGCCTTCCGGTGCATCCGCCTCCCGTGAGGCTTCCGGTTCCGAACCTCGACACGTTCCCGCCATGGCCGGCATCGCGCGGTTATTCGATTATCTTTGGCGATATTGGCGCCGCTACCTGCTGGGCGGGCTGTGCCTGGTGGGGACCACGAGCCTGCTTATGCTCATCCCGTGGTGGGTCCGGGCCGCCGTCGAGGTCATCGAGCGCGGCGACCCCGCATCCGGGTTGGGCCGTTACGTGCTGTGGATCATCCTGGCCGCGGTCGGCGGCGGTCTCTTGCGCGTCGTCTCCCGGTCGCTCATCTTCAACGCGGGCCGCAACGTCGAGTACGACCTGCGCAACGACCTCTTCGCCCACTTCGAGAAGCTCCCGCTCAGCTACTACCGGTCCCAGAGCACGGGCGACCTCATGTCCCGGGCCGTCAACGACATCAACGCCGTGCGCATGCTCCTGGGTCCGGGTTTCCTGAACCTCGTGAACACCCCGCTCTACCTGGTCTATGCGGTGGTGTTCATGTTCGCCATGGACCCGCGCCTGACCCTGGCCGTGGCCGCGTCGCTGACGCTCCTCATGTGGGTCTTCCGGCAGTTCCGCGGCCGGATCCAGCGGGCTTCGCTCAGGGTCCAGCGCCAGATGTCCCGCATGAGCGCCCACGTCCAGGAGAACCTGAGCGGCATGCACGTGGTCAAGGCGTACGTGCAGGCGGAGCCCCAGACAGCGCGGTTCACCGACCTCAACGAGGATTACCGGCAACGCAGCATGGACCTTGCCCGCTACCGGGGCATGATCAACCCCATCATGGTGGCGTTGCATGGCTTCACGGTGCTGGTGGTGCTGTGGTACGGCGGATGGCTGTCCCTCCGCCAGCAGACCGGGGTCGCCGACCTGGTGGCGTTCATCCTGTACCTGAACGTGCTGGCCTGGCCCATGGCCGCGTTCGGCTGGATGATCTCGCTGGTCGAGCGCGGCCGGGCGGCCATGGAGCGCCTGGAGGAGATCTTCGAGGTGGAGCCGGCCATCGCCGACCCGGCCCGTCCGGCGCCCATGACGGACAGGGACCGCGGCATCGAGTTCGAGAATGTGTCCTTCGCCTACGGCGGCGCCGGTTCCGGGGAGCCGGTGCTCCGGGACCTGAGCTTCCGGGTCCGGCCGGGGCGCAAGGTGGCCGTGGTCGGACGCACGGGCTCGGGCAAGAGCACCTTGACGCACCTGATCCCGCGGCTCCACGACGTCACCTCCGGCGTCGTCCGCGTGGGCGGCGTCGACGTCCGCTCCCTGTCGCTGGCAGAGTTGCGCGGGGCCATCGGCTACGCGCCCCAGGACCCCTTCCTGTTCTCCACCTCGATCCGGGAGAACCTGAAGTTCGGCGACGCCGGCGCCACCGAGCAGGAGATCCGTCGGGTCCTGGACGCGGCCGACCTGGAGAAGGAGGTGGAGGTCTTTCCGGCCGGACTCGACACCCGCGTGGGGGAGCGGGGCATCGCCCTTTCCGGCGGCCAGAAGCAACGGGCCACCCTGGCCCGGGCCATCCTGGCGGACCCCGAGTGCCTGATCCTGGACGACTGCCTCTCGAGCGTGGACTCCCAGACCGAGCAACGCATCCTCCACGGCTTCGAGAGCGTCCTGCGGAACAAGACCTGCATCCTCGTCTCCCACCGCATGGCCGCCGTCAAGGAAGTCGACGAGATCCTGGTGCTGGACCAAGGCCGCATCGTCGAGCGCGGCAACCACGAGTCGTTGCTTCGCGCCCGGGGGATCTACGCGCAGATGTACTGGCGCCAACAGGTATCGGGGGACCTCGACGAACTCTGATCCCGGGCGCACGCGGACCGTCCCATGAACGTGCAGGAGGACCAGGAGAAGGTTTCCGGCAAGGCCTACGACGTGGAGCTGGCCCGGCGCCTGTGGCGTTTCATCCGGCCCCACAGGAAGGTCTTCTTCCTGTCGCTGCTGCTGCTGCCGGTGCACCAGCTCTTCAACCTGCTCCAGCCGCTGCTGCTCAAGGCCGGCATCGATGCGGTGGGGGTCGGCGACGGCGCCGCGCTGCTCACCACCGGCGTGCTCTTCCTTGCCGCGCTGCTGGCCGAGGCCGCGGCGTACTTCTTCCAGTACTACCTGTCCATGCTGGTGGCCCAGCGGTCTCTCACCGACCTCCGGGTCGAGATGTTCTCCCACGTGCAGCGGTTGCCCATGAGCTACTTCGACCGCAACCCGGTGGGACGGGTCATGACCCGCATGACCACGGACGTGGACGTGCTGCAGGAGATGTTCGCCGCCGGCGCCCTGAACCTGGCCGCGGACGTGGTCCTCATCGTGGCCATCGTCGCCATCATGCTCCTGCTCCACCCCTGGTTGGCGCTGGTGTCGCTGGCGTTGATCCCGGTCCTCATGCTGGCCATCAACGTCTTTCGCATCAAGGCGCGGCAGACCTACCGCCTGATCCGGAGCCGCATCGCCCGGGTCAACGCCTATCTCGGCGAGGCCATTCCGGGCATGGCCGTGATCCAGCTCTTCAATCGGCAGGCCCGGAGCTTCCGGGAATTCGACGACCTCAACCGGGCCCACCGGGACGCCATCCAGCAGTCCAACGTGTACGAGGCGTCGCTGTTCTCCATGGTCGAGGCCGCGGGCTCGTTGAGCATCGCGCTGCTGCTCTGGTACGGCGGCGGCGAGGTGCTCGAGGGGGTCGTGAGCATCGGCGCCTTCGTGGCGTTCAGCGAGTACATTCGCCGGCTGTTCGTCCCGTTGCGGGACTTCAGCAACAAGTATGCGGTGATCCAGGCGGCCATGACCGCGGCCGAACGGATCTTCGAGTTGCTGGACACGCCCCGGGAGGCGCCGGGCCGGCTCGCTCCCGCGGCGGCCGCTCCCGCGGTGGTCAACCCGCGCCGGGGCGCGGTGGAGTTCGACCGCGTCTGGTTCGGCTACCGGCCCGGCGACCCGGTGCTCAAGGACGTCTCCTTCAAGCTCGAGCCCGGTGAGAGGGTCGCGGTAGTCGGCGCCACCGGCTCCGGCAAGACCACCACCATCAAGCTCATGGGCCGGTTCTACGACGTGGACGGCGGCGTGGTGCGCATGGGCGGCCGGGACGTGCGGGACTGGGACCTCGACTCCCTGCGGCGTCACATGGGAGTGGTGCTCCAGGACGTCTTCCTGTTCTCCGGGGACATCCTCTCGAACCTCCAGCTAGGCAACCGGTCCATTCCCGAAGAGAGGATCCGGGCTGCGGTGCGCAGCGCCAACGCGGAGGGCTTCATCCGACGCCTGCCCGGCGGCTTGCGCGCCACCCTGAACGAGCGGGGCGGCAACCTGTCGGCCGGACAGCGGCAACTCCTGGCGCTGGTGCGGATGTTCGTGCTCGATCCGGATGTCCTGGTCCTGGACGAGGCCACCTCCAGCGTGGATACCGAGACCGAGTTCCTGGTGCAGGGAGCCTTCGAGAAGATCATGGCCAGCCGCACCTGCATGGTCATCGCGCACCGTCTGTCAACGGTCCGCAACGCGGACCGCATCGTGGTCTTCCACCGGGGCGTGATACGGGAAACCGGCTCCCACGCAGAGTTGATGGAAAGGCGCGGAGTCTATTACCGGCTCCATCAATTGCAGTTCCAGGGGGAGGACGGCGCCGCGGGCCCGGAGACCCGGGATGCGGCCGCGGTCGATCCGCCTCGTTAGCAGGAGTCCCGACCATGGCCGGCAAGCTCAAGCGGCTCTTCCCCGTCTGTCTGCTCCTGGGCCTCTGCGGCTGCTCTCCGGAATACGTCATCCGCGCCGCCTGGGAAGAGGCCCGGATCCTGTGGCGCGCCGAGCCCATCGCCGCGGCCCTGGAAGAGGGCGGCATGGACCCGGACACCCGCGGCAAGCTCGAGATGGTGCTGGAGCTTCGGGAATTCGCCGCCCGCGACCTCGATTTGAACGTGGGCGGCAGCTACGCCGCCTATTCCCACGTGGACCGGGACGTGCTGTTGCACGTGCTCACCGCGGTCCCCATGACCTCCCTGGAGCCCTACACCTGGTGGTTCCCGTTCGTGGGCCGCATCCCCTACAAGGGTTACTTCGACGGGAGCGCCGCCCGGCGGGAAGCCGAATCCCTGGCGGCCCGGGGATACGACACCCACATCCGCCCGGCGAGCGCCTTCAGCACCCTTGGCTGGCTGGACGACCCGCTGCTCCGGCGCCTGCTGGAGCTGGACCGGGTCACGTTGGCGGAGGTGGTGCTGCACGAGCTCCTCCACAACACGCTGTTCGTGAGCGGCTCGGTGGCGTTCAACGAAAGCCTGGCCAACTTCGTCGGCAAGACGGGCGCCGTCGAATTCTTCACACGGCGCCATGGCGCCGGGAGCCCCGAGGCCCGGAAGGCCCGACGGGCGTGGCTGCACGAGGTCGAGTTCTCCGACATGATGATGGAGTTGGCAGGATGCCTGCGCGGGCTCTACCGGGAGGCGGCGCCGGAGGCGGAGAAGCTGGCCCGGCGGGAGCAGGTGTTCGCCCGGGCCCAGCGGCGGTGGGCCCGGCAACTCGCCGGAAGACCGGACCATGGACACGCCTGGTTCAGCCGCACGACCCTGGACAACGCCGTGCTCCTGCAGCACCTGCTTTACGTCAGCCACCTGGCGCGCTTCGATGAGCTCCACCTGCGGCAGGGTCGGCGTCTGCCGCGTTCCATCGAGGTCATCGGCGATGCCGTGCGGGAAGCCGGCGACCCGTTCGACGCGCTGCCGCCTCTGGCCGGACCCGCCCCCGGGACCCGGGAGAGCGCCGCGCCTCCGGCCCTCTGCGAGGCGTCATGAACAAGCTCTCGGCCATCGTCCGGTTGCGATGCCCGCGTTGCGCCGACGGCCGCATCTTCGCCAGCCTCTTCGGCATGAACCGCCGCTGCCCCGTCTGCGGCCTTGAGTTCGAGCGGGAGCAGGGGTACTTTGTCGGCGCCATGTACTTCGGTTACGCTTTGTCCATCGCCGCGGTCCTGCCCGTGGTCGCAGCCATGGTGCTGCTGGGCTACGCGGCCGCCTCCATCTACGTTGCATCGTGCCTGGTGCTGGTGGTCTTCTCCCCGTTCCTGTTCCGTTATTCCCGGGTGCTGTGGATCCACTTCGATTACGTGATCGACCCGAGATAGCCCGGTGGCGGAAGAGAGGTTGCAGTTCGCCGCGGACAGGACGCTGGGGCGGTTGGCCAAGTGGCTGCGGATCATCGGCCAGGACGTGGTCCACGGCCGGCACCTGTGGGGCAAGGGGCTGGTGCGGACGGCGGCGCAGGAACGGAGGGTCATCCTGACCCGGGACCGCAGACTATGCCGCCGGAACCCGGACCGGTGCATCTTCATCCGGGACGATCATTTCCGGGACCAGTTGAAGCAGGTGGTAGCCGCCTGCGGGCTGGACCCCTTCGCGGCTCTCCTGACCCGGTGCGTCGAGTGCAACGGGCTGCTCCGGCCCATTGCCAGGGAACAGGTGGAGGACGCCGTCCCTCCCCACGTCTTCGAGACCCAGGAGACCTTCTCGGCCTGCCCGGGCTGCCGCAGGGTCTTCTGGCCCGCCACCCACCGGCATCACATGGTGGACGAGCTTGCGCGCATGGGCTTCGGTTGATCCTCCGCTTGCTTTTCGGATGTCGAGGCGCAAATATGGTAATGGCCCCGAACGGCCCATGTTCCGCGTCGATATTTCAGAGTTGCCTTCACGCAATCAGATGGCTCGCCCCGCATGTTTCGTCAACTCCGAGATGACCACATGACGACTTATGATGACTTCCTGCGGCGGTGCAGCCGGTCCCGCGGGAGCATCCCTACGGTGCTACCGTACATTTGCTGCCGGGCCGGGCGGACACCCTGACGGCCGAGATCGTGCATTGCCGGATCGACTACCGGCGCGAGCACCTGTACAGGTTGGGGACGATCACGCGCCCGCATCGATTGGACGACATCCAACTGCGCACGGCCCGCGACCTGCACCTGCTCGCGCTTCAAGAGGCGTGCGGCCGCGAGGATTTCGGCGAGACTTTCGAGGGGCGGACATGAGCAGTCCATGGTTCGAAGCCTTTCGCCGCGATCCCGGGAAGGCCGTCGCCGACATCTTCAGCGGACGTGCGGGCGCCGGTTCGGACCTACGCCTCGACGTGCCGGAATTGCTGTATCAGCAGTTCCCGCCGAACTTGGCCGAAGAGCGCGCGCAGCTTGACGACGCGCTCGGGTCCTGGCTTTCCGACATGCGCGAGGGCTACGCCTCCCAGGTGAAGCGCCTCGGCTTTTCCGTCTATGGCAAGCGGGTCGGCGATGCCTTGGTTGCTCTGCAGCTACTCGACCTGCCCCAGACCAGGGACCGGATCCGTACGGACACGGGCGCTTGGCTGCGCTGGCTGTCGCCGTTGAGGCTGGCTTCGGAGCGGGACCCCGCACTGGAGTGTTTCCGGCTGTTGACCCGAGGCCAGCCCGACGCCCGCCACACGGCTCTGTGGTTGCGCCTCGCCGCGGACCCCCGACCGGAGTACCTGACCGTGGCGCTGGCGGGACTGCGGTTGTTGCCGA
Organism: uncultured Binatia bacterium (SeqCode); assembly: GCA_965204235.1. GTDB lineage: Bacteria > Desulfobacterota > Binatia > UBA9968 > JAJDTQ01 > JAJDTQ01. Next base: position 953,527 of record OZ241979.1, read on the forward strand.
ACCAGGACGACGCGTGGAAGAACCAGGCGTTGATGCTGCAGGCGCTGCTGCGCCACGCCGTCAAGATCCACCACGACGCCGGTGCGGCGCGCACCTTCTTCAACCGCCACTTTGCAGCCCTGCGCGGCCTTTTCCCACGTGGCCCCCAACATTGGAACCGAGTCTTGGACGAGGCGCTGGGTGGTTTCCTGGAGCGCACGGAAAAGCTGCACACGGATGAGTCGATTGCAAGGGGACTGGTCGACGTTCTACGGGCCGATGTGCCAACCACCTCACAGGCCAAGCATGGGGGTACATCGTCCGGAAAAGCACGGATGCCCACGCCTGTACCACAGAAAGAATGGAGTGATCTGAAGAACGATATCCTCGACTCGGACCATCCACCGGAGACGCTGGCCCAGCGTCTGTTCACTATCTTGGAGCGAAACCACGACTACGCCGAGGACACCGGCGTCAGCTACTTCTTCGTCCATACGTTGCACAACGTCGGCGCCGAACTGCTGAAACGCCATGCGCTCGGTTCGGTCGACATGGCTCGATTCGGAGTCATGATCGAACGCGCCTTGGTCTGGGAGCCGGCGAATCCCTATTACTGGATGCTCTGGGCGGAATGGTTCCGGGCCCAGAGCTGGGGGGACGCACACGAAGCGACGTTGCGTGAGATTTTGCGACTGTTTCCAAATGACTTGCACGCGCGGGTCGAGCTGGCGCGCCTCCTGATCGCCCGCGGAGACGCCTGTTGGGATGAAGCCGAGCGCCATCTGCGGAGCGTGATGGATCGAGATCCAGGTAACGAGCCCTCACACGTAGTCATGGCCCGATTGCTGGTCTTGCGCCACCGAGGCGCAGAGGCCGAGACCGTGCTTGCAGAGTTCTTGGAGCAGTACCCCGACAACGCGACTGCACGGGAATCGCTCGACCGGTTGCGGGCTCGCGCTTACCCCGATACCGCGGACCCCGCATTCGACGACGATCGGCGCATTGAGATCCGGAAGGGAGTCGATCGTGACCCGCCAATGCCTCCTCCCGGCTCTCTGCAAGAACTCCATCGTCGCGGGAATCTGGCAGGAGAATTCAGCCGCGCCCGAATCACCATGGACCGCGGGCTGGCTGCACAGACGGACCTGGATCTGATCAGGCAGGAAAGCCTGAAAGGCGATCCGTTGGCCGGCTTCTATTCGCAGTGGTTGATACCGAAAGAGACTCCGGAGTGTCCCCCTCACGCATGGGCGTGGCAGGCTTGCCGATATTGGCAGGAATCGGCCAGTCCCGATCATTGGCGGCGTCTGGCGATCCAATTTCCCGAAGCCGCCCCGGAGACGGAGTTTCTTTGCGTGCTAGCCACACCGGACGACGGCGATCGATCCGGCGCAATCGGCTGGCGCGACCGCTATTGCTCCGGGAACAATGGCGCGTCCCGCCCCGTCGATGCCTTCATGCGCGAAGCGCAGGAACGACTCGTTGGTACGGGTTCGCGCGAACGAATCGATCTCGCCTGCACGGTGATGGCATGCGCGGCGGCGGACGCTCTCGATGTCGTACGGGAATCGGCCGCCTGAAGGGCGCGGCTCCGGGCGCATCGGACCGCCGCCGGCTGCGCCATCGGCCTACCGACCCACCACCGAATCCGCGGCAGGTGGGGCAAGCCCCGGCCTTGCGACTCTGCGGAGTCGCCTTCCACCCATGAGACCACGCTGGCGCACCTCCTCGAAACCCAGTGTGGCAAGGATGGCAACGATCTCGCGCGGTTTCAGGACGGGTACGGATGGTGGCGGCATCAGGCGGCTATGACGACGGTCTGGGTGCTGACGTACTCGCCCTCCAACACGGGATCTCCGTCGCTGAGGAGCAGGGTGACGACCTCCTTGAGGTTCTCGTTGAGTTCCTCGAGCGTCTCGCCCTGGCTGTGTGCCCCGGGAAACCCCGGGACGTAGCCAACATAGAGGCCCGTGTCGGGACAGCGTTCCACAACTGCGGTGTAAGTACGCATGGGTGCAGGCCCTATCCTGTTACTACCTTCGCAGACTTCAGGACGATGCAACGGATCGCCCCGGGACACGACGATACGATGTAAACACGGCGCGACCGGATTTTCAAGGTGAGATGCCGTCCCCAAGTCCACCGACTGGCATCTCCGGTTCCGCCCATCTGGAAATCGACGCGGGCCTGTGTTAGAAACGAGGTTCGTTCCCGGGTAGCCCGGTTGGCAGAGCAGGGGGATGTTGACCACTTTGTCGGGGGTTCGAGTCCCTCCCCGGGAGCCACTGGATCGACCGTTGACTCTTGCGGCTGGTTGCCGGACACGAGACCCCGAGGGGCCAACCCATCGGGGTCTCGTCGTTTGCGGCGGAGGTTCGAGCATGCGTTTCGGCATCGCGTTCGGGAGTTATCCATCGGACCTGGACCCCGCGGAGGTCTGCCGCGACTTCACCCGGAGGGCGCAGGTGGCCCACGACAGCAACTACGAGGCGCTCTTCGTCGCCCAGCACTACGCCACCGGACCCGACGCGGCGATGCTCCAGTCCCTGCCGCTTCTGTCCTATTTCGCCGGCCTGACCCCCGGCATGTACCTGGGCACCGCCATCTTCCTGCTGCCCATGCACCAGCCCCTGATGGTGGCGGAATACGCCTCCACCCTCGACAACCTGTGCAACGGCAAGTTCCTCTTCGGCGTCGGCCAGGGCTATCGCGACGTGGAGTTCGACTCCTTGGGCGTGTCCAGACGCGAGCGGCGCCAGCGGCTGGTGGAAGGCGTCGAGGTGGTCAAGCGGCTGTGGACCGAGGACGAGGTGCGCCACCACGGGCGGTTCTACCGCATCGACGGCGTCACCATCGAACCGAAGCCGATGCGGAAGCCCCGGCCGCCGATCCTGCTGGGGGCCGATACGGTGCCGACGGTGGCCCGGGCGCCGGAAGTGGCGGACCACTGGATCGCCAGCCGGCGCCACACCAAGGGGTTCCTGCGCCAAGCGCTGCCGGCCTACCGGCGCGCCCTGGACGAGCACGGGAGACCCTTCGAGGGCCTGTTCATCTTCCGCGACCTGTGCGTCGCCGACAGCCGCGAGGAAGCGGAAAAGCGCATCCGCGAGGGCTACGAGCGGCGTTACCGGCGATACCAGAGTTGGGGCCAGCCGGGGGAGCGTTACGACCTGCCGTTCGAGCAGTTGCAGCAGGACCGCCTGGTGCTCGGCAGCCCTGCGGAAGTGACCGAGCAGGTGCTGGCCTACCACGAGGAATTCGGCGCCGAGTTCATGTGGTTCATGGTGGACTGGCCCGGCGTGGACCCGAGCATCACCCTCGAGACCATCCAGCGCTTCGGCGAGGAGGTCATCCCGGAGTTGAAGCGGCTCACCCCGGAGTGCCCGCTGCCCTAGCTCGCTATCCCCCGAGCCCGTAGAACGCCCGGGAGTTGGCGTCCAGGATCTTGTCCGCCTGTTGGCGGCTGATCCTGCCTTCGTCCACCCAGTTGCGCACCTCGTTGAGCCCGCTCAGGTTGGCCGAGATGTCGGTGTGGCTGTAGTCGGTGCCGACCATCAGGTTGTCCTCGGTCCCGAACTTCAGGATCGACTCGATGTCGTCGATGGGGTCGATGGTGATGAACGCGCGGTTCTCGCGGAACATCTCCGGATCCAGATCGAACAGGTGAGGCAGTTGGGCCTGCTTGCCCCGCAGTTGCGCGCGTTTCTGCGCTCCCAGTTGCGACACGACGTAGGGGATCCAGGACGCCCCGGACTCGATGAACCCGAACCGCAGCTTGGGGAACTTCCTGGGGATGTCGGAGCTCACCAGTTCGGCGAAGGAGTACATGATGGGGAAGCCCCGGTCCCATTCGCGCCCCGGCAGCGGATGGCCGGTGTGGATGCACAGGGGCATGTCCAGGCTGCCGGCCTCTTCGTACACAGGGAAGAAGTGCGGGTCCGTGACCTTCCGGTCGATGTCGAAGCCGCGTTTGAATATGCCGCAGGCGCCGTGTTCCCTGGCCCAGCGCAGCTCCTCCACGGCCGCCTCCGGCCGCAGCCACGGCAGCACCGCGGCCCACTGCAAGCGCCCGCGGGTGGGCTCGCACTTCTCGGCCAGCCAGCGGTTGTAGGTGGTGGTCAGCGCCCATTCCGCTTCCGCGTTGGCGGTGTTGTAGCGGATGAAGAAGGTGGGGAATATGACCTGGACGTCCACCCCCATCTCGTCCATGTGGGCGAGACGGCCCTCCACGTCCTCCAGCTCTCGCCGCACCCGGAGGGGGTGGTTGACCTCGTCCCGGACGGCGCGGTTCTGGAGTCTGCCTTCCACCACCCAACTGCGGCGGGTAGTGCTGTTGAAGCCGGCGCGGTCGGCTTCTTCGGGCGACATGTGGACCGTCACCGGGATGTACTTGGCATAGGGGGTGCCTTCCAGCTTTTCCCAGGTGGACTCTGACTCGTCGACGTGCGTGTCGGCATCGATCACCGGCATGGCAAAACCTCCCTAGGTAGTTTCCTCGATCCCCGCCCGGGTCTCCGCGACCACCATGTCGGTCACGGAACGCAACGCCTGCGCGTCCGTGTCTCCCTCCACGCGGCGGAGACGGAACAGGTCGATCTGGCGGTCCGCGCTGGTGCCGTTGCGGATGATGGAGAGGGCGTGCCGCAACTCCTCCTCGCAGCCGAGGGCGCGGGCGTCGTCGGCCAGCTCCTCGATGAGCCCGGAGGCGTAGTCCTCGATGTCCATGCGCCCGCCCCCGCGCATGTCGCCGAGGAAGCCGAGCACGCCGTAGCGCTGGGCGAGCCACCGGTTCTCGGCGATGATCTCGGTGGCCGGCTCGGGCGGCAGCGCCCCTTCCCGGTCCAGCCGCAGGAGCCGCCGGATGAGGGAAGCGTAGATGGCGGCGATGCACACCGCGTCCTCGATGCGCGTGCAGATGTCGCAGATCCGCATCTCCACGGTGGGATAGGCATGGGAAGGGCGGATGTCCCACCACAGCTCGCTGCCGTCCTTGAGGAACTCCATGCGCCGGTAGTCGGCCAGGAGCTGGTCGTATTCCGCCCGCGACCACAGCGGCCCCGGGAGGCTGGTGCGCGGCAGGCCGCCGATGAGGTTCAGGCGGTAGGACTTGAACCCGGTCTCGTGGCCGGCGTTGAACGGCGACGACGTGGACAGGGCATGGAGCAGGGGAAGGTAGCGCCGGACCGCGGTCATCACCCGGATGCGCGAATCCGGGTCGCCGAAGCCGGCATGGATGTGCATTCCGCCGATGAGGAACTGGCGCACGGCTTCCTGGAATATGACCGCGAAGCGCTGGTAGCGCTCCTTGGGGGTGACCATCTGCGCCCGCCAGGTGGCGAAGGGATGGGTCGAGGCGGCCATGAGCGCGGCCCCGTGCTTCTCGGCCGCGCCCACCACCAGCCGGCGAGTCTCGCGCAGCGCGGCGCCCACGTCCGCCACCGACTTGCAGATCCGGGTATTGGTCTCGATCTGGGTACGGAGGAGTTCCCTTACGACCTTGTGGGGTCCGCTGTCGTTCTCGCAGGTCTCGAAGATGCCCAGGTCCGGGTCGGCAACGAGGTCGCGGGACTCGGGATCGACGAGGAAGAACTCCTCTTCGACGCCGAGGGTGATGTCGAGGCCTTCGTTGTCCTCCTGCTCCGTGCGGTTGCCCGCGCCCGTGATCCTGCGCAGATTCCTGAAGGCCATGTCTCCCCTCGTTGGCGCCGTCCTGCGTCCCGGTGACCGCTGTCCGAAGCGAAGTATTGCATGGGCCGCGGGGGGAGGCAAGCGCCGGCCCGCGGTTGCGGACGGCGCGCCAACGTTGTATAAGGGCGCGTTGGCCGATACGAGGTTGGTGCTCATCGGACGAGATCTCCACGCCGGCATGATCACGCCCAATCAAGCCATCCATCCCCTTCTCGCCCTCGCCCTCACCATGACCCTGTTCCAGGCGAACGGGGACGCCTGCACGGACGACGGAGGCGCGGGTTCCGGAGCCGCCTGCCATGACCGCGTCCATGCGCCCGGCCATGGCCACCGCGGCGGCATGGTCCGCATCATGCGCACCACCTGCGAGGACGGCTCGGTGGCGCGGTGGAACGCCGTCGATCGCGAAGCGGTGACCTTCAAGGTCAACAACTGGGTCGGCGTGACCCGTGAGTTGGCGCTGGCCGTCCGCCGGGGCGTGCTGCAATGGAACCGCGTGCAGCCGTTCTACGCCATGCGCGAGACCGCGGACGACGCCGCGGACATCACCATCGAGGTGTTCGACGACGTGTTCCCGGGAGTCGTCGGCGCCACCAAGGTCAAATGCCGCAACGGCCGCGAAGGCATCCGCAAGGCGTACGTGTACCTCGGCGTCAGGGGCGCGGGCGCGGTGGAGGTGCGGAACATGACGGCCCACGAGATCGGGCACGCCATGGGCCTCGGCCACTCGGACCGCAGCCATGATCTGATGGACGCCGGACTGGCGGAGAAGGACATGCACGAGCGCGCCATTTGCCCCAGCAATCTGAACCTCGCGGGGTTGATCTCCGGGACCCATTCCTACGCCATTCCCGAAGAGGAGTGGGCCGAGGTGGAGTGCGCCGGACGGATTCCCGGATGAGGCGGAAGAAGGGGACGGCGGGGCGGCGGTGATCATGGCGATCCCCGACTGGACCATCCCGTCCGCGTTGACCGATTTTCGCAGCATCGAGAGCGTCTTGCGCGGCAGGCGGGCGGCGGTGTTCCTCGACTACGACGGCACCCTGACGCCCATCGCGGACACGCCCGAGCAGGCGGCGCTCTCCGATGGGATGCGGTGCGCGCTCCGGGACCTGGGCGACGTTTGCGCCGCGGCCATCGTCAGCGGACGCGCGCGCACGGACGTGCAGGAGCGGGTCCGGCTCGACCGGCTCTTCTACGCCGGCGCCCACGGCTTCGATATCGTCGGGCCCGCCGGTTCCGGTATCCGCCACGAGGTGGGGCGGGAGGTCCTCCCGGTCATGGAAGCCCTGCACCAACGGCTGCGCGGCGCCCTCGCGCACGTCCCCGGCCTGTTGCTGGAGACCAAGGGCTACGCCATGGCGGTCCATTACCGGCTTGCGGACGAGGCCGCGGCGCCCGCGGTGGAGGCGGTGGTGGACGACCTGCTGAAGGACCACGCCGCCCTGCGCAAGACCCACGGGAAGAAGGTGTTCGAGATCCGGCCCCGGCTCGATTGGCACAAGGGCAAGGCGGTGGAGTGGATCCTCCGCACCCTGGGTCCCGACCACGCGCCCGTGTACCTTGGCGACGACACCACGGACGAAGACGGCTTCCGGGCCGTGGGCGCCGCGGGGGCGGGCATCCTCGTGGCGGACCGGCCCCGCGCCACCGCCGCGGGTTACCGGCTGGAGGACCACGTGGAAGTGGGCCGTTTCCTCCGTCGTCTGGTCCGGACCCTCCATGAACCCGCGTAGCCCATTGGCGCCCGTGCGTTGGACCCGGCGTCCCTCCGGACGGACGCTTGCGGAACCCTGATGGCGGACCGGCGCGAACTGTGGTGGAGCCGGCTCCGGGCCGCGGGGATGCCGGGCGTCCCGGACGAGTTCTCTGTGACCTTCGCGCACCAGGCGGTCCCCGCCGGGGTGCTGGCCGAGATCGACGACTTCATCCGCGTCTTCGAGGACGTGACCACGAGACCCGCCTGGCGCGAGAACGTGGTCCACTGGTCCGGCCGCGACCTGCCGGCGGCGCGGCCCGAAGCGTGCTTCTTCAGCGCCTGGGACTTCCATCTGCCGCCGGACGGACCTTGGCAGGTCATCGAGTTCAACGACAACGGGTCCGGCCTGCTGTACGCCGGCCTCATCAACGAGTCCTTCCACGACCTCCTCGACCCGACCCGGAAGGCCGCCCTCGAAGCCCCGCCTTCGTCCGTCGAGCTGGGACGGCGCGTCCGGCGGATGGTCCGCCGGGAGGCCGAGGCGTTCTTCGGCGCGGCGCCCGAGGGCCTGTTCCTCATCCTCGACGAGCCCGAAGCCCTGGAGCGGGGCAAGTTCCTCGGGGAGATGGAGATGCTGCGGGACCTCTTCGGCGAGGAGGGGTGGACCGCGCGGGTGGGCTCCACCGCGGAGTTGCGCTGGAGCGGCGAGGGCCTGTTCCACGACGGACGGCCGGTGTCGTTCGTCGTGAACCGTTCCACGGACTTCTTCCTGGAGAAGGAGGCCGCGCGCCCGCTGCGGCAGGCGTTCCTGGACGGCGGGGTGTACGTCGCGCCCAACCCCTTCACCTACGCCACCCGCAGCGACAAGCGGCTGCTGGAGTTCCTGTCGCTGCCCCGGTGGGACGAACCGCTCGGCATCGACGCCCGGGAGCGCGCGGTCCTGAGCCGGCACGTGCCCGAGACCCGCCTGCTCCGGCCGGACAACGTGGAGGCCCTGGTGGAGGACAAGGACGAGTTCGTGTTCAAGCCCACCCACGGCCACGCCAGCCGGGGGTTCCTCCCCAGCGCGCGGGTGGGACGTTCCCGCCTGCGGCGGCTGGTGCGGAAGGGGGAGGGCTACGTGGCCCAGCGGAAGGCGCCGCGGCCGCGGGTGTCCCTCGACGGCGACTCGCACGTGTGGGCGGACCTGCGCGTGTGGGCGTACCGGGGCGAGCGGGTGCTCCTCTCGGGACGGTGTTCGGTGGACCCGGACTCGCTGGACCTGAGCCCGCCCGCGGGGTGGCTTCCCACCTTCGCCGCCCGGTCGCGGGAGAACGGCGGGAGTTGACCGCCCCGGCGGCGTATTCTATTTTCAAGGAAACTCCGAACGGTTGCCCCCGTTCGTCCTGAGCGTAGCGAAGCGAAGTCGAAGGACGCGCTTTCCCATAGGGAGATGCGCCTCGAGCCGGAACCGTTCGGAGTTCCCTCGATAGGAGGAACCGCCCCGACCCGCGCCCCGGCGGCGGACGCGGCGCGTGCCGGAACGGAGGAACGAGACATGATCGAAGTCGATGGGCTCACGGGCGCGGAGGCGTTCTTGCGCGTCCTGTCCGGCATGGGGGTGGAGCGGATCTTCGCGTCTCCGGGCTCGGAGTGGTCGCCGGTGTGGGAGGCGTTGGCCAAGCCGGACGAAAGCGCCCCGGCGTACCTGAGCTCCAGGCACGAAGAGATCGCGCTGGCCATGGCCAGCGGCTATGCCAAGGCCACCGGCAAGCTCCCCGGGGTCATGATCCACACCACCGTCGGTGCGCTCCACGGCTCCATGGCGCTTCGGGGAGCGCTCCACGAGCAGGTGCCGATGGTGGTCTTCACCGGCGAGTCCATCGCCTACGGCGAGGACGACGGTCCCGACCCCGGCGGCCAATGGCTGCGCTTCCTCTCGGACGTGGGCGGCCCGGCGCGGTTGGTGGACCGTTGCGTGAAGTGGAGCTTCGGGGTCAACGACCGGCGCATCCTGGTCTCCACCGTCCAGCGCGCCTGCCAGATGGCCATGAGTTCGCCCCGGGGGCCGGTGTTCGTGTCGCTGCCCATGGAGTACCTCTTCGACAAGGTGACCCGGGAGACGCCCCTCAAGGCGTCCATGCCGTCCCTGCCGAGTCCCGACCCCAAGGGCATCGACGAGTTGGCCAACCTGCTCCGGACGGCCGGGAACCCCGTCATCGTGAGCGAGAACGCCGGCAGGACCGCCGGCGTCGTCAACCGGATGGTGGAGTTGGCGGAGTTGCTCGACGCCCCGGTGGTGGAGACCCGGAGCAGCGGATACTTCAATTTCCCGCGGGACCACGAGTTGCACGGCGGCTTCGACCCCGGTGAGTTCATGGCCGACGCCGACGTGGTCTGTCTCGTGGGCGCCACCCAGCCCTGGCATCCGGCGTCGGCGCCCGCGGCGCCGGGGGCCAAGGTGGCGGCGCTGGACGAGGAGCCGCTGCACATGGAACTGCCCTACTGGGGGTTCCAGTTGGACCTGAGCATCGTGGGGGAACTGGAAGCGTCCCTGGCCGCGCTGTTGGAGCGGCTCGGCAGGGACGGCGTCCGGGGGGACGCGGAACGGCGGGCGAGGCTGCGGGAGAAGGGCGCGGCGCGGCGGGCCGCATGGGTCCGACAGGCCCGCAGCCTGGAGTCCCGGGAGCCCATCGACACCAACTGGGTCATGTACCAGCTCAACTGGGTGATCCCCGACGACGCGTACCTGGTGGAGGAGACCATCACCCACCGCATGGCGGTGCACCAGTACCTGGACCGGGTCCGACCAGGCAACTTCTTCAGCGGCTGCATCGGAGGCCTCGGCACCGGCCTTGGCACGGCCCTCGGCGTCAAGGCTGCGCACCCGGACAAGCCCGTGGTGCTGGTCATCGGCGATGGCTCGTTCAACTACAACCCCGGCATCGCGGGCTTCGGTTTCGCCCAGGAGTTCCGCATGCCGATCCTCATCGTGCTCATGGACAACCACGGCTACAAGTCCATGAAGCGGGGCGTGCCGGCATACTATCCCGAAGGGTGGGCGGTGCGCACGAACCAGTTCGTGGGCACGTCCATCGCGCCCGCGCCCGACTACGCGGCCATCGCCCGGGCCTTCGACGGCTTCGGCGAGCGCGTGCAGCGGCCGGACACGGTGGGACCGGCCCTGGAGCGCGGCCTGCAGGCGGCCCGGGAAGGCCGGTTGGCGCTGGTGGACGTCTGGCTGGAGCCGGTCAACGACTGAGGCCCCCGCGCCGGAAGCAGCCGAATGCAGAGGGTCGCCTCGACGTTGCCGGGAAGGGCGCCGCTCCCCCTGTCCGCGGCGGCGCTCATGCGGGCGGCCCTGGCCGGCAGGCCGTGCGTCGCGGGGTACGGGAAGATGCACGGGACAGGAAGTGCGCGAGACAGGAATTTACGCGAGACAGGAGGACGATGAGAACATGGACTTCGACGCACCCGTAATAATGGCGTACATCGGTCCTGGCGCCGGGCTGGGGGCCGTGGGATCCCTGCTGGCGGTGGGGTCGGCGGTGGTCGTCATGGTGGTGGGCCTCGTGTGGTACCCGGTCAGGGAGATATGCCGCAGATGGCGGGCACGGAAGGAGGGCGCGAAGGAGCAGGAGGCGGTCGGCGGCGAAGAACGGTGAGGCTCCAGGACCGGTATTCCGGGCTGGACCGGTTCCTGCATCGATTCGCCTTCGGCGCCCTCCGGCTGCAGAAGGCTCTGAGCGACGTCGAGGATCGTCTCTACGCCGGGCGCTTGAGCGCCGTCGAGATCCACCGACCGGTGTTCGTCACCGCCCTGCCGCGGGCGGGCACCACCCTCCTGCTGGAGATACTCGCCTCCCTGCGCCTGTTCGCCGCCCATACCTACCGGAACATGCCGTTCGTGCTGCTGCCGCTGCTGTGGCACGCCCTGTCGTCCCGCTTCCACGTTCCCGGCGTCGTTGCCGAGCGGGCCCACGGCGACGGCGTGGCCATCGGCTTCGACAGCCCCGAGGCGTTCGAGGAAATCGTGTGGCGCGCCTTCTGGCCGGAAAAGTACCTGGACGACCGTCTCGTCACGTGGACCGCGGCGGACCGGGACGCCGCGGGAGACTTCGAGGCCTTCTTCCGGTCCCACGTGGCGAAGATGATCGCGTTGCAGGCGTTCCGGGAGCCGGCGGACCCGACCCCGGGAGCGGTCCGTTACCTGTCGAAGAACAACGCCAACATCTCCCGCATCCCCAAGGTGGTGCGGTTGTTCCCGGACGCCGTGGTCCTGGTCCCCTTCCGCAATCCCCTCGACCAAGCGGCCTCCCTGCTGCGCCAGCACCTGCGCTTCCGGCAGGTGCACGAGGCCGAGCCCTTTACCCGGCGCTACATGGCGGACCTGGGCCACCTGGAGTTCGGCGCGAACCTCCGCCCCGTGGATTTCGACGGCTGGCTGCGGCGCGAGGACCTGGAACGCACCCACACCGCGGACTTCTGGCTCAGGTACTGGTGCGCGGCCTATGGCCACGTCCTGGCCAACGCCGGCGGCCGCGTGGTCCTGGTGGACTACGATTCGCTATGCGTGGACCCGGCCCGGGTCCTTCGCGGGGTCGGCACCGCAATCGGAATCACCGGAGCGGCCGGTTCGGAGTTGGAGGCCGCGGCGCACCGGCTCCGGGCGCCCACCCGCTATCCTGCCGCTCCCGCGGTCCATCCGTCCGTCCTCGACGCGGCCTCGGCGCTCCACCGGGAACTGCGGACCCGTTCGTCCGCGGGTTGACGAGTCCCGGCCGCCCGTCGCCAGGGAGGCCGCCGGGACTGTCACCTGCGCCCGTTCTACCGCATGGCCGACGGACTCGGGGGACGCGAGGCGCGGCTCCACCGGGCCCGCGCCCCGAGCTTCAGGTGGTGGAAGGCGTATGCGGTGAAGATCCGCAGGGACTCGACGCGGGGGAGGCGCTCCACTTCGCGGAAGAGCTTCCACGAGTAGAACGCGGCGGCGAGCTTGTTGGCGGAGAGGGAGCCGCGGCGCACGCGGTAGGAGGCGAGAGGCTCGTTGACGCCCACCGCGGTCCTCCGCCCGGCGCGCAGCAATGCGAGCCAGTAGCCGTGGTCCTGCTGGAGCCGGAGGAGCGGCATCCGGACGGCGCCGCAGGTGGCCTTCCGCACCATTGCGGTGGAGCACGCGATGGGGTTGTGCCCCAGGAGCGTACGGTATTGCACGCTGGCGGGCACGGAGACGACGGTGACGCGCTGTCGTTCCTCGTGTCTGCGTTCGTAGCCGGTGTAGCAGATGTCCGCTCGGCAGCGTTCCATGGCGGCGACCTGCTTCTCGGTCTTCTCGGGACGCCAGGCGTCGTCGCTGTCGATGAACGCGACCATCTCGCCGCGCGCGTGGTCGAGCCCCACGTTGCGGGCGTGGGCGGGGCCTCGGTTGGCTTTCTGTGGGAACAGGCGGATGCGGGGGTCGCGCCGTTGCCGGGCGGCGGCGACCGCGGCGGTGGCGTCGGTGGATCCGTCGTCCACCACGATCAGCTCCAGGTCCTCCACGGTCTGGGTCAGGACCGAGTCGAGGGCTTCGGCGATGTAGCGCTCAGCGTTGAAGCTGGGCATGATGACGGACACGAGGGGAAGCGCCATGGGTTCGCCGCATGATGCCACGTCTCGCCGCCGGACGCCACGTCCGGGCGCCGGATCTGGCCAGACGGACCGTCCCTGTGGTAGAAGACGGCAGGTCGCCCCCATGGTGCAGGTTGTCCATCAGACGGCGTCCACGGCGTTCCCCAGGCCGACGAACGTCCCTTACAACGACTGGCGTCAGGTGACGCTGCCGGCGCCGGAGGCGTTCACGCCCACCCTGCCGGTCAGCGTGGTCGTGCCGTGCTACCGGACTCCGGCCGCCACCCTCTCCATGACCCTGGCGGCGCTCGAAGGCCAGACGTATCCGCGGGACCTCTTCGAGGTGGTGCTCGTGGACGACGGCTCCGAGCCGCCTCTTGCCAAGCCCCGCTCTCCACTGGACGTCAGGGTCGTGCGCCAGGAGCGCCGCGGGTTCGGGATCGCCCGCGCGCGCAACACCGGCGTCGCGGCCGCGGCCCACGGCATCGTGCTCTTCCTCGACGGGGATACGCTGGTCGAGGCGGACTGGATGGCCGCCCACGCCCGTTGGCACCACGCGGTCTCCGACGTCCTGACCGTGGGGCTCCGCGCTTGCGTGGCGGTGGACGGCATCGACGCGGAGCGGGTCCGGCGCCGGCCGGGTACGCTGGAGTCGTTGTGGTCCGGCCGGCCCGTGGACCCGCCCGATGAGGTCGAAGGCCACCTGATCCGGACCGGCGACCTGACGTCCCGGGCCGACGATCCGTTCTGGGTGGTGGTGGGCGGGAACTTCGGGATCGGCAAGGAGTTCTATGGGCGGGTGGGGGGGAGCGACGAGTCGTTTGCCCGGTGGGGCATGGAGGAGGTGGAGCTCGGCTACCGGGCCTATACCCACGGGGGGTTGCTGGCGCCGGTGCGGGAAGCCTTTGCGTGGCACCAGGGGCGCCGGGACGAAGGCAGGGACGCCAAGGAGCGGAGCCTCAGGCTCCAGTACGCCAAGGCCGCCCATCGGATCGCCCACCGGGGTCTGCGCGGCAGCCGCCCCGGCCGTATCTTCAGCGTGCCCCAGCACGTGGTGAGCGTCCCCGCGGACCGCGTCCCCGCGGACCGCGTCATCGAGACCGTGTTGGACGTCCTGGCCGACCGGGAGCACGACTTGGTGGTGCGGGTCGAGGCGCTTGCGGACCACGGCGAGGGGTCGGCGTTGCTCCGCGAGACCTTCGGCCCGGATCCGCGCGTGCGCGTGGGTTCGAGCCCCTCGGCCCTGGACGAGTTCCCGGTGGCGCCGTTCCACGTGGCGCTCCCCGCCGCGGCGACGTTCCCCCGGGACCTGGTGTCTCGCCTGCGCGCCGGTCTGGGGGACGCGGTCACCGCCCATGCAGTCCTCCCCGACGGCGACCGGGTGTCCATCACCCGGACCTGGGCGCTCCATCGGGCGCGCCGGTGGTCGGCCCGTCCCTCCGACTTCGGCGAGGAACGGGCGCTCTCGGCGGCGGCGTTGCGACTCGGCTGCCGGAGCGCAAGCCGCGGCGGCCGGCGGCGCGTGGCCGAGCCCGCGGGCTATCCCACCCCGTGGGAGCGCCTGCTGGACCGGGCGCGGTGGGTCCGCGGCCCGAAGGACGCCTGGGCGTTCTCCAAGTGGCTGGGTTTCCGGTCCGTCCGTCGGGCCGCCCGGAGGCGGCGGTAAGCGTCGCCGCGGCAAGACCGGCATGCGCCGCCAGGACCATCGCGGAACGCCGCCATGAACCCGCAGCCGAACACGGTCCGGTACAACGACTGGCGCCAGGTGGACGTGGAGCCGCCGGAGGCCTTCACTCCGACCCTGCCGGTCAGCGTCGTCGTCTCCTACTACGACGCCCCGGAGGCATTGGCGCTCACCCTTGCCGCCCTCGAAGGGCAGAGTTACCCCCGGGACCTGTTCGAGGTGGTCATCGTGGACGACGGCTCGCCCACGCCGTTGGCGCCGCCGTGCGCGACGCCCCTCGACGTCAGGGTGGTGCGCCAGGAGGACCGCGGGTTCGGGTTGGCCAGGGGGCGGAACGCCGGCGCCCGGGCGGCCGCTCACGACATCCTCCTCTTCCTCGACGGCGACCTGCTCGCGGAGTCGGGCTGGGTCGCGGCCCACGCCCGCTGGCACCATGCGGTGTCCGATGCGGTGAGCGTAGGCTTCTACGCCAACGCGGAGGTGGACGGCCTGGACCCCGAGGCCGTCCGGCGCCGGTCGGGGTCGCTGGAAGAGTTGCTTGCGGACCGTCCGACGGAGCCGCCCTGGGTCGAGCGGCACATGAGGGCGACCCGCTACATGACGTCCCGGGACGATGACCTGTTCCGGATGGTCGGCGGCGGGAACTGCGGCGTCCGCAGGTGGTTCTACGACCTGGTCGGCGGATGCGACGAGTCCTTCGCGGGATGGGGGGGAGAGGACGTGGAGTTCGCCTACCGCGCCTACACCCGCGGCGGCCTGCTGGCGCCGGCCCCCGACGCCCTCGCCTGGCACCAGGGTCTCCTCCGGGGAGAGCTCCGGGAGGCGAAGTGGAAGAGCGGCGAAGTCCAGCACGCCAAGGCGGCGCACCTCATCGCCCATCCCGGGTTCCGCTGCGCCTCGCCGGGGCGGACCTTCACCGTGCCGCAGTACGTGGTGAGCATACCGCGGGAGGGCGCGCCGGCCCACCGGGTCTTCGAGGCGGCCGCGCAGGTCCTTGCCGACCGGGTGCACGACCTGGTGGTGAGGGTCGAGACCCGGGAGGGCGACGAGGGGTTCGCGTGGCTGCGCGAGCAGTTGGGTCCGGACCCGAGGGTGCGCATGGCGTCCACGGGGTCCGCCCTCGACGAATTTCCGGTGGCGTCGTTCCACGTCACGCTTCCGGCCTCGGTCTCGTTCCCCGTCGGTCTGGTGCATCGGCTGGGGGAAGCGTTGGGGGACGCGGTGGCCGCCGGTTCGGCGCTTCCCGACGGCCGCGCGGTGTCCATCACCCGGACCTGGGCGCTCCACCGGGCGCGCCGCACGGGGAAGAGGGTCGCCGACTTCGGCCGCGTGGTGACGGCGCCGCCCGGGCGGCTCGGACTCTCGACTCGCGGCCGGTGGGTGGCCGACGGCGAAGCGGTCCGCATGAATTCCTGGAACCACCGCCCCGGGACGGAGTGGCTGCGCGTGGAGGCGAGGAGCATCGACGGTCCCCGGGGCGCGTGGCGCTTCCTCAAGTGGCTGGTCCTGGGCTCGCTCAGGGCGGCGGCCCGGTGGGGCCGTCGGCGTGCGGCGCTCGGCAAACGGATACGGGCCAAGTCGGATGCGTGACGGTTCGAGTGCGGCGGATGCGTCCGCGCCTTCCGCCCGATGGACCCGCCTGCTCCACAGGTTACGGGCCATCCGCGGCCCGGGCGGTGCGTGGTCGTTCCTGCGATGGGCGCACGCCGTCCTGCGGCGGGAGTTCGACCACCGACGGGTGCATTGGCGGCGGTTGCGCCACTCGGTTCGGAGCCTCCGGATACGCGCCAGACCCTTGCGGGCCAACGGGACGCCGTGCGGAGCGCTTCCCGCCTTCGACCTGGGAGGATACAACCCGGTGGGATGGCGGCCCGGCCCGGGCGTCGAGACGGCCGCCCTGGGGCCGCTCCGCCTGCTGCCGCGGGGCGTCGAGGCGAGCCGCGTCGTCCGGCGCCGCCGCCTGGGCCGGCTGCGCCGGATGCACCACCTGGAGGACGTGGCGGCGTTCCACTCCGACCCGGCGGCGCGCGCCGGCGAGCTGGCCCGCCTTGCCGCGTCGGGGGTGGTGGTGCATCTGGCGGACGACGACCGACGGCTCAGGCCGCTGCTCGGCGACGAGTTGCATGGACTGATGACGGCCGACGTCAGGGGTCTCGACGCCCGGGCGCGCGAGCTGTTGAGCGTCCGGATGCGCCGGGCGGCTCTGCGCGAGCATTCCTCGTGGGCGCGCGCGCGGCGCCCGGGCGGCGGGGAGCTGCCGCTGGTGTCGGTGCTGCTGGCCACCCGGCGCCCCCGTTTCCTGCCCTGGGCGCTCGCAAGCGTGGCGCGGCAGACTTGGCCGCGGCTGGAGTTGGTCCTAGCCCTGCACGGCGAAGGCTTCGGGGACGTGGAGCCGCAGGCGGCCGCACTGCCGCATCCGACGAAGACGCTGCGGGCGCCTGCGGGCGAACCCCTGGGCGCCGTCCTCGCCGCGGCCACGGAGGCGTCCCGCGGCACGCTGCTGGCCAAGATGGACGACGACGACGTGTACGGCGCCGACCACCTGTGGGACCTGGTGCTCGCGCGCGAGTATTCGAGCGCGCAGTTGGTGGGCAAGTGGCTGGAGTTCGTCTATCTGGCCGCGGCCGACCGCACCCTCTACTGGCGCAACCGGGGCGGCGAGCGCTGGCAGCGGTCTGCGGTGGCCGGCGGCACGATGCTCATCTCCCGACCGGACCTGGAGCGCGCCGGAGGCTGGCGCAAGGCGCCGGCGGGTGTCGATACGGCGCTGGCGGAGGACGTCCTTCGAGCCGGCGGGCACGTGTACCGCACCCACGCCGCGGGCTTCATGATGGTTCGACACGGCTGCGGCCATACCTGGGACGACAGCGACGGGACCGACGGATCGCTTCTCGCCAGAGCCGACAGCGTCCTGGACGGGTTCCGACCGGACGCGGCCGGCATCGAGGAGCCGAGCCTCCCGCACCCGGCGCTCCTTGCCCGGAAGGCAGGTTGACGGGCGCATGGAGGCCGGGAACCCGCGGCCGAACCGGTTGAGGCGCAGCGTGGACGGAGGGCCGCCGGACGCTTCCGCGCCTTCCCCGCGGGTCGGCGCCATGGCAGGGGACGTCCCATGAAGGCGCTGGCCCGAAGGGTCCTGGCGCGGGTTCGCTTGCAGCGGCCTGCGGGCCGTGTGTACCGGCGCCTGCTGCGGGCCGCGCGCCGCGCGCGGGGCATCGACCGGCGCATCGCCAAGCGCTACCTGGCGGAGGCGAGCGAGCCGAAGCTGCACCTGGGCTGCGGCGCCCACCTGCTCGACGGCTGGCTGAACTCGGACCTGCGTCCCCGCGCGGCCAACGTCCTGGGCATGGACGCCACGCGCCGGTTCCCCTTCGCAGACGACACCTTCGCCTGCGTGTACTGCGAGCACGTCATCGGCGGCCTTGCCGTCGAAGGCGCCGTGACCATGCTGAGGGAATGCTTCCGCACGCTCGCGCCGGGCGGCAGGTTGCGCATCTCGACCCCGGACCTGGCGTTCGTGTCGGGTCTGTGCGAGCCCCGGGAACGCTCGGAACCGCAGCGGCGGTACCTGGACTGGTTCAGCGCCCGGACCGGGGCGCCGGGCAGGGACTTCGACCTGGACCTCTACAAGAGCGCGTGGGGACTGCGCTTCGTTTACGACGAACCGGCCTTGCGCGAGGCCATGGAGGCCGCGGGATTCGCCGACGTAGCCCGGCGCGGCCTGAACCGGAGCGACGTCCCTGCGCTGTGCGGCCTGGCCAACGAGGGACGGATGCCGGAGGGTCTCCTCCGACTGGAATCGTTCACGCTGGAAGGGATCAAGCCGTTGCGTTATACTGGAGCTTGGCCCGTTGACGCCCCGACGGTGGACGGGGTACATGCCGACGGTACAGGCTCAAGGTAGTCGGCAGTCAGGACTCGATATGAGGAAGGGGATCCAGTCCCACGAACGGCTGACCCGTGACGATCCGGTGGAGGGGGGCTCCAACCGGGGCTTCGGCGTCGTCTTCACCGTCGTGTTCGCCGCGGTGGGCCTGTTTCCGTTGCTCCACGGCAGGCCGCCGCGCGTGTGGTGGCTGGCCGCGGGCGCTGCGGTCCTCGCGGTCACCCTGGTCAAGGCCGACCTGCTGGCGCCGTGCAACCGGGTGTGGTTCCGGTTCGGCCTGCTCCTTCACCGCATGGTCAGCCCGGTGGTCCTGGCGCTGCTGTTCTACGCCGTGGTCGTGCCCACCGGGCTGGTCATGCGCCTCCTGGGAAGGGACCTGCTGAACCTGCGGTACGACCGGGAGGCCGAGAGCTACTGGATACACCGTGACCCGCCGGGGCCGGACCCCGGATCTCTGAAGAACCAGTTCTGAGGTTGGCGATGTCTTTTCTACTCGAATTCTGGGCTTTCCTGCGCGTGCGCAAGAAGTACTGGCTGTTTCCGGCCATCGTCATGATGCTCCTGCTGGGAGGGCTGCTGGTGCTGGCCGAGACCAGTGCGGTGGCGCCGATGATCTACACGATCTTCTGAGGCCCTGCGCACCCTGGGCCTCTCGGCGTCCTGCCACGACAGCGCCGCCGTCCCGCGCTCGGACGTCCCTGCGGTGACCCGCGCGGATTCGCCGGAACCGGACTGACGGACCGGCCCCCCTGCCGCACAGGTCCGGCTCTACCGTGTCCGGGTTGCACCGGAGCGGGAAGGCGGTATCGGGACGGCGCGCATTCGGTCCGCTCCCTCTCGTGGAGTCCCCGGTCCGGCCGCGGCGGACAGCGTGTCCACGACCGCGTCGGCGGCTTGCCGCGGGCAATGCAATGCGTCGCGACAAGCCCGTGCGCCGGACCGGTAGTGTTCGAGGCGGCCGATGACGCGCAAGATGGCCTCGGCCAGTCGCTCGGGATCCCCCACCGGCGCCACCTCGCCGTTGACCCCCGGTCGCAGCGCCTCCGGCAGGCCGCCTGCATCCGTGGTCACCACGGGGATGCCGGCGCCGGCGGCCAGGGCGTGTACGCCGCTCTGGGTCGCAAACCGGTACGGCGTCACCACCAGGCTCGTGGCCGCCAGGCACGCTTTGAGGTCGGCCTGGGGATACGGCGCCCAAAGGCTCCAACATCGCTCCCGGAAACCGAGCCTCGCCAGTCTCTCCTCGACCTCGGCGGAGTGCGCCTTCGATACGCTGGACGAAACCAGCAGCAGCCGCCAACCGGCGTGGTGGGCGTCGAGGACCCGCAGGGCGGAGAGCAGGTCGTCGAGACCCTGTTCCGCACGGTGGTTCGACAGGAAGCCCACCACGGGCGCGTTGCCGGCCCATTGGCTCAAGCGGCCGGCCAGTTCCCGGTTGGTGGAATGACGGTCCAGCACAGGCTGGAAGTGCGGGTGGGGGAACTTGGAGAACCGGTCTTCGGGCAGGCCGTACAACCTCTGCGCCTGCTCCCGCGCGTAGTCGCTCATGACCAGGATCTTCGCCGCGGCGCGGTACGAACGTCCCAGCCCCGGCTTCGCTGACGACGCGGTCGCCCCGCGCGCCGGGTCGCTGTCGAACGAACCCGGGCGTGGGCGGCTCCGAGTCGAGTCCGTCCGGAACGGCCTGTGTACGAGGGCCACGGAGGCGATGCCACGCCGCGCGAGGAGGCGCATGGCCCAGGCGTCCACGCCGGGAAGCGTCAGGTTGGCCGTCACCAGCACCGCTTTCGCTTGCAGCGCCTGTGCGTGACGAATCGCTCGAAGCCAGTGGAACGGATAGCCGGCAAGCAGGCGCAACGCGGTCCGCTTCCCGTCCTTCAGGGTGAAGGGCGGCCGGGCGAGCTTCAGGAAAGGCGTCCAGTGGACGCCCGACGGCGGCGGGAAGGCGTACCTGGCAATGGAACGGACGTGCACTTCATGCCCATGTTCCTGCAGGACGATGGACATCAGGTTGAGGAAATGGGGATCGGTGTTGAGCGGGTCTATCCAGAAGATTCTCACGATGTCGTGTCGCCCGCCGAAACGCATGGGGAAACGGATCGGGACGGGGCGCATTATAGGGCCGTGCGAACGATGGTGTCAACGAGACGGTCCCGTCCCGCGGGAAGCGGAAACGGCGCGTCGGGCCCGGTTGACTCCGGAGGATCCGATGCTTACCTTCTCTTGCGACGAGGAGCTCCAAGGAAAAGATTTCAGCGAAGGAGGTAGGGACCAATGTTGGGACATGAAGTGACAAGGTGGCATCCGTTGGTGTTTCGCGGACACCGGGACTTCGACGCCGTACTCGACCGGTTCCTGGGGCACCGTGAGTCGAACGATGGCTGGGCGCCTCCGATGGACGCGTACGCCAGCGACGGCAAGTACGTGATCCGGCTCGACCTGCCCGGAGTCGATCCGGAGGACCTGGACATCCAGGTGGAAGGAAGGGTGCTGACCGTCAAGGGCGACCGAAAGGTCGAGACCGCCGACCACTACCTCCGGGAGACCGTCCACGGCAAGTTCGAGCGCGCCGTGAGGTTGCCCAACGGCGTCGATGCCGACAGGGTCGAGGCCCGGTACAAGAACGGCGTGGTCGAGGTTTCGGCGCCGCTGCCCGCCAAGCCGGTGGGGCGCAAGGTGCCCATCCGGAGCGAGGGCGGCGAGGCGAAGGCCATCGAGTCCCCCGCCGGGTAACCGGCGGCCGGCTCGCCGCGAACCCACCGACGGCAGCGAGGGGCCTCTCGTTCGAGAGGCCCCTTTTCGTTTCGTCGCCGCCCCTCCGCTTCCCGTGCGTGCGCCGGTCCCGGATGGCCGCGGCCGACGGGGACTACCGGCTCGCCGGTATCCCTGCTTCCCAGCCGCGGTGTCCTTCCCAGGGATGGTATGGGTGCGGGTGTGGCCGCTGTCCCGTCCGGATGCCGGAGATGGGATAATCGGGTAGCGGAAGGACAGCCATGCACTTCCCCTCGAACAGCACGCCACTGTGTTGGAAGGGGATGTGAAGCTCCTCGAAGCCGTACCGCCTGCGCCGTCCGGGCAGGTCCTTCGGGTCTTCCGGGACCACCTCCACGAAGACCGTGTATCCCGCATCCTCCCGGACGCAGGGTTCCCTGATCTGGAACAGCGCGCGGTCACGGAGATAGACGTCGAAGTGGGAGCGCGCCGCAGGCTCCCCGGACACCACCCGTTGGTGCGTGGCCCGGTAGAACTCCACCAGATCGTCCATGCCGTCCGAATCATACAGGAACACCCGTTCGTTCCCGGGCGTGAGCAGGGCGCCGCTCTCCACGCTGTCGCGGGTGACGAGGAAGTCTGCGGCGCGGGCCGCGGCTTCCATGTCGGGGAAGTGCGCCAAGGCGATTCCGACGGGATAGTATTTCACGACCCTTTCGGTGTGGAGGGAGTACGCCAGGACGCTTCCGGCGAGATAGTATCTCCATATGTGGTCCGATCCGTAGTACGGCTGTGTGGCCTGCAAGGACCATTCCGGCTCGACGGATGCAAGGACCAGGACCACCTTTCCCCGCGTGGTTTCGCGAACGGTCCCGAGTTCGTCCATGGCGGCCTGTTGGAGTTCGGCCGCCCGGGCGTCCGGACGCCTTCGTTGTTCCGCCTGGAAGGCGGAGACGACGAAGGCGAGCAGCGCCGCAACGGCAAGGCCGACCACCGGACCATGCCCCCATCTCCTGTGGACGTACAGCAGGAGCAGTGAGTAGAACACCAGCGGGACGCCCACGTAGTACAGGGCCTCGTGGGGGTGGTTGACGGCGTTGTGGCGCATGGGCAGGGTCCAGAAGAACCCCGACAGGGCAAGGGTGGCCAGCAGCAGGCGGTGTCGCCGGGCCAACAGCGGCCCCGCAAGGCAAACGACGGCCGTGGACGCTCCGAGGACCATCAGCAACCACAGGAGGGAAACCGACAACGGCCCCGCAAGGCCGGCCGCCGAAAAGTGAACGGAGGGAAACGACTCCGGCAGACCGACTCCCCAGTCGGTCAGCGCGAATGGAACGGACGCCACGCAGACACGAAAGAACTGCTGTCGCAAGAAGCGCAGCCACCACGAATGGTCGAAGGGGGCGTCGAAGTCCCGGTCCAGTCCGGTCCGCCAGAGTATGGACTGGACTGACGGCAGTTCGCTCACCGCGGTCTCGCCTCCGAACGCGGCGTACTCGTTGGCGAAGTTGAAACCCAGGACGACCGCGCCGAACAGCACCGAGAACACGCCCAGCGCCGCGTAGCGGCTGCGCAACACCGCCCCCGCAGCCGAGCGCACACGCGGCCACACCGAAGTTCCGTCCTTCCACCCCCGGATCGCCTCGCTCGCCAAGCCCAGGATGAGGAACGGCAGCAGGAAGGCATACACGCGCCACCCCAGCAGCAGCGCAACGCAGGTCCTGGCCAGCAACTGCCGGAACCGTCCCTCCTGCACGAACACCACCATGCCGTGGAAGACCAGCATCACCGCGAACAGGTCCACGCTGAACTCGACGGAAACCACGTCGCCGTAGAACAGCATGTAGTAGGAGGAGAAGGCCGGGAGGGCGGCGGCCAGTGCGATCCAGCGTTGGGAGGTGATCCGGGCGAGGGAGTGGAAGGCCAGGAGCGCAGCCGCGCTGAACAACAGCAACATGAGCATGCGGGCGGCCAGGATCCTGGCCGACAGGTCGTTTCCGAAAGGGAGGATGGCGAGTTTGATCAGTGTGTATCCGCCGACGGGAAAGCGGCTGTACATCTCGTATGCGGGGGCGCCGCTCGATCCCTGGCGTCGCCCCAGGAACAACCGGAAACCGTGGTCGGGCGACAGGTTCTCGGCGATGACCAGGTTCTGCAGGGAATTCGAGTCGTGGACGTCGGAATGGTGGAAGTATCCCTTGTCGAAGCTGCACAGGAACAACGTGGACAGGGCGAGCAGCAGCAACAACAGGGTGGTGAGGCGTTCGGACCGGAACCCTCGGCAGCCGGGGGAGGCTTCAGGGCGGTGCGTCTCCGTGTTCCCGACAGTCCTTGCGGCAGGATACTTGCACCTCATTGGGGATGGTTCCCTTGGCTTACAATAGCATCCTGGCCCGCTCCCTCACAGGCTCCAACGAGGCGCTCCCTTGTCTGGCGGTGGATCCGAACCGTCGGACGCGGCAGTCCCGGATTGACAGCGGCCAGGGGGCGATAGTAGATTCGGTCCTGGCGCGGCGCTGTACGCTCCGAGACGGAAGGACCGGTGGCGCGCCCGGGACGCGGGTGTGGCGCTGCGAGGAACCCCATGGCAACCCTGAAAATGCAATACGGAGTCATCTCGGCAGACGACCACATCCAGGAGGCGCCCGATGTCTGGACCAACCGCATGTCCAGGGCCAGGTTCGGCGACGACATCCCGCACATCGTGGACCTGCCTGACGGCAGCCAGACCTGGGCCCTCGGCGGCGACACCAAAGGGTTCGGCGGTCTGGCCCGGGTTGCGGGCGTCAACCCCGACGTGCGCACCTGGGACGACGTGCCTCCCTCCACCTATGTGGCGTCGGAACGTCTGAAGGTCCTGGACCAGGAGGAGTTGGACGCCTCGGTGCTCTTCCCCAACGTCATCGGCATCACCAACCAGAACTTCCAGAAAGAGGGCAGCGAAGCTTTCCGCTTGGCCTGCATCCAGGCATACAACGACTGGCTCATCGAAGAGTGGCAGGACTACTCGCCCAGGTTCGTGGCCCAGTGCGTCACCCCCATGTGGGACGTGGACCTGTGCGTCGCCGAGATCCATCGCGCGGTGAAACGCGGCCACAAGGCGCTGGTGTGGCACGGCGCCCCCCACGTGCTGGGGCTGAAGCACTTCAACGACCCCTACTGGCATCCGGTGTACCGGGCCTGCTGCGACCTGGACGTGCCCCTGTGCCTGCACTCCACCGCGCTGCCCGCCTTGCCGGCGTGGGATTCGCTGGAAGGGAGCGCCCAGTTCGCCCTGCGGGTTTCCATGACTTTCGTGAGCCACATGGAGGTCGTCTCCAACATCCTGTATTCGGGCGTGTTCGAGCGGTTCCCCGGGCTCAAGGCCATCAGCGTCGAGAGCGGCGTGGGCTGGCTGCCGTACCTGCTGGAAGAGCTGGACCACGAGTTCGAGGAGCGCAGGGTGGCCGATCACACCACCCTCACCCGGAAGCCCGGCGAGGTCTTCCGGTCCAACATGTGGAGCACCTTCTGGCACGAGCGCCACGGCCTCCGGAGCCGCGACGAGATCGGCGTGGACAAGATCCTGTACTCGGTGGACTACCCCCACGGCACCACCACGTGGCCCGAGTCCGTGTGGTCCCGGACCCATTCGCTCCAGGACGTGGAGTCCGCGGAGGAGCGCAAGAAGATCCTCATGGACAACGCCATCGGGCTGTACAAGCTCGACGTGGACGAGTCCGGGATCCGCCAACCCCTCTACCGACCGGGCCCCGTCACCGTCGGCCCGCGGCCCCGGGCGGCATAGGCGAGAAGCGTTCCCGGGAACGCGGGCATCCTGCCCGCCTCCTTCCGTCGGGTTACCGGGCGTACTCGGGGTCGCCGTAGGTCATCAGTTCGATCAGGTTGTCGTCGGGGTCGCGGAAGTACAGGCTCGCGCCAACGCCCTGGGAGCCGGTGCGCGCCACCGGACCCGAGATGACGGGAACTCCGGCCCGTTCGAGGAACGTCCGGGCCTCCCTCACGGTTCCTTCCCACCGCAGGCAGAAGTCCGCCGCCCCCGCGGCGTAGTGGGGCGCGTGGGTCGGACTCTCGGTCTCGTAGCGGTCCACCACGTACAGGTTCAGCTTCTGGGTCTCGCTGATGCGGATGATGGGCCGCTTCCCGCGTCCGCCCGGCCGCTCCTGCCAGCCCGCGTCGAGGCCGAGCTTCCGGTAGAACGCGAAGGTCTCCTCCAGGTCCTTGACCACGAGTACCCAATGATCGATGGCTGTAATGCCCATGGTTCTCCCTCGTCGAATGGTGACCTTGATAATGTCGGCGTGAATGGCTAGTCATTGGCTAGGAGGACTCCACCGTGATCATCGACTGCGACACCCACATCATGCCCGAAGACGCCTTCGACTACATGCCCGAAGAGTTCCGCCGCAAGGCGCCCATCCCCCGGTACGGCGACACGGGCCTGCTCGTGGACATCGACTTTCCGGGCGGCCCTCCCGAGGTGCCCGGCGCCACGCCGTTGGGCGCGCCGGGGTCCGGGGCGAGCATGAAGGGCCTAGTGGACCTCCAGGCGCGGCTGGACGACCTTCCGGTGCTGGGGGTGGACCGCCAGTTCGTGCTGCCACAGTTCTCCGGCTGGTGGACCTACATGATCGAACCGGCCCTGGCCTCGGCCATCGCGCGGTCCTACAACCTCTCGAACCTGCGGTTGATGGAGCGTTACGGCGACAGGATCATCGGCGTGGCGCTGGCGCCGCTCCAGGACGTTCCCGCGGCCATACGGGAGATGGAATGGGTGCAGCGGGAGGGTTTCTGCGCGGTGGTGCTCGACAAGGTCTTTCCGGTCCGGGAACATCCCTACGGCGAGAGCCTGGGCAGCCACAAGGAGCTGTGGCCGTTCTTCGGCAGGGCGGAGGAGCTCGGCATGCCCATCTACCTCCACAACATCCAGCACGGCCACCGCATCAGCAACCTGCCCAACTTCCAGAAGGACGGCCTCTACTTCTTCGCGCCCCAGGAGGGGCAGGTGAGCCTCGTATCGCTCGTCACCAGCGGGCTGCTGGACGACTTCCCCGGCCTGCAGGTCATCTTCACCGAAGCCGGCACGGGCTTCATCAAGCCGCTGGTGGAAAGGCTGGACGCGGCCTTCGGCGGTCCGCCCGTGGACTACGACGCGGACGCCGACTCCGACGTCATGCGGAAGGTGAACGCCAAGCTGCGGCGCCACCGGGCGTTCTTCGGACCCGAAGTGTTCCTCGAAAAGAACCGGCATCCGGCGAGCCACTACTTCCGGAAGAACTTCTACTTCACCATCGAGACCGAGGAGGCCGCGCTGCCCGAAGCCATCGAGTTCCTGGGACCCGAACGCTTCCTGTTCGCCACCGACTATCCCCACGACGACCCCGGCGGCAGCATGAAGTTCCGGGACGCGCAACTGCTGGCCGTCAACCGCGACATCTCCGAGACCGACAAGGAACTCATCCGCCACGGCAACGCCACGCGCCTGTTCCGTCTCGACGGCTGAAGCCGCACGCGGCGCGGCGGCGTCAGGAAGGCCCCTCTCCAGTGTCATCCTGCATTGTACAATTCTACGGTTGGGTGGCGGGGTTTCGTTGTTTACGGTTTGATCTGGAGTGGCTGTGTCGTTACTTGCCATTGGCGTCCATTTTCACACTGATCCATTCCCAAAGTTCTTTGCCGTAGCGTCCCCAGTAGGAGGTTACCGGCAGGACGATCCCGGATGCCAGATTCTCATCCCCGAAGCCGAGCTTTTCGCCCACCTGCCGTGTAGTCTCCCCATCGGTTGCAATAAAGAAGCTGCTGCTGGCTTTGTAGAAATTGCCAGCCCCATACCGTGCTTCGATTCTCCTCTGTACGGCAGCCGGGTCGGAAATGTTGAAAGCAACAAAGACTTGCATGACGCTTCTTTCCCCTGGTTGGAAGCAGTTTTCATCCAGGCTCTATTGTCGTGCATTGTCAACCCAAAAGCAACATCCAACCGGGTTGAGTTCCCGATCCCTGTGGGAAAGCGCGTCCTTCGACTCCGCTAAGCTCAGGACGAACCCGCAAAGCGTCGCCAACCTTCACCCGACGCCTTGCCGGACGAAGAGGGCCGGTTGCAGGCCGCTCTCGATCCGCGCCCTGGATTGCGCGGCGTATTCTTCGTTCAATTCGATGAGGACGGCCCGGCGGTTCGACTCGACGGCGGCCACGCCGGTGGTGCCGGAGCCGGAAAAGGGGTCGAGGATCCGGTCTCCTGGACGGCTGCCCAGGAGGATGCAACGCCGCGCCAGTTCCCTGGGAAACGCCGCGGGATGGGGCGTGCTGCCGGGGTCGGGTCCCAACAGCCAGTAGTTCCGGAGGTTGGCGCCGGTGGGCTCGCGGACGGCGCGGTTGTCGTAGTGGTACTGCGGCGTCTTCGCGAACAGGAAGACTTCCTCGGTGGCGTTGGAGGGGCGGTTGGCCACGCTCTCGGGCATGGGCGCTTTCTTCACCCAGGTGATCTTCGAGCGCAGCAGCCAGCCGTCGGCTTGCAGCGCGAACGCCACCCGCCAGGGCAGGCCCATGAGGTCGCGGTCCTTCAGGCCCCAGCAATCCGGCACCCGGCAGTTGCGTTTCTGGATCAGCTTCCGCGTGTTGCCCACCCGCGCGTTGGGACCGCTCCTGCCGGTGCCGCCGTTGCGGGCGTAGCCGTCGCCCACGTTCAGCCACAGGACGCCTTCGTCGGACAGCACGCGCCGCACTTCACGGAAGACCGCCACGAGGTTGTCCACGTACTCCTGCGGAGAGGATTCGGCGCCGATCTGCGCCGCGTGATCGTAGTCCCGCAAGCCCCAGTACGGCGGCGAAGTGACGCAACACTGAACCGACCGGGCTTCGAGACGGCGCAGCACCTCTCGACTGTCGCCCACCCGTATCTCGACGCCGCTGCCGATGGACTTGCCTGACTCCGCAACGTCATCTGTCATGAGCCCCTCCTGCTTTCCATCCGGCGACTCGGCTCAGCGTTGCTTCCCCAGCCGAACCCTTTCACTCGTCGTCGGCAAGCCCGTATGCCTCCCGGGCCTGCTGTCGTGACACGTACCCGTCCTCGATGTCCTGCCGCACGAGCTCCGCGGGACGTTCCCGGGGGTTGCCGTAACCGCCGCCTCCGCTACGGTAAACGGCGAGTCTGGCGCCGGCCCGCAGCGACCGGGTTTCCAGGATATCGACTTCGGACGGCTCTTCGCCCGGCTGCTGGATCGTGGTCCTGGAGGTGGGCGGGCCTCCGCCGCCGTTCAGTCCCCATGATGCCTGTCGATGGTTTGCCGAGCGTACCGTGAGCATGCAATCGGACAGGAACTCGTACTCGCGGACGAACCCGACGCCGCCGCGCCAGCGCCCGGCGCCGGCCGAGTCCGGCCAGATCTCGTAACGGCGGACGGTTACGGGATATTCCGTCTCGAGGATCTCCACCGGCGTGCCGGGGGCGAAATGGTTGACCGGCATCACGATGGACGCACCGTCATGGTCACCGGTGCCGCCCAGCGAGGTGATCAGGATCTCGTACTGAACGGTCGGCCGGCCCGAGCGGCCGGCCTCGTAGCCGACGGCAATGGCGCCGGCGCCGAGGCCGGAGGGCGCCACCGCCCGGTGGGGGTTGAAGCGTCCGACCGCGGCAAGGACGCAGTTATAGACCAGGTGGGACGTCGGAAAGTAATGGTTGACGGTTGCCGGGAAACGCGGGCTCAGCACGAGTCCCGGCGGCATCCTGAACGCGACGGCCTCGAATGCGCCCGCGTTCATGGGGATGCTCGGATCCGATGCCGCCAGAACCGCCTGCATCGAGACCGCCCGAGCCGTAACCTGCGTCGTGTTCACTGGTCCGGGGGCCTGGGGGTCGCTGCCGGAGAAATCGAGCGTCAACCGCTCTCCGGCCTTGATGGCCCGGACATGGACCCGCACCGGCCTCGACCGGTCCGCGCCGTCGTGGTCGAGGAACCCTTCCGCCTCGGACTCTCCGTCCGGCCATGAGGCGATCTCGCTCCGGACCCGGTTCGTCGTGCGCGTCAGCAGTCCCTCGATGGCGCTCAGCAGGGTGTCCGCGCCGTATTCGCGCAGCAGCGCCTGGAACCGGGCGGCCCCAAGTCTCGTGGCCCCCACCTGTCCGCGCAGGTCGCCGAGCACCACGTCCGGAATGCGGCTGTTGTTGCGGAGGATCGCCTCCACCTCGGGATGGACTCCCTCGGACGTGGCGAACAGCACCGGCGGCAGCAGGATCCCGTCGTGGAAGATTTCGCGCGCCGCGGCGCCGCTCGAGCCCGGCACCAAGCCGCCGACGTCGGCCTTGTGGGCCACGCTGACGCCGAAAGCGACCACCCTGCCCTCGTGGAAAGCCGGCGTCGCCACCACCATGTCGGGCACATGGCTGTTCCCCGCCTTGTAGGGATCATTGGAAACGAACGAATCCCCTTCGCTCATGTCCGCCGCCGGATAGCGTTCCAGAACCCCGGCCACCGCCTGCGAATACAGCAGGGAATGGTATTGCAGGCCTCCGCCGACCATGATCACGCGTCCGTCGCGGTCGGTCAGCCCGGCGGTGCCGTCCTGCGACTCGCGCAGGATCGGCGAGTAGCCGCTGTGGAACAGCGCGTGCGCCATCGACGCGGTGGTCTCCCGCAGCCGGCTCAGCACGACCTCGGCGGTGATGGGATCGAGACTCATGACGACCTCTCGATGACGAGGTTGCCGAACCCATCGACGGTGGCGTGCTGCGATTCGGGCAGTACCGTCGTCGCATCGAGTTGTTCGATTACGGCAGGCCCGTCGATGCGGTTGCCGCCCCGCAGCCGGCCGCGGTCGAGCACCACGGCGTCCAGGAACTCTCCGCGCTTCAGGTCGAAGAGCGGTCTCCGGCCGATGACGGCGTTCTCCGCGTTGCGGCCCCCCGTTTCTACTGGCGGCGGCGTAAGCCGCGGCGCCGCGATCTCGGCCAGGAGCCGGAACGTCACGATCTCGGCGTCCTCGTCCCGGGCGCTCACGCCGTACACCGCGTCGTGGCGTTCATCGAAGCGCGCCTTGAGCTCGGCCTTGTCCGCGTCCACGATCTCCCGGTCCGGACAGTCGATGGACAGGTCGTACCCCTGGTGCAGGTAGCGCATGTCCACCTGCCGCCGGAAGACCGCCTCCGAGAGATCGAAACGCTCCTCCCTGACGTCGTCCACGGCCCGGAGGCGTAACTCCTCGAACCGCCGGTTCATGCGTTGGACATCGTAACCGCTCACCAGGCCGAGGTCCGATTGCAGGTAGAGATGGCGGACCCTGGTCTGGAGCAGCCCCAGGGCGCTGTGGAGGCCGGGGTTCGGCGGCACCAGAACCGCGGGGATCCGGAGTTCCTCGGCCAGCAGGCCGGCGTGGAGCGGTCCCGCGCCGCCGAAGGCCACCAGAACGAAGCCGCGCGGGTCGACGCCGCGATATTGCAGCGCAAGCCTGAGCTCCACCGACATGTGGTTGTTGACGATCTTGAGGATCCCGGCCGCCGCCTGCACCACGTCGAGGCCGAGCGGCTCGGCCAAGCCCGTGCGAACGGCCGCCTCCGCCCTGGATCGGTCCAGCCGCAGCCGCCCGCCGAGGGCGCTGCTGTCTCCGAGGGCCCCCAGCAGGAGGTTGGCGTCGGTCACCGTCGGCAGTTCGCCGCCTTTGCCGTAACAGGCCGGCCCCGGGTCCGCGCCCGAACTCCGCGGTCCGACCTTCATCAGGCCGTCCTTTCCGATCCAGGCGACGGCCCCGCCTCCCGCGCCCAGGGTGTGGACGGCCAGCATCGGCGTCGCGAGGTCCTGCCCCGCGATCCGGCCCGCGGTGGTCTCCTCGGACCGCCCGTCGCGGATCACGCTGATATCGGTGGAGGTGCCGCCCATGTCGAAGGTGATGAGGTCCTTGCGTCCCAGGAGCGCGGCCAGCTCGATGCCGGACACGACCCCGGCCGCCGGGCCCGAGAGCAGCGTCTGGTTGGGATAGCGGGCTCCGACGTTCATGCGCATCAGGCCGCCGTTGGACTGCATGAGGAAGATCTGCGGCGTCTCGACTCCCGCGGCCCGCAGTTTGTCCACGAGCCGCAGCAGGTAGGTTTCCATGGACCTGCCCACGAAGGCATCGATGACGGTGGTCGAAAGGCGCGGGTATTCGCGGATGGTCGGCAGGATGCGCGACGATACCGACACACGCCACTCCGGGGCCATCTCGGCGATGAGCGCCGCGGTCCTCTCCTCATGCTCGGGGTTTCGGAAACTGAAGAGGAAGTTGACGGCGACCGCCTCGACTTCCTTCTCCTTCAGCCGTGCAATCGCTCGTCTGGCGTCGTCCTCGTCGAGCGGCGTCCGCACGTTGCCGAGGTAGTCGAGGCGCTCGGTGACCTCTTCGGTCAGCGATTGCGGCGCCAACAGCGGCGGTTTGACGTAGTAGGGGTCCGCCAAGTCCTCCGGCGCCGGCTGTGACCAGCCGCGCCCTTCATAGACCGCCCGGAAGCCGCGGGTGATGAGCAGACCCGTGCGCGCGCCCCTGTTTTCCAGGATGGCGTTGGTGGCCACCGTGGTGCCGTGAACCAGGAACTCGACCCCGCCCGGGTCCACCCCGGACCGGAACAGCTCATCGAGGGCGTTCATCACCGCGTCCGACGGATCCTCCGGCATCGAGGGGACCTTGGCGATCCGTCGTTCGCCGGTGTCGGGATCGAACGCGACCAGGTCGGTAAACGAGCCTCCGGTATCGATGCCGACCATCCACGATGTCATGGGGACCTCCGAGACGATTGGCCCGCGCCGGCCCGGTGCGCTAGCGCGAAAGGTCCACCACCACGCGGCCGCGGACCCGGCCCTCGAGGATGCTCTCGATGTGGGCGTCGAGTTCGTCCAGGGAGCAGTCGATGGTCACGGCGTCGAGTCGGGGCGGCTTCCACTCCGCGGCCATCTTCCGCCACAGCGCGGCGCGCAGGTCCCCGGGGTAGTCCGGGGTGGCCACGCCGATGAGCCGCACGTCCCGGAGGATGAAGGGGAAGACGGTGGTGGGCAGGTCCGCGGAGGCCACGTTGCCGCAGCAGGTGACCACGCCGCCGTACTTCGTGGACTTGATGGCGGTGGCGAGGATGTTGCCCCCCACGGTGTCCACGACCCCGGCCCACAGGCCCTTGGACAGGGGGCGTCCCGACCGGTCGTCCACCGCCTCCCGGGAGACGACCTCGGCCGCGCCGAGGTCCGTGAGGAAGTCCTTTTCCGCTTCCTTGCCCGTGGACGCCACCACCCGGTAGCCGGCCCGGGCCAGTATGGCCACGGCCAGACAGCCCACGCCGCCGGTGGCCCCGGTCACCAGGACGTCGCCCGAACCCGGCTCGACGCCTGACTCCTGGAGCCGCAGCACCGACAGGGCCGCGGTAAAGCCCGCGGTGCCATAGACCATGCTCTCCTTGAGGGTGAGGCCGTCGGGGCGTTTCACCGCCCAGGCCGCGGGTACGCGCACGTACTCGGCAAAGCCCCCGTCGGTGTTCGCCCCGAGGTCGAAGCCCGTGAGGACTACCTCGTCGCCCCTGGCGAAGCCGCCGACCCGGCTCTCCGCCACCGTGCCCGCGGCGTCGATGCCGGGGGTGTGGGGGTAGTTGCGCGTGACGCCCTTGTTGCCGGACGCCGAAAGCGCGTCCTTGTAGTTGAGCGAGGACCAGGCCACGGCCACCAGCAGGTCCCCGTCCGGCAGGTCGTCCACCGTCCTCTGGCTGATGGCGCGGGTGAAGCTCTTGTCCTCGTTCTCGCTCACGACCATGGCCCGGAAACGCGTCAGGTCTGACATGATGGAGGCTCCTTTCGGGCCGGGTGTCGGGTTCCGGCGGGCGGGCCGGCGTTCAGCCCGCGCTCCGGCTCTCCTGCAGGCGCCGCCACACCTTGGGGGGCGACAGCGGCAGGTCGCAGATGCGCAGGCCCACGGCGTCGTCCACCGCCGCGGCAATGGCGGACGCGGCCGGCAGCACGCCCCCCTCGCCCATGCCCTTGGCGCCGAACGGCCCGGGGCCGTTGCCGCTTTCCACCAGCTCGGAGACGAAGCTCTCCGGCAGGTCGTGGAAGGCGGGCACACGGTAGTCGATGAGGTTGGGGTTCAGGAGCTGGCCGTTCTCATAGACCATCTCTTCCAGCAGGGTGTGGCCCAGGCCGAACAACACGCCGCCTTCGTCCTGGCCCTCGCACTGCAACGGGTTGATGGCCCGTCCCACGTCCGCCATGGAGACGTACCTGAGGATGCGGATGACGCCGGTGTCCGGGTCCACCTCCAACTCGACGCCGCCCCAGCCCACTTCCCAGAAGGTGGTGGGGGAGCCCAGCACCGCGGTCTTGCTCTTCCTGTCCCGGTACACGCCCCGGCCCACGATCTCGGTGGCGGAGCTGCCGAAGTACTCGGCGATGATTTGGCCGTAGGGCGCGCCGCGGCCCTTGCCGCCGCGCACCCGGCCGCCCTTGAGCGTGAGCCGGTCGGCCTTCTCGCCCATGACCCTGGCCGCGGCCCGCAGCAACTGCTTCTTCACGTCCCGGGCCGCCCGCTGGGTGGCTAGCCCCATGACGGTCATGGAGCTGCTGGCGCTGGTCGATACGTCGAAGGGCGTCACGTCCGTGTCCAACTGGGCCACGGACACCTGACCGAGGGCGATGCCCAGCTCTTCCGCCACCACTTGGCTGAGGGCGGTGCGGCAGCCCTGTCCCACCTCCACGCTGCCGGTGAGCAGCACCGCGCTGCCGTCCGAAGACATCTTCACGGTGGCGCCGGCCACCTTGTAGGTGCCGCCCGCGTCCTTCATGCACACGCTCAGCCCCTTGCCCACGTTGGGCCGGGACGCCTTCTTCCAGTCCAGCGCCCTGGCCACCTTGCGCAGCCCCTGTTTCAGGTCGCAGTCCACCGGGGTGTCGCCGGGGGTGTACGCCTCGCCCTTGTCCAGCAGGTTCCGGAGGCGGAAGTCCAGCGGGTCCATGCCGAGCCGCTTGGCGATCATGTCCATCTGCGACTCGTAGGCCCAGGCCACCTGGACCGCACCGAAGCCGCGGAAGGCCCCGGCCGGCACCGTATTGCTATAGACGCCGTGGGCGTCGATCTTCACGTTGGCGACCCGGTACGGCCCCACCGCGCGGTACCCGGCCTTCTGGGTCACCCGGGGCCCGGCGTCGGCGTAGGCGCCGGTGTCCATGTAGATCTCCAACTCCCGCGCCACCAAGTCGCCTTTCCCGCTGACGCCGGTCTTGATGCGGATGCGCGCCGGATGGCGGGTCACGGTCTTGAAGCTCTCGTTGACGCTGAGGGCCAGTTTGACCGGGCGGCGGGTCCTCACGGACAGGGCCGCGGCAATGGGGTCGGCCTTGACGTAGAGCTTGCCGCCGTAGCCGCCGCCCACGTAGGGCACCACCACCCGCACCCGGTTGAGGGGCAGCTTGAAGATCCCGGCCAAGTGGCCCCGCAGCGTGAACGGGTCCTGGCACGAACTCCACACCGTCAACCGGTCGCCGTCGTAATGGGCGATGCAGATATGGGGCTCCAGGGAGTAGTGCTGGACCTTGGAGAAGCGGAAGACGTCCTCGAACACGTGGTCGGAGCGGGCGAAGCCGTCATCCACGTTCCCCCGGGCGTAGCCGAAGTGGTAGCAGACGTTGGTGCCCTTGAACCGCGCGGGCGCGCCGTACCGGGAGCCTCGCAACTCGGCCTTGGCCACCTCGGCGTCGTGCACCAGCGGCGCCCCCGGCGCCAGGGCGTCGTCCACCGTGTCCACGAACGGAAGCTCCTCGTACTCCACGTCGATGAGCTCCAGGGCCTCCTCGGCCGCCAACTCGTCCGCGGACAGCACCGCGGCCACCGGGTCGCCCACGTAGCGGACCTTGTCCACCGCCACCACGGACTGGTCCTTGTAGGTGGCGCCGTACCGGTAGTCGAGGCCGCCCAGGTCGTCGCGGGTGAGCACGTCGATGACCCCCGGCAACGCCCTGGCCCGGCCGGCGTCCACCTTGCGTATGCGGGCGTGGGGCAACGGGCTTCTCAGGATCCGGGCGTGGGCCATTCCCGGAAGCTCCAGGTCCCCGGTGTAGAACGCCTTGCCCGACACCTTCTCCACCGCGTCGAGCCGCACCGCGTCGCGCCCTGCCACTGACAGTTTTGGTTTCTTCATGGCGTGTCCGAACTCCCCTTGTTACTCCACGCCATCAAAGTTTCAGCCCGCTCCCATCAGGGTCACGGGCAACCGGCTTTGGGCGGCGCGCAGCAACGTCAGGACCTACGGGAGCACTCCCGCTCCGACCCTCGGTCAACGCGCCGGAAATGCTCACCGGCAGCACCAGCGGCGGTTCATCCAGGATGGCCGCGGCGCCTCCCTTTCCCGGCCGCAGCAGGCCCTTACCGATCAACCGTCCTCGGAGTCCCTCACCGTCGTCTTCCCCTGCGGGAGGAACCAGTCTTGCTACCGGCGCGCCTCGATCGAGAACCTGAACCTCGCCTCCGCACCGAACCTCACGCAGGTAGCGCGAGAGGTTTTCCTTCAAGTCCGAAACGGATACCGTGGTCATGATGGCTACGATAGTCCCCAATTCCAGGTCGTGCAAGTCACCTTGCCGGTGCTGCCGCGGACGCGGCCTCTATTCTTCGGCAACGGACCGCGGCCGCGGTTCCCCCTCCTGCTTCAGTTCCTCCAACTCCGACCAGCGCTCCACCGCCTCGTCGAGGGTCGCCTTGGCGGTCTCCATCTCGTCCAGGACGGGCCGGACGGCGTCGAAGGGCCGTGCGTAGAAATCCGGCTGCCGGGTCTCTTCCTCCAGCGCGGCTACGGCCTGTTCCAGGACCTCGATGCGGTCCGGCAACCCGTCCAGCTCCAGTTGCAGCTTGTAGCTGAGCTTGGCGGGGCGGGACCCCGGATCACGCGGCTGCCGCGGCGGGTTCCGGGCGGCCTTGCGGTTGGGGTCGTCGGTGACGGCCAAGGCTTGGCCGCGCCTGGCCCAGTCGGTGTAGCCGCCGGCATGGCGCCGGATCACGCCCGCGTCCTCGAACACCAGCGTGCTGGTCACGCAGTTGTCCAGGAAGCTGCGGTCGTGGCTCACCACCAGCAGGGTGCCGCGGTAGTCCACGAGTTGCTCCTCCAGCACCTCCAGGGTCTCGATGTCCAGGTCGTTGGTGGGCTCGTCGAGCACCAGCAGGTTCGCCGGCCGGGTGAGCAGCCGGGCCAGCAGGACGCGGTTGCGCTCGCCGCCGGACAGGGCCGCCACCGGGCTCAAGGCCCGCTTGGGAGTGAAGAGGAAACCCTTGAGGTAGCCTACCACGTGGCGCGGCTTGCCGTTCACCACCACGTGGTCGCGGCCGTCCGCCACGGTTTCGGCCACGGTCTTGTGCGGGTCCAGGCGCCGCCGAAGCTGGTCGAAATAGCCGATCTCCAGGTTCGCGCCCGCCTCCACGGTCCCCGAGTCCGGGACGACCTCTCCGACGAGGATGCGCAACAGCGTGCTCTTGCCCACGCCGTTGTTGCCGATGAGCCCCATGCGGTCGCCGCGCATGATCCGGAGCGAGAGGTTGCGGATCAGCGGCTCGGCGCCGTAGCCGTGGGTCACGTTGCGGAGCTCCACCACCTTCCGGCCCGACGACTCCCCGTGCTGGACGCGGATGCGCGCCTGTCCCTGGGGCTCGAGACGCCGGGCGGCCTGCTCCCGCATGGCCACGAGGGCGCGCACGCGGCCTTCGTTGCGGGTCCGGCGCGCCTTGAGGCCCTGCCGGATCCACGCCTCTTCCCGGGCCAGACGCTTGTCGAACAGTGCGTCGCGCCGGGCGTCCTCGGCCAGGGCCTTCTCCTTGAGGGCGAGGTAGTCGTCGTAGCCGCCGGGCCAGCTCACGAGCCGGGTCCGGTCGATCTCCACGATGCGGGTGGCCAGCCGCCGCAGGAAGGCGCGGTCGTGGGTGATGAACAGCACGCTGCCCGCGTAGTGGTAGATCCGGTCCTCCAGCCACCAGATGGTGCTCAGGTCGAGGTGGTTGGTGGGCTCGTCGAGCAGCAGCAACTCGGCGTTGCCCACCATGGCCCGGGCCAGCCCTACCCGGCGCTGCCAACCGCCGGAGAGATCCCCCAGCCGCATTCCCGCGGGCAGGTCCATCTCGCTCAGGACCGTCTCCACCCGCTGGTCCACGCGCCAACCACCGCGGGCGTCGATCTCTCGATGCAACGCCTCCAACTCCGCCAGCCCCTTGCGGTCCAACGACTCCCGGGACCGCCGCTCGTAGAGGTCGATGAGTGCCTGCAGGTCCGCCAGGCCCGCGGTCACGTATTCCCGCACCGTCCGGCCGAGCTCTTCGGGGAGGGCTTGCTCCAGCTCGCTGATGCGGATGCGGCTCCGGTAACGGACCTCGCCGCGGTCGGGTTGGAGCCGGCCGGTGATGAGCCTGAGCATGGAGGTCTTGCCCGCGCCGTTGCGCCCGATCAGGCACACCCGCTCCCCCGGCTCGATGACGAAGTCCGCATGGGCGAGTAGCCGCTGGCCGCCCAGTTCCAGGGAGACGTCTTCGAAGCTGACGAGAGGCATGGGGAATCGAGGATCGGGAGCTACGGGTTGGGAAGTCTTCCGTTCGTCCTGAGCGTAGCGGAGCGAAGTCGAAAAACGCGCTTCCCCGTTCCTCGATCCCTCATGCTCACTGGCTGGCGATGAACGCCCGCAGCACCTCGTTGAACTCCGCGGGATGCTCCCGGTAGGAGAAGTGTCCGGCCTGGTTGATGATGTGCATCCGGGTGCGGCGCTCGCTCCCGGCCATGACCTCGAACAGCCGCATGCCCTGGTCCAGGGTGGCGGTGGGGTCGTTGTAGCCCCATACCAGGAGGGTGGGCTTTCCCAGCCCCCGGTCCCGGAGCCAGCCCAGGGTCTCCTCCTTCTGGCGCGCGTGCTGGAGCAGGAAACGGTTGGTCTTGAGCCCCTGCGTCTCCATCTTCTCCACCGCCTCCCGGTACTTGGGCAGTTGGGCGATGGCGGTGCAGGCGTCGAGCCACTCGTCGGTGATGTGGTCGGCCGAGTACGAATAGCGCTCGAACACCCATCTCTGGCTCTCCCGCCCCAGCCGCGGCTCCGGGGCGTTGGCGAACACGATGTCGTTCCTGCCCACGCCCGGGGCCAGGGTATTGGTGTCCACCGGGATACAGGACTTCACCAGGTCGCCCCGCTCCAGGGTCATGCGCGCCACCAGGTAGGCGCCGCGGGAGTGGCCCGCGAGGTGCACGTTGCCGAGCTTCAGGGTCTCCAGGAAGGCCAGGGCGTGCCGCACCGCCGCGGCCATGGTGTAGTCCTCGTCGCTCCGGGGGTTGTCCGTGAGCCCCTGCCCCAGCTTGTCCACCGCATAGACGTGGAACCACTGCGCCAAGCCGTCGAAGTTGAGGCCCCAGTCCAGAGCGCAGTCCGCGGCGTCGTTGGAGCCGAAGTTGCCGCCGTGGAACAGCACCAGGGTCTCGCCGCTGCCCTTCTCGAAGTAACGGGTGCGGATGCCGTCCACGTCCACGAATCTTTCGTCCGCCCGGTTCATCGCAGGTCCTCCTCACCGGCCGGCCAGCGCCGGCCGCGGGTCACGTCACGTCGCCCATGGAGCGGCTTCCCGCCGCGTCCTCCCGCCCCGGACGGCGCCTCCGGTCCGAGGGTGTCCCAATGTAGCCGATTGTCTCCGGAAGTTTAACCCGTTCATCCGGGTCTGCGGTTGACGTGGGAAGCAGCGAGTGTTAGAGTCCGCTCCACTTCCATCCACGGATGGATGAGCTAACCCCCCCCGGGATCGAGCCGGAAACGGCCCCCGGGGGTTTTTATTTTCAGAACCACATGGCCGCGGAACGCGCGCTCCTGTTCATCGACGGGAGCAACTTCTACCACCACGCTCGTGGCATCGGCATCGCCACCGGCAGTCTCGACTACCGCATCCTGGCCCGCAAGTTGATCCTCGACCGGCAGCTCGTCGGCATCCGATATTATGTCGGCAAGGTTTCGGGGGACTTCTCCCGTATCGCATCTCAAGGAAAATTCCTCGACAGGATCCGGTCCCAGGGGGTCGATGTCTTTCTGGGCCGAATCGAGCGCAGGATGCTCGACCCGGATGACAACCCCTTGATCCAGAGGCTGAAGACTCTCATCGCGGCCAATCGAACGGACCTGAACGATTCGATCCTCAACGCACTGAACGCCCTGTGTGAAACGAGACAACCCCAATACACCGAGAAGAGAGTCGATGTTTCCATTGCAGTGGACATGGTGGCGATGGCCTATGCGGACCAATACGACGTCGCCTACCTTCTCTCCGCGGATGGCGACTTCGTTCCGGCCGTCGAGGTTGTCAAGGCCGTGGGCAAGAGGATCTTCGCAGCCTCCCCCCGCGTCGGCCGTGAACTCGAAAGGGCAGTCCATGCGTTCATCCCGCTGAAAGCGGAATGGTTTCGTTCCGTGTCGCGGTGATGGGCCTCCTCCGGGCGCGCGAACCGGTGTTTCCGGGCTGACCGGCGCGCCGGGCGCCTGCTTGGAAATCGTCGGGCAATCGGATAAGGGAGAGTGGGCCGGAAGGCGCGAGACCCAAGGAGGCAAGCCATGGCGAAACCGAACGGCGACGAGCATCCCATGCTGGGAGCGGGGTTGGGGCGGCTGCGCGGCAGGGTGGCGGTCATCACCGGGGCCAACAGCGGCATCGGACGGGCCACCGCCCGCCTGTTCGCGCGCGAAGGCGCCAGCGTCCTGTGCTGCGACATCCAGGAAACCACGACGCCCCGGGTGGACCAGCTCATCATCGGGGAGGGCGGCGAAGCCACCTTCCTGAACGTGGACGTGACCGCGCCCGAGGGGCCGGAGGCGATGGTCAAGACGGCGCTGGACCGGTACGGTGGCGTGGACATCCTCTACAACAACGCGGGCGGCGGCATCCGCAAGCCCATCCACGAGTTCACGGACGAAGAGTGGAACTTCATCATGGACCTCAACCTGAACGCCATCTTCCGGTCGGTGCGGGCGGTCATCCCGCATTTCCTGGAGAAGGGCAGCGGCAACATCGTAAGCACGGCGTCCACCTTCGGCCTGCTGGCGTCGGAGAACTACCCGGCCTACTGCGCCACCAAGGCGGCGGTGATCAACCTGACCCGGGAGATGGCGCTGGACTACGGCCCCAGGGGCGTCCGCGTGAACTGCGTCTGTCCGGGCGCCACCGAGACCCCGCGCTTCCGGGGGCATCCGCCGGCCCCTTCGCTCCAGGCCGCCACCGACGAGCAGCGCAAGCGCATGGCCGACAGCAACAAGGCCCTGCTGCGGATGGCGCGGCCGGAGGAGATCGCCTACGGCGTCCTCTTCCTGGTGTCCGACGAGGCTTCCTTCGTCACCGGCCACGCCCTGGTGGTGGACGGCGGCCAGACCATCGACGCGTAGCGGGAGGCCGCGGGCCTCCCTAGCGGGGTCAGGCACACGGAGATGCCACAGGTTCCCCGCAGTCGGGGGTATTCGCAGGGACGATGGCGCAGGTGGATCTCAAGGGTCTTGAGCAGGTTCGGATTCGGATTTCGACTTCGACCTGTTGAACCCTTCGAACAAGCCTTCCAGTCGGCCCATCCGTTCCCGAAGATCGGCTTCGAGTTGGGAGATACGTTCCCGGAGGTCTGTTTCGAGTTGGGAGATACGTTCCCGGAGGTCTGTTTCGAGTTGGGAGATGCGTTTCTGGAGGGCGCCGATTTCCCGGTGCATTGCCCGTTGGCCGGTAAGGATCACGGAGGCCAAGGCGATTCCGGTTCCAATGATTGTCAACACAATAGTGAGGGTGTCCGTCATGGGATCCAAGTTACAGCAAGAATCCGGGCCGCGTCAAGAGAGGTAGGGACAGGCCGCCTACCCCCGCGACTGGTACAGGAAGAACACTCCCGCCACCACCAGGACCGCGGCCAGGCCGTCCCTCAGGGTGACGGTTTCGTCGCCCCGGAGGATCAGGCGCGCCAGCGAGAACGTCACCAGCGGCTGGACGTTCCAGATGGGGGCGACGATGATGGCCGGGGCGTGGGCGACCGCGAGGTAGGTGAAGACGGAGCCCACCCCCTGGAAGAACCCGGAGAGCAGGAGATAGGCGTAGCTGTCTCCCGAAACCCGGGCGCCTTCCCGCCAATCGACTCGCAGCATGCGGCCGAGCAGCACCACTAGGACGAGTCCGGTGACGTGGGTGACCAGCGCCCCGGGAATGGGAGCGCCTCCCGCCAGGATCGCCACCTTCTTGAGGATCGGGCCGAAGCCGAAGAAGACGATGGAAAGCAGGGGGTTGAGGAACGCCTTGTAGCGCACGGGTCCCCGGGGGTCTCCGTCGGCGCCCCCGCGGGTGATGAGCAGCAGGCCGGTCACGATCAGGACCACGCCGACCAGGATGAGCGGGGCCGCGGACTCGCCCAACAGCACGATGGCGTACACAGCGGTGAGCAGCGGCGCGGAGTTGGCGATGGACTGGGCCTTGGCCGCGCCGATCTCGTCGATGCCCTTGAGCACGAAGGTGCGGCCCAGGAAGCTCCCCACCAGCCCCACGGAGACGAAGACCCCGGCCGCGGCAAGGGGCATGCGGAGATGGACCTCGCCGGACGGAAGGGCGGCGATCACGAGCAGGACCAGCACCGAACCCACCTGCTGCAACAGCACCGCGGCGCTGACGTTGGAGTGACGGAGGCCGCGCTTCACCAGCACCGGCGACGTTCCCCAGAACAGCGCCGCGGCCAGTGCGTAGGCGATGCCGGTTTCCACCCCTACGGGATAGCACCGTGCGAAACGGGCCGGAAGGAGTGGACGAGCCGCCGGATCAGTTCGGCCAAGCCCACGAACTGCAGCCGGACTCCGCGGTGGTCCCGCACGTAGGACCGGTCGGTGTCGGAGGTGACCACGAAGTTGTCGCCCGCGGGGTAGGCGTTGCGGAAGGCCCGCAGGTTCCGCGGGTCGAAGCCGTCGGCGCGCCACTTGCACTCGACCGCGGTCAGATTGCCGCGGTCGGCGATGACGAAGTCCACCTCGTGGCCGCGCTTGTCCCTCCAGTAGCGCACGTTGCGCTTCTGCAGGCGTCCCAGGTATTCGTTGAGCACGTAGTGTTCCCACAACGCCCCCCGGTCTTCGTCCCGCAGGCGTTCCCATCCCTTGAACAGGGAGACGAACCCGGTGTCGAAGCCATAGACCTTGGGCGCTGCCACGACCTCGGTGGCCCTCCGCGTGCTGTAGGGCCTGACCACGTGCACGACCAGGGTATCCTCCAGGATGCGGAGATAGCCGGCGATGGTGGTCCGGCTGACCTCGCAGGGGGCGGAGAACCGCGTGGCCTCGAAGACGCCGCCGCTTTGGGTGAAGATCAACTCCATGAACCGCAGGAAAGACCAGCGCCGTTCGACTCGGAACAACTCCTGCACGTCCCGGGCCCAGTAGGAGTCGATCCAGTCCTGGAATCCGCGCTCCGGCGCCGTGTCGGCGAGGAAGAAAGGCGGCAGGCCGCCGAACCGGAACCGGTGGTCGAACCCGCGGGCGCCGAACTCCCGTTCGTCCTGCATCAGCATGGGCGTCAGCCACAGGTCCCGCTTGCGGTCGGTCAGGGTGTCGCGGAACCTTCGGGATGCGCCCAGGGAGGAGGAGCCGGTGGCGATGATCTGCGTGTCCGGGTGGTAGTCGGCCGCGAT
Organism: uncultured Binatia bacterium (SeqCode); assembly: GCA_965204235.1. Lineage (GTDB taxonomy): Bacteria > Desulfobacterota > Binatia > UBA9968 > JAJDTQ01 > JAJDTQ01. Next base: position 996,407 of record OZ241979.1, read on the forward strand.
CTTCAGCAACTCCGATGGATTGGGCAGGCGGTGGACCTCGTCCAGGACCACCCTCCCGCTCCCTAGGTCGCAGAGGAAGCCCTCGGGGTCTTCCAGCGCCCGGCGGGTGCTCGGAAGCTCGCAATCGAGGTACTCGGCGCCGGGCAGGGAGCGGCACAGGAACGTCTTGCCGGCCCTGCGGACTCCCGCAAGCCAGACCACGGACTTCTCAGCCCAGAGTCCCTCGATGGCCTCTGTCCAATAGCTCCGCCGCACCATACGTCAGGAACTTTGCATATAGTGCTACCAAATGCAAAAGCACCCGACGTTTGGTACGGGATCCATCCTTCCCGATTCGCCGTTCCCGGTTCGTAATTTCCCCTTCGTCGTGGTTAGATGAACGGGGATGACGGGCGTATCGGAACCGTATCGGAACCGCCCTGCGAAAGGAGAACGAATATGCTTTGGGGACTGATCGGCGGGAAGACGAAGATGCCGGACCCGGACAAGGCCCTGCCCGGCAGGCAGGAGAAGATGCCGGTGCCCGCGGCGCACCACGTAAACGGCCATCCGCTGGCGCCGCCGTACACCGAGGGCATGGAGACCGCGGTGTTCGGCATGGGATGCTTCTGGGGGGCGGAACGCTGCTTCTGGCAACTCGACGGGGTCTATACGACGGCCGCGGGATACGCCGGAGGGTTCACGCCCAACCCCACCTACGAGGAAGTCTGCACCGGCAGGACCGGGCACAACGAGGTGGTGCTGGTGGTGTTCGACCCCAAGTCGGTGGGCTACGGCGAGCTGCTCAAGGTCTTCTGGGAGGCCCACGACCCCACCCAGGGAATGCGCCAGGGCAACGACGTGGGCACGCAGTACCGCTCCGGCATCTACGCCTACGGCAGTGGCCAGAGGAAGGCCGCGGAGGCATCCCGCGACCGCTACCAGGCGGAACTGTCGGGCGCGGGCTACGGCCGCATCACCACCGAGATCCTGGACGCCGGGGAGTTCTACTTCGCCGAGGACTACCACCAGCAGTACCTCGCCAAGAACCCCTGGGGATACTGCGGGTTGGGCGGCGTCGGGGTGAGTTGCCCCATGAGCGCGTGACGTGCCGCTCCGCTTCCGGCGCCGCGGCTCCGGTATCTGCCAAGCCGGAGGCCGAACTGATGGATTGTACGCCCCGACGACGAAGGGAGGACAGGCCATTCCCATGGAACGAAGACGGACGCTCCCGCTGTGTGTTCCGGCCATGGCGCTTCTGCTGCTGATGGCAAGCGCGTTTTCGGCGTCAGCGCAGACTTACGAAGAAACCCTGACGGCATACCAGCGTGGAGACTACGCCACTGCCTATCGCGGTCTCAGGATTCACGCCGCTCAGGGCAATGCGGGCGCTCAGATCTACATCGGGTTCATGTACGTCACCGGGACGGGCATTCCGCAGGATCGTGCCGAAGCCGCGAAGTGGTTTCGCAAGGCCGCAGATCAGGGCAATGCGATTGCTCAGTTCAATCTCGGACTCATGTATAACAATGGGGAAGGCGTTCTGCAGGATCATGCCGAAGCCGTGAAGTGGTACCACAAGGCCGCAGATCAGGGCGATGCGGACGCTCAGTCCTATCTCGGACTGATGTACTACAAGGGGCAGGGCGTTCCACAGGACTTCGTCCAGGCATACCTGTGGTTGAATCTTTCTGCATCCCGAAGATCGGATAAGAGGGTGCAGGAGTTGCGCGATGAAGTAGCAGCCCGTCTGACCCCGGCAGACCTCGCCCTGGCCCAGCGATTGGCGCGGGAGTGGCGGCCCAAAACAGACCCATAGACGCCAAAGGCTATGCCTATAGGCAGCAGATAAGGGATACTACCTGTCCAAAAACACTTCCATGTCTCGTTTGTCCAGAGGTTTCATAGCAAAATGGCACTGGCGGCAGTCGCATGACCGATAATTTGCTGACAACTTCCGACCGGCAAGAAGCGTTATCCCGAGCCTACGCACACGCCGTTGCAGCTCAGGCTGGATATGTTACCGCCGTGTACGAACAGGATCGGGACGGAGTCGATCTCCGGATACAAGCCGGTGACGAAATGCGCCCTGCCCTCGATTTGCAACTGAAGGCAACAATCAATTTGAGAAAGCCGCGGGATGGATACTTCCGGTTTTCACTGAAACTTCGAAATTACAATCTGTTGCGTCTCGAAACCCAGACCCCGAGACTTCTTGTCGTGCTCGACCTGCCGAAAGACGAAAGTCTGTGGATGACGATAACAGCTAACGAACTGATATTGAGGCGTCGAGCGTATTGGCTGGACCTGAAAGGAGCCGAAGAAACGTCCAACAAGACGACTGTAACGGTTTGGATCCCTGAACGAAATGTTTTCGCAGTCGATAGTCTGCGGAAGCTGATGGAACGTTCGAGACAGGGGAGAATACAATGAGAGCCACCATTCGAGACACCGAAGCCCTCAAGGCGGTTTCGCCCGCGGCGCTGTCGGCATACGCCCGCGCGGCAGGGTGGAGCAAGACCGAAACCTACGGCGATTACTCAGACGTGTATGTCGCCCACGGACGACCGGAGATCATTTTGCCCCACACCCAGTGCCTAGGCGACTATGCCAACATCGTTTCACGGCTGGTCGAGATCTTCGCGGACGCCGCGGAGACCGATGAACTCTCCCTGTACCGGGACCTCGTGACAGCCGACCGCGACGTGGTCCGAGCGCGCGCCGGTGAAAAGAGTGACGGCACGATAGCGGTTGACGACGGGCTCGCCCTCTTGCACGGCGTATATGATATGGTCCTGGCCGCGGCCTGTTCTCTGTGGAATCCGCGTCCGCTATATCGGGCGGCCTCGAACCGGAAAGCCGTCAAGCATGTACAAAAATTTCACTTGGGACAAACCGAGCAAGGCAGTTTCACGGTCACGTTGCTGACCCCGGTAGTCGCGCCACCGATGCAGCGTCTCACCCTTGATGGGCTACCCGGAGACGAACCGGTGGAGCGACGGATAACGAGACGGCTGACCGGCGCGCTGACGACGGCGCGGGCGATCAGTGAACGAAAGGTCATCGGCGAGTCCGAGGGACTCTCCGAAACGATCAAGGAAGGCGTCAGCGCCAATCTCTGCGAGGCGCTTGTTACACTGATCGAACCGTTCCCGACACTGGATGTCAGCGTGACCTGGGCGCGCACGCTGCCAGAGCAGAGGGCGCGGGAGACCGTCCGCTTCAGCCAAGGCGATGCCCCGGTCCTGCGGCAACTCGGGCGATCCTTCCGCAACCAGGAACCACGCGGGGATGTACAGGTGACCGGCATCGTGCATCTGCTAAATCGGGGCGAGGTGGAAGCCGGTGGGAACATCAGGTTGCGAACTTCCATCGATGGCCAGAACCAGTCGGTCACCGCGCTTCTGGAACCCTTCGACTATGAGCAGGCAATCAAGGCGCATCAGGCCAAGTCCACAGTCTCCATGAAAGGTGACCTCGAACGAATCAGGCAGCGATGGCACCTTCGGAACGCTCACGTCGTGAACGTCATCTCGAATGATGGTGAGGCAGACGATGAGTAGCCTGGGCCGCATACTGCGGATTGGGCGGCGTCGGCGTAAGTTGCTCGACCGGCAAGAGCCGTTCCACGCGAAGACTAACAATGTAACTGACGGCAACGAGGACCGGCAGTGCCCAGGCGAACGGAGGACTACGGCATGGGTAACAAGTTTATCGCGAGCTGCCTGACTTTGGCGATGGTTGGTGCGAGTTTGGGAGGGTGTGCGTCGTCGCCGAAAAGTATTACTGCGAGTTACGTTTCGCCTCTCCAATACCAATCATATGACTGTGACCAGATTACCCAGGAGATGTACCGGATCACGCGCAGGGTTCAGGAAGTGACAGGAGTTCAATCGAGTAAGGCTTCGGGGGATGCCGTAGCTGTGACAGCATCTCTGCTGTTCTGGCCGGCCCTGCTCTTTCTGGCGGCGGGAGAAGATAAGAGCGCTGAACTGGCGCGTCTCAAAGGCGAAGCTGAAGCATTGGAACAGGCTGCGGTACAGAAGAAGTGCACGGCGTTGCTTGACCAGATTGAGCAAGAACGGAAAGCTGCGGAAAAAACCGCCGCTGAAACCGCGGAGTAGCTTGTAGCGAACAGTGTTCGTGAAGTGGAACATGGAGATAGTCAATAAACGGGGGTCCCAGTTAGCGCTATGGGCAAATGACCCTGGCGCCGAGATCCCGGAGTATCTGTCGCGCCAGTTAATCACCTACATCGGCAACAAGCGCGCCCTACTCGGACACATCGCCGCGGCAGTCGAACAGGTCAAGCATCGTCTTGGAAAGGCACGTCTCCGTATTTTCGACGCCTTCAGCGGCTCCGGAGTGGTTTCTCGATATTTCAAATCGCATGCCGATCTGCTGATCAGCAACGACATCGAGCAATACGCCGCTGCAACTGCGCGCTGTTACCTGAGCAACAGGAGCGAAGTTGACCTTGCGGCGGTCTCCGAGGCCGTCGCCGATCTGAACCAGAGGGTGGATACCGAGAATTTTCCGACGGCTTCATCGAAGAATTGTACTCACCCAAGGACGAAAAGTGCATCACTGGAGAAGACCGCGTCTTCTACACGAAAAACAATGCACGGCGGCTGGATAACTACCGCCGCCTCATGGACTCGTTGCCGGCCGACATGCAGAACATGCTCCTGGGACCTCTGCTCAGCAGCGCGTCCGTTCATGCCAACACGGCAGGGGTCTTCAAGGGCTTCTACAAGAACCGGGAGACCCGGATCGGTCAATTCGGCGGCAGCAAATCCGATGCCTTGGTGCGCATCACGGGGAAAATCAGGCTCGAAGCGCCCGTGCTCAGCAACTTCGAGTGTGAATACCGAGTGCTGCAAGAGGATGCCAACGCCGTTGCGCCTCGGCTGAAAGATCTGGACCTTGTGTACATCGACCCCCCTTACAACCAACATCCCTACGGCTCCAACTACTTCATGCTCAACCTCCTCCTGCGATACCAGCGTCCCCGCCGCGTCAGCCGGGTCTCAGGAATCCCCACCGACTGGCAGCGCTCCGGGTACAATGTGAAAGCCAGATCCTTTCCTCTCCTGAAAGACCTTATCGGGACTCTCGACACACGGTTCGTTCTCGTATCGTTTAACAACGAGGGCTTTATTCCCGCTCAACAGATGCGCGTAATGTTGACCGAGCTGGGTTCCGTGGATGTCGTAGAGACGCAGTACAACGCCTTCCGAGGCAGCCGGAACTTCGACAACCGTCCCATCCATGTAACCGAGCAGCTATTTCTGGTGGAACGGAGGTAGCGTCGATTGGCACGAAAGCATCAATTGTACTCAGGTCCATGGAGCCAATGCCAGAAGCATTTTGTCTGCACCTTTGGAGCCGGGAGTTCGTTCCGCAGAAGTCTTGGACTGGAAAGGATATCGGATCAGGGTAATGTAAGCCAACCCCCGTATAAAGAACCTGTAAACAGGGACGGCTACCGCACTATCATACGGTTTTGTGGTGGCCGCTATTCCAAGATCCTCAATACTTACCTTACTCGATCTTCTCGTTGGTTTCTGTCTTTGTCCGGTTTAGATCATCATGTTGGGAAGCAACAGATTTTCCGAGTTTTTCTTCCAGGTCAGCCGTTCTCGTCTGTAAAGACTCGATCTCTTCTTGCAGTCCGATAACACGTTCGGCCGTCGTCGCCTGTTTTGCTGTCATGTCACCTGTGATATTGTTGACATTCAGCGCGATAGTAACGATACCTAATGCTAAAGTTACGAATATAGCAACTGCACCAACAGTGGCGTAGCCCTGCAAACGCTGAAGACTCTTCGCTGTTTGTTCAGCGCTTTCTCTTGATTCACGCAATGCCATGGGAATGGAGCTTCGGATTTCAGGTTGCTTAAGGTAAGTATCCAGTGTTTTTCTATTTTTATCCTTCGGGAAGGGTGTGTATATACCTTGGTAGGATTCTGTCGAACGGCTGTTGTTTACCCAATGGCCGTTAGGAGAAATTTTCGTAAACTCTAGCCATATCAATTTTTCTTCGTAGCAGAATTTGTATTTATTGGTAGTAAGATTATGCAACGGAATCAGAATACGACCCTTGAACCCCGGGTCAACAATGGGTCCCGTACCGAGAAGCAATCCTCGATGGACATTTGTAATTGTGAGATTGAACCTTACCGCCACATAGTCCGGAAGACGAAACTTTTCCCTGGTCGTGACGAAAGCAATCGAATTCGGCTCCAAAACAAAAGAACCTTTTTTGCTCAGGTCCACAGATTGCTTCTTTCCGTCATCCTCCCAATAGATGCAATCTGCCCCCACGCTTGCCTCGTATGAGGCCGATTTGAGCTTCTCCGAATCAAAAGGATAGATCATCCCCGTAGTCCGGACATAGTCGTAGATGTCGGCGGAATTGAGCAACGCCGCCGGAATATCCGGGAACGGATCACGGGACTTGTACTCGTTGAACCGAGCCTTCGCGTCATCGTCATCGCGTAGGGGGTACTGTTCTTGCTGAGTCGTCATAAGGCTACCGCGTGCGCGATGTGCTTTTCTCTTGGATACATGGACTCCGACCCCGGCCCGAATCCTGCCCAATCCACGGATACGCCGATGGACCGCTCTACCGCTTTGACGAACTCCTCCGCCTTGTCCGTGACTCGTTCCTCTGCCCGGCACTGCCAATCCACGTAGTCGAGATGGTTGAGGACGACCCGGGTAGGGACGTTCGCCCGGATCGCGTGGCGCACGACCTCGGCGTCGAACCTTGCGACTCGACGGATTCGGCGGGTCACGCTGGTCTTTTCCACTATCTGCCCATCGGCCCCCGACTCCCGGACCACGGTGTTCCAGTCAATTTCCTGGGGAAGCGGGCCGGAGTTCCCCGACACCCGTATGGGGAAGGTCCTGAGCACCAGGGTCACGTCGTCCACGTCGAGGGGGCTCAGGCTGACCTCCGAGAGGAATCCTGCGGCCGTGGTGTCACGGGAAGTCACGTGTGGATAATGATCCGAATGAAGCACTGACAAACCGAAACCCTGGGTCCCTTCGACGATCACCCGGCGGTTCTGCTGCAGGCAGCGCCGCGCTATCTCGCCGACAGGCTGGAGGTAAGGCTGCAACCGCGGGGCGTCCGCGGCCCTCTTCGACTGGCTTCGGCGCTCTATGCGCCGCATGACCGCGCCGCCGACGCCAGTCAGGGTCGAACCGATGCGCGCCTCCAACCCTGCCTTCCGTTCCCTCTCCCTGTCTTCCTCGGTAATCACGAAGGCGTTCGGATCTACGCTAACTTCGTCACACGAGACGTGCCGGTTTCCCAATTCTTCCAAAAAGACGTCCACGTCGATATAGGAGCCGGCCCCTATGGCGCAGTGGATTCCAGGGATGAGGCAGGCGGTGGGCAGGCAGCGGAAGACGTGGCGCCGCCCGTCTTCGACGACGGTGTGGCCGGAGTTGGGTCCGCCGGTTCTGATTGCAACGGCCGCCTGTAGCCGTCCGGCCAGGAAGTGGGCGACCTTCCCCTTCCCTTCCGAGCCGTATTGACCGCCGACGACGATGGAAACCGGCATGGCAACGCCTCTCCATGAAGTTCAGTCGATATCGGAGCCTTTCGCGGCGACAGCCCATGCCGCCTTCCGCCCTTGCGGGTTACGCGCAGATAGACGAACGATGGACCGCAGGCATCGGCATGGGCGGCGGCGAACCGGCTCCACCGGGGTCAGGAAGACTGAGATGTCTTAGGGGCTGCCTTCGTGAACCCCTCGAACAGCCCTTCGAGGCGGGCCATCCGTTCCCGCAGATCGGCCACGTCCCGGTGCAGGTTCCAGAGGAAACCCAGGATGGCAACGCCAAGAGCGACGGTAGCGTAATCGAAAATCGCGTTGGACATGGTGACTCCGTATCTAATCTACCACGACGCCAACATCAAGGGAAAACCCTTCCTCCGGGGTCCTGCACTCCAAGGGAAAGGAGGCGTTCCAGCACTTCCGCATGGAGGTCGTCCTTCGTGCGGTCGTTCTCGACCCGGACATGGGCGAGTTCGCCGAGCATGGCGACACCTCGTTCCGAGAGGTGTCGAAGGGTCTGCTCCCGACCGGAGCCTTTCGCGGACGTCTTCGCGGGCGAAGGCCCATCTTGCCTGCCACCGTCTCGCGTCACGTGCACATGCACGAAGGCCGGACCGTAGGTCTCGACCTGGAAGGCATGGTCTTCGGGGAAACGGAGTCCGTCGATCACGACCTTTCCCTCCGAGGGCAACCGCTCCTTCAACCGGCGGCAGAGCCAGCGCTGTCCGGGATCTTCGTGGATCTGCGCCCCCAGGTCCTGAAGCGCTTTTCCCGTCACGGGCCTGCCGTCCTTCCGCAGTTCGTCTGCGAGCACTTGGCTGAACCTTCCGTAGGCGTAGCCCCGGCTTTCCAGGAAACGGGCAACGGTGGTCTTGCCGGCGCCGGTCTCGCCGCTCACGCCGACCACGCGCCGGTCCAGCCAGTCACCGGGCTGGCGGGCAAGGTCGGGTACGATGAGGTATTCTTCCTCGTCGTTGCCCAGGCCCTCGAACTTTCCGGTCCAGAAGAACAGGCCCACCAGGGCGGACGTGACCGCGTCCAGTTCGTCGTGGGACAGCTTGTCCGAAGAGATCGGCCCGCGGACCCCGAAATCGAGCAGGGCCCGGGTCAAATGCTCCAGGCCCTTCTTCTTCCGGGGTATCCCCAGGATGTCCTGGGCGGCGCCGGGGTAGCTTTCGATGACCGGGATGCCGAGCTTCCGAAAGTGCGTCGCCAGACGGATGCCCCGGGCGGTGAGGCCCTGCATGTTCAGGATCAGCGTGGGATAGACGTGGACGCCCCGCGCCCGGAGCAGGCGCTCGCATTCACGGGTGATGCCGAACTCCTCCCTGGCCGGGTCGTCGTCCGTGGTGCGGGTACGCCCGTACGGCAGGGACAGGGGGGAGTCGATGGAGACCACGTGGGGCCGGGCGCAGACGGTCTCGCTGATGAGGTCGAGGTCGCTGCCGATGCGCTGCGTGAGGGCGTAGTCGTCCGTGAGCAGGCACCACCCGGAGGCCCGGGCCTCCGACCCGGTCAGGTCGATGCCGACCACGCGCAGCGGCCGTTCGCGCACGCCCTGCATCAACTGCCCGTAGGTGGTGCGGGGACCCTTCGCGCCCCGGTAGGGCGGCACGTAGATCCGATGCCCCGCCTCGGCCTTTCGGCTGGCGGCCCACGCCAGTCTCCGAGGTTTGGCCAGGAACCGGGGCGGCGGGGCGCCGAGGACGCGGGCGCCCCCGTCCGCGGCCTTGCGCCGGATGGCCTCGTCCAGGATCGCCTGCATCCCCACGATGTCGGCGTGGTTGTATTCGATGAGGGTCTTGCAGGCCGCGGAGTCCCCCATCTGGTACTGGTACCAGAGCACCGGGGCCATGGCGCCGTCCACGTCGGCCACGTGGCTTCGCCCGTCCACGCGGATGGAGCGCTCGATGGCCTTCTGGTTGCCCACGAGCCCCACGGAACGCCCGAAGAACCGCAGGTCCACGTGCGCTTCGGGGAGCTTCACGTCGGGGAACTCCCGTTCCATGAACTTCGTGTCGAACACCGAGCCGTTGAAGGTCACCAGGCAGGCGGCCCCGGACAGCAGACGGGCCAAGGCCGCCTTGCTGCCGCCCCGGACGTGGCAATAGTACTCGCCGGCCAAGCCGACGCCCACGATGGTGACGTAATCGTAGTAGATGCTCAGGCCGGTGGTCTCCACGTCCAGGAACGCCGTGGAGCCGGGCAGGGTCAGGGCGATGCGGTAATGCTCCCGACCGGGCAGTCGGCGGGCGAAGAAGTCCATGTCCCCCCGGGCCAGGGCGGCGCGGGACTCGGCCAGCAGGTCCGGGACCGACCCGGCCTCCCGATGCCGGAACAGGTCCGCCTGATGGAAGGAGGCGCGTTCGAGGTCGTCCCAGGTGCGTATCCCCTGTTCCCAGAGCGCCCGCTCCTTCTTTGCCCCGATCCCCGGAAGGTGGATGAAGGTGGATTCCAGCACACCCAGCCATTCCCTCGGCTATTCCTTCAGTAGCCGCCGTATCTCGCGCTCCATCTCCGCGTAGCCCCCCTCACCGAAACGGGTGTACCGGACCACGCCGCCCTTATCGACGATGTGCAGCGTGGGCCAGTAACGGGTGCCGTACCGTTTCCAGGTGGCGAAGTCGTTGTCCAGCGCCACCGGAAACTTCACCCCCAGCCGCTTGCAAGCCTTCCGGACCTTGTCCAGGTCGTGTTCCCAGGCGAACTCCGGCGAGTGGATGCCCACCACCACGAAGCCCTGGGGTCCATACTTTTCATGCCAGCCCGCCAACTGCGGGATCGTGTTGGTGCAGTTGATTCAACCGTAGGTCCAGAACTCGATGAGGACCACCTTCCCCCGGAGGTCCGCGAGTCGCAACGGCTCCGAGTTGATCCACGTCTCGTTGGTGAACTCCGGCGCCGCCTTGCCCAACAACGAGGCCGCGGCCCCGCCGGAAGCCGCAAGCGCCATGAACCCCATGAGGGCCGCGAGCGCGAGTTTCCGCATCCCGGATTGCTTCATGTGTCTATACCTCCGACGCCATTATGCCGATCTTGCAGGATGGGTACAATCCCAATCCCCCGCCTGACCCGACCGCGGGCAAGGTCGATGGGTCCGTTCGGGTCGGTGGGGGTGTCTCGAAGGGACTGGAAACCCCGTGTCCCTTGTTGCATAATCATCGACGGCGCGACGAGAAGGGGGGGACCGTGACGGAGTTCGAAGCGGCAACGCTTGCCATCCAGCAGTCGATGCTTGCCATCCAGCAGTCAACGCTTGTGATGCAACAGGTCCAGGCCGCGGTTGCCCTGCTGGTGGGAGCCGCACAAATTGCGGTAGTCGCCTGGGGCATCCGGGCCATGACGCGCGAAAGCGCCAAACGTGAACGGCACCACACCGAAAGGCACACCGAGGTCATGGCGGCGCTCCGGCAGCAAGGCCAGGTACTCGAAACCCTGATTCGGCAGCAAAGCCAAGTGTTCGAGCGGCAGGGTCAGGCATTGGAACGGCTAGGCCAAGCCCTGGATCGGCAGGGTCAGGCCCTGGAACGGCAAGGCCAGGTACTCGAAGCCCTGCTCCGGCGGGAGCGGAGAGAGAACCCATAACCCCCGGTCCACGGATGCCCTGCGACTACGCGGCCCTGCCGGACCGACCGGGGGCGCCGATCCGGCCTGCGCGGAGGACGTCGGCGCCAAGGCCCGTGAGCGCGGCGGCTGGATGAGGCGGCGCGAGGCCGACGTGGTGGTGGTGGGCTACGGCGGCGCCGGCGCGGCTGCGGCCATTGCCGCGTCCGACCGGGGCGCCCGGGTCCTCATCGTGGAGAAGGAGGCCCGGGGCGGCGGCAACACCCGGCTCTCGTCCGGCTCGGTGCGCACTTTCGGCGCGGTGGAGCGGGCGGTGGAGCACGTGGCGTTCCTGTGCGGCGGCGCCACCGACCCGGCGGTCATCGAAGCCTTGGTACAGGAAAGCCGCCGCAACGAGCCGTGGCTGCGCTCCCTCGGGGGCGAGGTGCGCGTGGACCCGCTGTATGCCCCGCCCGCGAGCTATCCCATCTATCCCGCGGGGGCGGCGTCGCCCGGGCAGCCGGGGGCGGATGGGGTGGGTCCGCGGCTGCGGGTCGCCGGCCCGGCCACGGCCAACGGGCGCGACCTGTGGGCGCTGCTGGCCCGGAACGTGGAGGCACGGCGCATCCCCGTGCTCTGCCGCAGCCCGGCCGCACGGCTCTTGCGCGGGCGGGACGGCGCCGTCACCGGGGTGCTCGCCCGGGACCACCGGGGCGATCTCCACATCCGCGCCCGCAAGGCTGTGGTGCTCGCCTGCGGCGGCTACGAACGGGACCCCGACATGCAGGTCCAGTTCCTGGGCCAACGGTACGAGACCCTGGGAGCCCCGGGCCATACCGGGGACGGCGTCCGCATGGCCGCGGACGTGGGCGCGTCCCTGTGGCACATGAACGCGGTGGCCGCGGGCTTCGGCTACCGGGTGGACGGGTTCGACTGCGCCGTCATCCACGCCATGCCGGACCCGGGGTTCATCTACGTGGACCGGAGGGCGCGCCGTTTCGTGGACGAGACCGCCATGGACGCCCACGCGGTGGGCTCGCTGGTGACGGAGCTGGACATGGAGACCATGGAGCGGCCCCGGGTGCCGTCCTTCGTGGTCTTCGACGAGCGCACGCGGCTGGCCGGCCCGGTGGGCAACACCGAACGGGGCGCCGCCGCCGACCTGTACCAATGGAGCGAGGACAACGCCGCGGAGGTGGCCAAGGGCTGGATCCGCACGGGCGCGGCCCCGGGAGACTTGGCCGACGCCTTGGGGCTGGACCCGCGAGCGCTCGAACGGACCGTCCGGGAATACAACTTGGCGTGCGCCCAAAGGCGCGACCCGGACCTGGGCCGCGACCCGGCCACCCTGCGGCCGTTGGAGCGCAGTCCGTTCTACGGCGCCGCGCTGTGGCCGTCCCTGTTCAACACCCAGGGCGGCCCCAGGCGCAACGCCCGGGCCCAGGTGCTGGACGCCTGGGGCCGGCCCATCCGGGGGTTGTACGCCGCGGGCGAACTGGGATCCCTGTGGTCCCGGAACTACCCGGGCGCGGGCAACCTGACGGAGGTCCTGGCCTTCGGCCGCCTCGCAGGCCGCAACGCAGCGGCCGAGGGCCGGTGACGGCGTGGGAACGCAGGCCGCGGGCCATCGGCGCTTGCAGACAGTGACCGCGGACGGTAAACGGGGAGCAAGTGGAAAGCGCGTCCTTCGACTTCGCTTCGCTACGCTCAGGACGAACGGGGACCGTGGTTCAGAGAACGGGAATCGTTGTCCGGAGAACGGGGACTGTGGTTCAGGGTTTCCTCTCGTTTTCGACCTGCTCATCAATCGGCCACATCTATGAAGGGAAACCCTGAACAATTGCTCCCGTTCGTCCTGAGCGTAGCGAAGTCGAAGGACGCGCTTTTCCATAGGGAGAGGCGCCTCAAGCCGGAATTGTTCAGAGGTTCCGAAGAAAGGACAACACCATGAACACCATCGGCAAAGTCGGCAGCGGAGTCAAGGCGGCGGGGGCGGGCTTGGCGCTGGGTCTCCTGGCGGTCTGTGTGCTCGGCGCGTCCACAGCGGGCGCGGGGTCGATGGAGGACCGGAACCGGGCCGTGGTCCTGCGCTACATGCAGGAGGTCATCAACGAACGCAAGCTGGACGTGCTGGACGAGGTCATGGCGGAGGACTGGATCGCCCATAACCCCACCGAGCCCAACGGGCGCGAGAACCTGAAGGAGTTCTTCAGTGGCATGTTCCAGCAGTTCCCCGAGGTCCACGCCGACGTGAAGCGGGTCATCGCCCAGGGCGACCTGGTGGCGGTGCATTCGCACTACACCGGCCGCAAGCAGGATCGGGGCAACGACTGGGCCAAGGGTTCCGGCGCGGTCATCGACATCTTCCGCCTGGTGGACGGCAGGATCGTGGAGCACTGGGACGTCAACCAGCGCCCCATCCCGGAGAAATCCGTCAACGGCAACACCATGTTCGATGGCGGCGCGCTGTACAACTACCGCCGTCCATGAAGCGCCGCCCGCTCTGCGAGACGAGGATGCGAGGGGGCTCTATCCCCGTTGGAGTAGGGTCTAACGTCGTCTTGAGCGAAGCGAAGAACCCCGTTCATCCTGAGCGAAGCGAAGTCGAAGGACGCGCTTTCCCGTAGGGAGAGGGAACGAGGGGAAGGAACCCGAGCCGGAATGGACCAGGCGTCCCCGGGGGTTTCTCCGGACCCGGTTCGAACCGGGAGTCGAACCGCAAGGAGCCGCGTTGGAATCCATCGAATTCGTTGACACGACCCTGCGCGACGGACACCAGAGCCTGTGGGCCGAGTCCATGCGCACGGGCATGATGCTTGCGGCGGCGGACCGCATGGACCGGGCCGGCTTCCGGGGTATGGAGCTGATCTCCAGCTCCCACATCAAGAAGTGCGTGCGGGAGCTGCGCGAGGACCCCTGGGAGCGGGTGCGGCTGGTGGCCGGGCGGGTCCGGGAGACGCCGCTTCGGGTCATCATCGGCAGTCGCAACGGGTTCGAGCTCACGCCGGAATCCATACAGCGGATCTTCCTGGAGCGGATGGCGGCCAACGGCGTCCGCCAGGGCCGCATCTCCGACGAGTGGAACGACCCCGCGGGATGGCGCAAGACGGTGCGCATGGCCCGGGAGGCGGGGCTCGAACCCATCGTGAACATCATCTATTCGGTGTCTCCCAAGCACACCGACGAGTACTACGCGGAGCGGGCGCGGCAGGCGGCCGCGCTGCCGGTGGCGCGGCTGTGCTTCAAGGACCCGGGAGGTCTGCTGACGCCGGAGCGCACCCGCACGCTGACGCCGCTCATCCGGGAGCACGCGGGTGGCGTCCCGTTGGAGTTCCACACCCACTGCACCACCGGCCTGGGACCCCTGTGTTGCCTGGAGGCCGTCCGGCAGGGCGTGCGCATGGTCAACACCGCGCTGCCGCCCCTGGCCAACGGCTCGTCCAACCCGTCGCTGTTCAACGTCGCCGCCAACCTGCGGAGCCTGGGCTACGCCACCGCGGTGGACGAGGACGTGTTGCGGCCGGTGTCCGAGTACTTCACAGCAGTGGCCCGTCGGGAGGGGCTGCCGGTGGGCGCGCCAGTGGAGTACGACTACAGCCAGTACCTGCACCAGGTGCCCGGGGGAATGATCTCGAACCTGCGCCACCAGCTCGCGCGGGTGGGCCTGGGGGACCACATGGAAAGGGCCCTGGAAGAGGTCGTCCGGGTGCGGGAGGAACTGGGTTATCCCATCATGGTCACGCCCCTGTCCCAGTTCGTGGGAAGCCAGGCGGCCATCAACATCATCCTCGGAGAGCGCTACAGGGAGGTCACCGACCAGGTGATCCTCTACGCCCTGGGGCGCTGGGGCCGCGAAGGAAGCGACTCCATGGACCCGGACCTGAAAGACCGGATCCTCGCGCTGCCGCGCGCCCGGGAGCTGGCCGCGTGGCAGCCGCCGGAGCCCACGGTCCGGGAGTTGCGGGCCAAGTACGGCGGCGGGTCCGACGAGGAGTTGCTGCTGCGGTATTTCCTCACGCCGGACGAGATCGACGCCATGCGCGCCGCGGGCAGGCCCCGGGACTACCCCTTCGACGCCGCGGCCTCCGCGCGCGCGGTCGGGCGGTTCACCCGACGGCGGGACTACTCGCACATCCGGGTGCGCAGCCCCGGCTTCGCCCTGAGCCTGTCGCGGCAACCTCCCTCCGTGAAGACACCGGCTTAGGGAACGTCCGATCCATTCCGGCTTGCGTTCCCTCTCCCCATGGGGATTCTTCCGGCTTTTGTGTGGGTAAGGTAGGCGGGAAAGGGACCACGCCGTCATTGCTCCGCAGACGCCTGCCCCGTCATTGCTCCGCAGACGCCCCACTCCGTCATTCCCGCGAAAGCCCACCTCCCGTCATTCCCGCGAAAGCGGGAATCCAGTTTCATCGCTCTCATGCAGGGCGCCATGGGAAATGGATGGATTCCCGCTTTCGCGGGAATGACGGGGTGGAGCGTCCGCGACGCCAAACCGGGGACGGCATGGTCGGAATGGGAGGGAAGCGGATCTCATTGCATGCGTGGGGAGTGTCACAACCCACACGAATTCCTGAAACCATCGGTTGCTTCAGGGCCGTCTGCCGATCAGGCGGGCCGCCATCGAGACGAAGAAGAGCGCCACGGCCACCAGCACGATGGCGCCGCCTGCGGCGAGGTCGAGTTGGTACGCCAGCACCAGGCCCGCGACCCCCGAGAGCGAGCCGATGAACCCGGCCAGCAGCACCTGCCACCGGAAGTTCGCCGCCCACAGGGTCGCGATGGCGGCCGGCACCACCAGCAGGGCCTGGATGAGCAGCAGGCCCACGAGCCTCACGCCGATGACGACGGTGAAGGCCAACAACACCAGCAGCAGCCCGTTGAGCAGCAGCACCTTGTGCCCGTAGGCTGCGGCCACCTCTTCGTCGAACGCCACCATCAGGTGTTCCTTGAAGGTCAGCGCCATCACCGCCATGATGAGCGCGCCCGCGCAGGCCAGGGCTGCGAGCTCCCCGGAGGAGATGGCCAACACGTTGCCGAACAGGTAGCCGAACAGGTCCTGCTGGTAGCCGCTCTTCATGCTGAACAGCACGATGCCCAGAGCCATGGATCCCGAGAAGAACACGCCGATGACCGTGTCCTCGCTGATGTGGTCGCTCCGGCTGACCAGGGCGATGCCCAGGGCCACGGCCACGGCGAAGACCGCGCCGGTCACGAGGGGGTTCCAACCGGCCAGGATGCCGATGGCGACGCCGCCGATGGCCGAGTGGGAGATGCCCACGCCGATGAACGCGAGACGGCGCAACACCACGAAGAAGCCCAGTATGCCGCACAGCAGTCCGATGAGGACGGCCGCGGTCAGGGCGCGCTGCATGAAGGCGAAATCGAGCATGTGGACATCGGCGTCGGGCCCGCGGCCCGGTCAGGGAAACCCTGGACAACGGTCCCCGTTCCCTGGAAAACGATTCCCGTTCTCCGGACAACGGTCCCGTTCGTCCCGATCATGGCAAGTCCCCCGGTCATCCTGAGCGTGGCAAGCCCCCACCGTGGCAAGCCCCCACTCGTCCTGAGCATGGCAAGTCCCCCTGTTCACCCTGGGCGTAGCAAGTCCCCCATTCGTTCCGAGCGTGGCAAGCCCCCCGTTCGTCCTGAGCGTAGCGAAGCGAAGTCGAAGGACGCGCTTTTTCACAGGCGATGGCGGTTCTCGTGGTGGGCGAACTCGCCGGCCAGGAAGTCGAACTCGCAACAGTAGGCTTCGCGGATGGCGTGGCTGTGGATCACGTCCTCGGCGTTCCCGTGGATGTGCATTCGGTGGTTGATGCAGATCAACTCGTCGGCTTGGCCCGCCAGGGCCACGAGGTCGTGGGACACCGCCACGATGGTGAGGGAGAGGTCGCGTATGAGCTTTCGCAGCAGGGCGTAGAACTCGTGCTCCGCGGGGAGGTCGAGTCCCACAGTGGGCTCGTCGAGCACCAGCAAACGGGTGCTGGCGCACAGGGCCTGGGCCAGGACGACCCGGCGCTGTTCGCCGCCGGACAGCCGCCCCACCGGACGGTCCTTGCGGTCCAGCATCCCCACCAGGGCAAGGCTCTCGTCCACCCGGCGCCAATCCCTGCGTCCGGGGAACCCCGCGGTCCCAAGGTCCCGGAACCGTCCCATCATCACCACGTCGGCGACCGTGGCCGGGAAGTTGCCGGCGATGCTCTGGCGCTGCGGCACGTAGCCGATGGCGTGGGAACTATTCCGACCCGGCGGGTAGCCGAACACCTCCACGCGCCCTCTCGCCGCGGACACGAGGCCGAGGATCGTGCGCAAGAGCGTGGTCTTGCCCGCGCCGTTGGGACCCACGATCCCCACGAACCCGCCCTGGTGCACGTCGAAGTCGATGCCG
The DNA here is from genome assembly GCA_965204235.1 of uncultured Binatia bacterium (SeqCode). Classification (GTDB taxonomy): domain Bacteria; phylum Desulfobacterota; class Binatia; order UBA9968; family JAJDTQ01; genus JAJDTQ01. Next base: position 1,013,888 of record OZ241979.1, read on the forward strand.
TGCAGCACGCTGTGGCCGCCGAGATCCACCGACACGCCGCTCAACCCCACCACCACCCGGCCTTCGTCCCGGCTCAATTGCCCGGTCCTCCCAACGCCTGTCCGAAGGCGCGCGCGTTGAACCGCATCAGGCCTTCGTAAGTGGAGCGGGCAGGGTCGCCGGAGTCGCCCAGCGGGTCCACCACCACCGTACCCGCGCCGAACTCGTTGGCTATGGTCTGCGCCACCCGCGGGTCCAACTGCGGCTCCACCAGGATGTTCCGGATCCCCGCATCCCGGGCGCCGCGCACCAGGCGGGCGATCTCCGCGGGAGTCGGCTCCTCGCCGGCGAACTCCTGGACCGTACCCACCTCTTCGAGACCGTACCTTTCGGCGAAATAGGGCCACGCCCTGTGGAAGGAGACGAACTTCCGCCCTTCCGCCATGGCCAGCCCACGTCGGATCTCCGCGTCCAGGGCCGTCAACCGCTGACGGAAGTCGTCCGCGCGCTTCCGGTAGTACTCCCCGCCCGCGGGGTCGGCTTCGACGAGATGCTCCACCAGGACCGGCAACACCGCGTCCCTGACCCGTATCGGGTCGAGCCAGAAATGGGGGTCGGCCCCTTCGTGCTCCTCCGAGGCATGGCCCTCCTCGTGACCATGCGCATCCTCGTGCGGCTTCTTCCCGTGGCCGTGGTCATGCTCCGCCTTGGCGTGTTCGTGGCCGTGCTCTTCCTTGGCGTGTCCCTTCGCATGTTCGCGCTCATGGCCATGCCCTGCCTCGGCGTGGCCGTGGCCGTGTTCCTCGGCATGTTTGCGCTCGTGGCCGTGCTTCGCCTCGGTGTGTTCCTCTGCATGTTCGCGCCCGTGACCGTGGTCGTGGTGGTGGTCGGCCTCCAGTAGCTTCATGTTCGGCGCCGCGATCAGGTTCACCCTCTCCATCGCGCCGGGAGCCGCCCCCAGCAGTTTGTCGAACCAACCGTCGAAACCCCCGCCGATGCCGACGAAGTACCGGGCTTGCTGGAGCTTGACCATGTCGCTCGGCACCGGCTCGAACGTATGCGGACTCGCGCCCGGCGGCACCAGCGCATCCACCTTGACCCGCTCGCCTCCCACCTCTCCAACGATGAAGGCGAGGGGAAGCACGCTGGTGACCACGCCCAGAGGCTCGCGGCTTCCAAGAGCCGGATGGGCAGCCATCCAGAAGCTTGCCACCGCCATGAGGCACAGGATCCCCAGTCTCTTCATTTCGCAACCCTCCCGGTCCAGTGATGTAAATGATACTGTATTCTCAATTAACCCGTTTGTCAACCCGGGGGATCCACAACGGGGAAGACTGGCCAAGCAGCCGCCCTCGGCCGGGGGTATGCAGGACGGACCTGTGCCGCGGGAAGATCGCTCACAGGAAGCATTCCACGGCTCCCTTTCGAATTTGCTTTGAAAACAGGGGGTTACCAAACCTCACCCAGTCGTGTCGCCCCGATCCCGGCTTCCGTCCCAATTGAAACTCGGAACAGATCCATGTAGAAAACGGATAGATGAGGAGGGAAAAGCCATGTCGGGAAACAGCGAAAAAGTCTCGGATGATTACCTGAGAACCTTGGAAGAGGTAAAAAAGCAGTACCGGCAATACGTGGAGGTCAGCGAGCTCTATAAATTGTCGATTCGCAAGGAGCAGGAACCAAGACAATATCTGCCTCCCACCCTAGAACATCCCCTGACCACAACCACGGTTCGCGTCAAGTAAAGCGGAAAGCCATGGCGTCATGGAGTGAACTTCTACGAGAACTGAAGCGGCAGAAGGATCCGAACTGGCTCGACAAGAGACTCAAAGAACAGTTGAGCGCCATCTCAAAGCGCCGCAAGGGCGCTACCGTTTGGGCCAATCGATCCCCAGTTTCTCATTGGCAATAAAGCGCACTCGGCAAGAGCCATTCAGGAAGGATTCCGCAAGGCAAGAGAGGATATTGAAAAGGACGTGAAATTAGCCCATCTCTGGGCGCCCATATTGCAGAATATGGGGCCTTCGCTTGTCTTGGAAGCCGATAAGGCCTTGGCATACAGCAAAGAACTGGTCGTAACCTGGCTGAAGAAGAGAATGTTCAAGGACGACCCGGAAAGAGAAGATAAAGCCAACCGCATTGCGGCATACTTCAACGCGGAAGACACCCGGGACCATGGGCACATTCATGTTCATGGTCAGAGGATTGGAGCGACGAAACTTGAGGAAACCGGGTTGAAAGTGGAATTTCTCGACTTGGCGGCGCTATCCTGTTCCGAGGGCACGCAGGTCCTTCAGCAGCGCGTCCGGGTCGGGAGCCGAGCCGGAATAGGCGAACCGCATGTTGCCTTCGGCGTCCGCCACCACCGTGAGCGTCGTGTGTTCGATCAGCCCCCTGTCCAGCCGTTTCACGCTCACGCCGAACTCCTGCCACACCGGGGCGAGCTCCGCGGCCTTGCCCGTGAGCCACCACCAGTTGGCGGCGTCGGCCTGGCGCCGTCGGCTGTAGGCCTTGAGGACCTCCGGCGTATCCACCTCCGGATCCATGGTAATGGACAGGAAGCGGACGCTCCCGGCCTCTCCGGGCTTCAGGCGCTCCCGCAGGATCTTGAGGCTCGCCGTCAGCAACGTACAGACGTCAGGACACGACGTGTACATGAAGTTGATCACCAGAGGCTTGCCCCGGAGCTTACGGAACTCCAACGGCTTGCCGTCCTGGTCGGTGAGGACGAAGTCGTCGATGGCGACGTTCATCACGCGCCTCTCCGCGAACTCGACCTTGAGGATGGACTGGTGGTGCCGGCCGTGCGACTCCATCGCCGGCGCCGTCCCCGGCGCCAGGAGCAACGGGAGGGCCAGGGCTGCGGCTCCGAGGGACCTCGGGAGGCTGTTCATCGGGAGACCCTTCATCCTACCCCCCACTTCTTCGCGACCTCTTCCTTGTACTTTCGCTCGAACGCGTTCACGGGCGGGAAGCGGTCGATCCACTGGTAAGGCCGGCAGGCGTCGATGAGTACGCGGTCGGTCACGTAGCCCTTGGTGTCCCGGTCCATGGGAGAGATGACCGGCTCGCACACCGAGGCCCACACGTTCTTCACGACGTCGAGGCCCTCGCGCGGGTCACAGCGGGTGGACATGGCCCAGATGACCTCGCCCGGATCGGTGATGTCCACGTCGTCGTCCACTACCACCACCATCTTGCCGCCATAGGCCCCGGCCCGGGCGCCCGCGGCCACCAGCAGCGCCTGCTTCGCGTGGCCGGTATAGCGCTGCTTGATGGAGATGACGGTGAAGGGGCCGGGCTGGCCGCCATAGACGAAGCCCCATACCCCGGTCACGTCCGGGATCCCGGCCTTTTCCAACTGCTCCCAGAGCGTGATGGCGCCCAGGGGGATCGGCAGGTAGCTGTTGGGGGGCCTCACCGGCGGGGCGCCCAGGATGATGGGGTCGTTGCGGTAATATACGCGCTTGACGGTCATCAGCGGGACGTCGCCTTCGGTGGCCTCGGTGTAGTACCCCGGCCACTCGCCGAAGGGACCTTCCCTGGGGAGCTGCTCCGGCGGCAGCGGCGGGATCTCCCCTTCGAGCACCACCTCGCCGTTGGCCGGGATGGGCAGGCCGCTCACCGCGCCCCGGACCACCGGGACCGGGCTGCCCTTCATCCATCCGGCGAACTCGTACTCGCTCACCGCGGGCGGCAGCGGCATCTGCGACGACAGCAACACCGCGGGCTCCTGCCCCAGCGTGATGGCCACGGGCAGGGTCTCGCCCCGGGCATGGGCCCGTTCCATGGCCAAGCGCCCGTGCTTGCCCTTGTTCATCTTGACCGAGACCTTGTTCTTCTCCTGGATCATCACCCGGTAGGTGCCGATGTTGACGACGCCGGACTCGGGGTCCCGGGTGATGACGCCGCATCCGGTGCCGATGTAGCGGCCCCCGTCCAGGTCGTGCCACAGGGGCGTGGGGAACCTGTACAGGTCCACCTCGTCCTCGTCCATCCGGTTCTCGAACACCGGACCGCCCTCCACCTGGTCATAGGGAAGCGGTTGGAACTCCAGGCTCCTCTTGCGCCATGCGTGCAGGAAATCGACCCCCTTCACGTCCGTGGGCAGCCCCATGGCCACCGCCGCCCGCCGGCACGTGCGGAACAGGTTGGAGATGATGCGGAACCCCTTGGGAAACCCCTCGAACCCGTCGAACAGCAGGGCGGCCTGCTCGGTGTCGCCCATGTGCTCGGTGAGGGCGCCCACCTCCGTGTCGAGGTCCGCGCCCTCGATGCGCTTGACCTCTCCCATGTCCTCCAACTCCCGGATGAAACTCCTCAAGTCGCCTGCTGGCTGCATTCGTCTCTCCCTTCGAAATCCATGGCATGGGGGACTGCCCCGCCCCGCAGCAGTTTCCCGCCTACGGTTCCAGGTTCCTGCCGACTCAGGAAGGCTCCTAACACAGGCTCGCGAACATTTCGAGCTTCGAGGCGCCGGGCAGGCATGGAACCGAGCGGCGACGGATTCCCATGACTCCGACCGCCTCCACGCACCACTCTGGGAAACCCTGAACCATCGAGCCACGGATGGGGGACTTCCCTCACCCCGACCCTCTCTCACCCTGACCCTCTGATACCCCGTTCGTCCTGAGCGGATACCCCCGTTCGCCCTGAGCGTAGCGAAGCGAAGTCGAAGGACGCGCTCTCCCTCCAGGAGACGGAAACGGGCGGAAAACGAGGTGTTTTCGGGGGTTTCTTACCTCCCTTTTTCGTTGGGGAATCGGAGGGGGCGACGGGCGGCCTGGGTCAGGGGACGGCGTGCGGGTCGCGGCGCAGGGGGTGGGTGGAGGTGCTGCTGGCGGTCCAGGTGCGGCCCTGGTCAGGTCTGTCGGCGGATGATCTCCTGCACAGCCCGGCCCGACCATCTGCTTCGACGTCCCGGTCCGGGCCGGCCCCAGGCGTTCAGGATCCGATCGATTGCGGCCGGAGCCAGGTAGCCCGGTGAGTGGAAGTTGTAGAGGACCTTGACCGATGGCCACCATTTCCTGGCGCCGCGGTCGGTCATGCGCATGTTACTGGTCGTCGGATCCGTTGGCGTCGCGGGCGGCGAAGAACCAGGGGAACTTGGCGCGGCGCTGGTCTTCGGGCATGTCGAGGTAGGCGAGGAACTCGTCGTCGGGCATGGCCTTGAGTTCTTCCATGAGGCGGACGTTCTCGGGGTGCTCTCGCAGGTAGGCGTTGGTGAGGTCCTGATCCCGCATCCGCTCCGCCAGGCCGGGAGAGGGGTTCGTGCCGAACTCGTGTTTGTGCTCCTCCCACCACTTCCTCAATTCCAACACCTGGGCTCTTTGTTCCTCGGTCAGGTCGGGCCTCACGGGATCACCTCCTTCAACCAGAAGGTGACAGTATCATTATCGCCGCGGCGCATGTCAAGGACCTCGAAGGGAGTTCCCGGGGGGAAGAGGACTTCGTCTTCGGCGCGGTTCTCGGCGAAGTCGGCCATGTGGCTGCCCCTGGATTTCTGCCCGGCGTCGGGCTTTTTCACGATGATGGTGTGCGGCCCCTGGTAGGTCTCCCTGGGGGTGGCGGTGGTGGACGTGAAGGCGGGGTCGGAGACGATGCTGCCTCTCTTGTCGGTGGCTTCGTATGCCCGGGTGTATTGCAGGAGGATGTGGGGCGGCAGCTCGGTCCCCCGGAAGACTTGGCCGGAGGGCTACGAGTTCGGGGGCGGTGAGGTTGTGGCGCTGGGCGCTGTGAGGGCGAGTGCACAGCGAACAAAGATGATGTCCGGCGCGAAAGTCGGGAGCCTGCATCGTCAAAGCGCAGACCCCGCGGGACCGGACGCCGGTTCCGGCGTCTTGTCCGGGAACTCGCACAGGTCGGCGATGAAGCAGGTCGGGCATTCGGGCTTGCGGGCCTTGCAGACGTAGCGGCCGTGGAGGATGAGCCAGTGGTGGGCGTCCTTGCGGAACTCCCGGGGGGTGAGGCGGGTCAGGCGCTGCTCGACTTCCAGGGGCGTCTTGCCGCGGGCCAGGCGGGTGCGGTTGGCCACGCGGAAGATGTGGGTGTCCACCGCGATGGCGGGTTGGCCGAAGGCGGTGTTGAGGATGACGTTGGCGGTCTTTCGGCCCACGCCGGGCAGGGCCTCCAGGGCCTCGCGGCTGCGGGGGACCTGGCCGCCGTGTTGGTCCATGAGGATGCGGCAGGTCTTGATGATGTTCTCGGCCTTGCTGTTGAAGAGGCCGATGGTGCGGATGTAGCGTTTGAGCCCGTCCGTCCCCAGCGCGAAGATCTGTCCAGGGGTGTTGGCCACCGGGAACAGCTCCGCGGTGGCCTTGTTGACGCTCACGTCCGTGGCCTGGGCCGACAGCACCACCGCCACCAGCAACTCGAAGGGATCGATCCAGTCGAGCTCGGTCTCGGGACTGGGGTTGCGTTCCCGGAGGCGGTTGTAGATGGCGGTGCGTTTCTGCCTGTTCATCTTCCCCTCACTCCCAACTGCGGCGTTCGCCCTGCCATGCGGCCGGGAACCGGCGCCGCGCCGTGAGTTCATATTTCCGTCACCTCGGTCCGCGGACGGGCCTCTGGCCATCGCCGCCGCTCAGGTCGACGCCCGTGCCGTGCGGATCACCCGCGCCGCCGCCAAGACGACTCCACGGTCCCACCAGGAGGCTCGTGGCCGCGGCGGAGACCGCCACCAGGCCCAGCAACAACCACAGCACGCCGGCGTAGCTGCCGTACCAGTCGTAGATGGCGCCGGCCACGGTGGGGCCGGCGAAGCTGCCCCACATGTAGAAGAAGCTCATGTTCCCGCGGATGGCGCCGAAGCGCCTGCGCCCGAAGAAGTCGCTCACCGCGGCCCACACCACAGGGATGGACGCATCCAGCACGGAGAAGAGGGCCGCGAACAGCCACGAGCCCCACAGGGCGTCGCTCCACATGAGCGGCAGGACGGCGAGGAACGAGAGCGCCATGCACCGGGTCACCAGGCGCATCTTGTTGGTCTGGTCGGCGACCCACCCGAGGACGAAGTGGGCCACGATGTTCATGAAGGCGAACCCCGACAGCAGGAACGCGGCCCCCTGCGGGGTCATGCCCTTCCACACCATCAACGGCACGAAGTGCACGATGACGATGGTGTAGGCGGCGCTCCGGGCGGTCATCCACAGGACGAATAGCCAGAACACCGAGGTGCGCATGGCACCGCGCACGGTGTAGTCCGGCTCCGGGCGGGACTCCGGCGCGGGCCGTCCCGGAGTCGCGTCTCGTCCCGCGGCAGGCGTCGGCGCGACGTCCCCGTCCGGCGGCAGGCCCATGCTCTCGGGCGACGGGCGGATCCCCAGGGTCAGCGGCGCTCCCACCACCAGGAACAGGCAGCCCGTGAGCGCCGCGGCCGTGCGCCAGCCCCAGGCGTGGAGGGCCAGTGCCAACAGGGGCGTGATCAGGACGCCGCCGATGGGCATGGCGGCGCTGAGGCAGGTCAACGCCCGGGCGCGATAGCGGGTGAACCACCGGGTGATGAGCACCGCGGGGGCGTGCACGAAGCCGGGGATGAAGGCCAGGGAGACCACCCCGACGTAAACGGCCACGAAGCCGGCATAGCCGCCTACGTTGGCAAGCAGGATGTAGCCCACGCCGCACAGCAGGGTGGCGGCGAGGATGACGGGCTTGGCGCCGAAGCGGTCGATGAGCCAACCCGCCAGCGGACCCTCGATGGCCCCTTCGGCCCGGGCCAGGGAGAAGGCAAAGGAGGTAGCCGCCCGGTTGATGCCCAACTCGGCGCTGACGGGCAGGAAGAAGACCGTGAAGCCGAACCCGTGGACCCCGCCGCCGAGGGTGCGGATGAGGGACAACAGCCCCACCATCCGCCAGCCGTAGTAGAGCTCCGACAGCCGGCGGAACGGGCCGCCGTGCGCTTGCGTCATGGGCAAGGGGCCACGCGCCCGGGGTTCGCCGCCCCGGGCCTACTTGCCGGCTTCCCGGAGCGCCCGCAGCACGTTCTCGGGGCTCAGGGGCAGCTTGTGGATGCGCACTCCGGTGGCGTTGCAGATGGCGTTGGCGATGCACGCCATGGGCGGCACCGAGCCGATCTCCCCGGCGCCCTTGGTGCCGTAGGGTCCGGCCCCGGGATAGCCCGGAACGGTGACCGCCTCGATGCGCGGCAGCATGTTGACGGTCGGCATCAGGTAATCGACGAACGTGGGGTTCAGGGTCCGCCCCTGCTCGTCGTGGACCACCTGTTCGCACAAGGCTTGGCCCAGGCTCATGGCCGCGGCGCCTTCGATCTGTCCGTCCACCGCCTTGGGGTGCACCACGAACCCCACGTCGTGGACGGCCACGTACTTCAGCACCTTCACGTTGCCGGTGTCCGTGTCCACCTCCACCATGGCCGCGTGGGTGGTGAAAGGCTGGGAGCTTCCCCGGGCGCGTTCGTCGGCCTGGGACGCCTTGGAGTCGAAGTAGCCCCGGCCGATGACGTCGCCGATCTCGTTGTGGGCCGCGGTGGCCACCGATGCCAGCCGCACGGACCGGTCCGGCACGCCCTTCACCCGGATCTGCCGGTCCCGGATCTCCAGGTCCTCCGGGCTCGCTTCCAATTGGGACGCGGCCATGCGCAGGATCTGGTTGCGGGCGTCTTCCGCGGCCAGCTTGACCGCGTTGCCGGACACCAGCATGGAGCGGCTGCCCACGGTGCCGGCGTCCCAGGGGCTGGCGTCGGTATCCACGTTCAGCACGGTGACGTCGTCCGTGGGGATGCCCAACTCCTCGGCCACGATCATGGGGATGCCGAAGCGGGCCGCGGTGCCGTAATCGACCTTGCCGATGTGCACCGTGGCCGAACCGTCCTCGTTGACCTTCACCACCGCGCCGCCGCCGGGACCCGCGCCTTCGATCCACGCGCCGGTGGCGAACCCGATGCCCTGGTTCTCCCCGAGCTTCACCTTGCCCCAGCCGATCTTCTCCGCGGCGATGCGCAGGGTCTCGCCCAGGGAGCTGTCCCGCAGCTTGGGAACGCCCACGATGCCGTCCCCGGCCTGGGGCGCGTTCTTGAGGCGGAACTCGATGGGGTCCATGCCCAGCCTGGCGGCGATGGAGTCCATGTGGGACTCCAGGGCGAACGCGGCCTGGGGTCCGCCCGGGCCGCGCACCGGGCCGCACACCTGCTTGTTGGTATAGACCGTGTAGCCCTCCATGCGGATGTGGGGAACCCGGTACCAGCCGCCCACCATCTGGGTGCACCGGCCCCCGGCCTGGTTGCCGAAGCCGGAGTAGCCGCCGGCGTCGTACACCACCTTGCCCCTGCGGGCCACCAGCGTGCCGTCCTTCCGGACCCCGCTCTCGATCCACATCTTGGCGCCGGACCGGATGGTGGTGGAGACGGTCTCCTCGGCCTTGTCCAGCACGATCATCACCGGCTGGCCCGCGGTCAGGGCCAGCAGCGCGCAGACGGGCTCCAGCCCGGCGCTGGAGGTGACCCCGCTGCCCTTGCCGCCGAATCCGCCGCCGATGTCCGTGGAGATGACCCGCACGCGATTCAGCGGCAACCCCAGGAGGGCGGCGACCTCCGTGCGCACCGGGAACGGCGCCTGGGCGTTGGCCCACACCGTGACGCGCCCGTCCTCCTCGGGCCGGGCCGCGGCAATGCGCGGCTCCAGGTACTGGGGGTGGATCATCCTGGTCTCGTACGCCTCGGCCACCACCAGGTCGGCTTCCGCCATGGCCTTGTCGGCGTCGCCCATGTCCACCACCGCGTAGCCGCACACGTTCTTGACGTCGGCGCCTTCCGGGAGGTTCCCGGGCAGCGGCATGTCCTCGTGGATCGTGGGCGCCGAAGGCTCCATGGCCGCTTCCGGGTCCACCACCACCGGCAGCGGCTCGTAAGCGACCTCGATCTTCCTCAGGGCTTCCCTGACCAGGGCCGGGCTGTCCGCGGCCACCGCGGCCACCGGGTCGCCCATGTAGCGCACCCGGTCCCGGGCGAGGATGTAGCGGTCGATACAGGAGCGGCCGTAGCGCACGTCCGGCGCGTCCGCCGCGGTCACCACCGCGCGCACCCCGGGCAGGGCCCTGGCCGCGGCGGTGTCGATGCGGAGGATCCTGGCGTGGGCGTGCTCGCTCCGCAGCACGCCGCCGTGGAGGGCGTCGGGGAGGTTCAGGTCGATGCCGTAGATGCCCTTGCCCACCACGCGCTCCACCCCGCCCATGCGGGGCATGTTGGTCCCCAGGACCGTGTGTGCAGCCTTTGCCATGCTCCTAACTCCTTCCCTCGAGTTGCCTGGCGGCCAGTTCCACGGCGTCGAAGATCTTGGTGTAGCCCGTGCACCGGCAGATGTTGCCGGAGATGGCCTCCTCCACCTCCTCCGCGGAGGGGTGCGGCGAGCGGTCGAGCAGCGCCTTGACCGACACGATGAAGCCCGGCGTGCAGTAGCCGCACTGCACCGCGCCGGTGTCGATGAACGCCTGCTGCACCGGGTGGAGCCGGTCGCCGTCGGCGATGCCCTCCACCGTGACGACGTCGGTCCCCGCGGCGTCCGCTCCCAGGACCACGCAGGAGTTCACCGGCTTGCCGTCCATGAGGACGGTGCACGCGCCGCACTCCCCGGTATTGCAGCAGAGCTTGACGCCCTTGTAGCCCAGGGTGTCGCGCAGGAAGTCCACCAGCGCCGCGGCGGGCTCCAGCGCGGCCGTGTGGGTCTTGCCGTTGACCGTGAGGGTAATCTCCAGACTCATATGCTGCCTCCTCAGGACCCGTCCCCGGACGGGCCCGTGGTGATCGCGCGCCAGCACTGCTCCAGCCCCCGGCGGGTGAGGGCTTCCACGATCCAGCCGCGGTACTCGCCGCTGCTGCGCTGGTCGGTAATGGGACTCGATTCGGAAGCCGCCACCGCGCCCGCTTCCTTCCACAGGTCGGGGTCCGGCGCCTTGCCCCGCACCAGCGCCTCGGTCCTGGCGGCGCGGATGGGCGTGGGCGCCACCGCCCCCAGGCCGATGCGCACGTCGTCCAGGGCGGTCTTGTCCGCGTTGGGAGTCGCCATCACCGCAACCCCCACCATGGCGATGTCCATGGGACCGCGCACCGCGTGCTTGAGGTACACGGCCTCGCTCCCCGCCTCCGGGAACGGCACGTTCACGCCCGTGAGCAGCCCCCTGGCCCCCAGGCTGGTCTGGCCGGGGCCGCGGAAGAAGGCGCTGAAGGGTTCGGTCCAGGCGCCGTCCGAGAAGGCCATCTCCGCCTGGGCTTCGAGCGCCAGCAGCGGCGCCAGCGTCTCGCCGGAAGGAGAGGCCCGGCAGACGTTGCCGCCGATGGTGGCGGTGTTGCGGATCTGGAGCGAGGCGAACTGGTGCGCCGCCTGCCACAGCAGCGGCAGCCGCTCGCGCACCAAGTCGCTCTCCTCGATCTCGTGGATGGTCGCCAGCGGGCCGATGTGGACGCCGCCGCCGTTCTCTCGGATGGAGTCCAGTCCGGGGATGCGCTTGATGTTCACCAGGCAATCCGGCTCCTCCTTGTACTTGACGTCCACCATCACGTCGGTGCCGCCGGCGATGACCTCGGCTCGGTCGCCGTATTGGTCCAGGACGGAAAGCGCCTCGCTCACGGTCTTGGGCTCGAAGTAATCCATGGTGGTACTCCCCCTGCGGTCTTGGAGAACGCGCCTTCGCGCGCGGTTCTGCCGCTTCTCTTAGCCCAGTCGCCGGGGGGATGGCAAGACGCGGCCACGGCCGGGCGGCCTTCGGCCCGTTCCTGCAACGGCAGCCGCGGCCTCCGTTCGTACCGCCCCGAGGCCCGCCCGCAACGTCCGCGCGCCTGAGGAGGGGTCCTTGCCGCGCGTCCCTCCGGGTCACATGCCGAAGAGCCGCATGGCGTTGCCGCCGAGGATCTTCTCCTTGTCGTCGTCGGAGATCCCGTCGAGCTCCCGGACCATGCGGACGGTGCCCTCCTTCCAGGTGCCCGAAGGGTCGTTGTGGGGGTAGTCGCTGCCGACAGTGAGGTTGTGGTCCTTCCAGAAATCGCAGGCGTAGCGGACGGAGGTCTCCGCGGCAAAGGCCGACACCCAGATCTGGCTGAAGAACTCGCTGGGGGCCTTGCCGAGCTTCCGGCGGCCGTTGGGGTCCATGTCCAAGCGGTTCATCAGCCAGGGCACGAAGGCGGCGGAGCCCTCCACGAAGCAGATCCGGAGCTTGGGGAACTCCTTGAGCGCGCCGCGCAGGATCAGGCTTCCCATATCCACGATGTAGCGGAAGGGGAACGCCAGCAGGAACGGCAAGGCGTTGTCGTCGGCTTCCAGGAACAGTTGCTCGATGCCCACCAGGGCCGGATTGGGGTGGCCCTGGCGGTCGGACGCGGTGTCGTGCACCAGGATGGGGACGTCGAGCCGGCACGCCTTGTCGTAGAACGGCCAGAGCCGCTCCGCCCCCAGGTTGGCGTCCTCGAAGCCGCCCATGAACTTCACCGCCTTGAGCCCCAGGGCGTGGACCATCCGCTCCAGCTCCTTGCAGGACTCTTCCACGTCCGGCAGGAACACCCAGCCCACGCCGATGTAGCGTTCCGGATGGGCGCACTCCTCCAGGTCCCGGGCCACCGCGTCGTTGTAGCGCCGGGCCAGCTCGCACCCCAGGTCCCGGTCCCAGGTGTACAGCAGCTCCCGGTTCTCCGGTATGAGCACGTGCTTGTCGAACCCCTCGAAGTCGGCTTGCTGCACGCGGGTGTCCAGGTCCCAGCGGCCCTTGGGGGCCTGGTCCTTGATGAGTGTGCCGTCCGGCAGCACCGACTTGACCTCGTCGCCGTCGCGCACCACCCGCGGCGACTCGGGGTAGCGCTCGCCGATCCCCTCCAGGAACCTCACCGGGAAATAGTGGGTGTCGCAGTCGATGTACATGAGCCGTCCTCGTTCGAGTTTCGGGGCGCCGGGCCTCCCTCACCCGTAGGTGAAGATGGCCCGGCCCAGGATCTTCCCTTGCTCCAGGTCGGCCACGGCCTCGTTGACCTGGTCCAGGGTGTAGCGGCGCGTCACCAGCTCGTCGAGCTTCAGCCGGCCCTCCCGGTACCAGCGGACGAACGTGGGGAAGTCCCGGTCCGGCCGGCAGTCGCCGCCGTGGGTGCGGGTGAAGTAACGCCCGCCGGCGAACAGGTTGGTGTTGATGAGCGGGGTCGCGCCGGAGGGCGGCAGGCCGATCAACAGGGCGGTGCCGCCGCGCCGGAGGCCGGGGGCCCCGGTGCGCACCGAGCGCAGGATCTGTTCCTGGGTGGCGGGATGGCCCACCGCGTCCAGGGCGTAGTCCGCGCCGCCGCCCGTGATCTCGGTGATCTCCTCCACCGGGTCCACCCGGGAGGCGTTCACCCCGTGGGAGGCGCCGAAGCGCTTGGCGAACGCGAGCTTCTCGTCGTCCACGTCCACCGCGATCAGCGGATGGGCGTCCACCACCGCGGCCGCCGAGACGGCGCACATGCCGATGCCGCCCACGCCGTAAACCGCCACCGACTCGCCCGGACGGACCCGGAGCGTGTTGAGTATGGCCCCCGACCCGGTGATGACCGCGCAGCCGATGATGGAGGTGGCCTCCGTGTCCACGTCGTCGTCCATGGGCGACACCACGCGCTCGGAGGCCACGAGGTGCTCGGCCCAGGTGGACGCGGAGGCCCAGACGGACCGGCCCCGCCAAGTGGCCGGGATGGGCGGCCGCTGGTTGAGGGCGTGGGAGACGGGCGGCAGCGGCGACTCGGGGGCGTTGCGGTCGATCCACGTGGTGAAGACCCGGTCGCCCTCCTTGACGTGGGTGACGTCCCGGCCCTTGGCCGCCACCACGCCGGTGGACTCGTGGCCCAGCAGCGCGGGCAGCTTCGCCCGCTGCTCCTCGGGCGAACGCCGGATCTGGTGGAGCTGGGAGTGGCAGATGCCGCTGGCGAACAGCTTGACCAGGACCTGGTCCGGCGCGGGGTCCGGGAGGACCACCTCGTCCACCACCAGGGGCTTGCGCGATTCCACCAGGATCGCGGCGCGGGATTTCGTCGGCATGGCGCTTCCTCGTTTCGACGGTCAGGACTTGCGACACGTTGATCACGGAGTCGTCAGGTAGTCTTCCTTCGACAACGAGACCCGTTGCATCTCGGCCGGGATTTCGTCGATGTCGGATGACGCTTCGGTATAAACGGCATCGAGGGCATCTCTCACCCGGTCATGTTCATGCGCCTTGACGTAATCTCCCACCGCACGACGAAAAGCGCGCTTCTCGACATGCCCATGCGTTTTTCCGCGGACCTTTTGATTCCATGGCCGTCAGGATTCCATGGCCGTCAGCATAGATGTCCCGACGTCTCAGGTCAACGGGGTCAGCCGAGACGGGAAGGGATGGCTTCCTTCCGGACGCGTCAATGCTCCTTCACGTAGGGGGTCCCCAGGGCCCTGGGCGCTTCCGCCCGGCCGAAGAAGCCGGCCAGCAGGACCACCGTCAGCACGTAGGGCAGGACCAGTATCAGGTCGGTGGGGGCCTGCCCGACCAGGGGCAGGTCCACGCCCTGCAGGCGCGCGGACGCGGCCTCCAGGAAGCCGAACAGCAGGCAGGCCAGGAGCGACGGCCAGGGCCGCCACTTGCCGAAGACCATGGCCGCCAGGGCCATGTAGCCCTTGCCGGCGCTCATCTCCCGTATGAACCCCGCGCCGTGGGCGGTGGAGAGATAGGCGCCGGCGACGCCGCACAGGACGCCGGCGAGGATCACAGCGCGGTAGCGCAGCCACGGCACCGAGACGCCGGCGCTGTCCACCGCTTCCGGCGACTCCCCCACCGCGCGCAGGCGCAGGCCGAAGCGGGTCCTGGAGAGCAGCAGCGCGGCCAGCGGCGGCGCCGCGAAGGCCAGATAGACGATGAGCTTGTGGCCGCTCAGCAGCTCGCCGTAGGTCACCCCGAGCAGGGGTACGTCCTGCAGCGCCTCTGTGAAGGGGAGCCGGATCGGCTGGAAGCGCTGGTCCGCGCCCAGGGTCGGGGTCTGGCCGCCGCGCTCGAACAACGCGATGCCGAGGGTGACGGTGAGGCCCGAGGCCAGGATGTTCAGGGCCAGCCCGCTGACGATCTGGTTGCCCCGCTGGGTGACGCAGGCGAAGCCGTGCACCAGGGCCATGCACACCGAGACCCCGACCGCGGCCAGCAGTCCCGGGTAAACCGATCCGCTGACGCTCGCCACCGCGGCCGCGGCAAAGGCGCTGCCCAGCAGCTTGCCCTCCAGCGAGATGTCGATGACCCCGGACCGCTCCGAGAAGATGCCCGCCAGGGCGCACAGGATGAGCGGCGTCGCCAGCCGCAGGGTGGCGTCGAGGGTCAACAGGACCTGGAACGCGAACTCGCTCATGCCGGCGCCTCCCGCGGGCGGCGCCGCGCCAGGACCGCGACCAGGCGGGCCAGCGGCGGGTTCAGCATGTAGGCCAGGGCCCCGGAGAACAGGATGATGAGACCCTGGATCACCGGCAGCAGGTCGCGGGTGATGGTGCGGAACTCCAGGTCGAGTTCGCTGCCGCCCTGGTAGAGGGCGCCGAACAGCAGGCTCGCGAGGACGATGCCCACCGGATGGTTGCGCCCCATCAGCGCCACCGCGATGCCGGTGAAGCCGTACCCCGCGGTGAAGTCCAGCAGCAGGCGTTGCTGCGCTCCCAGCACCTCGTTGACGGCCATGAGACCGGCGAGGCCGCCGGAGACCGTCATGGCCAAGACGATGGCGCGCGGGATGCGGACGCCGGCATAGGCCGCGGCCTGTGCGCTGTGGCCCAGGGTGCGGACCTCATAACCGAAGCGGGTGCGCCAGATCAACAGCCAGACGAAGACACACGCCGCCAGGGCCAGCGCGAAGGAGAGGTTCAGGGGCGAGGGCGCCGCCTCGATGCCGACCGCGCCCAGGATCTCGTGCACCGCGGGAATGCGTGCGCTCTCCGCGAAGGACCGGGACGCGGGGGAGCTCTGGCCCGGCTCGATGAGCGGCCCGGTCAGCAGCGAGACCAGGATCCCCGCGGCGATGAAGTTGCACATGATGGTGGTGATGACGATGTGGCTGCCGCGCCGGGCCTGGAGCCACGCCGGGACGAAGGCCCATGCGGCGCCGAAGGCCGCGGCCGCGGCGACGGCGAGGGGAACGAGCAGCAGGCCCGGCAACACCGCGTCCAGGGCCAGGCAGACGAGAGCCGCGCCCAGCCCGCCCATGGCGGCCTGTCCCTCGCCGCCGATGTTGAACAGCATGGCGTGGAACGCCACCGAGACCGCGAGTCCGGTGAACAGGAAGTTGGTGGCGTAGTAGAGGGTGTAGCCGAGGCTGCCCTCATAGACGAAGGCGCCCCGGACCATGACGTCCATGGCGCGGACGGGGTCTTCCCCCACCGCCAGCACCACCAGGCTCGACACCAGCAGCGCCAGGGCCAAGTTGACCAGGGGCAGCACCCCCACGTCCGCCCAGCGGGGAAGCGGCGGCGCGCTCACGCAGGGGCCGCCCGGTCCGCCGGCCGGCTCGCCCGATCCGTCCGGCCGACGCCGGCCATCATCAGGCCGATGCGCCTGGCGTCGGCCTCGCCGCGGGAGACCTCGCCCACGACCCGCCCCGCGTTCATCACCAGTATGCGGTCGCACAGGGCCAGGATCTCGTCCAGCTCCACCGACACCAGCAGGACGGCGCAGCCGGAGTCGCGGATGTCGAGCAGCCGTGAGTGGACGGACTCGACGGCGCCGATGTCCACTCCGCGGGTGGGCTGTCCCACCAGCAGGACCCTGGGGGCCGCAGACAGTTCCCGCGCCACCACGAGCTTCTGCTGGTTGCCGCCGGAGAAGCCGCTGCAACGCAGGCCGGGGTCGGGCGGGCGCACGTCGTAGCGTCCCATGAGGTCGGCGCAGCGCTGCCGGATGGCGGCGAGGGCGAGCAGGATGCCCGGGCCGGCCTCCTTCCCTTCCTGGTAGCCGAGTATGGAGGACTCGGACGCGGTGAACGGGAGCACCAGGCCGCGCCGCTGGCGGTCCTCCGGAACGTGGGCCAGGCCCAGGCGGCGCAGGGCCGCAGGGTCGGCCGGACTCATCGGGGTGATGGTCCGTCCGGCGAAGGTCATGCGGCCCGACTGGGGCGGCGCGATGCCCGAGAGGACGTCCAGCAACTCGGACTGCCCGTTGCCGGCCACCCCGGCGATGCCGAGGATCTCCCCCGCGTGCAGGTCGAAGCTCACGTCGGTGAGGCGGGGGACGCCGCGAGGGTCGGCGTGGCTCAGCCCCTCGACGGTGAGCACCGGCGGCCCCGTCCCGCCCGCCCCCCGGCTCGCGGCCAACGGCACGTCGCGGCCCACCATGAGCCGGGCGAGCTCCTCCTGGCCGGTGGACCGGGTCTCCCGGCGGGCGACCATCCGGCCCTGCCGCATGACGTGCACGACTTCCGTGACGGCCAGGATCTCCCGCAGCTTGTGGGTGATGAGGAGGACGGTGACGCCGTCGCGCTCGAGGACGCGGAGGATGTCGAACAGCCGGTCGGCTTCCTGCGAGGTCAGCACGCCGGTGGGCTCGTCCAGGATCAGGATGCGCGCGCCCCGCAACAGGGCCTTGAGGATCTCCACGCGTTGCTGCAACCCCACCGGCAACTCCCCCACCGGCGCGTCCGGGTCCAGGTCCAGGCCGTAGAGGGCGCCCAACTCGGCCATCTGCGTGCGTGCAGCCTGCCCGCCGCGGGCCAGCAGGAGGCCGCCCTCGTTTCCCAGCACCACGTTCTCGAGCACCGTCAGGTTCGGGGCCAGCATGAAGTGCTGGTGCACCATGCCGATGCCGTGGGCGATGGCGTCCGCGGTGCCGGCCAACCGCACGGGCTCGCCGTCGATGAGGATCTCGCCGCTGTCCGCGGTGTAGAAACCGTAGAGGATGGAGACCAGCGTGGACTTGCCGGCGCCGTTCTCGCCGATGATGCCGGTGATGGAGCCGCGTTCTACCCGGAGGTCGATGCCGCGGTTGGCGTGGACGGCGCCGAAACGCTTGTGGATGCCGCGAAGCTCCACCGCGGCCGCACGCGGAACGGCGTCCCGTCGATCCGCCCCGCCGCCGCGTCCCGTCCGCGGACTCGTGCAGCGCGGCAAGCCGTCACCCCTGGAACGGACACGAGGAGTCGTCCTGGTAGTCGTGGACCTCGACCTTGCCGGAGACGATGGCTTCGCGCGCCGCGGTCACCGCGGCCTCGACCTTGCCGGCCACCAGCGCCCGGTTGTGCTCGTCCACGGCCCAGTCCACGCCCCCTTCGGCAAGCCCCAACCGTTCGACCCCCGGGGTGAACCGGCCTTCGCGGACATCCTTGAAATACCGGTAGGCAGCCACGTCCACCCGCTTCACCATGGACGTCAGCACCTTGCCCGGCGCCAGGTAGTTCTGGTTCGCGTCCACGCCGATGGCCAGCTTGCCGGCGTCCGCGGTGGTCCGGATCACCCCGATGCCCGTGGCCCCGGCCGCGTGATAGACCACGTCCGCGCCCCGGTCGATCTGGCTCTGGGCCAGTTCGCCGCCCTTCACCGGGTCGTTCCAGGCCGCGGGGGTGGCGCCGGTCATGTTCTGCAGCACCCGGATATTCGGGTTGACCGACTTGGCGCCCTGGACGTAGCCACACGCGAACTTGCGGATCAGGGGGACGTCCATCCCGCCGACGAAGCCCACGACGCCGCTCTCCGACTTGATCGCCGCGGCCACGCCCACGAGGTAGCTGCCCTCGTGCTCCTCGAACGAGTACTGGCGCAGGTTCGGCCGGTCCAGCCAGAACACGTCGATGATGCCGAAGCGGACCTCCGGGTTGGCCGCGGCCACCGCGTCGATGGCGTCGGCGTACGCGAACCCCACCCCGAGCAGGGCGGTGGCGCCGCGCTGGACCAGGCGCTCCATGCCGCGCCGGCGCTGTGCCTCGTGGGCCACCTCGAACTCCATCACCTCGACGCCGGTCTCCTGGGTGAACCGGCGGACGCCGTTGTAAACCCCTTCGTTGAACGACTTGTCGAACTTGGTGCCCCGGTCATAGACGACCGCGGGCTTGAAGTCCGCGGCCTGCGCCGCGGCCCCCGCCATCGAAACCAGGACTGCGGCCAGGAACCGGGTTGCGGTCTTCATGAGCAGGGTCTTCATCGGATGGCTCCCACGGGTCGAAGGGTCCTCGGCAGGGGTCTGTTCCTACCATGCCTTGCGGCGCCGACTCAAGCGCGGCTCGGGGATGATGGCATGAGTTCCCTCCCTCTGGGAGAGCGCGTCCTTCGACTTCGCTTCGCTACGCTCAGGACGAACGGGGATCGTTGTTCCGAGTCTCCTCAACGGTACGGAACGGGGTCGTTGTTCCGAGTCTCCTCAACGGTACGGAACGGGGTCGTTGTTCCGAGTTTCCTGAACGGTGTGGAGCGGAGATCCTTGTTCAGGGTGGCTCTTCCGGCTTTCGTGTGGGCAGGGTTTCACGGAGTAAAGTACCCTCCCCCCTTGAGGGGGAGGGACAGGGAGGGGGGTACGGCGGGGTCGAGGGGAGGAGTCCTCTACACGAACCGGCCCAACCCGTTTCAGCCGTCTGTCCGTTGGTGCTGACGCCGATGGGTTTGGTGGCGCGGAGGCCCCCCTCCCTGACCCTCCCCCTCAAGGGGGGAGGGGATCGGAGTGCTCCGCCATGCCGAACCATGCCGAACCGAGGACAGCAATGTGGGAATCGGACATCATCGCGTGGAGGGGGTGTCACAACCCACACCAAATCCTGAAGCGCCTTCAGGGTTTCCTGGACGGTGTGTTATGAGGGTCCTTCACGCCATCGGCCCATGGATGCGGCGTCCCATGCGACCAGAGTTCATAGCCCTCATCGCGGCCATCCTCTACTCCGGGAACTCCATCACCGCGCGCATGGGAATGCGGCGTTCGACTCCCCTGACCGCGGCCTGCGTGGTGCTGTTCGTCCGCACCGTGGTGTTCTGGAGCGGCGTCCTCCTGGCGGGCGGGATACCCCACGTGGAATGGCTGCCGCTGCTGTTGTTCGTCGGGCTCGGAGTCCTTCAGACCGCCACCAGCGTGCTCCAGTTGACCGGCATCCACCGGCTCGGAGCCGCCCGGGCGGAGCCCCTGCGCAACACCTACCCGCTGTGGAGCGCCCTCATCGCCATCGTGTTCCTGCAAGAGCAGGCAGGTGTCGGCATCCTTGCAGGAACGGTGCTGGTGGTGGGCGGGATCGGACTGATCTCGTGGCAACCCGCGGACTCCGGCCTGCGCTACCAATGGTGGGAGGCGGTCTTCCCGCTCCTGGCCGCGCTGTTCGCCGGCATCGCGTTCCCGGTGAGGCGCGTGGCCTTCGACGTCTCCAACGAGCCCCTCTACTTCGCCGCGGTTCTGGCGGTGGTCTCCTTCGTCTCCTTGAGCCCCTACCTCGGCGCCCGTCTCAGGACCGAGAAGCTGGTGTTCGACCGGCGCGCCCTGTCCCGCTTCCTCCTGTCCGGCCTGTTCGAGTCCGCGGCGTCGCTGTTGTCGCTCATCGCCGTGAGCCTCGGGCGCGTGGTGGTGGTGTCGCCCATCGTCGCCTCCACCCCCTTGTGGACCCTGATCCTGACCGTGGTCTTCCTGCGCGGCGTCGAACACATCAACGCGCGCACCGTCACCGGCACCTTCGCGGTCATGACCGGGACCATCCTGATCATCCTGAGCCGTTGAGCCGGGAGGACCGCGCCCTTCGACTTCGCTTCGCTACGCTCAGGGCGAACGGAGACGGGATGTCGTCATCATCCCCGCGGCCGCCCACTCCCGTCTGGATTCCCGCTTTCGCGGGAATGACGGAGGGCGGGCGACTGCGGGAATGACGGGTTCCCAAACTTGGTTCCCAAACTTCATACGGAAACTCTGAACAATTGCCCCCGTTCGTCCTGAGCGTAGCGAAGCGAAGTCGAAGGACGCGCTTTTCCATAGGGAAAGGCGCGTCGATCCAGAATGGATCAGAGGTTCCATACCTTTGTCTGGTATGAGCGCTGCTCCAGGTACGCGTGGATGACGGTGTTGTACCAGGGCGTGGGGCTGCGGCGGCCGTGGAACCCCACGTGGCCGCCGTCTTCGGTCAGGGCCACGGCCATGTGGGGCCGCGCACTGCGGCCCACGTCCTCGTAGGGCGCGGACGGTATCCAGGGGTCGTTCCTCGCTTGGAGGAGCAGCGTCGGCGTCTCCACCCGGTCCAGGACTCCCTGGACGGAGCAACGCGCATAGTAATCGTCGGCGTCCACGAAGCCGTTCCGGGGGGCGGTGAAAGCGTCGTCGAACTCGCGGATGGTGCGGGCGTCCAGGACCGCGGCGCGTTCCCGCCCGGAGACCCGGGCGGCGCCGGTGCTGACCGCGGCCTTCATGCGCGCGAGCAGCCATCGGTGGTAGAGGACGTTGCGGGGACGCATCATCCTGCGGACCGCGGCCCCGAGGGCGAGGGGCGCCGAGACCGTTACCGCACAGATGGGCCGCACGGCCTGCGCGCGCCGGGCGAGGAAGTCCAGGACGATGGCGCCGCCCAGGGAGAACCCCACCAGCGCCACCCCCCGACCGGCGTCCTCCGCGTCCAGCGCCGCGAGCACCGCCCCGATGTCGCCGCCGGACCCTGCGCAGTAGCTGCCGCGGCACGTGTCCCGGGACGGACCCGCGCCCCGGAGGTTGAGGCGCATGACCGGATAGCCCGCGGCGAGGAAGAAACGCGCGGTCTCCAGCATGTAAGAACTGCCCTCGCATCCGGTGAGCCCGTGCACCAGCAGCACCAGCGGCCGGCCCGCGGCGCGCGCCGGGCGATGCAACTCCGCCAGCAGCGTGTCGCCGCCGGTATCTTGCAGGGGGAAGCTCAGGCGCCGGCCGGGCCAGGGGGACAGGTCCGCGCGGGCGGGAAAGAAATAGTACCGGAGCGTCTGCAGGTCGCCGCCCAGCCACGGGAAACGGGGCGCGAAGCCGGGGCGGTCGGTGGCCCGCTGCCAAGTTCCGTACACGGGAGGACCGGAGGGGAAGCCGCTGCCCACCGATTCCGGGGTTCTGGTCCCGGTCCCGCGCGTCCCGGACATGGCATGCCCCGAGGAGAAGTCGCCGCCCATCGACCCTGGTATCCGGGTCCCGGTTGCCCGCGTCCCGGACACGGGATCACCGGAGGGGAAACCGCCGCCCATCGACTCTTGAGTCCCGGTCCCGTGCGTCCCGGACATGGGATGACCCGAGGGAAAGCCGCGGCTCCCGGCTTCAGGCGTTGCTGACGCCCAGGCCTGGGCCTTCCGGGGCATGGAGCTTTCCGTCCACCACCCGGATGCCGGTGAACGGGTCGCCGGTGATGGCCTCGCACTCCCCGATCTCGCAGAACTCGGAGACGCCGGGGGAGCTCAGGGCCAGGTGCAGCAGCGCCGCGTCCCCGACCATGCATGCGGCGACGTTGCTCAGACCGCACTTGGCCCCGGTGAGGGCGCACATGTCGATGATCTGCCTGGCCTGCTGGACCCCGCCGGCCTTGAGTATGCCCGTGTTCACGGCGTCGCAGGCGCCGTCCCGGAGGAGCCGGAAGGCTTCGTGCACCGAGCCCGCTGACTGGTCGGCTTCGATGGGGATGCTCGACCGGCGCTTCACCTCGGCCAGGGCTTCGTGGTGATGCCGCGGCACCGGCTGCTCGAACACCGCCACCCCGAGGTCGGCCATGCCCGCGGCCACGCGTATGGCCGACTTGGCGTCGAAGGCTTCGTTGGCGTCCACCTTGATGAAGACGTCCGGGCCCACCACGTCTCGGACCGCGGCCACCCGGGCGAGGTCCAGACCCACCTCGCCCTTGATCTTGAGCTTGAGGGCGCGGTAGCCCCGGTCCACCAACTCCCGGCACTGCCGCGCCATCTCCAGCGGCGGCCCCAGGCCGACCATCTTGATCACCGTGACCTCGGTCCGCGCCAACCCCCCGAGGAGCGCGTAGAGCGGCGCCTCGAAGCGCTTGCCCAGGAGGTCGTAGAGGGCCATCTCCACGCCCCCCTTGGCCCGGCGGTTGTCCGTGATCTTCTCGTTCACGAGACGGCTCAGCCGGGCCAGCTCCTCGATGGGTTGCCCCACCACCAGCGGCCGGATGACCTCTTCGATGGCGTACCGGGCCGACCCGACGGTCTCCCCGGTCCTCGGGAACACGTCGATGTAACCGTACCCGGTGAGGCCCCCGTCCGACTCCGCCTGGACCAGGAAGCCCCGGGCCGAGTAGAACTGGTTGGTGGCCGTGATGAGCGGCTTCCGGTAGGGGAGGTCGAGGGTCTCGACCCGCAGTTCCGTGATCTTCATGGGCGTCACTCCTCGCCGGCCCGCGCCGCGGCGGCGCGAACGGCCCGCACGATGTTGGGGTAGCCGCCGCAACGGCACAGGTTGCCCGAGAGGTATTCGCGGATCTGGCGGTCGGTGGGGTTGGGGCGCTCCGCCAGCAACGCCTTGGCGGCCATGAGGAAGCCCGGGGTGCAGTAGCCGCACTGGGCCGCGTCGTGCTCCAGGAACGCCTTCTGGATCGGATGCAGGGCTTCGGGACTGCCGAGCCCCTCGACCGTCTCGACGGCGCTGCCGTCCAGGCGCGCCGCCAACAGCAAGCACGCGCTCACCGGCCTTCCGTCCAGCAGCACGGTGCAACTCCCGCAGGCGCCCACGCCGCACGCCTCCCGCACGCTCCAGAGCCGGAGCCGGTCGCGCAGGACCTCGAGCAGGGTGTCGGCGTCGTTGACCGGGAGATCCCGCGGCTGCCCGTTGACGGTCAGGCGGATGGCGCGTTCCATGTCTTCCCCGCGGCTTTCAGCGCCCGGTAGATCCGCTCCGCGGTCAGCGGGATGTCGCGTATCCGCACGCCCACCGCGTCCTCCACCGCGTTGGCCACGGCCGCGGCCACGGTCAGGGCGCCGGTCTCGCCGATGCCCTTGGCCCCGAAGGGGCCGTCCTTGTGAGGGACCTCCACCACGATGGGGTGGAAGGCCGCGGGCACGTCCTCGATGGAGGCGATCTGGTAGTCCAGCAACGACCCGTTGAGGAGTTGTCCCTCCTGGAACACCATCTGCTCGAACAGCGTGAGCCCGAGGTGCATGGCGGCGGCCCCCACGAGCTGCTGCTCGCAGTACTTGGGGTTGATGGCGGTGCCGGCGTCGCCGGCACAGTGGAATTGCAGCACCTCCACGCGGCCCGTCTCCGTGTCCACCTCCACCTCCACCGCGCTGGCCGAGGCGAACCAGTACTCGGTGCACTTGTCCGACTGGCCGGTCTCCGGGTCCATGGGCGCCACCCGCGGCTGGCATACGCCTTCGCCAGTCATGGTGGTGCCGAGGCTCCCGAACCGGGCCAGGAACGCCTCGGTCACGGTCATGCCCCGTTCCTCGGCGCCGCGCACGAACACCCTGCCTCCGGACGCTTCCAGGTCGCCGGCGTCGATCTCCATGGCCTGGGCCACGGTCTCGAAGAGTTCGGCCTTGACCTTGGCCGCGGCCGCGCGCACCGCGTTGCCCATGTGGTAGGTGGAGCGGCTCCCCGCGGTGATGGTGTCGTAGGGGGTCACGTCCGTGTCCGGTTGCACCACGTGGACCCGGTCGAAGGGAATCCCCAGCTCTTCGGCCGCGATCTGCGCCAGCGCGCTCTCCGAGCCCTGGCCCATCTCGACCGTGCTGCTCAGGACGTTGGCGCTGCCGTCGGCGTTGAGGATGACCACCGCGCCGGAGATGGACGGCGTGAGCACGGCCTTGACGCCGCACGCGATGCCCTTGCCCCGGCGTTTCGCGCCCGGGGCCGCCTCCGCCTCACCGGGCCGGTCCCACCCATCGACGGCGCTCCGCACCCGTGAGTCCGAGGTCTTCCCCGGGGCCGCCTCCGTCTCTCCCGGCCGGCCCCACCCCACCGCGTCCGCGGCCCGCCGGACCGACTCCTTCAGGCCGCAGGCGTGCACCGGCGTCCCGGTGACGAAGGGCTCCCCCTCCTCCAGCGCGTGCTCCAGACGGAATTCCACCGGGTCCACGCCGAGGCCCCGGGCGATGACGTCCATCTGGGAGTCGTAGGCCCAGATCACCTGCGGCACGCCGAAGCCGCGGAACGGTCCCGCCGGAGGCTTGTTGGTATAGACGCAGTAGGAGTCGATCCACACGTTGGGGATGCGGTAGGGACCGGATGAGGTGTAGCCCGACTTGTGGACGATCCTCGGGCCGATCTCGGCAAACGCGCCGGTGTCCCAATAGACCTCGCACTTGCGTGCGGTCAGGGCCGATCCCTTGACCGCGGTCTTGAGCTTCACCACCACGCCGTGCTTGGTCACGGTGTGGAACTCCTCCTCGCGGCTCAGGCTGTACTTCACCGGCCTGCGGGTGGTGAGGGCCAGCAGAGCCGCCAGCGGCTCGAGCTTGCTGTAGAGCTTGGCGCCGTAGCCCCCGCCCAGGTACGGCACGCGCACGCGGATGCGGTTCATGGGGACGCCGAGCATGCGCGCCAGCTCCCCCCTGACGAAGGAGGGCGACTGGCTGGAGGTGTACAGGTTGATGCGCCCGCCCTCGTCCACGTAGGCCAGCGAGACGTGGGTCTCCATGGGTACGTGCTGGGCCGGCGGCGCGGTGAACACGTCCTCGAAGACCCGGTCGGCTTCGCCGAAGGCCCGTTCCACGTCGCCCTTGCGGAGCTTGTAGTGGTAGCAGACGTTGGACCGTTCACCGGCCTTCACGTGGGCCAGGTCCGCGAACGCCCCCGAGGGTCGAAGCTCGTCGTGGATGACGGGGGCG
Organism: uncultured Binatia bacterium (SeqCode); assembly: GCA_965204235.1. Taxonomy (GTDB): domain Bacteria; phylum Desulfobacterota; class Binatia; order UBA9968; family JAJDTQ01; genus JAJDTQ01. Next base: position 1,039,561 of record OZ241979.1, read on the forward strand.
TCCGGCCGGACCGCGTCGAGCACGTCCAGGACCACCGGCAGGGGCTCGTACTCCACCTCGATGAACTCCAGCGCCTCTTCCGCGGCGCGCAGGCTCTCCGCGGCCACCGCCACGACCTGCTCGCCCACGTGCCGCACCCGGTCCACGGCCAGCACCGGCTGGTCGGCGAACGCCGGCCCGTGGTACGGGACCACCCCCGGCATGGCGGCGATGTCCGCGCCCGTGAGCACCGCGGCCACGCCGGGCCGGGACGCGGCCCGGGCCTTGTGGATGCGCACGATGCGCGCATGGGCGTGGGGGCTCCTGAGCACCGCCGCGTGCAACAGCCCGGGAGGCTCCATGCTGCCCACGTGCCGCACCCGGCCGGTCACCTTCTGGACCGCGTCCCTGCGGTCCACGGACTTGCCGACGATGGAATAACCCGACATGGATCACTTCAGGAACGTCCGATCCGTTCCGGCTCGATTTCCCTCTCCCTGTGGGAAAGCGCGTCCTTCGACTTCGCTACGCTACGCTCAGGACGAACGGGGTTCGTCCGATCCCCTCCCCCCTCACTGGCATCAACGGGGGTGATCAAGTGTAAACCATGTGCCCGGTTTGTTTTGTAAACCATGTTCGGCTTGTACAGAGGGGGGCCTCCGTGCCACCGGACCCATCGGCGCCAGCGCCAATGCACAGACGGCTGAAACGGGTTGACCGGTCCGGGTAGAGGACTCCTCCCCTCAACCCCGCCGTACCCCCCTCCCTGTCCCTCCCCCTCAAGGGGGGAGGGTACGCTAACTCGTGACACCCTGCTTGCAGGGGGAGGGGACGCTACGCCGTGACCCCCTGCTTGCACGTACACCTGTGACACCCTGCTTGCACAAAAGCCCGAAGAGCCTGTTTCGGAAACTCTGAACAATTGTTCCGTTCGTCCTGAGCGTAGCGAAGCGAAGTCGAAGGATGCACTTTCCCATAAGAAGAGACGCCTGAAGCCAGAATTGATCAGAGGTTCCTTTCCTTTGTTCCGGGTTTCCTTCACGGGGACGCGGCCAACTCCCGCAGCGTGCGCTTGACGAACACCCGGGTCATCTCGCGCTTGTAGTCCGCGGCGCCGCGAAGGTCGGACAGGGGCGCGATCTGGTGGTCCACGGCGTCGCACACCGCGTCCCAGAGCTCTTCGGAGCAGCGTTCCTGCCGGAACCGGTCCAGGCCGGCCGCCAGCAGGGGGGTTTCCGCCACGCCGCCGAGCCCGAGTCGAAGCTCGCCTACGCGCTCTCCCTCCCGGCGCAGCAGCGCCGCCACGCCGATGCAGGGCCAGTCGTTGGCGGACAGCGAACGGAACCGCGTGTAGGCAGCCCGGGCCGCGGCCGGCATGGGCGGCGTCCGCACTTCCAACAGGATCTCCCCGGGCTCCAGCACCGTCTCGTACATGCCGCGGTAGAAGTCCTCCAGGGCCACGACACGGGTTCCCCCGGGTCCGGCCAGGACCACCTCGGCGCCGAGGGCGAGCAGCATCGGCGGGGGGTCGAGCCGGCAGTCCGCGTGGGCCAGGTTGCCGCCCACGGACGCGGTCTCGCGGATGCGCACGTTCCCCACGCAGCCGAATGCCCGGGCTAGGGCCGGAGCGCGCCGGAGCACCGCGGGCGACCGTTCCACCGAACGGTGGGTGGCCAGCGCTCCGATGCTCAGGCAGCCGTCGGTCTCGACGATCCGGTCCAGACCGGGGATGGACTGGAGGTCCACCAGACGGGAAAAGCGCAGCGCCCGCTGCTTCATGAGGATGACGAGGGTCGTCCCCCCGGCGATGGGCCTCGCCTCCTCGCCGTGGTCCAGCAGCATGCGGCTGGCTTCGGCTACGGTGCGGGGTCTCAAGAGATCGAAAGCCGGAATGGTCATGGCCGATGGGGTCCCCGGCGAACCGTCCGCCGGCGTCCGCCCGGTTTATAGCGCTTGCGGTGGTTCTTGACAACGGGCGAACCCATCGGGAGATGCTCGCGGTCGCCGCTCGTCAACCCGTCTTCCGGTGGCGGACGTCGGAATGGATTCCCGCCCCCGCTTCCGCGAGGACATGCTTTCGCGGGAATGACGAGGTGGGGCGTCCGCGACGCCAAACCGAGGACGGCATGGTGGGAATGGGAGGGAAGCGGACCTCGTCGCGTGCGTGGGGAGTGTCGCAACCCACGCGAATTCCTGAAGCGCATCTGAGTACTCGCCCCGTTCGTCCTGAGCGTAGCGAAGCGAAGTCGAAGGACGCGCTTTCCCATGGGGAGAGACGCCTCAAGCCGGAATTGGGCAGACATTCCTTGACATCGTGATGGCTTAGGGGTATCCATCCCGATGATGGAGTTCCATACCAAACCATGATCCGAAAGGGAGATCCGATGAAACAGTTGATTGGGCTGACGCTTGTTCTGGCTCTGACAGGCTCACCGGCTATCGTCGTAGCACAGGTTGTTGAAGGCGCTGCTACTGGCGCCGCGGCAGCAGCGGCAGGCGCAGGTGCGGCGGGCGCAGCGGGCGCGGCCGGCGCCGCAGGTGCGGCGGGCGCAGCGGCTGGTACAGCGGCGGCAGCTACGGCAGCGGCGGTGGGTACGACCACCGCGTTGGCGGGTGTGGTCATTGTGGGTGGCGCCATAGCCGGTGTCGTCATTGCCGCCTCCGACTCCACTACCACTACTCCACCTGAACAAGCTCCAGCTCAATAGGAGACGGCGCTCTCCAACGGGGCCTGCGGCGAAGCGGGTCCCGCCGTTCGGCAAGACGATGGCCTTGTCGGGTCCCTGCCAGGGGGGAGGGGCCGCACGAGGGCGAAAGGGAGACCGCGGGACCTGCGCAGACCGGAAGACCGAATCCTCGCCCATGGGTTCCCTTGCTGACCATGCGGCGTCGTAGTTCCCTCGCCGCGTTGGCAGCCATCCTCGCCTGTCTCGCAGCGAGCCCGTCCCGGGCGCAGGAATCGTGGGAGCGGAACCTCACGCGCGAGCGTGCGAGCGCCGGCGATTTCGGCGGCGTCGGCCTGCTCCAGACGCGCACTGCGCGCTTCCCGGAAGACGGGCTGTTCACGTTCGGAGTCACGGTCCTCGATCCCTACGACCTCTATTACCTGTCCTGGCAGTTCCTGCCGTGGCTCGAAGCCACGTTCCGCTATTCCAAGAGCGAGACCTTCGACAAGTCGCTGGACCTGAAATTCCGGCTGCTCGATGAGACCCGCCGCAGGCCGGAGGTCGCCCTGGGCTTCCAGGACGTCCTGGGCACGGGCCTGTTCAGCAGCGAGTACCTGGTCGCCAGCAAGCGCTTCGGCGACCTGGACCTGAGCCTTGGCGTCGTGTGGGGGTACGGCGTGGGCGGCAACGGCCTGTTCCGGAACCCTTTCACATGGCTGTCCCGCCGCTTCGACGAGCGTACCCACAACCAGACGGGCGACCCGGGCTTCAAGGACTTGTTCACGGGGCCGGAGATCGACCTGTTCGGCGGGGTCGAGTACCACACTCCCGTCGAAGGCCTGTCGGTGAAGGTGGAGTACGACCCCAACGACTACGAGCGGGAGCCCCACGGCGCGCTGGATCAGGACCTGCCCGTCAACTTCGGGCTGACCTACCGACCCTGGCATTGGATCGAAGCCGGTCTCGCTTACGAACGCGGCAACACGGTGATGGCGCGTCTCACCCTCAGGGCCGACTTCCACACCGACGCCCGGCTGCCGAAGCCCGCGGACCCGACGCCGCCCAAGGTGGAACGACGCGCCCGTGCGGAACGCGCTCCGACGTTCGATCGCACCGACGGGGACGGTACCGGCGCCGCGGCGGGCAGCCCGGCCGCACACGAGGCGACGGACCGCGAGCCGACGCCGGAGGAGGTCCGGGCCGTCGCCGAAAAGGTCTTCGCGGCGCTCCCCGCCCAGGGGCTCACCGGCATGGCCTTCCGGCTCGCCCGCGGCCGCGCGACCGTGGTGGTCGCGCCCGTGCGGTTCCCGGAACCCTCCCGCAACGTCGGCCGGGCGGCGCGAGTGGTCGCTCGCCACGCCCCCCCGGACGTCGAAGAGATCTCGGTGGTCCTTCGCGCCCAAGGGATCGACTTGACCACCGTCACCCTCATACGCCGCCACCTGGAAGACATGGCGCTGGGGTCCGGCAGTCCCGAGGAGACGCTTCGTTCCGCCCGCGTCGAGCGGCCCCGCCCGCTGCCCCCGGACGCGCTCAGCGTCCACAACGACCATGCCTATCCCCGGTTCGACTGGAGCCTGAACCCCGTGCTCCGGCACCACATCGGCGCGCCCGAGCACCCCTACCTGTTCCAGATCCGGGCGTCGTTGTCGGGCGGCGTCGAGGTCCTGCCCGGCCTGCGCGCGAGCGCGGACCTCGGTTTCGACATCTACAACGACTACCACCGGATCTCCCGCGGGCCGAAAGGCCAACTGGAGCCGGTCCGCACCAACGCCAAGGAGTACCTGCAACAGGGCAAACACGTCCTGGCGGGCGCGCAGACCGACTACGTCTTCTCGCTTGCGCCGGACTGGTACGCCCGCGCCGCGGTGGGGTATTTCGAGTCCATGTTCGGCGGCGTCAGCGGCGAGGTCCTGTACCGCCGCCAGGACTCCCGCTGGGCCGCGGGGGTCGAGGTCAGCCACGTGTGGCAGCGCGACTTCGACCAACTGCTGGGTTTCCGGGGCTACGACACCACCACGGGCCACGTCTCGCTGTACTACAAGCTGCCCTGGTACGACCTGGAAGCAGCGGTCCACGGGGGGCGCTACCTGGCCCGGGACTGGGGCGCCACCTTCCAACTCGCCCGGCGGTTCAGGAGCGGCATCGAGTTCGGCGGGTTCTTCACCCTGACCAACGTCTCGGACGCCGAGTTCGGCGAGGGCGGTTTCGACAAGGGGCTCTTCCTCCGGATGCCGCTGGATCTGCTGTTGCCCTATTCGACCCGCAAATCGGCCGGGACCGTGTTCCGACCGTTGGCGAGCGACGGCGGGCAGATGCTGGTGGTGGGTCCCAAACTCTACACCGTCACCGAAGAGGGACAACTCGACGCGCTCCACCGCCGACCCCTCGGGTTGCGGGACTGAGGGCCGCGGGCGCGTTCTTGACAAGCTCCGGGCAATTGGCTACCCGGCGGCCATGGACGGAGATGGAGGCGCGGGCCGTTCGCGGTGCCCGCAGGAGAACATGACGGGAGACGCGAAACCCCTCGCCGGCTCGGTCTCGCGGCGAGTCGTCCTCGCCTCCGCGGCCGCGGCGCTGTTGCCCGGCTGCGGCGACAGCACCGTCCTGCGCGCGCTGAAGTTCAGCTACGACCTCACCCTGGGCAAGGAGGCCGAGAACCCGCTGACCCGCGCGCAGATCGACGACAACCCCTATGCGATGATCGAGGTGCGCCTCGGCAAGCACAGCCTCGCGGTCCTGGTGCTGCAAGAGCGCGTGGGAACGGACCTGCTGTGGCGCGCCGGCGGCGACCAGATCCTGCAGACGCGTTCCTGGCGCCTGGTCAAGACCGCCAACCTTCCCGCGGACATCGCCGGCACCGAGTTCGTATCCCCGGACCCGCTGGCGGCAGGGCTGCACAAGGCGTCGAGCGGGACGCAAGTGAAGCGCATCGTCGATTTCAGGGACCCGGGACGCTACGGGAGGGTGGTGACGTCACGTTTCGACGACCTCGGCAGCGCCCCCGTCACCATCGTCGGACGGACCTACCCCACCCGCCTGATGCGCGAGCGCAACCATGTGGAGGTGGAAGACTGGGACTTCGAGAACCGGTACTGGTTCGACCCCGCCACCGGCGCCGTCTGGAGGTCCGTCCAGCACGTGGACGGGTCGTTCCCGCCGTTGCGGATCAGCGTCCTCAAGCCCCCGGCCGCCAACGTCTGAGCGAGCCGCCGCGGCTGCCATGAAGCGCGGGACGGGCCAGGTAGCCCCTTACCGTGTAAACCATGTCCCCGGTCTGGTCTGTAAACCATGTTGCCGGTTTGTACCGACAGACGCCCTCTCCCCATCGCCGGCGCCGGATGCGGCGGCCCGTGGAGAATGCGGCGGCGACCCATGGATCATGCACGTTCGATTCGTCAGGAGTGACTGCCATGAACCTTTCCCCTTACGGAAACCCTGAGCAATTGTCCCCGTTCGTCCCGAGCGTAGCGAAGCGAAGTCGAGCCTCCGTTCGTCCTGAGCGTAGCGAAGCGAAGTCGAAGGACGCGCTTTCCCATAGGGAGAGGCGCCTCAAACCGGGATGTATGGCTGCCCTTGTCTTGGCTGCCTTTGTCCTGACCGCCGAGTCCGTGTCCGTAATCGCAGAGGTCGCGCCCGCCGGGGAAGCAGTCAGGGCCGCTGAACGGGTGACCCTGGCCGGCGAGTTCGCACGGCCCGGCGCCTACACGGTGCGCAAGGGCGAGCGTCTGTCCGAACTGATACGACGCGCCGGTGGGCTGACCGCGGTTGCCTTTCCCTATGGCGCGGTGTTCACCCGGGAACGGGTCAAGCGCGCCGAGGAGGCCGCGCTAAGACGTGCGGCGAGCGAAGTGGACGCGACACTGGCGGCGCTGAAGGCCAAGCCCGACACGAAGGAGACGCGGATGGCCGCGTTCGCGCGCATGTCGGCGCGACTGCGAGCCGCCGAGCCGGTCGGGCGCGTGGTCGTCGAGGCGGACCCGACCCTGTTGCGGGTGCGGCCCGACCTCGACACCGTACTCGAACCGGGCGACCGCCTCTTCGTGCCAAGGCGACCGAACTACGTCACGGTGGTCGGCGGCGTCCAGAATCCGAGCGCAGTCCGCTTCCAATCGGGCCTGACCGCAGCCGACTACGTCCACAGGACCGGCGGCTTCCAGGCAACCGCGGACGACAGCCGGGTCTTCGTGGTCCTGCCCAACGGAGAAGCCCACCGGGTCGGCGCCTCCCTGTGGAACTACCAACCCCTGCACGTGCCCCCCGGCAGCACGATCATCGTACCGGACGATCCCGCGTCCGCGTCCTCGGACCCGATCCTGCGCAGCCTCGCCCCGATCCGCAGCCTGTTGCTGTCCGCAGAGGCGGCGGCAGGGGTGCTGCCGGGGAATTGAAACTGCTTCTCCTTCAGGAAGCGTCCCATTGAGGGTCAAAAAACATCGAACAACCAGATGCACTCGACAGGGAAAGCGCTATGAGATCAATGCTGACCTTATTGGCTCTCGGCACCCTTGCTGCTGTCGAGTTTCAGATACCGTAGTTCGAACTTCGACAGCCATTCACCCGCCAATGGTTTCCAAGCTTCCGCCACCGCAGCCAGATCGAAGGCGGAAAACGTCATCTCATCGCGCAGGAGCGCACGGTACCCCTCGATCACGTCCCGGCAACGGAGATCTTCGGGGTGATGGACGACGGTTAGCCTTCCCTCCGCATACCTGGAATCGCGATGCCGCAGCAAGGACCATGCAAGCAGATGATCGCGCCAGAGTTGGTTATACTTCATCTCGGACACTTGGCCACTCATATCCGGCCGCCAAGGCGCGTCCTTCGTCATCCAGCGCCGATATTCCTCTTTGTCGTACTCCTTCTGCTTTGAGAACGGTTCGCTGAGCTTGGTCTCGATGCCTATGAAACCCATCCGGCCGCCTTTCGTTTCGTATTCGATGAACGCATCGAACGCTGTTCTGTCGTGCAAGTACTCGGCAGCGGGTTCCGGCGCCCACTCGAAACGCACGCACACCACTCGTGCGATGTTTCCTCCCCACAAGGCTCGCACCAGATTGGCGGCGCTCTCCGGGTCGAGTGCGAGCTGACCGAACAGATTGAAACACATGGGCTGGCTCGACAGCATGTTGCGCAGCAGACGAAATGGCTCCGCCCCGCGTCCGCCCTCCGCAATCCGCTGCTTGGCCAACGCAAAGATACCGGGGGTCAGGAAGTTGAGACCTTCGTCCGCGGATTCCTCCGTCAGCATATTCCCATAAAGAGTCGTACATGTTGCACGGGGACCGGTTCCATAAGGTACGCCGAGCACCCGATCCCTATACCAGCTCTGGTGCAGCCTCATTCGCCTCGTGAAATTATCATCGTTCTCGTACTGTGGTCCGATTCCTCTCCCATCGTTCATATCTCCGCTGGACATGTGAATTCCCCTTTCTTACGATCCGTTGCCACGTCCGATATGACGCAATATAATATAACGGAGAGTCCGGTTCAGCAGAGCCAGGGCTGCGAGCCCCACTTGCACGAGAGTGGCGACTATCAGCTTGATGGCATACAAAACCTCATCGCTCCAACGGAGCGTAGCGCGCAATGCCCTTGACTTGCCAAGCACTTCGACGGCCGCACGCGCACGTTTCCCGCCCGCTCTTGCGAGACTCGCCAGCCGACTCGTGTCGGCCGGAACGTCGATATGGCGCAGGAAGCCGATCGTTTCGGCATACGATCCGGTTGCGTGGTGGATGCGGCCGAGGTCGCTCATCGTTCCGTGTAGCCGGGAAAAATCGAGCGCACGAACCTGTTTCCACAGGACAGCCTCAAAGCTCTTCGTCAGAGACCCCATACGCCGGGCGACCCGCAACGCCGTTGTCCCTGCCTTGACTGTTACGAAGCTTCCACCCGTGACGGGGACGGCGACAGTCGCAACAAGCCCCAGTGCGGCAAGGCCGACTTCCAGATCATCAACCGGATCCCCGGCCTTCCATGCTTGAATATTCCGTAGGATAGCTATCCCGTCTCCGACGGGGGTCAGTTCCAGAGGAAAATTGCAGACCTTCAAGGTGTCGAGATCGGGGCAGTCGTTGGCGTCGATGGCGCACCTCAAACAGAACTTCGTGCGATGCAGCATCGCGCCGTCCGACTTGCGCGCTGATTCCATTCTCGCTGCCAAGGGCGGATCGGGCGAGATTTCCTCCTTCTCTGCGATCTCCAGTATCAGATCCATCCTGGACCAGTCTCGCGGCTCCTCTGCAAGAGCGGCCTCGATTCTGGTATCGAGCCAATCCTGATCCACTTCTGCCGCAATCATCCGGTCGATCCGCAAGATGAGGGACTCGGTCTCCCGCTCAACCCACAGCGCTGCGAAGGGCTTACGGGCGAGCGAGACGAGCGAGACACTCAGCATCACGACCGTGGTCAACGTGCTGATGCCTAACAGCAAGGCCAATCCCTGTCCAATCCGTTTTTTCATCCCGCCAGCTACCATATGCCGCAACTACCGCTGTAATGGCGCGCCATGACGTCTCACAACGTAACCGAGGACTTGACCCCATGCCCCGTGAACAGGTCCGCAAGGTCCTCGATGGTCCCGTCGAGCAGGGCGGCGGCGCGCCGCACCGAGACGAGGCCCTTGTCGATGGCCAAGCCCATCACTTCCATGAACGGTTTCGAGAACAAGGGAGGCGGGATTGCCTCTACGTCATCGTGTCCGTTGTTGCGCAACGCCGTTTGGGGCAATGAACGCGCCGCTGTCGCCGTCAGTTCTCCCAGCGCCACGAGTCGCCAGCTCAGGGCCGAGGACGTCACGTGGAGTTCGTCCGCTGCCGAGTTCAACCGCATGACCAGTTCTTCCCTGTCCAGGCGCGGCCAGTCGCCGAACCGCTCCAGTGCGCCAACCGGCATGAGCACGGCTCCGGCAAAGTTGTTGGCGAGTTGCTCCACGCGGTTGCCGCCGGTCTCCACTGCCTCTTCCGAGTGCTCGGGCGGCATGGTCTCCCAGGTGAGGACATGAAACAATTCGTGGGCGAGGTCGAAGTGACGGCGGCCGGCGACCTCACGGCGTGCGATCAGCACCGCGTCCATCTCCGGCAGGCGGCAGGCCGCGCCCGAAATACCATCGAACGCATCGACCATGAGGACCAGAACGCCGAAGTCCTGTTCCATGACCTCGGCCAAGCGGACCGCCGGCGTCGTGCCGAGGTGGAACTCGGCAACGAACCGCTCGCCGGCCTGCATGGCGTCCTCGAAGCTTGAGCGGCGGGTGAGACCGAGGGCGCTGCGCAAAAGCCGGGTCTCGCGGCCGACCTGGGGAGCCAGTGCCCGGAAGGCGGCTATCCAACGTCCGGCTTCGCGCTCGTAGGCTTGGAGTCGGCCCGGGGCAACCCCGGATTGCCGCCACGAAAAACGTCCTTCGCCAACGAGCCGAAAGGGGTCGGTGAAGTATTCCAGCGGCGCGCCGAGCTTCTCCACCGCGAGCACCAGTTCGTCCGCGGTCACCCGCCGCACACCGGTCTCCATGGCCGAAACGGTCTGCCGGTCCTTGAAGCCGAACAGACGCGCAAGGTCGTCCTGGGAAAGTTTGCGCTCCTCGCGCAGGGCCTTGATCCGGGCGCCAATCGGGTGTGTCGTCATCAGGGTCTCCGAGGATCCATCTGCTTGCAATACGCCATATGCAAGGATTCTATGCGAAACCGCGACTTAAAGCAACCCGACGCTTGTACGGCAGCTTGCTCCGGACCAGGCGTTCGGTGGGTCCTGACGCTAAGACGCTTGTGTAACCGGCAAATGGACGATACTCTAACCGGCAATCAGACGCTTGCATAACCGGCAGATAGACGCTAGCCTAACCGGCAAATGGCCGTTCAGGATGAGTTGCTTCCCCGCCACTTGGCGCCGGTGGTCCGAGCCGCGCTTGCGGATACGCCCGTGGTCTGCCTGATCGGTCCGCGGCAAAGCGGCAAGACCACGCTTGCGCAGCAGCTTGCGCCGGATCGGGCGTTCGTGAGCCTCGACGACCCCCGCTACCACCGAACGGCGAGCACGGACCCGGCCGGCTTCGTCGCCAGCCTGCCGGACGAGGTGATCCTGGACGAAGTGCAGCGCGTGCCGGAGTTGCTCCCCGCCGTCAAGCTCGCCGTGGATGGAAACCGCCGTCCCGGACGATTTCTCCTCACCGGTTCGGCCAACTTGCTGTTGTTGCCGAGGGTCACCGAGTCGTTGGCCGGGCGTATGGAAATCGCGCGGCTGAACCCCCTGACCGAGGCGGAGAAGATGCGAGTTCCCGGCCGTTTCATCAGCGCCCTGTTGGCGGGAACGCTTCGGCCAGCGCTGAAACCGGCGCCGCACGACAACGGGCCAACGCTGCCGGAGCGGCTGGTGGCGGGCGGCTATCCCGAGCCGTTGACCCGACCGCCGGCCCGCGCCCGGCAGTGGCATCGACAGTACCTGCGCACTATCGTCGAGCGCGACTTGGGGAACGTGGCGCGGGTCAGGGACGCCGACGAGGTAGCCCGGCTGTTGGAGTTGCTGGCCCTGCGCAGTGCGCACCTTCTGAACGTCAACGGATGGGCCAACGATCTCCGTTTGCACCGCGAGACCGTGGAACACTACCTCGCCGTGCTCGAAAGGCTGTTCCTCGTGCGCCGGCTGCCTCCCTGGCACCGCAACGCGGCCAAACGCCTCGTCAAGTCGCCGAAGGTGCATCTGCTGGACACCGGCTTGGCCGCGGCGCTTGCCGACCTGACAGCCGGAGACTGGCTCCATGCCCGACACCGCATGGGCTTCCTGCTGGAGTCTTTCGTGGTTCAGCAACTCGTGGCGCAGGCGGCCTGGACCGACCCCGACCTCCGCTTCTGGCATTACCGGGACAAGGACCAAGTGGAGGTTGACCTGGTGATGACCCGGGGCCGGGCGGTCTGGGGCATCGAGGTCAAGTCGGGGATGTCCCCGGGGCCGGGAGACGGCAAGGGACTCGCACGACTCGCCGCCCTCTGCGGCAAGGACTTCCGACAGGGCATCCTGTTCCATGCCGGTGACGCCATCCTGCCCTTGGCCGACAAACGCATGATCGCGGCGCCGTTGCGGGTGCTGTGGGAGTGGTAGTGCGGGGCGTTGGTTAGAGGTTCCACAAGCCCATCTCACAAGTGCTCGCGCATCCTCAAGGCGTTGACGGCGAGCATGTCCCTGGCTACCGGGAAGCTGTCGCCGGTTCGGCATAACACCAACGCCGGCAGCCGGGCCGCCCGCAGCAGCGGTTGGACGGCCAGAAGCCGCTGGAAGTCCTTTCGCCCCGGCAGCTCTTTCCACTTCGCTTCCGCCAGCGTCAACCGGCCGTCCTTCTCGACGACGAAATCGACTTCCCGGGACTGGTCCCGGTAGAACCACAGGGAGGCTTCGGGCGCGGTGGCCGACAGGTACTTGCGCAACTCCCCGAACACGAACGTCTCCCAGATGGCGCCGATGAGGTAGCTGTCCATGACCGAGTCCCGGTTCAGCCCCAGCAGGAAACACAGGAGTCCGACGTCGTTGAAGTAGAGCTTGGGGGTCTTGGCAAGACGCTTTCCGACGTTGGCGAAATACGGTTCGAGCAGCGTGATCTGGTTGGACGCTTGGAGAACGCTCAGCCACTCCGCGGCGGTCTTGTTGCTGATCCCCACTTCCTTGGACAACTCGGTCCTGTTGAGGAGTTGTCCGGTCCGCACGGCGCTCGCGCGCATGAACCGGTCGAAGTCCCTGAGCGAGGAGACGTTCAGGAGTTGCCGCACGTCGCGCTCCAGGTAGGTGGCTTGGTAGCTGCTGAAGTAGTCGGTCGGCCTCATGTCGGGGTCCTTCCAGAGCTGGGGCATGAAGCCCCGGACCAGGATCCCGGCGATGCCTTCGCGCCGCTCGCGGTCATGGAACGCGTCGCCGAGCTCCTCGATGGACAGACCTTCGAGCTCCAAAACGCCGCAACGGCCCGCCAGCGAATCCGACACCTCCTTCATGAGGCTGAATTTCTGCGAGCCGGTGAGGATGAACTGCCCGTTGGCGTCCCGGTTCCCGTCGATCTCGACCTTGAGATGGCGAAAGAGATTGGGGGCGTATTGCACTTCGTCCACCAGAAGCGGCGGAGGATGCCGCAGGAGGAACGATCGCGGGTCTTCCTCGGCAAGCTGCGCTTGCGCAGGAAGGTCCAGGCTCACGTAGTGGTGACCGGGAAACAGCCGGGTGAGCAGGGTGGTCTTGCCGGTCTGTCGGGCGCCTGTGACCACCACCGCGGGAAAGTGCGCGGCCAAACGCAAGACCGCGGTTGCAATCTCTCTCCGGAATTCCTTGGTGGACAATTCCACAACGGACACCACTTAACCCAATTAGAATACCCCTAATCGAATACCCCCGGAGTTCCCTGGTGGACAATTCCACAACGTATGTTTCGACAATATAGGAAATCCAATCTCAGATTTACTGGAGTTGTACTTACAGGATTACCGAGTGAAATGCAATGACTACCCGGTCCCGGGGACTCACCGGCCGCCCGTGAGCCTCTGGTCCACGTGCCGCATGGCCATGCAGTCGTCTTCGTTGTAGCGGGTCGCCTTTTCGGCCATGGCCCGGTTGCCGGTGTCGAGGTAGTCCCAGTAGCACACCAGCGCATCGTAGGCGCCGAACCCGCTCCGGCGCCAGTGGAACCCCAGGGCGGGGGCCACGCTCTCGATGGAGAAATTCGGCGCCGGCAGGTGCACGGCGTCCTGGATGCATCGCTTGAGATCGACGCAGGAGCCCGCCAGCCGCGTCAACCGCCCCACCAGCTTCGGCCAGCGGCGCATGACCGCCTCCATCTGGCGGACTTCGTAGTCGGTCCAGTGGTAGAGGCGCGTCGCTTCGACGTCGTCGCCCACGTAATCCAGGAAGGCTTCGAAGATGTGCGGCTCGTCCTCGGCCCCGCGCGCGAGGAAGCTGACGAACCGGTCTCTGGCGCCGTCCCAGCACCCGATGAGGTACACGTGAGGCGGCACGGTGGGATGCACGTCGTCGGAAGTCTCGAAGTCGAAGTAGAGGAGCCGTCGGGCGCGGGGGATCCGCAGCTTGCGGCCGGCCCTGGCCACGGGGTTTCCGGTGCGGTAGCTCCGGGCCGCCCGGTAGGCCGCGGGGCCGTGGCGGGGTCCCAGGATCTCATCGACCTCTTCCGGGGAGCGGCGCCACACCTCGTCCACCCGGTGGATGCCGGCGGCCCTGAGTTTGGCGCGCTCGGGCGCCCGCACGCCGGCCAGCAGCACCAGGTCCCGACGTTCATGCACCAGCCTGTCGCCGTATGCGCGCCAGGGGGAGTCGGTGACCTCTGGCGGCCGCCCCGGCTCGGGCGCCGCCGCGCCGTCCCGCAGCTCGACCCACCGCGAGACCGCGCTGTCGATCTCGTCCCCCCGGCCCGACACGTCCACGCGGCACACCTCGTCCCTCAGCGCGAGGCTCACCTCATCCGGCGTATATCCCTGGATGGCGCCCACCGCGCGGTTGTAGAGAGCCGCCTGGAGCACGAAGGGGGTGCGGACCTTGCGCGCGCGCTTTATCTCGACCACGCGATAGTGGTAAGGGCCCAGGTCCGAGCCGCGGCGGTCGTCGCGCACCAGCAGGTCGCCCCTGCCATAGACGTCGCGGCCCAGGTCCCATAGCTGCGCCTGGTGGATGGCCGGAACCCCCGCCAGCATGGCTTCGAGGGTCCTGGCGAGGGCGTCGTAGCCGAAGTCCGGCTTGACCGCCAGGGCGTCCGGGTAGTGGGCGGCGACCCATGCGTCCTCGTGCTCCCGGCCCCGGCGGTAGCGCATGAGGTCGTAGGGGCCGGTCTCGTCCACCGCCTCGCTCCGGGGCGCATGGTAATGGCACCAGACCCAGAACGGGTCGCTCAGGACCTTGCCCACCAGCGACGGCCGCAAGCGCGGCCGTCCGCGGACCCTCTCCCCCGCGGTGGCGCGGTCGAGCAACGCGCGCAGCCGCACCGCGTCCCCGCGCATGGGCAGCGTCAGTTGAATGCCGGCTTCTCCCTGGGGTAGTGCGCTTCCATGGCCGGACGGTAACGCTCCATGATGCTGCGGTTGAGCTCCAGCGGCGGCTGCTGGTCGTCGGGCAGGAGCGGGCGGTATTCCACGTCTCCGACCTCTTCCCTGAAGGTCTCCCGGGCCCGGGCCACGAGATCGGGGTCCATGAGCAGGTCCATGGCCGACGCGGCCAGGGTCTTGGCTCCGGCGACCGCCCCCTTGTGGGCGATGGAGGTGGCCAGGGAAATGCCCGCGGCCCAGTGGTGGTAGGAGATGCCCGGTATGTTGGAGGGGAAGTTGACCACCCCGGACGGCACCACCCAACAGACCTCGCCGGAATCGTTGGCGGACACGGACTGCACGGCTTCCCGAAGCGGCGCCACCCGGTCGGGCATCCCGGTGGCCTGGACGTTGACCTTGGCCTGGACTTCGGTCACGAGCTTCTGCTCCGCGTCGGTCCATCGGGGCATGCCCACCGCCTCGATGTTCTTCTGGATCACCTCGGCCAGGGTGCGGTTGCAACGGGTGGGCCACACCGCGCTCAGGACGTTCACCGAATGGGAGGTGCCGGTCATGATGGCGGCGCCTTCGGCGACCCTCTTGGCCTTCTCGAACAGCGCCCGGGTCTTGTCCGCGGTGGCTTCCCGGAAGAACCACCAGATGGCCGCGGTGTTGGGGATCACGTTGGGCTGGTCGCCGCCGTTGCTGATGACCCTGTGGCTGCGCTGGGACGGCTCCAGGTGCTCCCGCAGCTTGTCCCAGCCCACGTCCATCAGCACCGCGGCGTCCAGCGCGTCCCGGGCGTTCCAGGGCGCGGTGGCCGCGTGGGCGCTCTCGCCCTTGAAGGTGAACTCCGCGGACACCAGCGAGTACTGCCGCAGGCCGTACACGGTGCCCAGGTTGTGCCCGATGTGGTCGTGCAGGGCCACGTCCACGTCCTCGAAGTAGCCGTCGCGCACGAAGAAGGGGCGGCTCACGAGTTGCTCCTCCGCGGGCGCGCCGTAAACCCGCAGGGTCCCCTGTATGCCGAACTGCTCCATGGCCTTCCGGATGGCCACGGCTGCGCCGATCATCACCGCGGCGTTGACGTTGTGTCCCTCCGTGTGTCCGGGCGCGCCGTCCACGATGGCCTTCTGCTCGGCCACCCCCGGCATCTGCGAACTGGATGGCGTGGCGTCGAACTCCGTGTGCAGCGCCACCACGGGCTTGCCCGACCCGTAGGCGGCCATGAAGGCCGTGGGCATCCCCGAGATGTTCCGCCGGACTTCGAAGCCCGCCTGCTCCAGGATCTCCACCATGAGGCCGCTGGTGCGGAACTCCTGCATCCCCAACTCGGCGAAGTAGAAGATGTTGTCCCCGAGCAGGGCGATGTTGCCGCGGTTCTCCTCCACCGCGTCCATGGCGAACTGCTTCTGCTTCGATTCCTGCATGGCTCCTCCCGTGGACGCGGGCCGACGGTCTGCCGGCACTCCGCGGTCCTGCATGACACGGATGATCGATCCTATTACAACGAATGCAGCGAGTCGAGGGGAGGCGTCGGAGAAGGTCCGTGGGTTCGCAACGATGCCGCGGCGGAATCCGATCCCCTCTCCCCTTGAGGGGGAGGGTTAGGGTGAGGGGTTCCCCAATGCAACCGGACAGCCGGCGAGCGACACTGCCGGACGGACGGCCGACACGGCCGCCGCGTTCCGTCTTGAAACCACGGGTTCGATTTGCCATGGTTGCCGCCAACATGAAGCCGCCCTTCTTTCACGCCGTGGTTCTCGCCGCCTGCGTCCATCGTTGCAGCGCCGGTGCCGGACGAGCCCGGCGGCGTAGTCCGGCACAGCCGCTACAACCGGTTGCTGGAAGCGGTCATCAAGGATCAGGTCCACACCCAAGTGCTCATGCTGTCGGCCACGCCGGTCAACACCAACCTGCGCGACCTGCGCAACCAGATCTTCCTCATGACCGAGAAACGGCGGGGCGCGTTCCGTGGAAGGTGTTGCGAAGTTTCGCCACAAAGCGTTCGAGAGATCTATCCATCCTCGTAGCGCGGTCGATGTTCATCTCCCGCACGATGTCTTCCGCGTATTCGATACCGCCGAGTCTGGGTACCGTTCCCGCGTCGTCGATGGCCTCGATCAGGCGTTGCTTGTAACGGTCTCGACTGCACTTCTGGTCGGGCGCGTCACAACCGGCGCCGAACACACGTTTGAACGCTTCGCCATCGAGCAAGAGCCAGCGTTCGATATGGGGATCGGGAACGGCGGAGATGATCGGCACAGGAATCTCCGGGCTTCCGGTGTCCTCGATTTCCTTCATGCGCTCGTTGAGCCCTTTGCAATTGGCGTCCGTGGCGAGGACGATCAGATCCGGGAAGCGATGCCCTTGCCGGTCAAGCTCGCGCAGGTACTTGCGGAACTCTCGAACCACGGCGCCGTAACCACGGGTTGCGTTGCGCCAATCGAGCCGCACCGTGACGGTGTATTCCAAGGCGATCCGTTGCACCAGCATACCGATAACTTGCGATGGGCATAGTCCTCGACGAAGAGGGTGATGTCACGCATCGAGGTCTCCCCGCAGAATGCGCTCCGATACGGCCAGTCGATCCTGTTCGTCGGAGAGCGCCCGATGGATGTCATCGCTCCGTCCCAACGGTCCCCAAGTCGAAAACGATCCGATTCGTGTCGTGCGGTGGTTTCGTTTCACCACGAAGAGGGATCGGGCGTCCAGCAGATCGACCAACACGGGGGAGTGCGTCGTGACGATGTACTGGGTGTTGTTCAGGGTTTTCTGGGTGTTCAGCAGTTCCGCGATCAACTGGATCCGGCGCGGGTGGACGCCGTTCTCCGGCTCCTCGAACCCCACCAGGGCAGGCCCTTCCTCGACCCCGGTGAGGGCCAGAAGGCCCAGCATCCGGAGAGCGCCTTCCGAGAGCACACCCGCGGGTACGGCAACGTCGCCTTCCCGGACACGGAGTTCCACTTCGCCCAGGTCACTCACCTCCACCTCGATGCCGTCGATGTTCGGCATCAGCATGTGCAACGCCTTCTCGATACCCCGGAATTGCCGCTCGTCGGTTGCCTTCAGGGTGTTGAGAAAGGCGGCCAACTCTTCGCCCATCAAGCCGATATGGCGTACTTCCTTGACCGGATTGGCCGCACGCATGCGTTCACGCGGTTCGAAGTAGAAGAACAGCCAACTCTCCAACTCGCGCCGCGCCGCCACCAGGTGGGGATAGTGCGGGGGATAATGCGGCATGGACAAGATGCTTCGGTCGAGAAAACGGTCGTAATAGGTGGGGTGGGCCTGCCCTTCGCGCCGCAGGAGTATTTTGTCACTCTGGCGTTCGAGAAAGGGTTTCCGTTTGCCTGTGGGTCCGCCTCTCTGGTTCAGCGCGGTCAGGTATTCGTCCGCCACCCGCAGAACACCCGCCCGGGGCAACATCTCGACCTCGATGCGATAACGCAGGTCGCGTTCCCGCACCCGGGCAGGCCGCTTGCCGTTTCCCCTATCCGGGGCGTCGCTGCCCGGACTGCGCATGTCGCGTATATGTTGATCGACGGAGCGGATGATGGCGTCCGAAAGCCGCAGGTCCGCTTCGATGGAAAAGCGCAACCGTTCGCGGGCTACCAGGCCCTTGATCCCCTGTTCCCCAAAGCTGAACGACTCCAGCGGTTTACCCCGGTACGGCACATCGAAGGCCTCCTTGAGCGTCCGGCTGGCGCCGAGTTTCGACAGCAGTTGCAAGGAGTCGAGAAAGTTGCTCTTGCCCGCGGCGTTGGGTCCCATCAACACCGTCAGGGGCTCGATCTCCACTTCGAGGTCGGTGAACGATTTGTAGCCCTTGACGTGGATTCGCTTCAGCATTCGAGGTCTCCCGTACTCATGGAGAAATGGGATGCCACCTCGAAGGCGGCGACGTTGCGGTCTTCCCTGCTGAACTCCACCCCGATGAGGTGGACGGTCCGGCCTCGGCGTAGGTACTTGTCCGCGTAGCCCTTCTCCTTGAGTTGGGCCAACGCCTCCCCCGTGGCCTCCTTCCGCACCGGCTTGAATTCGAACACGTAGATGTGGTCGCCGAGGCGCACCGTCATGTCCGCACGGCCCGTGCTCGAACTCTCCTCGGCGATCAGGTCCAGACCCTGGGCCGCAAAACAGGAATAGACCACGCTGGCGTAGTAGCCCTCGTACTCCTGGATGTCGTTCTTGACGTGCCACTGGCAGGGGATACCGGCGAAGATGGACCGGAACGAGGCTTCCAGGCCGGCGAAGTCCCTGGCAGCCAGCAGTTCCCGGAAGGAACTGTCCCGCGCCAAGCGCTGGGAGTCGTCCGGCAACAGGGCCATCAGCAAATGCTCGTTCAGGCTCTGGCGCACTTCCCGGTTGGGGTAGCCCAGTCGGTAGCGGATGACGCCGTTCCGGTTCTCGTAGTCGAGAACCGTGAGGTAGCCGGTCTGGAACAACAGCGCCTCGATGGCCATTGCATCCAAGTCGAAGGCCGACAGCAGGGCCTCGTCGCCGGTCATGCGGTCCAGGTTCAAGGTGGAGACGCGGCGGTCCATCAGGACGTCGATGAGGAACTTGGGCGAGCCGGTCTCGAACCAGTGGGCCTTGTACTCGCGCGACCGGAACAGCAACAGGACGTCGAAGGGGTTATAGACCTTCTCGTTACCCCGCCAGCAGTAGCCGTTGTACCAGTGCCGTATCTCGTCCCGGTCCAACCCGGGAAGCTCCGGCGCGAACACGGTGTCCAGGTCTCCGTCCGTGTAGCCGCAGACGGCGGAATAGTCCGGGTCCAGCGTGATGTCGATGAGGCTGTTGAGGCCGGAGAAGATGCTCACCTTGGAGAACTTGCTGACGCCGGTGAGCAAGGCGAACTTGATGTGCGCGTCGCTGGACTTGAGGGTGGAGTACAGCCCGCGCAAGTAGTCCCGGTTGGCATGGGCCACTTCCGGCGCCTCCAGCGCGTCGAGTATCGGCTTGTCGTACTCGTCCACCAATACGACCACGCGCTCCCCCGCGCTTTCGTGCAACGCCTGGACGAGATGCCGGAGGCGGGCCGGACCACTGCCTGACCGGGCGTCCACACCGGCGCTTTCCTCCAGGTGGTCAAGCTGGTCCGTCACATCTTCTTTCAGCCAGTCCGGGTCTTTGTAGTTGCCGCTGCCGAAGTCCAGCCGCACCACGGGGCAGCGCACGTTCCAGTCCCACCGGTCGTGGATGGCCAGCCCCCGAAAAAGTTCCTCTCTCCCCTCGAACAGATCCTTGATGGTGTCCAGCAGCAGGCTCTTGCCAAAGCGCCGGGGGCGGGACAGGAAATAGTGCCGCCCCTCGTCCACCAGCCGTCGGATCCAAGCGGTCTTGTCCACATAGTAGTAGCCCTCCTCCCGGATCATCCGGAAGGTCTGGATGCCGATGGGCAACTTGCGCCTTGCGGCGCCGTTGTCGGGAAGGCTCATGGGGACACCATAACCCCTTGCCGAAGCGTGGTCAAAACCATATCCGGCCTTGTCCGGGTGGGGTGGACGGGTTACATTGCACTGCCATGCCGCACGTCCGACCCGTCATCAGGGGCGCTGCCGCGGTGCTCGCCCATGCCCCGGGCCTGGTTCGCTACGGCTCGAAGCCGTTCCGGGAGGCCGGGGCGCGTCCGGAGTTCGTGCAGGAACTCGCCCGGGGCTTGTGGAGCTACGACGAGGCGTGCCGCTACCTGCCCAACCAGGTGTTCATCGGGAGCCGGTCGCCGGACCTTCTGTGGGAGGTGGAGCGGCCGTGGTTCGACAAGCTGGGCCATGCGGAGGACGACCTCCCGCCCTTCGGCCGCGTCGTGGATGAGCGCCGGTTCCTGGCGCTGGCGGCGTGCGCGGACCCTTTCGGGCACGTGATGCTGCGGGAACGGTTCTGGGAGGAGACGAGCCCCGTGCTGTCGGCGTCGCCCCTCACCGCTCCCCTGGTTTCCGGGGCGCCGGCGCTCCTGGGCGACGCAGAGGCCGAGCCCGACGGGCTGCCGCTGTTCCCGGGCAGCGAAGGCGCTCCGGTGGGGGTGGTGAAGTCCGGGCACTCCGAGGACGAGTCGCTCTCGGCGCCGGTCCTCCTCGAGAACATCTGCTGCAAGGTTTCCGGCGCCTTGGCGGTCCGCGAGCTGCTGGGTCGAGTGCAGGGGTCGGGCCCGGAGGATGTGGACCTGGTGCTGAGTTGCTCGGAGGAGGCGGTGGGGGACCGTTACCAGCGCGGCGGCGGCAACATGGGCAAGGCCATCGCCGAGTTCGCGGGATGCGGGCGCAGCACCGGGCTCGACATCAAGGACTTCTGCGCCGCGCCCATCCCCGCGGTGGTCATCGGCGCCTCGCTGGTGCAGAGCGGCGTCTTCGGGAACGTGGTGGTGGTGGGCGGCGGGTCGCTTCCCAAGCTCGGCATGAAGTCGCTCTACCACCTGGAGCGGAACGTCCCGGTGCTGGAGGACGCGCTGGCAGCGGTGGCCGTCTGGATCGGCCCGGACGACGGCAAGAGTCCGGTGGTGAACCTCGACAGCGTGGGCCGCCATCCGGTAAGGGCCGGCGCCGCCCTGGACAAGCAGTTCCGGGAGCTCGTCTTGGGACCGCTGCGGCGGTTGGAGTGGAGCATGGACCGCATCGACAGGGTGGCCACGGAACTGCACAACCCGGACATCACGGTCGCGGCCAAGGCCGGGGACGTGGCCGCCAGGAACTACCGGATGATGGCGGCGATGCTGGCGGCGGCCGGGGAGATCGACCGAAGCGACGTGGCGGGGTTCGCGCGGGAAAAGGGGGTGTGCGGCTACGCCCCCACCCAGGGGCATATCGCCTCCGGCTTCGTCTATGTGCCCCACGCGCTCCGGGAGATCGCGGCCGGGACCATCCGGAACTGCCTGCTGGTGGCCCGGGCGAGCCTGTTCCTCGGACGAATGACGGAGCTCACCGACGGCATGTCGGTGCTGATCGAGCGCAACGGGTGACGCCGCAAGGTGCGGTAAGCGCGTCCTTCGACTTCGCTTCGCTACGCTCAGGACGAACGGGGGGCTTGGCCAAGCTCAGGACGAACGGGGGGTGTCGTTCGGGGTCTTCGTGAGTGAAAGGGCGCTCGACAAGGGACGGCGCGGAACCGGATCATGGCGTGCGTCTCATCCGGGCAGGCGCGCCGCACCGAAAGGAGGATCGCATGACGGAAGGACCCATCGACCTCAACGGCAAGAAGCTCATCATACTCGGGGAGAGGGACGGCGTCCCCGCCCCCGTGATCGAGCAAGCCGTCGCGGGACTGGGAGGCGAGGTGGCCTACGCCGCCACCCAGTGCTTCGTTTGAACGGCCGCCGGGGCCATGGACCTTGAGGATCAAGGTCGAATCAAGGAACTGGCGGAAGCGTACGGGAAGGAAGGCATCGTGGTGCTGCTGGGCGCTCCCACCACCGAGAGCAGCCAGGTCCAGTTCGAGACCGTCACCACCGGCGACCCCTCCTATGCCGGACCCCTGGCCGGCGTGGAGCTCGGCCTCGATGCCTACCACGTCTTCGAGCCCCGGATGAAGGCCGCCATCCGGCCCGAGCAATACGCGGACCTCATCGAGACCCTGGAGATGGGCCTGGAGTCCGACGACATCGTCTCCGCCCTGGCGGAGATGCGGGCGGGATAGTCCTGCTGCGATCCTGGCTGAAACGCGCCCACGCCCGGAGCGAGAAGCGCTGGGCGAGGGAGGTCGAACGGTGCGTCACCGTGGACCACCTCCGCCAAGTGATGGAGAAGCGCGTGCCGCCCATCGTCAGGGAGTACTACCGGGGCGGCGCCGACGACGAGATCACCCTGCGGGACAACGTCGAAGCCTTTCGGAGGGAAAGGTTCAAGCCCAGGTCCGGGGTCCGGATTCCGTCGGTGGAGATGCGCACCGAGATCCTCGGACACGAGATCGACCTGCCGGTGATCGCGGGACCCATCGGCAGTCCCCGGATGCTCTGGCCTCGCGGCGAGGCGGTTGCGGCCAAAGCGGTGGGCGAGGCCGGAACCATCTGCACCCTCTCGACCCTTACCGGGACCGACCTGGAGGAAGTCCGGGCCGCGTCCGGGGGACCGTGCTGGTTCCAGCTCTACCTCCTCGGCGGAGAGGAGGTGGCGGCCCGGGGCCTCCGACGGGCCAAGGACGCCGGCTATTCCGCACTCGTGCTCACCATCGACACCCCGGTCCCCGGAAACCGCGCGCACCACGAATGGATGGGCGCGTCCCGCGCCATCAACGGCTCCCGGATGGAGAAGCTGCGGTTCGCGCCGCAGATGATGCGGCATCTCTCCTGGCTGAAGAGCTATTGCGCGGACGGCGGGATGATGGAGTTCCGCAACGTCATCCGGAACGACGGCAAGCCCATGCCCTACGCCGACATCGGCGCGCAACTGCGGGCTTCCGCGGTCACATGGGAGCACCTGCCGTGGATACGGGAACTCTGGGGCAGCGGGAAGCCCGTGGTCGTCAAGGGCGTGCAATGCGTTGAGGACGCCCGACTCGCCGCGGAGCACGGCGCCGAGGCCATCGTCGTATCCAACCACGGCGGACGGCAGATGGACCGGGTCCATCCGACGCTGCACATGCTGAAGGAGATCGCGCCCGCGCTCCGGGGATCCGGCGTGAAGGTCCTGCTGGACGGCGGCGTCCGGTCCGGCGCCGACGTGGTGGTTGCGCTGGCGCACGGCGCCGACGCGGTGCTCGCCGGACGCGCGTACGTCTATGGCCTCGGCGCCGGGGGCGAAGCGGGCGTCCGCAAGGCCTTCGCCATACTGAAGAAGGAGATGGAGGACACCATGCGGCTCCTGGGTTGCGCCTCGGTCCACGAACTGCGCGCCGAGACCCATCTCCTGCCCCATCCCTTCGACGGGAAGGACCGGCCGTGAAAGCCGCGCGGCCGATCCCGCGTCGAACCCTGCCCGGCGCCCGGACGCGCCTCCTTCACGCGCGCACGGTCTCGGCCGCCGCGTCCCCGAGTAGGTCCTCGGGCAGGTCGTCGAAGGACAGGTAGTTGAGGGCGTAGAGCCGCGCGTACAGGCCCTTTCGGGCCGTCAGCTCTTCGTGGGCGCCGGTCTCGACGATGCGGCCGTCCTGGAGGACGATGATACGGTCCGCGTTGCGCACCGTGGCGAGCCGATGGGCGATGACGATGCCGGTGCGCCCTTCCAGCAGCCGGGCGAGGCCGACCTGGATCTGCCGCTCGGTGTAGGAATCGATATTGGCGGTGGCTTCGTCGAGCACCAGCACCTTGGCGTCCGCCACCAGCGCCCGGGCGAAGCTCAGGAGCTGGCGCTGGCCCAGCGACAGGTTGCCGCCGCCCTGGTCGAGCACCGTGTGGTAGCCGTCCGGCCAGCGCATGATGAAGTCGTGGGCGCCCACGACCCGCGCCGCTCGCTCCACGTCTTCATGGGTGGCGCCGGTGGTGCGGAACCGGATGTTGTCCAGGATCGTGCCGGTGAAGAGGAACGGGTCCTGCAGCACCATGGCGATGTGCCGGCCCAGGGACGCGGTGGAGTAGTCGCGCACGTCGCGGCCGTCGAGCAGGACGGCCCCTTCCCAGACGTCATAGAAGCGGTGCAGCAGCGCGGTGGCGCTGGTCTTGCCGGAGCCCGTGGGTCCCACCAGCGCCACCGTCTCCCCCGGCTCGATGGTGAAGCTGACGTGGTGGAGCACCGGTTGGTCCCGCTCGTAACCGAAGGTGACGTCCCGGAACTCGATGCGGCCTTCGACGGTGTCGGGTGACAGGGCGTCGGGTCCGTCCTCGACCGCCAGTGGCACGTCCAGCACCTCGAAGATGCGCTGGCCGGAAGCCATGGCGCGCTGCATGATGCTGTACTGCACGGTGATGGAGCGGATGGGGTCGAAGAACCGCTGCACGTAGAAGAGGAAGGCCACCATCACGCCCACGTCGAGGGCGTCGTCGAGCACCAGCGAGCCCCCCACCACGACCACCACCCCGAGGGCGGCGCCGGTCAGCGTATCGACGATGGGCACCAGGACCTGCGCGTACCGGGCGGACCGCAGGTGGGCCTCGAGGTTCTCCATCGCCTTGTCGTCGTAGAGGTCGAAGTTGACCGCCTCGCGCCGCATCCCCTGCACGGTGCGGACCGCGTGGATGCCTTCGGCCAGTGCGCCGTTGGCGATGGAGCTGGTCTCGCGTGCGCGGCGGAAAGCGACCCGCGCCCGGGGCAGCCACACCATGCGGACCAGGAAGAGCACCGGAACCACCGACAGGGTCAGCAGACCGAGGTCGAAGTCGAGCCACAACAGGATGACGACGATGCCGAACAGCAGCACGAGATCGCCGAAGGCCGTGACGGAGTTCTCGAGGAACTCCTGCAGCGAGTACACGTCGCCCTGCAGGCGCGACATCATGCGGCCGACTTCCGTCTTGTCCATGAAGGCCAGGGCCACGTATTGCAGGTGGGCGAACATGGCTCGGCGCAGGTCGAATATGACCTGCTCGCCGGTGCGGCTGACGAGCCACTCCTGCAGGAAGCTCGCTCCGTAGTTCACCAGGATCACGGCCGCGAAGACCGCCGCGGTGAACGCCAACAGGCCCGGGTCGCCGCCGCGGGGAACGATGGCGTGGTCGATGGCGTGGCGGATGACGAGAGGGATGGCGAGCTGCGCGGCGGTAAAGACGAGGAGGGCGCCGATGCCGAGGCAGAGCCGCGGGCGGTAGGGTCGAACGTAGGCGAAGAAGCGCCGGACCACGCGGCGGTCGAAGGCGGCGCCGAACATCTCCTCGTCACGGTTGACCTGGGAGCCGACCACCGCCCGCGGCGGACGGGCGCCCCTGCCGTTGGCGGGAGGCGGCCCCGTCATGCCCGCGCTCCCGTCATGCCTGCGCCCCCTCCGCGGCTCCACCCGCGGCCTCCGCATGGCCGTCCAGGGTCTGGAGGGCGAACAGCGCGGCGTACTTCCCGTCCATGGCCACCAGCGCGTCATGGGCGCCCCGTTCCACCACGCGCCCGTCCTCGATGAAGAGGATCTCGTCGGCGTGGCGCAACGCCCCGAGGCGGTGGGACGAGATGATGGTGGCGCAGTCGTCGGTGCGCTCCCTGAGCGCGTCGCGAATGCGCTGCTCGGCGCCGGCGTCGATGGCGGCCGTGGAGTCGTCGAGCACGAGGACCGCGGGCCGCAGCATGGCGGTGCGCGCGATGGCCACCCTCTGCTTCTGCCCGCCCGACAGCGACACGCCCCGTTCGCCCACCAGCGTCTCGTAACCTTCCGGCAACCGGTCGATGAAGCCGTCGATGTGCGCAGTGGCGGCGGAGTCGCGAATGGCTTCGTCCGGGGCCCACGGATCGCCGTAGGCGATGTTGTTCCCGAGCGAGGAGGTGAACAGGAACGGGTCCTGTTGCACCACGCGCACCGCCCGGCGCAGGGAATCGAGCGTCACGCCGCGGATGTCCTGGCCGTCCACCGTGATCCGTCCGCCGTCCACGTCGTAATAGCGCGGGACCAGGTGCGCGATGGTCGATTTGCCGCTGCCGGGCGGACCGACGATCCCGAGGGTCTTGCCGCGCTCCACCCGGAAAGACACCCCGCGCAGGACCGGAGAGGCCTCCCCGCCGGGATAGGCGAAAGACACGTCCTCGAACTCCAGGACTCCGTCGGTGATCTCGATGGCCCTGGCGCCCTCGCGGTCGCGTATGGCGGGCTCCAGGTCGAGCACCGCGAACAGGCGCGCGCCACAGATGGACGCCCGGGCGAAGGAGTTGGTCACCATGCCGAGCTGGCGCACGGGCTGCTGGAGGATGGTCATGAAGGCGAGGAACTCGGTGAGCGTGCCCACGGTCATGCGCCCGTCGATCACGCGCGCCCCGCCGACCCACAGCACCAGGCCCATGGCCGCGAGGAACGCCAAGTTCATGGCGGCGGAAGCGGAGACCCGAGTGCGGATGCGCCGCGCGGCCAGCGACAGGGCGTGGTCCGACGCGGCCTGGTACTTGTCGAGCTCGTGGGGTTCCGCGCCGAAAGCGCGGACCACGCGGATGCCGGTGAGGTTCTCGTCCATGATGCGGCCGAGCACCGCCATCCTCTCCTGCAGCGCAAGCCACATCTCGCGCAGCCGGAGCCGCACGGTGGTGGAGCGCCAGGCCACGAACGGCGCGAAGCTGAGGCCCAGGGCCCCCAGTGACCAGTCCGTCGAAAGCAGCAGCCAAGCCCCGGCGCCGATCAGGACCGACAACAGCAGGACTCGCAAGGGGCCGGTGTTCATGAAGGACCGGACTCCTTCGAGGTCGAGCATCCCGCGGGTGATGAGCTCGCCCGTGTGGACACGGTCGTGGAAGGAGAAGTTCAGGTGCTGCAGCTTGTCGTAGAAGTCGAGCCGGAGCCGGTAGGCAAGGTGGTGGCCAAGGGTCTCGCCGCAGTAGTTGTGGACCAAGGTGAACAGACCGCGCAGGGCCGAAACGGCCAGCAACATCAGGAAGGTGTGGTAGAGGGCCTCGCGCGCCTCCTCCGCGGTCACGGCCGCGCTGCCCAGCAGCCCGACCGCCCCGTCCACCGCGTCGCCCAGGTATTGCGGGATCAGGAGCTGGAACATCGCCGCGGCCAGGACCGCGGACACCGCGAGCGCCAAGCGTATGCGCCGCCTTGCCGCAAGCCGGAAGATGCGCCACAAGACCGCGGCGTCGTCCCCGGCATGACGGTCGTCGTCGATGGTCATGCCGGCGTAGGTACGCGCGTAAACCAGTCGGGGCCGCGGGGAATGCCGCCCGTGGTCAGGGGCCGGGTCCCTTGGGGTGTCGTTGGCAGCCATGGGAAAGCGCGTCCTTCGACTTCGCTTCGCTACGCTCAGGACGAACGGGGCAATGGTTCAGGGTTTGTTCAGAGTTGCCTTTATCCTTGTAACCGGCAGGTTCCGGGGATTCTATTGTTTGTCCGTTTCAGGGTCAAGCCGCGGTCAACCGGCTTGACGTGGTACTCGTGGCGCTTCCGGATTTCGAGTGGGTTGTGAGACACCCGTCCCCCGCGACAAGGTTCGATTCCCACCTTGCTGTCTCCGGTTCGACATGGTTCGGCATGGCGGAGAACTCTGATCCGATCCCCTCCCCCCTTGAGGGGGAGGGTCAGGGAGGGGGGCCTCCGCGCCACCGGACCCATCGGCGCCAGCAGCAACGCACAGACGGCTGAAACGGGTTGGCCGGGCGGCGTTACGCGATCCTGTCCACCAGCATCAGGACCACCGCGAGGACGATCACTCCGATGACGGTGGCCTGCAACCGTCCCGGCGGGATCCTCTTGCACAGGACCGCACCGTAGTGGACCCCGGCCAGGGATCCCAACGACATGAAGGCCGCGATCTCGAAGTCCACGTCGCTCGCGCCCCGTTCCCGGCCTACGAACGCGTACAGGGAAGACATCACCGTCATCAGGAGGACCGCCACGAAGATGGAAGTCCCCACGTACCGGGAGGTCTCCCTGTAGAAGAGCAGCAGCGCGGGGATGATCAGCACTCCGCCGCCGATGGACGTCATTCCCATGACGGCACCCACGAGGAATAGACAGGAATGCCTTATCAGGGTCCCGCCCGTCGATCGGAAGAGCGGGTCGAGCCGACGGTAGTCGAAGAGCAGCAGCGCCGCGAGCGACAGGCATATGGAGGCAATGACGAGGTAGCTGACGACCTCCTGCAGCGTCTCCACCCCGCTCGGGGAAAGCGACATCTTGCTCCATTTGACGGCCAGCGAGCCCAGGACCACTCCCGGCGCCGCGGCCAGGAAGAACCGGAACCCGACGCCCGCGTTCAGGGTGCCCTGCCGGTAGTGCTTGGCCGCGGCCCAGAGCTTGGTCAGGACGCTGTAGAGACCCGCGGTGCCCACGGCCGATATGGGCTCGAGCTTCATGACGAGGAGGAGGAGGGGGACGGTGAGCACCCCGCCGCCGATGCCGGTAAGGCCGATGAGGAAGCCCAGCACCGCTCCGGACAGGACGAAAAGGATTATGTCGGGCATCGTCGTTTCAGAACGGTATTTCCCGACAATCCCGTCATTTGTCAAATGGAGGATCAGGAACTAAGAATCAAGGATCGGGGAGTTTCCTTGACGCAGGAACCGGCGACATGGCATCCTACCTGCACATCGACATGGACTCGTTCTACGTGTCCGTGGAACGTGTCCTGGACCCGTCCCTGGAGGGCAAGCCCGTGATGGTGGGGGGCGCCGGCCGCGGGGTGGTGACGTCCGCGTCCTACGAGGCCCGGCAATACGGGGTCCGGTCCGCCATGCCGGGTTTCCAGGCGCGCCGGCTCTGCCCCCACGGGGTCTTCGTTCCCGCCCGGCGGGGGGTTTACCTCGATTTCTCCCGGAAGGTGTTCGATCTGCTCCGCTCCTTCTCGCCGGACGTGCGGGCTTTCTCCATCGACGAAGGGCTCGTGGACCTCACCGGCACGGAGCGGCTCATGGGGCACCCCATGCGCACGGCCCACGACATCATCGGACGCATCGAGGGCGACCTGGGGCTGCCGTCGTCCGGGGGACTTGCCGCCAACCCGACCCTGGCCAAGGTCGCCGCCACGCTGGTCAAGCCCCGGGGCCTGCTCTACGTGCCCCCCGGGTCCGAAGAGCGTTTCCTCGCCCCGCTGGACGTGGCGGTGGTCCCCGGCATCGGCCCCAAGACGCGCCGCGAACTCGCGGACCGCGGCATCTCCACCGTCTCCCAACTCCTCGCCCACCCACGGCTCCGCCGCCGCTACCTGGACCCGGACGGTCCCGCGGAGGAGAGCGCACGCGCCCACGAGCATTCGGTGGGGAGCGAGACCACCCTCGCGCAACCGCTCACGGACCGGGCCGAAATGGAGCGGGTGCTGGGAGGGCTGGTGGAAGACGTCGCCAGGAGGCTGCGCCGCCAAGAGGGCCGGGCCCGGCGCATCACCGTCAAGATCCGCTACGCGGACTTCAAGACCATCACGCGGTCGCGCACCCTCGAGGCGCCCACGTGCTTCGACCTGGAGATCTTCAAGGTCGCGCGGGAACTGGCCGCGAGCAACGCCGCCCCCGGCAAGCCGGTCCGCCTCCTGGGGGTGAGCGCGAGCCGCATCACCACCGCCGGCTGGCAGGAGTCCATGTTCGACTACGGCGAGCGGGCGTCCATGGACCGGCTCTACCGGGGCATCGACCGGCTGGGCCGCAAGTACGGCGAGGGCGCGGTCACGCTGGGGGCCGGAAAGGACCGCGAGGATTGAACGGTCCACCCCCGCATCCGTTCCTTGCCGCCTGCCGCCGCGTCAAGACCCCCTACACCCCGGTCTGGATCATGCGGCAGGCGGGGCGCTACATGGAGCATTACCGCAACCTGCGGTCCAGGTTCGGCTTCCTGGAGTTGTGCAAGACCCCGGACCTGGTGGCGGAGGTGACGGTGACGCCGGTGGAACGCCTCGACGTGGACGCCGCCATCCTGTTCGCCGACATCCTGCTGCTGCTGGAGCCCATGGGCGTGGGGCTCGAATACAGCAACGCCGGGCCGGTGATCCAACGGCCGCTGAGGACGGCTCGGGACATCGACCGGCTGCGCGACCCGGCGCCGGAAGGGTCCCTCTCCTACGTATATGACGCGGTCCGCAGCACGCGCACGGCCCTGGGCGGGCGCGCGCCCCTGATCGGGTTCTGCGGCGCCCCCTTCACGCTGGCGTCGTACCTGATCGAAGGCGGCGCCTCGCGCAACTACCTCCATACCAAGCGGCTCTTCCACTC
Organism: uncultured Binatia bacterium (SeqCode); assembly: GCA_965204235.1. GTDB lineage: Bacteria > Desulfobacterota > Binatia > UBA9968 > JAJDTQ01 > JAJDTQ01. Next base: position 1,069,906 of record OZ241979.1, read on the forward strand.
CGACGCCGGCGCCTGGGGCGCGCTCATGGACCGGCTCGTGGCCGCCACCGTGTCCTACGTCAACTCCCAGATCGAGGCCGGCATCGAGGCGCTCCAGGTCTTCGACAGTTGGGTGGGTTGCCTTGCCCCCGAAGACTACCGTGAACACGTGCTGCCGCACATGCGCCGGCTGATGGCGGGGGTGGCTCCCGGCGTCCCGGTCATCCACTTCGCCACCGGCGCCTGCGGCCTCCTGGAGCTCATGCGGCAGGCGGGCGGCGACGTGATCGGGGTGGACTGGCGCGTGGACCTGGACCGGGCATGGAGCCGCGTGGGCCACGACGCGGCCATCCAGGGCAACCTCGACCCCGCGGCCCTGCTCGCACCGCCTGCGGAGATCCGCAAGCGGGTCCGGGACATCCTGCGGCGGGCGCAAGGCCGTCCGGGCCACATCTTCAACCTCGGCCACGGCGTCCTCCCGGAAACCCCGGTGGACCACGTGAAGGCCATGGTGGACGCCGTCCATGAGCTCAGCGCGTCCTGAGCGCAACAGGGGAGCGGAGTGTCGCAGTGGGCGCCGTCATGAGCTCATCGCACAGGTCCGCGGTCGGTTCACTGCTTTTACCCGCGGACTCCTGCGCGTGACCCCATGACCCGGGGCTTGCCGGAGCAGCCGTGACCAGGGACGTCATCGTCGTCGGCGGAGGCATCTCCGGTCTGGCCGCGGCCCATCGGCTGACGGAGCTGGGCCGGGCCGGACCCTTCGAGTTCCGGGTCACGCTGCTGGAGGCGTCCGGCCGACTCGGAGGCGTCATCGCCACCGAGTCGGTCGGGGACCTGCTCATGGAGCTCGGCCCGGATTCCTGCATCACAGACAAACCCGCAGCCCTGCGCCTCTGTGAGCGCGTGGGGCTCGCCGAGCGTCTGGTTGCGCCGCAACACGGGGGTTCGAAGCTCTACACCGTCCACCGGCAGGAGTTGACGCCGCTCCCCGAAGGGTTCCTGTTGATGGCCCCCACGCGGGTGGGGCCGGTCCTGCGCAGCCCCCTGTTCTCCTGGAGGGGCAAGCTGCGCATGGCCCTGGAGCCCGTGCTGCCCCGGCGCTCCCGCGGCGGGGACGAGAGCCTCGCGTCGTTCGTGCGGCGCCGGCTGGGCAGCGAGGTGCTCGAGCGGGTGGCGCAACCCCTCATCGGCGGCATCTACGCCTCGGACCCGGAGGCCCTCAGCCTGGCCGCGGCCATGCCCCGGTTCCCGGAAATGGAGCGCGACCACGGCAGCATCGTCCTCGGGACCCGCCGGGCGCAGGAAAGGCGCGCACGGGCGGAGGGCGAGACCGGCGCGCGCTGGGGCCTGTTCGTCAGCATCGACGGGGGCATGGAAGTGCTGGTGCGCGGCCTCGCAGACGCCCTGGGTCCCGAAGCGCCGCGCCTGGGCGCGCGGGTCCGGGAACTGTCATGGGACCCCGGGACCCGCCGCTGGCGCGCAGACGCCGGCAGCGACCGGTTCGAGGCCGACGCGGTCGTCTGCGCGCTGCCCGCCTTCGCCGCCGCGGACGTGCTGGCGGCGCTGGACGGGGAGCTTGCACGGGAGCTCAAGTCCATCCCCTTCTCGTCCACCGCCACCGTCAACCTCGCCTACCGCCGCAGCGACATCGCCCACCCCCTCGACGGCTACGGGTTCGTGGTCCCCCACGCCGAACGCCGGACCATCACCGCGTGCACCTTCAGCAGCGTGAAGTACGCCGGCAGGGCGCCCAAGGACGTGGCCCTGCTGCGCTGCTTCGCGGGCGGCGCCTTGCAACCGCATCTGCTCGACCAACCGGACTCCGTCCTCGAAGCCCGGGTCCGGGAGGACCTGGAGGCGCTCCTGGGCGTCTCCGGCGCGCCGACGCTCTGCCGCACCGCCCGCTACCCGGACGGCATGCCCCAGTACAACGTCGGCCACCTGGAGCGCGTGGAAAGGATCGAAGCCCGGCTGGAACGCTTCCCTGCCCTCGCCCTGGCCGGCAAGAGCTACCGCGGCGTGGGCATCGCCGACTGCGTCCACAGCGGCGAAAGGGCCGCGGAACGGGTCGCGGACGAACTCGCCCGGGGAGCGTGACCGCGGGGCAACCCCGGTCACAGGCTCCCGCGGACCGCTACCCGCTGCCGATCTCCTGCCGGCTGAGGCGAGGCTCGTAGAGCATCTGGATCACCACGCCGTCGGGGTCGGCGCAATAGAAAGAGGCACTGCCGTCCCGGTGGCGCTCGAAGGGTTTGAGGATGGCGACGTCCCTCGCCCGGAACTCGTCTTCGAGCTCCCGGACCCGGTCCATGTCCGAGACGATGAAACCCAGGTGGTCGAGGGAGGATGCGACGGACGCGGGCGCCTGCCCGTCGGGGAGCTGGTGCAGGGCGAGGTTGTCGGAGCCGGAACTGAGATAGACGTTTCCGGGGTCGGGCTGCCACACCACCTCCAGGCCCAGGACCTCCCGGTAGAACGCCTTCGAGCGCTCGATGTCCGTCACGTTGAGGGCGACGTGGCGCATTCCCATCAAGCCGCTGAGCGCCCTGGGCATGGTTCGGTCCTCGTCGGAAGGGGTCGAGGCCGGCAGCCGGCCGGCCTCACGCGGGGTTCGGGAACCCCTGGTCAATCTTGGATCAAGGCGTCTCTCCCTCTGGGAAAGCGCGTCCTTCGACTTCGCTACGCTCAGGATGAACGGAGATCTTCGCTTCGCTCAGGACGAACGGGGTGCAATGGTTCAGGGTTTCCTCAGGGCGTCCTGGATGGCCCGGGCCGTGTGGAGCCGGGCCAGATGGGAACGGAAGTCCGCGGATGCGTGGATGTCGTCCAGGGCGGTGACGCCATCCGTCACCCGGGCCGAGGCCGAAGCCACGAGGTCGGGGGTGAGGGTCTTGCCCTTGAGCTGGTCCTCCACCGCGGCGGCCCGGAAGGGCGTGCCGGCAAGGCCCGTCACGCCGATGCCGATGTCGGAGCAGACGCCGCCGTCGGCGCGCAGGCATACGGCCACGCCGACGATGGCGAAGCCCGACGCCTTCTGCCGGACCTTCCGGTAGGCGGCCCGGGCGCCTTCCCCGGGCACGGGGACGCGCACCGACGTGAGGATCTCGGAAGGCTCGATGGCGGTGGTGAGGGGCCCCAGGAAGAAGTCCCCCGCGGCGACCGAACGCCGTCCGTCCTTGCGCGTGAGATCCAGTTCCGCGCCCAGGGCCAGCAGCGCCGCGGGCCAGTCCGCGGCCGGGTCCCCGTGGACCACACTGCCGCCGACCGTGCCGCGGTTGCGCACCTGCGGGTCGCCGATGCTTGCCGCGGTCAGGGCCAGCAGCGGGCAGTGGTCCTTCACCTCGCCGGAGGTCTCCACCTGGTGGTGGGTCGCCAGCGCGCCCACGTGGAGCGCGCCGCCCTCCGAGCGGATGCCGCGCAGCGCGTCGAGCCGCTTGAGGTCGATGACCACCGCGGGCTGGGCCAGCCGCAGCTTCATCATGGGCAGCAGGCTGTGTCCGCCGGCCATCACCTTGGCGTTGTCGCCGGCCTGCTCCAAGCTGGCCGCGGCCCCGTCCAGACTGTCCGGAACGATGTAGTCGAAGGCTGCTGGTATCATGGTCGGCTCTCACTGGTTGGTCTTGGCGCCGCCTTGGCACAGGCGCCAGATCTTCTCGGGCTTGAGGGGCATGTCGATGTGGGTGACGCCGAACGGCGCCAACGCATCCACCACCGCGTTGACGATGGAGGGCGTGGAGCCGATGGTGCCGGCCTCGCCCACTCCCTTCACCCCCAGGGGGTTCACTTCCGTGGGGGTCTCCGTGCGCGCGAACTCCAGGGCCGGCAGGTCTTCCGCCCGGGCCACCGCGTAGTCCATGAGGCTGCCCGTGACCAACTGGCCGTCCTTGTCGTACACCACCTCCTCGAAGAGCGCCTGCCCCAGCCCCTGGGCGATGCCCCCCTGGACCTGGCCATCCACGATCAACGGGTTGATGACCTTGCCGCAGTCGTCCACCGCCACGTACTTCCTGATCTCGACCTCGCCGCTTTGGGGGTCCACCTCCACCACGCAGACGTGCGTGCCGAAGGGGAAGGTGAAGTTCTTGGGCTCGAACACCGAGGTCGCCTGGAGTCCGGGCTCCATGCCCGCGGGCAACTTGGTGGCCACGTGGGCTTGCACGGCCACGTCCTGGATGGTGACGCCCTTGTCGGGCACGCCCTTGACCGTGAACCTGCCGTCCTCGAACTCCAGGTCCTCGGCGCTGCACTCCAGCACGTTGGCGGCGATGGCCTGGGCCTTCTCCCGGACCTTTTGGGCCGCCATCAACACCGCTGTGCCGCCCACCGCGATGCCGCGGCTGCCGAACGTGCCGATGCCGTTGGGCACCACGGCCGTGTCCCCGTGGAGCACGGCCACGTCCTCGATGGGAACTCCGAGCTCGTCCGAGACGATCTGCGCGAAGGTCGTTTCCTCCCCCTGGCCGTGGGGCGACACGCCGGTCAACACGGTGGTCTTGCCGGTGAAGTCCAGGCGCACGGTGCCGCTTTCCCATCCTCCCGCGGGCAACGCCGCGGAAGGACCCATGGCGCAGATCTCCACGTAGGTGGAGAGGCCGATGCCCATGTAGCGGCCCTCCTCCCGGAGCCTCTTCTGCTCGGCGCGAAGGTCGTCGTAACCCGCCATCTCCAGCGCCTTGTCGAGGGCCGCCTGGTAGTTGCCGCTGTCGTAGGCCAGTCCGGTGGCCACCGGCAAAGGAAAGTCCGAGGGCCGGGCAAAGTTCTTCCGGCGCACCTCCACCGGATCCATGCCCAGTTCGCGGGCGACCAGGTCGAGGGTCCGCTCGATCACGAACGTGGCTTCGGGCCTCCCGGCGCCGCGGTAGGCGTCGGTGGCGATCTTGTTGGTGAAGCCGCCGGTGGAGCGGAACCTCACGGTGGGGATCTTGTAGCACCCGCTGACCATCAGGCCGGTGAGCGGCGGCATCCCCGGCGTGAGGAGTTGGTAGTAGGCGCCGGTGTCCAGCATGCAGTCGTAGTACACGCCCAGGATCGTGCCGTCCTTCTTCACCGCGGCTTCCACGGTTCCCACCTGTCCGCGTCCGTGGATGGTGGCCTGCAGGTTCTCGCGCCGTCCTTCGATCCACTTCACCGGACGCTTGAGCCGCATGGCCAAGTACGCCAGCAGGCCCTCTTCCCGATAGACGTTCAGCTTGCATCCGAAGCCGCCGCCCACTTCCGGGGCGATGACCCGGATGTGGTGCTCCGGGAACCCGAGCATGAGGGCGAGTTGCGCCCGCAGGAGGTGGGGGATCTGGGTCGAAGTCCAGACGGTCAGTTCATCCTCTCCCGGAAAGTACCGGGCCACTACCCCGCGGGTCTCCACCGGGATGGGCGCCAGCCGCTGGTGCACGAACTTCTGCCTGATGACGGCGTCCGCCTCGGCCCGGGCCTTGTCCATGTCCCCCTGGCCGAGCTCGAAGGTAAACGCCTGGTTGTCGGGCCATTGGGGATGGACCTTGGGCGCGCCCGGGGTCAGCGCCTGTTCCAGGTCCGACACCGCGGGGAGCGGCTCGTAGTCCACCTCGATGAGGTCCAGGGCGTCCCGGGCCGTGTACGAGTCCTCGGCAACCGCCGCGGCCACCGGCTCTCCCACGTAACGCACGCATCCCTTGGCCAGCACCGGGTGTTCCGGCGTGCGCAACGTGGGGTTGGACGCCGCACACGGCACCGACCCCACGCGGTCGCCCAAGTCCCCGGAGGTCACCGCGGTGACGACGCCGGGCAGCGCCAGCGCCGCGTCGGTGCGGACGCCGTTGACGCGGGCGTGGGCGTGGGGGCTGCGCAGGATGGCCACGTAGAGGACGTCCGCCAGCCGGATGTCGTCCACGTAGTGCGAGAGACCCTGCACCAGGCGCGGGTCTTCCCGCCGCTTCACCTTGGTTCCTACAAGCTTGCTTACCGGCATGGCTTACGTCCCAGCTTTCGTTTGTTCCGCGGCCTGCTTCACCGCATCCACGATATGCTTGTACCCGGTACAGCGGCAGATGTTGCCTTCGAGCCCGTGGCGGATCTCCTCTTCCGAGGGATTCGGATGTTCGTCGAGGAGTTGCTGCGTGGCCATGATCATGCCCGGAGTGCAGAAGCCGCACTGGAGCCCGTGGCAGTCCCAGAACGCCTGCTGTATCGGATGGAGCCCGTCCTCGGTGGCCAGCGATTCGATGGTCCGGACCTCGCACCCGTCCGCCTGGACCGCCAGCAGCGTGCACGACTTGACCGCGGCTCCGTCCACCAGGACCGTGCAGGCCCCGCACAGGCTCGTCTCGCAGCCGATGTGGGTCCCGGTGAGCCCCAGCACGTCCCGCAGGTAGTGCACCAGCAACAGGCGGGGCTCCACCTCGTCCGTCCGGCTGGCCCCGTTGACTCGAACCTCAAGTTTGGCCGTTTTCTTCATGGTCCCTCGTCCTTTGGACTCCAAGGATACATCCCGGGAAGCGGGCGCGTCAACATCAATTTGAACCCCCTTGACCTTCTCCCCTTTCTCCCGGGAGAGGGAGGTTTCAGGCGCCTGCCTGCCCGCACGTGGTAGCGGGACCCGGATTGGAAACCGGGAGCCTCTCCAGGCAATGGGTGGCGTCATCGACAGATCGACGTCGCGTGATATACTCGCCAGGAGTTTGCGCCGCAGGAAAACTTGGTGGACGGGCTGGATTGACGGCGTTTTACGCGCCATATGAAGGGGACGGGCGCCGGAACGCGCCGTATGAGCCTCGGATGATGCTGAAGGTGCTGCTGTATGGATATGCGACGGGAGTGTTTTCTTCGCGGGGGATGGCGAGCAAGCGCAAGGCTCCTCGAAAGGGCGCCGGTGCTCTTGTTCGTGGGGGCGCTCATGCTGGCGACCTTCGCTGGCGGGCTGTGCGTCGCGCGGTACAAGGTCTTCCCCTACGCTCTCTTGTCTTCCGCCAGGAAAACCTTCGTCTCGATGGTCGAGATCCAGCTCCACGATCCCTACCGGGACGGGGATTTCGTGGACGTCCCTCCCGACCAGGCGGCGGCCCGGCGCTTCGAGTTCATCGGCAGCGATCACCTGACCGACTCGATCCTGGTTCCGGGAGGGCGGCATCTCTTCCGGGAATACTGTCCGGGTCACGTGGGCTGTCTTGCGGTGGAGTACGCAGGCCGCGGCGAAGTCCGGCAGGCTTGGCCGTACCGCCCAGACGAGTTGGAGAAATGGCTGGAGAATGACGAGTTCACTGCGGACTTCCCGTACGAGTACACGCCCGGGTTCTCCTTTATCGAATATGCGTACATCGTTGGAGTATTGAAATACCCCGATGGCGATCTCCTGGCGGTCTTCCACTTCAGTCATACCCACCCCTACGGCGGCGGGGTGGCGCGCATCGACCGGAGCGGCAAGCCGGTGTGGTACCGCCCGGACTACAGCCACCATCGACCACAACTGACTAACCGGACAGCAGTGCAACTGACCGATGGCGAAGTCGTCCTGGTTCCAGGCCATCGGCTCGGCGGGCCCGTGGATACCGAGCTTGTACCGGGACGGGACGGCCTCCGAATCAGGAGGATCAGGAGGCCATGTCCGCAATGGAATCACGATCTCCTGAACGTAATCGACCCTGCCGGGAGGCTGCTGAGAGAGACCTCCGTGTTCGACGCCATACTCCAGTCCCTCTATGCCCCGCTTTTGCTCCGTGTGGATCCTTGTAACCCGACGCACGTCAATTCCATCCACCCGCTGGGAGACGACGCCGCAGGCGCGGGCTTCGAACCCGGAGACCTGGTCGTGTCCATGAGGAACCTGCACGCATTCGCCATATTGGACCGGGACACCCATCGGTTGAAGCGCATGGTGGGGGGCGGGTTCAGAATGCAGCACTCGGTCCTGCATTTCGAGGGGTCCCGGTTCCTCGTGCTGGATAACCGGGGCAGCAGAACCACGGACGGCGCTTGGAGAATATCACGGCTGCTGATGGTGGACGCGGCGAGCGGCGAGGAGACCGCCATCTTCCCGAACCACCGGACTCCCGGCCATTTACGAGAACTGTACACTCATTTGGCCGGCGGGGTCGCCATTTCCCCGGATCGCCGCAGAGCCCTGGTGACGTTTACCGAGGAGGGCAAGGCCGTGGAGGTTCGGATCGCCGACGGCGCGGTGCTGGCAGTGTTCCACTCGCTCCACGACGTGTCCCATCTGGAGGAGTTTCCGGAGGAACGAGCCACCCGGGCGTTTCAGATCGGCCTCAGCGAGGTCCGCTATGGCGGTGATGGATGATGCGCGATTCGGAACTCTGTGGATACGGACGAAAAGGAGACTCTTCCGGCAGCAGCCCGTCCGCCGCAGATCAGGCGGCGGATTCGGGCCGCGCGGGTCCTTTGACATCCTGCACCGGAAGTCCGATAGTCACCCCATGAGCGGCAGGACGAGGATCGGCGCGGGCTTGGCGGCCGCCCTCGTCCTGGCGGCCGTCGGGAAACCGGCGCCCGCTTCCGCCATCCAACCCCTCACGTCCGACCGGGCGGCCTATCGGAAGTTCGTGGGGGAGTTCCGGTCGGTGGCGCTCGGACACGGGATCCCGGGCCCGCTGTACGACCGGGCGTTCCGCGGCCTGACCCCCGACCCGGAAGTCATCGAGAAGAACGACCGTCAACCCGAGTTCGTGCTGCCGGCGTCGCACTACGTGGCCCTGGCGGTCACGGACACGCGCGTGCGCGAAGGGCGCGCCAAGCTGTCCGAGCACGCCGCCGACCTGGAGCGCATCGAGCGGCGCTACGGCGTCGATCGCCACGTGCTGGCGGCCGTCTGGGGCATGGAGACGCTCTACGGCGCGTTGCGCGGCCGCCGGAACGTGATCCGCTCCCTCTCCACCCTGGCCTACAAGGGACGCCGCGCCAAGTTCGGGCGCAGGCAACTGCTGGCCGCGCTCGAAATCCTCGAGGCGGGAGACGTCCCGCTCCAACGCATGACCGGCTCCTGGGCCGGAGCCATGGGCCACACGCAGTTCATCCCCACCAGCTACACGGCCTACGCGGTGGACTTCACCGGCGACGGCCGCCGGGACATCTGGGACACGCCGCAGGATGCGCTGGCCTCCACCGCCAACTACCTGCGCCGGAACGGCTGGAACCCCGGAAGGCCCTGGGGCCACCACGTGGTCCTTCCGCAACGCCTCGGGGACGGCGCAGTCGGGCGCAAGGGCGAGAGGACGATACGCGAATGGCGGCGCACGGGTCTGCGAAGGGCCGACGGCCTTGCGTTCCCGCACCCCGGAGACCGGGCCTACCTCTACCTCCCCGCGGGAAAGGACGGTCCCGCCTTCCTGCTGCGCCGGAACTTCCGCTCGATCATGCGCTACAACCCCGCACGCAAGTACGCCCTGGCCATCGGCCGTCTCGCCGACCGGTTGCAGGACGAGGGAGCGCCCCTGACCTGGCCGGACGGGGTCCGACCCCTGGCCGAGAGCGACCGCAAGGAGCTCCAACGCCTGCTGGCCGCCAGGGGATACGACGTCGGCGAGGTGGACGGGATCCTCGGTCCCCGGACCCGGGCCGCGGTACGGGGCTACCAGAAGGAGAAACGCCGCCGGGCGGACGGGTTCCCGCGCCCGGAACTCCTGGATCTCCTTCGTACGGACGCCTCATCCGGACCGTAGCCGGATGCCGGGAGCCTGCCCGATGGACTCGAACGGGGACCCGGAACGCCCATCGCCGTCACCGGCTCCGTCTCCGGGACGCTGGACCGCGGGCCGGGGGAGCCGTCCCCCGAAGGTTCACCGCACGTCCAGGCCGTGGCGGCGGCTCAGCCGGTAGAAGACGCAGGCCAGCAGCACGGTGCCCGCGCTGATGCCCAGGGCGAAGGCCGACAGGGTGCCGACGGCGCCGTTGTCCCAGAGCTCCCAGATGACCACGGAGATCACCTCGGACCCCGGGCTGTAGAGCAGCAGCGCCACCGACAGCTCCCGGATGGTGATGAGGAAGATGTAGATCCAGCCGGCGAACAGGGCCGGCATCATCAACGGGACCATGATCTTCCGGGCCACCTGCCCCCAACTCGAGCCGCTGGTGGTGGCGCTCTCCTCCAGCTCCCGGTGGATGCCGATGAGCCCCGCGTGGCTGAACCGCATGGCGTACGGGAGGTAACGGGCGGAGAAGGCGATGACCATGATCCAGATGGTGCCATAGACGGGGATCGGCACCGTGAGGTAAGTCTGGAGAACCGCCACTCCCATGACGATGCCGGGGAAGACCAGGGGCACCATCGTGAGCCGGTCCAGGGACCAGCGCATCCTGATGTTCGTGCGCGTCACCAGCCAGGCCGTGACGAACGCCACGCCCACGCAGGCGGTGGCGGAAACGATGCTGATGGTGAGGTTGTTCACGATGGAGCTCAGGATCTTGTCGTCGCTGAACGCCACCGCGTAGTTGTCGAGGGTGAGCAGGGAGAGGGCCTCCCACGAGGGCACCTGCAGGTAGGGCATGAAGCTCGACCAGACCAGGGCGGTGAGCGGGAGGAGTTGCAACGCCGGCAGGCCCAGCAGGGCCAGCCCCCCCAGCCAGCGCCAGCGCCCCAGGTCCTTTCGCCGCGGCTGGAACCCCTTGCCGGTGATGGTGGTGAACCGGTGCGCGTGTTGGGTGACCCGATAGTAGGGCAGCAGGCAGAGGGCCACGAGGCCGATGAGGATCACGGAGTAGGCGCTGGCGTTGCCGTACTCGGGGATGTAGCCCTCGCTCAACTGGAGGTAGATCTGGGTGGTCATGACCTCGATGCCCGCGGGAAGGCCCACCAGCGCGGGGATCTCGAAAGCCTCCAGGCTGCGGATGAACGTGAGGATCAGCACCGACAGCACGCTGGGCATGGCCATGGGCAAGGTGACCTTCCAGAAGACCTGCCAGTCGCTGCTGCCCGCCACCACCGCGGCTTCCTCCAGGGACGGGTCCATGGAACGGAACGGCGTGGCCATGAGCAGGAAGACGATGGGCGTCCACAGGAATCCCTCCACCAGCACCATGCCGCTCATGGAGAAGATGTCGAAGATCGGGGTGACGCCGGTGACCGAGCCCACCGCCAGGTTGATGAACCCGGCCTCGGGCCCCAGCAGCAGGATCCACCCGATGACCTTGATGAGCCCGGGCACGGCGAACGACACGAAGGCGGCCAGGTACGCCACCATGCGGAACGGCGCGTTGCTGCGCTCCGCCAACCAGGCCATCACCGTGCCGAACGCCAGGGCCCAGACCGCGCTCCCCATCGAGAACACCAGGGAGTTCCAGATCAGGGTTTCGAACTCCGCCAGGGACTCGAATATGTGGAAGAAGTTGTGGAACGTCAGGCCGACGATCCCCGAGTCCTCCGAAGGAACGAAGCTCGTATAGACGATGAAGGCCAACGGCGGCACCACCAGGTAGAGCAGCACCAGCGCACAGGGGATGAACAGCCAGAAGGGATAGTCGCGCCCCTGTCGGCTCGGACGCAGGAAATCGAGATAGACGGTGGAACCGCCCGCGGTGGACGCGGGCGCGGCGGAAGCTGCCGGGTCTCTGCTCAAGTGCGGTAGTCCTCGACCGGCTCGTGGTCATTCGCATCCGCCACGCCCGCGGGCAGGTTCACGGCCTGCCCGCGGGCGCGGTCATCGGAACGGAAGGTCGCGTGTGGACGAAGGGAACGCGGGACGCCCTCAGCCCTTGCGGCCGACGGAGCGCAGCAACTTGTTCCACTTCTTGAGGGACTTGTTGTACTGGGACGAGCTCATCCCCCTCTCCGGATAGACGCGCTTGAACGGGTAGTCCCTCCACGCCATGCCGTAGTGGAACTTCTGCAGGATCTTCTGCCCTTCGGTCAGGACGAAGTGGATGAGCAGCAGCGCGGCGTGGGGGTGCGGCGCGTGGGCGAACAGCGCAGAGCCGCCGGCGTTGGTGGGGACCTCGTCCATGGCCTCCCAACCCAGAGGGGCGCCCTCGTGGATCTTCACCAGGGCATGGTTGCGGAAGACCGTGGGCGACGCCACGAACTCGCCCGAGATGATGAGGTCCCGGGTGGCGGTGCCCGAGATCTTGAGGAGCTTGACCTCCTGCTTCTTGAGTTTCTCGATGTACTCCATCCCCTTGACCTTGAGCATGGTGCCCATGACCCGGTCGCCCGTGCTGGTGATGCTCATGACCAGCTTGCCCTTGAGGGCCGGGTTCAGGAGGTCCTCGAAGCTCTTGGGGACCTGCTCCTTCGGCAGCTTCCGGGTGTTGTAGCCGAGCCCGATGAAGGACTCCCGGTCCGTGACCCACCACACCCCCCGGCCTTCCGCCTTGATCCGGTGCTCGTCCGGCCATCGCTCGTGCTCCGGGCTGGCGTAAGGCGTGATGATCTTGCGCTCCCGGAAGAGCTGCAGGATGCCCGGGGTGGTCTCGGTGGCGTCGGCCAGGTGTTTCCCGGCCCTGTGCTCGGCAAGGACCTTCGCCGAGATGTCCTTGCTTCCCGCCCGATAGACCTCGATCTTCACGTCCGGATACTTCTTGGCGAACCCCGCCTGGATGGTCTTGTAGGACTTGCCGCTCAGCGACGTGTACCAGACCACCTTGCCTTCCTTCCTGGCGCCCTCCAGGAGCATCTTCTCGTAGTCCGCCCCCTCGTACATGGCCAGCTCCCGGACGGTCTTGCTCTGGCCCCAGGCCGCGGACGCCGCCAGCAGAAGAAGCGCAACGGTCAAGTTCAATGCCTTCATAAGGATGGCCCTCCTCTCGGGTTTGCTGCGGGAAGCACGCCGCATGGACACGCGCTGCGTGGGACACGGAAGTACGCCGCCCGTCCATGCAGGCGACGCTCCCTTCTATGGCAGGCGGGAGCGGTTGTCAAACGGAAAGTTCGGACGCGGCTGCCCTCTTTCCGGTTGAGGAACCTCTGGTCCATTCCGGCTTGAGGCGCCTCTCCCGATGGGAAAGCGCGTCCTTCGACTTCGCTACGCTACGCTCAGGATGAACGGATCTCTTCGCTTCGCTCGGGACGAACGGGGGCAATCGTTCAGAAATTGTTCAGGGTTTCCTTGACTGGCAAATCGTTCCATCCTATTTTACGCGGGTTCGTCGGGGGGCGGCCTCGGCCGCGCGGCGCGTCGAACCAAATCAGCAAGGAGGTACTGCATGAGGAGGAGTCCGAGACTCAAGGCGCTGCTGACGGCGGCCGTAGTCGCCGCCATGGCATGGGCGTCCGGCCCGCAACCGGCAACCGCGGAAATGCCGACCAGCATGGAGGTGGGCGGCGCCAGCGTAGGGGGAGCCTTCTACGTCATGGCCGGAGGCGTCGCCAAGTTGCTGGAGGAGAAGCTCGAGATCCCGGTAACCGCGGCCGTCACCGAAGGGTCCCGCGAGAACATCCGCCTGGTGGACCGCAAGCAGGTGTTCATGGCCGTCATATCGTCCAACAACGGCTACCCCGGCTACCACGGCATCCTCGGCTTCGAGAAGAAGCACCCCATCGCGCCCGTCATGGGCCTGTACCCGCACGGCTTTGCCTACATGACCCTGCCCGACAGCCCGGTGAAGTCGTTCCGGGACCTCAAGGGCAAACGCGTGGGCGTGGGCACGGGCCGGACCTGGGACGCCTTCCTGAAGCCCCTGTTCGAGGCCCACGGCATGACCTACGAGGACATCAAGCCCGTGTACGCGGGGATGAGCGACCTGTACACGCAACTCGGCGACGGCATCATCGTGGCCACGCCGGGGATCGTGGCGGGCCTGAGCCCCATCCCCGGCGCCTTGCGCCTCCACGCGGAGAAGGGCGCAGACTACTTTCCGCCGGAGCCGGCCGCCATCGACAAGGTGCTGAAGGAACTGCCGTACATGACCCGGCTCACCATTCCCAAGGGCACCCCCACCTTCAGCCGGGACGTGGACACGGTGGACATCGGCGGTCCGCACCTCTACGTGCGGAACGACGCGGACGAGGAGGTGGTCTACAAGATCACCCGGCTGCTGCACGAGAACCTGGACGGCATGGCCGCTGACGTGCGCTACTTCAAGTACGCCCAGGCCAACCCCTCGGTTCTGACCAAGGACATCAACGTACCCTTCCATCCGGGAGCCGTGCGCTACTGGAAGGAGGCGGGGCTCTGGAAGCGGTAGGCCGGACCGTCACCCGGCTCCTGGCGATCGGACTGTCGGCGTACGCCGTCTGGAACGCCTTCAGTCCGTTGCCGCCCCTCCAGGAACGAAGCCTGTTCCTGTTGGTGCTGTTCGCGCTGGTGTTCCTCACCCAGGCCACGGAGCGGACCCGGCCCGGCCAGGTCGCGGTGGACCTCTTCTGGCTGGCCCTCAGCCTGGTGGTCTTCGGCTACGTGGCGGTCCACCACGAGGAGATCACCTTCAAGTCGGGACTGGTCACCCGGACGGACCTCGTGCTGGGAGTGCTGTGCGTCGTCGTGGTGCTCGAGGCCACCCGCCGCATCGTGGGTTGGGCGCTGGTGGTCACCGCGCTGGTCTTCCTGGTCTATGTCTTCTACGGCCAGCACCTGCCGCGATGGGTGGGGGGGCACGGGGGCTTCGACCTGGACCGCATCGTGACCACCATCTACCTGTCGGGCAACGGCGTCTTCGGCGTGGCCACGTACATCACCTTCAAGTTCGTGTTCCTCTTCGTCATGTTCGGCAAGTTGCTGGAAGCCACCGGGGCGCTGGCGTTCATCATGGAGTTCACCCGCGCGGTGGTGGGCAGGTACCGCGGCGGCCCGGCGATGATGGCGGTGGTGTCCAGCGGCATGATGGGGTCGGTGAGCGGCAGCGCCGTGGCCAACGTCATGGTCACCGGCTCCATCACCATCCCGCTCATGAAGCGCGTCGGCTTCCAGCCCCACGTGGCGGGCGCGGTGGAGGCCGCGGCGTCCACCGGAGGACAGTTCATGCCGCCGGTGATGGGCGCCGCGGCGTTCCTCATGATGCAGTTCCTCGCGGTGGACTACCTCCAGATCGTCAAGGCCGCCTTCATTCCCGCGGTGCTGTACTTCATCGGCGTCCTCGCCGGGGTCTATTTCTATGCGCTCCGTTCCGGGCTCACCGGGCTGCCCGCCTCCGAGTTGCCCAGCCTCCGGGAGGTGGTGCGCGAGCCCCAGGGACTGACCTTCATCGCGGGGATCGGCCTGCTCATCGTGCTGCTGCTGCTGCGGATGTCGCCGGTCCAGGCGGTGCTGCGGGCCATGGCCGTCATCGCGCTGCTGGGGGTGGGCATCGCCGCGGTCACCATGGCGCTCCGGGACCGGCGCGGCTTCGCCGCGTCCGCGCCCGCGGGAGCGGTTGCGGCCGTCAGGACGGGCGTCCGGGTGCTGGAGGGAACCGGCAGGGACTTCGTCACCCTGGGCACCGCGGTGGCCTGCGTCGGCATCATCATGGGGACCATCCTCATGACCGGACTCGCGACCCGTTTCTCGAGCCTCGTCATCGGCATCGCCGGCAACGACCTCACCACCATCCTGCTGCTGACCATGTTCGCCTCCATGATCCTCGGCATGGGACTGCCCACCAGCATCGCCTACATCATCCTGGCGCTGATGGTGGCGCCGGTGCTGGTCAAGGTCGGGGTGCTCCCCATCGCGGCCCACCTGTTCATCTTCTTCTCCGGCATGTTGTCCATGGTCACGCCGCCCGTGGCCCTGGCCGCCTACGCCGGCGCCACCGTGGCGGGCAGCGACTTCTGGCGCACCAGCCTGTTCGCCGGCATCATCTCGCTGCCGGTCTATATCCTGCCCTACGCCTTCGTCTTCGGCACGCCGCTGCTCATGCGGGGCAGTCCCGTGGCCGTCGCGGTCACCACCGCCACCGCGGCCGCAGGGGTGATCCTGACCGCGTACGCGTTGGTGGGCAGCCTCAAGGACCGCCTCGAGGCGGCGGAGCGCGTGGTGGTGTTCGCGGCCGCGGTCATGCTCATCGCACCGGGGATCTTCAGCGACGCCCTCGGCGCGGCCCTGGCCGCGGCCGGCCTGGCCCGGCCCCTGATGCGGCGCAGGGCCGCGGCTTGACCGGACCCCCTTCCGCGAGCCGGGCGGCGCGGCCCGCGCCGGCTGCGAAGGACCGGCCGGAGCGGATACGCGCCTTGCCGAAAACGTTGCGCCCGCTTTCCGCGGATGACCCGGGAACCCCCCGCCGTCAAATGGTCAGGCCAGTAATGGTCAGGCCGGTTCACGCCATCGAGGTGACCGATTGAGGATGACGGAGACCCTGCCGTATCCCTTCGCACTGGAGGATACGGAGAGGGACGTGGTGCGACGGGTCCGGGACGGCGATTCGGACGCCTACCGCCTGCTGGTGGAGCGCCACCAGGCGCGGGTCCACCGGCTGGTGGGCAGGGTCCTGGGACCGGACCACGGCGACGTGGACGACGTGGTCCAGGAGGCGTTCGTCAAGGCGTTCTTCTCGTTGGGCAAGTTCAGGGAAGACTCGGCCTTCGGCACCTGGGTCACCCGCATCGCCATCAACTGCGCCCGGGACGAGCTCAAGAAGCAGTCGCGCCGGGTTCCCCTGGACGCCGATCCCGGTGAAGACGCGGTCCGGGGACTGCGGAACGTCCTCTCGGGAGAGGAGCCTCCGGAGCGGGAGGACGACCCGGGCGGCCGGGAGTCCGTCAGCGTCGTCGTCGCCCGGACCGTGGCCCGTCTGCCCGAACGCTTTCGCGTGGTCGTCGCCCTGAAGGACATGGAGGGTTGCTCCTACGAGGAAGTCGGCCGCATCCTGGACTGCTCCCCGGGCACTGTCAAATCACGGCATGCCCGGGCCCGCGCGCGGTTGCGCCGGATGCTCGCCCCCTACGTTTCGGAGACGGCCCGGAGGTGACTCGTGACCTGTGACGGTTTCAGACGCTGGATGGAAACGGCGAGGCTGACGGAGCCGCTCCCCAACGCGTACCGGGAACACTCCCGGTCGTGCATGGACTGTTCCGGGCTCCTCGAAGACGAGCGTTTCTGGCGGCGGTTCTTTTCCGCGGCGCCGGAGCCGACCCCCGAGCGGCCCGCGTGGCCGGGGGTCGCCGCCCGGATCCGCGAAGACGAGGAGCGGCGCGCATCGCTCAGCGAAGCCCTGCTGCTGTTCAGCCGCCGGCTCGTCCCCGCCTTCGCGCTGGTGGTGGCGTTGCTGGGCGGCATCGGCTTGTGGCGCGGCATGCCGACGGAGACCCGAACCCGGGCTCCCCTCACCGTCGCCATGCTGGAGGACCCGTCGGGCCAGGAGGCATCGTCGGCGGACGAACCGGATGCGGTCCTGGCCGTGTGGGTAGGAGGTCGGAACCCATGAAACGAAAAGCTCTCGTGGCAGTGGTGGGCGTGTTCCTGCTGGGACTCCTCGGCGGCGCCCTTCTCGGAAGCCTCCATCCCGTGGGGCACTTCTGGGGCCGGCCATGGCACGGCTGGCACGAGGGGAAGCACCGCGGCCACGCGAAACGCGGCTCCGGCGGGCGCTACGTCCGAATGCTGCAACGGAAGCTCGACCTTTCCGAGCAGCAGATGAGCCGGATCGGTCCGTCGTTGATGCAGACCCGCCGGGACCTCTACCGGGCGCGGATACGGTCCTTCGAGGAAACCGACCGCATCATCCTGGAGTTCCACCACAAGATCGAGCCGGAGCTCGACCCGGAGCAGGCCCGCAAGCTGGAGGAACTCACCGGCGACTTCCGCGAACGGCGGAGGAAAGCGCGCGGGCGCATCGCCGACCGGCTGGAGGCCCTTTCGGAGGACGCCGGGAACTGAGGGAACCGGAGCCAGCGCCCGCAGCACATGGCCCTGCGGCGTCGGGACGGAACCCCGGAACGTCTAATCATCGACATCGCGATGGCATCCAGAAACCCGAAAGGAGAACTACCCATGAACCATCGGAAACGAACGGCGCTGATCCTGACCCCCGTGCTGCTGGTGGGCCTTGCCGGCGGCGTCGCCTGGAGCCAGCAGGGAGACGGGCGTCGGGGGGACGGCCCCCGCATGACTCGCGCCGAGCGGGGCGAGGAGAGGGAGGGATGGCGCGGGCGTCATGGCCGGCACGGACGCCGCGGCCACGGCCACGGCGAACACATCCGACGCATGGCCCGGAGGCTGGAGTTGACCGACGAGCAGGTCACGTCCGTCAGGGACGTGCTCCGGCAGGCGCGAAAGACCGCCATCGGTCTCCGCGCCAAGGCGCGCGTGGCGCGCATCGAGTTGGCGGAGCTCGTATCGGCGCCGACCGTGGACGAGGCGGAGGTCGATGCCAAGGTCGAAGAGCTCTCGGAGATCCAGGGCGACCGGCTGCGGGAACGGACCCGCACGGCGCTCGCCGTACGAGCGGTCCTGACCCCCGAGCAGGCCGCCAGGGCGGAAGGCATGCTGGACCGCCTCCTGGGCGGTAGAAAACATCGCGGCCACAGGTAGGCCGCGGTTCCGTTGACCGGGAGCGAGGGCAGCCTTCGAGGGCTGCCCTCGCCCTTCGACGCGCCGCCCGATGAACGCACCTGCGCCCCCGACCGCTCCGCCGCCCGCGGCCTTCGCCGCGCTCCACAACCGGGACTTCCGCTGGTTCTTCGTCGGCAACATGCTGTCGATGATGGCCGACAACATCGAGCACGTCATCAGCTACTGGGTCATCTACCAGCTCTTCCGGTCCGAGGTCCTCAACGGCTTCGCGGTCATCAGCCACTGGCTGCCCTTCCTGGCGTTCTCGTGGTGCTTCGGCGCGCTGGCCGACCGCTTCGATTGCCGGCGGGTCATGCAGTGGTCGCAGGCGCTGTTCATGTCGGTCAGCCTCGCCTGGGCCGTCCTGTTCTACACCGGCCGCCTGGAGATGTGGCACTCGGCCGTCCTGCTCGTGCTGCACGGGCTCGCCGGAGCCTTGTGGAACCCCGCCCGCCAACTGATGATCTACGAGGTGGTGGGCCCCGAGACGCTCCAGAGCGGCATCCGGCTACTGGCCACGGGACGGCAGTTGGGGATCCTGTTCGGCCCCGCGGTGGGAGGCGCCGTCATGGTGTGGCTGAAGCCCACCCTCGCCCTGTGCCTCAACACCCTCGCCTACCTGCCGCTGGTGGCCTGGTGCCAGCGGGTGAGCTACACCGGACACGGCTCGGGACGCGAGACCCGGAAAGGAGGCTGGGCCGACGCCCTCTCCGCGCTCCGGGGCGCGTCTCACAACCGGGTCCTCCTGTCCATGATCCTGCTTCCGGGTTGCTACGCCTTCTTCGTGGGCAACGCCTTCCAGGCCCAGATGCCCGGGTTCGCCTTGGCCCTCGGCGCCGACGAGACGGGCTACGGCTACACCGCGCTGTTGACGGCCAACGGCGCCGGCGCGGTGGCCGGAGGCCTGCTGCTGGAGTTCGGCGGCTGGCTCAGAGCGCGCGCGTCCGCGGCCATCGCCCTCGCCGTGCTGTGGTGCGCCGCCATGGCCGCGTTCGCCGCCGCTTCCTCCTACCCGCTGGCGCTGGCCTCCCTGTTCGCGGCCGGCGTCCTCAACCTCGCGTTCCTCTCCATGGCGCAAACGCTGGTGCAGCTCGAGGCGCCCGTGAACCTGCGGGGCCGCCTGATAGGATTGTACAACATGTCCGCCCAGGGACTGAGGAGCTTCAGCGGGGTCACCGTGGGCGTGTTCGGAGCCTTCATCGGCATCCACTGGTCGCTGGGACTCAGCACGCTGGCGGTGCTCCTCATCGCGGTGGTCCTGTTCTTCGCCACGGTCCGGACGGCGAAGCCGCCGGACCCGGACCCCGCCTAGCGGCGAAGAAGGCACGGAAGGAGGTCCATATGGCAAAGCGCGAAAGCATCGAGATCCCGGGTCTGGCCCACGGCGCCCCCATCCCCATGGGCTCGAAGATCGGCAACCTGGTCTATTCCTCCGCCATCTCGGGGCGGGACGCCGCCACCGGCGAGCTGCCCGGCGACCCCGACGCACAGGCCGAGACGCTGTTCGAGAACATCCGCAAGTTCATGGAGCTCGCGGGCGGCAGCCCGGACGACATCGTGCGGATGACGGTCTATATGAAAGAGGAAGAGTACCGCGGGTCCATCAACAAGGCGTGGCTGAAGATGTTCCCCCACGAGCACGACCGACCGGCCCGCCACGCCGTCAAGTCGCCCGTCCGGGGCGAGGTCCTGTTCCAGATCGAGGTGGTGGCGGTGTTGTGACGCCCGCAACCTTCCGGCGCCGGGCCGGTCAGGCCGGCGCCCCCGCGGCCTTGCGCCGGGCGGCCGCGAACCAGAGGGCGGCGCCGCCGGCCACCGCGAGCAACGGGATGCTGCCGAGGTTCACCCCGCTCCACCCCACGTAGTGCAGGAGCACGCCCGACGACAGCGACACCACGGCGACGAAGCCGTAGTTGACGAAACTCATGGCTCCCTGGGTCTTGGCGCGCTCGGCCGGACTGTAGGCCAACGTCAGGAGCGATGTGCCTCCGGTGAAAGCGAAGTTCCAGCCAACCCCCAGGAACAGCATGGCGATCCAGAATTCGAGCACGCCGGCGCCCATGAGCGCGGTCACCACACAGGCGAGCTGGAGCGCGACCCCCGTAAGGATGATGCGCACCTCCCCGAAGCGCTTGATGAGGGAGCCGGTGAAGAAACCCGGCGCGAACATGCCCACGCTGTGCCACTGGATCACCGACGCGGTGGCGACGAACGGGTGACCCGCCTGGGTCATGGCGATGGGGGTCGCGGTCATCAACAGGTTCATGGCTCCCTGCCCCATGGTGGCCGCCAGCGTCGCCGCAACGAACACCGGCTGGGCCATGATCTTCACCAGGGAACGCTGCTCTGCGGAACGCTCGCTCGGGGTCAGGTTGGGGATGTCGAGGAAGACCAGGACCCCGACCGTCAACCCGGTGAGGGCGATCAGGAACAGGTAGGAGCCGAAGAACTCGTCCGAGGGAACCAGGTTCTGACCGGCGATGGCCAGGTTCTTCCCGACGAAGGCCGCCAGCACGCCCCCGGTCAGGACCAGCGAGATGGCCTTGCTCTTGAACTCCTGCGGGGCGGTGTCGGCCGCGGCGAACCGGTAGTACTGCCCGAAGGCGGCGAAGAAGCCGTACACCAGCGTGCCGAGACACAGGAGCGCGAAGTCCGCCCGGAGGATGGCGGCGGCGGCGAGGGCGCCGGAGCCGGCGCCGATGCACGCCCCGATGATGAACCCCAGGCGGCGGCCGGTGGCGCGCATGAGCATGGAAGCCGGCATGGTGGCGAGGGCCGTACCGACGATCACCAGCGCCGCCGGCAGCGTGGCCAGCGCCTTGTTCTCGGCCATGCCGTAGGCGAGGACCGGCGCGGTCATGATGACCAGGGTCCGCGTGGAGCCGAACAGCATCTGGCAGGTGGCGAGGATCAGGACGTTCCTGATGCGGCTCAGCATGCGTCCTCCGGATCCCGGTCGAACACCGTCAGGGAGTAGGGGGCCACGTCGATGAAGGCTTCGATGACGCTGGGACCCCCCAGGTCCAGGCCCCATCCAATGGCCTCCCGGAACTCTTGCGGGTCCCTGGCGCTCCGACAGGGAACGCCGAAGTAGTGCGCGGGGGAATCCACCCGGGGGCCGAGATCGACTCCCGAAAGCGGCAGGCCCTTGCGCTCCTGCTTCACCTTCATCAACCCCAGCCAACCGTCGTTGAGGACGACGACGGGAACCGGAAGACCGCGCCGCCGGGCCACGGCCAGCTCGCCCGCGGTCATCTGGAACCCGCCGTCGCCCACGACCACCGCCACCGCCCGGTCCGGGTGGACCATCTTGGCGGCGTAGGCCGCGGGCATGCCGAACCCCATGGATGACCACCCGTTGGTGGCGAGCAGCGTCCGCGGCTCGTCCGTGCGCCACTGCGTGGCGATCTGGTGGGTATGCGCACCCACGTCATAGGCCAGGATGCCGTCCGGGGGCAGGGCCTCGCGCAGGGCGTCGAGCACGTGGTGCGCCGCGAACCCGCTTCCTTCCGGACGGAGCTCCCGCTCCAGCCGGCTTCGATGGGCGTCCCATTCGTCCATGCTCCAGTCGTTCGCCGCCGGGGGCACGCAGCGCCACTGCCGCAGCGCCCGACCCATGTGGCCGGCCCGGTTGAAGACGAACCGGACCCGCGGGTCCGGCTCGGCCGCGGCGGTGCTCAGATGGAACACCGGGGTCTCCCCCACCCATTCCTCGTAGTTGATCTCAATGGGGTCGTAACCCACCGCGAGGATCAGGTCGGCCCGGTCCACCATGCGCTGCACGTCGGTCCGCCGGGCCCGCCCGATGACTCCGAGCCAGTGGGGATGGCTCTCCGGCAGGCAGCCCTTGGCGTGCAGGGTCGAGACGAACGGGATCCGGTGGTCCTCGATGAAGCGCAGCAACGGCGCCGCCAGGCCCTGCCTCGAGAAGGTCATGCCGGTGACCACCAGCGGCCGGCGGCTCCGGGACAGCGCGGCCGCCAGGGCGGCCCGGGCGTCGTCCGCCACGTCCGGCAACGCCGTCCCGGAGGCGGGCAGCGGCGCGTCCCCGTCGGACGGCGCGCCGCCCACGTCCTCGGGCAGGTCCAGGTGCACCGGGCCGGGGGGTTCGGCCGCGGCAAGGGCCAAGGCCGCGGCCGCGGTCCTCGGCGCGTCGCCGAAGCCCAGGGCGAACGTGGCCTTGGTCAGCGGCCGGAAGAACGCGCAGTGGTCGATGCGCATCTGGACCCGGCGCCGGAGCCAGGGAGTCGGCACGTTGCAGGTGATGGCCAACACCGGCGCGCAGTCCAGCCAAGCGCAGCCCACGCCGGTGGAGAGGTTGGTCGCTCCGGGGCCCAGAGTGGCGGCGCACGCGCCCGGAACCCCGGTGAGCTGACCCACCGCGGCCGCCATGAACCCCGCGGACGTCTCGCTCGCCGTCAGCACGAACTCGACGGGGCTGCGGCGCAACGCGTCGATCAACGGCAGCACCGGACCGCTGGGAATGCCGAAGACCCAGCGCACCCCGGCCTGCTGCAGCACCCGGACCATGGCCTCGACGTTCGTCATGGAGAAACCCGCGAGGCTCCCGCAGCCCCCTCCCCCCGGCGCGTCAGGTCCCCACCCGCACGGGGTCCAGCGCATCCTGGAGGGAACGCACCATGGACAGGACGGTCAGGCGGCCCGTGCGCGGGTTCTCGGTGGGGACGTTCTCGATACTCATGGCGAGGCGCCCGAACTCCCCCTCGACCTCCACGTCGTGGCAGTTCCGTTCGAGCCCGGGCACCGCCACGATCCGGATCCTCGTGGCGTCCGGCCCCAGGCCGGCCAGGCTCACCGCCGCAGAGACGTTGACGTTGGCCGGAAAGGCCCGGCACGCCTCCCGGGCGGTCCCCGCGAAGACCTCGCGGGGCTCCGTCAGTCCGGCCAGGGAGACGCCGCGCCGCACCAGGTACGGCGCGCCGTCGAGACCGTGCGGCGGCTTTCGGGTGGTGATGGTCACGTGGTCCACGCGCCCGGCGCAGGCCGACTTGATGCCGTCGAGTCCCGCGATGGCGCCGGAAGGGAGAAGCAGCCGGCGCCCGGTCTTCCGCGCCCTGTCCATGATTTCCGGGTGGTCCAGCAGCGCGCCGACGCTGATGACCATGAGGTCCTTGCCGGCGTCGAAGGCCTCCCGGGCAAGCTCCGGGACCACCGAGCCCCCCGCGGCCTCCACCACCAGGTCGGACCGGGCGACCAACTCTTCCCGGGCCAGGAACGGCGCCGGAGTGCCCAGGGTCTCCAGGAATGCCCGGCACGGGCCTTCCTTACGACTGGTGACGCATGCCCTGGCCGCCACCGCCCCCGCATCCATGGCTTGCAACAAGCCTCTCCCGATGGCGCCGCAGCCGACGATGCCGATGGTCTTCACAAGGCGACTCCCCGAGGAACCTCTGATCCATTCTCGCTTGAGGCGCCTCTCTCCATGGGAAAGCGCGTCCTTCGACTCCGCTTCGCTACGCTCAGGACGAACGGGGGCAATCGTTCAGCGTTTCCCCAAGACGGTTTTCGGACGGCGAGGCAAGGCTCATGGTAACGGATGCCCCGCACGTTGTCCATCCGCGGTCCGGAGGCCGTGGTCCCCCCGGAGACCGTTCCACGGAAAACGTGACGAAGTGTGACAAAGGCCGTCCGATTGTGGTAACGTGCCCCGCGGATTCGCGGCTCGGACCCGGTGCGAAGGAAACGCGCGCCAACGCGCGAGCAGGAAAGCAGGGAGGATCCCATGATGAAGCGTTTCGGCCTGTCGTTCGTTGTTCTCGCCGTATCCGGCCTCGTTGGGGCTACGGCCAACACGGCGTTCGCCGCGGGCAAGTTGACCCTGTATTGCAGCCCGCAGATCGAGTGGTGCCAGCTCATGGTCAGGGAGTTCGAGAAGGCCACCGGCGTCAAGGTCGCCATGACCCGGAAGAGCTCCGGCGAAACCTTCGCCCAAATCAAGGCGGAACGCCGAAACCCGAAGGGCGACGTCTGGTGGGGCGGTACGGGCGACCCGCACTTGCAGGCGGCCGAAGAAGGCCTGACGCAAGAGTACCGATCGACGCGGCTGCCCGAACTGCAGGACTGGGCGCGCCGCCAGGCCGAGCAGTCCGGCTATCGCACGGTCGGCATCTATGCCGGCGCTCTCGGCGTCGGTTACAACAGCGAGCTGTTGCAGAAGCACGAGCTGCCGGCGCCGAAATGCTGGAAGGACCTGACCCAGCCCGCTTACAGGGGCCACATCCAGATGGCGAACCCCAACTCCTCCGGCACCGCCTACACGACCCTCGCCACCATCGTCCAGGTCTTCGGCGAGGACGGAGGGTTCGAGTTCATGAAGGGGCTGCACCGGAACATCAACCAGTACACCAAGTCGGGATCGGCCCCGATCAAGGCGTCGGCCCGGGGCGAGACCACGCTGGCCATCGTCTTCCAGCACGACATGGTGACCCAGGCGGTCAAGGGCTTCCCCATCAAGATCGTCTCGCCCTGCGAGGGCACCGGGTACGAGATCGGTTCGGTGAGCATCATCGAGGGCGCGCGCAACCCGGAGAACGCCAGGAAGTGGGTGGACTTCGCGCTCGATCCGAAAATCCAGACCATGGCGGCCCAGGCCAGGGCCTACCAGGTGCCGTCGAACTCCGGCGCTTCGCCGCCGCCGCAGGCGCCGGACCTGAGCCAGATCAAGCTGATCGACTACGACTTCAAGAAATACGGATCGTCGGCCGAACGCCGGCGGCTGTTGAAGAAATGGGACGACGAGGTTTACGCCCTGCCGCGTTGATCGTCTGACCCATGGGCCTGATGAATCGGCCCGCGGCGTTCTGGCTTGCCGTGGGATGGGGCGGCTTTGCGCTCCTCCCCTGGTACGGCGTGGAGGACGGGTTCTGGTCCTTCACCTGGCTGTCCGAGTACCCCACCGGGGCCGACGCCGCCCCGGGCCTGCTGCAGGTCCTCCTGATCGACCGCTGGTGGCTGGCGCCGCTGGCGGCGCCCTTGGCCGCGCCGCTGGCGGTGCTTTGGCGCCGGCGCGCCGACCCGCTCTCTGCCGCGGTCCTGCTGGCCGCGGGCAGTCTCGGTACGTTCTACCTGCTGGCCCAGGGCTTCTCCATCGGCATCGGCGGCTGGGAATACCCTTTCCTGGAAGGGATCTTCGGCCCCCTGGGCGACCGCCAGTTCGGCATGGGCTATGGCGCCCTGCTGGTATCGGCCTCTCTCCTCTTCCTGTTCGCACAGGGGATCGCCGCGCGCGGGGCCATCAACGGCGACGGTTTCGTGGTCGGCTCCATCGCCCTGGTGGTCGCGCTGGTCGCCGCCTTCATCTTCTTCCCCGTGGTCCGCATCCTGGCCAGCGCCTTCCAGGACAACGACTACCACTTCGTACCCTGGCTCTTCGTCGAGAAACTGTTCAGCCGCGACATCTGGGGCCTGGGCTGCCTCACCGCCAACGTCAACTGCGGCGTCGCGTGGAACTCCCTGTGGATGGCCATCGTGGTCGGCGCCAGTACGACGGTCCTGGGCCTGGCTTTCGCCCTGCTGGCGACCCGGACCGGCTTCCGGGCCAAGAGACTGCTGCGCACCCTCACCGTCTTGCCGATCATCACCCCGCCCTTCGTCATCGGCCTCGCCATCATCCTGCTGTTCGGCGCGTCCGGCACGGTGACCCTGGCCATCGAAGCGGTCACCGGGGTGACGCCGGGGCGCTACATCTACGGCCTGCCGGGTATCTGGCTGGCGCAGACCCTGGCCTTCACGCCCATCGCGTTCCTGGTCCTGATCGGCGTGGTCGAGGGCGTCAGCCCGTCGATGGAAGAGGCCGCGCAGACCCTGCGCGCCGACAACTGGCGCACCTTCACCACCGTCTCGCTTCCCCTGATGCGCCCGGGCCTGGCCAATGCCTTCCTCGTGGGTTTCATCGAAAGCCTGGCCGATTTCGGCAATCCCCTGGTCCTGGGCGGCAACTTCGACGTCCTGTCCACGGCCATCTTCTTTGCCATCGTCGGGGCCCAGAACGACCAGGGCCGGGCCGCGGTCCTGGCCATCGTCCTGCTGGCCTTCACCTTGTCCGCGTTCTGGGCCCAGCGCCGCTGGCTGGGGCGCAAGTCCTACGCCACCCTCACCGGCAAGGGCGACGCCGGCCTGCACGTCCCCCTGCCCAGGCGCGTGGCCTGGCTCGTTTACGGCTCGGCCCTCCCCTGGGCCGGTCTGACCGCGGTCATCTATTGCATGATCCTGTTCGGCGGTTTCGTCGAGCTCTGGGGCCGGGACCACAGCCTCACCCTGCGCCACTACACCGACGCCTTTTCCGTCACCACCGGGGCCGGCGGACTGATCTGGTCGGGCGCTGCCTGGAACTCCTTCTGGACGACCCTCTCCATCTCCGCCGTTTCCGCCCCGCTGACCGCGGCGGTGGGGCTGCTGACCGCCTACCTGCTGATCCGGCAGAAGTTCGCCGGCCAGCGCGCGTTCGAGTTCGGCACCCTGTTGAGTTTCGCGATACCCGGCACCGTCATCGGGGTCGGCTACATCCTCGCTTTCAACGTGCCGCCCATCGAGATCACCGGCACCGGCGTCATACTGGTCATCTGCTTCATCTTCCGGAACATGCCGGTGGGCGTCCGCGCCGGCGTCGCCGCCATGACCCAGATCGACAAGAGCCTGGACGAGGCGTCCTTGACCCTGGGCGCCAGTTCCTTCGCCACCGTGCGCAAGGTCGTCCTGCCGCTCCTGCGTCCGGCCGTGGTCGCCGCCCTGGTCTTCAGCTTCGTCCGAGCGATGACGGCCATCAGCGCGGTGATCTTCCTGGTCAGCGCCAACTACGACATGGCCACGTCCTATATCATCGGACGGGCGGAGAACGGCGATTACGGACTTGCCATCGCCTACAGTTCCGTGCTGATCGTCGTCATGGTGGCGGTAATCCTGCTGGTTCAGCTGGTCGTCGGCGAACGGCGCATGGGCCGTCGGGCGGGTTCCATCGACGTCGCGGTCCACGGCGCAGGGGGAGGGGCGGCATGAGTATCGAGGGCCGCGCCGCGGCGGTTCGATTCGACGAAGTCAGCAAGCACTATGGGCCGGTGGTCGCCGTCAACCGGGTCTCCTTCGAGGTCCGAGCCGGCGACCTGGTGACCTTGCTGGGGCCCAGCGGCTGCGGCAAGACCACGACGCTCCGCCTCATTGCCGGCCTGGAAATGCCCACGTCCGGCAGCATCCATATCGGCGGGGATGACGTCTCCCGCCTGCCGGCCAGCGCCCGGGACGTCTCCATGGTGTTCCAGTCCTATGCCCTGTTTCCGCACATGACCGTGTTCGAGAACGTGTCCTACGGCCTTTCGGTCAGCGGCGTCGCCAGGACGGAGACGCGGGACCGGGCCGAAGAGGGCCTGAAGCTGGTGGGCCTCTCCGGCTACGGCGAGCGCCTGCCGAGCGAGCTTTCCGGCGGCCAGCAACAGCGGGTCGCCGTGGCCCGCGCCCTGGTCCTCGAACCGACGGTGCTGTTGTTCGACGAGCCCCTCTCCAACCTCGACGCCAAGCTGCGCCGCCGGGTCCGCGAGGAAATCCGGGAGTTGCAGCAGACCCTCGGCTTGACGACGGTTTACGTCACCCACGACCAGGAGGAAGCGCTGGCGGTATCGGACCGGATCATCGTGATGGACAACGCGGAGGTCGCGCAGGAAGGCGCGCCGAGCGAACTCTACGAAGCGCCCCGCAACCTCTTCGTCGCCGACTTCATCGGCGACGCCAACGTCGTGGACGCCGAACTGGTCCGCCGCGACGGCGACCACGCGACCGTCCGCGTAGGCGGTAGGGTCGAACTCCGTCTGCCGCACAGGAACCTGCCCGCAGGTCCCGTCAAACTCGCCGTTCGCCCGGAAGCGGTGATCCTCGAGGCGGGGGAGCCGGAGGCCGGACTCACCGGGACCGTATCGAAGGGCACCTACGTCGGCAGCCACGTCGAATACACCCTCGACACCGTTCTCGGCGAGCTCTTCGTCGCCGACTACCGGTTCGACGCGTTGATTCCGGCGGGGTCCCGCGTCCGGATCGCCTTTCGCGACCGCGGCGTCATGCTGCTCGAGGAGCAGTCTCAGGGAAACCCGGAACGATTGCCACGTTCGTCCCGAGCGTAGCGAAGCGGAGTCGAAGGACGCGCTTTTTCACGGGGAGACCGGCGCCATTGCGCGCCCGGCGGGGACTACCGGCTCGCTGGTATCTCTACTTCCCAGCCGCGATGGCGGTGCGGCTGTCCCGTCCTGATGCCGGAGATGCGATGATCGGGGAGATAGTCGGGGAGTGGCACGACAGCGATGCACTTCCCCTCGAACAGTACGGGGTGCCCGTAGAGCCGGAAGTCGCGATTGCCGGAACCGTACCGTCCATGCCCTTCGGGCAGGTCCTTCAGATCTTCCGGTATCACCTCCACGACGATCCAGTACTTCACATCCTCCCGGACGCAGGGATCCTTGACGTGGGCCAGCGCGCCGTCGCCGAGATAGACGTCGAAGTAGGAGCGCGCCGCAGGCTCTCCGGACACCACCCGTCGGTACGCGGCCCGGTAGAACTCCACCAGGTCATCCATGCCCGCGGAATCGTACAGGAACACCTGTTCGTTCCCGGGCGTGAGCAGGGCGTCGCTCTCCACGCGGTCGCGGCTGACGACCAAGTCCGCGGCGCGGCCGGCGACTTCCATGTCCAGAGGGTGCGCCGAGACGCTTCCGGCGGGATCCCGGGGGCTTGCGGGGTACAGGTGGCGACGTATGCTTGCCATGTCGGGGAACTGTGTCAAGACGCTTCCGGCGAGATAGTATCTCCATATGTGGTCCGATCCGTAGTATAGCTGTGTGAACTGCCTGGACCATTCCGGCTCGATGGATTCGAGGACCAGGACCGCCTTTCCCCGCGTGGTTTCGCGTATGGGACCGAGTTCGGCCATGGCGGCCTGCTGGACCTCGCCCGCACGGCCGTGCGGGCGCCATCGCCGGTCCATCTGGAAGGCGGAGACGACGAAGGCGAGCAGCG
Source organism: uncultured Binatia bacterium (SeqCode) (assembly GCA_965204235.1). Classification (GTDB taxonomy): domain Bacteria; phylum Desulfobacterota; class Binatia; order UBA9968; family JAJDTQ01; genus JAJDTQ01. Next base: position 1,099,287 of record OZ241979.1, read on the forward strand.
CCGCAACCCCAAGGCCGACCACCGGACCACGCCCCCAGCGCTTGTGGACGTACAAGAGGAACAGTGAGTAGAACGCCAGCGGGACGCCCACGTAGTACAGGCCCTCGTGGGGGTTGTCGATGGCGTTGTGGCGCATGGGCAGGGACCAGAAGAACCCCGACAGGGCAAGGACAGCCAGCAGCATGCGGCCCCGCCATGCCAACAGCCGCCTCGCAAGCCGAACCACGGCCGCGGAGGCGGCCACCACCATCAGCAACAACAGGAAGTAAACCCACAATTCCGGCCCCGAAAGGCCGGACGCCGAAAAGGGAACCGAGGGAAACCACCCCCGCAACTCCGCTCCCCAGTCGGTCAGCGCCAATGGAACGGAAGCCACGCGGACACGATGGAACTGCTGTCGCAGGAAGCGCAGCCACCACCCATGATCGAAGGGGGCTTCCAGATCCTGGTCCAGTCCGGTCCGCTCGAGCATGGACTGGACTGACGGCAGTTCGCTCACCCGCCTCTCGCCTCCGAACGCGGCGTACTCGTTGGCGAAATTGAAGCCCAGGACGGCCGCGCCGAACAACAGCGCGAACACGCCCAGCGCCATGTAGCGGCTGCACAGCACCGCCGCCGCAGCCGAGCGCACACGCGGCCACGGCGCGGTCCCGTCCTTCCACGCCCCCATCGCCTCGGTCGCCAAGCCCAGGATGAGGAACGGCAGCAGGAACGCATATACGCGCCACCCCAGCAGCAGCGCGACGCAGGTCCTGGCCAGCAGTTGCCGGAACCGTCCATCCTGCACGAACACCACCATGCCGTGGAAGACCAGCATCACCGCGAACAGGTCCACGCCGTACTCCACGCCAACCGCGTTGCCGTACAACAGCATGTAGTAGGAGGAGAACGCCGTGAGGGTGGCGGCCAGCGCGACCCAGCGGTGGGAGATGATCCGTGCGAGGGAGTGGAAGGCCAGGATCGCAGCGGCGCTGAACAACAGCAACATGAGCATGCGGGCGGCCAGGATCCTGGCCGACAGGTCGTTCCCGAAGGGGAGGACGGCGAGTTTGATCAGTGCGTATCCGCCGACGGGAAAGCGGCTGTACATCTCGTACGTGGGTTCGTCGCCCGGTCCCGGGCGCAGCCCCGGTGACAACCGGAAATGGTGATGGGGCGACAGGTTCTCGGCCATCGCCAGGTTCTTCGCCGTATTCCAGTTGGGGCTGCCGGGACGGTAGAAATATCCCCTGTCCACGTTGCAGAGGAACAACGTGGACAGGGCGAGCAGCAGCAACCACAGGGGGATGCGTTCGGGCCGGAAACCGTGGGAGGGGAATGCCTTCATGGATAGTCTGTCTCCATCTTCCAGGGATCGACGTTCGCGGCATGGCCCACGATTCTGGCCTCGTGGCTCCGTCTCCGTGCGGCCGGCGAGGACTACCGGCTCGCCGGTATCTCTACTTCCCAGCCGCGGTGTCCTTCCCGGAAACGCGGTCGGCGTGGCCGCTGTCCCGTCCGTATGCCGGAGACGGGATAATCGGGGAGCGGAAGGATAGCCATGCACTTCCCATCGAACAGCACGCCGATGTAATCGGAGAAGGCGAAAAAGCCCTCGAAGCCGTCCCGCCTGTGTCGTCCGGGCAGGTCCTTCGGGTCTTCCGGGACCACCTCCACGTAGATCCGGTATCCCGCATCCTCCTGGACGCAAGGCTCCCTGACATGGAACAGCGCGCCATCGCCGAGATAGACGTCGAAGTGGGAGCGCGCCGCAGGCTCTCCGGACACCACCCGTTGGTACGTGGCCCGGTACAACTCCACCAAATCGTCGATACCCGCGGAATCATACAGGAACACCTCCTCGTTCCCGGGGGTGAGCAGGGCGCCGCTCTCCACGCGGTCGCGGCTGACGATGAAGTCTGCGGCGCGGCCGGCGGCTTCCATGTCCAGGTGCGTCAAGACGCTTCCGGCACGATACCAGTAGCTTCCCCCAGGAGGGGTGCGGAGAGAGCGTATCCTGACGCTTCCGGCGAGATAATATTTCCATATCTGGTACGATCCGTAGCCATGATATGTCAACGGCTTGGACCATTCCGGCTCGATGGATCCGAGGACCAGGACCACCTTCCCCCGCGTGGTTTCGCGTATGGTGCCGAGTTCGGCCATGGCGGCCTGTTGGAGCTCGGCCGCACGGGCGTCCGGGCCCCATCGTTGATCCATCCGGAAGGCGGAGGCGACGAAAGCGAGCAGCGCCGCAACGGCAAGGCCGACCACCGGACCATGCCCCCAGCGCTTGTGGACGTACAGCAGGAGCAGTGAGTAGAACACCAGCGGGACGCCCACGTAGTACATTGCCTCGTGGTCGTGGTGTGCATTGTGGCGCATGGGCAGGGTCCAGAAGAACCCCGACAGGGCCAGGGTAGCCAGCAGCATGCGGTGACGCCGGGCCAACAGCCGCCTCGCAAGCCGAACCGCGGCCGCGGATGCGACCACCACCAGCAACGACACGAGGGAAACCCACAACTCCGGCCTCAAAAGGCCGGACACCGACAAGGGAACCGAGGGAAACCACCCCCGCAGCTCGGCTCCCCAGTCGGTCAGCACGAAGGGAACGGACGCCACGTGGACATGATGGAACTGCTCTCGCAAGAAGCGCAGCCACCACCCGTGGTCGAAGGGGGCGTTCTGGTCCAGTCCGGTCCGCATGAGCATGGACCGGACTGACGACAGTTCGGTCACCGGCCTCTCGCCTCCGAACGCGGCGTACTCGTTGGCGAAGTTGAAGCCCAGGACGGCCGCGCCGAACAGCAGCGCGAACACTCCCAGCGCCATGTAGCGGCTGCGCAACACCGCCACCGCAGTCGAGCGCACACGCGGCCACAGCGAGGTCCCGTCCTTCCACGCCCGGACCGCCTCGTGCGCCAGACCGAGGATGAGGAACGGCAGCAGGAAGGCATACACGTGCCACCCCAGCAGCAGCGCGACGCAGGTCCTGGCCAGCAACTGGCGGAACCGTCCCTCCCGCACGAACACCACCATGCCGTGGAAGACCAGCATCACCGCGAACAGATCCATGGCGTACTCGGTGGAGATCCCGTCGCTGTAGAACAGCATGTAGTAGGAGGAGAAGGCCGGGAGGGTGGCGGCCAGTGCGATCCAGCGGTGGGAGGTGATCCGGGCGAGGGAGTGGAAGGCCAGGAGCGCAGCGGCGCTGAACAACAGCAACATGAGCATGCGGGCGGCCAGGATCTTGGCCGACAGGTCGTTTCCGAAAGGGAGGATGGCGAGTTTGATCAGTGCATATCCGCCGATGGGAAAGCGGCTGTACATCTCGTATGCCGGGACGCCGTCCGGTCCCAGGTGCCGCCCCCGGAACAACCGGAAACCGTGGTCGGGGGACAGGTTCTCGACGATGGCCAGGTTCTTCCAGGAATCCCAGCCATGGTTGCCGGGGCGGTAGAAGTATCCCTTGTCGAAGCTGTACAGGAACAACGTGGACAGGGCGAGGAGCAGCAACAAGAGGGTGAGGCGTTCGGGCCGGAAACCCCGGGAGGGGAAGGTCTTCATGGGTGGCCTGTCTCCATCTTCCAGAGATCGACGTTTGCGGCGTGGCCCACGATTCTGTCCTCGCGGCTCCGTCTCCGTGCGGCCGGCGGGGACTACCGGCTCGCCGGTATCTCTACTTCCCAGCCGCGGTGTCCTTCCCGGAAACGCGGTCGGCGTGGCCGCTGTCCCGTCCGTATGCCGGAGACGGGATAATCGGGGAATGGAAGGACAGCCATGCACTTTCCATCGAACAGCACGCCGGTGTAATCGAAGAAAGTGGAAAAGCCCGCCCGCCTGCGCCGTCCGGGCAGGTCCTTCGGGTCTTCCGGGACCACCTCCACGTAGATCCGGTATCCCGCATCCTCCCGGACGCAAGGCTCCCTGACGTGGAACAGCGCGCCGTCGCCGAGATAGACGTCGAAGTCGGAGCGCGCCGCAGGCTCTCCGGCGGACACCACCCGTTGGTACGCGGCCCGGTAGAACTCCACCAGATCGTCGATACCCGCGGAATCATACAGGAACACCTCCTCGTTCCCGGGGGTGAGCAGGGCGCCGCTCTCCACGCGGTCGCGGCTGACGATGAAGTCTGCGGCGCGGCCGGCGGCTTCCATGTCCAGGTGCGTCAAGACGCTTCCGGCAGGATACCAGTAGTTTATCCCGACGGTGTGGAGGGAGCGTGTCAAGACGCTTCCGGCGAGATAGTACCTCCATATGTAGTGCGACCCGTAGCTCCGATACGTGAACCGCCGGGACCATTCCGGCTCGATGGATCCGAGCACCAGGACCACCTTCCCCCGGGTGGTTGCGCGTATGGTCCCGAGCTCGGCCATGGCGACCTGTTGGATCTCGACCGCACGGGCGTCAAGGCGCCGTCGTTGATCCATCTGGAAGGCGGAGACGACGAAGGCGAGCAGCGCCGCGACTGCAAGGCCGACCACCGGACCATGCCCCCAGCGCTTGTGGACGTACAGCAGGAGCAGTGAGTAGAACACCAGCGGGACGCCCACGTAGTACAGGGTCTCGTGGTCGTGGTGTGCGTTTCGGTGCATGGGCAGGGTCCAGAAGAACCCCGACAGGGCAAGGGTGGCCAGCAGCATGCGGCCCCGCCATGCCAACAGCCGCCTCGCAAGCCGAACCACGGCCGCGGATGCGACTACCACCATCAGCAACAACAGGAGGTAAATCCACAACTCCGGCCTCGAAAGGCCGGACGCCGAAAAGGGAACCGAGGGGAACCACCCACGCAAACCGGCTCCCCAGTCGGTCAGCGCCAATGGCACGGACGCCACGCGGACACGATAGAACTGCTCTCGCAGGAAGCGCAGCCACCACCCGGGGTCGAAGGAAGCGTCCTGGTCCCGGTCCAGTCCGGTCCGCCAAAGCATGGACTGGACCGACGGCAGTTCGGTCACCCGCGTCTCGCCTCCGAACGCGGAGTACTCGTTGGCGAAGTTGAAGCCCAGGACGGCCGCGCCGAACAGCAGCGCGAACACGCCCAGCGCCGTGTAGCGGCTGCGCAGCACCGCCGCCCCGGTGGAGCGCACACGCGGCCACAACGCGACCCCGTCCTTCCACGCCCGGACCGCCTCACACGCCAAGCCCAGGATGAGGAACGGCAGCAGGAACGCATAGACGCGCCACCCCAGCAGCAGCGCAACGCAGGTCCTGGCCAGCAACTGCCGGAACCGTCCCTCCTGCACGAACACCACCATGCCGTGGAAGACCAGCATCACCGCAAACAGCTCCATGCTGAACTCCACGGAAACCGCGTTGCTGTACAACAGCATGTAGAAAGAAGAGAAGGCCGCGAGGGTGGCGGCCAGCGCGGTCCAGCGGTGGGAGGTGATCCGTGCGAGGGAGTGGAAGGCCAGGAGCGCAGCGGCGCTGAACAACAGCAACATGAGCATGCGGGCGGCCAGGATGCTGGCCGACAGGTCGTTTCCGAAGGGGAGGATGGCGAGTTTGATCAGCGCGTATCCGCCGATGGGAAAGCGGCTGTACATCTCGTATGTGGGAGCGTCGCCCGGTCCCGGGCGCAAGCCCAGGAACAACCGGAAATGGTGGTCGGGCGACAGGTTCTCGACGATGGCCAGGTTCATCGAGGAAATCCAGTCATGGTGGCCGGGACGGTAGAAATACCCCTTGTCGAAGCTGCACGGGAACAACGTGGACAGGGCGAGCAGCAGCAACCACAGGGTGAGGCGTTCGGACCGGAAACCGCGGGGGAGGAAGGCGTTCATGGGTGGTCCGTCTCCCTCTTCCAGAGATTGACGTTTGCGGCATGGCCCACTAATCTGTCCTCGTGGCTCCGTCTCCGTGTTCTTGGCCGGGCCCGGTTGACGGGCGGGTTCGGACCACCGTCATGCAGCGCAGGCTGAAGCAACTGGCCGCAATCCTTGCGCATCCGCCCATCCTGAAGGATACCATAAGGCTGTCGTTGCTCGGAAGGTTCGACGAAGCGAGGATGTGCGTCGTCAACGCACTCCGACGCCCCAACTTCGGCGCCGAGAAGATCGTTTCGCGCAAGTACCGCTATCTCTGGCTCTGCAACCCCAAGGTGGCGTCGCGGAGCCTCATCGCGGCGCTGCGCAGCGCGGACCCCGACGCCGAGCTCGTCGAGGACAAGAGCATCTCCGATGTCGGCGCAATGTACCCGGAGGCAAGGGGCTATTACAGCTTCGCTTTCATCAGGCACCCTTTCGACCGGGCGCTCTCACTGTATGCGGAGATGCGGTTCTTCCGGGAACGCTTCGACGGAGTGAACCGGCTCCGCAAGGAGGAGAGGCAACGGTTCTACAACGACCATTTCTACGGGCTGGGGGACCTGGACAGCTTCGACGACTACTGCCGGTGGCTGAACACGCCTTACGGCGCCGATGCCTTCGCCGACGCCCACTACCTGTCCCAGCGCCCGCAGATACTCCTCGAAGGAGGACGCCTGCCCGACTTCGTCGGCCGTCTCGAGAACATCGGCGAGGACCTGAAACGGGTCGCCATGCGCCTGGACATGCCGACGCCGGAGTTGCCGATGCTGAACACCATGGCGGGATGGCGACCGTCATCGTCGGAGGCCGTGCGCGCCGCCCGGTCGGAGATGAGCCATCTCCTGACCGAGCGGAACAGGGCGTTGCTCACCGCTCGCTACGCCGCCGACCTGGAGTTGTACCGGAGCGTTTCGGAAGGTTCCGCAGAGACCGGAAGACATCCGTAGGGCGTCGGCGTGGCAGCCGTCCCGTCCCGATGCCGGAGACGGGGCCCTTCGTGAACCCCGTTCGCGGGACACCGCACTAGAAATCCATCCGGTACAGCATCCAGTACACGACCACGCCGGTCACCGACACGTACAACCACAGCGGCAGGGTCCAGCGCGCGATGGCGCGGTGTCGGTCGAACCGCTGGCGCAGCGCCCGCACGACGGTGACGAGGATCAGGGGACCCATGGCCGTGGCGAGGACCGTGTGGGACACGAGCACCGCGAAATAGATGGTCCGGATCCAGCCCTGGCCCTGGAAACGGACGGAACCCACGCTGAAGTGGTACACGAGGTAGGAGGCCAGGAACAGCGCCGAACTGCCCAACGCGGCCAGCATGCAGCGCCTGTGCGCGGCCATGCGGCGCCACCGGACGAAGAAGTAGCCGGTCAGGAGCAGGACCGCGCTGACCGAGTTGAGCAGCGCGTTCAGGTGAGGGAGCGACGCGACGGAGATCAACGGAAGCATCGACCGCGACCGGGACCCGTCCGACCGGGCGAACCGCGGCGAGAGGCAGGGAGGACCGTTTTCGGGCGCATCCGGGGAGCGGGTTTCCATCCCGCCCGCGCCTGCGGCCTTCGGCCCCGCACCGTCAGACGAGCTCCGGAACGAGCATGAGGATCAGGAACACGCACAGGATCACGGGGATCACGGCGATCCACCAGATGACGACCTTCTCGAACTTGAGGTGCATGAAGTAAACCGCCACCAGCGTGGCCTTCACCACCGCCAGCAGCACCAGTGAGACGAGGATGACCCACTTGGGCACCGGCAGGTAGATCACCCCCACCTCGACCACGGTGAAGGCAAAGAGCCAGCCGAACACGGCCAGGTAGTTGGGGTCCTCGTGGGTTTCCTTGTGGATTGCTGTGTCTGCCATGGCTGGTTCTCCGTATCGTTACAAGAGGTACACGAAGGTGAAGATCAGGATCCACACGAGATCGACGAAATGCCAGTAGAGACCGGCGATCTCCACCACCGAAGCGTTGTCCGCATGGATACGACCGGTCATCCCGCCCACGAGGATCACCGCGAGGTAAACGACCCCGCCGAACACGTGCATGCCGTGGAACCCCGTCATGATGTAGAAGGTATCGCCGAACACCGGCGAGCCGAAGGCGTTCTCCGAGATCGTCACGCCCTCGTGGATCAGGTGCGTCCATTCGTATGCCTGCAACCCGAGGAAAGCCGTCCCGCCGAGGACCGTGAGCAACAGGAACTTCACGAACTCCTGCCGGTTCCCGCGCTTGATGCCGGACAGGGCCAACACCATGGTGACGCTGCTGCAAATGAGCAGGAACGTCATGGCCGCGGTCAGGTTGATGCCGAGCACTTCCGCGGGCACGGGCCAATTGTCCGAGGCCATGCGCATGATGCCGAAGGTCACGATCAGCGTGCCGAAGGTCATGGCGTCGCCGGCAAGGAAGATCCACATCCCCAGCTTGCCCCAGCTCTCCGGCGTGAGGGGGGACTCCGCGGGCTCGGCACCGGGATGTAACGTCGCTGCGTCGCTCATCGAACGTTCTCCTTTTCTGACGATGGGAAGCCGGTCCTGCCCGCGGCCCAAGGCGCGAGATCATGGCCGGTCGAAGCCTTGCCCATGCTTCCTCCTCAATACAGATAGACGAGGCCGTAGAGCACCGGCCACAGGACCACCACGAACGTCCAGTACATGGCGCACGTCTCGACGCCCACCGTGCGGCCCGACGCAAAGCGTCCCCGCCGGGCGAGCATCCAGACCACGCCCACCCACACCAGCGCTCCCAGCACGTGAAGCCCGTGCAACCCGATCAGCGCGTAGAACGTAGAACCGTAGAGGCCGCTCCACAGGGTCAGGCCGAACCCGATCAACCGGACCCACTCGTACCCCTGTATGGCGAGGAACAGCGTCCCCAGGGCCGCAGTCGCGAGAAGCCAGCCCGACAACCGGACCTGCTCCCGCAGACGGGCCGCCAGCGACGCCCGTTGCATGGCCAGGCCGCTGAACAGCAGCACCAGGGTGTTGCACCCGGTGACCCAGACCGGCAGCCGCGGCTGCGACGGCGGCGGCCAGACCTCGCTGCTCAGACGCAACACCAGGAACGCGCCGATGAATCCGGCGAAGAACATCACTTCCGCGCCGATGAACATCATCACGCCCAGCCTCGCGTTGCTGACCGCCGGTTCCGGGCGGGGCCGCGGAGGCGGGCCTTCGCCGAAGGCCGGCGCACGCTCGACGCCGCCGGATCCGTCGTCCGCTCCGTCATCCGTGAGTACCCTTGCCGCCGAGTCCCTTGCCATGGGCGTCGTCCGATCATCCGGCGCCGGACCGCTAGTACACCACCAGGAAGACCACGGTGGCGAGGATGTAGCTCACCGCCGCGGCCCCGATCACGAGCCCCAGGCGGGCGTTCCTTGCGGACGCCGATGGGTTCCATGGCCTCATGTCAGACCGGTATCCTGTCCAGAGCCAGGGCGACGAAGAGCAGCGGCAGGTAGAACAGCGAGGCAAAGAGCAGATGCCGGGCGCTGGCTGCCGACCTCAGGGCCGCCAACCTGACGGAAAAAACCAGGAACGCGGCTCCCAACAGGATGGCCGCGAAGTAATAGACCGGACCGGCGAAACCCAGGAGCGTGGGCATCAGGCTCACCGCCAGCAACGCCAGGCAATGGCAGACGGCCTGTATGCCCGTGCTCTTCCCCTCACCGTCCACCACCGGCAGGAACCGGATGCCCGCAGACCGGAAGTCCTCGCGATAGAGCCGGGCGATGGCGAGGTTGTGGGGGATCTGCCACAGGTAGAGTATCCCGAACAGGATCCCGGCCTCCTGGCCGAGGGCGCCCTGGGCGGCGGTCCAGCCAACCACCGGAGGAAGCGCCCCGGGCACCGCGCCGATCACGCTGCACAGGGAGGACACCCGCTTGAAGGGCGTGTACAGGAACAGGTACGTGACCGAGATGACCGCGGTCAGGAGCGCGCTCAGGAGGTTGACCGCCGCCGCCAGCAACGACAGTCCGCCGGCCAGGAGAACGCTTCCGAACAGGACGCACTCCAACGGCTGGACCCTCCCCTCGGGGATGGGCCGGCGCCGGGTGCGTTCCATGGCGGCGTCGATGTCCCGTTCCAGGGCTTGGTTGAGGGCGAGGGTCCCGCCCGCGGCCAGGGCCGTGCCGAGCACCGCATGCAACAGCACGAGATAGTCCGGAAGGGACTCGGAGCCCATGTAGAAACCCACCAGGGTGGTCATCAGGACCATCAGCACGAGCCTCGGCTTGGTGAGCTCCAGGTAGTCCATCAGCCGCCGGACGTGGGTGGCGCCCACGGCGCAGGTCTCGGTCCGAAGGGTCACGCAGGCGCCCTCCCGGGGGCCGCGCCGCCCGCCGCAAGCAGGCGGCCGGCGCCGACCAGACGGAACGCCCACAACGTGGTCACCACGCTCAAGGCCAGCATCAGCGCTCCCACCACCACGTGGCCGGTGGTCAGGGCGACGGTCACGCCCGGCCGCCACGCCGCTCCCCACGACAGGAAACGAGCCGCATAGGAGCCGGCGCCCAGCGCGAGCTGCGCCGCCAGGAGCAGTCCCAGCGACGCCGACAGGGACCGGAAGACCGGCGCTTCGTCACCGAGTCGGAGCGCCTTCACGAACAGCAGGCCCGTCTGGACCGCCACCACCAGCGCCATCAGCACGTGCAGGACCACTGCGGCGCCGGTGTGGCGAATGACCGCCCCGAGCAGGCTCTGCACGTAGATCAGCAGCGTGGCGGCGAGACAGGACCACCGGAACATGGTCCAGCCCGCGTCCGCGAGCCTCGGCCGCACGTCCGACCACCGGCGTGAGGTGAACAGCGCCATGGCCACCATGAGGCCGAAGAACGCCTGGGCCAGCGCCGCGTGGACGATGGCGAAGTCCGCTTGCAGCCACACCACCCGAAGTCCCCCCACGACGCCCTGGACCGTTACCAGCACCAGCGCCGCGGCCCCCGTCCAGCGGACCCACGCCCGAGGCTCCTTCCACCACAGGCACACCGCAAGCGCCAGCGTCAGGAAACCGACGCCGGACGCCACCAGACGATGGCTGTGCTCGTAGAATACGCCGTCCACCATTCGCGCCCACGGGAACAGGAACATGTTGTGGCCGAAGGTCGTGGGCCAGTCCGGGACCGCGAGCCCCGCGCCCTTGCTCGTGACCAGGGCGCCCACGAACAGCAGGAAGAGGGTGGCGCCGGCCGTGGTCAGCGCCAACCGATGGAGCCAGGCGTCGGCCATCCCCTCGGGCCTCGGGCTCAATGCCCCGCGGCAGCCGCGGCGCCGAGCGGTCGGTCCTGGGGCAGCCAGTCTTCCCGGACCTCCGGAGAGCTGTATTCATAGGGGCCGCGGTAAACCTGCGGCAGGGCCGCGAAGTTCCCGTGGGGCGGCGGCGAAGGCGCCGACCACTCCAGCGTGTTCGCCTCCCAGGGATTGTCGGACGCCTTCTCGCCGGCGAAGAGGCTCCAGAGGAAGTTCGCGAGGAAGGGTACCTGGGACACGGCGAGGCAGAACGCGCTGACGGTGATGAACACGTTCATGTCCCCGAACTGCTCCAGGTACTCGTACTGCATGGGGTTGTAGATACGGCGGATGTGCCCTCCCACGCCCAGGAAGTGCATGGGGAAGAACGTCAGGTTGAAGAACACGTAGGTGCCCGCGAAGTGCACCACGCCCCAGGTCCTGTTCATGGTGCGCCCGAACATCTTCGGGAACCAGAAATAGATGGCGGCGAACATGGCGAAGATGATCCCCGCCACCACGTAGTGGAAGTGCGCCACGATGAAGTAGGTGTCGTGGATGAAGATGTCCACGGGGGTGGACGCCATGAAGACGCCGCTGAGACCTCCGATGACGAAGTTCGACACGAAACCGATGGCGAACAGCAGCGGCACCGTGAACCGGATGGAGCCGCCCCAGAGCGTGCCCAGCCAGTTGAAGGTCTTGATGGCCGACGGCACCGCGATGACCATGGTGGTGAGCATGAACGCGGTCCCCAGCAACGGGTTCATGCCGCTGACGAACATGTGGTGGCCCCAGACGATCCAGGAAAGGAAGGCGATGGCGATCATGGAGAAGGCCATGGCCCGATACCCGAAGATGGGCTTGCGCGAGAACACCGAGAGGATGTCGGAGGTGACCCCCATGGCGGGGAGCACCAGGATATAGACTTCCGGATGGCCGAAGAACCAGAACAGGTGCTGCCACAGGAGCGGCATCCCGCCCGCGGGCACGAAGAAGTTGGTGGCGAAGACCCGGTCGAAGAAGAGCATCCCCAGGGCCGCGGTGAGGACCGGCAGGGCGAGCAGCAACAGGATGGCGGTGATGAACAGGGACCAGATGGAGAGGGGCATCCGGAAGTAGGTCATGCCCGGAGCCCTCATGTTGACCACCGTGGTGATGTAGTTGATGGAGCCCATCAGGGAGGAGAAAGCCAGCACGAACAGGCTCAGGACCCACAGGCTGATGCCCCATTCGACGCCCGTGTACACCGCCGGGCCGGAAAGGGGGGTGTAGGACGTCCATCCCGCGGCCGCGGCGCCGCCGACCACGAAGAAGCTCGCCAGCATGATGACGCCGGACACCGCGCCCACCCAGAAGGACAGCATGTTGAGCACCGGGAACGCCATGTCCCGGGCGCCGATCATGATGGGGATCAGGAAGTTGCCGAAGCCGCCCACCATGACGGGCATGACCACGAAGAAGATCATGATCGTGGCGTGCATGGTGAACAGCATGTTGTAGGTCTGCGGCGGGATGATCCCTTCGTACATGGTGGGCTCGGGCACCCACCCCAGACCGGGCACCTCGGTCTCCGGCCATGCGAGCTGCCAGCGGATCAGCATGGCGAGAAGACCGCCGATGAGGAGCATGAACAGCCCCAGGAAGAGGAACTGCCGCCCGATCATCTTGTGGTCGGTCGAAAAGACGTAGGTTTCCCAGAAGCCCGACGGTCCATGGGCCTCGTGGCCGGCGTGGGCGGATGCCGCTGCTTCGCTCATCCTCGATGTTCCTCCTGTGCCTTCGGAGACGGGACCTTCCGGAAGGTCGGCCGCGGCCGGGTCAACCCTGCCCGGCGTTCTCCTCGAGGAATTTCCGGTAGTCTTCGGGCGTGTGCACGAACACCCATCCGAGCATCCCCGAATGGCCGAAGCCGCACAACTCCGCGCAGGGGAGCTCGTACTTCCCGGGCTTCGTGGCCTCGAACCAGACCAGGATGTTGCGCCCGGGGACGGCGTCCTGCTTGACCCGGAAATTCGGGACGAAGAAGCTGTGGATCACGTCCGACGCCGTAAGCTGCACGTGCACCACCTTGTCCACCGGGACGTGCAACTCGTTCTCGACCTGGATGTCGTCCTCGGTGTCCAGCCTGCCGTCGGGTCCCGGATGGACCACTTCCCAGTTGAACTGCTTCCCCACCACCCTGACCTCGTACTCGGACGGCGGAGCGTAGATCTTGATCTCGCCCCAGGTGGAGATGCTCATGAACGAGAGCATGACGAGGATCACCGCGGGAATGACCGTCCAGGTGACCTCCAGGGCGGTGTTGCCGTGGGAATAGACGGCCCTGCGCCCTTCCCTGTGCCGATACATGACGAGGAAGAGGATCATCACCACGGTGACGGCGATCAACGCCGCGCCGGTGATGTAGTAGATGAGGTAGAACAGGTAGTCGATCTGAGCACCGTAAGTCGATACGTTCTCGGGGAGCCAGCGCATCATGGCAGGTTCGGAGCCTCCTCGTGGGATGGTCCCCTTTGCTAACACAAGTGCCTTGGCGTATCAAGGGTGAGGGAACCTGTCGGGAATCCCTGTTGTATTCGCGGACCGGCGGCGGTCCGGAAGGGAAACGGGTGCAAGGGTGCAAGTCTTCGTGCCGTGGGTCCACATACTCTCCTTCAGCGTCTGGCTGGGCGCCAACGTGTTCGTCCTGGGCATCCTCCTGCCGGCGAGCCGCGGGTTGCCGGTGGAGGCTCGCCGGAGCGTCTTGCGGAGAGCCGGCCGCGGCCTGAACCGGGTGGCGGCGGCGGCGGCGCCCGTGGCCATACTGTCCGGGGTCGGAGGGCTGCTCCTGCCGGGGACGCCTTCCCCGCTGGCGGCGGGCTCCGGCAGCCTGCTCGCGCTGGGCGCGAAGTCCGTCCTGGCCGCGGTCATGGCGCTGAACCACGGTCTCCAGGCGTTCCGGTACGACCCGGCGCCGGAAGGTCCCCTCGACGGCGCGAGCCGGAACCCGTGGTTGCGCCTCCTGGCGGCCAACGTGGTATTGGGAACCGTCGTGTTCCTCCTGGGCCTCTACCTCGACCGGACGGGCGTCTGAGCGCGTCCTTCGACTTCGCTACGCTACGCTCAGGATGAACGGATATCTTCGCTTCGCTATGCTCAGGACGAACGGGGGCAATCGTTTCGGGTTTCCCGGAGAGCCTCTGAGGTTTCCCGGAGAGCCTCCTGAGGTTTCCCGGAGAGCCGCTCGAGAAAGGCGACCGCCATGAAACAACGGATCGAGGACACGCTGATCGTCACCATGAACGAGCGGGACGAGGTGATCGAGGACGGATCCCTGGTCATCGACGGCAACCGCCTGCAGTACGTGGGACCGTCCTCCGGCTGTCCCGGGGAGGGCTGCGACCGCGTCATCGACGGCAGCGGGTTCATCGCCGTCCCCGGCCTCGTGAACGCCCACTGCCATTCCCCGGCCAACGTCTTCCGCGGCCTGATGCCCGCGCGGCCCCTGGAGATCTGGCGCGCCTATTGGCGCGCGGCGCTGCGCGCCTGCAACGACGACCTGTTCTACGCCAGCGCCCTTCTCGGAGCCATGGAGATGCTCAAGACCGGCTGCACTACCATGCTGGACCATTTCTTCGGCAACCAGGGCAGCCGCTTTACCGGAGCCGGGGAAGCGGTCCGCGCCATGCGGGACCTGGGGTTGCGCCACGTGGTGGCCCTGACCGTGGCCGACCGGCCCTACGAGGAAACCATCCCCCTGGATGCGCCGAAAGGAGGGACCGGCGGCGAGGTGGGCCGGATGACCCGGGCCGAGACCAGGACCGCCCGAGGCTGGCTGGACGAGATCGAGGAGTTCATCGCGGAACTGCACGACCCCCACGGGTTGACCACGTGCTGTCCGGGACCCTCCGCGGTCCAGCGCTGCACCGACGAGCTGCTCCGGGGGGCTTCGGCCATCGCCGACCGATGCGGGGTCCCGCTCCACATCCATCTCGCCGAGTCCCGGTCCCAGGCGCTCATGGGGCCGAGGCTCTACGGGACTTCGCTGCTGAAGCACCTGGACGACCTCGGCCTGGTGACGCCGAACCTCTCCACCGCCCACTCCGTGTGGATCGAGGAGGAAGACGTGGAGATCATGGCGAGGCGGGGGGCGACGCCGGTGCACAACCCGGCCAGCAACCTCCGGTTGGGCAGCGGACTCGCGCCCATACCGGACTTCCTGGCCGCGGGCGGCCGCGTGGCCCTGGGCGCCGACGGCGCCTGCTCCAACGACAACCAGAACATGTTCGACGCCATGAGGCTCGCGGCCCTGATCCACAACACCCGGGACCACGATTTCCACCGCTGGGTCACCGCGCCCCAAGCCCTGTCCATGGCCACCCGATGGGGCGCCCGGGCCTTTGGCCTGGAGTGCGGGGCGCTGGAGCCGGGCCGCCTCGCGGACGTGGTCCTGCTGAACCGCAGGACGCCGGCGTTCACGCCGTTGAACGACGTCGCCGCCCAGCTCGTGTTCTGCGAGAACGGCGGCTCGGTGGACACGGTCCTGGTCAACGGCGAAGTCGTCGTCGCAGGGGGCCGGCTCCAGAAGATGGACGAGGAGGCCGTGATGGCGGAGGTCCACCGGCTCTACGAGCCGCTGCGGCCCCTGGTCGCAAGGGAGATGCGGGACGCCGCGGTCATGGAGCCGTCCCTTTCGGAAATGTACTTCCGCGTGTGCGGGACGCCCTGATCCACGGGGACCGAACCCCCCGGGAAAGACGACGAGCGAGCGCCCATGAAGACCTTGGCCGCGGCGTCCCCCGCCCACTTCCGCCCCCAACGCCTCCCCCTGTGGTTGCTGCTGCTCGCCCTGTCCACATTGTTCTTGTGCAGCCTCGACAAGGGATACCTCTACCGTCCCGGCAACCATGACGTGATCTCCGTGATGAATCTGGCGGTCGCCGAGAACCTGTCGCCCGACCACGGTTTCCGGTTGTTCCTGGGGCGGCGCCCGGGATCGGGCGGCGCCCCGGCATACGAGATGTACAGCCGCTTTCCCGTCGGTGGATACGCACTCATCAAACTCGCCATCCTCCCCTTCGGAAACGACCTGTCGGCCAGGATCCTGGCCGCCCGCATCCTCATGCTGCTGTCGTTCGGCGCCGCCGCGGTCCTGGCCTTCCACTCCCTCGCACGGATCACCGCCCACCGCTGGACCGCACTGGCCGCCACCCTCGCGGCGTTCTCCTCCTACTACATGCTGTTCTACAACGACGCGGTCTCCAACGAGTTCGCCGTGGAGCTGTTCGCTGTGATGCTGGTCTTCCACGGCATGGTGGTGTTCGTGCAGGAGGGACGGTTCCGCCAACTGCTGGCCAGGACCTGCGTCGCGCTGCTGCTGGGGTGGCGCGTGTATGCCTTCCTGCTGCCGTTCCTCATCCTGGGCGTGGCAAGCGAGGCGATAGGGGCCTGGAAGGAGGGGACCGCGCTGTGGCTGCGGGTGCGCTCCACCGGGGCGGCGGTGCTGCGCAGCCGCTACACGGCGCTGGGCGTGTTCGCGCTGCTGTTCGGCGCGGCCGTCCTGGGCTTCAACTTCGCCAACGAGTACGCCGCGTTCGGAGGCCAGACTCCGGTGACCGAACTGCCATCCTTCCGGTCCATGCTCAGCCGGACCGGACTGGACCAGGACCCATCCTTCGACCCTGGGTGGTGGCTGCGCTTCCTGCGACAGCAGTTCTTCCGTGTCTGCGTGGCGTCCGTTCCCTTCGTGCTCACCGACCGGGGAGTCGATCTGCTGGAGTGGTTTCCCTCCCTCCACTTTTCGGCGCCGGGCCTTGCGGGGCCGGCGTTGTGGGTTGCCCTCCCGGCGTTGCTGATGGCGGTGGCCGCATCCGCGACCTTGGTGCGCCTTGCGGGGCCGCTGTTGGCTTGGCGGCCCCGCATGCTGCTGGCCACCCTGGCCCTGTCCGGGTTCTTCTGGGCCCTGCCCATGCGCCACAACGCAGCGCACCACAACCACGACGCCCTGTTCTACGTGGGCGTCCCGCTGGCGCTCTACTCACTGCTCCTGCTGTACGTCCACAAACGCTGGGGGCCTCGTCCCGTGGTCGGCCTTGCGGTCTCGGCGCTGCTCGCCTTCGTCGTTTCCGCCTTCCAGATGGACCGACGATGGCGCCCGGACCCCCGGACGGCCGAGCTACGGCAGGCCGCCACGGCCGAACTTGGGGCCATACGCGAAACCACGCGGGGAAGAGTGGTCCTGGTCCTCGGGTCCGTCGAGCCGGAATGGCACCGGCAGGCCGCACAGCCGTACCACGGATGGAGATACTATCTCGCCGGAAGCGTCCTGACACACTCCCCCGACACGGAAGCCGCCGCCCGCGCCGCGGACTTCATCCTCACCCACGACCGCGTGGAGAGCGACGCCCTGCTCACGCCCGGGAACGAACAGGTGTTCCTGTATGATCCCGCGGGCATGGACGACCTGCTCGAGCTCTACCGGGCCACGTACCGGCAGGCGGTGTCCGGAGAGCCCGCGGCGCGCTCCTACTTCGACGTCTATCTCGGCGACGACGCACTGACCTACGTCAGGGATCCCTGCGTCCGGGAGGACGCGAAGTACTGGATCTACGTGGACGTGGTCCCCGAAGGCCCGGAGGACCTGCCCGAAGGGCGCAAACGGTACGGCTCCAACAACCTCGACTTCCGGTTCCGCAAGCGCCCCGTGCTGTTCGACGGGAAGTGCATGGCCGTCGTTTCACTCCCCGATTATCCCGTCTCCGGCATCCGGACGGGACAGTACTTCTCCTTCTCCAGTCGCCAGCTCTGGATGGAGGTCTGGGGAGCGGAGATACCGATGGGCGGAAAGTCCTCCGCCGGCCGCTCCGGCCCGGACGCAGGCTGATGCCGCGGCGGGTCCGTCAGAGTGTGGCCACGGGACAGCCGCCGCGGCTCTGGATGAACCGCGGCACGCCGTGCCGTTGGGCGTGCATGAAGCTCAGCCACATCCGGGAGCCCCGGCCCGAGCACCGCGGCAGGACCAGGAGATGGTCCCGGTGTTCGGGGAACAGGCAACCGCACCGGACCGTTGCGGCCGTCTCGAAGCCGGCTTTCCGGGCGAGCGCCGCTTCGCGTCGTCCGCAGGCGCCGTGGGGATAGGCGAAGTGATGGACCGCGCTTCCGCAGACGTCCTCGAGCCAAGCCTTGTTGTCGGCCATTTCACGGTAAGCCTGCGGCTCGCTCAGACTCGTCAATTCGGGATGGCTCGTGGTGTGGCCGCCGACGGTCGCCAGCGGGTGGCGGCCGAGCGCGCGCAGTTGCTCTCTGGACAACCCCGCCTCCTTCGCCGCGGCGCCCATGGACACGCCGTAACGATCGAAGACGCGGCGCAGCAGCGGCGCGCGTCGTCCCATGTCCGCGGCCACCCAGTCGGTCACTTGCGAGAGGGCCCTGCGCTTTTCCTCGAAAGTCGCGGTGGCGAACGCCCTTCCCATGGGCGCCACGTCCACCGTATCGTTTCCCCGGAGCAGGCGCTCCAGCCCGAGCCACCACAGGTAGCCGCTGCCCTCCACCACGTCCGTCGTGACGTAAACGGTGAACGGCGCGTCGAACCTTTCCAGTATCGGCAGGGCATGGGTGAGGTTGTCGGCATATCCGTCGTCGAAGGCAACGACCACGAAACGCCGTCCGGAGGGACGAGGGCCCGGGTCCCGGATGCGCTCGACCGCGTCGTCCATGGAGACCACTTCGACGCCGGCCCTGTGCAACGACGCCAGCCAGGCTTCCAGGAAGCCGGCGCTGACGTACAACTCTCCGTTCAGATGGACGGACACGTCGGGCACGACGCGGTGGAAAACGAAAACGGCGCCGAGGCCGGCGTAACCGCGGCCGATGGCGGCGGAGAGGCCGCTACGATAGAGCAACTCCCATGCAGGTCGGACGTCCAGGCAACCCATGCGTCCCTCCCCGGCTCGACGGCGCCGGCGCACCCCGGGCGACTCCCCGGGTCCGCGTCCGCGTTCCCCCGGCGGCCGCCGAGGCCGGCGAGTTCCCGCGAGTATAGCAGGAATGCTGGCAGGAAGACCCGCGAGGCGCAGTTTCGACCACGCGCCCGGGCCTGCGGGGAACCGGCAGCGAGACCGGCGGCGACGGACCCGACGCGCCGTGCCGTTCGATGGTGCTTCGGGACGACGCTGGACGGGCCATTCCGATGTTGAGGAACCGCTACAGGCCGGCAGGAAAGAACCGCCTGCCGTCCGGTCCGGGAAAGGGCGCAGGCAAGGCTTGGCTGGTGTACGACGGCGAATGCCCGCTGTGCCGGAACTACGCGCTGCGCCTCGACGTGGAGGAGGCGGTGGGCGAACTGGTGCTCGTCAACGCGCGGGAGGGCGGCCCGGTGGTGGAGCGGATCCGCAGCCTGCCTTACGACCTGGACCAGGGCATGGTGCTCGAGATGGACGGGCGCTTCTATCGCGGCAGCGAGGCGCTGTACGTGCTTGCGGGGTTGTCCGGGCGCCGCAGCGTCCCGGGCCTGCTGAACCGCCTCGCGTTCGGCCTGCCGGGCGCGGCGCGGGCGAGCTATCCGTTGTGGAAGCTGGCCCGGCGCCTCGCGTTGTGGTGGAAGGGGGTGGCGCCCATCAACGGGTAGCCGGCCACGTCCGCACCCGCGGCTCCTGCGCCGCCTCGCCCGCGCCGAGGCCGCTACGGGTCTGCGCGGAGTGCGCCGCCCTCCTTCACGCGGAAGATTGCGCCGTCCGCCAGCTCCGCCACCGGTTCCAGGCCCGGGGATGCGCGCAAGTCGGCGACGCCGTAGTCGTAGGGGCGGCGGCGCCAATAGTCCTCGAACCAGACCACGTGCACGCCCTTCGGAGCGTCCGCAAGCAGACTCTCCAACCGATCGGGCGTCCCCCGGTAAGGTCCGGTCCCGTCGTTGTGGAGGGCCACGACGATGGCCGCGTTGCTGCGCACTTCGCCGCGGATGGGGTTTTCCCGGACGTACCACAGGGTCTCGGAGACCGCCCAGGGTTGTGCGCCGTAGCCCCGGGACAGGTCGTGGGCGTTCGCCCGGCCGATGGCGCGGGCGTTCGCAACGACTTGCCCCACCAGCCAGAGGGAAAGAACCAGCGTCAGGATGGAGGCCGGAACACTCGGCGTCCCTCCGGCCCTCGCGCGCACGGTTCCCAACCAGGGCAGCCTGCCGACGCTTCCCGACAGCCTTCCCCCTCGCGCACAGGCGAGCAGCCGGTCCAGCGCAACCACCCCGGCGATCAGGAACGGAACGTACAGCGGAACCAGGAACCTCGACTGAACGGCCACCACGTCCACCCACATCATGGTCGAGACGAGCACGGCAAGGTACGCCAGCGCAAAGCCGCCGAAGATGTAGCAGGGACGCCAGTCGGACGGGGTCCGCCGCTCTCCGGCCGCAACGTAACCGAGCGCTGCCAGGGCGGCGGCCGCCGCCAGCGCCAGCGCGGCGAGCGCCAGTCCCCATACCCAGGGGGGGTCGAGGTACAGCAACCCCCCGCGCCACAGGCGACCGGCCATCTCGCCCAGGAGCGCCGGCAAGGAGTAGCCGGACGGCAGCCGGTCTCCTGCGACGGTCCCGGTGAGCAGGTGGTTGCGCAGCAGCCACAGGCCCATCGGCGCGGCTGCGACCAGCGAGAAGACGACCGTGCGTCCGGCCCGCCGCAGCAGCGGCGCGCCCCTTTGGAAGAGGAGGAGCAGCCCGACCATGACCGCTACGGCCACGCCGATGTACCGGGTCTGACACGCCAGGGCGGCGAACACCGCTGCCAGGACCAGGGATCGGGTCTTGCCCCCGGTCAGGAAGCCGTCGGTCCGGATGAGCGCGAGGGTCGCCAACAGGATGAACGCGGGGCCGGACAGGGCCCACGACGACAGCTCCGCCATCGGGACCGACAGGGCGACCGCGAGACTCGCCCACACCACGAGGAAGCGGGACTCCAGGCGCGTGCGCAGGTATTGCCCCACGACGAACGTGGTCAGCCCGAAGACGGCGGCGTTGACGGGGCCGGCCACATGGTAGGGATCGAGGATCCCCAGGCTGGCGGCGGCCAGCAGCAGCGGGTAGAGGGGAGGCTGTACGACGTAAACGCGCCCGTTGTAGAGGGTCAGGCCCTCTCCGGCCAACAGGTTCCGGGCCGCGACCACGTAGTTGATGGAGTCGTGCGTCAGCATCACTCCGTAGGTGGCTTCCCGCGCCAGGACCAGGGCAACGCCCAGCACCGCGGCGGCGGCGACCAGCACGGTGAGACGATCGAGTCCGAAGCGCTCTTTGTCCTCGGTCATGGAGCGTGGGAGGTCAGGCATCGGGGGTACGCCGTCACGCCCTGGCGGAGCGGCGAGCGGCAGGGAAGACGTCTCGCGAGACCTGTACGCGGGAGGTCCGCGCGCCAAGCCATCGGCAGCTTACCCTGAGACTCTTCGTCTTGCCAACCGGACGGGCGTCGCTTAGAATCCGTGGACGGGCGAAGACGAAGTCCGGCCCGGAGCGGCCGAGTCCTGCGGTGTTCGTCGAGGAGGGATCATGGCAGACGAAGCGATCGAAGTCCTGTTGGAAGAGGGACGGACCTTTCCGCCGCCGGATGCGTTCCGGCAGGGGGGGAACCTGAACGATGCCGCGGTATTCGAGCGGGCGAGCAGGGACCCCGAGGGGTTCTGGGCCGAGCAGGCCCGTGAGCTGGACTGGTTCGAGATCTGGGACAAGGTGCTGGAGTGGGACTGCCCCTGGGCCAAGTGGTTCGTCGGGGGCAAGCTCAACGCCTCTTCCAACTGTCTGGACCGACACGTCAGGACCCCCCGCAAGAACAAGGCCGCCATCATCTGGGAGGGGGAGCCCGGAGACGAGCGGGTCCTGACCTACCGCGACGTCTGGCGCGAGGTGAACAAGTTCGCCAACGTGCTCAAGGGGTTGGGGGTACGCAAGGGCGACCGCGTGGCGCTCTATCTCGGCATGGTCCCGGAGTTGTTGATCGCCATGCACGCGTGCAACCGCATCGGGGCGGTGCACAGCGTGGTGTTCGGAGGCTTCAGCGCCGAGTCCTTGCGCGACCGGATCAACGATGCTTCGGCCAAGGTGCTGGTGACCGGCGACGGCGGTTACCGGCGCGGCGCGGTGGTCCCCCTGAAGGAGAACGCGGACGAGGCGGTCGAAGGCTCGCCGTCCATCGAGAACGTGGTGGTGGTGCAGCGGGTGGGGAGCGGCTCCGGCGCCGTCATGAAGGAAGGCAGGGACCACTGGTGGCACGAACGGATGGCCGATGCGGGGCTTTGGTGCGAGCCCGAGCGCATGGACAGCGAGGACATGCTCTTCAGCCTCTACACCAGCGGCACCACCGGCAAACCCAAAGGCATCGTCCACACCACCGCGGGTTACCTGCTGGGCGTTTACCTGGCCAACAAGTGGGTCTTCGACATGAAGGAGGACGACGTCTTCTGGTGCGCCGCGGACATCGGCTGGGTCACGGGCCACACGCACATCGTGTACGGCCCCATGGCCAACGGCGTGACCCAGGTGATGTACGAGGGGTCGCCGGACTGGCCGGACAAGGACCGGCTGTGGCGGATGGTGGAGAAGTACGGAGTGACCATATTCCATACGGCGCCCACGGCCATCCGCACCTTCATGCGCTGGGGCGCCGAGTATCCCGCCGGGCGCGACCTGAGCAGCCTGAGGCTCCTGGGATCCGTGGGAGAGCCCATCAATCCCGAGGCATGGATGTGGTACCACGAGCACATCGGACACGGGCGATGCCCCATCATGGACACCTGGTGGCAGACGGAGACGGGACACCCGCTGATCACCCCGTTTCCGGGGGTCACCACGCTG
Organism: uncultured Binatia bacterium (SeqCode); assembly: GCA_965204235.1. Classification (GTDB taxonomy): domain Bacteria; phylum Desulfobacterota; class Binatia; order UBA9968; family JAJDTQ01; genus JAJDTQ01. The sequence goes on from OZ241979.1 coordinate 1,122,121, forward strand.
AAGCCCGCCTCGGCCACCCGGCCGTTCCCCGGCATCGAGGCCGACGTGGTGGACGAGCAGGGCCGGTCGGTGCCGCCGGGCGGCGGCGGCTACCTGGTGCTGAAGCGGCCGTGGCCGGCCATGCTGCGGACCGTGTTCAACGACCCCGACCGGTACGTGGAAACCTATTGGAGCCGGTTCCCGGGCATGTACTTCGCGGGCGACGGGGCCAAGCGCGACGAGGACGGTTACTTCTGGCTCCTGGGGCGGGTGGACGACGTGATGAACGTCTCCGGGCACCGGATCAGCACCATGGAGGTCGAGAGCGCTCTGGTGGATCATCAGGCGGTGGCGGAAGCGGCCGTCGTCGGGAAGCGGCACGAAGTCAAGGGGCAGGGCATCTGCGCGTTCGTGTCGCTGATCGCCGGCGTCGAGAACACGCCGGAGCTCGTCGAGGAACTGCGCGCCCACGTGGCCCGGAAGATCGGCGCCATTGCGCGCCCGGACGAGCTCTACTACGCCGCGGAGCTGCCCAAGACCCGCAGCGGCAAGATCATGCGCCGGTTGTTGCGCGACATCGCCGACGGAAAGACGCTGGGAGACACCACGACCCTTGCCGACCCCTCGGTGGTCGCCAAGCTGAAGGAACAGTACGAGGAAGACTGAGACCGGCGGCGACTACCGGCCCGCCGGTATCTCGACTTCCCAGCCGCGGTGTCCTTTCCAAAGGGGGTGTCGGCGTGGCCGCTGTCCCGTCCGGATGCCGGAGAGGGGATAATCGGGGAGGGAAAGGACGGCCATGCACTTCCCCTCGAACAGCACGCCGCTGTGGTCGAAGAAGAGGAAGAGGTCATCGAGGCCGTCCCGCCTGCGCCGTGCGGGCAGGTCTTTCGGGTCTTCCGGGACCGCCTCCACGTAGATCCAGTATCCCGCATCCTCCCGGACGCAGGGATCCTTGACGTGGAACAGCGCGCGGTCACCGAGATAGACGTCGAAGTGGGAGCGCGCCGCAGGCTCTCCGGACACTACCCGTTGGTACGCGGCCCGGTAGAACTCCACCAGATCTTCCATACCCTCCGAATCATACAGGAACACCTCTTCGTTCCCGGGTGTGAGCAGGGCGCCGCTCTCCACGCGGTCGCGGGTGACGATGAAGTCCGCGGCGCGGGCGGCGACTTCCATGTCGAGGGAAGGCGTCGAGACGCTTCCGGCGGGATGGAGGTAATTGCCTCCCCCCCAAAGGTGGGGGGAGTGCGTCAAGACGCTTCCGGCGAGATAGTATCTCCATACGAAGTTCCGCTGTGTAGCCTGCCAGGACCATTCCGGCTCGACGGACCCGAGGACCAGGACCACCTTTCCCCGGGTGGTTTCGCGTATGGTCCCGAGTTCGGACATGGCAGCCTGTTGGATCTCGGCCGCACGGGCGTCCGGGCGCCATCGTTGGTCCATCCGGAAGGCGGAGACGACGAAGGCGAGCAGCGCCGCGACTGCAAGGCCGACTACCGGACCATGTCCCCAGCGCTTGCGGACGTACAGCAGGAGCAGTGAGTAGAACACCAGCGGGACGCCCACGTAGAACAGGGCCTCGTGGTTCTGGTGTGCAGCATTGTGGCGCATGGGCAGCGCCCAGAAGAACCCCGACAGGGCAAGGGCGGCCAGCAGCATTCGGCGCCGCCGGGCCAACAGCCGCCTCGCAAGGCGAACCACGGTCGTGGATGCGACCACCACCATCAGCAACGCCAGGAGGGCAACCCACAACTCCGGCCCCGAAAGGCCCGGCCTCGAAAAGGGAACGGAGGGAAGGAACTCCCGCAAGCCGGCTCCCCAGTCGGTCAGGACGGAGGGAACGGACGCCACGCAGACACGAAAGAACTGCTGTCGCAAGAAGCGCAGCCACCAAGCGTAATCGAAGGGGGCGTCCGGGTCCTGGTCCAGTCCGGTCCGGCTGAGCATGGACCGGAAGGACGGCAGTTCGGTCACTCGCGTCTCGCCTCCGAACGCAGCGTACTCGTTGGCGAAGTTGAAGCCCAGGACGGCCGCCCCGAACAGCAGCGCGAACACGCCCAGCGCCGTGTAGCGGCTGCGCAGCACCGCCGCCGCAGTCGAGCGCGCACGCGGCCACAGCGCGGTCCCCTCCTTCCAGGCCCCTATCGCCTCGCTTGCCAGGCCCAGGATGAGGAACGGCAGCAGGAACGCATACACGCGCCACCCCAGCAGCAGCGCAACGCACGTCCTGGCCGCCAGTTGGCGGAACCGTCCCTCCTGCACGAAGACCACCATGCCGTGGAAGACCAGCATCACCGCGAACAGCTCCATGCCGAACTCGTTGGAGACCGCGTTGCCGTAGAACAGCATGTACCAGGAGGAGAACGCCAGGAGGGTGGCGGCCAGTGCGATCCAGCGGTGGGAAGTGATCCGGGAGAGGGCGAGGAAGGCCAGGAGGGCGGCAGCGCTGAACAACAGCAACATGAGCATGCGGGCGGCCAGGATCTTGGCCGACAGATGGTTTCCGAAAGGGAGGATGGCGAGTTTGATCAGTGCGTATCCGCCGACGGGAAAGCGGCTGTACATCTCATATACCGGGGCGTCGCCCGACCCCGGGCGCAAGCCCAGGAACAACCGGAAATGGTGGTCGAGCGACAGGTTCTCGGCGATGGCCAGGTTTTTCGAGGAATTCCAGTCATCGGCGCCGGGGCGGTAGAAGTATCCCTTGTCGAAGCTGCACAGGAACAACGTGGACAGGGCGAGCAGCAGCAACCACAGGGTGAGGCGTTCAGGCCGGAACCCGCAGGAAAGGAAGGGCTTCACGGGTGGTCTGTCTCCATCTTGACCTTATCCATCGAGGGCTGGCCTCCCGGCGCCCGGCGGGGACTGCCGGCTCGCCGGTATCTCTACTTCCCAGCCGCGGCGTCCTTTCCAACGGCGGTGCAGGCGTGGCCGCTGTCCCGTCCTGATGCCGGAGACGGGATAATCGGGGAGTGAAAGGACAGCCATGCACTTCCCCTCGAACAGCACGCCGCTGTGATGGAAGAGGAGGACGAGATCCTCGAAACCCTCCCGCCTGCGCCGTCCGGGCAGGTCCTTCGGGTCTTCCGGGACTGCCTCCACGTAGATCCAGTATCCCACATCCTCCCGGACACAGGGCTCCCTGACGTGGAACAGCGCGCCGTCGCCGAGATAGACGTCGAAGTGGGAACGCGCCGCAGGCTCTCCGGACACCACCCGTTGGTACGCGGCCCGGTAGAACTCCACCAGGTCGTCCATACCCGCGGAACCATACAGGAACACCTCTTCGTTCCCGGGGGTGAGCAGGGCGCCGCTCTCCACGCGGTCGCGGGTGACGATGAAGTCTGCGGCGCGGCCGGCGGCTTCCATGTCAAGGGATTGCGTCAAGACGCTGCCGGCGAGATCCCGGGGGCCTGCGGGGTACAGGTGACGTACGCCTGCGAGGTCCGGGGATTGCATCAGGACGCTGCCGGCGAGATAGTACCTCCATCCGTAGTCCGATCCGTAGTTCCGCTGTATGACCTGCCGGGACCATTCGGGCTCGATGGATCCAAGGACCAGGACCGCCTTTCCCCGCGTGGTTTCGCGTATGGGACCGAGTTCGGCCAGGGCGTCCTGTTGGATCTCTGCCACCCGGGCGTCCGGGCGCTGTCGTCGGTCCATCTGGAAGGCGGAGACGGCGAAGGCGAGCAGCGCCGCAACCGCAAGGCCGACCACCGGAGCGCGCCCACAGCGTTTGTGGAGGTACAGCAGGAGCAGCGAGTGGAACGCCAGCGGGACGCCCACGTAATACAGGGCTTCGTGGTTGTGGTAAGCAGCGTTGTGGCGCATGGGCAAGGCCCAGAAGAACCCCGACAGGGCCAGGGTGGCCAGCAGCATGCGGGGACGCCATGCCAACAACCGCCTCGCAAGCCGAACCACCGCCGCGGATGCGGCCACCGCCATCAGCAACAACAGGAGGTAAACCCATAACTCCGGCCCCGAAAGGCCTGACGCCGACAAGGGAACCGAGGGAAACCATCCCCGCAAACCGGCTCCCCAGTCGGTCAGCACGAAGGGAACGGACGCCACGCGGACACGATGGAACTGCTCTCGCAAGAAGCGCAGCCACCACCCGGGGTCGAAGGAAGCGTCCTGGTCCAGTCCGGTTCGCCTGAGCATGGACTGGAAGGACGGCAGTTCGCTCACCGCGGTCTGGCCTCCGAACGCGGCGTACTCGTTGGCGAAGTTGAAGCCCAGGACGGCCGCGCCGAACAGCAGCGCGAACACGCCCAGCGCCATGTAACGGCTGCGCAGCACCGCCGCAGCAGTCGAGCACACACGCGGCCACAGCGCGGTCCCGTCCTTCCACGCCCGGACCGCCTCGTGCGCCAGACCCAGGATGAGGAACGGCAGCAGGAACGCATACACGTGCCACCCCAGCAGCAGCGCGACGCAGGTCCTGGCCAGCAGTTGCCGGAACCGTCCCTCCTGCACGAACACCACCATGCCGTGGAAGACCAGCATCACCGCGAACAGGTCCACGCCGTACTCCACGGAAACCGCGTCGCCGTACAACAGCATGTAGTAGGAGGAGAAGGCCGCGAGGGTAGCGGCCAGCGCGACCCATCTGTGGGAGGTGATCCGTGCGAGGGAGTGGAAGGCCAGGAGCGCGGCGGCGCCGAACAACAGCAGCATGAGCATGCGGGCGGCCAGGATTCCGGCCGACAGGTCGTTTCCGAAGGGGAGGATGGCGAGTTTGATGAGTGCGTATCCGCCGACGGGATAGCGGCTGAACATCTCGTATGCCGGGTCGCCGCCCGGTCCCGGGCGCAGCCCCACGAACAACCGGAAATGGTGATGGGGCGACAGGTTCTCGGCCATCGCCAGGTTCTTCGCCGTATTCCAGTTGGGGCTGCCGGGGCGGTAGAAGTATCCCTTGTCGAAGCTGCACAGGAACAACGTGGACAGGGCGAGCAGCAGCAACCACAGGGAGAGGCGTTCAGACCGGAAACCGTGGGAGGGGAAGGTCTTGATTGACGTTTGCGGCATGGCCCACTATCCTGTCCGTGTGGCTCCGTCTCCGTGCGCTTGGCCGGGCCCGGTTGACGGACGGGTTCGGACCGCCATCGTGCAGCGCAGGCGGAAGCAACCGGTCGCAATCCTTGCGCATCCGCCCATCCCGAAGGATACCACAAGGCTGTCGTTGCTCGGAAGGTTCGACGAAGCGGAGACCAGGACCTCCCTCCAACGGGCCTGAGACCTCTCCATAGACCATGATCGTTCTGCCTCTGGAAACCGGGGACGCGTCGCTCGAAGTCGTCGGCGGCAAGGGCGCGCGGCTGACGCGGCTGTCGAGGGCGGGATTCCCCGTGCCCGGCGGCTTCATTCTGACGACCTCGGCCTACGAGCGTTTCGTGGACTCCAACCACATGAGGGCGACGCTGCGGGAACTTGCGAGACCCGCCCTCGACGCCGCGGGCAGGGTCTCCTTCCAACGGGCGTCCTCCCGCATCCGGGAACGCTTCGAGAACGCGGCCTTGCCGTCCGACCTGGCCGCCGAGTCGGGTCGCGCGTACCGCGGACTCGGCGCGGGAGAACCCGCGGTGGCGGTGCGTTCTTCCGCCATCGCCGAAGACCTGCCGGAACTCTCGTTCGCCGGCCTGCACGACACGTTCCTGAACGTGCGCGGCGAGGGCGCCGTGCTGTGGGCCGTGCGCCGTTGCTGGGCCTCCCTGTGGACAGCCCGGGCCCTTGGTTACCGGCATCGGATGGGCATCGACCGCGAGCCCTCGATGGCGGTGGTCGTGCAGCGCATGGTGGACGCCGAGGTCTCCGGCGTCCTGTTTACCGCCAACCCGACCACCGGCGAGCGCTCCGAGGCCGTCGTCAACGCCGGCTACGGTCTCGGCGAGGCCATCGTCGGCGGACGGGTGACGCCGGACGTTTACCTGGTGGACCGCGGCGCCCTGGAGATCCGGGAAACCACCGTCGGCCCCAAGGAGCGCATGGCGGTGGCCGCGGAATCCGGCACGCGCCTGGCCTCGGTGGACCCGGCCCGGCGCGGCGAACCGTCGCTGCCGGCGCCGCGGGTCAAGGAGCTCGTCCTCCTGGGCGTCGAGGTGGAACGCCTCCTGGAGGGTGCGCCGCAGGACATCGAGTGGTCCGTCGCAGGCGGCAAGCCGTGGCTGCTCCAATCGCGGCCCATTACCAACCTGCCGCCGCAGCCGCTGCCGAACGTCCGATGGGAACCGCCGGAACCGGACGCCATCCTGAAACGGATCCAGATCGTCGAGTACATGCTCGACCCGGTATCGACGCTGTTCGAGGAAGTTTACCTGACCGAGGCGTGCCGGGAGCCCTGGGCGCGCTGGTTCCTCAGGGCCAGGGGCGTGGACCCGTTGCGGGACGGCCTGCCGTCGGCGCGTCTCCCCACCCACGTCACCGTGAACGGCTTTGCGTACAGACGGTTCGGCGTGTGGAGCCGCCTGCAGGAAGAGGGGGCGGCGCCGAGCCGCGACGGCCGTTTCTCCAAGGGGAGGGAGAAAGCGCGCCGCGGGTTCGCGCTCTATTTTCGACTGGTCTCCCGTTGGCGCCGCAAGGCCCTGCCGGCTTACCTGGCGGCCATCGAGGAGTGGTCGCGGGTGGCCCCCGGCGACGCGGACGACGAGACGCTGCTGTCCGGGATACGCGCCCTGGCCCGGGCCGACGCCAGCTACTGGTACGACGGCGCCTACCTGGCGATCATCCACGCAAGGCGCAAGGAGTACTGGCTGCGCGATTTCCTGCAAGGGAACGCCGCCGACGCCGACCTCGCCAACGCGCAGTTCCTCGGCGCGCTGCGGTCACCGGCCATGCGCGCCCGGGCGGAGTTGCGCGCGCTGGCCGAGGGAGTCCGGGCAAGCGCGCCGCTCCGCGAACTGGCGCTCGCCACTCCGGTGAAACGCCTGCGGGAGGCGCTTCGGAACCACGCGGCCGGCGCGGCGGTGAGCGCCGCCCTCGACGGGTATATCGACCGCTACGGCCACCAGGTCTATACGCTCGATTTCGTGGAGCCCACCATGGCCGAAGACCCCTCGCAGGTCCTGCAGGCCTTGCAGCAGTCGGTTCGGGATCCCGAGTGCGGACCGCACGCGCAGGACCGGACCCCGTCCGTTCCCGCGTACCGGGACGCGGGAACGGCGTTCCGCGGCTTCCGGCGCTGGAGACTTCGCCATCGCGTACGGCTCGCCCGACGGTCCCACTCGCATCGGGAAGAAGCGCTGTTCTTCGTCGGCGCCGCGTGGTCGGTGCTGCGCCCGCTGGTCCTGGAGCTGGGACGTCGTCTGGTTGACGCGGGGACGCTGGCGGCGCCCGCGGACGCTTTCCACCTGACGAGCGGCGAGCTCGCCGCGGCAGGCAAGGCGCGGCGGCAAGGCCGGGCCTTGCCCCACCTGTTGCGCACCGCGGAGCAGCGGCGCGCGCTGCGGGAAGCCCGCAAGTCCCTGCGTCCTCCGCACACGATCGGGCCAAAGGACGGGGACGCATCCGCGTCCGCGGAACCCGACGCGGGTCGGGGCAACGTGCTGCGGGGCTCCCCGGTGAGCCCGGGACGTGTGACGGGAGAGGCATGCGTCATCCGCTCCCGGACCGACTTCGACAAGATGAAACCCAACCGCATCCTGGTGTGCCCGAACATCGCCCCGGCGTGGATGCAGCTCTTCGACCAGGCCATCGGCCTGGTGACGGACATCGGTGGTCCGGCGGCCCACGGTTCCATGGTCACGCGGGAGTACGGCATCCCCGCGGTGATGGGGGTGAACGATGCGACCAGGCGGATCGCGAGCGGGCATCGGATCACCATCGACGGCCACCGCGGTACGGTGGCTCTCGCCCGGTGCGCCGGCGGTCGAGCAGACGCTACCTGAAAGCGCGTC